>JBJMIJ010000016.1:0-206243 GCA_045806885.1 Aeromicrobium sp.
ACGGCACCGCCGGTCTCGGGGTCGTAGATGTGGGCGCCGAAGTGCCGGTCGGCCATCAGCGCGAGGAAGGCCGCGGCGAGCACCGGGAACGCCATGAGCGCCAGCAGCGACGTCACGAGCATGTTCCACGTGAAGATCGGCATCCGGAACATCGTCATGCCGGGCGCGCGCAGCGTGATGATCGTCGTGACGAAGTTGACCGCGCCCAGGATGGTGCCCAGACCCGCCATGTAGAAGCCCATGATCCAGAGGTCGCCGCCGACACCCGGCGAGTTGATGGCGTCGCTCAATGGCGTGTACGCGAACCAGCCGAAGGCGGCAGCGCCGCCCGGGGCCAGGAAGCCGGACAGGACGATCAGGCCACCGAACAGGTACAGCCAGTAACTGAACATGTTGAGCCGCGGGAACGCGACGTCCGGCGCACCGATCTGCAGCGGCATGACCGCGTTGCCGAAGCCGAAGAACAGCGGCGTCGCGAACAGCAGCAGCATGATCGAGCCGTGCATGGTGAACAGCTGGTTGTAGGTGTCGTCGCTGACGACCTTCGAGCCCGGCTGCGCGAGGTTGGCCCGGATGATCAGGGCCATGATGCCGCCGGCGATGAAGAAGAAGAACGACGTGACGAAGTACAGGTTGCCGATGACCTTGTGGTCGGTCGTCGTGATGACCTTGACGATCCGCTGGCCGAGGGTCAGTTCGCGCGGGACGGCGTGCCCGCTTTCGAACGCTGCCGTGGTTGCCATCAGTGCTCGTCTCCGTTCTCCAGGCCGGCGATCTCGTCGGCATGCTTGGCGCCGACGGGCTCACCCACCTGGCCGAGCTTCCTCAGCTCGGTCAAGTGCTTGTCGTAGGCGGCACGCGAGACCACGTGCACCTTGAAGATCATGCGTGAGTGGTAGAGGCCGCACAGCTCGGCGCAACGGCCGGTGAAGGTGCCCTTGCGCGTCGGTGTCACGTCGAAGGCGTTGTGGGCCTTCTTGTTGGTGACGCGGCCCGGGATGACGTCCATCTTGAAGTAGAACTCGGGGATCCAGAACGAGTGGATGACGTCGGGCGACTTGAGGGTGAAGCGCACCGACTCGTTGACCGGCAGGTACAGGTTGGAGGGATCGGCCGGCGTTCCGACGTCGAAGACACTGCCGCCCTCGATCGACTTCTCGTCGACGTAGTCGAACGCCCACTGCCACTTGCTGCCGACGACAGTGATCTGGTGATCGGGGTTCTTCACTTCCTTGAGGATGGCGTTCTGCGCCACGACGGTGTGGAAGAAGAAGACGGCGACGATGATGCACGGCGCGATCGTGTACAGCGCCTCGAGCGGCAGGTGGTAGCGGATCTGCGCCGGGGGGGTGTCGTCGCGCTTCCGGAACCGGATCATCGCGTAGACCATCAGGCCGAAGACCAGGACAAAGACCACCAGCACGGAGATCCAGGACCCCAACCACAGGTTCCAGACCGGCTGGGTGCGGTCGCTGGCCGGCACGGGAAGCGCCAGGCGATTGATGTCGGACTTGTCGTACGGCGAACAGCCAGCGAGGACAAGTACGGCAGCGGCGGAGATCGCCGCCAGTTTCATCCGACCCACGAGGCGCCTTTCTGATCGGGATTCGACTCCCCGCAGACTACTGCAGGGCCACCGTCTGTACGGCGATAGGTCAGCAGTTCAATTCGGCAGCGCGAGCGCGGCGTCGACTTCGGCCGCGGCATCCTCGCCATAGGCCGCGCCGAGCCGCGCGACGAAGGTCGCGCGATCGAGTTGGTACTCCTGCGTGCCGGTCGTTTCGACGACGAGCGAGGCGATCGTGCACCCCACCTGGGCGCAGCGCTCGACGCTCAGGCTGGCCGCGATCCCGGCCAGGAATCCAGCCCGGAAGCTGTCACCCACACCGGTCGGGTCGACGGCCGCGACACCCGGAATGGCGCCGACTTCGACGACCTCGCCGTCGGGCAGGTAGATGCTCACGCCGTCCTTGCCACGCGTGGTGACCTGCGTCCCGATGCGCGAGCGGACCTCGTCGGACGACCATCCGGTCTTCTTCTCGATCAAGGCCGATTCGTACTCGTTGCTGAACAGGTAGGTGGCGCCGTCGATCAGGTCGCGGATCATGGCACCGTCGGCGAAGGCGAGCTGCTGCGACGGGTCCGCTGCGAAGGGAACGCCGCGGTCGCGGCAGCTGGCGGTGTGACGCACCATCGCGTCGGGGTCGTCGGGGCTGATCAGCACGAGGTCGAACTCGCCGAGCTCGGCCAGGTCGATGGCGTCGGCCTCGGACATCGCGCCCGGGTAGAAGGACGAGATCTGCGCCATCGTCGTGTCGGTGGTGCAGACGAAGCGCGCAGTGTGGCGCGTCTCGGAGACCTTGACGGCGGACGTGTCGACGCCGGCAGCATCGAGCCAGCCGCGGTACTCGACGTCGAAGTCCTTGCCGACCGACGCGACCAGCAGCGGGCGGTGGCCCAGCGTGGCCAGGCCGAAGGCGATGTTCGCTGCCGTCCCGCCGCGACGCACTTCCAGGTCGTCGACGAGGAAGGAGACGGCGATCTTGTCCAGCTGTTCGGGGACGATCGAGTCCTCGAACCGACCGGAGAAGGTCATCAGGTGATCAGTGGCAACGGATCCGGTGACGGCAATACGCACCGGTGCAGCATACGAAACCGCCCCAGGCCGAAGGCCGAGGCGGTCGCGTATTCAGAGAATCGTCAGTGGAACGAGTCGCCGCAGGCGCAGGAACCCGACGCGTTCGGGTTGTCGATCGTGAAGCCCTGCTTCTCGATCGTGTCGACGAAGTCGATCGTCGCGCCGTGCAGGTAGGGCGAGCTCATCCGGTCGACGACGACGTTGACGCCGTCGAAGTCGCGGATCTCGTCGCCGTCGAGCGTGCGCTCGTCGAAGAAGAGCTGGTAGCGCAGGCCCGAGCAGCCACCGGGCTGAACGGCGATGCGCAGGGCGAGGTCGTCGCGGCCCTCCTGCTCGAGCAGGCTCTTGACCTTGCTGGCCGCGCCCTCACTCAGGTTGACGCCGTCGGTCTGGACGGTCGTCTCCAGCTTGACGGCCGTGGCCGTTCCGCCAGCGCCGTGCTGGTGCCCGCCGGCGGCGCCGTGGCCGCCCGCTTCAGCGCCGTGTCCGTGTCCGCATCCGCAGCCGCTCATGAAATGTCTCCTGTGAGTCCAGTGGTCAGGCCTTGCGTGGGGTCAACGCGACCCCGGCCCGATCTGTTCCCATCCTACGTGGCGTTTCTCAGAACTGACGCGACCACGTCCGCGCCGCCCGCTCGGCCAGCGTCGCGAGTGATCCCGCGGGATCCGCGAACGACCCCTCCAGCCCGACGACATCCGCCACCGCGTACGCCGCA
Organism: Aeromicrobium sp.; assembly: GCA_045806885.1. Lineage (GTDB taxonomy): Bacteria > Actinomycetota > Actinomycetes > Propionibacteriales > Nocardioidaceae > Aeromicrobium. The sequence continues at coordinate 3,354 of JBJMIJ010000016.1, forward strand.
TCGACCCCCATCGCGCGCGCCTCCCGCGATCCGACGGTCACCTGCCCGGCGAGCACGATGCACGGCCGGGCCGCCGCGGCCGCGCGCTCGGCGACGCCGAAGACGACCTTGCCCGAACGCGAGGTGTGGTCGTAGGTGCCCTCTCCGGTGATCACCAGGTCAGCACTCGCGCACGCATCGGCGAGTCCGACCGCGTCGGCGACGAGGTTCACGCCGCGCTGAACCGTCCCGCCGGCCAGCAGGATTGCGAATCCGAGCCCCCCGGCCGCGCCGGCGCCGGGCGCCTCCGCGAGCCGCCGTTCAGCCGGGGCGGCGCCGAGCACTGCCACGACGAAGTCGTCGAGGATCCCGTCCACGGCCGGAAGGTCCTCCTCGGACAAGCCCTTCTGCGGGCCGAAGGTCTTCGTGGCGCCGAACAATCCGAGCAACGGGATGTCGACGTCAGCGGCCGCGACGAGCTCGACCCCGCGAAGGGCTTCGTGAACGCCGGCGAGATCCACCGCCGAAACGCCCCGCAGGCCGGCCGGTCCGGCGTCGAGCGGCACATCCGCGGTCCCGCCGAGGGCGGAGAGGAACCCGGCTCCCCCGTCGTTGGTGGCACTGCCGCCGAGCCCGACCACGACCTTGGTCGCGCCTCCGGCCACGGCGTCGAGAACAGCCCGGCCGACCGCCGCGGTCGATCCGTCCCACGAGCCGGGCACTTGGCCGTGTCCGCAGTACTCGGCCGACTCGATGTACGCAGTCGACCGGTCGGCGCCTTGGGCTCCGCCCAGGACAGACGCGAACCCCGGCCCGCCGTCGGACATCGGAAGGCGGGTGACGACGTCATCCGGTGCCTGGCGTCGCCAGCCGTCGGCAATGGCGTCGACCGCCTCCGCGGCCGTCAGCGTCCCGGCGAACTTGTCGGGCGCCACGAGGACGCGCACGAATCAGCCCAGTGACTTCTCGGCAGCCGCCAGGAGGACGCAGGTGGCGACGCCCTCCATGGCGGCGCGGAGCTCGTCGATCGTCGGGAACGACGGTGCGAGCCGGATGTTCCGGTCGAGCGGGTCCTTGCCGTACGGGAAGGACGAGCCGGCCGGCGTCAGCGCGATGCCGGCCTCCTTGGCGAGCTGCACCACGCGCGCGGCCGTCCCCTCGACGACGTCGAGGTTGATGAAGTAGCCGCCCCTCGGCACGGACCAGGTCGCGACGTCCCGACCGCCCAGCCGGTTCTCGAGAATCTCCAGGACGGCGGCGAACTTCGGCGCGAGGATCGCGCGGTGCTTGTCCATGAGGTCGAGCACGCCATCGGGGCTCTGCAGGAAGCGCGCGTGCCGCAGCTGGTTGACCTTGTCCGGTCCGATCGTCCGCTTGCCGATGTTCGCCAGGTACCAAGCGACGTTGGCCGGCGATGACGCGAGGAAGGCGACGCCGGCGCCGGCGAAGGTGATCTTCGACGTGGACGCGAACAGGTACGGACGGTTCGGGTGACCGGACGCCGCGCACAGGCCGACGATGTCGGCGCTCTTCGTCCGCTCCTCGGTGAGGTGGTGCACGGCGTACGCGTTGTCCCAGTAAAGGCGGAAGTCCGGGGCGGCGGTCTCCATCGCGGCCAGCTCGGCGGCGACGGCCTCCGACACCACCGATCCGCTCGGGTTGGAGTACGTCGGGACGACCCACATGCCCTTGACCGAGGGGTCCTGGACAAGCTCGCGCACGGCTGCCATGTCGGGGCCGTCGCCGCGCATGTCGACGGTGACCATGCGGATCCCGTACTTCTCGGTGAGCGCGAAGTGGCGGTCGTAGCCCGGAACCGGGCAGATGAAGGTGACCTCGTCCTCCTGCGACCACGGCCGCGGCGAGTCTGGCGTGCCGTTGAGCAGGGCAAACACCATGGTGTCGTGCATCAGCTCAAGGCTCGCGTTGCCCTCGGCGACCAGCTGCTCGACCGGTACGTGCAGCAGCTCGGCGAAGATCTCGCGCAGCTCCGGCAGCCCGGTCAGTCCGCCGTAGTTGCGGACGTCAGTGCCGTCCGCGGCACGGTAGTCGTCGCCCGGCAGCGTCAGCAGCTCGTTCGAGAGATTGAGCTGCTCGGCGGCCGGCTTCCCCCGAGTGAGATCCAGCTTGAGGCCGGATGCACGCAGCTCTTCGTAGGCAGCAGTCAGGTCGTCGAGCGTCACGCCCCCAACCTTGCCAGTTAGGCTGCGCAGGTGACAAAGGACAATCCCACGCCGACGCGCAAGGAGGCCGAGGCGGCCCGCAAGAAGGCGCTGAAGCCGCCGATGACGCGCAAGGAGCAGTTGCAGCGCGACCGCGACGCCCGCAAGCAGATCCGCAGCCGCCAGCAGGACGCCCTCCGCTCCGGCGAGGAGAAATACCTCCCGCTGCGCGACCGCGGGCCGATCAAGCGGGTCGCGCGCGATTACGTCGACCGTCGGCGCCTCGTGGCCGAGTACCTGCTGCCCATCCTGCTGGTCACGTTCATCCTCACGATGTTCCCCAACCCGTGGGCGTCGATCGGCATGCTCTGCTGGTTCCTCGCGACCGCCGTCACGGTGATCGAGGAGTTCTTCGTCATCCGTGGCCTCAAGAAGGAATTGGCCAAGCGTTACCCAGGTCAGTCGACCCGTGGCGTGGTGCTCTACACCGTCCTGCGCACGACCCAGCTGCGCCGTTTCCGTCTCCCAGCCCCGCAGATCAAGCGGTTCGAGAAGCTGCCCGAACGCTACTGAGCCAGCGACATCGGGCCGTAGATCTCCTTCACGCCATCGAACAGCCGGACCTGGGCGACGCCGTCGTCGAGCAGGTCGGCAAACATCTCGCCGATCCACGTCTCGGCATCACTGCGGCTCTCGAAGGTCTCGGACTGACCGACCGGCTCGCCGTCAGCGCTTTCGAAGGTCCAGAACCAAGACATCTCAGGACTCCTTCGTGGAGGCTTGGAGGAACGGCGGCTTGACGACGTCGAACGGCTCTTGGCGTCCGCGGACGTCGACGAGCACAGTGTCGCCGACCTGGATGGAGCGATCGACGAGGGCCAGGCCGATGCCGACGCGCAGCGTCGGCGAGAACGTGCCCGAGGTGAGCTCGCCGACGACGGCACCGTCCTCCGACAGGACGGTCATCTCCGGTCTGGGGATGCCTCTCCCCTGCGCCTTCAGGCCGACGAGGTGGCGAGCGTCGCCGGCGGTACGTTGCGCTTCGAGTGCGGCCTTGCCCCAGAACTCGGACTTCGACCAGCCGACCGCCCACGAGACGCCGCCCATGATCGGCGTGATCGACGGGGACAGCTCGTGGCCGTGGAGGGCGTAGCCCATCTCAGTGCGGAGCGTGTCGCGCGCGCCCAATCCGGCCGGCACGAGGCCCCATTGCTCCCCCACCTTGAACAAGGCATCCCAGACGTCGCCGGCCGCCTCGGAGGGGACGACGAGCTCGTAGCCGCGCTCACCGGTGTAGCCCGTCCGGCAGACCGAGAATTCCACTCCGCCGAGCGATCCGGTGACATAAGACATGTACTCATGCCCGACCGGAAGGTCGAGGGCGGTCAGCACCTCGTCGCTGCGCGTGCCCTGCACCGCCAGCACCGCGAAGTCCCGGTGCTGGTTGATCACCTCAATGCCCTCGGGCGCGGCCGCGGTCAACCGGGCGACCACCTCGGTGTTGTTCGACGCGTTGGGGATGAGGAAGACCTCGTCGTCGCTGCGCAGGTACGCGATGATGTCGTCGACCACGCCACCGTCGTCGTTGCAGCACAGCGTGTACTGCGCCTTGCCGGGCGCGATCCGCCCGAGGTCGTTGGTCAGGCAGGCGTTGACGAATGCCGCCGCGCCCGGCCCGCGCACCAGCGCCTTGCCGAGGTGGCTGACGTCGAACACGCCGACGCCGTCGCGAACCGCCGCGTGCTCCTTCAGCACCCCGCTGTACTCCAGCGGCATCAGCCATCCGCCGAACTCGGCGAACTTGGCGCCCATGGCCTCGTGACGGTCGTGCAACGGCGACTGCAGCAGGTCCATGCCAGAAACCTATAGTGACCGCCATGCCTTCGATCTCCATGAGTCGCGTTGCGGCCACCGCCGCCCGCACCGACGTCCTCGTCATCGGAATCCGGGACGCGAAGGCCGACACGGGGTTCGCAGCCGCGCGCGAGGCCATGGGCTTCACCGGCGAGGAGGACCAGATCGTGACGTTCCCCGCGGGCGACCTGGCTCGTGCCCGTCTCGTCGTCGCCGTCGCGGTCCCGGCGAACGCCACGACCGAACAGCTTCGTCGGCTGGCCGGCGCCGGCGTCCGCGCAGCCATCAGCGCGAAGGCCACCACCATTGCGATCGCGTACGACCCAGCCGACGCGGACGACATCGGCGCGATCGCCGAGGGTGCGGCCTTGGGCGCCTACGCCTTCAACACCTACAAGTCGAAGGCAAAGGAGACCCTGCGGTCCATCACGGTCCTGACGTCGCTCGTGCGCCAGTCGGCCGCCCTCGACGCGGTCAAGCGCGCCGTCATCGTCAGCGAGGCCGTCGACCAGGCCCGCGACTGGGTCAACACCGCTCCCGGCGACCTGCGGCCGCCCGCCTTCGCCGAGGCCATCAAGGCATGGGCCGGCGACTCGACCCGCGTGACCATCTGGGACGAACGCAAGCTCGAGCGCGAGCGCTGCGGCGGGATCATCGCCGTCGGCGCCGGATCCGACGTCCCGCCGCGGCTCGTGCAGCTGACCTACCGGCCAGCGAGCGCGTCCGCCAAGAAGGCGCTGCCCCACCTGGTGCTCGTCGGCAAGGGCATCACGTTCGACTCGGGCGGCCTGTCCATCAAGACCGGCGGTGGCATGCAGACGATGAAGATGGACATGGCCGGCGCTGCCGGAGTCGTCGGCGCTGTCGCCGCGATCGCCCGGCTGGGACTGCCCATCCGCGTCACGGCGATCGCCTGCCTGGCCGAGAACATGCCGAGCGGGTCGGCAACCCGTCCCGGCGACGTCCTGAAGATGCGCAACGGCGCCACCGTCGAGGTGCTCAACACCGACGCCGAAGGACGCCTCGTCCTGGGCGACGGGCTCGCCCTCGCCGCCGAGGTCAAGCCCGACGCGATCGTCGACGTCGCCACCCTCACCGGTGCCTGCATCGTCGCCCTCGGTGAGCGGACGGCCGGCGTGATGTCGAACAACGACGACCTGCGGGCGAAGGTCGTCGCCGCAGCCGACGCGGCCGGCGAGTCGGTGTGGCCGCTGCCCATCACGCAGGAGATGGCCGGCAAGGTCACCTCGTCCAAGATCGCTGACCTGCGCCAGCACAACCCCAAGCCGGCCGGTGGCGCGCTGTTCGCGGCCGCCTTCCTGCGTTCGTTCGTCGGCAACGCACCATGGGCGCACCTCGACATCGCCGGCCCGGCGTTCAACGAGGACGGCCCGTACGGCTACACGCCCACGGGTGGAACGGGCTTCGCCGTCCGCACGCTGGTGGCGCTGGCCGAGGAGCTCGCGAACTAGCGCAAGCCGAGGGCCTGCGACGCGGCCTCGACCGCGTCCCATGTGGCGCGGTCGCCGCCGTTGCGGTCGGGATGCGCCTTGGCTCGAGCAGCGCGCAGGAGCGCCTGGAGCTCCTCGTTGCTCGCCTCCGATCGGGGCGCAGCCAGGCCGGCGATCGCCGCGAGGGTCTCGATGGCGTCCCATTGGCGCGCGCTGCGCACCGGCGGCGCATCCGTGGCTGCCGATTGCCCGGCCTTCGACCGAACGGCGTAGTCACGCATCCGCTTCGGCAGGCCGATGCGGTTCGTGTCGTAGACCGGAATGCCGACGCTTCGGGCGAAGTTCGCCGCCGCCTGCGGCGACGCCACCTTGCGGCGGATGAACTCGCCGTCGCCGGCCACCAGGACGACCGTCGTCGGGGACACCGACGTCTGCGGCTCGACGTAGGCCTCGACGCCAGCATGCGAGGCGACCCATTCGCGGAGCGCGGCCGCGTCGTCGCGAGCCACCTTCGTCCGCCGGAACCACGCCATGGCGCAAGTGTGCCGGAGTCCGAAACCCCGGTGGCAGGATGGGCAGCCGGAGTGACAAGATGACAGCGCTAACTAGAACCACCTCATGGAGGCGACCGTGACGCAGACTCCTGCGGACACCACAACGTTCGACATCGTCATTCTGGGAGGGGGCAGCGGCGGCTACGCGACGGCTCTGCGCGCGCGCCAGCTCGGCCTGACGGTCGCACTCATCGAGAAGGGCAAGCTGGGCGGCACCTGCCTGCACAACGGCTGCATCCCGACCAAGGCGCTGCTGCACGCAGCCGAGGTCGCGGACGCCGCGCGTGAAGGTGCGACGTTCGGCGTCAAGAGCACGTTCGAGGGCATCGACATGGCCCAGGTCAACGCCTACAAGGAGGGCGTCGTCAGCCGGCTCTTCAAGGGCCTGCAAGGCATGCTCAACTCCGGCGGCATCACCATCGTCGAGGGTGAGGGCAAGGTTGTCGGCGACCGGACGGTCGAGGTCAGCGGCCAGCGCTACACCGGCAAGAACCTCGTCCTCGCGACCGGTTCCGTGGCCCGCACGCTCGGCGTCGAGATCGGCGGGCGAGTCGTCACCAGCGACGAGGCGCTCGAGCTCACCGAGGTCCCGAAGAGCGTCGTCATCATCGGCGGCAGCGTCATCGGCGTCGAGTTCGCGTCGGTCTGGAACTCCTTCGGTGCGGACGTCACCATCGTCGAGGGCCTGCCCACGCTCATCCCGCTGGAGGACCCAGCACTGTCCAAGCAGCTCGAGCGCGCCTTCCGCAAGCGCAAGATCGGATTCAAGACCGGCGTGAAGTTCAGCAGCGTCGAGCAAACCGATGCCGGCGCCGTCGTCACCCTCGAGAACGGCGACAAGCTCGAGGCCGACCTGGTCCTTGTCGCCGTCGGGCGCGGTCCGAACTCGGCCGGATTCGGCTTCGAAGAGGCCGGCATCAACGTCGACCGTGGATGGGTGCCCACCGACGAGCGTCTCCACACCAACGTTCCCGGCGTCTTCGCCGTGGGCGACCTGGTCCCGGGCCTGCAGCTCGCGCACCGCGGGTTCGCGCACGGCATCTTCATCGCCGAGGAGATCGCCGGTCTCGATCCGCAGCCGGTCATCGACTCGGGCATCCCGCGCGTGACGTACTGCGAGCCGGAGGTCGCGTCCGTCGGCCTCACCGAGCCGCAGGCCAAGGAGAAGTACGGCGAGATCGAGACCTACGAGTACAACCTCGGCGGCAACGGAAAGAGCCAGATCCTGCAGACCGCCGGCATCGTCAAGCTCGTGCGCGAGAAGGACGGCCCGATCGTCGGCGTCCACATGATCGGCGCCCGCTTCGGTGAACAGGTGGGCGAGGCCTCCCTGATCGTCAACTGGGAGGCCTTCCCCGAGGACGTCGCCCAGTTCATCCACGCTCACCCGACGCAGAACGAGTCGCTTGGCGAAGCCTCACTCGCTCTGGCCGGTAAACCACTCCACGCCCACGCCTGACGTACAAAGGACACCATGGCAACCTCAGTCGCACTGCCCGCGCTCGGCGAAAGCGTCACCGAAGGAACCGTCACCCGCTGGCTCAAGAACGTCGGCGACACCGTCGCCGTCGACGAGCCGCTGGTCGAGATTTCGACCGACAAGGTCGACACGGAGATCCCGTCGCCCGTCGCAGGTGTGCTGCTTGAGATCAAGGCTGAAGAGGACGAGACCATCGAGGTCGGCGCCGAGCTCGCCGTGATCGGCGAGGAAGGTGAGTCGGCTGGGGAGGCCCCGGCGCCGGCCGCCGAAGCCCCTGCCGCAGAAGCGCCTGCCGCTCCATCGCCCGAGCCTGAAGCTTCCGACGCTTCGGCTGCTGCGGAGCCTCCCGCGGCGGCCCCAGCCGCCGCTGGCGACCAGCCCACCGGACCCGACACGCGCGAGACCGCCGAGGGAACCGAGATCGTCCTGCCGGCCCTCGGTGAGAGCGTCACCGAAGGCACCGTGACCCGCTGGCTGAAGAACGTCGGTGACGAGATCGCCGTCGACGAGCCGCTCCTGGAGATCTCGACGGACAAGGTCGACACCGAGGTCCCCTCGCCCGTCGCGGGCACGCTGCTGGAGATCAAGGCGGCCGAGGACGAGACCGTCGAGGTGGGCGCAGTCCTGGCGATCATCGGCTCGAAGGGCGCGGCGCCGGCCCCGGCGGCCGAGGCGGCCGAACCGCCTGCACCTGCGGCGCCAGCCACGCCCGAACCCGAGCCTGCCGCTCCCGTGGCCTCGGAGCCTCCGGCTCCCCCCGCGGCGGCCCCAGCCGCCGCCAGCGCGCCGTCGCCTGCGGCGACGGCGGACACCTACGTCACCCCGATCGTCCGCAAGCTGGCCAAGCAGCACGGCGTCGAGCTGGCCAGCATCCAGGGCACCGGCGTCGGCGGCCGCATCCGCAAGCAGGACGTCCTCGACGCCGCCGCCAAGGCGCCTGCCGCCGCCGCTCCGGCGGCCGGCGCACCCGCCGCCGCGGCTCCTGCCGAGCCATCGGCACTGCGCGGCAAGAGCGAGAAGATCTCCCGTCTGCGCAACACCATCGCCACCCGCATGGTGCAGTCGCTGCAGGTCTCGGCCCAGCTGACGCAGGTGCACGAGGTCGACGTCACCGAGGTCGCCCGCCTGCGCGCCCGCTCGAAGGACTCCTTCGCCGAGCGCGAGGGCGTCAAGCTGACGTTCCTGCCTTTCTTCGCCAAGGCCGCGATCGAGGCGCTGAAGCACTACCCGATCGTCAACGCCGCCGCCGACTTCGAGGCGGGCACGATCACGTACCCGGCCGGCGAGCACCTCGGCATCGCGGTGGACACCGAGAAGGGCTTGATCGTCCCGACGATCAAGGACGCCGGCGATCTGTCGGTGGCCGGCCTGGCCAAGCGCATCGCCGATGCGGCCGAGCGCACCCGGACGAACAAGATCAGCCCGGACGAGCTGTCCGGCGCCACGTTCACCATCACCAACCTGGGCAGCAACGGCGCCTTGTTCGACACGCCGATCATCAACCAGCCGCAGGTGGCGATCCTGGGCGTCGGGGCGGTCGTCAAGCGCCCGGTCGTCGTGACGGACGCCAACGGCGGCGAGAGCATCGCCATCCGCTCGATGGCGTACCTCGCGCTGACCTACGACCACCGCGTCGTCGACGGCGCCGATGCCGGCCGCTTCCTCTCGGCGGTGAAGAACCGCCTGCAGGCCGGGTCCTTCGAAGGCGAGCTGGGCTAGACCTTGCGGATCGTTGTCGGGGGCGCCTCGGGCTTCCTCGGCTCTGCCCTCGTCGCGCACCTCCGCTCGGACGGGCACGAGGTCGTCCGGTTGGTCCGCCGGACGGAGACGGCCCCGGACACGTTCCAGTGGGACCCCGCAGCGGGCATCGTCGACCAGGCGCTCATCGAATCGGCAGACGTCGTCGTCAACCTGTCCGGCGAGCCGATCTCGCACTTCCCGCCGACCAAGCGCTGGCAGGAAGAGGTTCTCTCCTCCCGGCTGAGCGCAACGACAACGCTCGCCGACGCCATCGCGCGGTCCGCCGAGCCGGCGGCGCTTCTTTCGGCGTCCGGAATGAGCGCGTACGGCGCCGACCGCGGCGACGAGATCCTCACCGAGACCAGCTCGGCCGGCGACGGCTTCCTCGCCGACGTCGTGCACGCGTGGGAGGCGGCGACGCAATCGGCCGCCGACGCCGGCGCGCGCGTCTGCCTGCTGCGGACCACACTGGCCGTGCACCGCTCGGGCGGCTTGCTCAAGCCCCAGCTGCCGGCGTTCAAGCTGGGGCTGGGCGCGAAGCTCGGCTCCGGGGCGCAGTTCATGTCGCTGATCTCACGGACCGACTGGGTGCGGGCGGCGTCATTCCTGGCCGAGCGCGACGACCTGTCCGGCCCGTTCAATCTCGCCATCCCGGGCGACGCCACGAACGCCGAGTTCTCCGATGCCCTTGCCGCCGCCGTCGGGCGGAAGCGACTGCTCGCGGCACCCAGCGTGGCCCTGCGCCTCGCTGCGCGGCCGGTCGCCGATGACCTGCTCGGCTCCTTGCGGGTCAAGCCGCAAGCCCTGCTCGATGCGGGCTTCACCTTCGAGCACCCCGAGCTCGCGTCCGTCCTCGACGACGCACTACACGGATAGGAACCCGATGGACAAGTTGGTGTCGCGCCTCCTCCAAGCACTCACGCACCTACCCGAACCGGTCATGCAGCGGCTCGCCGGCCGGCCCATCAAGCGCGGCGAACGCCGGCTTGCGCCAGAGTCCCAGCTCATCCTGACGCTGGCCAAAGTCACGCGGGAGAAGCCACTCGACGCGGTGTCGCTCGCGAAGGCGCGCAAGTCGCTCGACCGCACCACCATCCTGCTGGCACTGGAGCATCCGATCGGCGCGGTGCGCAACTTCACCGTCGCCGGGCGTCCCGCCCGCCTGTACACGCCGGCAGCGCGGCTGGGCGCCCAGGCTTCGCCGACAATGCTGTATTTCCACGGTGGCTTCCACACCTATGGCGGCCTCGACGGCCACGACGTCGCGCTGCGAGCGTTCGCGGAGAACGCCGGCATCCAGGTCCTCTCGCTCGACTACCGGCTGGCGCCGGAGCACCCGTTCCCAGCCGGTCTCGACGACTGTGTCGCCGCACTGCGCTGGCTCGCCGCCAACCCCGAGCAGGTGGGCGCTGATCCGGCGCGCCTCGCCGTCGGCGGTGACTCTGCGGGCGGAAACCTTGCTGCGGCGACCGTTCAGCTCACGGCCGACGAGATCGACCTGGCCTTCCAGCTGCTGGTCTATCCGATCGCTGACTTCACCCAGATCTCCGACTCACGGCGCTCGCTTGGCACCGGGTTCTTCCTGATGCAGTCGGCGATGGAGCAGGCGACGCACCGCTACCTCCCCGATGCGCGCGATTGGAAGGATCCACGCGCGACCATCCTGAACGCAAAGATCTCGGGGCGGACGCCGCCCACCCTCGTGGTCACCGCCGGGTTCGACCCGCTCCGTGACGAGGGCATCGCATACGGGGAGAAGCTGGCCGAGGCCGGCGTCAAGGTGGAGCAGCGCGAGTACAGCGACATGATCCACGGATTCTTCAACCAGGTCACGGCCGGCGCGCGCGGCCCTCAGTACAACCGCGAGATCGCGTCGATCGTCGCAACGGCACTAGCCGACTGACGCGATCTTCCAGGCGCCGGCGCCGCCGGTCAGGACGATGCGATGGCGCGCCAAGGCGCCACGCGGCAGGCGTCGTGCGGTTCCGTCCTCGCTGACCACCCACGCCGACGCGAGCCGGTCGGTGACATCGAGTTTGACCTGGCCGGCCGAGCGACGGATCACGCGGCACTCACCGCGGACCATCCCCGCCCCGACGATGCGGTAGCCGCGAGCAGCGTAGCGGCGCAGGATGCGGGCATCAGCGGCACCGGCCGCACGGTCGGCATAGACGGCCCGCAGATCCGTCAGGTTCACGTCGGCCAGCGCCTCCGCTCGCGCGACGTCGAGCCCGCCGAGCGCGTAGCACTCCGGATCGCTCGCCGGCCCGAACAGCGTGGCGAAGAGCGAGATCAGCACGGCGAACACGGGCATGCCGGTCAGGGTGCCGTCAGGTGCTCCTCATGCCAATGTGCTCGTCCACAGTCAGGCGGGCTCGCGCCACATGGCGTAGAGCGGAGGCATGTCGGGGGCCTCGATGGTGCGGGTGTCGACGAACCCGTGGCGACGGTAGAGCCGCGCACTCGTCGCGGTGCTGGCTTCGAGATACAGCGGCAGCCCAGCGTCGTCGGCGGCTGCGCTCATGGCCGACAGGAGCATCGATCCGGCGCCGCTGCCGGGCCGGGCGGCACCGATGAAGGGCAGGTACAGGTGCGGCTCCGTCGGATGCGTCGCTTCAATGACCTCAAGGAAGCTGCGCGCCTTCAGGGAATGTCGCCCGAAGGTGCGGAGATATGCGGCGATCGTGACGGGGTGATTCTCCGCCGGGTTGTGGCGCTGGGCTGATGGCACGACGACCGCCGCACCGAGCGCCGCCGCACCGTCGCGCAGGATCCACGATCCGCCGAGATCCAACGCCCAGGGGCCCGCTTCGATCGCGAAGAACCGACGGAGTCGCGTCGGCCGCGACCTGGCATCGGGCATCAGCGCGGCGAACACCGGGTCCTGCTCGAATGCGGTCGCGAGGACCTCGACGACGTCCCCGCGATCGGCCGATGTGGCGCGTTCGGGCTCAGCCATGGGTCCATCCTGCGCCCTCGGACGTCGCCTTGCCCGCCGGGTACCCTGACGGGGTGAGCGACCTGCACATCCGCCGCGAATGGTTCGGCGCCGCGGCGCTCCCCTACCTCGAAGCGTGGGACCTGCAGCGCCAGCTCCTCGACGAGCGCGCGAACGACCAGATCGGTGACGTCGCGCTGTTCCTCGAACATCCCCCGGTCTACACCGCCGGCAAACGGACTGAACCCCACGAGCGTCCCGCCGATGGCACGCCGGTCATCGACGTCGACCGCGGCGGCAAGATCACGTTCCACGGCCCGGGCCAGCTGGTCGGGTACCCGATCACCAAGCTTCCGTCGCATGTCCTCGTCGTCGACTACGTGCGCCGCGTCGAGGAGGCGATCATCCGTGGCATCGCCGACCTGGGCGTCTCGGCCGGCCGCGTACCGGGCCGCTCCGGCGTCTGGCTCGCCGCCGAGGTGGGGAGGCCCGAACGAAAGATCGCGGCCATCGGCATCCGGGTGGCTCGCGGTGTCACCATGCACGGGTTCTCGCTCAACGCCAACGTTGACCTCGACTGGTACGACCGCTTCATCCCGTGCGGCATCTCCGACGCCGGTGTCACGACGCTGAGCGTCGAGCTCGGCCGTGACGTGACGGTCGCCGAGGCCGCCGACGCGGTCGCGCCGCATCTCGTCGAGCTGCTGCGGTGGGAGCCGTACGAGCCGTCACCTGACGTGGATCACGCACCCGCCCTGTCCATCCCCGTCGGATCGGTGACCGCATGACCACCCCGCCAGAGGGCCGCAAACTGCTGCGTCTCGAGGTTCGCAACGCGGAGACGCCGATCGAGCGCAAGCCGCCGTGGATCAAGACCCGCGCGAAGATGGGGCCCGAGTACACGCACCTCACGCAGCTGGTGAAGTCCGAAGGGCTCCACACGGTCTGCCAGGAGGCCGGCTGCCCCAACATCTTCGAGTGCTGGGAAGACCGCGAGGCGACGTTCCTCATCGGCGGCGACCAGTGCACCCGGCGCTGCGACTTCTGCCAGATCGACACCGGCAAGCCGGCCGCGCTCGACCGCGACGAGCCGCGCCGCGTGGCCGAGAGCGTCCGCACGATGGAGCTGCGCTACGCCACGATCACCGGCGTTGCCCGCGACGACCTTCCCGACGGCGGCGCCTGGCTGTACGCCGAGACGGTGCGCCAGATCCACGAGCTCAACCCCGGCACCGGCGTCGAGAACCTCATCCCGGACTTCAACGGCGAGCCCGACCTACTCGCCGAGGTGTTCGCCAGCCGCCCGGAGGTGCTTGCACACAATCTGGAAACCGTCCCGCGCATCTTCAAGCGCATCCGGCCGGCGTTCCGTTACGACCGCTCGCTGGACGTGCTGACGCAGGCGCGGGCTGCCGGGCTGGTCACCAAGAGCAATCTCATCCTCGGCATGGGCGAGACCCGCGAGGAGATCAGCCAGGCCCTGCTCGACCTGCACGAGGCGGGCTGCGAGCTCATCACCATCACGCAGTACCTGCGTCCGTCACCGCGTCACCACCCCGTCGACCGCTGGGTCAAGCCCGAGGAGTTCGTCGAGCTCAAGGACGAGGCCGACGACATCGGGTTCCTCGGCGTGATGTCCGGCCCCCTGGTCCGCTCGTCCTACCGCGCCGGCCGGCTGTACCAGCAGGCCGTTGACGCTCGCAGCACCGCCAAAATCTGACGCTCGTAGACTGGAACCCATGTCCGCCACCGCACCCGAAGTCCCCAAGGGCCGCCTCCGCCAGATCGTTCAGGCGTACCGGATCACCAAGCAAAGCGAGCCGTCGCTGCCACTCCGCCTGCTGGCCTGGTTCGTCGTGGTCGGTGGCGTCGCCGCCATGGCAGAGATGGTGCTCTTCACGCGGCACAACGTGTTCGGCATCGTCTTCGGGGTCATATTCGGCATCCTCGCCGGCATCCTGGCCGTCATGGTCGTCCTCGGACGCCGGGCCGAGGGAGCCGCATACGCGCAGATCGAGGGCCAGCCCGGTGCCGCCGCCGGCGCTCTCCAGATGCTGAAGAAGGGCTGGGACGTCAAGCCGGCCGTGGCGTTCACCCGCAACCAGGACCTCGTCCATCGCGTCATCGGCCGCCCGGGCATCGTGCTCATCGGCGAGGGCAACGCCAACCGCGTCAAGCAGCTGTTGGCCTCAGAGAAGACGAAGCACCAGCGCATGGGCGGTGACGAGGTGCCCGTCCACACGCTCGTCGTTGGTCAGGGCGACGGCGAGATTCCGCTGCCCAAGCTCATCCGGCACGTGCAGAAGATGAAGAAGCAGATCGAGCCGGCCACGCAGACCGCGCTCATGCAAAAAGCCAAGGCGCTCGACGCCATGCGCCCGGCGGCGCCGATGCCGCGTGGCCCGATGCCCACGAACATGAAGGGCGCCCGGCGGATGATGCGGGGCTGAGACCGACGTTCGAGCCGCCTGTGGCGACTTGTAACATGCCGGAAACAAACCCCTTACGGTCGGGAAATTGCCTGCCCTTAGGGTCAAGACCAAGGTGGCGGCACGCCGCCATCTCTTTGTTCAACATCGAGCCGTGACGCACGGCGAGGAGGACCCATGAGCTTCGGCAATGCCGACGATTTCTTCAAGTTTGTGCGCGACGAGGACGTCAAGTACGTCGACGTGCGCTTCACCGACCTGCCGGGTATCCAGCAGCAGGTGACCATGCCGATCGAGGCGTTCGACGAGGACGCGGCCGAGGCCGGCGTCGCCTTCGACGGCTCGTCCATCCGCGGCTTCCAGACGATCGACCAGTCGGACATGAAGCTCCTCCCCGACTTCGGTACCGCGTTCGTCGACCCGTTCCGTGCGCCGAAGACGATCGCGCTGAACTTCTTCGTCCACGACCCGATCACCGGTGAGGCCTACAGCCGCGACCCGCGCAACATCGCGCGCAAGGCCGAGGCCTACCTGGCGTCGACCGGCATTGCGGACACCGCGTACTTCGCACCCGAGGCCGAGTTCTACGTCTTCGACCGCGCGTCGTTCGGCACGTCGGCCAACAAGTCGGGCCACGAGCTGCAGTCGATCGAAGCCGCATGGGCCACCGACGACGACATCGCTGACAACCGCGGCTACAAGGTCCGCTACAAGGGCGGTTACTTCCCGGTCCAGCCGACCGACAGCCAGGCTGACCTGCGCAACGACATGATGACCCACCTCGCGAACTCGGGTCTCATCCTCGAGCGTGGCCACCACGAAGTAGGCACGGCGGGTCAGGCCGAGATCAACTACCGCTTCAACACGCTGCTCGCGGCCGCTGACGACGTCACGAAGTTCAAGTACATCGTCCGCAACACTGCCTGGGCGGCAGGCAAGACGCTGACCTTCATGCCGAAGCCGATCTTCGGCGACAACGGCTCGGGTATGCACGTCCACCAGTCGTTGGCCAACGGCGGCGACGCCCTGTTCTACGACGAGGCCGGCTACGGCGGACTCTCGGAGACCGCGCGCCACTACATCGGCGGCATCCTGAGGCACGCGCCGGCGCTCCTGGCGTTCACCAACCCCACCGTGAACTCCTACAAGCGTCTGGTCCCGGGCTTCGAGGCTCCGATCTCGCTGGTGTACTCGGCCCGCAACCGCTCGGCCGCCGTCCGCATCCCGATCACCGGTTCGAACCCGAAGGCCAAGCGCATCGAGTGCCGCTTCCCGGACCCGTCCAGCAACCCCTACCTTGCCTTCTCGGCGCTGCTGCTGGCCGGCCTCGACGGCATCAAGAACAAGATCGAGCCGCCGGCTCCGGTCGACAAGAACATCTACGAGCTGCCGCCGGAGGAAGCTGCCGAGATCGCGCAGGTTCCGACGTCGCTGCCCGAGGTGCTCAAGGCCCTCGAGGAGGACCACGACTTCCTGACCGTCGGCGACGTTTTCACGCCCGACCTCATCGAGACGTGGATCGACTACAAGTACGAGAACGAAATCCTGCCGGTGGCGCTCCGTCCCACCCCGCACGAGTTCGAGCTCTACTACGACATCTGAGCAAGCAACGAAACGAGAGGGCCCCGGCTTCTGCCGGGGTCTTTCTCGTTGCTCGGCGAAATCAGTCGGTCCCCCGGCACTACGAGTCGTCATTCGACGAGGGCAGAACCGAGGTCGGCTTGGACTAGGGTCCGTCGTTACGCACTTTGCGATGGCTGGCGCGATGGCTGCCAACGCGGCCGAGAAGCATGAGCAGAAGCAGCCCGCCGAACGCGACGACCGTGAGGGCGCCAAGCAGGGCAAGCGGATAGAGAACGGCTACAGGCATGGGAGTGTCTGTCTCTTGGGAGTGGGAGGGAAAGCAGGAAAATGCTACCCGGCGGGTTCAGTTACTGATCAGCGCGGTTCGAGAACGACCACTGGAATGACGCGGTCGGTCTTCTCTTCGTACTCGGCAAAGCCTGGGTAATCGGCCTTCTGCTTCTCCCAGATCGGCTTCCGCTCATCGGCGTCGGCGACGTGGGCGCGCACATCGCGCGTCTCGGTACCGATCTCGACTGTCGTCTCCGGGTTCGCCACGACGTTGTGGAACCAAGCTGGATTGACGTCGCTCCCGGCGTAGGACGCGAACACGGCAACGCGGCCGTTGCCGAGATCCTGGTACATCATCGGAGTGACGCGCTCGGCCCCCGACTTGGCGCCGGTGCTGTGCAGCAGGAGCAGCGGCGCACCCTCGAACTGGCCGCCCACCTTGCCGTTGTTGACGCGAAATTCCTCGATGATCGACTTGTTCCATTCCAGCATGTCATTCATGGACGCCAGTGTCCCCCATGCCCGGCTCGGCGCACGCTAACCCGCCGCGAGGCCGAAGGCCTCGAGCAACGGCGGAGCTGCGGCGGCCTGAGCCAGCGGCGGCACCCCCGCCACATCCGCGTACGAGTGGGACAGCGAGAAGTGGTCGAGCCGAGTCGACACGACGACGCCGTGCAGGCTCGGGTGCGCAACGACGGTCAGGATCCGGTTGTCGTGGTGCGTGTCGTCCTCGTCGGCCGTGATGACGACGGCCAGGTGGCGCGATTGCCAGTCCGGGCCGTCGAGCACGTCGCCGACGCGGCGCTTCAGCCAGTCGTCCGCCTTGTCGAGCCCGCAGTTGTGCGCGTCGTTGCACAGGTCGGGGACGACCATGCCCACGGCGGGGAGCTGACCGTCTTTGACGTCGTCGTCAAGATGCGAGAGCGGGACGTCGTCGTCCTTGCATGCACTGGATTCGTCCTCGAAGTACGTCCAGGGGTTGTGCCGGGCCACGTATTTGCCCTCGTTCCGCCGCTTGCAGTTGGAGTCCATGTCCTCGGCGTACACCCGCGCCGTCTTGCCGGCCCGCAGGGCGGCGCCGAAGACACTCGGCCCCGGCAGTTGGTGGGAGCGCGGCTCACGGTCGTCGTCTACGCCAAAGGTCTGGCCGCCGGCCATGACGAGGTAGTTCGGCAGCGACGGATGGGTGATGCCGAAGTAGGCGTTCGCGTATCCGTACGTCGTCGCGAGGCTGCGGGCGTACGGCATCTTTGCCTGCATCTGCTCCAGCGAATGGTTCTCGACGACGAAGACCAGCAGCTTTGTGACCGTCGGCAGCGGAGTGCTTGGGGTTGTCGTGGCCTGCGGAGACGGGCCGGGGATCCCGGGCTTACTGTGACCGCGCCACACATACACACCCAAGACGACGGCGACCACCAGCCCAAGAACGATCACCCACGTGAGTAGCCGCCCGACGAGTCGC
The DNA here is from genome assembly GCA_045806885.1 of Aeromicrobium sp. Taxonomy (GTDB): domain Bacteria; phylum Actinomycetota; class Actinomycetes; order Propionibacteriales; family Nocardioidaceae; genus Aeromicrobium. The sequence goes on from JBJMIJ010000016.1 coordinate 21,257, forward strand.
GTATGAGCCACGAGACCTGACTGTACGAGACGGCGGCTATCCGGCGGCCGTCACGCCGTTCATGGCGGCCTTGAGGCCGGCGATCTCGTCGGCGGCCGCGACGAGCGTCTCGATGGCTTGCCGCTGAATCGCGATCATGCTTGCCATCAGCTCGGGAAAGTGATCGGCGGACGGTTCGCCCGACGCCTGCTGTTGATCGAGAAGCCGAGCGAGGTCAGCCTCCATCAGCACGAGTCGCTGGACGAATTCAGTCAGGGTTCCGCTCACACAAGGCACGCTACCGACTCCGGCCGACATCGCGGGGCGAAATCGCCACCTGTTGGGATTAGCCGGCGCCCTATCGGGTACTCCCGCCCCGACGCGAAAGGACGTAATCATGAGCATGACGTTGGCTTTGCTGTTGATTCTGGCCGTGGTCGTGGTGTTCCTGCTGGTGAACGCCAGCAGTCGGGGCCCTGTCGTAGGACGCGGTGGCCCGACCGCCGGCACGACGCGAGTCGTCGAGCGCGACGTGGCCGACCCGACGCCCGGCCGTACTGAGCGCGTGGTCGAGCGCCCCGCCCGTACTGAGCGCGTGGTCGAGCGCGAAGTCGTCGAAGACGACGATCCGTTCGCTCTCTGAGCGACCCGAGACAAGCGGTCCCATCCCATTGGGGGGTGGGACCGCGCCTCGTGCGGCGGCCGCGTAACCCACGGCACACTCCCAGCGATCTGCTCAGCAGAACCCGCAACGGTGCGGGTCGGATCGGAACTCCCATGGAATCGACGAACACCTGGCTGTTGCAGATCTACCGGCTGAGCGACGCGACCGCCCAGGCGATCACCGCGGGCGTGCTCGCCGGCATCGACTCGCTCGCTGTCGAAGCGGCCTCGGACGGGTCGACCCATTACGTCGTCATTGAAGCGACGGATTCGCTGCAGGCAGCCGCCGTGCGGAACCTCATCACGTCGATCGACCCGGGAGCGATGCTCGCCCATACTCATTCACCGGCAGCGGGTGCCCCGACCGCAGCCTGACGGCCGCGTCAGTCGTGATTCGCGGCGCACCACGCGTCGCGCGCGGCATTGCTGGCCGGCGTCGCCTGGAACAGCGGCGTCGCCTCGATCATGCGCGCCTGAGCCAGCGCGTAGTTGTTGATCCACTGGTTCGCCAGTTTCTGCTGTTCCGGCGTCTTGGCATTGGCGACCAGCTCGGCGTTCCGCCAGACGCCTTCGCGCCAGCCGCGCATGATGACGCCGGCGGCCGTCCCCTCGAACGGGCCGACGTGATACGCGTCGAAGGCGGGGTCGAAGCGGTGGGCCTCCTCCATGAAGACCGGCCGGTAGAGGCTGTCGAGACGCTGGTTGTAGGCGTTGTGGTCGGGCTTGTGCGTGCTGCCGTCGGCCGCAGTCAGTCCGACGGTCGCTAAGGCCCGCGGGAAGTCGTTGTTGATGTGCGCGTTCATGTTGATCATGAAGTTGCCCAACCCGTTGAGCTTGCGGTTCTCGGTGTCGTCCAGAGCCACCTTCCACGCGGGCGCCAGCGGCTCGCCGGCCCGGTAGCCGTCCATCGTGCGGAAGTACATGTCCGCGAATACGGCGTCAATGCGGTTGAGCCACTCGTGGTCGGCGAAGTAGCCGGAACGGTTGGCGTCTCGGACGTTCTCGGTCACCCGCAGGTATGCGAGGGAGAAGATCGCGTGATGACTGCAGGTCGGCGCGAGCAGCCGCAACCGTCCCTCCATCTCCTGGATGACGTCGTCGATGCATGCGTCTGCGCCGCTACTGCAGATGGTGCCGGTGTACGGCTGGTACGGCGTCGGCACCGCCGGGAGGAGCCCGATCGCCGGGTCGAGTGGCTTGGGATTGACGACGTCCGAGGTCAGCGGCCACGGCGTGTCAACAGCAGCCGCCGGCAGAGCCGAGGCTCCGAACGAGGCGACCGCCAGCGCAAGGGCGGCGGCCAACCGGGAGGGACGCACACCAGAAAACTAGCGCAGCGACGCCGCCCTGTCAGGCCTGCGAGCGTCCGCGCTCCATGACGGCCTCACGGTTGGCTGCCACGTCGGACGCCCGAGCACCGCTGACCCACGCCGCGGCAACATCCGCTTCGTGCAGCCAGGCGTCGTGCTCGGTGAGCAGCTGGCTCTCGGCGTAGGTCGCCCGAAGGCGGCGGATGGCCGGTTGGTTCCCGGAGACGATGTCGGCCGCGAGGTTCCGTGTGAAAGCCAGTAGTTCGGTGTGCGGGACGACGTGGTTGACCAGGCCCCAGTCGAGCGCGGTCCGCGCATCGAGGAAGTTCCCGGTCGCGCTCATCTCGCGGGCGCGACGCACGCCGATCGCCTGCGGCAGCAGGACGGTGAGGCCCCACCACGGCTGCAGGCCGACGCGTGCGTGCGTGTCGGCGAACCGGGCGTTCTCGGAGGCGATCAGGAAGTCACAGGCCAGCGCGATTTCGAAGCCGCCGGTGATGGCAAAGCCGTTGACGGCACCGATGAGCGGCTTCGTCAGCGTGCCGAACGGGCCGCGATCGCGGACCGGCATGTCGCCGGTCGGAGCCGTGGACAGCAGGCGCGGGTCGCCCGACGCGACGGCCTTGAGGTCGAGTCCAGCGCAGAACGCCGGGTCCGCCCCGGTGATGATCAGGACGTCCACCGCGTCGTCGGCGTCCGTCGCGGCCACCGTTCGGGTCAGCGCCTCCAGCAGGTCGCCATTGAGGGCGTTGCGCGCCTCGGGACGGTTCAGCGTGATGGTCGCGACGCGATCGCTGACCTCGAGCAGCACCAAGTCAGTCATGGCCGAACCATAGCCAAGCGGAGGCTAGAAGCCGCGCGCCCCGAGCCAGGAGTCCAGCCGGCCGCGGAAGTCGACCACAGTCGGCTCCAGGGTGAGACCGTGCGTCGCCCCGTTCACGATCGACACGGTGACGTCGCGCGAGCCCAGGTAGAAGAGCTTCTGGTTGCGGACTCCGCTCGCCTGGACCACCGTGTCATCGCTTCCCGCGATCAGCAGCACCGGGACGGTCACCTCGTGCAGCCGAAGCGCCGCGATCGGGATGGGACTCACGAGGGACATCAGGTCGCCGCACGGATTGATGTCGCGGTTTGGCAACGCGTACGTCAGGATGGCCGGCGGCGCGTGGGCAAGGAAGTTCGCCTTGAAGTCGTCAACGCTCTTGGTGAAGTAGGCGTAGCCGGGCGCGCCGCCCTCCGAGCTTGCCCCGCCGGCGAGACACGTCGGCCCCCAGGATGCAGTTTCCAGGACAGCGCCCGGGCTGGCGGCCGTGTCGGCGTAGGAGACGACGGCCAACGCCTGGATGTCCTTGAACGAGTACGCCTCGACCTGTGCGATCGATCCGCCCAGCGAGTGCCCCGCCAAGGCGAGCCGCTGGAGCCGCGGATGCGTCGCGCCACCGTACGTGCCGTTGCGCAGCTGGGTGATGACCTGGTGCGCGATGTCGGCCTGGCCCCCGACACAGCTCGCCGTGCCGGCGGGCTGGCTGCTGGAGTCGTACCCGAGACGGTCGACCGTGACGGAGATGTGCCCCAGCTTCGCCATCTCGCGTGTGTGGTCATACCCGTCGATGGGCACCCGCCAGAACCACTCCCCGAGCTCGAGCCCATGCAGGTAGAGCGTCGCGGACTTCGGCCCCGGCGCTGCGAGCTTGCTCGCCGGGCCCGTGAGGTGGCCGCTGATCGTGTAGGCGGCGCCGTCGGTGATGCACGGCACGCCGGAGTGGTTCGAGTTGGTCACCGCGAAGGTGACCGGGACGTCAACGACCGACGCCGCGTTCGCCGCACTGGGCGTCGCAAGACCACCCACGATCGCGACCAGCGCGATGAGTCCTCTGGTGAGCACACCAGCAACCTAGAAGCCGCGGGCGAACGGGCACAACCGCCGTCGCGTCCAAAAATCCGTCGGCGCTTTGTACGCCGGCACATGCGCGGACCGCGTCAGCGGCGGCCGGAGCTGAACTCGGCCGCACTGCGCGGGCCGCGCGAGGCGCCCGAGCCGGAGCGCCGCCGGTTGCGGTTGCCGCCACCAGCTCCGCGGTTGCCACCGCCGCCGCCATTGCTGCCGCGCGGCCGTTGCGGCTGCGCCTGCGCGACAGCCGGTTCGAGTCCGCCGGGCAGCTCTCGCTGCCCCGGCGCCAACTCGGCCAGGACCGGATGGCTGGCTCCGTGGATCCGGGTGGTCGTCGGGCTGATGCCGGCGGCGCGGGTGAGGTCGCGGACGTCGCGAGCCTGTTCGGACGTCATCAGCGTGATGACGGTTCCGGCGTTGCCGGCGCGAGCCGTACGACCCGACCGGTGGAGGTAGGCCTTGTGCTCGGTTGGCGGATCGGCGTGGACGACGAGTGCGACGTCGTCGACGTGGATGCCACGGGCGGCGATGTCCGTCGCAACGAGTGCGGCGGCCCGCCCCGAGTGGAAAGCCTCGAGGTTGCGAGTGCGAGCGTTCTGGCTGAGGTTGCCGTGCAGCTCGACGGCAGGCACGCCGCGCTGGTTGAGCTGGCGCGCCAACGCCTTGGCGCCGTGCTTGGTGCGGGTGAACACGACGGTGCGGCCCGGCGCGCTGGTCAGGTCGACCAGCACGGGGACGCGGTGCTCGCGCTCGACGTGCAGGACGTGGTGTGACATTTCGCTGATCGGCGACTGGGCCGAGTCGGCCTCGTGGGTGACCGGATTGCTCAGGAACTGCTTCACCAAGGTGTCGATGGCGCGGTCGAGCGTCGCCGAGAACAGCAGCCGCTGCCCGTTGCGCGGCGTCTTCGACAGCAGTCGGCGGACGCCGGGCAGGAAGCCGAGGTCGGCCATGTGGTCGGCCTCGTCGAGGACGGTGATCTGGACATCGGCCAGCGAGCAGCAGCCCTGCTGGATGAGGTCCTCCAGGCGTCCGGGACAGGCGACGACGATGTCGACGCCCTTCCGCAACGCAGTGACCTGCGGGTTCTGGCCGACTCCGCCGAAGATCGTTCGGGACGTCAGGCCGGCGGCAGCTGCCAGCGGGGCCAGCGCGGCCTCGATCTGGCCGACGAGCTCACGAGTGGGCGCCAGGATGAGGGCGCGCGGCGCACCGGGGCGCGGCTTGCGCCCATCGGAGAGACGGGCGACGACGGGCAGCAGGAACGCGTACGTCTTGCCGGAGCCGGTGCGGCCACGGCCGAGAACATCGCGTCCGGCGAGTGAGTCAGGCAGCGTTGCTGCCTGGATGGGAGTTGGGGTCTCGATGTCGAGACGGGAAAGGACAGTGGCCAGGCGTGCAGGCACGCCCAACGTTTCAAACGTGGACAAGGGAAGTCGCTATCTGTGGGGGAGCTTCACCGACAGCCGATTCGTCCGAAGGAATTTCGGGGCGGCTACACACGGAGCAGATTGCCAAGCTACGACGTGCGGACAGTTCGTGGTGAAACGCGACGAACTATGTGATCAGGCTACCGGACGTTCGCCCTCTTCGCGCAATCGCGGCACCGTCCGGAGCGCCGGCTTGATGCCGCCCTTGTCTGCGTAGAAGGCGCGGACGACGTCCATGTCGGCCCGGACATCCCCGGTGGGGCGCAGCGTCGGCCCGACTCCCATGGTGCGGGTGTCGTGATCGACGAAGCCCAGGATGATGGGCAGGCTGGCCTGCTCGGCGATCCGATAGAAGCCCGATTTCCAGTAGGTGCCCTGTTTCCGCGTCCCCTCCGCGGCGACCACCAGGACGAACGGCTTGTGCGCGTCGGCAGCCTCGGCCACCAGTCCGTCGACGATGCCGACGGCGTTGTTGCGGTCGATGGCGATCCCGCCGAAGGCGCGCAGGATCCAGGCCAGCGGCCCCTTGAACAGGTCGTCCTTCACCAGCACGCGCAGCGGCAGGCCGTTGTGCCACATCACCATGACGGCGACGACGAAGTCCCAGTTCGACGTGTGGGGCGCACCGACGAAAACGCCGACGCGTTCGCTGGTCGTCCCGACCATCTTGTAGCGGGAGATCGCCAGGGCCAGCCGCACCAGGAGTCGCTTCACACGGATGAGTGTGGCAGCGATCATCCGCGCTTGCGCGCCACCTCGCGCCGGATGCGCCCCTTCTTGACGGCGACGGCGGCCTTGCGGCTGCCCTTCCAGAACTTGTGGATGAACCACGCCAGAAGAGCCACCAGAACGATCGTGGCGACGGTCGGCAACAAGCGACGGATCCAGTCCTCGGTCAGCCATTCGCCCGAGGCCACCGCATAGGCCACGAAGATCCCCAGGAAGTTGACGACGTACTTCGAGAGGTTCCTGACGATGACCGATCGCACGACGCTTCCGGAGATCTTCTTCGAGAAGCCCTTTGTCCTACCCGCCAGCTTGGCGAGGGCGGCTTCTTCCTCGTCCTTCTCCGTCGCTCGCATCACGTTGCGGTAGGCGATGATGCCGCGTTCGAGCTCGCGGGCCTTCCAGGCAACCTCTGCGTCGTGCTTGTTCGGGTAGTGGAACTCGTCGCCACCGAAGCGGCACGCATCGCCATCCGTGCACAGATTCGGCAGGCCTGTGTCCGGGTTGACGTGGTACCGCTCCGCCACGGTCAGATCTGCGACTGGATGCCGGAAAGCAGCTGGCGTGCCATGACGATGCGCTGCACCTGGTTGGTGCCCTCGTAGATCTGGGTGATCTTGGCGTCGCGCATCATCCGCTCGACCGGGTAGTCACGGGTGTAGCCGTAGCCGCCGAGCACCTGAACGGCGTTCGTCGTCACCTCCATGGCGACATCGGAGGCGAAGCACTTGGCCGCAGCGCCGAAGAACGTCAGGTCCTTGTCACCGCGCTCGGACTTGCCGGCGGCGGCGTAGGTGAGCTGGCGGGCGGCTTCGACCTTCATACCCATGTCGGCGAGCATGAACTGCAGGCCCTGCTGGTCGGCGATCGGGCGCCCGAACTGCTGGCGCTCCTTGGCATAGTCGAGCGCGTAGTCGAGAGCGCCCTGCGCAACGCCGACGGCCTGTGCGGCAATGGTGATACGGGTGTGGTCAAGGGTCTTCATGGCGATCTCGAAGCCCTCGCCCTCGGAGCCGATGATGCGGTCTTCCGGGATGTGGACGTTGTCGAGGTAGACCTCGCGCGTCGGCGATCCCTTGATGCCGAGCTTCTTCTCCGGCGCACCGAAGGAGACGCCCTCGTCGGACTTCTCCACGACGAATGCCGTGATGCCCTTCGAGCGCTTCTCCGGGTCGGTCATCGCCAGCACGGTGTAGTACTCCGAAACGCCGGCGTTGGTGATCCAGCGCTTGATGCCGTTGAGCACCCAGCCCTCGCCGGAGCGCACGGCCTTGGTCTTCTGGTTTGCGGCGTCGGATCCGGCGTCGGGCTCGGACAGGCAGTACGAGAACGTCCCCTCACCGCGCGCGAGCGCACCCAGGTACTTCTTCTTGAGCTCCTCCGAGCCGCCGATCTGCACCGGCAGCGAGCCGAGCTTGTTGACCGCCGGGATGAGGGACGCGGAGACGTCGGCCCGGGCGACCTCCTCGATCACGATCACGGTGGCAAGCGCATCGGCACCGACGCCGCCGTACTGCTCGGGCACATGCGGCGCGAAGAAGTCGGTGGCCAGGAGGGCGTCGTGTGCCTCCTGCGGATAGCGCGCCTGTTCGTCCACCTCGGCGGCGTGCGGCGCGATCTTCGCGTCACAGATGGCGCGAACGGCCTCACGAACGGCCTGGTGCTCCTCGGGAAGGGCGTACAGCGGGATGTCGCTCATGAAGCCGTAGGTTACTCGGCGCGTCCGTGCGGCCCGAGAGCAGATTGCACATCGAGCACGCCGCGTGAGGTGCATCACGTCCTGTCACACGGCTCGCCCTGGCGGTGTCTTGAGGTCAGAAGACCGGACGAAAGGGAGCGGAACCATGACCAACCAGAAGACTCGTGTCGTCGTCATCGGCGGCGGATATGCCGGGACGTTGGCCGCCAATCACCTCGAGCTGCGCGACGATGTGGACGTGACGCTCGTCAATCCGCGGCCCGAGTTCGTGGAGCGCATCCGCCTGCACCAGCTGGCGGCAGGGACGCGCGGCGCCACCGTCGGATTCGACGAGCTGCTCCATGACCGGGTGAGCCTGCTGGTCGACAGCGTGGACCGCATCGACGCACCCAACCGCACCCTGGAACTCGCCTCGCGTCGCGAGCTGCCGTACGACTACCTGGTCTACGCCGTCGGCAGCACCGGCGACGCCTCCCCCGACGTCCCCGGTGCTGGCGAGTTTGCGCATGCGGTCGCCGAGCTGGAGTACGCGCAACGGCTCCACGCGGCACTCGAGGCAGTGGAGCCGGAGGCTCCCATTGTCGTGGTCGGCGGCGGCCTCACCGGTGTTGAGCTGGCCTCCGAGCTTGCCGAGCAGGGCCGCAACGTCACGCTCGCCTGCGGTGGCGAGCTGGCGCCCTACCTCTCCTCCCCCGGCCGCCGGTCGATGCACGCGTGGTTCCGGCGGCAGGGCGTCGACGTGCTGCCGGACCGCGTGATCGAGGTCCGTGAGGACTCCGTGGTGCTGCACGGCGGCGCCGTCCTCCCGAGTGCGGTCACGATCTGGACCGCCGGGTTCGGCGTGCCGAACCTGGCCGACCGCAGTGGCCTGCGCACCGACGAGCTCGGCCGGCTCCTCACCGACGAGACGCTCACCAGCCTCGACGACGACCGCGTCGTCGCCGCCGGCGATGCAGCCGCTCCCTCCGGCGAGCCGCTGCGGATGAGCTGCCAGGCGGCTGGCCCGCTCGGCGTGCAGGCGGCGAACACGGTCCTCAGCCGCATCGCGGGCAATGTCCCCGAGCCGCTCGACCAGCGGTTCGTCGGCGCGTGCATCAGTCTGGGACGTCGCGGCGGCATCTTCCAGGTGGCGCGGAAGGACGACAGGGCGGTGAACCTTTACGTCGCCGGCCGTCCGGTCGCCGCCCTGAAGGAGGCCATCTGCAACGCGGTGATGTCGGCGATCACCAAGGAAGCGAAGAAGCCGGGTTCCTACTTCTGGCTGAAGGCCGGCACGCGGAACGTCCACGAAAAGGCGTTGGCCGGCTCATGACGCCGAGCAACGAGCACGCCGAGCGATTCACGCACCTGCGTCCGCTGCTGTTCACGATCGCTTACGAGATCCTCGGCTCGGCCGCCGAAGCCGAAGACGTGCTCCAGGACAGCTACCTGCGGTGGGCCGAGGTCGACCTGTCGACGGTGCGCGACACGAAGGCATACGTGGCGCGGCTCGTCACCCGGCAGGCACTCAACGCGCGCCGCGCGGCGGCCCGGCGGCGGGAGGACTACGTCGGGCCCTGGCTGCCCGAGCCACTGCTCATCGCCGAGGAAGGCGATCCGTCGAGCGACGCGCTCCTCGCCGAATCAGTCTCGATGGCCATGCTCATCGTGCTGGAGACGCTCACGCCCACCGAGCGCGCCGTGTTCGTGCTGCGCGACGTGTTCGGGTTCGACTACGACGACATCGCCGCGGCAGTCGGCAAGTCTGTCGACGCGGTTCGGCAGGTGGCGCATCGCGCCCACGAGCACGTTCAGGCCCGACGGAAGAAGTTCGAGCCCGCCAGCTCAACCGCAACGAAGGTGACCGAGCAGTTCCTGCTCGCCACCGCCAGCGGCGACGTGCAGGGACTCATGGAGCTCCTCGCCCCCGACGTCGTCTGGACCGCGGACGGTGGCGGCAAGGTCTCGGCCTCGCGCCGGCCCGTCGTCGGCGCCGATCGAGTGGCCCGCATCGCGGTCGGGCTGTTCAAGAAGGGCGTCGCGGTGCCGGGTGTACGCGCCGAGATGATCACCTGCAACAACCTGCCCGCCGTCGCGTTCTACGTCGAGGACGTCCTCGACCTGGTGATGCTGGTCGAGAGCGTCGACGGCCTCATCACCAACGTCTATGCCGTCCGCAACCCGGACAAGCTGTCGGCGATGGCCGTGCCACACGCCATCTCGCGCTGAGCTACTTCTTCCGGCGCTTCGAGACGACCAGCGCGCCGAGCCCGATGGCGGCCGCACCAGCGACGATGACGCCAGGCCGCGCCTGCCACCTCGCATACTCCTGCTCCACCTGCGGCCAGGCCTGACCGATGGCGAGGGCCGCGTCCTCAGGTGTTGCCTCCAGGCCTTCGACCGGCACCGGCGTGCCGAAGACCATCCGCACCTTGCGCGGAAGCGGCCAACGCCGCTTCTCGGTACCGGTGATGGTGGTCGGGACGAGCGGTGCACCGGCTTCGATGGCCAGGCGCGCTGCGCCACGCTTCGCCGTGCCCAGCCCCTCTTCCCGCACGCGCGTTCCTTCGGGGAAGAGCGCCAGAGCGTCGCCACGGCGCAGGATGGCACGCGCCGTCTCCAGCGCCTCCTCATCGGACGCGCCGCGGCGCACCGGGAACGCGCCCAACCGCAGGAAGAACGGTGCCATGGGACCGTCGAAGTGCTCCGCCTTGCCCATGAAGTGCACCGGGCGCCGCAACACGATCGCGACGAAGAACGGATCCCAGAAGCTCTTGTGATTGGGCACGATCACGACCGGGCCCTTCGCCGGCACGTTCTCCTTGCCGGACGCCGTGAAGCCGCAGAGGATTCGAAACACGAGGGCCGCGGTGTACTTGACGATCAGGTACAGCGGGCCGCTCACGCCCTTCTCTCGGGCGATCTGATGGGCTTCGGCATTGGTGACGCTCACAGGTGCATCCTCTCGCCACTTGCCGGCAGGCGTCGCGGAACTCGTGGGTAGCCTCGTCATAGATCAAGGAGCGCACACACCATGACCACCATGCAGGCCGTCTTCAACGGGACCGTCATCGCCGAGAGCGACCAGACGATCGTCGTCGAGGGCAACCACTACTTCCCCAGCTCGTCGCTGCGGGCCGATTTCATCGAGCCGAGCGCGACGCACACCGTCTGTGGCTGGAAGGGCACGGCGTCGTACTACGACGTGCACGTCGACGGTGCGGTCGCGCACGATGGCGTCTGGTACTACCCGGACCCGTCGCCCGAGGCCACGAAGGTCAAGGACCGGGTCGCGTTCTGGAAGGGCGTCACGGTTCGTGTTGCGGCGGCCAGCGAGGAGCCAGCGTCGTTCCAGACCCCCGACGGAGCTGTCTGCTGACCTAGGTGGTCGGCTGCCGAGCCCTGACGGCAGGCTGCCGGACCTCCCACGCATCCTTAGACATTCATGCGGTCAAGGTGCAGATGTGTCGACGTTTAGGTGCCCATAGCCACCTAAAGAACAATTCATCGGGCGGTGAACCGCATGAATGTCTAAAGATGCGTCCAAACCTGCTGCAAGGCGTGTTGACCTAGCCGCCCAGCATCCTCGCGGCGTCGGCGGTGCGGTGGTCGAAGAACATGCTCGCGCCGGCGTCGAGCGTGGCGATCTGCGCCATCTCGTCGTCGGTGAGCGCGAAGTCGAACACGTCGATGTTCTCCGCCATCCGCTCGGCGTGGACCGACTTCGGAATGCTGATGATCTGTCGCTGGATGAGCCAGCGCATGATGACCTGGGCCACTGACTTGCCGTGCGCGCCGGCGATGGCGCTGAGCGTCGGATCGGTGAAGATGCCCTTGCGTCCCTCGGCGAAGCCACCCCATGATTCGTGCCGCGTGCCGATCTCTTCCATCTCGGCGTGGTCATCGGAGCGCTGGAAGAACGGGTGCGTCTCGATCTGGTTCACCATCGGGGTGACCTCGGCGTGCAGCTTCAGGTCGACGAGCCGGTCCGGGTAGAAGTTGCTGACGCCGATGGCGCGGACCTCGCCGTCGGCCAGGAGACGCTCCATCGCCCGCCAGGCGCCGTAATAGTCGCCGAACGGCTGGTGGACGAGGTAGAGGTCGACGTGATCGAGCCCGAGGCGCTCCAGCGAGCGGCCATGGGCCTCGCGGGTCGCCGCTTCCCCGGCGTGCGAGATCCAGACCTTGGTGGTGACGAACAGCTCGTCCCGCGGCAGGCCGCTCGCGGCGATGGCCCGGCCGACGCCCGCTTCATTGCGGTAAGCCTCCGCCGTGTCGATGTGCCGGTAGCCGGCAGCGAGCGCATCCGAAACCGCGCGCTCGGTGTCGTCCGGCGGAATCTGATACACGCCGAAGCCGACGATCGGCATCTCGACGCCGTTGGCAAGGGTGACTGTCTCCATGCGCCGATCATGACGCATGGAGACAGAGTCATCGCCTCCGAGCATCAGTCGTCGCCGTGCTCCGACCCGTGATCTCCGCCGTGGCCACCGTGGTCGCCGGCGTCCTCGCCTTGCTCGTCGTCGCCCTGATCGTCGCCGTCAGTAGCGTCGTCGTCGCCCTGTTCGTCGTGATCCGACCTGGCGGGCTTGGCAGCCTTGGCCGGCTTGACGTGTTCGGGCTCGACCGCGTCGTCGCCGTCCGCCGGCTTCGCCGCGGCAGCAGCGGCCAGGCGGGCGTCACAGAACGGGCCCACGTTGGCGGCCCCACCAGCGGCGGCTTCGAGCGCCGACCAAGCCGGGTTGACGTGGCCGTGCTTTGTGGACGACGCGTAGCCGCCGGCCTTGTACGCGTGGCACAGGCCCGTCAGCGACGGGGTGGGCGAAGCGGCAGCTGCGGGTTCGTCCGTCGGCTCAACCGACGGAGAGTCGGTCGGCTCCGGCGTCGGCGAACCGACGTCGGCGGGCTGGTGTGCAGCAGCTTCCGGCGCCGGTCCCCCACCCGGTGCCGGGTGGCTGCCCCCCGACGCGGCCAGGGCGACACCGCCACCGGCCACAAGCGCAAAGGCCGCAAGCGGCGCGGCAAAGGTCTTTCGTCCCAGATCCCCGAGTTTCATACAAGTCATACCGACCCGGGCCCCTGGGGGGTTACGCGACATCGTCAATAGTCGGGCGCTCGATAACCTCGGCCTGTGCAGATCACAGTGTTGTCCGGCGGCATGGGCGGATCCCGTTTCATCCAGGGCGTCTTGGCTGCCGTGACTCCCGACGACGCCGTGACGGTAGTCGCCAACACGGCCGACGACATCACGGTGTTCGGTCTGCGGGTCTGCCCGGACCTCGACACGGTGATGTACACGCTGTCCGGCGGCATCGACCCGGTTCGCGGCTGGGGGCGCACCGACGAGACCTGGAATGCCAAGGCCGAGCTCGAAGCCTACGGCCTGGCCGAGGCTTGGTTCGGGCTCGGCGACCGCGACCTCGCGACACACCTGATCCGCACCGAGATGTTGCAGGAGGGGGCGTCGCTGAGCGACGTGACGGCCCGGTTGTGCGAGCGCTGGAAGCCCGGTGTCCGCCTGCTGCCGATGACGGACGACACCGTCGAGACGCACATCGACACCACCATCGACGGGCGGCCGCAGCGCCTCCACTTCCAGGAATTCTGGATCCGGCACCGCGCCGAGGTGCCGGTGCACGGCGTCGAGGTCGTCGGCGCCGACGCGGCCAAGGCCGCACCCGGCGTCCTCGCGGCCATCACCGACGCCGACGTCGTGCTGATCCCCCCGTCGAACCCCATCGTGTCCGTCGGACCGATCGTCGCGATCGCCGACATCCGCGCGGCCCTGCGGACGACGCCGGCGCCGGTGGTGGGGGTCTCCCCAATCATCGGTGGATCGGCCGTGCGGGGCATGGCGAACCAGCTGCTCGGCGGCCTCGGCGTGGCGGTCAGCGCCGCCGGCGTGGCTGCCTTCCACGGCAGCCGCAGCGAAGACGGGATCCTCGACGGTTGGCTCGTGGACGGGTCCGACGCCGCAGATGTCGCTTCCATCGAACAGCTCGGCATCACGACCCGCGCCGTGCCGCTCTGGATGTCCGACCCAGACACGACGAAGGCGCTGGCAGCGGACGCGTTGCAGCTCGCCGACGAGCTGCGGCGCGCATGATCGAGCTCATCCCGGTCGACGGCATCGGCGAGGTCACCCCGGGAACCGACCTGGCCGCCCTCGTGCTCGCGCACGTCGAGGTGCACGACGGCGACGTCGTCGTCATCACCAGCAAGATCGTGAGCAAGGCGCTGGGACTCGCGACGACGCAGCCGAAGGCCGAGGTGATCGCCGCAAGCACCGATCGCGTCGTCGCCCGCCGCGGCGCGACCACCATCGTGCGCACGACGCAGGGCCTGACGCTTGCCGCTGCGGGAGTCGATGCGTCGAACGTCGAAGCCGGCGTTGTCCTCCCGTTGCCGCCTGACGCCGATGCCGTCGCCCGACAGCTGCGCGCGGATCTCCACGAGCGAACCGGCCGCCGGGTCGCCGTCGTCATCAGCGACACCGCGGGGCGAGCTTGGCGGGTCGGGCAGACCGACATTGCCCTCGGCTGCGCCGGTCTCGCCCCGTTCGAGTCGTTCGCCGGTCGTGTTGACGCCTACGGCAACGAGCTCGCCGTCACCTCACCGGCGGTCGCCGACGAGGTGGCCGGCGCAGCCGAGCTTGCCACCGGGAAACTCGGGCAACGCCCGATTTCCGTTGTGCGCGGGCTGGACGCGTCGCTCCTGCTCGACGACGACGGGCCGGGCGCGGCGGCGCTCATCCGGGACGAGCATGGGGACCTGTTCGGGCTCGGGGCCCGCGATGCCGTTGTGGCGGCGCTCGGCGGCGGGCCCACGCGCGGGTTCCCCCGACTCACCGAGGACGAGGCAGCCGCTCTCGACCTCGTTGCTCTCGCTGCGCCGGGCGACCTCGACGTCACGGCGAACGGCGACACGTTCACCGTTCACGCGCGTCCCGATCAGCTGGTCGAGGCCGGAATGTTCAAACAGCGACTGCTGTCTGCGGCCGTCGCCCATGGTCTGGCCGCCTCAGTCGAGGTGGAGCGGTCCGCTTAGGCCGATTGCGACTTGCGGCCCATCACGGCTGCGACGCGCAAGCCCGGGACCCACGTCGGGCCGTGGGCAAGGTCGGCCAGCTCGTCCACGTCCGTCCGGGCGCGGGGATCGACGCGTTCGAGGCGCGGGAAGCCGGCCGCCGCGTGAAGGGCTGACGATCCGACGCCGTAGTGCGGGTCGATGTCCGACGCCCGGGACGCGGCGAGCAGGGTCGTCCCGGTGCCGGCGAGATCGGGCACGTGCGCCCTTCCCCGCTCCGCGAGTGAAGCCAGCGTGGTCTCCAGAACCTCGGCCGAGAGGTACGCGAGATCAGCCGGCACCACAACCGTCGGCCCGTCGCCGCGCGAAGCAACCCACGAACATCCCTGACGCACCGCAGCATTGAGCGGGTCGGTCGCCGGCTCCTCGGCCAACACGGAGAGGCCACGCGAGCGCGCCTCGTCTGCGACCGACGGATCGGCGGTCACGACCACGACGTGGCCAACCGACGGGTGCGACGCGAGGACGTCGAGCGTGTCCAGCGTCAGCGCCTGTGCCAGCTCGGCCCGCAGCTCCCCCGGGACGCCGAGCCGCGACTTGGCCGAGCGCCACGCCTTGACCGGGACGATCGCCGTCCAGGCGGTCATGACGCCACCTTGTACAGCGAGGTCCGCTGACGCGCCGGGCGTCCGACCGAGGTGGCGATGGCCTCCAGCTCGGCCCGCTCGCGACGGGACCCGTTGGTCGAGCCGGCCATCCGGCTGATGGTCTCCTCCATCAAGGTGCCGCCGAGGTCGTTGACCCCGCCATTCAGCACGCTCTGCAGGTGGTCGGGCCCGAGCTTCACCCACGAGGCCTGAATGTTGTCGACGAGCCCGTGCAGCATGATCCGCGCCATGGCGTGGACCGCGCGGTTGTCGCGCACGGTCGGGCCGGGCCGCGCCACCCCGGCCAGGTAGATCGGGCTGGACTGGTGGATGAACGGCAGCGGCACGAACTCCGTGAAGCCCCCGGTCCTGCGCTGGATGTCCGCGATCACCTTCAGGTGCTGGACCCAGTGCATCGGCTGGTCGACGTGGCCGTACATCATCGTCGCCGTCGTCGGGAGCCCGATCGCGTGCGCGGTCGTGACGACCTCGATCCACTGCGCCGTCGGCAGCTTGCCCTTGGTCAGGATCCAGCGGACGTCATCGTCGAGGATCTCGGCCGCCGTGCCGGGCAGGGAGGCGACGCCGGCGTCCTTCAGCTCGTGCAGGAAGTCGCGGATCGACAGGCCGGTCCGGGCGACGCCATTCATGACCTCCATCGGGCTGAACGCGTGGATGTGCAGGCCCGGCTCGGCATCCCGGACGGCCCGCGCGATGTCGGCGTATGTCGATCCGGGCAGCTCGGGGTCGATGCCGCCCTGGATGCAGACCTCGGTGGCGCCGACGGCCACCGCGTCGCGGGCCCGGGCCTGGATTTCGTCGAAGGACAGGCTGTACGCGTCGGCATCGGTCTTGCGCTGCGCAAACGCGCAGAACCGGCAGCCGGTGTAACAGACGTTGGTGAAGTTGATGTTGCGGTTGACGACGTAGGTGACGTCGTCGCCGACCGCCTGCCGGCGCAGGTCGTCAGCCAACCGGCAGACGGCTTCGAGATCGGCCCCCCCGGCCGTCATCAATGCCAGTGCGTGGTCATCGCTGAGCTCCGCCGGCGCCCGCTCGGCCGCGCGCAATGCGGCGGAGACGTCCGAGCCAACCGAGACCAGCGGCAGGAGCCGGCCCTTGATCCCCCTCTCCTTCAGCGCAGCCCAATCGCCGTAGACGTCGTCGAAGTCGCCCCGACGATCGGTCATCCGGCCATCGGTGTCGATGGACGCGTGCAGGTCGACGCGACCGGCGTCAGCCAGTCCGCCGTCCGGTTCCTGCCACACCTGCCCCTTCGGTGTGACCCCCGGGTCGGCCAGGCCGTCCGGTCCGCGCAGCGCATCCACGTGGGCCCGCAGGCGAGGATCCACCCACGGGGCGTCCAGCAGCTCGGGGTGCGCGGTGAGCCGCTCGCGCAGCGTGAAGCCCACCGATTCGCACAGCTCAGCCAATGCCTCGATCTGGGGCCAGGGCCGCTCCGGATTGACGTGGTCCGGGGTCAGGGGGCTGATGCCACCGAAGTCGTCCACCCCGGCCTCGAGCAGGGCGCGACACTCGTCAAGGTCGACGAGATTGGGCGGCGCCTGGATGCTGACCCGCGGGCCCAACACGATGCGCGCCGTCGCGATCGCGGCGCGGTACTCGTCGAGGTCGAGGTCGTCGACGTGGCGCATCGCCGTGTCCGGCTTCGCCCGGAAGTTCTGGACGATGACCTCCTGGATCGACCCGAACTCGCGATGAATGTGGCGCAGCTCGAACAGCGCGTCCGCCCGCTCCGCGAGCGTCTCGCCGATGCCGATCAGCACGCCGGTGGTGAACGGGATGGACAGCCGTCCGGCGTCCTCCAGCACGCGCAGCCGGACCGCCGGGTCCTTGTCCGGGCTCTTGTAGTGCGCCTGGCCCGGCTCCTCGTAGAGCCGGCGACTCGTGGTCTCCAGCATCATGCCCATGCTCGGCGCGACCGCCTTGAGCCGGTTCATCTCGGCCCACGACATGACGCCCGGATTCAGGTGCGGGAGCAGCCCCGTCTCCTCGAGCACGAGGATCGCCATGGCCCTGACGTACTCGAGCGTGGACGCGTAGCCGGCTTCCTCCAGCCACGCCGCAGCCTCCGGCCAGCGATCCTCCGGACGGTCGCCCAGCGTGAAGAGCGCCTCCTTGCAGCCGAGCTCGGCGCCCTGCCGGGCGATCTCGAGGACCTCGTCAGGGCTGAGGAACGGCGCTTCGAGCTTTCCCGGCACCGTGACGAACGTGCAGTAGTGGCACCGGTCCCGGCACAGCCGGGTGAGCGGAATGAAGACCTTGCGGCTGTAGGTGACGACGCCGGGGCGCCCGACGTCGTCCAGGCCAAGGTCCCGAACTCGGGCCGCGGCCGCGCACAGGCGGTCGAGGTCTTCCCCACGGGCAGCGAGCAGGGCGGTTGCCTCGCCGGCGTCGACGGACTTGCCGGCGACGACGCGAGCAACCGCTCGCCTGCTCTGCGCCTGATTGGGAGGGGCCTCAGTGGGAACTGTCATGTACACCTGTGATGGTGATGCCCGCATGGGTCTTGTATCGGATGTTGATGCCGACCAGGATCGGCGTGATCCCTTCGACCAGCCGGCTGATGTCAAGCATGCCCGCGTCGACCACATCGAGGCCGTTGATCCGGCCGAGCACCTCGGCGACATAGTCCTTGTCTGCCTTGCGGTTGCCGCAGATGAGCGTCGACTGGGCCAAGTCCGCCGAGAGGTCCTCCAGCAGCGCCGCACTGAGGGTGTGGAGGCCGGACACGACCGTGACGCCCTTTGGCACGTTCGCGGCAGCCTGCTGTGCCGCCGAGCCGGCCCACACGCCGACGACGTGCGTCGGGCGACCGCCGATGGCCGGCGCAAGCGGAACCGTGGTGTCGAGCACGATGTCGCCCTCGGACAGCTGGTCGGCGATCGACTTCAGCGTGTCGACCTGCGACGTCAGCGGGACGGCGAGGACGACGAGTCGTCCGGCAGCGGCGACTGCGTCCGGGTTGCTCAATCCCTGGACGTCGCCGTCGGGGACGTCCTCGAGCGCGCGCTTGGCCGCGGTGGCGGCGCGCTCGGCGTCACGGGACCCGATGACGACCGGCACGCCGGCGGCGGCCAGCCGCTTGGCTAGTCCGAAACCGAGGGCGCCGGTACCGCCCAGGATGGCAACTCTGTCTGTGTTCATCTCGGCCAAGGCTAATCACCGTCTGCTTCAATGCCCTCATGCCCTCCGCAGAACGCACGATCACCATTGCCGCACCGCTGGAAAAGGTGTTCGCCTTCTTCACCACGCCGGCCAACGACACGCAGTGGCGCGAGGAGCTCGTGGAGGCCAAGCCGGAGGGCCCGATGGCCCTCGGGACGATCATCCGACAGACCGTTTCGGCCCCGGTGATCGGCGAGGTGGCGGCCGACACCGAGATCACCGCATGGGATCCGCCGAACGGCTACGCCTTCAAGGTGATCGCCGGACCGGTGCGCCCGCAGGGAACGATCTCGTTCGAGGAGGCCGACGGCGGGACAGCCGTCACCTTCAAGCTTGCCGTCGACATTCGCGGGCCGCAGAAGTTCGTCTTCAGCAAGCCGACGCAGTCCTCGATGAACGCCACTGTCGCTGCCCTCGACAAGGTGAAGGCGATTCTCGAGGCGTGACACCCGGCTGGACAGCAATAAGAACACGTTCTATTTTTGGGGAATGCCCTCTACTGCACAAGTGCAGGAAGCTGCCGACCGCCTGATTGTGGCGTTCGACAAGCGCGAACCGTGCGACCCCGTGCGTGACCTGATCGGTCCTTCGGACATGTCCGCGGCCTATGACGTCCAGCAGCTCGTCACCGCGAACCGGCTTGCCGGTGGGGTGAGCATCATCGGCCGCAAGATCGGGCTGACGTCCAAGGCGATCCAGCAGCAAGTCGGGGTCGACACCCCCGACTTCGGATTCCTCTTCAGCGACATGGGCGTCTCCGACGGCGGCGAGACCCTCATGTCGACGTTGCTGCAGCCGCGGGTCGAGGCGGAGATCGCTTTCGTCCTCGGCGACGCCCTGGACCGCGAGATCACCGATGAGACGGTCCGTGCGGCCATCGACCATGCCGTGATGTCGCTGGAGATCGTCGACAGCCGCGTCGCCAACTGGGACATCGCCCTGGCCGACACGGTGGCCGACAATGCCTCGTCCGGCACCTACGTCCTGGGCTCGCGCAAGCTCTCGCTGGATGAGTTCGAGCCGCGGAACACGCTCATGCAGATGCGCATCGACGGCCAGGTTGTCTCCACCGGCAACGGCGCAGCGTGCCTGGACGATCCGCTGGCCGCGGTCGCCTGGCTCGCGCGAACGGCCCGCGACTTCGGTGAGCCACTGCAGGCCGGTCAGCTCATCTTGTCCGGCGCATTGGGACCGATGGTCCCGGTGACCGCGGGCAACCACGTCGTCGCCGCCCTGACCACCTCCGACGGTGCCCCACTGGGCACGGTCACGACCACCTTCGTTTAGGGGAACCCCATGGCCACCAAAGTTGCCATCATCGGCTCGGGAAACATCGGGACCGACCTGATGATCAAGGTGCTCGACACCTCCGACGTCCTCGAGATGGCCGCGTTCGTCGGCATCGACCCGGACTCCGACGGCCTCGCCCGCGCGGCTGCCCGAGGCGTCACGACGACGTACAAGGGCGTCGACGGGCTGATCTCGATGCCCGACTTCGACGAGATCGAGATCATCTTCGATGCGACGTCGGCCGGCGCGCACAAGGCGAATGCTGCTGCGCTGGAGCCGTACGGCAAGCGACTGGTCGACCTCACGCCGGCCGAACTCGGGCCCTTTGTCGTCCCCGCCGTCAACCTCGGCGAGCACATGGACGCGCCGAACGTGAACATGGTCACCTGTGGCGGGCAGGCGACCATCCCGATCGTCGCGGCGGTCAGCCGGGTGACCGACGTCCCCTACGCCGAGATCGTCGCGTCCGTCTCCTCGCGGTCCGCGGGCCCGGGCACGCGCGCCAACATCGACGAGTTCACCGAGACGACCGCCCACGGCGTCGAGACGGTCGGCGGAGCCGCCCGGGGCAAGGCGATCATCATCCTCAACCCGGCCGAGCCGCCGATGATCATGCGCGACACCGTCTTCACCCTCATCAACGACCCGGACGAGGCGCTGCAGGACAAGATCCGTGAGTCCGTCGTGCAGATGGTCGCCGACGTCGCGGTCTACGTCCCGGGCTACCGGCTGAAGCAGGACGTCCTCTTCACGCCCATTCCGCCCGACATGCCCATCCAGACGCTCACCGAAGCGCCAGTGACACACCAGGTTTCGGTCTTCCTCGAGGTGGAGGGCGCCGCCCACTACCTCCCGGCCTACGCCGGCAACCTCGACATCATGACGTCGGCCGCCCTGCGGGTCGGCGAACTCATCGCAGGGGGCACCCCCTCAGGAGGCACACAGTGACCAGCATCTTCCTGCAGGACGTCACCCTGCGTGACGGCATGCACGCCATCCGGCACCGCATCTCGACCGAGAACGTCGGCAAGATCGTCGCCGCGCTCGACGCGGCGGGTGTCGATGCCATCGAGGTCACCCACGGCGACGGCATCGGCGGCGGCAGCCTGAACTACGGCCCGGGCAGCAACACCGACTGGGAGTGGATCGAGGTCGCGGCGGCGAACATCAAGAACGCGCGTCTGACTTCGCTGATCCTTCCGGGGATCGGGACCGCAGAGGACCTACACCGCGCCTGGGACCTCGGCGTGCGCTCCGTGCGCGTCGCCACCCACTGCACCGAGGCCGACGTCTCCGCGCAGCACATCTCCGTGGCCCGCGAGATCGGCCTGGACGTCTCCGGCTTCCTGATGATGAGCCACCTGTCCGAGCCGGCGGCGCTGGCCCAGCAGGCCAAGCTGATGGAGTCGTACGGCGTGCATTGCGTGTACGTCGTCGACTCCGGCGGCCGCCTGACCATGGACGGTGTGCGTGACCGGGTCCGCGCGTACCGTGACGTACTCGACCCGACGACGGAGCTGGGTATCCATGCCCACCAGAATCTCTCCCTGTCGGTGGCCAACAGCGTGGTCGCGGTCGAGGAGGGGGTGACCCGCGTCGACGCCTCGCTGGCAGGTCTCGGGGCCGGCGCGGGTAACGCCCCCATCGAGCCGTTCGTGGCCGTGGCCGACCTGATGGGCTGGAAGACCAACGCTGACCTCTTCGCGCTGCAGGACGCCGCCGACGACCTCGTCCGGCCGTTGATGGACCGCCCGGTACAGGTCGACCGAGAGACGCTCACCCTCGGCTACGCCGGCGCGTACTCGAGCTTCCTGCGCCATGCCGAGACGGCGGCCGCGCGGTTTGGCTTGGATACCAGGGAAATCCTCACCGAGGTCGGCCGGCGCAAGCTGATCGGCGGCCAGGAAGACATGATCGTCGACATCTGCTTGGACATGCTGAAGGAGAAAGCGTGATCAAGTCGGAGTACATCACCTGGAACGCGCCCGGCGGCGATCATCCGGCGCAGATCGCGGCCCAACGCTCGCTGGACGCCGTCGGCCGCGGCGACAAGGAGCTGTGGGTCAACGAGATCTACGCACGCGACGCGACCATCGAGGACCCGGTCGGCCCGTCGATCTTCGATCCCGAGGGCAAGGGGCACCGCGGCCGCGACGAGATCGCCGCGTTCTGGGACCTGACCATCGCCCCCATCGCCAAGTTCCACTTCACCATCCACGACTCGTTCGCCAACGGCAACACCTGCGCCAGCGTCGCCCGCTTCGACACCACGCTCGGCGACGGAACCATG
Organism: Aeromicrobium sp.; assembly: GCA_045806885.1. Classification (GTDB taxonomy): domain Bacteria; phylum Actinomycetota; class Actinomycetes; order Propionibacteriales; family Nocardioidaceae; genus Aeromicrobium. The sequence continues at coordinate 43,376 of JBJMIJ010000016.1, forward strand.
GCCTCCACCGACATTGTCACCGTTCACACCATCGGCGAGGATGGCAAGATCATCCAGATGCGCGCCCACTGGGAGATGGAGCGCACGATGGCGTCGCTCAGGAAGCCCGAGTAGTCACTAACCGAGCGCGAGTCGGGCGGCCACGAGGATCAAGGTGGCTGCCACGCCGACGTCCAGGACCTGCCATGCCCGCGGACGGGCGAACAGCGGTGCGAGGACGCCTGCACCGAATCCAAGGCCGTTGAACCAAACCACGCTGGCCGCACACGCGCCCGCGGCGAACCACCATCGTCCGCCGACGACGTCGCTCTGGGTTGCCGCGATCGACCCGAGCAGGAGGACTGTGTCGAGATAGACGTGCGGGTTGAGCCAGGTCAGCACGAAAGCACGACCCACCACGCCGTGCCGCGACTCCACTGCTGTGTCGCTGCTCTCCGAGAACAGCGCCTCGGCGCGGCTCGCTCGGCGCAGCGCCCCGACGGCGTACCAGAGCAGGAAGGTGACGCCGAACCATCGAACGACGGTCAACGACTGCCCCGCATGGTCGATGAGCGCTCCGACGCCACTGACTCCAGCCACGATCAGGACCACGTCCGACACCGCGCAGACGGCCACCACGGGGCCCACGTGAGCGCGCAGAACGCCTTGCCTGAGGACATAGGCGTTCTGCGCGCCGATGGCGACGATCAGCGAGAGTCCGGCGAGGAAACCGGTGACGGTGGCGTGCCCCATCAGGTAGTCGGCGGACGCTGCCCTTCGATGACCAGTCGCGGCGCCGGCGGCGGGGGCGGCGGTGAGTGGTAGTAGTGCTCGGGGTCGATCAGCTTGTTGACCATCCGCTTGGAGTAGAGCAGATATCCGTACATTCCGGCGACGAAGACGACCATGAAGATCGGAACGATGGTGTTCATGGTTCCGGATTACCACCCATGACAGCTCACGGCCGGAGTTATGACGCAGGCCACGTTGTCTCGCCCGTCACATCTTCCGGAATCCCAGTCCCGGAAAGCGATGCGCTCTAGGCTACGGACCGTGCCCGGACGCAGCGAGATCGCATGGGTCAAGCCACCCGCCGTGTTGGTGGCGGTCGCCGCGGTTGTCGCCTGTCTGGGTGTGGGCATGACCATGATCGGTTCGCAGTCGACCGGCATCTCCACCGACGAGCCCGGGCACGTTCGCCGGGTCAACAGCTATCTCGGCTATGGCCTCTACATCCGGACCTTCGAGCGGGAGCGGGCTACCGCCGGCGAGATCCCCGTCGGCGCGTACGTGTACGGCCCGATGACCTCGGCACTCCAGCACGACGTGAACCGAACGATGGGCAAGGAAACGGGTTACGAAGCCCAATTCGGGCAGGAGCAGTACGCGGTTCGGCACGCGGTTGTCGCGGCGATGTCCATCCTCGGCCTGCTGGCAGTCGTCGCGATCGCCTGGATCATCCTCGGCGACTGGGGTTGGGGCGTCGTCGCCGGCGGGATCCTCGCCGCCACGCCGTTGTGGACGGGCCACGCCATGTTCAATCCGAAGGACGTGCCGGTCGCATCGGCGCACACTCTCCTGACGGCAGGACTGATCTGGCTGGCCCTCACGCAGCCCGCCGCGAAACCGTGGCGCGTTCTCGCCGGCGGCGCCGCCGTGGCCGCCGGATCGACTCTCATGCTGGGCACGCGGCCCGGCATGTGGCCATCGCTGGTCGCATCGCTCGTGGTGTTCGGCGTGATCCTCGTGCGCACACGAGCCGATCAGACGCGGCGGAACGTTCTGCGCCTCGTCGGTGCCGTCCTGGCTTCGGCGGCCGCGTCGTATGCCGCCCTGGTGGCGGTGTATCCGCGCGTCTACTCGGACGTGGGCGCGGTCCTGAGACAGTCGGTCTTCTCCAGCGCGCACTACGACGGGTACGGCGCCCAACGACGGAGTGATCGCTTCTACGTCCCGGTCCATCTGCTGACCGATCTGCCGGTGCTGGTTCTGCTGCTCACGTGCGGGGGCACCGCGGTTGCTGTCGTCGTGGCGGTGCGGCCACGTCGTTCGATCCGGGCCGACTGTCTCGCCCTCGTCGGATCCCAGGCGTTTGCGCTCATGGCCGCTGCCGTCCTGTTCAACTCGAACCTGTATCAGGGTCTCCGGCAGCTGCTGTTCGCCATACCTGCGCTCGCGGTTCTCGCGACCGTGGGTGTCGCCGCTCTCCTCACCAAGGTGAAACCGGGGCCCTGGCGCCTCGCCGCGATCTCAGTTGCGAGCGCGGCGCTGGTGCTCCCCGTCGCCGCGCAAGTCGCGATGTTTCCCTACCAGTACGCGTACATGAACCTCGCTGCACAAGCGGCCGGACACGTCGACCAGGACGGCCCCGACTACTTCGGCACGAGCTTTCGCGAATACGCACAGACCGGCCCACAGGACGTCAAGATCGTCTGCCCGTTCTTGCGGTTCGGCGGAACGGTCAAGCGCAACCAGGAGGACTGCAGAACCGACCCGGGTACGACGCTCAGCCCGTTCTGGGCCGAAGAGCGGCCTGTTCCCGACCGATCGCAGCACGACGAGTACTACGCCATCCTGCGCAGCAACCGGCCGACGCCACCGAACTGTTCGCCGTTCCGGCAGGTCACGCGACGCGTGAACCTGCAGGAGGTCGTCATGAGCCGGATGTTCCGGTGCCATCGGACGACCGAGTCCGAGAAGCTGGTCGGCCAGGCCATGAAACGGCAGGAGCGGGCCCGACAGGGCTGGATGGCGGGCCCCGACGCCACGACGTGGGTGCCCGCGGCGGCGCCGCAGCTCACACCTTTGCGATGACGTTCTCCCCGAACCACTCGAGGTTCTTGATCTTTGTCTCCAGCGGCTCCTCGTCGCGGCCCTTGATGTAGGGCACGCGGAACCCGACGATGCAGTCGGTGACACCCTTGTCCTCGAGGCGCTTCACCCCGTCAGGCGTGTAGGCGTCGTAGGAGATCGCGTGGATCTCGAAGTCGTCGCGGGTGTCGCCCTCGGCCTTGCGGATCTCCGCCAGCCGCGCCAGCAGCCGGTCCAGCTCCTCGCCGTCTCCCCCGGCGTGCATCCAGCCATCGCCCTTGAGCACAGCACGCTTCAACGCGACGTCGGCATGCCCACCGACCAGCAGCGGGATGGGCTCGGTCGGCGCCGGGCACTGCTGCAACGGGTCGAACGAGTAGAACTCGCCGTCGTAGCCGAAGAACTCGCCCGACGTCAGCCCGCGCAGGATGTCGATGCACTCGTCCATCCGCTTGCCGCGCTTCTCCCACGGCACGCCCAGGGCGGCGAAGTCCTCGGGCCACGGCGACAGGCCGATGCCCAGGCCCAGACGGTTGTTGGAGAGGTACGCCAGCGACGACGCCTGCTTGGCCACCAGCACCGGTGGCCGCACGGGCAGCTTGAGGACGAACGGCGTCAGCCGCAGCGTCGACGTCACCGCGAACAGGTGGGCGCAGAGGATCATCGTCTCGATGAACTCCTTGCCCTGCAGGAACTCGCGATCACCGGTGTCGGTGTACGGGTAGGTCGAGTCCGATTCCTTCGGATAAATCAGGCTGTCGGCCACCGTCATGCTGGTGTAGCCGGCCTTCTCAGCGGCTTGCGCCAGCGGGGCGTAGTAGTGCGCGTCGGTCATCGCCTCGGCGTAGGTGAATCTCACGAGTAGGTCACGCTCACTTTTTCGGTCAGTGGATGGGATTGGCAGCCGAGCCGGATGCCTTCGTCGAGGTCCTCGGGATCGAGGACGTCGTTGTTGTCCATGCGGACCTCGCCTTCGACGAGGCGGATGGCGCAGGCCGAGCACTCCCCAGCGCGGCAGGAGAAGGGCGCCTTGATGCCCTTGCTCTCCAGGAAGTCCAGCATCTTCGTGCTGGCCGACCAGTCGTCGAAGGTGTAGTGCTCGCCGTCGAGCTCGACCTCCAGCGTGACCGGACCAGTGGGCCCGACCGGAGCGTCGTCCTCATCCGAGTCGGCCTCGGCGATCTCCGCCTTTGCAGCGGCCTCGGCGAGCTCGTCCCCGAACGGGTTGCCGCCGAGCGAGACGAACTTCTCCTGGTGCCGACGCTCGCGCGGGAACTCCAGCTCGCGCAGCGCGGCCATCACGAGCTTCATGTACTCGGCCGGCCCGCAGACGAACGCCTCGTACGTCCGATGCGCGGCGGCGAACGCCCGCAGCTGGTCGGCCGTCGGCAGGCCTTGGACGCTCTCCAGCCAGTGCACGACCTGCAGTCGCTCGGGGTAAGCGCGGGCCAGCTCGGACCATTCGTCGGCGAAGATGACCGACTTCTCGTCCCGGTTGGCGTAGAACACCACGATCTTGCGATCGCCCAGCTTCAGGGCATGCCGGGCGATCGAGATGATCGGCGTGACGCCGCTGCCGCCGGCGAACAGCAGCAGGTCGTGGTCGAGCGTCTTCGGCGTGAAGATGCCCTCCGGCGGCAGCACCCGGATCTCGTCGCCGGGGCGAAGGTTGTCACACAGCCAGTTGGACGCGTAGCCGTCGATCGTCCGCTTCACCGTGATGGTCGGGGGCTCGCCGGACTCCGGCGAGCTGGACAGCGAATAGCACCGGGCTGCCACGCCGGTCTGGTCACTCGGCACGGCCAGCGTCAGGAACTGGCCGGGCCGGTACTCGAACGCCTCGGCAGCATCCTCCGGAATGGCAAAGGAGAACGAGCATGCATCGGCGGTCCGCTCGATCACGTCGAGGACCGTGACGGTGTGGACGTTCTCGCTCACTCGCCCACTCCGACTGGCAGGCGGCCCTCGCGGACGGCCACCTCGATGCTCGCCTTGAGCCGCGGGCATCCCTCGTGAATGGAGTCCCGACGCGACAGCTCCGGGCACAGGCCCTGGGCATCGGCAGACCACTGGATCGCGGTCTGCTGCTCGCTGTTCTTGCGCACGTCCACCGTGGCGAGGCAGTCCATGCAGGACACCCTCGTCAGGCCTTCAGCGGTGTAGCGCGCCCGTTCCGCGAGGGTCTCCGCATTCCGCGGGACGAAGGAGGACATCAGGAACCCTGTTCCGCCTTGATCCGCAGGTTCTCCGCGACCTCGGCGTGCCAGAACTCGTTGGCCTTGGAAGTGTCGACCTCGAACTCGAAGCGGGCGACCATGTCGGGCTCGATGTCGGCGACGTCGACGTAGAACTGCTCGTACCAGCGACGCAGCTGGTAGACCGGCCCGTCCTCCTCGCAGAGCAGCGGGTTCTGGATCGGGACCTTGTTCTCCCAGATGGCGACGTCCTGCAGGAAGCCGTCCCCGAAGGAGTCGGCGTACTTCTTCGCGACGTAGGCGGTGGTCTTCTCGTCCAGGCCCTCCGGCTTCTTCACGGCGATGCCGTAATGGAGGGTGAAGGAGCTCGGCCCGGTCGGAATATGGCAGTTGATCAGGATGATCTCGGTGCGGAACCCCTTGTAGTCGACGTCGAGCCAATTGATCATGTACGCCGGGCCGTAGTACGTGGCAACGGACTTGAGCACCATGTCCTCGCCGCCATATCCGCCGGCCATGTCCGGCCGGCCGACTGACTCCATGAACTGCGTGGCCTGGTGGCCCTCGAAGACGTTGCGGAAGTCGGTCGGGAAGGCGAAGTGCACGTAGTAGAAGTGCGCCATGTCCGAGACGTTGTCGATCAGCTCACGACAGTGCGACCCGTTGATCTCGCGGGTGTTCCACATCCAGTCCGTGTACTCGTCGGTGCCGATGCCCGGCAGCTCCGGCGGCAGGATGTCGTGGTCGGCCGGCGAGCCCTCCGGATCGTGCCAGATGAGCAGCTGGCCATTGCGGACGACGGTCTCGTAGCGCTCCGTGCGCGCGCGCAGCGGCACCCGCTTGGCGTAAGGGATCATCTTGCAGCGGCCGTCGGCGCCCCAGCGCCAGTCGTGGAACGGGCAGGCCACCTCGTCACCCTTGACCGTGCCCTGGGTGAGGTCGCCGCCCATGTGACGGCAGTAGCCGTCGAGGACGCCGAGTTCTCCGCTCTCGCCCTGGAAGGCGACGAGCTTGCCGCCGAACGCCTGGATCGCGTGCGGCTTGCCGTCGCTGAAGGTGTCGGCCAGGCCAAGGCAATGCCAGCCCCGGGCATACCGCTCCGGCGGCAGGCCGGTGTCAACCGACCGGACCGGCGTCTCCGTGGCGGAAGTCATGGCGCCACCCGCCCCTCAGAGATAGGAATGGTGAAAAACGAGAACACGTTATAGTTTTTACCACATGCACGTCTCTTTGACACCCGCCCAGCAGCAACTCCAACGTGAGTTGCGCGACTACTTCGCGGACCTCGTGACCCCCGAGATTCGCCGCGGCCTCGCGTCCGCGACCGGTGAGTTCGGAGAGGCGTCGGTCTACAAGGACGTCATCCGCCAGATCGGCAAGGACGGGTGGCTCGGCATCGGCTGGCCGAAGGAGTACGGCGGCCAGGCGCGCTCCATGGTCGAGCAGCTGATCTTCACCGATGTCGCCGCCGTGGCGGGCGTCCCGATCCCCTATCTGACGCTCAACACCGTCGGCCCCACGATCATGCGCTTTGGTACCGAGGAGCAGAAGGAGTACTTCCTCCCGAAGATCCTCGCCGGTGATCTGCACTTCTCGATCGGCTACTCCGAGCCGGAATCGGGAACCGACCTCGCGTCGCTGCGCACCAAAGCGGTGCTCGACGGTGACGAGTGGGTCATCAACGGCCAGAAGATGTGGACGTCGCTGATCCAGTACGCCGACTGGATCTGGCTGGCCTGCCGCACCGAGCCCGACCTGCCGCGGCACAAGGGCCTGTCGATGATCCTCGTGCCGGCAGACGCCCCCGGCGTCTCGTACACGCCGGTGCACACCGTTGCCGGCGTCGGAACGTCAGCGACGTACTACGAGGACGTCCGGGTGCCGGCGTCGAACCTCGTCTCCGAGCGCGGGGGCGGCTGGGCGCTCATGACGAACCAGCTCAACCACGAACGCGTCGCGCTGACGTCAGCCGCACCGCTCAAGCACTCGCTGCAGCTGGTGAAGGACTGGGCACGCGAGACGCGCAATCCGGACGGCAGCCGCGTGATCGACACCGAATGGGTGCAGATCGCCCTCGGCCGCGCGCACGCTCGCATCGAGGCACTCGCGCTGATCAACTGGAAGCTGGCCTCCGATGCCGACCATGGCATCAACCTCTCGCCGGCCGAGGCGTCGGCGACGAAGATCTACGGCTCGGAGCTGGCGACGGAGGTCTACCGCTCCCTGATGGAGATCGTCGGTCCCAACGCCGGCGTCACCGCCGACTCCCCCGGCGCCGAGCTCGCCGGCCGGCTCGAGCGGTTCCACCGCTCGTCGCTGGTCATGACGTTCGGCGGCGGCACGAACGAGATCCAGCGGGACATCATCGGCTATGTCGGCCTCGGCCTGCCGGCTGCGAAGCGTTAAGGACACGACATGGACTTCACCTTCTCCCCCGAAGCCGACGAGGCCGCCCAGCTGGCCGCGTCGATCCTGGGTGACCACACCGGCGTCGAACGGCTGAAGGCCGTAGAGGCTGACGGCGACCGGTTCGATCGCGAGCTCTGGGCGACGCTCACGAACGCCTTTGACTGGTCCGAGCTCAGCCTGATCGAGCTGTGCCGCATCCTCGTCGAGGTCGGCCGCACGGTTGCGCCCCTGCCGCTGGCCGTCCACGGGCCGGCGGTGTTCCTGCTCAACGAGCTCGGCGTCAAGGCTGAGGGGCTCATCACGGCCGCAGTGGCCGAAGAGCGCGCCCACCTGCCGGCCGAGCCCACGACGACCAGCGACGGCACCACCGTCTCGGGCACCAAGACCCTCGTCCGCGCCGGCATGGCCGCCGACGTCTTCCTCGTCACCGTGTCCACCCCGGACGGCCCCCGCGTCGTCCTGATCGATGCAGGCGCCGAAGGCGTCGCGCGGGAGGCACAACGCACGAGCGACGGCGACGCGACCGCCCTCGTCACCTTCACCAACGCCGCAGGAAGGGTCATTGGGGACGCCAACACGCCCCAACGCCTCGGCGAGCTGCTGATCGTCGCGGCCGCGGCCGTGCAGCTGGGTGTCACTGAGGGCGCGCTGCGCCTCACCGCCGACTACGCGAAGACTCGCGAGCAGTTCGGGCGCCCGATCGGGACGTTCCAGGCCGTCGGCCAGCGCTTGGCCGACGGGTTCATCGACGTCCTCTGCCAGCGCCTGGCGCTGTGGCAGGCCGTCTGGCGACTCGCTGAGGGCATCGACGCGTCAACCGAGATCGCCGTCGCGAAGCTGTGGGCGGCCGATGCCGGGCATCGCATCGCGCACACCACCGTCCACGTCCATGGCGGCGTCGGCATCGACCTCGACGGCACGGCCCACCGCTACTTCACGTCGGCCAAGCGGTTCGAGTTCGTCTTCGGCGGCGCGACGGAGCAGGCTCGGAACATTGGGCTAACCTTCGGCTGACCGAACGGATACACATGCCCTACACCGTTGACTTCAACGACGTCTCGACCATCGGCCTGGAGTCGTCGCCTGTCGCCGAAGCCCTCGCCGGCCTGCGCGCCAACGAGGCGCGGTACTTCAAGAACAAGTACGACCACGTCTTCACGACGGTGCCGGCGGCTGAAGCCCAGGACGTCATCGCGTGGGTGCACAACATTCTCAGCGCCGAACGAGACCTGAGCTTCGCCTCCAAGCCGCTGGAGGTCAGCGCCTTCGAGGTCGACGGCATCTACTGGCCCTACGTCTTCTACGAATCCGGCCTGGCCGTCAACGTGCTCTACACGCGGGCCGCCGGCGGCAAGCGAGCCGTCGGGTTCAAGCTCTCCCAGGGCATGGAGATCCCGACCGAGCTGGCCGACGCGGGCTTCAAGTTCGCCCGGCAGCGGTCGAAGCTAGCCGGCGAGATCCGCGGGTCCTACTTCGTGATCAAGGGCAGCTACGCGGGGTAGGTCGGGTATTCGACCCCCGAGATGCTCTGCACGACCCGGACGACCTGGCAGGAGTAGCCGAACTCATTGTCGTACCAGACGTACAACATCGCCTGGGCACCATCGACCAGCGCCGCGTTGGCATCGATCACCGATGACGCGCGCGACCCGACGAAGTCGCTGGAGACTGCATCCGTCGCCGTCGTGTAGTCCAGGCACCGGCTCAAAGGGCCTTCCAGCGAGGTCCGCCGCAAGTAGGACAGGACGTCGTCCCGGGTCGCCTCTCGCTCCAGCTGCAGGCTCAGGATCGCCATCGACACGTCCGGGGTGGGTACGCGGATCGAGTTGCCCGAGATCGTCGCCTGGATGTCCGGGAGGACCTTCTTCACCGCCGACGATGCCCCGGTGGCCGTCAGGACCATGTTGATCGGCGCGGACCTTCCACGGCGATCGGCTGGGTGGTAGTTGTCCAGCAAGTTCTGGTCGTTGGTGTACGAGTGCACCGTCTCGACGTGCGCGCGCACCAGGCCGAACTCGTCGTCCATCGCCTTGATCGTCGGGACGATCGCGTTGGTCGTGCAGGAAGCGCACGACAGGATGCGCTCGGCCGCGTCTACAGCCAGATGGTTCACCCCGTGCACGATGTTCGGGATGTCGCCCTTGCCGGGCGCCGTCAGCAGGACTTTCGCGATCCCCGGGCGCAGATGCCGCTGCAGTCCCTCGCGATCCCGCCAGATCCCGGTGTTGTCGACCAGGATCGCATCGTTGATTCCGTAGTCGGTGTAGTCGATCTCCTCGGGTGACCCGGCGTAGATCACCTGGATCGAGACGCCGTTGGCGAAGATGACGTTGTTCTCCTCATCGACCTTGATGCTGCCGTTGAACTGGCCGTGCACCGAGTCACGGCGCAGCAAAGAGGCGCGCTTGGCGAGATCGTCCTCGCCCTTGCCCTTGCGGACGACGACGGCGCGCAGGCGCAGGCCGTTGCCGCCGCCGGCCTTCTCGATGAGCAGCCGGGCGACCAGCCGGCCGATGCGGCCAAAGCCGTACAGCACCACGTCGCGCGGCTCGGCACCATCCGGCCTGCTGTCGCCGCTGACGGCGACCAAGGCATCGGCGACGAACTCCGTCGGGTCGAGGCCCCGGTCGTCGGCGACGTAGGCCTCGTAGAGCTTGGCCAGGTCGACCTTGATCGCGCGGATCTCGAGCTCGCTGACCGCCTGAAGCAGCGGAAACGTGTCACGCACCGCGATCTCGGATCCGCCCACCCGACGCGCGAACCGGTGTGCCTTGATGAACCGCATGGGGTCGAGGTTGACCAGCGCGCGACCATGCAGCAGCACCGTCACGCCCTTCTCACGATAGAGGTTCCCGATCAGCGGGATGGCCGCCTCGGCGATCGCCTCGCGCTCGTTCCAGTCGGCAAGGACCTCTTCGTACTCAGACATGGTGATCATTCTGCAGGGCCTGAACGATGCGATGATGGCCGCGTCTGTGACCGGCAAGGAGCCCCGATGAAACGCAACCTGAACTGCCCCTGCGGAACCCACATCCAAGGCACGGACGAGGACGACCTCGTCGAGCAGGTGAAGAAGCACCTGCGCGAGGAGCACCCGCACCTCGACTACGGGCGGGACGACATCCTCTTCATGGCGCACTGAAGGTACGCCTCAGGGTTAGCCGGCCACCTCGTTGATGCGCTTGACGGCTTCGTTGAAACCGTCGATCAGGTCTGCCATAACGTCAGCGACCGGGCGCACCGCGTTCATGCGGCCGACGATCTGGCCGACTGGCATCGAGACGACCTCCGGATCACCGGCGGCGTTGATGCGGTTGTGCGCGTCGGCAACCAGCAGGTTCTGCAGCGGCATGGGCAGCGGCGTCGGAGCGTCGCCCTCGTTCCACGCCTCGGTCCACTTCGACTTGAGCAGGCGGGCCGGCTTGCCGGTGTAGATACGCGTCCGCACGGTGTCGGACGACGTCGCCTTCTGGAACGCGTCAACCCAGCCGGCGTGCGTGTTGAGCTGCTGGTATTCCTGCGTGCCGAGCCAGATCGAGCCGGTCCACACGCCCTGGGCGCCCAACGCGAGCGACGCTGCGATCTGGCGGCCGGAGCCGATGCCACCGGCGCCCAGCACGGGGACGTCCGCGCCGACGGCGTCCACGATGTCCGGCGTCAGGACCATCGAAGCGATCTCACCGGTGTGACCGCCGGCCTCATAGCCCTGAGCGATGATGATGTCGACGCCATTGGCCACGTGAGACACGGCGTGCGAAGGCGCGCCAGCGAGTGCGGCCACCTTGAGGCCCGCCGCCTGGCACTGCTCAACGACGTCGTTGGGCGGCGTGCCAAGTGCGTTGGCGATGAGCACCGGACGATGCTGCAGAGCGACGTCGACGTGTGAGCGCGCCATGGAGTGCAGCCAGCCAAGCACGCCCTCGCGGCCCTCGCCGTCCGGCAGCGGCGGGATGCCGAGCTGCTGGAGCGTGCGCTCGACGAAGGAGAGATGTTCGGCGGGGATGTACGACGAAAGGTCCGCAGACGTCCCCTCGGTCGGCACCTTCATCGGCATGACGACGTCGACGCCGTACGGCTTGCCGTCGGTGTTCTCGTCCATCCAGTCGAGGACTTTGTCGAGCTCCTCCGCGTCGTTGAACCGGACGCATCCAAGGACGCCGAGCCCGCCAGCCCGAGACACCGCCGCGGCGACGTGCTCGGACGGCGTGAAGGCGAAGATCGGGTATTCGATGCCGAAGACATCACACAGCTGCGTACGCATCAGACGGTCACTCGATCCTTGAGGGCCATTTCCTTGGCGGCGGGGTACTGCGCCTTGCCGGTGGCGTTGCGCGGCACTTCGGGCACGATCGTCATCGCCCGCGGCAGCTTGTAGCCGGAGAGAGCAGACCGGAGGAACTCGCGGAGCCCCGTCAGGTCGAGCTCGTGCCCCTCCCGCAGCTGGACGACGGCCGCGACGCACTGCCCGAACTTCTCGTCCGGCAGCCCGACGACGAGCGCGTCGTAGACGGCGGGGTGGGCCTTGATGGCCTGCTCGACCTCTTCGGGGTAGACCTTCTCGCCGCCCGTGTTCACGCAGTTGGAGCCGCGGCCGAGCAGCGTCAGGCGGTTTCCCTCTTCGATGCGGGCGTAGTCGCCGGGGATCGAGTAGCGGACGCCGTCGATCTCGACGAACGTCTTGGCCGACTTCTCCGGGTCCTTGTAATACCCAACGGGGACATTCCCTGAGCGCGCGGTGCGGCCGATCGCGCCGACGTCCTTGGCCGGGTCGAGCAGCGTGCCGTCGTCGGCGACGATGGCCGTTGTCGGCGGGATGGAGATGACCGGACCGTCGGTCGACAGCGCGCTGGCGTCCTGCAGCCCGGTGCCCTGGAAGCCGGTCTCGGTGGAGCCGACCGAGTCGGTGAAGATCGCGTTCGGAAACGCCTTCATCCACCGCTCCTTGACCGACTTGGAGAAGATCGCGGCGCTGGAGGCGATGGCGAAGAGGCTCTGGCCATCGAAGCCGCCTGCCTCGTACGCGTCGATGAGCGGGACGGCCATCGCGTCGCCGGTCATGAACATCATCTGGACCTTGTGCTTGTCGACCAGCTCCCACGTGCGGACGGGGTCGAACTTCGGCTCCAGGATCGTGACCTGGCCGGCGAACAGGTGCATCAGCAGTGACGCCTGCGCCCCGCCGTGCATCAGCGGGCTGAGCGGAAGCGTCACGAGCCCGGGCTCGAGCGCCTTCTTGGACTGGTCGTACTCACCGAGCGGCTCGCCGGTCATGAAGTCGATGCCGCCGCCGAGCACCCGCCAGAAGTCCTCGTGCCGCCACATGACGCCCTTCGGGAACCCCGTGGTGCCGCCGGTGTAGATGATGTGGATGTCGTCGGGGCTGCGCTCACCGAAGTCGCGCTCGTCGGACTGGCCGGCTACCGCGTCGGCCAACGTCACGCCGCCGAAGGACGACAGGTCGCTCGCGTCGTCCGGCTCCATCGGGTTGGGCAAGGCGACGAATGCCTTGATGGCCGGGAACTTCGGCGAAACCTCCGCCACCAGCGGCGCGTACACGCGATCGTGCACGAGCGCGACCAGGTCGGCGTTGTCGAACAGGTACTCCAGCTCGCCGGCGACGTAGCGGTAGTTGACGTTGATCGCCACGGCGCGGATCTTGAGGACCGCGATGAGAGCGATGACGTGCTCGATGCTGTTCTTGGCGTACAAACCAACGTGAACGCCGGGCGCGACGCCTTGCGTCCGCAGGTGATGGGCCAGTTGGTTGGCCAGCGACTCCAGCTCGCCGAAACTGATGATCGCGTCCCCGACCTGCACCGCAGGCTTCTCCGGGACGGCGTCGACGGCGTGCTCGAACAGGTCAGCGAGATTCAATGCCACAACACGCAAGACTAGAACACGTTCTTGTTTTTCGCTAGCCTGACCCCATGAGCGAAGCGCCACATCTCCTGGTTGATCAAGTCGGACACACCCTCGTGGTGACGATGAATCGACCCGAGGTGAAGAACGCGCTGTCCGGCGAGATGCTCCGCGGCATGGAGGCCGCGTGGGACCGGGTGAACTCCGACCCCGACATCCGCGTGTGCATCCTGACCGGCGCGGGCGGTGCCTTCTGCGCCGGCGCCGACCTCAAGGCGATGGACTCCAAGCCTGCGTCCGAATCCTTCGACGAGGGGTACGACCCGACGGTCATCAAGGCGCTGCTCAAGGGCTTCCGCCTGACGAAGCCGCTGATCGCGGCCGTCGAGGGCCCGGCGATTGCCGGCGGGACGGAGATCCTGCAGGGCACCGACATCCGCGTCGCGGGTGAATCAGCCCGCTTCGGCGTCTCCGAGGCCCGCTGGGGGCTGTATCCGCTGGGCGGGTCTGCCGTCCGTCTCGTCCGTCAGCTGCCGTACACGATCGCGGCCGACATTCTCCTCACCGGGCGCCACATCAAGGCGCCGGAAGCGAAGGAGATCGGCCTCATCGGCCACGTCGTCCCGGACGGCGAGGCGCTGGCCAAGGCACACGAGCTGGCCGACCAGATCGCCGCCAACGGCCCGCTCGCGGTGCAGGCGATTCTCAAGACCATCCGCGACTCCGAGGGCAAGCACGAGGACGAGTGCTGGGCCGATGACGCGAAGGTCGGTGCCGCCGTCTTCGCCTCGGAGGACGCCAAGGAGGGCCCGCGCGCCTTCATGGAGCGCCGTCAGCCCGAATTCAAGGGCCACTAGGTCGTTAGGCTTTCTGCGTGGCGCAGCGAGACTGGAACGCACACTACGAAGAAGGCTTCCTTCCGTGGGACACGGACGAACCCGACCCGAACCTGGTCGCGTTCGTCGAAGGTCACGAACTCACGCCGGGCCGCGCTCTCGACATCGGCTGCGGGACTGGGACGAACGCGGTATGGCTGGCATCCCTTGGGTTCGAGGTGCTCGGGGTTGACGTCGCGCCGCGCGCGGTGGAGCGCGCCGAGGCCCGCGCGAAAGCCACACCCACCGACGGTCGGTGCAGCTTCGCGACCTTCGACTTCCTCGACTCACTGCCGCCGGGCGGGCCGTTCGACATGGTGTTCGATCGCGGCTGCTTCCACGTGTTCGACGAGCCTGACGACCGCGCCCGCTTCGCCGCGCAGGTCGCCGAGTGCCTTGCGCCACAAGGTCAATGGCTCAGCCTCATCGGCAGCACAGAGGGACCACCCCGCGAATTCGGACCGCCCCGCCGATCCGCACGCGACATCACGAACGCGATCGAGCCCGCTCTGGAGATCACCGAGTTGCGGACGGCGGTGTTCGACGTCCAGATGCCGGAGGCCCCGCGCGCGTGGGTGTGCGTGTCACGTCAGCGAGAGGTGCCCGCCCAGCCGTCATAGTCGGGCAGTTCCGGGCCGTTGACCGCACGATCGATGAGGTCGGTGAGGGCCTCCATGTCGGGCTCGGGGGTCGGTTCGGCACCTGGCTCCGGGGCGGCAAGCATCTGCACGTGCATCCGACCGATCTCCTGGTTGGCGTCGACGTAGTCGCGCATCCGCTCCTCGTATCCGGCGAAACCGGCTCCGGGGTCCCAGTTCGCGGCCGCGAGCTCGCCGGCGAGCAGGTAGGCCCCGACCAAGGCCATGCCGGTGCCCCCACCGGACATCGGCGAGGCGCTGAAAGCGGCATCTCCCAGAAGTCCCACCCGGCCGTGGGACCAGTGGTCCATGACCACCTGGGCGACCTGGTCCAGGTAGAAGTCCGGAGCGTCGTCGAGGTGCGCGAGGATGCGCGGGGTCAGCCAGCCGAAGCCGGCCATCTGCTCGCGCAGCAGTTGCTTCTGCGCGTCGATATCGCGGTATTCGACGTCGAAGTCGCGCGCGGTGAAGGACAGCATGGCGATCGCCCGGCTGGCATCCTGGATCGGCCGCAGCCCGGCAGAACGCCCCGCTTCCTGGTAGTCGATCAGCCAGCGGTCCAGCCCGAACTCGTTCGGCAGGCTGTAGAAGGCCAGCACCAGCCCGAGATGCCGAACGAACTGCTCACGCGGCCCGAAGACCATCGCTCGAAGCGCCGAGTGCAGTCCGTCGGCACCGATGACGAGCTCAAAGCGCTGCCGGTCTCCGCTCGCGAAGGTCACATCGACCCCGTCCGCGTCCTGGGTGAGCTGGGTAATCCGTTCGCCGAACACGTACTCGACGCTGTCGCGGGTGTCGTCGTACAGCACCTGGGAGAAGTCGCCACGAAGGACCTCGATCTCCGCGATGTACCCGTCGCCGTCGTGGTCGTCGGCGCGGAAGGTCTCCAGGACCTTGCCGTCCACATCCACGGTGTACGCACCCGCGGTGTCCGTGCGCACCGCGCGTATGGCGGTGTCGAGGCCCATCCGCCGGATGACTTCCTTGGCCACCCCACGCGCGTCCACCGCCTGACCACCCGGCTGCAGCGCGGGCGACTGCTCCACCACTGTCACCTCGGCACCGCGTCGATGCAACCAGTGAGCCAGCGCGGGACCAGCGATGCTCGCGCCGGACACCAACACCCTGACGTTGCTCATCCGTTGAATTGTGCCCGCAGCGCCTTCTTGTCGGGCTTGCCGAGGGCGGTCATCGGGATGGACTCAGCGACCAGCACCTTCTTGGGCACCTGGACGGAGCCCTTGCGCGCCTTGACCGCCGACTTGATCTCGTCGACGACGTCGTCCGTCAGCTCGAAGCCGTCACGCAGCACCACCACGGCGGTCACGGCCTCGCCGAACTTCTCGTCCGGTGTGCCGACGACGGCCACCTGGGCGACCGCCGGATGCTCCGCGACAACGTCCTCGACCTCGCGCGGAAAGACGTTGAAGCCACCGGTGACGATCATGTCCTTGGTGCGGTCGACGATGTGCCAGAAGCCGTCTTCGTCCTCACGGGCGACGTCGCCGGTGTGCATCCACCCGTCCCGGAAGGTCTCCGCGGTCACCTCCGGCAGCTGCCAATACCCGGCAGCCAGCAGCGGGCCGGCGACGCAGATCTCGCCCGGCTCCCCCGGCGCCACGGCTTGGCCATCCTCGCCGAGCAGCGCAGTCCGCAGGAAAGCGCTCGGCCGGCCACAGGACGTCAGCCGTTCCGGGATTGGCTTGCCGTTCTCGTCGACGTGGTCGCCCTTCGCCAGGTAGCTGATCGCCATGGGCGCCTCGGACTGGCCGTAGTACTGGGCGAAGATCGGGCCGAACCGCTCGATGGCCTCCGCCAGCCGAACCGGGTTGATGGCCGACGCGCCGTAGTAGACGGTCTGCAGCGACGACAGGTCACGAGTCCGCGAGTCGGGGTGATCCATCAGCGCGTAGAGCATCGTCGGCACGACCATGAGCGAGTCGATGCGGTGCTTCTCGATCGCCTCCAGCACCTCTGCCGGATTGAATCCACCCAGCACGAACAGCGTCCCGCCATTGATGACCACGGGCACGAAGAAGGCCGCACCCGCATGCGACAACGGTGTGCACATCAGGAACCGCGGCGACTCCGGCCACTCCCATTCGGCGAGCTGGATCTGGCTCATCGTGTTCATCGCACCGGCGGTGCCGATGACGCCCTTGGGCTTGCCGGTCGTGCCACCCGTGTAGGTAATGGACACGACGTGATCGGACGGGAGAACCTTCACCTCGACCGGCGCCGGCGCGAAGCGCTCGGCCGCCGCAATCAGGTCGACGCCGACGGCCGCGAGCTGCTCGGGCACCGGCCCCAGTGTCAGCACCGTCCGCAGCTCTGGGCACCGTTCGACCAGGTCAGCGGCCCGGTCGGCGAAGTACGGATCGACGACGAGCGCGGTTATGCCGGCGTCGTTGATGACGTAGGCGTGGTCATCGAGCGAGCCGAGCGGGTGCAGCGACGTCCGCTGGAAGCCCTGCGTCTGGCCGGCGCCGAGGACGAAGAGCACCTCGGGCCGGTTCGGCGACAGCAGGGCTCCGGCGACACCAGCCCCGGCGCCGAGGGACTCCATGGCCTGGACGTACTGGCTGATCCGCGCGGCGACCTCGCCCCCGGTGAGCTCGACGCCGCCAAGGTGCAGCACTGGACGGTCCCGATGACGCTTGAGGGCCGCGGCCAGCAAGTGTCCGTTGTGAATTCCAGTGCGAAGGTGGTCGGTCACAGGTTCTCCTGATCGGGTTGTTGCATGAAGTGCTCCCGCATCCGGCGGGGCAGGATGAACAGGCCCTCAGCCTCAGCGCACAGCGTTTCGGAGCCGTCGTCGTCGACCGTGAAGAGCGCACCGCGCACCAGGGTCTTGTGCTCTGCGCCCGGCTCGGCTGGCTCGGCGCGGGCCTCGGCGCGGATCTTGCCCAGTCGCGTCAGGTGCCGGTAGGTGACGGTCAGATAGCCGGTGAAACCGGGCCGTCCGGCGACGTGGGCCGCTTCCCCCAGCACCTGGTCCAGCAGGAGCGCCACGACGCCGCCGTGCGCCATGCCGGGCGGGCCCTCGTAGGCGGCTCCGAGGGTGGCCCGGCCGACGACCGTTCCGTCCTCATGGGTCTCGTTCACGATCGGCGGGGCGACAGCGTTCCGGCGGCCGATGGCCGCGTTGCCCCATGCGCGGATTGCGCCCTCGTCGTACCCGTGGATCTCACCGAACGAGCCCGGAATCTGCTGGACCCGAAGCCGCTTCGTGAGCGCGTCGACGTCGCCGCGAATGGTGTCGAGCTCGTCGGGGTCGACCTCGGACCGAATCACGGCATCGATCAGTTCCCGCACGCTCGCCGTGAGGCTGCCAGCTGCCTCGCCGACGCGAGCCAGCTCAGGGTCCGTTACCGGTTCTTCCATCCAGTGCGACGTCATGCGGCTCCTTGTCGATTGGAATTGGGCGGCTCAGCGTCAGCAAGATGACAGTGGGTGCCCACGTAGATCGTCGACATGCACAGGTTGCAGTGCGTGCACATGGACGTGTGACCGGGTTCGGCCTGCATCCGCCGAACGAGATCAGGCTCACGCAGCAGCGCCCGCCCCATGGCGACGAACTCGAAGCCTTCGGCCATCGCGGTCTCGATGGCGGCACGATCCGTGATGCCGCCGAGCAGGATGAGCGGCATCGACAGCGCCTCGCGGAACTGCCTGGCCTGCTCCAGGAAGTACAGCGGCTGCCACGGGTACTCCTTGAAAAACGTATGACCGCTCATCCGCATGCCGGCCTTCGTGGCCCGCTTGAGCGGCATCCGCTGGGCCATCTCCTTGACCGGGGCGTCGCCGCGGAACAGGTACATCGGATTCAGCAGCGACGATCCACCAGTGAGCTCAAGGGCATCGAGATGACCGTCAGACTCCAACATGCGAGCGAATGGCACCGATTCACCGAGGTCGAACCCTCCGCGGTACCCGTCTCGCATGTTCAGCTTCGCGGTGACGGCGATGCGATCACCGACGGCGGCGCGGACCTCCTCCGCGATGCGCCGCGGGAAGGTCGCGCGATTCTCCAACGATCCGCCGAACTCGTCCGTCCGGTTGTTGAGCCGGGGACTGAGGAACGCACTGGCCAGGTAGTTGTGGCCCAGGTGGACCTCGACCGCGTCGAAGCCCACGTCGGCGGCCATCCGAGCGGCATTGGCGTGGTCGGCCACGATCCGGTCGATGTCGTCGTGCGTGGCGGCCTTGTCGAACCGCATCGACAAGGCGTTGAAGTGCCGACTCGGCCCGATGGACGCGATTCCGTTCGAGGCACTGTTGGCGACCGGCCCGGCGTGCCCGATCTGCGCCGCGACGGCCGCTCCTGCCGCGTGGATGGCGTCCGTCAGCTGCTGCAGCCCGGGCAGCGCCTCGGGCCGCCAGTGGATCTGGTCAGCGTGCGTGCGGCCCTCGGGCGACGTCGCCAGGTACGCGACCGTCGTCATGCCGACGCCGCCCTCGGCGACGGCGAGGTGATAGTCGATGAGCTGCTGGCTCACGAGTCCGCCGGGTGCTGCCCCTTCGAAGGTCGCGGCCTTGATGACTCTGTTACGGAGGGTGATGGGACCAAGCCCGACAGACCCAAATGCATCACTCATGCCGCACGCATCCTCTTGAAGTAGCGGCGGATCGCCCGCACCGGGACGGGACGCGGCCAGTCGTCCGCGCGGAACCAGGCGTCCGAACCACCGTCGACGAAGACGACGCTCCCGCACAGCGACTTGGCCGCCGGGCTCAGCATGAAGACCACCCAGTCGGCGATGTCGTCGGCCTCGCCGTACTCGCCGAGCGGGATCGGGAATCGCTTGAGCTGCTTCGCCTGCGACGGGTCGGCCAGCTGCGCCTCGAGGAGCGGCGTGCGCACAGCCCCGGGCGCCAAGGCGTTCAGCCGGATGCCCTCACCGGCCCACAGCGGCATGACCGCCTGCCGCCGGACCCAGCGGCTCAGCGCGACCTTGGACGCCGCGTATGCCATGGTCGGCGCATGCTTGCGGTACTTGCCGAGCGCCGCGACCGCACGGTCGCCGTCACTGCACAGCAACGCATCGACCGTCCGGCCAGGCACGGCCGGCACGACCGTCGCTGAGTTGCTGGTGATGACGACGACCTGCGCACGCTCGGCCGCGGCCAACGCCGGCCGCCACGTGTTCAGCAGCTCGACCGCACCGAAGTAGTTCACCTCGAGGATGCGCCGCGGCATGTCGCGTCCGGGCACCGGACCGACGCCGGCCGCCATGACGGCGCCGTCCAGCTTCCCGCCGCACTTGTCCAGGACAGCGGCGGCAGCGTTCGTGCGACCGTCGGAGGTCGAGAGGTCCGCGACCACATCCGCATCGGCCAGGTCGACGGTGACGACGGTGTGGCCAGCCGTGGCCAGCCGCTCGACGACGGCATGGCCCATCCCGGACCGTGCGCCCGTCACGGCATAGGTGCCCATGTCAGGCAAGCACCTCCGCGACGCGGTGGACCTCGTCCGGCGTGCGCAGGCTCAGGACCAGCATCGTCACGCCGGTCTCCGCCCACTCGGCCACGCGCTCCTTGACCTCGCCGGCCGTCCCGATGATGTGCAGCTCGTCGACGAGTTCGTCAGGAATGAGTGCAGTCGCCTTGTCCCGCTCGCCGCGGAGGAACAGCTCCTGAACCTCATCGGTGATGGCCGCGTAGCCCATCCGCTCGAACACGTTCTTGTGGAAGTTCTGGTCCTTCGCGCCCATGCCGCCCATGTACAGGGCGACGTACGGCTTCATGGCATCGACGGCGGCTTGCTTCTCGTCGGCCGAGTCCACGACCTGGAGGTGACAGGTGGCGGCGATCTCGAAGTCCTTGCGCGAGCGCCGGGCACCCGGGCGGGCGAAGCCCTCGTCGAGCCACGGCTGGTACATGCCGGCGCTCTTCGGTGAGTAGAAGATGGGCAGCCAGCCGTCGGCGATCTCGGCCGTCTGCGCGACGTTCTTGGGACCCTCGGCGCCGAGCCAGATGGGCAGGTCGGCACGGAGCGGGTGGACGATCGACTTGAGAGGCTTGCCCAACCCGACGGCGTTCTCGCCGCGGTACGGCAAGGGATAGTGCGGTCCGTCGTTCGTGACCGGCTCCTCGCGGGCGAGGACCCTGCGGATGATCTCGACGACTTCGCGCGTCCGGGCCAGCGGCTTGCCGAACGGCTGGCCGTACCAGCCCTCGACGACCTGTGGGCCACTCACGCCCATGCCGAGGATCACGCGCCCATTGGTGAGGTGGTCCAGCGTCAGGGCGTGCATGGCAATCGACGCCGGCGACCGCCCGGACATCTGCACGATCGACGTTCCCAGCCGCAGCCGGGACGTCTGGCGGCCCCACCAGGCCAGCGGGGTGAAGGCGTCACTCCCCCACGCCTCGGCGGTGAACATCGCGTCGAAGCCGGATTCCTCCGCCGCCGACACGAGGGCGTCGACGCCGTCGGGTGGGGAGGCCCCCCAATATCCGAGCTGCAGTCCCAGCTTCACGCGTGACTCCCCTCACCTTGGTTGCCACCCAAGACTAGAACGTGTTTCACTTTCTGTCATGAGCCGCACCCTTGAGGCACCGGTCACAGTCGCCTTCGACTACACCCGATCAGTGGGCCCGGTACTCGGTCGATTCTTCACCGGACTGCGTGATCGCCGCCTGACCGGCGCGCGCCTGTCCGATGGACGAGTCGCCGTCCCGCCGCCCGAGTTCGATCCGGTCACGCACGCCGCGACCGCCGATTTCGTCGACATCGGCGACCACGGCGTCGTCACGTCGTGGACCTGGGTGAGCGAGCCCGTGCCCGGTCAACCCCTCAGCCATCCATTCGCGTTTGCGCTGGTCACGCCGGACGGAGCGACAACCCCGCTGCTGCATGCCGTCGACGCCGGATCGGCCGATGCAATGCACACCGGCATGCGTGTCCAGGCCCGCTGGGTCGACGAGCCGCAGGGATTGATCACCGACTTCGTCTTCGTGCCTGAAACCGAACCCGCCACCACACCCGAACCCGGCGAAGCCGGGGAGGCAATCACCGGCATCATCACGCCGGTCAGCCTCGACTACCTGTACGCAGCGTCACCCGAGGAATCGGCGTTCTTCCGCGGCCTCGCCGAGGGGCGGATTCTCGGGCAGCGGTGCCCGAAGTGCCAGAAGGTCTACGTCCCACCCAGGCCCGCGTGCCCGGTGGACGGAGTCCCGACAGCCGAGGAGATTGAGCTCGGCCAGACCGGGACCGTGACGACCTATTGCATCGTCAACGTCCCGTTCCTCGGGCAGAAGATCAAACCGCCGTACGTCTCGGCCTACATCCTGCTGGACGGTGCCGACATCGCCCTGCAGCACCTGATCCTGGACATCCCGGCCGACGAGGTGCGCATGGGTATGCGGGTCAAGGCCGTCTGGCGCCCCGAGTCCGAATGGGGCACGACGATCGAGAACATCAGCCATTTCGCGCCGAGCGGTGAGCCCGACGCAGACTACGAGAGCTACAGGCACCACCTATGAGAGACGTCGCCGTTGTGGGTTTCGCCCAACGCCAACTGCTGGACTACGACGGTTCGCCGACCTGCGCGGAGCTGCTCGTCCCGATCCTGGCCGAGTGCTACGAGCAGACCGGCTGGACCAAGGCCGACGTCGGCTTCTGGTGCTCCGGGTCGTCGGACTACCTGGCCGGGCGGTCGTTCTCCTTCGTCTCGGCGATCGACGCGATCGGCGTCCTGCCGCCGGTCAATGAGTCACACGTCGAGATGGACGCGGCCTGGGCGCTCTACGAGGCCTGGCTGAAGATCCAGACCGGTGAGGTCGACACCGCCATCGCCTTCGGATTCGGCAAGTCGTCCGCCGGCCTGCTGCGCCGGACGTTGGCCATGCAGCTCGACCCGTACACGATGACGCCGCTGTGGCCGGACACCGTCTCGCTCGCCGCCCTGCAGGCTCGCGCCGGTCTCGACGCCGGGCTGTGGGACGAGAAAGAGATGGCGGGCGTCGTGAGTCGGGCGATGGCGTCAGCCGAGTCGAACGAGAACGCCGTGCGATCGGGAGCACGCGACGTCGCCGAGCTGCTCGCGAAGCCGATGTTCAGTGACCCACTGCGCAAGCACGACTGCGCGCCCGTCACGGACGGCGCCGTCGCGCTCGTCCTGGCCGCCCGTGACCGTGCCCGCGACGTGCGCGACAACCCGGCGTGGATCACCGGCCTCGCCCACAACACCGATGGCCAGCACCTCGGCACCAGAGACCTCACCACCTCCGCCTCTGCGATGCGCGCAGCGCAGAGCGCGGGCGGAACGGATGGCGTCGACGTGGCCGAGCTGCACGCCCCGTTCAGCCACCAGGAGCTGATCCTGCGCTCTGCCCTCAACCTTGGCGACGACACCGACATCAACCCCTCGGGCGGAGCACTCAGCGGCAACCCGATGTTCGCCGGCGGCGCGATCCGCATCGGCGAGGCGGCACGCCGCATCTGGGACGGGTCGGCAGCCAAGACGCTGGGCCACGCCACCAGCGGGCCGGCCCTGCAACAGAACCTCGTCTGCGTCATGGAGGCATCCCGATGAGCAAGGAACGCGCCGCCGTCATCGGCGTCGGCCAGACCCATCACCGAGCCAAGCGGGAAGACCTCTCGATGGCCGGGCTGTGCCGCGAGGCGATGGACCGAGCTCTCGCCGACGCCGGCATGACGCTCGACGAGGTCGACGCCATCGTCGTCGGCAAGGCCCCCGACCTGTTCGAGGGCGTGATGATGCCCGAGCTCTACCTGGCTGAATCGCTGGGCGCCGCCGGCAAGCCGCTGCTGCGCGTCCACACCGCCGGTTCGGTTGGCGGCTCGACCGCCATCGTCGCCGCGTCGCTCGTCCAGTCCGGCGTGCATCGCAAGGTGCTCGCGGTGGCGTACGAGAAGCAGTCCGAATCCAACGCGATGTGGGCCCTGTCGGTGCCGGTGCCGTTCGTCATGCCGGTGCACGCCGGCGCGGGCGGCTACTTCGCGCCGCACGTCCGCTCGTACATCCGGCGGTCTCAGGCGCCGACCGAGATCGGCGCCATCGTCGCGGCCAAGGACCGCACGAACGCCCTGAAGAACCCCTATGCGCACCTGCGGGAAGCCAAGAGCGTCGAGGACGTCCTTGCGTCGCAGATGTTGTGGGACCCGATCCGCTATGACGAGACCTGCCCGTCGTCCGATGGCGCCTGCGCGGTCGTCATCGCGAGCGAGGACATCGCCCGCGGCGCCAACGCGCCGGCGTGGATCCACGGCACCGTGATGCGCTCCGAGCCGACCACCGCGGCTGAGCGCGACCAGGTCAACCCGCAGGCCGGACGCGACGCCGCGGCCGCCCTGTGGAAGCAGGCCGGCATCACGAGCCCGATCGACGAGATCGACGCAGCCGAGATCTATGTGCCGTTCTCGTGGTTCGAGCCGATGTGGCTGGAGAACCTCGGGTTTGCCGAGGAGGGCACCGGCTGGAAGCTGACCGAGGCCGGCGAGACCGCGATGACCGGCAAGCTTCCGGTCAACAGCTCGGGCGGTGTCCTGTCGTCCAACCCGATCGGCGCGTCGGGCATGCTGCGCTTCGCCGAGGCCGCGTTGCAGGTGCGCGGCATGGCCGGCGACCACCAGATCGATGGCGCGCGACGGGCCCTCGGCCATGCCTACGGCGGTGGCTCGCAGTTCTTCTCCATGTGGGTCGTCGGCTCGGAAGCTCCCAACTGATGACCTTCGTCCGCGTCGACCGCCCGCGCCCGCACACCGCCATCGTCACCCTCAACCGGCCGGAGCGGATGAACTCGATGTCGTTCGACGTCATGGTTCCGCTGCGCGACGAGCTGCGGGCCATCAGCGACGACAACGACGTCCGCGCCGTCATCCTGACCGGCGCCGGGACCGGCTTCTGCTCCGGCGCCGACCAGAGCGGCGAGAAGGGCAAGATGCCCAACATCGCCGGCCTGACGACGCCGACCATCGGCCTGCGGGCGATGGAGCTGCTCGAAGACATCGTCCTGACGCTCCGCAACCTGCACCAGCCGGTCATCGCGGCTGTGAACGGGCCGGCCATCGGTGGCGGACTGTGTCTCGCGCTGGCGTGCGACATCCGCGTCGCCGCCACCACGGCCTACTTCCGCGCGGCCGGCATCAACAACGGCCTCACCGCATCCGAGCTCGGCCTGTCCTACCTGCTCCCCCGCGCCATCGGTTCGTCACGTGCGTTCGAGGTCATGCTGACCGGACGCGACATCGACGCCACCGAGGCCGCCTCCATCGGGCTCGTCTCGCGGACGGTTGCCGACGAGGACCTGCTCGACGAATGCCTCGACATCGCCGACCGCATCGCCGGCTGGTCACGTCCGGGCATTGAGCTGACGAAGAAGACGCTCTGGTCAGGCCTGGACGCCGGCAGCCTCGCCCAGCACATGCAGGCCGAGGGACTCGGACAGCTCTACATCCGGATGCTGACCTCGAACTTCGAGGAAGCCATCGCCGCCCGCAAGGAGAAGCGCGACCCCGAGTTCAGGGACTGAACGAACTCACGCTTCGAAATCGATGTCCGATTCGATCTGGTCCTCCACCATCGCGACGGGTTCCGGTGGCACGTACTCCTCCTCCGCCATCGCAAGGCCAGGATCAACGCCATGGTCAACCGGTTCGACCTGTGAGGAAGCGTCGCCGTGCGGAATCGCGTCGGTCGCTTCCCGGCGCTCATCCAGTCGCTGCCGCGCCGCGTCCAGATCCGAACGGTCACCGGGATCGCCAGTCGGGTTGACGTCCACGTCTTGGTGACGGAGCTGAGTCTCCAGACGATCGTCGAGACCGTCGTTGTCCGTGTCCCGGAGATCCGGCCGCGTCCCTTGCTCCTTCTCGAGGTGGTCACGGACGAAGTCGCCGTCGCGGTCGGAGCCTTCTTTGTCGAAAATCTCCCGCGCGTGCTTCAGGAACTCGGCCCGCTCCTTGCCACCCGCGTTCTGGCGAAGCGGGTCGCCGAACACCAGGTCCTCGCCGTCCTCCCAGCCGTCCCCGTCGGTGTCCTTCTGATTGGGGTCCGTGTCGACCCACCACTCGGCGAGATCGCTCAGACCGTCGCCGTCGGAATCCGGGTTGTTCGGGTCTGTGTGCCAGACCGTCCGTTCGTACTCGTCCGACATCCCGTCCTTGTCGGTGTCAGGACCTGACCCTTTGGGCCCCGCCGGCTGCATGTTGCTCTGCGCCACGTCAGCCACCTCCCTCAAGTTCGACGGTAAGAGGTCGAGAGGGTGGCGTCTAGATCACGCGGCGGGAGTATTGGCGAGACGGTCCGTCTCGTCGTGGATCAGGATGGCCACCTCGCGCAGCCGATCCTCGTGCTGCCGGGCGTGGTGCGCGCAGAAGAGCAGCTC
This sequence comes from Aeromicrobium sp., assembly GCA_045806885.1. Classification (GTDB taxonomy): domain Bacteria; phylum Actinomycetota; class Actinomycetes; order Propionibacteriales; family Nocardioidaceae; genus Aeromicrobium. The sequence goes on from JBJMIJ010000016.1 coordinate 69,497, forward strand.
GGCTCCTGCCGCGAGCTCCACCTGGACGTAGGCCTGAGCGCCGCATCGATCGCACCGATCGAGGGCGGTGAGCCTGGACAGCTGTGCAGTCGTCGCGGTTGTCATCATGGCCACCTCCTTTGCCAGCCCGAGAATCTGATCCGAGTGTTACCCCGATTTGGGCATGCTGGCGCGCAATAAGAACCGAAGTGTCCGAACCGAAATCGCCCCGTATCCGAACTGTTGCGAATCAGGCTGCGTGGACGTAGTCGATAGCCATGCGGGGTGGTGATGTGGCTGTGGGACCGGTGTCGATGAGCCCGAACCCCTTGAGTTTGTGATGACGTCTGCATAAGGGCCCGAGGTTCCAGCCGGCAGTTGGTCCATCGTCTTCGTGGGGGATGCGGTGGTCGATGTCGCACAGCGATGCGAGCCGACAGCAGCCGGGTGCTTGGCAGACGCCGTCGCGGAACTCGATCGCCTTGGCCAGGATCGCGGGCGCGAAGCGGCCCTTGTACTCATGGGCCAAGACATCGTCGGTGATCGGGTCGAGGAGCATCCGGTGCCAGAAGATGTTGTTGCCGGCATGCTCGGCCAGGTCGAGCATCCATTGCACCGGCACCACCCAACCGCCATCGGCAGCCTCGGCCGGCGCATCTTCTGATCCGGCGATCGCCGAAGCCGGGATCGTCACCGCGATGTCGGCGTTGACGGCCGCGTCACCCGCTTCGTTGGTGGTCGCCCAGGCGACTAGGAAGTCGGCGCGACGCTGCTGCAGGGTCCGCGGGTCGTCCGCGCCGAGCGCCTTGGCTTCCTTAGTCGCCCGCTTGTCCGCCGCCGCGATGATGTTGGACTGGTGATAGATGCCCAGCCAGCTCATGCCGTCGTCACCATGGATCACTTCAACACGGCGCTGCTTCCGCTCATCCTCGGCGCGTTCGTTGAAGAAGTCGGCCTCGATGCGGGCGACGAACAGCTTCAGCCAGCGCCGCAGCTCAGCCACCGTGTGCGTCTCGGCGTACGCCACGACCCGCAGATTCAGCCGCGCCACCGACTCAGCCCGCTTGAGCTTCTCAATCGCCGAGGAGATCTCCCGCACCCGCGCCGCGTCGATACGTCCGGCCTGGAATGCGGACCATACGAAGGGCGTGTAATCGCGTACCCGCCGAGCCGCAGCAATGCGCAGGAACACCTGCATCTCCGAAAGACCCGTCTTCCGCGTGATCTCCAACGCGATCGCAGACAGTTCGGCCTGCCGCTGAAAGACCCGCGGATTCTCGACGCGCTTGATCGCAGCCTCACGCATCTCGTGGAATGCCAGCATCCGCGACCACTCGACCACCTCGGCCCGCGCACGCAACCGAGTCGCCTCGGCCAACCCGGCCTCGGCAACCTCGATCTCAGCGTCGTCTTTCATTACCTCCGACGCTAGCCGTCACCACTGACAATGTTTTCGGCCGGATCCACAAGGCGAAATGTGCACTGACATGCCGAAATTAGGACGCATCTTTAGACATAGATGCGGTCAGGGCTCCGATGTGTCGACGTTTAGGCCGTCATAGCCGCACAAACGCCTAAAGATCCGTCGCCAGCGTGGCCCGGACCAGATTTGCGCCCGAATGCACCCAATCCGACGCAAACATCGTGGAACTCGGCGCAAATCTGGACTGGGAAGTGTCCCAACATGGCGCGTCTGTGACGCTATTGCTCGACCAATGCTATTGCCGCGGAAGCCAAGCGCTCGCTCAGTTGCTGTACTTCACCGGCAGGTGCTTGATGCCGTTGATCCAAGAGTGCCGCAGGCGCTCGACGTCACCGAGCGCGGTGATGTCGGGCATGCGATCGGCGATCGCGTCGAACATGATCTTGATCTCGAGCCGGGCCAGGTTGGCGCCGATGCAGTAGTGCGCGCCATGCCCGCCGAACGCGAGATGCGGGTTCGGGTTGCGGGTGATGTCGAACTTGAGCGAGTTCTCGAAGACGTCCTCGTCGTGGTTGCCGCTGGCGTAGAAGAGGCCGACGCGGTCACCGGCCTTGACCAGCTGTGCGCCGACCTCGACGTCATTGAGAGCCGTGCGCTGAAACACCGAAACCGGCGTGGCCCAGCGGATGACCTCGTCGACCATGCCCTCCGGACGCTCGCTCTTCCACAGCTCCCACTGGTCGGGATGCGTGAAGAACGCCTGCATGCCATGCGTGATGGCGTTGCGGGTGGTCTCGTTGCCGGCCACGGTCAGCATGATGACGAAGTAGCCCAGCTCGTCGTCGGTGAGCTCGCCCAGGCCGTCACGGTTCGTCGTGACGAGCTTGGAGATGATGTCGTCCTGAGGGTTGGTGCGGCGCTGATCGGCCAGGCCCATGGCGTAGCCGAGGATCTCGATGGAGGCCGCTTCCGGATCGCCACCGTACTCGGGGTCGTCGTAGGCCAGCATGCTGTTCGACCAGTCGAAGAGCTTGCGACGGTCGTCCTGCGGGACGCCGAGCAGGTCGGCGATGGCCTGCAGCGGGAGCTCCGCGGCGACCTCCTCGACGAAGTCGCCCTCGCCCTTGGACACCGCCTCGTCGACGATGTTGGCGGCGCGATCGACGAGCCGGTCGTGCAGGGCGCCGATGGACCGCGGCGTGAAGCCGCGGCTGATGATCTGGCGCAGCTTGGTGTGGTCCGGCGGATCCTGGTTGATCAGCATGACGCGCTGCAGCTCGACCTGCTCGCGGGTCATGTCGGGCGCGAACCGGATGATGGCGCCGTCCTCGTTCGAGGAGAAGTCCTTGGAGTTCTTCGACACCGCGGAGATGTCTGCGTGCTTGGTGACGGCCCAGAAGCCGTTGTCGTCGAAGCCGGCGCTGGCGTCTGGCTTCTGGTCGACCCACCAGACGGGAGCCGTCTTGCGGAGTTCGGCGAACTCGCGCAACGGGATTCCGACTTCACACAGCTCCGGATCGGTGGGGTCAAAACCCTCAAGGACAGCGGTCACAGCAAGACTCCTTGGACATGCAGCGGTACCCACGACGGGGGCAAATCTGAAACACGTTCTAGTTATCGTTACACGCCGTCCGCGCCACCACAACCCCGACTCGCGTGTGATCTACGCCGCTTTGTCCCAAGGCTGTTCCGGCTTGCCAGCAACAAGAACGTGTTCTAATTTTAACCCATGGGCAATCCCGTGATCGTTGAAGCGACCCGTTCCGCACAAGGCAAGCGCAATGGCTGGTTCGCCGGCATTCACCCGGCAGTCCTGCTGGGCGCAGCGCAGGTCGAAGTCATGAAGAGGGCCGGTATCGACCCTGGGATCGTCGACGAGGTCATCGGCGGCTGCGTCACCCAGGCCGGCGAGCAGTCGAACAACATGGTGCGCCGCGCCTGGCTCCACGCCGGTCTCCCCATCCACACCGGGTCGACCGTCATCGACGCCCAGTGTCCGTCGGCGCAGCAGTCGACGCACTTCATCAATGCTCTGATCAAGGCCGGCGAGATCAAGGTCGGCATCGCGTGCGGCGTCGAGTCGATGACGCGCATCCCGCTCGGCACCAACGTGCCCGCCGGGTTCGGCTTCCCCAAGCCGGACGACTGGAACATCGACATGCCCGACCAGTTCGGCGGCGCCGACCGCATCGCGAAGGCCCGCGGCTTCACCCGCGAGGACCTCGACGCGTTCGGCCTGCGCTCACAGACCCTCGCCAAGGCCGCGCAGGACGCGGGCCGCTTCGACCGCGAGATCTTCGCCGTCGAGGCCCCCGTCCTCGACGAGGACGGCAAGCCGACCGGCGAGGTGCAGAACATCACGCAGGACCAAGGCCTCCGTGAGACGACGCTAGAGAGGCTGGCCACGCTGCGGCCGGTGCTGGAGGACGGCTTCCACACCGCCGGCACGTCCTCGCAGATCTCCGACGGCTCCTCGGCGCTCCTGCTGATGGACGAGGACCTCGCCAGGTCGCTCGGCCTCACGCCGCGCGCACGCATCGTGGCGCAGCGGTTGGTCGGAGCCGACCCCTACTTCCACCTCGACGGCCCGGTCCAGGCCACCGAGAAGGTCCTCGAGATCGCCGGCATGACAATGAACGACATCGACCTCGTCGAGGTCAATGAGGCGTTCGCGTCGGTGGCCATGTCGATGGCGGCCGTGCACAACGTCCCGGACGACAAGCTCAACGTCAACGGCGGCGCCATCGCGCTCGGCCACCCGGTCGGCAACACCGGCACCCGCCTGATCACCACCGCGCTGCACGAGCTCGAACGGCGCGATGCCTCAACCGCCCTCATCACCATGTGCGCCGGTGGCGCGCAGGCCGCGGGCACGATCATTGAGCGAATCTGACGTGACCAAGGCTCTCGCAACCGAAGCGGACTACATCGTCGTTGGCGGCGGGAGCGCCGGATGCGCCGTCGCCGGTCGCCTGGCCGCCGCCGGGCACAGCGTCATCCTGATCGAGGCCGGCAAGGACGATCGCCGCAACTTCATGGTCAACAAGCCGGGCATGATCGGCCCGATGCACGCCGAGCCGAAGCTCAAGAAGACGGTCGACTGGGGGTATCACACCGTGCCCCAGGCCCATGCCCGCAACCGTGAGCTGCCGCAGCCGCGCGGCAAGGTGCTCGGCGGGTCCAGCTCGATCAACGGCCTGCTGTGGGTGCGCGGCAACCGCGCCAACTACGACGCGTGGGCAGCCGAGGGCAACGCCGGCTGGAACGCCGACTCGGTCAACGCCGTCTACCAGCGCATCGAGGACTTCGAGGACGGCGCCGACGCCTTCCGCGGCGCCGGCGGACCCATCAAAGTCACCCGGCACAACCAGCCGACCGAGGCGTCGCTGACCTTCCAGCAGGCCGCCGCCGAGACGCTCGACGTCAAGATCCAGCACGACTACAACGGGGCGGAGCAGGAAGGCCTCAGCACCTTCCAGCAGAGCGCCAGCGGTGGCCGCCGCTACTCCGCAGCCCGCGGCTACCTGCACAGCCAAGACCTCCCGACCCTGGCCACGCTCACGCAGGTCCACGCGACCAAGATCATCATCGAGGGCGGCCGCGCCACCGGCGTCCAGGTCGCTGACAAAGCTGGCAAGCACCACGTCGTGCGCGCCGGCAAGGAGGTCATCGTCTCGGCCGGCGTCTTCGGTTCGCCGCAACTGCTGATGCTCTCGGGCCTCGGCCACGCCGACCACCTGACGTCGCACGGGATCACGCCGATCGCCGAGCTGCCGGTGGGCGACAACCTGCACGACCACATGTTCGTGCCGTTGACGTTCGAGATGCCGACCGCGGTGCACCGCGGCCTGCCGTCGTACTTTGCGAAGGGGCTGGCCAAGGAGCTGACGCGGGGCAACTCGTTCCTCGTCAACTCGGTGTTCGAGACCGTCGCGTTCCTCCGCACGTCCCTCGCCACCAACGTCCCCGACCTGCAGATCCACGTCCTTCCGTGGGCCTACCCGTCGCCCAACCAGGACGCCCCGATCCGGCACGAGGTCGACAAGCGCGCGGCCCTGACCGTCATGTCGTCGCTGATCTACCCGCGCAGCCGCGGCACGCTGCGCCTGCGCAACGCCGACCCCTTCAGCGAGCCGCTGATCGACTTCAACTACCTGTCCGAGCCGGCTGACAAGCAGGTCCTGCTCGAGGGCGTCGCGATGATCCGCGACATCATGGCCAGCCCGGTCTTCGGGACGCAGGTCAAGTCCGAGATCCATCCGGGCGTCGCGCTCGATGCCGACGCGATGAAGGACGAGGTCACCAACCGGGCCACCAGCATCTATCACGGTGTCGGGTCCTGCCGGATGGGCGTGGACGACCGCGCCGTCGTCGGACCGGACCTGAAGGTTCACGGCATTGACGGCCTGCGGGTCGCCGACGCCTCGATCATGCCGTCGATCATCGGCGGCAACACGAACGCACCGTCGATCATGATCGGCGAGAAGTGCGCCGAGCTGATTCTCGGCAACTAGAGGGAGAACCATGAGCCGACCGACCACCGTCACCAAGGAGCTGTTGGCCGAGCTGGTCGGCCGGGTGGCCAGCACCGGCGAACTCAAGCCGTGGCCGCTGACCGAGGTGTTCACCGGCGACCTCGTGGTCGACCTCCCGCAGTCGTCGCCGGCCGACATCGAGGCGGCCGTCGCCGCGTCCCGCGAAGCCCAGAAGGAATGGGCCGCGCGCCCCCTGAAGGACCGGCTCGCCGTCTTCGAGCGGGTCCACGCCCTCATGATCGAGCACCAGGAGACGATCACCGACCTCCTCCAGGTGGAGTGCGGCAAGGCCCGACGCATGGCGTTCGAGGAATCGTGCGACCCGCCAATGGTGATCAGCTACTACCTCAAGCGCGCCCGCAAGGTGCTCGCTCCCCGGCGCCACGTCGGCCCGGTCCCGATGCTGTCCCGCTCGACCGAGGTGCACGAGCCGCGCGGCGTGGTCGCCGTCATCTCGCCGTGGAACTTCCCCTACGCCGTGGGATTGTCCGACACCGCCCCGGCGCTCATTGCCGGCAACGGCGTGGTCATGAAGCCGGACAACAAGACGGCCCTGTCCCCCTTGTACGGCGTCAAGCTGCTCGAGGAGGCCGGCCTGCCGAAGGGCCTGCTGCAGGTGGTCTGCGGCGAGGGACCGGAGGTGGGACCGACGCTGATCGACAACGTCAACTACGTCATGTTCACCGGCTCCACCGCGACTGGACGCATCATCGGCCAGCGCGCGGGCGAGAACCTCATCGCCTGCTGCCTCGAGCTTGGCGGCAAGAACCCGATGCTCGTACTCGACGACGCCGACGTCGACGAAGCGGTCAAGGGCGCCATGTTCAGTGTATGGGCCAACACCGGGCAGGCGTGCATGCACATCGAGCGCATCTACGTGCACGACAGCAAGTACGACGAGTTCCGCGACAAGTTCGTCCAGGCAACCCAAGGCCTCACCGTGGGCCCGGCGTACGACTTCAGCCTCGAGCTCGGCGGCCTCAGCTCGCCGGATCATCTGGCCCGCGTGCAGAGCCACGTCGAAGACGCCCTGGAGAAGGGTGCGACAGCCCTCACCGGCGGCAAGCCCCGGCCCGATCTGGGCCCGACGTTCTTCGAGCCCACGATCCTCGAAGGCACGACGAAGCAGATGCTCCACGGCGTTGCCGAGACCTTCGGCCCGGTCGTGTCCATCCACCGCTTCACCTCCGATGACGAGGCCATTGCGCTGGCCAACGACACTGACTACGGCCTCAACGCGTCGGTCTGGACGACGGACATCAAGCGCGGCGAGGCGATGGCGGCGCGCATCGAGGCGGGCAGCGTCAACATCAACGACGGGCTCGCGACCTCCTTCGCGTCCAAGGCCACGCCGTCCGGCGGCTACAAGACCTCGGGCGTCGGTGCGCGCCACGGCGATCAGGGCCTGCTGAAGTACACCGAGGTCAAGAACGTCGCCGTGCTGAAGAAGCAGGTCATGGCGCCGCGGCCCAACCAGACGTACGACGAGTACGCCAAGCAGACCCAGACGTCGCTGCGCTGGATGCGCAAGCTGGGCATTCGCTGATGCGGCACGGCGTCGTCCTCTTCACGTCCGACCGCGGCATTCGGCCGGCCGAGCTGGCGGTTGCGGCCGAGGAGCGCGGCTTCGACACCATCTACGTGCCCGAGCACACCCACATCCCGGTCAAGCGGGAGGCGCTCCATCCCACCGGTGGCGCCGAGCTGCCGGACGACCGCTACCTGCGGACGCTCGATCCGTGGGTCTCGCTGGGCACCTGCGCCGCCGTGACGTCACGCATCGGCCTGTCGACTGCCGTCGCGCTGCCGGTCGAGTCCGATCCGATCACCCTGGCCAAGAGCATCGCGACGCTCGACCACCTGTCCGGCGGACGCGTCTCGATCGGCGTCGGCTTCGGCTGGAACACCGACGAGCTCGCCGACCACGGCATCCCGGGCGACCGTCGGCGCACGGCATTGGCCGAGTACATCGGGGCCATGCGGGCGCTCTGGACCGAGGAGGAAGCCGCCTACGAGGGCGAGTTCGTGTCCTTCGGTCCGTCGTGGGCCTACCCGAAGCCGGTCCAGAGCCACATCCGGATCGTCGTGGGCGCCGGCGGCGGACCGCAGACGCTGAAATGGATCGCCAAGCACGCCGACGGATGGATGACAACGCCGCGCGAGACCGACATCTCGGCGCGGGCCGCACAACTGCGGCACGAGTGGAAGGAAGCCGGCCGCGAGGGCGAGCCGGAGATCCGCATCCTCGTTGCCAAGCGTCCGACGCCAGAGGATCTCGCCGACTGGGACGATGCTCGCGCCGCCGAGATGATCTGGGGCGTGCCGGACGCCGACTCCGACGTGGTCCTCGCCCACCTCGACAAGCTCGCCGGACGGCTGGGCCTGTGACGTCCGACGCCGACGCGATCGAGGCACTCAAGTACCGCTATGTCCGCGGCCTCGACACCAAGGACTGGGACACGTTCGCCGACTGCATGACTCCGGACGTCACGGCCGACTACAACGGGCTCACGTTCGACAACCGAGACGCCCTCGTCGACTACATGCGGACGAGCCTGCCGGGCATCGCCACCATGCACCAGATGCATCACCCCGAGATCGACGTGGACGGCGACGACGCCACCGGCCGTTGGTATCTCCACGACAAGGTCCTCGCGCCGGCCTTCGACTACTACCTCGAGGGCGCGGGCTTCTACGCCGATCGCTACGTCCGCACCGGCGACGGCTGGAAGATCGCCCACACCGGCTACGTCCGCACGTGGGAGCTGACGGGGAAGCTCTCTGCGCTCGGCACCGTCAAGGCACCGGATCCAGTGGAATCGTGAGCCCCAACGAAGGCCGGGCGCAACTCGCACTGCATGGGTGCGTGGTCCTGCTGATCGGTCTGCTGGCCGGCATCGGCTTCTCGTATGCGGCGGCCACGACCACCGTCGACAGCGACCTCTACCGGAACTGGCGCTTCGCCCATCTCGAAGGGTTGTTCAACGGCGTCCTGGTTCTCGCTATCGCCGGAGCTTGGCCGGGCATCGCGAGCACGCAACGCGCCGTGACCCGCGGCAAATGGCTCCTCATCCTCGGCGCGTATGCGAACGCCATTGGCCCCTGGATCACCGCCGTGTTCATCGGCCACCGCGTACTCCAGCCGCACTCGCCGCTGGAGTACGTGGTCGTCTACGGCTTCTACATCCCGGGCGTCATCCCGATCTTCGCCGTCATGGCGTTCATCTGGGCGATCTTCGCCCGCCGTGAACGCGGCTACTTCGCGCCCTAGTCGAGCAGGTACTGGTCGACCCACGCGCTGATGATGCGGGCGGCCCGCTGGGCTTGGCCGCGAGCGGTGAGCAGGTGGTCGGAGCCCTCCAGCGAGACGAAGTTGCGCGGGTGCCGGGCGGCCTTGAAGATGTCGCTCGCGTTGGCGATGCCGACGGTGTTGTCCGTGGGCGAATGCATGACCAGCAACGGCCGCCTCAGCGTCCGGATCGCGTCGCGGAGGTCGGCGCGGCGGACATCCTCGATGAAGGCGCGCTTCATCGTGAGCGCCTTGTCCCCGAACTGGACCGGCGCCTCCCCGTGGGCAAGCACCCGCTCCACCACCGCGTCGTACTGGCGCTCGACGTGCGACGGGTCGTACGGCGCACCCACCGTCGCCACGGCGTCGGCCTCCGGGATGTCGCGGGCCGCGGCGATGACGGCAGCACCGCCGAAGGAATGGCCGACCAGAAGCTCCACCGGCCGGCCGGTCTCACTCATGAATCGAGCTGCCTGGATCGTGTCGGCAACCTTGTGGGAGAAGGACCCGTCACCCCAGTCGCCGTCCGAGTCGCCCAGCCCGAGGTTGTCGAACCGCAGCATCCCGATGCCTTCAGCGGCAAGCTGCTTGCAGATGCGCGAGGCCGCAGGTGAGTCCTTGCCCAGCGTGAAGCCGTGCGAGAAGACACCCCAACCCCGCGCCTCGCCTTCCGGCAGGTCGATCAGTCCGGCGAGCTTCTCGCCGGTGACGCTGGGAAAGCTGACACGCTCAGCCATTCTCGACCTTCGCCGGACGACGGCTCGCCACCCACTCAGGGGGCGCCCCCGGACCCGGCGCCACCTCGATCTCATCCGGCGGGATCGTCCCGTGCCGTTCGCACTGGGGAACGATCGACACCGGCTGGCCGCAGCCGGTGTGCGTGAAAAGCCCCGGCGGACCGTCCGGGGCGCGCCACTTGTCGCCCCACTCGACGAACGCCAAGATGACCGGCTTCAGGTCCTCTCCCGGCTCGAGCAGCCGGTAGCTGCCGTCGGCGGCCCGCTCCATCAGGCCGGCCTCGATGAGCCCCTCCAACCGAGAGGTCAGCACGTTCGTCGCGATGCCGAGGTTGTGCTGGAAGTCGCCGAACCGCGTCACGCCGGACACGATCGCGTCGCGCAGGATCAGCAGGCTCCATCGCTCGCCCACGACGTCCAGGGTGCGCGCGACCGAGCAGTACTGGCCGTCGTACGTCTTGCCGAGCATGCGGCAAATCTAGCAAAGGTCCTTGCATCATGAAAGCATGCGTAGATAGAGTCGCTTGCATCACGCAAGTTCCATCGAGGAGACCCGCCATGTCCGACCTGACCGCAACCTTCACCGTCGACGCCACGCCTCAGCAGGCCTACGACGCCATCAACGACGTCCGCTCCTGGTGGTCGGGCAACATCGTCGGCGCGACCGACCAAGTCGGGGCCGAGTGGTACTACCTGGTGCCCGACCTCCACTTCTCGCGACAGCTCGTCACCGAGCTCGTTCCCGGCGAACGCGTCGTGTGGGAATTCACCGATGGCCACCTCGAGTTCATCGCCGACAAGAAGGAGTGGGTCGGGACGCGGGCGCGCTTTAAGATCGGCGAGCAGGACGGCCAGACCCAGGTGACGTTCACGCACGAGGGGCTCGCGAGCGGCGACGAGTGCTTCGACGTCTGCTACGACGCCTGGACGCACTACATCACGGTGAGCCTGCGCGAGCGGATCGAGTCCGGCGCCGGCCGGCCGCGCTCGCACGAGGACGATCCGCGCGCGGCAGCCGAGGCCCGGAACGCGAGCCTTAACCTGAACGCATGATCTCCGTCGGCGACAAGATCGCCCCACGCATCCTGACCAACCTGGACGGCCAGGCTGTGCCGGTCCCCAACCCGACGCAGATCGTGCATCTGCAGTTCCGTCGGCATGCCGGGTGCCCGATCTGCAACACGCACCTGCGGTCGGTGACCCAGCGGCTCAACGAGATCGAGGCGGCCGGCATTCGGGAGGTGGTCTTCTTCCATTCGTCCGCGGAGCTCCTGCGTGAGCACCAACAGGAGCTTCCGTTCGACGTCATCCCGGATCCCGACCGCGAGGTCTACTCCGAGTTCGGCGTGGAGAAGTCGTGGCGGGCCATTCTGACCCCCAAGATCTTCGGGGCCATGACGGCCGGATACGTCCAGCAGCGCGGCAAGGGCTCCATCGGCACGGCCACCGAGTCACATCTCGGCATGCCGGCCGACTTCCTCATCGACACCGACGGAACCGTTCTGGCCGCCAAGTACGGCGAGCACGGCGCCGACCAGTGGTCCGTGGAGGAGCTGTTGGCTCAAGTGCCGTAGACGGGCTCCGGCTTGGGAGCTTCGGCCAGCAACTTCCGCAAGGCGGGGCCGACGTCCGCGGCATCCCAGCGCGCGCCGGCGTCCGCCGACGGGCCGTGGGCCCACCCGCTCTCCACCGTGATGACCGATCCGTCGATCTCGATGACCCGACCGGTGACGTCGCCGGCCTCCTCGGACGCGAGCCAGGCGACAAGCGGCGAGTTGTCCTCGGGCAGCGCCATGGCGGAGGTGTCGAAAGCCCCCTCGGTCATGCGCGTCCTGGCCACGGGTGCGATCGCGTTGACGGTGACGCCGTAGCGGCCCATCTCGGCTGCCGCGACGAGCGTCAGCCCGGCAATGCCGGCCTTGGCTGCCGAGTACGTCACCTGGCCGATCGAGCCCTGCAGGCCGGCTCCGGACGACGTGTTGATCACGCGTGCGGCACGCTGTCGTCCCTCCTTGGCCTCCGCCCGCCAGTACGCGCCTGCATGCCGCAGGGGCGCGAAGTGCCCCTTGAGGTGGACGCGAATGACCGAGTCCCACTCCTCCTCGCTGGTGTTGACCAGCATCCGGTCGCGGACGAATCCGGCGTTGTTGACGAGGATGTCGAGTCCACCGAAGGTGTCGATGGCCTGCTGGATCATCGCGGCGGCCGCCTCGAAATCGGCGACGTCGGCACCGTTGACGACGGCTTGGCCCCCAAGCGCCTCGATCTCCCTGACGACCTCGAGCGAGGGCGAGTCGCCGGCGTCTTCGCCGGCCAGCGTCACGCCGTAATCGTTCACGACGACCTTTGCGCCGTGCCGGGCGAGTTCCAGGGCATGCGCGCGGCCGATGCCGCGGCCAGCGCCGGTGACGATGGCAACACGGCCTTCAAGCAGACGGGACAACGGAACTCCTCGATTAGGTGATGTGCAGGAAGACGGGGGGTTCGCCGCCGCCGTCGCAGCTGACGGCGGCGCCACTGACGTAGGAAGCGAGGTCGCTGGCCAGGAAGACGGCGACGTTGCCGACCTCGTCCGGCCGGGCCATCCGGCCGAGCGGGATGGTCGCCTCGATTTTGCTGACGCGGTCGTCGCTGCCGTAGTGGTCGTCGGTCTGCTCGGTGCGGCAGAGGCCGACGTCGACGGCGTTGACCCGCACCTTCGAGCCCCACTCCATGGCCAAGCTCTTCGTCAGCGAATCGAGGCCGGCCTTGGCGGCGGCATAGGCGGCAATCGTCGGCGCGGCGCGGTGGGCGCTGATGGAGGAGATGTTGACGATCGAGCCGCCACTCTCCTGTTGCTGCATCACGCGGTTGGCGACCTGCGCGACGAGGAGTGGTGCGTTGAGGTTCAGCCCGATGATCTTGTCGTGAAAGCGTGGCGACGCGGTTGCCGCGTCGGTAACCGGGGCCCCGCCGGCGTTGTTCACCAGGACGTCGAGTCGGCCGCTCTTGGCGACGATCCCGTCGACAAGCCGCTGCACCGCGTCCGGGTCACGGACGTCGCACTGCTCGTGCGTCGTACCCGGCAGCGGCTCGCCGACCTCCGAGCGTCCGCAGGTGACCACGTCAGCACCGGCAGCGACGAAGGCAGCCGAGATGCCGCGACCGATGCCGCGTTGCCCTCCGGTCACGAGGACAACGCGTCCGGCCAGGTCGATCGAGAGCACCATGCTGATATGCTACCAAGCAAGTGCTTGGTTGTGTCTCGATACGCGCCTTTGGCGCTACTCGACAACCGGAATGAGGGGTCATGGCGGCAATAACGAGCGAACTGCGGGACGACGGCATCCGCGTCGTGACCATGGCCCATCCCCCGGTCAATGCGCTGCCCGTCCAGGGCTGGTTCGATCTGGCGCGCGCGCTCGACGACGCGAGCCGCGACATGAGCACGAAGGTCGTCATCCTGCGGGCCGACGGCAAGGGCTTCAACGCCGGCGTCGACATCAAGGAGATGCAGAACACCGAGGGGTTCGACGCACTGCTCGGCGCCAACAAGGGATGCTTCGCCGCCTTCAAGGCCGTGTACGAATGCGCGGTCCCGGTCATCGCCGCCGTCAATGGCTACTGCGTCGGCGGCGGGGTCGGCCTGGTCGGCAACGCCGACATCGTCGTGGCCAGCGACGACGCCTACTTCGGGGTCCCCGAGGTCAAGCAGGGGGCGCTCGGCGCCGCCACTCACATGGCCCGGCTCGTCCCCCAGCACCTGATGCGAACGCTGTACTTCACCGCCCGCACGATCAAGGCTGCGGATCTCGTCCAGCACGGATCGGTGTACGAGGTCGTGTCGCGCGACGAGCTGGATGCGGCAGCGCTGCGCATCGCCGCGGAGGTTGCGGCCATGGACACCCGCGTCATTCGCGCCGCCAAGGAGGCGCTGAACGGCATCGACCCGATCGACGTCAACAAGAGCTACCGGTTCGAGCAGGGCTTCACCTTCGAACTGAACCTGACCGGTGTCTCCGACGAGCTGCGCGACGACTTCTCAGGCACGAACAAGGCAGGAGCCAAGTGAGCAGCCAGCCGCGCGACAAGCGCATGACGATCGACGAGGTCGTCGCCCAGATCGAAGACGGAATGACGGTCGGCATCGGCGGCTGGGGTCCGCGGCGCAAGCCGATGGCGCTCGTTCGCGCGATGCTGCGATCCGATCTCAAGGACCTGACCATCGTCAGCTGGGGCGGCGCCGACGTCGGGCTACTGGCCCGCGCCGGCAAGATCCGCAAGGTCGTCTACGCCTTCGTCTCGCTCGACACCGTGCCGCTCGAGCCCAACTTCCAGCGGGCCCGCCAGAACGGCACCATCCCGGAGGTCGTCGAGCTCGACGAGGGCATGTTCCAGACCGGCCTCTACGCAGCGGCGCAACGCCTGCCGTTCCTGCCGATGCGCGCCGGGCTTGGCTCGGACGTGCTGGTCAACAACCCATGGATCAAGAACGTGACCAGCCCCTATGCCGACGAGGATGGGGACTTCGGCGAGTTCGTCGCCGTTCCCGCGCTCAACCTCGACGTCGCGCTGGTGCACCTGAACCGCGCCGACCAGCACGGCAACGCCACTTACCTCGGACCCGATCCCTACTTCGACGACCTGTTCGTCCAAGCCGCGAAGAAGGCGTTCCTGTCCTGCGAGCAGATCGTCGACACCGCGGGCCTCACCGTCGACACGCCCGTTCAGCGGCTGCTGATCAGCCGTATGATGGTGGACGGCGTCGTCGAGACGCCGAACGGCGCGCACTTCACCAACTGCGTCCCCGACTACGAGCGCGACGAGGCGTTCCAGCGGGCCTACGCCGCGGCGGCTGCCGACGATGATGCGTGGACCGAGTTCGAGAGCCGCTTTCTCGGCGGCGACGAGGACGCGTACCAGGCCGCGGTGGCTCGGTTTGCCGAGGAGGCCGCCCGATGAGTGATCAGGTCACACGTTCAGAGATCTGCGCCGCGGCCGTCGCTGATGCGTTCGCCGACGACGGCGAGATCTTTGCCAGCCCCATGGGGACGATGCCCATGCTCGGCGTCCGGCTGGCGAAGCTGACCTCCAATCCCGACCTCGTCATCAGTGACGGCGAGTCGCTCTGGCTGGGCGGCGTGCCGCCGATCCACGTCAAGCAGGAACTCGTCGAGGGCTGGATCCCGTTCCGTCGCGTCTTCGACGTGGTCGCGTACGGCAAGCGCCACGTGATGATGGGCGCCACCCAGATCGATCGCGAAGGCAACCAGAACATCTCCGCCATCGGCGACTTCGCCAAGCCGACCCGTCAGCTGCTCGGCTCGCGCGGGGCGCCGGGAAACACCACGAACAACCGCACCTCGTACTGGGTGCCCAAGCACAATCCACGCGTCTTCGTTGAGCGTGTGGACGTCGTCACCGGCGTCGGCCCATCGAGGGCCAAGGCCGCCGGCAAGGAGGCCAGCCGGTTCAACGACATCCACCGGATCGTCACGAACCTCGGCGTCTTCGACGTCAAGGGCCCCGACGACACGGTGCGCCTGATCAGCGTCCATCCCGGGGTCACGGTCGACGAGGTGCGCGATGCGACGGGCTTCGACCTCGCCGTCGCGGACGACCTCGCCGAGACGCGGACACCGAGTTATGCCGAGCTCGTCATCATCCGGGAGATGCTCGATCCCAAGAAGCTGCGCGAGCGCGAGGTGCCCAACCCATGATCGAACAGCTGCTGAAGACTCCACTGACCGACCTCGTCGGCGTCCGGCACCCAGTCGTCCAGACCGGCATGGGCTGGGTGGCCGGCCCACGGCTCGTCTCTGCCTCGGCCAATGCCGGCGCCCTGGGCATCCTCGCCTCGGCCACGATGACGCTTCCCGAGCTGGAAAAGGCCATCCTCGAGGTCAAGAGCCGGACCGACCAGCCGTTCGGCGTGAACCTGCGCGCGGATGCCGCCGACGCCGGCGACCGCTGTCGCCTGCTCATCGAGCACGGCGTGAAGGTGGCGTCCTTCGCCCTGGCCCCGAAGCCCGAGCTCATCGCGCGGCTGAAGGAGGAAGGCATTGTCGTGATGCCGTCCATCGGCGCCGCACGGCACGCACAGAAGGTCGCCGAGTGGGGAGCCGACGCCGTCATGGTGCAAGGCGGCGAAGGCGGCGGGCACACCGGACCGGTGCCGACCACGCTGCTCCTCCCCTCGGTGCTCGACGCCGTGGACATCCCAGTTGTCGCGGCAGGTGGGTTCTTCGACGGCCGCGGCCTCGCGGCGGCGCTGGCGTACG
This sequence comes from Aeromicrobium sp., assembly GCA_045806885.1. Classification (GTDB taxonomy): domain Bacteria; phylum Actinomycetota; class Actinomycetes; order Propionibacteriales; family Nocardioidaceae; genus Aeromicrobium. The sequence goes on from JBJMIJ010000016.1 coordinate 85,720, forward strand.
GCGCAGCCGGCGTCGGCATGGGCACGCGCTTCCTCCTGACCAGCGATTCCACCGTCCCCGAGGCGGTGAAGCAGCGCTATCTCCAGGCCGGCCTGACGGACACCGTCGTGACGGCGAAGGTCGACGGCATGCCGCACCGGATGCTGCGCACCGACTTGGTCGAGTCCGTCGAGGAGTCCAGCGCGCTCAAGCGGCTCGGCCCGACGATCCGGCGCACGCGTGCGTTCAAGCGGATGAGCGGCATGACCTGGCGCCAGCTGGCCGCCGACGGCCGCGCCATGAAGCACGGCTCAGAGCGCTCCTGGAGCCAGATGGTGCTGGCCGCGAACACGCCGATGATGCTCAAGTCCGGCCTGGTCGACGGCGACCCAGACGCCGGCGTGCTCGCGTCCGGACAGGTGGTCGGGCTGATCGACGATTTGCCGACGTGCGAGCAGCTGATCGACCGAGTGGTGACCGAGGCCGCCGCGGCCCTGAAACAAGCCCACGGCCACGTGGTGCGGGCTTAGACTCGCTGGAATGAAACGTGTTCTAGTCGGCGCGGTTGTCGTTTTGGTGGGCCTCGCCGCCATCATGCCCGCGTCGGCTGAATCACAGCCGAGCCTCAGCCTGCCCCCGATCCCCGCCATCCCTGGCGTGCCGATCCTCTCCATGCCGACGGACCTGCTCGTCCCCAAGTTCATCGGGTCGGCCGCGTCCGGAAATCCGCTCGACAGTCCGCCCGTCCCCCAGCACCCCTGGCTCGCGCCCAATGGCAAGAACACCATGCACGACGACGCCTACGCGTCCGACGCCTATGCGGTGAGCGGCCCGCTCGGGAAGAACGTGAAGGTCAGTTCGGCGTCGTACGGCATCCGGGAGTGCGCCACCGTCGCGTTCGACTCCCACAACCGCATCGTCGGTCTGTGCGGCGGGCTCGAGGGCTTCACCCTGATGGTCATCGACCCGGTGACGCTGAAGCCGATCTCGGAACTGCGCACGTCGGAGCGGAACCTGCTGTCCGGCAACAATCCCCTCACCGATCTCTGCGGCGGCACGTACTTCTTCCTCGACGGCGCGGACAACGTGTACCCGACGACCAGCGACAAGTCCGTGCTGCAGATCGAGGTGGGTGCCGACGGGACCTTGACGCCCCGACACACGTGGGCGCTCGCTGACCAGCTGGGCCCCGACGACTGCCTGATGGCGACGATGCCCGACTGGGCGGGACGCATCTGGTTCTTCAGCCGCGACGGCGTGGCCGGCACGATCGATCGCACCACTGACGCCGTGCACACGGTGCACCTGCCGGCCGGCGAGCAGGTCACGAACTCGGTGGCCACCGACGAGACCGGCGGCATGTACGTCGTCTCGACCCACGCGCTCTATCGCCTGGATGCGACGGACGACGGGGTCCCCGAGGTCACGTGGCGGGAGGCCTACGACCACGGCACGCGCCTGAAGCCTGGCAACCTGTCGCAGGGCTCCGGAACGACGCCGACGCTGCTGGGCAAGCGGTGGGTGGCGATCAATGACAACGCCGATCCGCAGACGAACGTGCTCGTGTATGACCGCCGCAAGGGTGTGTCCCACCGACTGCACTGCACCCAGCCGGTCCTGGCGCAGAACGCAGGCACGACGGACAACAGCTTCGTCGCCGCCGGCAACTCCTTCATCATCGAGAACAACTACGGGTACAGCGGGCCCGAGGCCACGACGCTCGGCCGCACGACCACCCCCGGCATTGCTCGCGTCATGGTCGACAGCGACGGCTGTCACGTCGCCTGGACCAACGACTCGATCGCCCCGAGCTCGGTGGCGAAGGCGTCGCTCGGCAACGGACTGCTCTATGCGTACACCAAGCCGAAGCTCGCTTCCGGCATCGACGCCTGGTACTTCACGGCCATCGACATCCGAACGGGCAAGACCGTGTGGAGTCGCCTGACGGGCACCGGGATCCAGTGGAACAACCACTACGCCGCGATCTACCTCGGACCGGACGGCACCGCGTACATCGCGACGTTAGCCGGCCTCGTCCGCATCACCGACGGCTGAATGATCACGATCGACGAGATCCGCGTCGGCGACACGGCCGACGCCTGGCGGGCGGCCGGCTTCAGCGTCGATGGCGACGTGTGTGCGATCGGTGGGGTCCGCATCCGGCTGGCCGGCGAGGGCACGGGGATCACCGACTGGACGTTGCGTGGGATCTCCGGAACCACCACGGACATCGACGGCATCCCGACGGCGCTCTCAATCAATGCGCCGGGCGAACCGGGCCAGCACCCCAACGGCGTCACCCGGATCGACCACGTCGTCCTCATGACGCCTGACCTCCCCCGTACGACCACGGCCTTGACGACGCTCGGCCTCGACGTGCGCCGCGAGCGCGATACAGGTGCCTTTCAGCAGGTCTTCTTCCGGCTCGACGACGTGATCCTCGAACTGGTTGGCCCCAAGGAGGCCGGCCCCGGATCGGCCCAGCTGTGGGGGCTCACCTTCGTCGTCGAAGACATCGACGCGACCGCCGCACTTCTCGGCGAACGCGTCGGCAACGTGAAGGACGCGGTCCAAGCGGGCCGGCGCATCACCACCCTGCGCGGGCGGCCCATTGGCATCAGCACTGCTGTTGCCTTCATCACCGAGCACGCCTGACGCTACGGTTCGACCCATGGCATCGTTGTTCGACCCGTTCGGGCTGGTTCCCCGCGCGACCGCGGCCGCGCGCACCGGACTGAAGGTCGCCGGATGGGCCGAGGAACAAGCCTGGGCGATTCTTCGCGCCCGGATGGATTCACCACGGACCGCCCCCGCCGAGCTGGAGAGCCTGGCTGCGTCAGCGGCATCGACGCTCGACCAGAAGATGCGCAGCCTGCTCGACCGAGCGCTCGACCAGAGCACCGGCGGCGGGCAGAGCGAGCTGTTCCACCGGATCATCGACCAGCTGGTGCCCGACGAAGCGCGCATCATCAGTGCCCTCTCGGACGGCTCGACGGCGCCGCTCGTGACCATCCGCGGGCGCACGCCCACCGGCGGTCCGGGCAGGATCCTGCTCGCCAACGCATCGCTGGTCGGCCGCACGGCCAACCTGGCCCTGCCGCACATGACGCCGTCGTACATCACGCACCTGCTGACACTGGGCCTGATCGAGAGCGGCCCGGAAGACACCGCCATGAAGCAGGACTACGAGATCCTGATGGCCGAGTCCTACATCCTCAAGGCGATCAAGGCGGCGAGCCGGGGCCCACTCCCGGCCCGCGTCGAGAAGCGCACCGTGCAGATCACCGCGCTGGGCCGCAGCCTGTGGAAGGCGTCGACCGGTGCTGGCTGACGTCCAGACGTGGAGCGAGATTGCGACAGACTTCGGCCTCAACTGGTTCATCTACCTGTCGATGCCGTTCATCGCGGCCTTCGTCGGGTGGAGCACCAAGATCGTCGCGCTGGAGATGTTGTACCGACCGGTGGAGTACCGCGGCATCGGCCCGTTCGGGTGGCAGGGCATCGTGCCGCGGCGCGCAGGCAAGGTCGCCGCCACCACCATCGACCTGTTGACCACCAACCTGCTCAAGCCCGAGGAGATGCTCGCCAAGGTCAACGCCGATGAAGCCGTCGAAGCGTTGCGTGAGCCCTTGGTGGCGGCCGTCGCCGACATCACCCGCGAGGTCGCCGAGCAACTCCGCCCCGGCCTGTGGGAGTCACTCCCCAACGCCGGTCGCCAAGCCCTCCAGGCTCGCGTGATGAGGCAGGCGCCGCGGATGGTCGAGCGCATCCTCGCCGAGATGCATGCCGACCTCAGCCGTTACGTCGACGTCCAGTTCCTCGCCGTCACCACGCTGATCCGCAACAAGGACAAGCTCAACAAGCTCATGCGCTCGCTGAGCACCGACGCGATGACCTTTGTCCGGCGCAGCGGCATCATCTTCGGCTTCGGCATCGGCCTGGTGCAGATGGTGGCGTGGGGGCTGTTCCACAACCCGTGGATCATGCCGGCGTTCGGCTTCGGGGTCGGCTTCGTCAGCGACTACATCGCGCTCAACATGCTGTTTCGGCCGATCGAGCAGAAGAAGTACCTCGGGCTGGTCACCTTCCAGGGCCTCCTGCACGCCCAACGCGAGAAGATCACCAAGGACTACGCCAAGATCCTGGCAGAAGACCTCTTCTCTCCCGAGAACCTCTTCGAGGGCATCTTCAAGGGGCCCGGCGCCGACAAGCTCTACTCGCTCATCGCGCGGGAGGTGCACGCAGCGATCGACGCCCAGACCGGCATCGTCACGCCGCTGGTCAGCTTGGCCGTCGGCAGCAAGCGCTACCGCGCGATGAAGGACACCGCGGCGACGCTGATCGCTGAGCGACTGCCTACCACGCTCGCCGACGCGCAGGACTACGCCATGAGCGTCATCGACCTCGAGGGCACCATCGTCGACAAGATGGGCCAGCTCACCAATGAGGAGTACGAGTCAATTCTGCGGCCGGTGTTCAAGGACGACGAGCCGTTGATGATCGCGGTGGGCGCCGTGCTCGGTGGCCTCGTCGGTGAACTGCAGGTGCAGATCATCGAGCACTTCTCGCATCACGCCTGAACTCGGGCTCCCCGGTACAGCAACACCAGCACAGTCGAGGCGGCAGCGAAGCAGGCCAGGACGTACCAGCCGGCGCTGTCCAGGTGGCCCGCCGCGAGCCAGAAGACCGCGTGGGCAACGAGGAACAGTGCCGGGAAGATCGCGACGAACGGGTTGAGAGGCTCGCGCGGGCCGCGCGCGCCGCGGAACAGCAACCAGGCTCCGACGGCCCACACCAACGCCAGCTCGATGCCGAGCACCCACGCCTGCGCGGGGACATTCCCGCGGAATGCACCGGACGGCATCCCGGCGACGACCATGCCCACCGGCGTCAGCACGCCAGCCACCAGGGTTCGGACGACCACTGGGAGGCGGTCCAGGCGAACCACCAGATACGTCAGGAACGCCAGCGACACCGAGGCGAACAGCAGCATGCTGGTCATGGGCACCGACCCGAACATCGGGTGGTTGACCTCGACGTTGTCCTGATTCCAGGCCCACCACTTCAGCTGTGGGCCCAGATGATCGAAGACCTCGTAGAACACCTGCGCCACGAACGCGACGCAGACCGCGCCGACCGCCGCGCCACGCCGGGCGAAGACGCCGAACGCCCGGACGACCTCGTAGCCGAGCGCCGTGATCGCCGGGTAGAACGCGACGATGTACAGCGGCAGCCGGTCATACATGAACTGCACGGTGAATTCGTTGTGGGCGAAGATGAAGCCGTAGATCTTGTCGAGGCCGAACCATTCCGGGAAGTACAGCGGGGGCTCGACGACGGCGAGATAGACGAGCGAGCCGAACCACAGCGACAGGTTCGTCGCGTCCCCCTGGTGGTACCGGCGCACGGCGTGGACGAGCGCGAACACCGCTCCCCCGACGATCAGCAGCTCCAGCAGCGGCTGCGTCCAGTGCGCGAGTGTCAGCGGGTTGTTGAAATGAACGACCGGATGGACGTCGTGGCAGGAGAAGCCGAGGTCGCGGGTGACGGCCTCCGCCGCCGCGTCGCAGGTGACGCTCATGTCGTGTAGTCCGTCCCGGGCGGATCAAAGGCGGGGTCGAATCCGTACGGGACCTTCGTCCGGCGCAGGGCCGCCTTCACCTGGTACCGCGCCAAGCCGAAGAGCACGCGCGGATTCCTGAACATGTCGCCGAACGACTCGTCGAGGTTGAAGACCATCGCGAAGTGCTCGTCGACGACCTCGTCCTCTCGCGCCGCGCCGGTGATCGCATTGAAGATCGGATTGCCCATGGCGGCGATGATCCGGCGGCGCCATTCGGGCAGGACCTCCGTACCGGTGGCGCACTCGTAGCCTTGGTCGCGGGCCATGGCCAGTCCCCACGGAACCTTCAACAAATCGACCTGCGCCTGCGTGAATCTGCCAGCGAAGGATGCGTCGCGTCCCGCCGCGAGCATGTCCTTCAGCAGCACCGAGGACGAGGACGCCGAGCTCATTCCCTGCGCGTAGAACGGGTTGAACGCGCAGATCGAGTCGCCGATGAACACCAGTCCGGCGGGGCCGGCCGGGAGCTCGTCGTAGCGCCGCCACACGTTGCCGGTCGAGCGGGTGAGGTGGACCTCGGACGTCGGGGTGCTCTGCTTCATCGCCGCCGCGAACACCGGGGTGCGGAGCCGCTCGGCGGACGCCGTGAAGTCCTCCGTGGTGCGCGGCATGTCGAGGCCCCACGAGCCCATGCAGGCGATCGCCCGATTGCCGTCGATGGGGAAGAAGTTCGAGAGGAAGGCGTGTTCGTCCGGCCGGGTCGGATCGTTGTCCTGCGACGGCATGATGACGATGTGGCGCCACCACCAGGTGTCCGGCCGCTCGTCCTCCGGCGGCAGGTCGTACCAGCGCGAGACGTACGTGACCTTGGCATCGAGTGTCTTGACCGGCGGCTGCTGCCATCCGGCCTGCTCCAGCCACGCCGGGACGGACGACCCGCGACCGAGCGCGTCGACCACGAAGTCGGCCTCGATGGACGCGCCGCCGTACTGCACCCCAGCAGCGGCCCCGTCGGAGAACACCAGGCCCTCGACGGCGACTCCCTCTTCGATCCGCACGTTCGGCAGCGCCCGGACCTTGTCGCGCAGAACGCGTTCGATCAGGATGCGCGACGTGTAGATCATCGTCATCGTCGACTTCTTGCGCGGACCCCAGCCGGCTTCCTCGAGATAGGCCGCGTCGTACGACGGCATGAGCAGCATCCCGCCGGCCGCGATGAGGTCGTCCTCGAAGCCCGGGAAGAGCTCGTTCATGGCGCGCCGGCCACTGTTCAGCACGAAGTGCGGATGCTTGCTCTGCGGGACGCCGCGGCGGTGCTCCGCGTCGGCCGGCAGGACGTCGCGCTCGAGGATGACCACCTCGTCGAAGTGGTCGGCCAGCGCGCCGGCCGCGCACAGCCCGGCCACGCTCCCGCCGAGGACCACCGCCCGCATCGTCAGAGCCGCTCGATGATCGTGACGTTGGCCTGGCCGCCGCCCTCACACATGGTCTGCAGGCCGTATCGGCCGCCGGTGCGCTCAAGCTCGTTCAGCAGGGTCGTCATCAGCCGCGTTCCGGTGGCGCCGATCGGGTGCCCCAGCGCGATGGCGCCGCCGTTGACGTTGACCTTCTCCAGCGGAATGCCGAGCTCGAGGGACCACGCGAGCACCACCGAGGCGAAGGCCTCGTTGCACTCGAACAGGTCGATCTCGTCGACGCTGATGCCGGCCTTGTCCAGCGCGTGCCGGGTGGCGCGGATGGGTCCGGTCAGCATCCAGACCGGGTCGTCACCGCGCACCGAGAGGTGGTGAATGCGCGCCCGCGGCGTGAGCCCGTGCGCCTTCACCGCCGCCTCCGAGGCGATGAGCATCGCTGAGGCTGCATCCGAGATCTGCGAGGCGACCGCCGCGGTGACTCGGCCGTCCGGCGACAGCGTCGGCAGGCTGGCCATCTTCTCGAGTGAGGTCTCGCGCGGACACTCGTCGGTCGAAAAGTCGCCCACCGGCTCGATCTGCGAGTCGAAGCGGCCTTCGGCGATGGCGGTGCGCGCCCGCTCGTGCGAGGACAGCGCGAACTCCTCCATCCGCTCGCGGGTGATGCCCCACTTCTCGGCGATCATCTCGGCCGACCGGAACTGCGAGACCTCCTGGTCGCCATACCGGGCCAGCCAGCCCGGCGACTCGGCGAACGGCGTGGTGAAGCCGTACTCCTGGCCGACCAGCATGGCCGCCGAGATCGGGATCGCCGACATGTTCTGCACGCCACCGGCGACCACGAGATCCTGCGTCCCGGACATGACGCCCTGCGCCGCGAAGTGCACCGCCTGCTGGGACGAGCCGCACTGGCGGTCGATGGTGACGCCGGGCACCTCGTCCGGCAGCCCCGCGACCAGCCACGCGGTGCGCGCAACGTCGCCGGCCTGCGAGCCGATCGTGTCGCAGCAGCCCATGATGACGTCGTCGACGGCGACCGGGTCGATGCCGGTACGACGAACGAGGGCGGAGAGGACGACGGCGCCCAGGTCGGCCGAGTGGACGGCAGACAGCGATCCGCCGCGCTTGCCGACGGGCGTGCGGACGGCGTCGACGATGTAGGCGGTACTCATGCGGTGATCCCATCGAGGAGAAGTGTCGAGAACTGGTCGGCGACCTGGCGGGGCGTGAGGTCGCCGCCGGGCCGGTACCAACGAACCGCGAACCACACCGAGTCGCGGATGAAGCGGTAGACGAGCTCGACGTCGAGGTCGCCCCGGAGCTCACCGGAGGCGACGCCCTCGGACAGCAGCGTCACCCACACGTGGCGGGACTGGGCGTTGCGTTCGGCGAGGTAGGCGAATCGTTCCTGCGAGCCCAGCCAGTCGGCCTCGTTCTGGAAGATCGCGACCTCGTCGTGGTGCAGATCGAGCGCCTCGAACGACAGGCGCACGGCCGACTCGAGCCGTTCGCGGGCCGGGGCTTCACTCGAAAGGATCTCGTCGTAGCCGGCGAAGAGCTCGTTCTGGAAGGTCTGCAGGATCTCGTCGACCATCGACTCCTTGGAGTCGAAGTGGTGATACAGGCTGCCGGACAGGATGCCGGCGGCATCGGCGATGTCGCGCACGGTCGTGTTGCGGAACCCGCGCTGCGCGAAGAGCTGGGCCGCGATGCGCAGGAGCTCGTCGCGTCGGGTGACTGTGGCTTGGTCGGTCATCTCAAGCTCGCTGACTGCTCACGGACACGACCTCACCGGTCAGGTAGGACGAGTAGTCACTGGCGAGGAACACCATGACGTTCGCGACCTCCCACGGCTCGGCGGCGCGCTTGAACGCCTCGCGGTCGGTCAGCTCTTCCAGCAGGTCGTCGCTGGTCACCTTGGCCAGGAACGGGTGCATTGCCAGCGACGGAGCGACGGCGTTGACCCGGATGCCGTGGGGCGCGAGGTCGAGCGCGGCGCAGCGGGTCAGTGCCATGACGCCGGCCTTGGCTGCGGCGTAATGCGCCTGGCCCTCCTGCGCCCGCCAGCCGACGACGGACGCGTTGTTGACGATGACGCCCTTCTTGCCGGCGTCCACCATGCGTTGACCGGCGGCGCGGATGCAGCGGAACGTGCCTGTCAAGCTGATGTCGATGACCCGACCCCACTGGTCGTCCGTCATCTCAAGAACGCTCGCGGTGCCGCCCAGGCCGGCGTTGTTGATCATGACGTCAACGCCGCCGAACGGATCGGCGAGATCGAGCAGTGCCTGGACCTGCGCCTCGTTCGTGACGTCGCTGAGCGCCGTCACGATCCGATCCGCGCCGAACTCCGACGCGAGTGAATCCTGCGTCTCGGCCAAGCGCTTCTCGTGCGTGTCGCCGACGACGACGCGGGCGCCCTCCTCGAGCACACGCCGGACGACAGAGGCGCCGATGCCCGCGCCCGCACCGGCCGTCACGACGACGACCCGGTCGCGCAGCAGGCCGTGGCCGGCGACGTATTCAGGTGCGGTTGTCATGCGGTGCCCTTCGGTTCACGCGGTAGTCCGAGGACCCGCTCGGCGAGAATGTTGCGCTGCACCTCGTCGCTGCCGCCGTAGATGGTGTCGGCGCGGGAGAACAGGTGGAGCCGCTGCCAGCGGTTGAGCTCGTACGGAGCGCCGTCCGCGAGGAGCCCGTCGGGCCCCAGGACCGCCATCGCCAGGTCACCGAGCCGGCGGTGCCAGTTCGCCCAGACGAGCTTGCCGATCGAGGCGGCACCTCCGCCGGCATCTGAGCCCTGACCAGCGAGGACGCCGGACAGCCCGCGCGCCGCGTTGGCCCGCATCACCGCTAGCTCGACCTTCGCCTGGGCAAGGCGGTCGCGCAGGATGGGGTCGTCGAAGGAGCCGTTCTCCTTGGCGACGTCTATGAGATCTGACAGCTCACGCTCGAAGCCGACTTGCTGGCCGAGCGTCGAGACGCCGCGCTCGAAGCCCAGCAGGCCCATCGCCACCCGCCAGCCGTCGCCGGGCTCGCCGAGGATGAGGTCGGCGTCCGTGCGGGCTCCGGTGAAGAAGACCTCGTTGAACTCTGCGCTGCCGGTCAGCTGGACGATGGGTCGCACCTCGACGCCGGGCTGGTCCATCGGCACGAGCAGGAAGGACAGGCCCTGGTGCCGGGTCGAGCCGGGCGTCGTGCGGCACACCACGAAGATCCACTGGGCGAACTGGGCCAGGGAGGTCCAGATCTTCTGGCCGTCGATGACCCATTCGGGCCCGTCGAGCACGGCCTTGGTCGCCACGTTCGCCAGGTCAGACCCGGCGCCAGGCTCTGAATAGCCCTGGCACCACAGCTCCTCGACCGCCTGGATGCGCGGGAGGAAGCGGGACTTCTGCTCCTCGGTGCCGAACGCGAGGATCGTCGGGCCGATGAGCTCTTCGCCGAAGTGGTTGACCCGCGTGGGCGCGCCCGAACGGGCGTACTCCTCGTGGAAGATCACCTGCTGGCTGAGAGACAGGCCCCGTCCGCCGTACTCGGTGGGCCAGCCAACACAGCTCCATCCGTGCTTCGCCAGGTGGCGATTCCAGGCGAGCCGCTCGTCGAACGCCTCGTCCTCACGGCCCGAACCGCCCCGACCGCGAAGCCCGGCGAACTCACCGCTCAGGTTGTCGGCCAGCCAGGTGCGCACTTCGTCCCGGAAGGCTTCATCCGTCGTGATCACGCTGCTAGAGTAGCCTACCAAGCACTTGTTTGGTTAGGTCCTGGAGGAGAGCCGGTGCACGACACACTGCCCGCAGTGCTGCGCGCCGCCGCCGAGCGGTTCGGCGACCATCCGGCCTTCGTCGACGGCGATCAGACGGTGAGTTTCGCCCAGTTGCTGGAGCGCGTGCGAGCGACGGCCAGCGGTTACGCCGGCCTCGGGTTGGAGCCCGGCAACCGCCTGGTGCTGTGGGGACCGAACAGCATCGACTGGGTGGTTGCGGCCCTCGCCACCTCGTACGCCGGCGGTGTCCTCATCCCGGCGAACTCGCGCTACACCGCGCACGAGGTCGCGGACATCGTCGAGCGCACGGACGCCAGGCTCGTCGTCGTCTCGGACGGCTTCCTCGATCGCACCCAGATCGCCGACCTCACTCCCCTCGTTCCGGGGCGCACGCTGCTCGACATCACCGCCCTGCCAACTGACGGCGCGGACGTGCAGCAGCGGGCCGACGCTGTCTCCCCCGACGACGTCGCGGACATCCTCTTCACCTCCGGCACGACGGGACGCCCGAAGGGCGCGATGTCGGCCCACCGACAGACGATCGGCGTCGCGCGCGCATGGGCCGAGGTCGCCGGTATCCGCCCCGACGACCGGTACCTCGTGGTCAATCCGTTCTTCCACTCGTTCGGCTACAAGATCGGCATCGTGGTGGGGCTGCTGACGGGCGCCACGCTGTACCCGGTGGCCACATTCGATCTCCAGCAGACGCTCAGGCTCATCGAGTCCGAGCGCATCACCGTCTTCCCGGGCGCCCCCGCGATCTACCAGGCCATGCTGGCCACGGATCGCAGCGCATACGACCTCAGCTCGCTCCGGCTGGCCGTCACCGGCGCCGCCATGATCCCGGTCGTGCTGATCGAGCGCATGAAGGACGAGCTGGGCTTCGACGACGTGCTCACCGCCTTCGGCATGACCGAGGCGGTCGTGGTCACGATGTGCCGGCAGGGCGACGACGCCGAGACGATCGCCACGACCTCCGGCCGTGCCATCCCGGGAATGGAGACGCGCATCGGTGAAGAAGGCGAGCTCCTCGTTCGCGGCGACCACGTCATGCTCGGCTACCTTGACGACCCGGAGGCCACCGCCGCCGCCATCGACGCCGATGGCTGGCTGCACACCGGCGACGTCGGGAACCTCGACGAAGCCGGCAACCTGCGCATCACCGACCGGCTCAAGGACATGTACATCTCCGGCGGCTTCAACGTCTACCCGGCCGAGGTCGAGCAGGCGCTGCTGCGCGCCGAGGGCGTCCAGGACGTCGCAGTCATCGGCGTGCCGGACGAGCGCCTCGGCGAGGTGGGCAAGGCGTTCGTCGTCGGCACGGCCACCGCCGAAGAGCTGCTCGAGTTCGCCAAGGAACGGCTCGCCAACTTCAAGATTCCCCGTTACGTCGAGACCATTGACGCGCTCCCCCGCAATCTTTCGGGCAAAGTGCTGAAGAACGAGTTGAGGAGCCGGGCATGACTGAAGAGGTCGTCACGTACGAGGTCATCGACCGCGTCGCTTGGGTCAGGCTGAACCGGCCGGAGTACCGCAACGCCCAGAACTCGGCCATGACGTATGCGCTCGACGCGGCCTTCACCCGCGCGGTCAACGACGACGATGTCGCCGTCATCGCGCTCGCCGGCAATGGCGACCACTTCTGCGCCGGCCACGACATCGGGACGCCGGGCCGCGACGTCGACACGTCCTTCGAGCGCAAGGCCGTCATCTGGTGGGACCACGTGGACAAGGAGGGCGGCGACCTGCGCTTCGCCCGCGAGTCCGAGGTATACCTGGGTATGTGCCGGCGGTGGCGGGAGATCCCGAAGCCGATGATCGCGGCTGTCCACGGCGCCTGCATCGCCGGCGGGCTGATGCTCGCGTGGTCGTGCGACTTCATCGTGGCCAGCGACGACGCGTTCTTCTCCGATCCGGTTGTCCGGATGGGCATTCCCGGCGTCGAGTACTTCGCGCATCCGTGGGTCATGAACCCGCGCGCCGCGAAGGAGTTCCTGTACACCGGCGACCGCTTCACCGCGCAGCGCGCGCAGGAACTGGGCATGGTGAACCAGGTCGTCGCGCGCGACGAGCTGGAGTCGACGGTTGCGGCGATGGCCGGCCGCATCGCCGCCATGCCGCGGTTCGGCCTCGCGCTCACGAAGAAGGCGATCAACCAGGCCGAAGACCTGCAGGGCCTGCGCGCCGGCATGGACAGCGTCTTCGGACTCCACCACTTCGCGCACGCCCACAACGCCGAGATCTCCGACGACTCGCTGGGTGGCCTCGACGCGAAGTCGATGGCGGCCCGGAACAAGGCAGCTGAAGACAAGAAATGAACCTCGACTTTACCGACGACGAGCTCGCCTTCCAGGCCGAGGCTCGGGCCTGGCTCGAAGCCAACGTGCCGGCCGAGCCGCTGCCGTCCATGGACACTGCCGAGGGGTTCGCCGCGCACCAGGCGTGGGAGCGCAAGCTCGCCGACGCCCGCTGGTCGGTCGTCTCGTGGCCCGAGGAGTTCGGCGGCCGCGAGGCATCGCTCGTCGAGTGGGTGATCTTCGAGGAGGAGTACTACCGCGCCGGCGCACCTGGCCGGGTGTCGCAGAACGGCATCTTCCTGCTCGCGCCGATCCTGTTCGACCACGGGACGCCGGAGCAGCAGGCGCGCTTGCTGCCGTTGATGGGCACCGGCGAGAAGGTGTGGGCCCAGGCCTGGTCCGAGCCCGAGGCCGGGTCCGACCTCGCATCACTACGCTCGACCGCGACGCGCACTGATGGCGGCTGGCTGCTCAACGGCCAGAAGACCTGGAGCTCGCGGGCGTCGTTCGCGCACTGGGGCTTCGGGCTGTTCCGCAGTGACCCGGACGCCGAACGCCATCACGGCCTGACGTACTTCCTGTTCCCGTTGGACGCGCCCAGCGTCACCGTCCGGCCCATCGCCCAGCTCGACGGCGACCCGGGATTCGCCGAGCTGTTCTTCGACGACGTGTTCGTGCCCGACGCCGACGTCCTCGGGGCGCCTGGCGATGGCTGGCGGGTGGCGATGAGCACCGCCGGCAACGAGCGCGGACTGTCGCTGCGCTCCCCCGGCCGCTTCTGCGCCGCCGCCGATCGGCTCGTTGATCTCTGGTCCGAGATGGACGGGCCGTTCGACGCAACGATGACCGGCGTCGTCGATGCCTGGATCAAGGCGCAGGCTTACCGGCTGTACACGTGGGGCACCGTCACGCGCCTGGCGGACGGCGGCGAGATGGGAGCCGCCGGCTCGATCAACAAGGTCTTCTGGTCCGAGCTCGACATCGCTCTGCACGAGACCGCTCTCGACCTGCTCGGCCCCGAAGCCGAGGTCGAGTCACCCTGGACGGACGGGCACCTGTTCTCGCTGTCCGGCCCGATCTACGCCGGGACGAACGAGATCCAGCGCAACATCATCGCCGAGCGCATCCTCGGCCTTCCGCGGGAGGTTCGCGGATGAAGTTCGAACTGAGTCACGACCAGCGCGACTTCGCCACGTCGCTGGATGATCTCCTGAGCCGCGCGGACGCGCCCAGGGCAGCCCGGGCGTGGGCTGGCGGCGATCACCAGCCCGGTTTGAAACTGTGGCGCCGGCTCGCCGATGCCGGAGTCTCTGCCCTGCTCGTTCCCGAGGAGGACGACGGGCTCGGAGCCTCCGCCGTCGAGCTCGTGATCGCCATGGAAGCCATCGGACGGCACGCGGCGCCCGGCCCGTGGATCGAGTCAGCGGCCTACCTGGCCACGACACCAGCAGCAGACATCCGCAAGGCCATCGCAAGCGGGTCGGTCGCCACTGTCGCGGTCCCCACCGGGACGCCCTACGCGCTCGACGCCGACGTGGCTGACCTTGTCCTCACTGCTGACGACGGGGCCCTTCGGCTTGCCCACGTCGGCGACCGGGTCCCGTCTATTGATCCGGTACGAAGATTGTTCCGTACCGTACCCACGGGACACCGCGCGGCGGAAGTCTCCGTGGCGTCGTGGTCAACCGCGGCGCTGGCCGCATCGGCCGAGCTTCTCGGCGCTGGTGAGCGGATGCTTGCCGACTCCGTCAGCTACGTCCAGCAGCGCACCCAGTTCGGCCGGCCCATCGGCTCGTACCAGGCCATCAAGCATGCCCTGGCCGACGTCCGCATCGCGCTCGACTTCGTGCGGCCGCTGGTCTACGCGGCGGCCCTGCATCCGCTCGAATCGAGCGCAGAGCGCGACCGCGACGTGTCAGCGGCAAAGATCGCTGCGGGCGACGCGGCGTGGCTGGCTGCCCGCACGGCCCTTCAGGTGCACGGCGCGATCGGCTACACCCGGGAGCACGATCTGTCCCTGTGGCTGCTGCGCGTGCGAGGACTCATGGTGACGTGGGGAACCGCGCGCATGCACCGCGTGCGGGTCATCGATGCATTGACGGAGAGGCACTGATGCGTACCGCCGAACAGAACGACCTCGCCGCCGCCGTGCGCGCGTTGTTGGCCAAGCGGGCCGACAGCGCCGCCGTGCGGACGGCAATGGATTCTGACCAGGGCTTCGACACAGGCCTCTGGTCGACCCTCTGCGAGCAGATCGGTGTTGCCGGGCTCGACGTCGCCGACACGGCCCCCGTCCTGGAGGAGCTCGGGCACTCGCTGGCGCCCACGCCGCTGCTGGCGTCGCTGGTGGCGAGCGAAGCCCTCCGCGGAACCGACAACGCTGATCTGCTCGAACGGATCGAGGCTGGCGAGGTGGCGACCTTCGTGGCCGATGGCCCGGTCCTCTACGGTGCGCAGGCGACGATCCTGCTGGCCGTCGACGATCGGGGACTGGTCCTGCTGGACTCAGCGCACATCGACGAGGCACCGGCGATGGATCCGACCCTCCGCTTCGCCACAGTCACGGACGTCAAGCCCGGCCGCGTCCTGAGCGAAGACGGCGCGGCCGCCGCAACGCGCGCGCGCAACGCCCTGCTCATCGGCATCTCGGCCTTGGCCGTCGGCTGCGCCCAACGTGGGCTCGACATGACCGTCGCGTACTCCAAGGAGCGCATCCAGTTCGGACGCCAGATCGGCTCCTTCCAGGCATTGAAGCACCGGATGGCCGACATGCTCGTTCTCGTCGAGATGGCTCGCTCATCGGCGTGGGCAGCGGCGACGCGCGAGCTCGACCCGACCGTTGCGGCCGCATACTGCATCGACGCGGTCCAGAAGGTGGCTGCGGAGACGATCCAGCTCCATGGCGGCATCGCGATCACGTGGGAGCACGACGCGCACCTGGTCTTCAAGCGCGCGCACGCCCTCGCTCAGCTGGCCGGCCAGTCCCACCAACTCCGCGCCGGAATCCTCGACGCTCGTTAGTCTGCGAGCATGAACGCGATCGCCGCCCTCGGCCGACCTGAGTCGAAGTTCCAGCACCTGATCTCGGCTCGGGTGGCGGCACTCATCGGAGTCGTCGGCGCGATCGTCACGGTCGTCGTCGCGAAGCAGCCGGAGATCGGCCTCACCCTCGGCTGCATCTCGGTCGCCATTCTCTACAGCGTCTACCCCACCTTCTCGCTCGCCTGGGGCAGCTCACGGGAACGGCTGATCGAGTGGGCGTTCCTGGCGGTCGGGATCGCCAGCATCGTGCTCGCCCTCTCCCTTGACCCGCGCTGGCTCGCGCTCGGTTGGGCTGCACACGGCACCTGGGACGCGCTTCACCATCGCGACCACCACGTGCTCGGGCTCCGCGGCATCCCGCTCTGGTACATCCAGACCTGCTTGGTGTGGGACGTACCGGCAGCAATCGGCCTGCTCGTCTTTCTGTGAGCTAGTTGCCCGGCTCACCAAACACATGACGTGCGATGGCCTGGACATCTCGATCGAGCGCGTCAAATTTCGTGTCTAACCGTGCGGACAGCCGCATCTCCATGGCCTCAAGGCGTGAATCGAGAGTCCGCGTCAACATGACCCCGAACAGCGTGAGCATGCCGAATATCGAGGAACTGAACGTTCCGATCAATACCCAAGACTGGGGCTCGGTCATGGTGCTCACCTCGTCAGTATCGACTGGACCTCCCACGATTCCAAGCCGCCAGAGGAGTCACGACCAAATGTTCCGGGCCTGTGTACAACCGAGACCATCAGCTGGACCTGTGGACTGATCCGGCACAACTCAGGGAGCGACGTCGAACCAGTCGCTGAAGCCGCTCGGGTCGTGGCGCCCGAGGATCCCGTGCTCGAAGAGTCCCCAGCCCTCGGCACCGTCCGCCCCCGCGCCACGTGCGATGGCGTGGCCGACGTGATCGATGACCCCGAACATCACGCGTCCTGCGACCGCGGGGTCAGCCAGGTCGTACGTGACGCGTTCGACGAATCCTGCGCCACGCCATGTGCCGTGTGACCAGTCGGAGTCACCGCCGTAGCCGCCGCCGATGTGCAGCGGCGCGGCCAACTTCGATGCCACCTCGAGCACCAGCTCCTCGCCGGTCGGTGTGGTGCAGACGATGGTTGCTCCGCTCGGAACTCGTGTGCCGCGCTCGTAGTGGATGGCGACGCGCGGCCAGCCGAGCTGCTCGACGCGGCCGTCGCTCCACACCCGCGTGCAGTCGTTGAGGATCCGGAAGCCGTCGGGCGTCTCCTGGATGATGATGACCACGCTGAAGTCGTCGAAGCGCAGCGGGACGTACAGCCACCACATGCCCTCGAAGGCCGGATCGGCGGGCTTGCCGGCGGGAGCCGCTTCGCCGACGGGACGGATGCCCCAGGATCGGTCCCGGGTGCCGACCCAGAGATCTGGCGTCACGGCAATGTCCTCGCCGTCGATCGCGATCGTGCCTTCCCACGTGCCCACCTGAGCAAACCGTTGGGCGTCGACGATCGTCCCGGCGCCTTGCCGCATCACGTGCGGCAGCTCCTGGACGACGGGGAACGAGCCGTCCCAGGTCAGGTCGAGGCCGATGCCCTCGGTCTCCTCCAGCACAACCCGCAGCTTTCGCATCGGCTCGACGACTTCGATGCAGTAGGTGCCGACCTGCTGGTCCATCCGGTCGGCCCCGCGCGGGTCGCACGCGTCGCCCATGTGAAGGGCAGTCTGCTGTCCGTTGCGATTCAGCAGGACGTACGCGTCCTTGGTGCCGAGATTGGGATAGAAGCCCAAGCCCGTGATGAGGAAGATGTCGCCGGAGCGGTCATGGGCGTTGAGATAGCAGCGGTCGTAGAAGTTGCGGTCGCTGGTTCCGGCCCACGCCACCGGACGGGCGACCTGGTGGATCGGGAACTCGTCGAGCGGCCCGACGCCGACGTACTCGCCGTGAAGGTTCGTCACGCGCCCGCCTGGTCGAGCAGCCGCTCGAACAGCGGCCGGTGATGCATGACCGACTCCGGGTCCTCGGGTTGCTCGATCTCGCCGAAGTGGATCTGCCGGGCGCTCGTCCGCAGGAAGACGATGCCCCAGACGACGGCGGCGTAGACCTGGAACCAGGTGAGGTCGCCGACCTCGACGCCAGTGAGCTCCCGGTAGGTCGCCACCACGTCCTCGGCCGTCAGGAAGTCGGGCATGCCGGGCAGCTCGAGAACGTGGGCGATCTCCTGGAAGACGGCGTGGGCGAACACCAGCCACGCGAGGTCCATCTCGCGCGGCCCCAGCGTCGCCATCTCCCAGTCGAGCACGGCCACCGGCGCGAAGTCGCGATACATGACGTTGCCGATGCGAGAGTCTCCCCAGGCCAGGACGGTGTCGCTCTCCGCCGGCAGGTTGGCCGCAAGCCAGGCCAGTCCCCGCTCGATGAGCGGCGACCGCGGACTGCCACCCTCGGATTGGACGGCATAGTCGTACCAGGCACGCGTCTTGGCGAGGTTGCGCATCAAGGGCGTCTCGCCCGTGTGACCGGCCAGCGCCGGGTCGAGGAAGTCGAACGTGGACGCCGCGTCGCGGATGCCATGCAGCTTCGCGAGGACCTCGATGGTGTTGCGCTGCAGCGCGAGCTGCTGCTCCAGATCGGCGTCGAACAGCCAGTTGTCGCCGAACGTGTAGGGCATGACGTCGGGCGGCACGGCGCCCTCGAGGCGCTCCATCAGGAAGAAGGGCGATCCGAGCACATCGCCCGTGGGCTCAATCAGGCCGACCGCCGGAACCGGGATCCCGGACAGCTCACCCGCCAGCCGCATGGCGTCGTACTGCGCCTGCAGGTCGTAGGTCGGGAACACCGGCAGGTCCTCCGGCGACGGCGCGACTCGGGCGACGTACTCCGACCCGTCGACGGACAGCAGCACCGTCTCGCTCGACATGCCGTTGGAGTCGACTCCGGCGTGGACCGTGACGTCGGCAGTGCCGAGCCATTCCTGCAGCCGCGCTTGCACCCAGGCCTGATCCCGGCTCGAGCGCCGGATCGTCATGTCCTCCACGGCTCTAGTCCAGCTTCCGGTAGCCGGAGCGGTAGAAGAGCAGCGGCTCGCCCGCCGTCCCCTCGACGAGCTCCAGTACCCGGCCGACCACGATGTAGTGGTCGCCCTCGGCGTGGACGTTGTGCACCTTGCAGTCGATCCAGCCGACGCATCCGGCCAGCCGCGGGTCGCCGTGCTCGGTGGACGGCGACCAGTCGACGCCGCCGAACTTGTCCGCCTTGGAGATCGCGAAGTTGGTCGAGAGGTCTTCCTGGTCGGCCGCCAGGAGGTTGACGGTGAAATGGCCAGCCCGGTGGATGAGCGGCCAGGCTCGCGACGTCTTGGCCGGTGCGAACATCACCAGCGGCGGGTTCAAGGACAGCGCCGAGAAGGACTGACACGTCATGCCGACGGGTCCATCGGACGTCGCCGACGTCACGATCGTCACGCCGGAGGCGAAGCGGCCCAGGACGGAGCGGAACTCCGCAAGTCCCTCGACCTCGCCACTGACCTCGGTCGCCGAGAAGTCGAAGCTGCCGAGGAAGGAGTCGATCAGCTCGCGCGGCGGCCACGTCTGGGCGGCATCGGGTGCCATGCCGTCCGGGATATCGATGCGGCTCACGGCCATCAGCCTGACTGACCGAACTCGTGGCCCCAGTACGACACCGCCGTCGACTCGCGGGCGACCCATCGGTGGTCGTCGACGGTCAGTCCGTCCGTGCCGAACTCTACGTCGAAGCCGCCGGGCGACTTCACGTAGAACGAGACCATCTGGTCGTTCATGTGACGGCCCAGCGTCGCCGACAGCGGCGCCTTGTACCGGCGGACGCGCTCCAGCGCACGGCCCACGTCGTCGAGTCGCTCGACCTCGAGCATGATGTGGACGCACTTGCTGGGATTCGGCATCGGCAGAAACGCGAGCGAGTGGTGCCGCGGGTTGACGCCCAGGAAGCGCAACCAGACCTTGGAGCCGGCCGGCTTGCCGACGAACTCGCCAGGCATGCTCATCGAGTCGCGCAGCCGGAAGCCGAGCGTCTCGGTGTAGAAGCGGAGCGCCTCGACGTCGTCGCTGACCGGGATGACGACGTGGCCCATTCCCTGATCGCCGGTGACGAAGCGCTGGCCGTACGGGGTGATGGCTTCCTTGCGCTCGTAGGTGATGCCGTGGAACAGCTCGAAAACGTTGTCGAACGGGTCGGTGAAGCGGATGAGCTCCTGCACCCTGCGTTCAGCCAGCTCCTCGGCCGTGCCCTCCTCGAACGCCATGTCCGCGTTCTTCAGGTGGTCGCGCGCCGCGTCGAGGGCCTGGTGGTCGGCGACCTCCCAGCCGACACAGGCCAGCTGGTCGACGTCGGACGGGAAGACGACGAGCCGCGCCGACACCTCGTCGATGCGGTAGTAGAGGTTGCCGTCCGTGGGGCCGGAACCGCGCACGAGTCCGAGCACCTTCTCGGCGAACAGCTCCCACGCCGCGAGATCGGTGCTGGCCACGCGGACGTAGCCCATGGACTTGATGTCGATCATCGCTTCTCCTGATGCGGTGCAAGGAACGTTGTGGTCACGTCGCGGAAATCGTCAGGCGCCTCCAGCTGGGCCCAGTGACCACACCGCGGGAACACATGCAGCTGTGCGTTGGGGATCTGCTTCAGGGCGACCAGCGCGCCGTCGAGCGGGTTGACCCGATCCTCGCGACCCCACGTGAGCAGTACGCGATGCCGCAGCCGGTGCACCTCGCGCCAGAGCATGCCGTCCTCGGCCCAGTCGGGGTTCCAGAACGAGGCACCCATCGACGCCATCGCCTCCCCCGCGCCCGACGCGGTGGCGTCGGCGAAGCGCTCCTCGACGAGCTCGTCGGTGACGAGCGCCTGGTTGACCACCATCGTCGAGATGAAGGCGCGCAGCGCCTCCTTCGACGGGTTGGCCGCGAAGTCCATCAGCCGCTGCACGCCCTCCGTCGGGTCGGCGTGGAACAGGTTCAGGGAGAGCCCACCGGGACCCATCAGGACGAGCCGTCCCACGCGCTCGGGGTATGACAACGCGAGCCGCGTCGCCGTGCCGCCACCGAGGCTGTTGCCCAGGATGTGGGCCTTCTCGATGCCGAGCTCGTCCATCAGTTTCACGACGGCGTCGGAGGCGAAGCGGAAGTAGTTGGCCGTCACGGTCGGCTTGTCCGACTGACCGAAGCCGGGCTGGTCGACCAGCAGCGTGCGGAAGCTTGCCGCGAATCCGGGGAGTGCGGGACCGAAGTTCGACCATGACGACGCGCCGGGTCCGCCACCGTGCAGCATGATCAGCGGAAGGCCGCCGCCCACGTCGGGCGAGCCGGTGCCCGCCTCGTAGTAGTTCAGCGTGATCTTGCCGGCCCCAAACGGTATGCGCTGGGACCGCCGCGTCTCTTCCCGAGAGAAGGGCACCTCAGTACATCCCCGGGTCGATCTTGTGGCCGAACTCGGAGGCGCCGAACATCTGCAGCGCGCGCTCGGGATCGTTCGCGGCGTGGACACGGCCGGCATGCGCATCGCGCCACGCCCGCTGCAGCGGGGTGCCGCTGGCGAGGGCTCGGCCGCCGGAGGCCTCGAAGAGGCTGTCGATCGCGCCGATGGCACGAGCGGTGCCCAGCACCTGGTCGCGACGGACGCGCAGGCGCAGCGAGAGCGGGATGGTCTCACCCTTCGCGACGTACTCCTGCTCCTCGCGGATGTTCTGGACCAGCAGCGCCCAGGCGGCGTCGATCTCCGACGACGCCTTGGCGATGCGCACAGCCGCAAACGGATCGAGCGACGCCTTCTCGCCGATGTAGGCGGCACGGACACGCTTCTGCTGCATGTCGACGTGGTCGGCATACGCGCCCTGCGCCATGCCGACGATCGGCGTCGCGATGGTGGTCGTGAACAGCGAGTGGAACGGCAGCTTGTAGAGATCGCCGGTGTTCTGCTCCTGGCCCGGCCCGAAGCAGCGGCCGGTGTCGCTCATCGACAGCGTGAACGTCTCGGGGACGAAGGTCTCCTCGACCACGATGTCGTTGGAGCCGGTACCGGCGAGGCCGACGACGTTCCAGACGTCGATGATCTCGTACTTGTCCCGTGGGACGAGGAACGTGCGGAAGTCGACGATCTGGCCTTCTGCGTTGTAGACGAGCCCCCCGAGGAGAACCCACGTCGCGTGCTGGCAACCGGACGAGAAGCTCCAGCGACCGGACAGGTTGAACCCGCCCTCGGTCTGGACGGCCTTCCCCGTCGGTGCGTACGACGACGAGGCGCGAACGTTGGTGTCCTCGCCCCACACCGCCTGCTGCGCCTCATCGGCGAACAGTGCGATCTGCCACGGGTGCACGCCCAGCACGCTGGACACCCAGCCGGTCGAGCCGCAGGCGCCGGCGATCTCGCGGACGCAGGTGTAGAAATCGATGGGATCGGCCTCGAGGCCGTCGAACCGGCGCGGCTGCAGCAGGCGGAAGAAACCGGACTCCTCGAGCTCCTTGATCGATGAATCCGGGACGACCCGGAGTCGCTCGGTCTCGTCCGCGCGTTCGCGCAACGTGGGCAGCAAGTCCCGTACGGCGGCCTTCACATCGTGTGCGTCAGTCATGGGTCCAATAGTAGAACACGTTCTAGATTTGTGCTAGAACTTGTTCAGTGGAACGAGAGTCCGACGTGTCATTCGACGTGATCGTCGTCGGCGCCGGTGGCGCGGGGATGACCGCTGCCCTGGCGGCCAGCCGACGCCATGGCCTGCGCACCCTCCTGATCGAGAAAAGCCCTTGGTTCGGCGGGTCCACCGCGCGCTCGGGCGGCGGGGTCTGGATTCCCGGGAACTATGCCCTCGAGGCGGCCGGCCAGGTCGATCCGGGTGACGCTGAAGCAGCGAAGCTCTACCTCGACGCCATCGTCGGCGACATCGTCCCGAAAGTGCGGCGCGACACCTACCTGGACCGCGGCCCAGAGGTCCTGGAGTTCATCCGTGACTCCACGCCCGTCCGGTTCACCTGGGTGCCCGAGTACGCCGACTACCTGCCCGAACAACCCGGTGGCCGCCCGCGCGGACGCAGTGTCGAGCCGGTTCCCATGGACTGCCGCTTCCTCGGCGACGAGCTGGACCGCCTGCATCCCCCGTACACCAAGGCACCGGCCAACCTGATCGTCACGCAGGCGGATTTCCGCAAGCTCAGCCTCGGGCTGCGGACTCTCAAGGGCCCGCTCACCATGGTCAAGGTGATGCTCAAGCGCCTGTGGGCCATGGCGACCGGCAAGAAGATGTACGCGATGGGCAATGCCATCGCGATCGGCCTCCGCAAGGGGCTCATCGACGCGGGCGTCCAGGTGGAGTACGACGCCGAGCTGCTCGACTTGCTGGTCGAGGACGGCCGAGTCGCGGGAGTCGTCGTGAGGCATGACGGCGAGCGGCGGGAGATCCGCGCCACCCGTGGCGTCATCCTCGGCTCGGGCGGCTTCGAGCACAGCCAGGAGCTGCGCGAGAAGTTCCTGCCCGGACCCACCTCGCACGAATGGTCGACCGGCGCGCCGTCCAACACAGGGGGTGGCCTGCTGGCCGGCACGGCGGCCGGCGCCGCGACCGATCTCCTGGACGATGCCTGGTGGGGTCCGACGATCCCCCTGCCGGGCCGCGCCTGGTTCTGCCTGGCCGAGCGCAACCTTCCCGGTTCGATCATCGTCAACGCTGCCGGCCAGCGCTTCATGAATGAGGCGTTGCCCTACGTCGAGGCCACGCACGAGATCCACAAGGGCGAGGCCACCGGCGTCGGCCACATCCCGTCGCAGATGATCTTCGACACGACCTATCGCAATCGGTATCTGTTCGCCGGCGTCCCGGGGCGGCAGCCATTCCCCGGCCGCTGGTACAAGGACGGCGTGGTCAAGCGGGCCAACACCCTCGAGGAGCTCGCCGAGAAGATCGGGGTCCCCGCAGGCGCATTGACCGCCACCGTCGACCGGTTCAACCGCTTCGCCGAATCCGGGGTCGACGAGGACTTCCACCGCGGCGAGAGCGCCTACGACAAGTACTACTCGGACCCCACCGTGAAGCCGAACTGCTCGTTGGCCCCCATCGCGAAGGGCCCGTTCTACGCGGTCACGATCGTGCCCGGCGACTTGGGCACCAAGGGCGGCCTCGTCACCGACGAGCATGCCCGCGTCCTGCGCGAGGAGGGCACGGTCATTCCCGGCCTGTATGCCGCCGGCAACGTCTCGTCGGCGGTCATGGGCAACACCTACCCCGGGCCGGGCGGCACGATCGGCCCCGCGCTCGTCTTCGGGTACCTGGCCGCCGAAGACATCGCTGAAGGGAAGTCCTGATGCCCATCGATCCGTCCAAGGCCATTGGCGCCGAGCTGCCCGAGGTCTCGTTCGCCTGGACATCGTCGGACGTGTTGCTCTACCAACTCGCCATCGGCGGCGTGGACCTTCGGTACACCCTCGACAACGAGCAGCTGCAGGTCCTGCCCTCGTTCGGCGTGGTTGCCCCGAGCTTCCACCAGACTGATCCGCCCGCGCTCGACCTGCCCGGCTGCGACATCAACCTGGCGCAGGTGCTGCACGGTTCGCAGGGCATTCAGGTGCACGGCCCGATCCCGACGTCCGGCTCGGCGACTCTGCGCACACGCATCACCGACGTGTGGGACAAGGGAAAAGCCGCCGTCATCGCGCAGCAGGGCGACGCCGTCGCCGACGACGGCACGTTGCTCTGGACGGTGACGTCCACCATCTTCGTCCGCGGCGAAGGCGGCTGGGGCGGCGACCGCGGCCCCTCGTCCAGCGTCGAGCTGCCCGAGCGCTCCCCCGACGCGACGGCGTCCTACGACATCACGCCGCAGCAGGCCCTGCTGTACCGGCTCTGCGGCGACCGCAACCCGCTCCACGCAGATCCTGAGTTCGCCGCCAAGGCCGGCTTCCCGGCGCCGATCCTGCACGGGCTCTGCACGTGGGGCATCACGCTGCGCGAGGCCACCGAGGCCGTGCTCGGCGGCGACGCGTCGGCGGTCGGCTCGTTCTCCGCGCGGTTTGCCGGCGTCGTCTTCCCGGGCGAGACACTGGAGATCGCCATGTGGGACGAGGGTGATCGCGTGCTGATGCAGGCCACCGTCGAAGGCCGCCCCGCGCTCTCCGACGTCGTCCTGGTGAAGGCCTGATGAGCACCGAGCTCCCCCAGCCCGTCGCCGCTGAGGACGTCACGGAATGGACCGACGAGGTCGACGTCGTCGTGATCGGCTTCGGCATTGCCGGTGGCTCGGCTGCGCTGGAAGCGGCGCGGTCGGGCGCACGCGTGATCCTGCTCGAACGGGCCGCGGTGTACGGCGGTACGAGCGCCATGGCCGGCGGGCACTTCTATCTCGGCGGCGGTACAGCCGTCCAGAAGGCGACCGGCATCGAGGACTCCGCCGAGGAGATGGCGAAGTACCTGACCGCGGTCAGCCGGGAGCCCGAGGCCGACAAGATCGAGGCCTTCTGCCAGGACTCGGTCGAGCACTTCGACTGGCTGGAGGCGCTGGGCTTCGAGTTCGAGCGCTCCTACTTCCCCGGCAAGGCCGTGATCCAGCCGGGCACCGAGGGCGTGATGTTCACCGGCAACGAGAAGGTGTGGCCGTATTCGACCATGGCCAAGCCGGCGCCGCGCGGCCACAAGGTGCCCGTACCCGGCGACATGGGCGGCGCCAAGCTCGTCCTCGACTGCCTCAACGACCAGCTGGCGAAGGCCGGCGTCGACATCCGGTACGAGACGGGCGCGAGCGCGTTGATCGTCGACGGCGACGCGGTGGTCGGCGTCCGGTGGCGCAAGTTCAAGGAGTCCGGCGCCATCCGCGCGAAGGGCGTCATCCTCGCCGCCGGCGGCTTCGTCGGCAACGCCGACATGGTGGCCGAGCACACGCCGACGCTCGGCTCCGGCAAGCTCTTCCCGCTGGCGTCCACGTACGACGACGGCCTGGGCCTGCGCCTCGGCGCCTCAGCCGGTGGCGCGTGGAAATTCATGGACCAGGCGTTCCAGACCGCGCCGTTCTACCCGCCGTCCATCCTGCTGACCGGGATCATCGTCAACAAGCACGGCAAGCGGTTCGTCGCAGAGGACTCGTACCACTCGCGGACGTCGGCTTTCGCCCTCGAACAACCGGATGCGACCGCGTACCTCATCGTCGACTCCACCCACATCGAGCACCCGTCCTTCCCGCTGTGCCCGTTCGTCGACGGCTGGGAGACCGTCGATGAGATGGCAGCCGGGTTGGGCGTCCCAACGGATGCCTTGTCGGAAACGCTGACCAGCTACAACGAGCATGCGGCCCGCGGTGAGGACCCTGAGTTCCACAAGGCCACCGAATGGCTCGCGCCGCAGGACCAGGGCCCGTGGGGCGCCTTCGACCTGTCGCTCGGCAAGGCCCTCTATGCCGGCTTCACGATGGGCGGCCTCTCCACGTCGGTCGACGGCCAGGTACGGCGCGAGGACAGCGCCGTCATCGCGGGCTTGTACGCCGCCGGCGCGTGCGCGGCGAACATCGCGCAGGACGCCAAGGGCTATGCCTCGGGCCTCCAGCTGGCCGATGGCTCCTACTTCGGCCGGCGAGCCGGAAGGCACGCGGCGGCTGGCTGATCGGGCGGGAGCCATCTCGGGGGTCCCCGGTCGAGATTTGCGCCCGTATCCACCGGATTCGACTTCACAGAGGTGGACTTGGGCGCAAATCTGGTCCGTCTCTGACGTCAGGTGGACAGGATCAACCCGCTGGTCGGGACTCCGGTACCGGCCGTGACGAGCACGCGGTCCGCGCCATCGACCTGATTCACCGACGTGCCGCGCACCTGGCGCACTGCCTCGGCAATGCCGTTCATGCCGTGGATGTACGCCTCGCCGAGCTGACCGCCATGGGTGTTGATCGGGAGGCGGCCGCCGAGTTCGATCGCGCCGTCCCGGATGAAGTCCGGCGCCTCCCCGCGCCCGCAGAAACCGAGTTCCTCGAGCTGCATCAGGACGTACGGGGTGAAGTGGTCATAGAGGATCGCCATGGGCATGTCGGCCGGCGACAGGCCTGACTGTCGCCACAGCTCGCGGCCCACGACGCCGATCTCGGGGATGCCGATGTCGTCCCGGTAGTAGGACGTCATCACGAACTGGTCGGACCCGCTCCCCTGC
Organism: Aeromicrobium sp.; assembly: GCA_045806885.1. Classification (GTDB taxonomy): domain Bacteria; phylum Actinomycetota; class Actinomycetes; order Propionibacteriales; family Nocardioidaceae; genus Aeromicrobium. The sequence continues at coordinate 112,897 of JBJMIJ010000016.1, forward strand.
GCGGCTGCCGCGATGACCGCCGGCTGCTGCGGCAGGTCGCGCGCCCGCTCGGCTGACGTGATGACCAGCGCCACGGCGCCATCGGACTCCTGGCAGCAATCCAGAAGATGCAGCGGATCGACGATCATCCGCGACGCCTGGTGCTCCTCCAGCGTGATCGGCCGCTCGTAGAAGAACGCGTTGGGATTGGTGGCGGCGTGCCGACGATCGGCGACGGCCACCCGCCCGAAGTCCTCGGACGTCGCACCGAAGTCGTGCATGTAGCGCCGCGCCTGCATTGCCACCGTCGCGGCGGGCGTGCCGAGGCCCATCGGGTAGGTCCAGGCGTTGTCCAGGCCATTGGTGTTGACCTGGGTGGCGGCGACGACGGACACCTGCCCGAAGCGGGCGCCGGAGCGCTCGTTGAACCCCCGATAGGCGACGACGACGTCCGCAACTCCGGTCGCCACCGCCATCGCGGCCTGCTGGACGGTGGCGCACGCCGCGCCGCCGCCGTAGTTGATCCGGCTGAAGAAGCGCAGCTCCGGGATGCCCAGCTCGCGCGCGACCGCGATCTCCGACGACGTGTCCATCGTGAAGGTGGTGAGGCCGTCGACGTCTTGGGCTGTCAGCCCACAGTCGGCAAGGGCCGCCTGCACGGCTTCCACCGACAGTTGAAGCTCCGAGCGCCCGGACTCCTTGGAGAACTCGGTGGCGCCGATGCCGACGATCGCGGCTCGCCCAGACAGGCCGCTCATCGCGCCTCCACCCGAACGGTTCCGACGATGTGATGGCCGGCTTCGACCGAGGCCGTCACCTCGATGGTCGCGACCCCGTCGGCGACCTCGGTGACCTCGCCAGTGAAGCTCAGGGTGTCGTACGGATAAGCCGGCGCCCCGAGACGGATCGAGATGCCCTTGATCACCACGTCAGGGCCAGCCCATGCCGTGACGTAGCGCTCGCACAGCGCTGTGGAGGTCAGGATGTTGACGAAGATGTCCTTGGATCCGGCCGCCTGAGCGCGGTCGCGGTCGTGGTGCACGTCCTGGAAGTCGCGGGTTGAGATGGCCGAGGACACGACGAACGTCGGTGTGATCGGCAACTCCCACTCGGGGAGCTTGTCGCCGGGCTTCATGCGCGCCTCCAGATCGGGAGCGTGAGCTCGTCGTCCACGACGTTCCAGTCAATCTGCACGCGGTCGCCGATGGCGAGGTCCTCGACGCTGTCCCCATCAATGGGGGGCACTTCGCCGACCATCCGGACGCCTTCGTCCAGGTCAACCAACGCCAGGACGAGCGGGAGCTCCTTGCCGGGTACCGGCGGGTGCCGATGGATGACGAAGGAGAACACCGTGCCCGTCCCGGATGCGACCACGTACGAACGATCGAAGGCGCCGCACGTCGGGCATGCCGGCCCGGGTGGATGCCGCAGCGCACCGCACGCGCCGCAGGACTGGATGCGCAGCTCCTGCTTCTGCGTCCCCTCCCAGAAGTACGCGGAGTCGCGGTTGATCATCGGCCGGATCACGCGACGCCCGCCTTCGGCTTGAACTTGAAGACGCGAAACAGCATCGAGCCGACCGGCTCGTCTCCCACGAACCAGGTCGACTTCGACGTCACGAAGTAGCCCTCACCCATGCCGGTCGACTTCGGCCCCACGACCGACTCCAGCGCCGTCTCCACGCGGACCTGCTCGCCCACCCGCAGGTACCGGTCGTACGACTGCTCCGAGTTGGTGCCCAGCACGGCGGTGAAGCCGGCGTCGGTCAGGACATTCATCATCGCGTGCAGCGGGTCATCTGCGGCGGGCTTGCCACCGAGCCCGTACATCGTCCACACCTGCGCCATGGACGGCGGCGCCTCACCGGCCGCGAACCGTGGATTGTCGACGCCCATCGCCTCCAACCAGTTGTTGATCGTCGGCTGGTTCACCGGGTCGCGCGCCTCGCGCCGCGAGGTGAGCTCCTTGATCCGCTCAGCGGCGGCCATGATCTCCCCATGGACGGCACCGTGGGTCATCGTGGGACTCGCGGCAACCCGAGCCCGAACTGGGCGATCAGCTCGCGCTGGATTTCGTTGACACCGCCACCGAACGTCAGCACGAGGTTCCGCTTGGCGGTGAGGTCGAGGTAGTGCAGCAGGTACGCGGTCTCCGGGTCAGTCGGGTCACCGTGCAACGCCACGACATCGTGCACGGCCATGCCCAGATCCTGCACCTCCTCCGACGCCAACACCTTGGACGCGGATGAATCGGCAATCGTGTCGGTCCCGGACGATGTCGACGACGCGACCTGCCAGTTGAGCAGTTCGTTGACCCTGAACGTGGCGGTCACCCGCGCGAGCGTCTCGCGCACGTCCGGCAGCTCGAGCAGGCCGCGGTCGTCCGCCCACTCGGCGACCAGGTCGTGCAGGCCCTCCAGCCGGCCGGCCGGGCCAAGCATTACCCGCTCGTGGTTGAGCTGCGTCGTGATCAGCCGCCAGCCCTCGTTCTCCTCGCCGACGAGCATGCTCGCCGGGACGCGGACGTTGTCGTAGGACGTCGCGTTGACGTGGTGCGATCCGTCGCAGGTGACGATCGGCGTCCACGAGTACCCGGGATCCGTGGTGTCGACGATGAGCACCGAGATGCCCTTGTGCTTCGGCGCATCAGGATCGGTGCGCACGGCGAGCCAGATGTAGTCGGCCGCATGGCCACCGGTGGTCCACATCTTCTGGCCGTTGACGATGAAGTCGTCGCCGTCCCGGCGGGCTGAACACCGCAAGGAGGCGAGGTCCGTTCCGGCGTCGGCCTCGGAGTACCCGATGGCGAAATGCACGTCGCCGGCCAGGATGTCCGGCAGGAACTTGTCCTTCTGCTCCTGCGTGCCGAACGCCTGCAGGGTCGGCCCGACGGTCTGCAGCGTCACCGCCGGCAGGTGCACGTCGGCACGCGCGGCCTCGTTGGCGAAGATCTGCTGCTCGACGCCACCCAGCCCTCGGCCCCCGTACTCGGTCGGCCAGCCGACGCCCATCATCTTGTCCGAGCCCATCTGCTTGATGGTTCGGTGATAGGCGGGGCCGTGGCGGTCGGTGAGCATCTCGACCCGGTCCTCGCGGCTGACCAGCGTCGCGAAGTAGTCGCGGATCTCGCGGCGGAAGTCCTGCTGCTCGGCGGTGAGCTCGGCACCCTTGCCGGTGCTCTCGACCGCGGGGACGAGCGAGAGCGTCAACTGCCGCCCGCCCAGCGCCCGGCTGACGTCGACCAGCCGGCTGAAGTACTGGCTCAGCGGATACGTGATGTCGACGCCGGTGCCGCCATGCAGGTGATGGCAGGTCTGCACCGCCGGCACCGCACGGTCGCAGACGACGTAGGCGGCGATGGGGAGGTCATCGTCGAGGGGCTGCCCTGACACCACCCGCCGCACGACCTCGGCAGCCACCAGGGCGACGGCGCGGGCATCGATGTAGACGTCGGCGATCTGCTGCGCGACTGCCTGGAACTCGGCCAACTTGCGGCCGAACTGCTCACGGGTCCGGACGTATTCGGCGGTCAGCTCCAGCGCTCCGGCCAGCAGCCCGTCCGCCCAGGCCAGCAGCCCTGCCACCGCGTAATGGCGAAGCACGTCGCCAGAGTCGCGCTCGAGCACGTGGACGGCCGGCGCGCCATCGAAGCGATACGTGGCAATGGGACGGTCGGCGGACGCGACGTCATCGATCCGTTCGACGCCGGGACCGCTCGGGTCGACGAGTACGGCACGCGGACCGTCGGCGTCCATGGCCGAGACGAGCAGCAGCGACGACCCCTCGAGCACGGGGACGCGGATCTTCGTGCCGGTGACGGCGCCGCCTGCGAGGCTCACTGACGGAGAGACCGGGATACCAGCTCCCACCTCAGCAAGAGCCGGCGCGATCTGCACGTCGCCGCTGACGATGCGTGGGACGAGGTCGGCCTGCAGCGCGGGCGAGCCCGCGTTCACGACCGTCGTGAGGCCGCATGCGAGGTTCTCCCAGACGGGAAGATCGTGCGCACGCTTGCCCAGCTCACGCAGCAGGACGGCAATGGCATCGAAGCCGAGGCCCTCCCCGCCGACGTCCGCAGGCGCGGCCATAGCCGTCACGCCGGCGTCAACGGCAGCCGACCAGGTGCCCGCGTTCGAGCCCTTGTCGAGGACGTCGCCGAGCACTCCAGCGATCTCTCCCACGATGGCGCTGTCAAGCGACGAGTTCACGCGAGCCACCCTCCTGCGCCACGATTTCTATAACGTGTTCTAGTCTAGCGCCTGTGTGTACTCCCTTGAAACGCGCACAGGCCCCGGTCGAGTGGCTCCGTGACCGGCTCCACGTTCCCCAGGTCGACCTGCCGGACGGCCGTTGGCTGGACCTTCCAGGACGCGGCCGCACCTGGCTGACGGACATGCCCGGCCCAAGCCCGGATGCGCAGGCCGTCGTTCTGCTGCACGCCGTGGGCACCACCGGACCTCTCACCTGGTTCCCGGTCATGGCTGAGCTCGCCAAGGGCTACCGCGTCATCACGTTCGACCAGCGCTGGCACGGCCGCGGCATCATGTCCGAGCAATTCATGATCTCGGACTGCGCGGACGACGTCGCTGCCGTCATCGACGAGCTCGGCCTCGAGAAGCCGATCGTCGCCGGGTACTCGATGGGCGGCGTGATCGCCCAGCGGGCGTGGCGACAGCACCCGGACAAGATCGGCGGCCTCGTGCTGGCCGCCACCACCAGCCATTTCCGCTCCAACGTGCCCGAGATCGCCTTCCATCAGGGCATGGAGATGGCGATGCGGGCGCTGAACGTCCTCTCCCGCTACAGCGTCACGAGGGCGGCCGCCCGGCGCACGGCGAACGCACTCAGCGTTCCGACAACCGAGACCGGACAGTGGGCACTCGCCCAGTTCAACAGCACGCACCCGTGGACCGTCGGCCAGGCAGTCGCCTCACTGGGCCGGCACAACTCGGGGCCGTGGCTCAAGTCGATCAATGTCCCGACCGCCGTCGTGGTCACCGCGCGCGATCACGTCATCCCGCCCGAGCGGCAGCGCCACATCGCGTACAGCATCCCGGGGGCCACGGTGCACGAGGCACAGTGCGGTCACGCCGGATGCGTCCTCGAGGCGGCCGCGTTCGTCCCGGCCTTCTGTGAGGCCGTCGACAGCGTCAGAATCCGGAAGCAGAGCTCACCGCGGCGAGCAGCGACTCCAGCTCGGCGCTGAATCCGTCAGCGATCAGCGACGGCTCCGGCACCGACTCGCGGCACGCGATGACCCCGATGTGAGCCATGCCGTTGTTGCTCACCACGGTGATGTTGAGTCCCGCGCCGTGGAAGATCGGGCCGAGCGGATACATCGCGTCCACCCGCGCACCGAGGAAGTACAGCGGCATCGGCGGCCCGGGGACGTTCGAGATCACCAGGTTGTAGATGACCGGCCCGCGCTCGGCCAGCCGCAACGAGCTGACGGCGCGAACGGCAAGGCCGAAAACCCGTGGCGCGGCGAACTCGGCCCAGTCCTGCAAGGTGTCGGCCGGAATGGTCTTGTGGTGCTCCTTGGCAAGCGCGTTCGCCTCGGCGAGCGCGTGCAGCCGTTCCAGCGGATCGTCCAGGTCCGTGCGCAGTCGGGTGAACAGGGTGGACACCTTGTTGGCGCCGCCGTCGCGACTCGACTCGCTGCGCACCGACACCGGCACGGACGCCAGCAGGGACGTCTTCGGGAGCTCGCCTCGCCCTTCGAGGTAGCGACGGAGCGCGCCACCGCTGATCGCGAGGACCACGTCGTTGACGGTGGCCCCGGGGACGAGGTTCTTGATCTTCTTGATGGTCGCGAGCTCGATGTCGGCGAACGCGACGGACCGGTGGCCGGTGATCGTGCCATTGAAGGACGTGCGTGGAGCCGTCAGCGGCGCGGCCATGGCCTCATTGCGCCTCGCTCGGGAAGCGGCACCGGCCAGAATGCTGACGGTCGGCTTCACCAGATTGGCCAGCTGCAGCGGCTTGCTGAGCGTGGACACCACGCCGCGCGCGAACAGCTCGACGTCGGCGGGTGCCCGTCCCGGCTGTTCAGTCGTGGCCGGAAGGTTGAGCGGCTCGGCGTCCGGCTGCAAGCTGCACAGCTGCGACATCAGGCTGGCACCGCTGACGCCGTCAACGGTGGCGTGATGCATCTTCGCGAAGACGGCGATCTGTCCCGATGCCAGGCCTTCGATGATCCACATCTCCCACAGCGGCCGCGACCGATCGAGCAGCAGACCGGCGAGGTGCCCCACCATGTCGGCCAGCTCGGACTCGCCCCCGGGAGCCGGAATCGCCATCCGGTGGACGTGCCGCTGGACGTCGAAGTGCTCGTCGCGCTCCCAGATCGGGAAATCCAGGCCCAGTGGTACCGGGCGCAGCTTGCGCATGAAGGTCGGGATGCCGAGCGCCCGCTCACCGAGGTGGTCACGGAGGCGCTCGAAGTCGTAACCACCAGGGATGGTGGACGGGTCCAGCAGCATCAGGGAGCACACGTGCAGCAGCTGCTCGGGCGTCTCCAGGTACAGGAAGCTCGCGTCGAGCCCGCTCAGCCGATCCACTGTCGCTCCTAAAACTAGAACAAGTTCTTATTCTATACGTATGTTCGCGCCGCTGCGCGTCGCTCAACGCTTATTCGCTCGGGGCCGAGGCGCAAGCGCCCAGCCCCTCACTCATTGCGCGTATCCTCGCCGAGTGCTTCCCAAGAACTACACCGCAAGACAGGCCGTCCTGACCGCCTTGGTCGCCAACGCGATTCGACCGGTGCGTGACCGTGTCACCGTCATCCCCGCCTTCTTCGCGGCGTGGCTGACGAACGAGCTCGCGCCCCACCTGCTGATCGCCCAGGCCGTCACGACGCTTCGCGCCCTGCGCCGCCGCACAGCGACACCGCCGGGACTCGCTCTTGCCGTGGTGTCCGCCGGCGGGCTGACGTGGCTGATGCGTCGCTCCAACGAGGTGCCCGCCCAGATCGACGAGCTGTTCCGCGAGCTCGACATCCCGGCCGATGACAGTCCGAAGACCCGGATCGCCGCCTACGCGTGGCCGTTCCGGATGGCCGACCCGCGCGTGCAGGTCAAGCGCGACGTCTCGTACACCGAGGGCGGACGCAAGGCCCGGTGCGACATCTACCTGCCCGCGACGGGAAAGCTCTCCAACGCGCCGGTCCTCATCCAGATCCACGGCGGCGGATGGACGATCGGGCACAAGGCGCAGCAGGGCCTGCTCCTGATGAACCGCATGGCCGCCCGCGGCTGGGTCTGCGTCGCCGTGAACTACCGGCTGGCGCCGAAGTACCGCTGGCCGACCCAGATCATCGACGTCAAGCGCGCGATCGCGTGGGTGCGCGAGAACATCGCTGAGTACGGCGGCGATCCCGACTACCTCGTCGTCACCGGCGGCTCGGCCGGTGGCCACCTTTCGTCCCTGGCCGCCCTCACACCCAACGAGAAGGAGTGGCAGCCGGGGTTCGAGGACGCGGACACGTCCGTCGCCGCAGCCGTTCCGTTCTACGGCGTGTACGACTTCACCGGCGACGAGAAATATGCCCGGATCATGCGCGAGCACTTCCTGTCGCGGGTGGTCTTCGAGCGCGGCGCTTCGTTGGAGGACTTCACGAAGGCCTCGTCGGCCAGCCACGTCGGGGATGCGGCGCCTGAGTTCTTCGTCATCCACGGCGCCAACGACACCCTGGCGCGGGTCGAGCAGGCCCGCGCGTTCGTCGAGAAGCTCAAGGCCGCCGCCCCCGGCAAGGTCACCTACCTGGAGCTGCCACACACGCAGCACGCGTTTGACGTCTTCGGCTCCGTCCGCGCGCAGCACACCATCCGCGGCGTCCAGCGCTGGCTCGAATGGCACCGGGCCGCCTGGCTCGGCTCGCGCAGCTAGCGCGGCAGCCCGAGGATCATCTCGGCGGCGACATTGCGCAGAATCTGCGTCGTCCCACCGGCAATCGAGAGGCAGCGGGTCAGCAGCATCTCGTGCACGTCGGCCTGCACGTCCTCGTCGTCCAGCAGCGCGCGATCGCCCAGCAGGTCGACCACCAGCTCGGACGCGTCCTGCCGGTTGCGGACGCCCAGCAGCTTCGCCACGCTCGACGAGGCGCCGGGGCCTTGGCCGGCAATGGTGTTCAGCGCCGACCGGGCGCCGAGCAACGCACAGGCCGTGGACAGCGCGACGGCACGTCCGACGCGGGCATGGTCGGCTGGGTCGGACACCAGCTCGACCGCGCGCTCCACGCTCGAGTCGAGCTTGGATGACGCCATCGCGACCCGCTCGTTCGCCAACGTCGTGCGCGCCAGCCGCCATCCGTCGTCGATCTCGCCGACGACGCAGTCATCCGGCACGAACACGTCGTCGAGGAACACCTCGTTGAACATGGCATCGCCGGTCATCTCCCGCAGCGGCCGGATGTCGATGCCAGAGGACTTCATGTCGACCAGGAAGTAGGTGATGCCGCGGTGCCGCTTCTCGTCCGGGTTCGTGCGGGCCAGGCAGACGCCCCAGTGGGCATCGGCGGCCAGCGATGTCCACACTTTCTGGCCGGTGAGGCTCCAGCCCGCCGCTTGTCCTGAGCCTGTCGAAGGGTCGACCCGCTCCGCTCTCGTGGTGAGCGACGCCAGGTCTGAACCCGCGCCGGGCTCACTGAACAGCTGGCACCAGACCAGCTCGCCGCGCAGGGACGGCAGGACAAACCGCTTGCGCTGGGCGTCGGTTCCGTGTTCGAGGATGGTCGGCAGCGCCCAGCCGGCGATCTTGATGTCCGGACGCTTGACGCCTGCGGCGGCCAGCTCCTCGTCGATGACGATCTGCTCGACCGGCGCGGCCGAGCGACCGTAGGGCGTCGGCCAGTGCGGAGCCAGCAAGCCGGCATCCACGAGGGCGTCACGACGCTCCGCATCGGGAAGCGCGGCGATCGCAGCGACCTGCTCACGCACCTCGGGCCGGACGCCTGCGTCAGCACCGCCCAGGTCGATCTCGAGCTGCCGCCGCTCCCCGGCCACGACTCGGCTCGCCAGTCGGGCCGCATGGCGGTCACCAGCGCCGAGCCAGGACCGCAGCGCCACCGCCCGGCGCAGGTAGAGGTGCGCGCTGTGCTCGAAGGTGAAGCCAATGCCGCCGAGCACCTGGATGCAGTCCTGTGCGACCTGGACCGCGCCGTCCAGCGCGATGGCCGCGGCGACGTCGGCGGCGAGATCGCCCTGCCCGTCCTGGTCGGCCGTCGTTGCGGCGTCCCACGCGACGGCCGAGATCGCTTCGACGGTCTCGAGCATGCCCGCGCACAGGTGCTTGACGGCTTGAAAGCGTCCGATCGGCTGGCCGAACTGCTCACGAACCTTGGCATAGTCGACCGCCGTGGCAAGGCACCACGATGCGAGCCCTGATGCCTCAGCGCTGGCGAGCGCGATGGCACCGCGCAGGACTGATGCCGTCGTGACGTCCGGCAGTTCCTGCAGGTCGGTGACGTCGACGTCGACGGCCAGGCGGCTCGCCCCCCGCGAGAGATCGAGGCCCTCAACAGCGGTCATCGTGACCTGGTCGGCCGAGACGACGAACCACGTCTCCGCGTCCGATCCGGATCCGGATCCGCCGAGAACGATCCAGTCCAGTTCGACGCCGGGTACGACGACCTGCCCGACCAAGCGGCCGTCGGCGACCGGCAGGGGCTGAACGGCGACGCCGGCCTTGGCGCCGGCCACCATCGACTTGAGCGCGGCCGACTCGCCCGCCGACGACACCAGCGTTGCGGCAAGCGCGGTGCCCAGCACCGGGCCGGGAACCAAGCCGTGCGCGCACGCCTCGACCGCGACGGCGAGGTCGAGCAGCGAGCCACCGCCGCCGCCCAGCGCGTCGGGCACCGCGATCGTCGCGACCCCTTGGCTGACGACCTCGGACCACGATCCGTCGATACTCTGGGCCCACCCCTTGAGGGCGGAAAAAAGCTCCCGATGGTCGTCATTGATCGCGATCGACATGCCGACTCCTATGATAGAACCTGTTACAACTTTGAGGAGATTGCCCGTGAGCGCCAGCCCGGCCCAGCAGGAGCGTCGTAGCCGCATGCTCAGCGCGGCCACGAAGCTGGCTGCCGACGGTGGATACGACGCCGTGCAGATGCGCGAGGTCGCCGACAACGCCGGCGTGGCGCTCGGCACGCTCTACCGCTACTTCCCGTCCAAGGTGCACCTGCTGGTGGCCGCCCTCGCCACCCAGTTCGAGCAGGCGGAGGCCATCACGGCCAAGCGCGCCATCACTGGCGACACCGCGCACGAGCGCGTCATGAAGATCCTCGGCGGGACGACGGTCTCGCTGCAGAAGCAGCCGCAGCTCACCGAGGCCATGGTGCGCGCGTTCATGTTCGCCGACGCGTCCGTGCTCGGCGAGATCGAGCAGGTTGGCGACCGCCTCACCCGCATGATCGCCCGGGCTATCGCCGGCAGCCCCGACCACGGCCAGGCCACCGAGGAGGAGGCGGCCATCATCCGGGTCATCGCCGACGTGTGGCTCTCCGCGCTGGTGAGTTGGGCCAACGGTCGCAGCGGCGCCGCCGACGTCGAGAAGTCCATGGACGTCGCCGTCCGCCTGCTGCTGCGGGACTGACTCAGCCACCGAACGCGTGGGTCGCGGTCGCGCCACCGTCGACCACGAACTCCGCACCAGTGGCAAAGCTCGACTCGTCGCTGGCGAGGTAGACGTAGATCGGTGCGATGTCGACCGGATGGCCGACGCGCTTGAGCGCGACCTTCTTGGCGCCGAACTCCATCGCATTGTCGTCGGCGCCGACGTCGCGGATCATGCCCGTGTCGATCATGCCCGGGTGGACCGAGTTGACCCGGATGCCCCGTGGTCCGAGCTCCAGTGCCGCCGACTTGGTGAAGCCACGTACCGCGAACTTCGATGACGTGTAGGCACTCAGGAAGGCCATGCCGCCGAGGCCCTCGATCGACGACGCGTTGATGATCGAGCCGCCGCCGTTCTCGGTCATGGTCTCGACGACCGAGCGGACGCCGAGATAGGCGCCGAAGGTGTTGACCCGCCAGATGAGCTCGTACTCCTCGACCGGCAGCGCCGTGATCTCGCCAAAGCGCAGGATGCCCGCGTTGTTGACCAGCACATTGACCGGCCCGAACGTCTCGTTGGCCACCTTGACGACCGACGCCCACGACTCCTCGCTGGTGACGTCGTGCTGCTGGAAGATCGCCGCGTCACCGAGCTCGGCGGCCAGCGCCTCCCCCGGCCCGGTGGCGACGTCAGCGATGACGACCGTCGCGCCCTCCTGGACGAAGGCGCGCGCGATGGCCGCGCCCTGGCCCTGTGCGCCACCGGTCACGATGGCGTGCTTGCCGGCCAACCTGCTCATATGCGTATTCCTTAGCTCTGGGGCTTCAACTGCATGATCGCGTCGGCGGAGAAGCCGTCGCTGGGCTTGCGGCCGTCAAACCAGCCGCCGAGCGACTTGCCCAGCGACTCCTGGTCCCACGCGGTGCCGGGCGCGCTGTCGAAGCGCTCCGCGACGGTCGGCGGGGCGAGCACGGCGATCATGCCGCCGTACACGACGAACACCTGGCCGGTGATGTTGGCAGCGGCCGGTGAGGCGAGGTACGCGACCAGCGGCGCCACGTGGTCCGGGCTGTACGGGTCGATGGCCGCGCCCGAGGTGTCGTCGCCGAACACGTCGGCCGTCATCGCGGTGCGCGCCCGCGGGCAGATGGCATTGGCCCGGACGCCGGAGCGACCGAGTGCGCGTGCCGTCGAGAGCGTCAGCGCGGCGATCCCGGCCTTGGCCGCGGCGTAGTTGGGCTGGCCGGGAGGGCCGACGAGGAACGCCTCGGACGCGGTGTTCACGACAGCTGCGTCCACTGGAGCGCCCGTCTTCTTCGCCTGGTCGCGCCAGTAGGCCGCCGCGTTGCGGGTCAGCAGGAAGTGCCCGCGCAGGTGGATCCTCACGACGAGGTCGAACTCGTCGTCCGTCATGTTGAAGAGCATCTTGTCGCGGGTGACGCCGGCGTTGTTCACGACGATGTCGAGTCCGCCGAACTGGTCGATGGCGGTGGCCAGCATCGCGTCGGCGGTGGCGCGTTCGCCGACGTCGCCGGCGGCCACGGCCGCCTCGCCGCCCAGTGCACGGATCTCCTCGGCGACACCCTCGGCGGCGCCCGGAAGGTCGTTCAGCACGACTCGCGCACCGCCCCGTGCCAACGCCAGGGCCTCGGCGCGGCCGAGTCCGGCGCCGGCGCCGGTGACGACAGCGACCTTGCCGTCCAGCTCACTCATCGACGATGCTCAGCGCCGACTTGGGGCATCCGGCGACGGCCCGCTCCAGGCGGTCGCGGTTCTCGTCGGTAACTTCGTGCTCGTTGATCTGCAGGAAGTCGTTGTCGTCGATCTCGAACACGTCGGGTGCCACCGACGCGCAGATCGCGTTCGACTCGCACAGGTCGAAGTTCGCAACTACCTTCTTCATCCCTCTCCCCCTTGTCCAGGCAGGGCCGTCATCTTTCCGTGATCCCAGCTCGCCACCTTCTCCGGCTCCACGATGACACCGATGCGCTTGCGCGCCTGGGCGGCGACCAGCGCCTCACCGTCGGCGCCGAGGTCAGCCCCGCCGGCCATGGCGGTGACGACCTTGCGGCCGATCGCGAGAACGCCGTCGAAGTCCTCGACCAGCCGCGCCCGGCCACGGATGCTCACACCGCGCAGGTCGAAGTACGCGTCACCGTCCTCGACCAGGCATGCGATGCGCGGGTCGCGGCGGAGGTTGAGGATCTTCTGGGACGAGCCGTACGTCCAGAACTCGATGCGGCCCTCGTCGTCGAGCACGTAGTACAGCGTGGTCAGGTGCGGGCCGCCGTCGCGGGCGACGGTGCCGACCTGCACCTTCATCTGCGAGGCGAGAAACACGGCGATCTCCGCGTCGTCCAACTGCACCGCCTGGCGCCCAGCCGCCATCGTCGCTCCTCCAAAAGTAGAACGTGTTCTAGCGTAACACTACGGGGCTTCCATGCCCGCGATGACCCACTGGCCGTCTCGCCGGATGAGGCGCAGGACCTCCCAGGTGGGGTTGACCACTGTGTTCTTCGTCGTCTTGGCGCTGGCGTACTGGTTGACGAACACCAGCACCGTCGCACGGTCCGACGTCAGGGAGCTGATGCCGACCGCGCAGGCCGCCCGCGGGCAGTCCTTCCGGACGTCGCCGCCGTCGAGCCGGGCGACGTGGGCATCGACGCGCACACCCGCCTTCGCCTGCTTCGGCCGGTCGGCCGCCGGCGGCAACGTGCGGTCGTAGTCGGACTGCATCGGACCGGTCATCTGGTCCTTGACCGCGGCGATGTCCGCCTCGGCAGTCGCCGCGTTGTACGACATGGCCTGGGTGGCCAGGGCGGTGGCGCGGGCCATCACCTCGGCACGGTCGGCGGCCGACATGTCCTGGCCATAGGTGTCGGTGTCCGTCATCGACGCCCGAACGGACAGGCCGATCAGCACGGCCAGCGAGAGAGCCAGCAGCCACTTGATCACGGCACCTCCGCGAGGTTGGAGAGCAGCCACCTGTCGTCGACCCTCGCCAGCGTGACCAGGAAGCGGTACCGATTGCAGCGCGCACCGGCGTGCGGGCACGCCTTCGTCGGCTTCTTGTCCTTCGTCGCGGTCGTCCGCAGCACGCTGTCGGCCCCCACCAGAAGCCGGGCGGTGTCGCCCGTGATCTGCTTCAGCCCAACCGTGCGAATGGTCGCCGTCGACACCGACTTGGCCCGCATGGTCTGCACCCGGAGGTCGGTGGAGCCGTACGCGTACTGCTCGCGGAACGGCGCGGTCGACAGGTCTAGTACGGCTTGCGTGCGGTCGTCGATGTCGCGGTAGTCCACCTCGAGGAACGCCCGCACCGCGCGCTCGGCGGCAGCCGTCGCTTCGTGGTTGTCGTACCCGGCCTGCTCGGCTGCCGTGGTCCAGGGCAGCGCCCGCGCCCCCCAGATGGCAACGGCGATGCTCATCACCAGGACCGCGAGGACCAGTTCAGCCAGGAGCAGTTCCGGGAATCTCCATCGGGCGGACGGGGTTGAGGTGGGCTCAGCCACCGGTGAACATGCCCTGCCAGTCCGGCTGGCTGACCACGGGCGCCAAACCGGCTCCACCGCTGGAGGTGGCGGCCGCGCTGGTCGGCGTCGCCGTGGAGGTCGACGATGAGCGGTACGGGTTGTCGGTGTAGACCGGATCCTTGTCCTCGATCACCGGCGCGAAGTTGACGCCGCGCTGGTTGATCGGGTCGTTGCCGGTGTAATCGGGTTGCGCGCGTGGGTCTGCGCAGCGCGCCGGGTACAGCGGGTGCTCGGTGACGTCGTGCGGCGACGGCCATTGGTCGGGCGGCAGGTAGCCGATGGTGCAGACCGGCTTGGTGTAGTCGTACGTCATGGTGATGTGGCCGTAGCCGTCGCCGGGTGTGCCGTAGAACAGGCCGTTCTTGATGACGGTCGGCAGGACGGCGAAGATCTCGCCGAGACCGGCCAGACGTGGGTTGAACACCTGATTGAGGTCGATCACGTTCGCCAGGAAGGGCGCCAGGACCGGCCGCAGCTCCTTGACGAGGGCGTCGGCCTCGCGGGCCGTCTTGGCGCCGTCGCTGAAGATCTTCCGCAGGTCGGAGTCGGAGCCGCGGAGCGTCTTGGTCACCTTGGCAAGACCCTTGGCGAAGGAGCGGATGTGGCCGCTCTCGGCCTGTTGGGTGGCCAGGACCTTGCCGCCGTCGCGCAGGAGAGCGATGGTCGCGTCCTCGTGGGCCGTCGCCTGGTCGACGAACTCCGTGCCCGAGTCGATCAGCAGCCGCAGGTTCTCCGCGTTGCCGCGGAACATGGTGCCGACCTCACGCACGACGGTCTCGAGATCTGCGGGATCGACGGACTTGACAAAGCTGTCGAGTGCGGTGAGCAGCTGGTCGGTGGAGGGCGGCAACGACTCGGCCGAGCCGAGGATGCGGTCGCCGTCGGCCAGGTAGGGCCCGCCACCAGAACGGGGCACGAAGTTGACGTACTGCTCGCCGACGGCGGACAGGTTCGACACCACGACGTCCGACGACTTCGGGACTTGTGCCCAGTCCTTGAGGTCGACGTCGACGTCGACGCCAGCCGGCGTCACCCGCATGGCGGAGACTTCGCCGATATTGACTCCGCGGTAGTCGGTCTCGCTGCCGACGTAGAGGCCACCCGACGCGGGCAGGCCCACGGTGACCGTCTTGCCGCGACCCAGCACCGCGTCGACCACGCCGAGGTAGGACGCGCTGATGTAGAAGATGCCGAGCGCGGCGAGCGCCACGAACGAGATCAGCCGGATCCTGACGCCCCGGGTCATCGCGCACCACCCCCCAGCGTGCCCAGCACGCGACTCAGCTGGTCAACCACGCCGCTGACGGGGTTGGCGCCACCGCCGGCAGGGGCGATCTGCGGCACGGGCCCGGAGCTGGTCGTCGGAGCCGGGCCGGCACCGCTGGTCTGCGCCGACTGAGCCGGCGCCGACACGACGGCGTTCGGCCGGCCCACGACTGAACACGCGATGTCCTCGTGCGTGAGGTCGCACAAGGCGACTGCGAGCGGCTGAAGCTGCTCGCAGCCCTGCGAGTAGTTCATGCAGAGCTGGAGCAGCTGCGGGAGGCCCGTGTCGCCGCCGGTGGACAACCCCTGAACGACCTTGTTGAGGTCGAGCTCCAGGTGGAAGAGCGCATTGGAGTAGTTGCCGCGGGCCAGCGTGGCCGACTGCTTGGGGAACGGGAACGAGGCCAGCATCATCAAGCCGCGCGGGAACGAGTCGCCGGCGTCGGCGAGCTCGCGCAGAACCGGATCCAGCAACCGGAAGGCCTCAACGATGTTGTCGCCGCTGGTGTCGATGACCGTCGTGGCCACGGACCCGAGTCGATCGAGCGCCTTGAGCATCTTGACCAGGTCGTCGTGCTGCTCGTCGAGCACCTCGATGGCCGGACCGAACGAGCCGAGCGCTTCGTCGATGGCGTCGCGCTCGCGGTTGAGCGTGACCGCCAGCTTGTTGACCTCGGTCATCGCGGCGATGATGTCGGACTTGCTCTCGTCCAGCGTTCCCACGACACGGTCGAGTCGCTCGAGCACGCTGCGCATGTTGTCCGTGCGCCCGGTCATCATGGCGTTCAGCTCGGTGCTGATCGTCTTCAACTGGCCGACGCCACCGCGGGCCAGCAGGAAGGACAGGGCGCCCAGCACCTCTTCGACGTCAGGGTTGCGCCCGGTACGGCTCATCGGGATGACCGAGCCGTCAGTGAGGCGTCCCGATGCCGCCGTGCCGTCTTCCGGCGGCAGCAGCGCGATGTACTTCTCACCGAGAAGGCTGGTCTTGCGGACGTCGGCGACCGCGTCGGACGGCAGCTCGATGTCCTTGCGCACCGTCATGGTGACCTTGGCGTGCCAGCCCTCCCGCTTGACCTCGTCGACCTGCCCGACGGGCACGTCGTTCATGAGGACGAGCGTGCGCGGCACGACGTCGACCACATCGGCGAACTTGGCCACGATCTGGTAGCCGTCGTCGGGGTTGACCTGCTTGCCCGGCAGCGGCAGGTCGTAGGCCTGCAGCCCGCCGCCGCAAGCGGTCAGGGCGAGCGTGCTGGCCAGGACGAGGAGGAGCTTCAGGCGGTTCACGGTGCACCCGCCAACAGCTTCTGGATCTGGTCAACCAGGGCGTTCTCGCCGATCGGGAGCGATCCGACGGAGAGTGGCGCGGACGCGGGGCTCGACGCCGGCGCCGCGGCCGGGGCCCCCGACGGAAGCATATTGACCGGCACATTGCCCGGGGGCGTGTCGATGGCCGGGATCAGCGCCTTGAACAGCGTGCACACAGGCCCGGGGTCGGGGAGGCCGCTGGTGGCGACGAAGGAGCACAGCACGTTGCCGAGGTCGCTGACGGTGGGCGTCAACTGGATCCGTATGCCGGCGCCCGAGCTGGTCTTGTCGAACTGGAGCGCCAGGTTCGTGAGCCCCAGCGGGCCCAGCTCGAGGGTGGTCTTCAGGGAGTCCTCGTTGCGCAGGACGACCTCGAGCGTGTGGCTCAGCTTGCTGAGGTCGCTGGCCAGAAGGCCCCGGTTCTCGTGAATGAACGTCCGCGTGACGACGACCGCCCGCGCGATGGCCGCCAGCGCGTGCTCCAGGTCGCCTGATTCGCCGGCGAGCTGGGTGGACACCTTCGACAGGTCCTTCAGGAACCGGGTCACGTCCTCGTCGTTGGCGGCCAGCGTGTGCGTGACGCCGGCCAGCGACTCGACCGTCGCGAAGAGCTCGGGCGAGTTGTCGCCGAAGCTGCGCGCGGCAGACGCCAGGTTCTCCAGCGCGTCATGACCCAGCTGGCCGTTGCCGTCGAGGGCGTCCGCGGTGCTCGCGAGCACCTTGCCGAGCGCGCCGTCCTTGCCTGCCGCCTGCGGGCCCAGCGTCTTGCTGATGGTGTCGAGGCTGCGGTAAATGCGGTCCATCTCGACCGGCACGACGCTGCGGGACAGCGGGATGTCGCCGCCGTCGGCGAGCGCTGGCCCGGTCGAATAGGCCGGGACCAGCTGGACGAACCGGTCGGCGACGAGGGTTGGGGTGACGATCGCCGCCTTGACGTCGGCCGGCAGCTTGTAGTCGTGGGCATACGTCATCTCGACGCGCACGCTGTCCCCTTCGGGCACGACCTTGGTCACTCGGCCGACGGACACGCCCATGATCGTGACGTCGGACCCCTTGTAGATGCTCACGGCCTGGGGGAAGTGCGCGGTGACCGTGTTGTCCTTGGCGCTCATCGGCAGCAGCCAGGCGATGCCGAGGAGCACGATGACTCCCCCGGCGATGAGCCGCTGGGTGCGTGAGATCGACTGCATGAAGGTGCTCATGGTCGCAACCCCGGACGGTAACCCTGCTTGAACTCGGGGGTGGCGAATCCGAACAGGTTGGGGACGTAGGCGTCGAACCACGGACCAGTGCCGATGATGTTGATCAGGATGTAGGCGTACGGCCCGTAGTACTTGACCGTGTCCTGGATCAGCTGGTCCCGCTGGTTGAGGAAGTCGACGGCGGTCTCGAGCTCACGCAGGGCTGGTCCGATCTGCTGCTCGTTGTCCTTGGCCAGCCCGGCCAGCTGGTCAGCCAGGCTGCGCGCGGCGACGAGCAGCCGGTGGATGTCGTTGCGGCGCTGGATCAGCTCGCGGAAGACCTTGTCGCTGTTCTGCATCAGCCCGATCAGGTCGAGCTTGCGCTCGTCGATCGTCTTGGCGACGCTCGACGCGTGCGTCAGGAGTCCCTCGAGGTCCTGGTCGTTGTCGGCGATGGTCTTCGACAACCGTGCCACGCCTTCGAAGCTGTTGCGGATCTCCGGTGCCGCCGTGTCCATCACGTCGCTGAGCGAGTTCAGGGCCTCGGTCGCGGTGTCGGTGTCGAGCTCCTCGGTGGTGTTCGTGAGCTTGCTCAGTGTCGCGACGATGTCGTAGCCGGCGTTGGTGTGATCGAGGTGGATCGTCGAACCCGGCGCCAGCCGGTCCGAGCCGTGGGGCACGAGATCGATGTACTTCTCGCCGAGCAGGTTGAGGACGTTGATGGACGCCGTCGAGTCGCTGCCCAGCCGGTGGCCGCCCTTGAGGTCGAAGTCGGCGACAACCTTGGTTCCGTCGATCCGGATCGCCTCGACGCGCCCGACCTTGACCCCGGCGATCTCGACGCGACCACCGACGTGCAGGCCGCTCGCGTCGGCGAACTCGGCGTGGTACTTCTGCCCACGGAATCCGGGGAACTTCTGCAGGTTGAACGCCGCCGCCATCGCGACCGCGATGAGCGCGATCACGATGAGCCCAACCTGGGTCTTCTTCTGGTCCGTCGTCTGGCTGGCCATCACGGATCACACCGCTTCGCCGTGCTGTAAACGGCCAGGTTGCCCAGCTGCTGCTGCAGCTGCTGCATCACCGGCGAGTTGTCGATGGCCGAGCCGAACGTCGGGAGCGTGATCTTTCCGTCGAAGTCGCAGAGGTAGTAGTTGTACCAGCTGCCGTGGCTGCCGATACGCGCCTGCGCCTTCAGGGTGTTGGGGAGTCGGTGGAGCGTCTCATCCATGATCGCCTGGTTGTCCGGGCGGTTGAGGTACTCGAGGATCCGCCGCAGCTCGGCGATGTCCGCCTTGGCGTCGGGACGGAGGCGGATGAGCAGCTTCGCCAGCTCGTCGGCCATGGTGCCGACCTCGCCGAGCGAGTCGCCGATCGCGTGCCGGTCCTTGGCGAGGTCCTTCATCCAGCCGTTGAGGCCGGTGAGCAGGTCGGCGAGTTCCTTGTGCCGGCTGTCGACGGTCTCCAGGGTGCGGGTGAGGTTGACGATCACCTGGGAGATGAGCTGGTCGCGATCGGCCAGTGTGTTCGTCAACGAGCCGACGTTGCTGAGCAGGCTCTTGACCGTGCCGCCCTCGCCCTGCAGCACGGCGACCAGGTTCGAGGCCAGCTGATTGACGTCATTGGGGTTCAGCGCCTGGAAGAGCGGCTGAAACCCGTTGAAGAGCTCAGTCAGGTTGATCGCCGGCTTCGTCTGCGACTCGGCCAGCGTCCCGCCCGCGGGCAGGCGGGAGGGGTCAGCGGGCCCGCGCTTGAGCGCCAGGTAACGGGCCCCGACGAGGTTCAGGTAGCGCACCTCGGCCTCGGACCGCTGCGTGAGCGGGAGGGAATGGTCGACGCGGAACGTGACCAGCGCCTTGCCCGCATCCGTGACATGGACGTCGGAGACCTCGCCGACCGAGACGCCGGCGACGCGGACGTCATCGCCGTCCTCCAGCTCGCTCGCGGTCGTGAAGAGCGCGTGATACTCGGTCTTTCCCTCGGCGCCGAGCCGGCCCATGATGATGGCGAGCATGGCCGTGACGACGACCGACACGACACAGAAGATGCCGAGCTTGATGGCCGCCGAATAGAACTCCCGATCCCGCTGGCTCGTCATGGGCCCAGCTCCTGGTGGAGGTGCTGGACGGGATCGTCCTCGGTTCCATCGGCGTACAGCGGCTTGCCGGGGATCGCGACCGTCGGCAGGCCAAGGCACTCCGGCTCACGCCACTCGTCGCCCCACTCCGGCCGGTCGACCGGCGCGTACGCCGGCCGCTGCGTGCCACCAAAGGACATCGTCTGGTTGACGCGACCCTTGTAGAAGACCTGGTCGAGGCCGGGGGTGGTGGCGTCGAGCCCCTGGAAGACGCAGGTGAACTCGGGCGACCAGTGCTCGAGCAGCTTGAGGAGCGGTACGGCCAGCTTGCCCTCGAGCTCGAGGCCCTTCTGGTTCTCCGCCAGGAGCGCGGAGCCGCTGTTCGCGACGCCGGTGACGCTGTGCAGGAGGTCGCCGAAATCGTTGCGCTTCGACCGGACCGTCCGAGCGGTGACGGTGCCGTTCTTGAGGATCTTGATGATGTCGGGCGCTGCGACGGAATAGGTCCGCGCCACCTTGGCGAACTGCGCGAGGTCCGTGCGCAGTTCGGGGATGTGGGGCTCCATGACCGCGAGGTACTTGTCCAGCTTGTCCATCGACTCGCCGATGTCGGCGCCGTTGCCGCTCAGCGCGGTCGCCAGAGCGTTCAGCGTCGCGTTCAGGTCTTGCGGACGCACGGTCGTCAGCAGCGTGGACAGCCGGGCGAGGATGCCCTCCAGCTCGACCGTCGTCTGGACACGATCGGCCGAGATGACCGTTCCGTCGCGGAGTCCCACCGGCCCGCGGGCTGCCGGGTCGACGAATTCGACGTATTTCTGCCCGAACAGCGTGGTGGGCCGGATCTGGACGCTGGCATTGGTCGGCACCGCCTTGGCGGCGGCGGGTTGGAGGCCGAGCTTGATGAGCGCATGGCCGTTGCCCTGCTTGATCTCGCGCACCTGGCCGATGAGCACGCCGTGCATGCGCACGTCGCCGAACTTCGGCAGCTGCAGGCCGGCGCGATCGGCCTCGACCGTGACCCAGGTGACCGACTGGAACTTCTTTTGGTACGCGGCCGTGCAGAGCGCGATCAGGCTGGCGATCACGGCCACGTAGACGATGCCGGAGACGAGCAACCGGTTGTGCTCGCGCGCCGTTTCGCGCTGGACAAAGACGAACATCGCGCTAGCCCGTGATCCGCACGGTGGTCGTCGAGCCCCAGATGGCGAAGCTCATGAAGAAGTCGGCGACGACCACGGTGACGATCGACGTGCGGATGGCGCGGCCGACGGCAACGCCCACGCCGGCCGGTCCGCCCGCGGCCGTGTAGCCGTAGTAGCAGTGGATCAGGATGATCGCCACAGCCAGCAGGATCAGCTTCACGAACGACCAGAGGATGTCGACGGGCGGCAGGAACGCCAGGAAGTAGTGATCGTAGGTGCCCGGCGACTGGTTGTAGATGAGCGTCGTGATCAGCCGCGGCGAGAGGTACGACGCGAGCAGGGCCACCACGTACAGCGGGACGACGGCGATGAAGCCGCCGATCATGCGCGTCGTGACCAGGAACGGAATGGACGGGATGCCCATGGCCTCGAGTGCGTCGACCTCCTCGCTGATGCGCATGGCGCCGAGCCGGGCGGTGTAGCCACAGCCGACGGTCGCGGCGAGCGCGATCGACGCGACGAGCGGGGCGACCTCACGGGTGTTGAAGAACGCCGAGATGAACGCGGTGAACTTGCCGACGCCGATCTGGCTCAGCGACGCATAACCCTGCATACCGACTTCGGTTCCGGCGAAAAACGACATGAAAGCAATGACGCCAGCGGTTCCGGCGATCATCGTCAGGGCGCCGGCGCCGAAGGCGACCTCGGCGAGGATGCTCCAGATCTCGCCGCGGTAGTTGCGCATGGCGTGCGGCGCCGACGTCAAGGCCTTGACGTAGAACAGGAGCTGGTCGCCGTACTCCTCCACCCGACGGCGACGGTCCGCTGCGGCGGCGCGCGCGAGCTCGGTGAACGTGCTCATGCGCTAGACCCCGTCCTGCGGGACGACCTGGAAATAGACGGCCGAGATCAGGGCGTTCAGGACGAAAAGGACCATGAAGGCGACGATGACGGACTCGTTGACCGCGCGGCCGACTCCGCTCGGGCCGCCGCCGGCATTGAGGCCGTTGTACGAGCCGATCGTCGCCGCGACGAACCCGAACAGGCCCGCTTTGACCATGGCTACGTACAGGTCGGGCAGCGTGGCGAGCGCGGTGAAGGACGACAGGAAGGCGCCGGCCGAACCGCCTTGAACCTGAACCGTGAAGAAGTAGCCGCCGGCGATGCCGGCGACGATGACGATGCCGTTGATCATGATCGAGACGAAGACGCATGCCAGCACCCGCGGCGTGACGAGCCGGACCACCGGATCGATGCCGAGGACCTCCATCGCGTCGATCTCCTCGCGGATCTTGCGCGAACCCATGTCGGCGCAGATGGCCGACCCGGCGGCACCGGCGATGATGAGCGCCGCCGCGATGGGCGCCGCCTCACGGACGGTGGCAAGGACCGCGGTCGCGCCGGCGAAGGACTGGGCACCGAGCTGGCCGGTGAGACTTCCGACCTGCAGCGAGATGACAGCCCCGAACGGGATGGACACCAGGATGGTCGGCATCAGCGTCACGCTGACGATGAACCAGGCCTGCTCAACGAACTCGCGCAGCTGGAACGGCGTGGTGAAACACGAGCGCGCAACACGTGCGCACATCAGGCCAATGCCGCCCAGACTCCGAGCGATAGCCAACGTTGCCACCCAACAACCGACCTTTCATGCGCGCATGAGCACCCAAGTAGAACACGTTCTCATTAGGTGAGCAAGATCACCGACTGGTGTTGCCCATGCATTCTGCTCAACATTCAACGAGCATGTGGGCGGTTTGCTATGCACTCCGCCAATTTGCGACGCCGAAGACGATCATCAGCATTTCACGTCGCGCCTTCGTCTTGAGGTCCGCCTCGAGGTCAGGACGCCCTTCCGGCAGCGCCAGGAGCTGCTCTGCGCGGAACACCATGTTCCGGACGAAGAGCCCCGACAGGGCCATCACGTCGTCGATCGTCCACGTCGAAAGGACCGGCAGCACCCGGATTGCGACCGCCGTCTCGCTGATGAAGAGCTCGAGTTCGCGTTGAATCGCGCTGCGAACCAGAGCCGACCCGCCCATGCGCTCCCGGGCGACGAACGAGAAGTGCACGCGATGCTGCTTGATGGTCGTCACGAGGATGTCGATCGAATTGGTGATGAGGTCCTGGAACAGTGCCGGCTCGCGTTGGGCGTCCCGCATCATCTGGCGCAGCGTGCCGAAGGACCGCTCGACCAAGGCGAGGCCGACCTGGTCCATCGTGTCGAAATGCCGGTAGAAGGCGGTGGGGACGACGCCCGCCTTCCGGGTGATCTGGCGAATGCTGATCTGGGCGAAGCCCTCGTCCAGGCCCAGTTCCAGCGCGGCGTCGAGCAACGCCTCGCGCGTCTGCTCTTTCTGCTCCTGCCGGCTGAGCCCCTGGTCGACCACAAAGCTGAGTGTATGAGTGTTCACTCGGGGCTTCAGTAGAACAGCCGCTCCACCACCTGGCGCGCGTGCCGGGTGATCCGCCGGTAGTCGTCCATCAGGTGCTCGCTCTCGGCGAATCCCATCAACGCGGCGACCGCGGCCCGCTCGCCGGACAGCTCGACGAGCGAGGTGGCCGGCTTGCCGCGCACCAGGAACGCGGCGTTGCGGATCCGACTGACGAACCGCCACGCCTCGGCGAGGGCGTGTGCATCGGATGCCTCAAGCAGACCTGCCGCTGATGCGGCATGCAACGCTTCGATGGTCCGCGGCGTGCGCAAGCCCGGGACCTCCCACCCGTGCTTCATCTGCAGCAGCTGCACCGTCCACTCGACGTCGGCGAGCCCGCCGCGTCCCAGCTTGAAGTGTGTGGCCGGATCGGCGCCGCGCGGCAGCCGCTCGGAGTCGACGCGCGCCTTGATCCGCCGGATCTCGCGCACCTCGTCCTCGCTGATCCCCTTCTCCGGCCAGCGCAGCGGATCGATCAGCTCGGTGAACGCCGCACACACGTCGGGATCGCCGATGACGGGACGCGCGCGCAGCAGCGCCTGCGCCTCCCAGACCGCCGACCAGCGCGCGTAGTAGGCGCGATAGGCGTCGAGCGAGCGCACCAGCGGACCGTTGCGGCCGTCGGGGCGCAGGTCCGCGTCGACGTCCAGCGGCGGGTCGGCCGACGGCGCCGCAAGGATCGCCCGCAGCTTCGTCGCGACCTCGATCGCCGCGTTCGCCGCCTCGACATCGCTGGCCCCGTCGACCGGCCGGTGCACGAACATGACGTCCGCGTCGGACGCGTAGTTGACCTCGTGCCCGCCGAGCCGACCCATCAGGATGACCGCCAACCGGGTCGGGAGCTCGCCCCGCTGGCGCTCGACGGCGGCGATGCTGGCATCCAGCGCGGCCGCAAGTGTGGTGGCGCTGACATCCGACAGCGCCTCGCCCACGTTCACGATGTCCAGGCGTCCGAGCGTGTCGGCGGCAGCGATACGGGTCAGCTCACGGCGGCGGAGGCGGCGGATCGCCCGCGCGGCGGCGTCCACGGTGTGGCTCCGCTCGACCGCCTGACCCATCTCGAGGTCGAGCCGCCCGCGTTCGCGGGGCAGCAGCTCGTCGTCGTCGCTCAACATGGCGACCGCCTCGGGCGCCCGCATGAGGAGCTCGGCCACGTACCGGCTGGAGCCCAGCACCTGGGCGAGGCGCTCGGCGCCGGCGCCTTCATCCCGCAGATTGCGCAGGTACCACTGGGTGTCGCCCAGGCTCTCACTGATCCGGCGGAACGCCTGCAGCCCGGCGTCCGGCATCGGCGACTCGGCCAGCCACTCCAGCATGGCCGGCAACAGCGACCGCTGGATGGCCGCGCGTCGCGAGACGCCGGCGGACAGCGCCTGGATGTCGGCGAGCGCGCGCTTGGGATCGGAGAACCCCAACGCCTCGAGCCGTTGCCCGGCGGCCTCGGGAGTGAGCCGAAGGCCGTCGGTCGGGATGGCGGCCACGGCCTCCAGCAGCGGCCGATAGAACAGCTTCTGGTGGATGCGCCGGACGACGCGACGATGCGCCCGCCACTCCTTCTCCAGGTCCGCTGCCGAGTTGTGCCGATAGCCCATACTGCGACCAATCCGGCGCAGCGATTCCTCGTCCTCCGGCATCAGGTGCGTGCGACGCAGGCGGAACAGCTGGATGCGGTGCTCCAGCGTCCGCAGGAACTCGTAGGCCTCCTCGAGGGCCGCGCCGTCCCGACGCCCGACATACCCGCCTTTGGTCAGCGCGGTCAGGGCGACCAGGGTCGTCGGGCTGCGGAGCTTCTCGTCGACCCGGCCATGCACCAGCTGCAGGAGCTGGACCGCGAACTCGACGTCCCGCAGCCCGCCCGGTCCGAGCTTGAGCTCGCGGTCCCGCTGCTGGGCCGGGATGTTCTCGACGACTCGCAGCCGCATGGCGCGCGCCGCTCCGACGAACTCCGGCTTCGTGCTCGCGTCCCAGACCATCGGAGTGATCGCGGCCAGGTACGCCGCGGCGAGCTCGGCGTCGCCGGCGGCGTACCGAGCCTTCATCAGCGCCTGGAACTCCCACGCCGTGGCCCACCGCTCGTAGTACGAGACGTGGCTGGCCAGCGAACGGACGAGGGGTCCGTCCCGCCCCTCGGGCCGCAGGTTGGCATCGACCTCCCAGATCGTGCCCGCGGTGGTGTGCTCCGAGCAGATGCGCATCATCGACGACGCCAGCCGGGCGGCCACGGTGGCGTCGCCCTCGTGCACGAAGATGACGTCGACGTCGCTGCAGTAGTTGAGCTCGCGGCCGCCAGTCTTTCCGAGCGCGATGACCGCGAGCCGACAGGCCGATGCCTCGGCGTCCTGCGCCTGCGCGATGCGCAGGGCCGCGCTCAGCGTCGCGATGGCCAGGTCCGCGAGCTCGGCGGAGGACTCGATGAGCGACGTCTGGCCGTCGAGGTCGCGTGCGGCGATGCCGAGCAGCTCGCGCCGGTAGGCGACGCGCAGCGCGTTGACATCAGTGGCCTCGGCAACCTTCACGCCGACCGGCGCGGTGCTGCACAGATCGGCGACGGCGTCCGGATGCCGGACCAGGAACTCTCCGAGCGCCTGGCTCGTGCCGAGGACCAAGACGAGACGCTCGAGCGTGGCCGGGTCGGCCACCTCCGCCCAGAGCCGGTCCTCACCGATGGACTCGGCCAGTGCGGCAAGGTTCTCGAGGGCGAAATCCGGGTCGGCGGCCCGGCCGAGCCGCTCGAGCAGCTCGTCGGGGATGCCTGGAAGCTCTGCCAACAGGACCGCGGCGCGGTCACCGTCCCGGAATCCGGACCGGGCCAGCGCCAAGGGTTCGAGCATGATCAGAGGACCGACAGCAGCCGATCAATCTCGAACTGCGTGACCTGGGACCGGTAGCCCTCCCATTCGGCGCGCTTGTTGCGCAGGAAGAACTCGAACACGTGCTCGCCGAGCGTCTCGGCGACGAGCTCGCTGCTCTCCATCGCGCGAATGGCCTCGTCCAGGTTGCGCGGCAGCGGCGCGATGCCCATGGCCCGCCGCTCGTTCTCGCTGAGCGACCACACGTCGTCCTCGGCCTCGGCCGGCAGCTCGTAGTTCTCCTGCACGCCCTTCAAACCGGCCGCGAGCAGCAGGGCGAAGGCGAGGTACGGGTTGCCGCCGGCGTCCAGTCCGCGGTGCTCGACGCGGGCCGATCCGCTCTTCTGCGGCTTGTACATCGGGATGCGCACGAGGGCCGAGCGGTTGTTGTGGCCCCAGCAGACGTAGTTGGGCGCCTCTCCCCCGCCGGCGAGCCGCTTGTATGAGTTGACCCACTGGTTGGTGACCGCAGTGATCTCCGGCGCGTGGTGCAGCAGGCCGGCGACGAAGGCGCGGCCGGCCTTCGACAGCTGGTACTCGGCGCCGGACTCGTAGAAGACGTTCTCGTCGCCCTCGAACAACGAGACGTGCGTGTGCATGCCGGAGCCGGGGTGCTCGGTGTACGGCTTGGGCATGAACGTCGCCCACATCCCCTGGCCGAGCGCGACTTCGCGCACGACGGTGCGGAAGGTCATGATGTTGTCGGCGGTGGTGAGCGCGTCGGCGTAGCGCAGGTCGATCTCCTGCTGGCCCGGGCCCGCTTCGTGGTGGCTGAACTCGACCGAGATGCCCATGGTCTCGAGCATCGCGATGGTCTCGCGGCGGAAGTCCTGCGCTCCGCCCTGCGCGGTGTGGTCGAAGTAGCCGCTGTCGTCGACCGGGACCGGGCGCTCGCCGGCCGGTGGCTTGGCCGTGCAGAGGTAGAACTCGATCTCCGGGTGGGTGTAGAACGAGTAGCCGGCGTCGGCCGCCGTTTTCAGCGCCCGCTTGAGGACGTAGCGGGGATCGGCGAACGACGCGCTGCCGTCGGGCATGAGGATGTCGCAGAACATGCGCGCCGTCGCCGGCGTCTCGCCGCGCCACGGCAGGATCTGGAACGTCGACGGGTCCGGCTTGGCGAGCATGTCCGACTCGTGGATGCGGGCGAAACCCTCGATCGACGAGCCGTCGAATCCGATGCCCTCGGTGAACGCTCCTTCGAGCTCTGCAGGCGCGACGGCCACTGATTTCAGCGAGCCGAGCACGTCGGTGAACCAGAGCCGGACGAACCGGACATCGCGCTCTTCCAGCGCCCGAAGGACGAACTCTTCCTGCTTACCCATGGGGTCAGTGTGGCATGGGTGGCATGCTTTCACGCATGCCCCAACTGCGCCTCGCGCTCGCCCAGGTGAATCCCACCGTGGGCGACGTGGCGGGCAACGCCGAGCTGGTCCTGCAGTCGTGCCGTGACGCCGCAGCCCGCGGTGCGCACGTCATCGCGATGCCGGAAATGGTCATCACCGGCTACCCGATCGAGGACCTGTCCTACCGGGCCTCGTTCATCGACGGAAGCCGACGCTGTGTCGCCGAGCTCGCGACGCGATTGAAGGACGAGGGGCTCGGCGATCTCGTCGTCGTCGTCGGCCACCTCGACACGTTCGCCGGTACGGCACCCGAGCGCCTCGGCCTGCCCAGGAACCTGCCGACCAACACCGCATCGGTCATCACCGACGGCCGCATCGTGGCCCGCTACGACAAGCACCACCTGCCGAACTACGGCGTCTTCGACGAGTTCCGGCATTTCGTGCCCGGCCACCAGACGCAGATCATCCAGGTCGGCGGCATCGACATCGCTCTCGCCATCTGCGAGGACATCTGGCAGGACGGGCCGTCGGAGGCCGCGCGTGCCGCCGAAGCGGGGCTCCTCCTCGTGATCAACGGTTCGCCCTACGAGGCAGCCAAGGACGACGTCCGCTCCGAGCTCTGCGTCCGCCGGGCGCGCGAGGCCGGCTGTGCGTTGGCCTACGTCAACCTGGTCGGCGGGCAGGACGAGCTCGTTTTCGAGGGCGACTCGATCATCGTCGGGCCGGACGGCTCGACGATCGCGCGGGCCGCGCACTTCGAGCCCGAACTGCTCATCGTCGATCTCGACCTGCCCGCAGCGACGGCCCCGATGCCGGGCCCGGAGACGCAGTTCGGTGGCCTCCACGTCCGCCGCGAGATCATCAGCGCCGAGCCGTTCCCCGCCTATGCCCCGGAGCCGCCGCCGCAGCAGTCCGAGCGCTGGGACGACGTCGGCGAGCGCTACCAGGCCATCGTCCACGGCCTACGCGACTACGTTCGCAAGAACGGCTTCCGCAGCGTCCTGCTCGGGCTCTCCGGGGGCATCGACTCGGCACTGGTCGCCACCATCGCCGTCGACGCGCTGGGAGCGGACAACGTCTACTGCGTCTCGAATCCCAGCGGCTGGTCGACCGAGCATTCCAAGTCGGATGCCGCCGACCTCGCCCGCCGGCAGGGCCTGCACCTCGACACGGTCGCGATCGCGCCGATGTTCGAGGCCTTCCAGGACGCCCTCAAGCTGGACGGCCTGGCCGAGGAAAACCTCCAGGCCCGCCTGCGCGCGGTGATCTGGATGGGGTTGTCGAATCAGCACGGACACCTCGTCCTCGCGTGCGGCAACAAGTCCGAGCTCGCCACGGGCTACTCGACCATCTACGGCGACGCCGTCGGCGGCTTCGCGCCCGTCAAGGACGCGCCGAAGACCCTTGTGTGGCAGCTGTCGAAGTGGCGCAACGAGCTGGCGACACTTCGCGGCGAGACGCCGCCGATCCCCGAGTCGATCATCGACAAGCCGCCCTCGGCCGAGCTTCGTCCGGGCCAGCTCGACACCGACTCGCTCCCGCCCTACGAGTTGCTCGACGCCGTCCTCGACGCCTATGTCGAGCGCGACCTCGGCTCGGCTCAGGTCATCGCCGAGGGCTTCGACCCGGCGCTGGTGGAGAAGGTGGTCGGCCTGGTCGACCGGGCCGAGTACAAGCGGCGGCAATACCCGCCGGGTCCGAAGATCTCGCGCCGCAACTTCGGCCGCGACCGCCGCGTTCCCATCACCAACCGCTGGCGCGAGCGGCTCTAGGGGTCAATGCCCGGTCGGGGCGGCTGGCGGTGGGTTGCCGTGGTCTTGTGCATCTCAAAACCACCGGAACTCACCGCTCCGGGGTTGCGGGCGGGAATTAGCCGCCAAACGTCGATACATCTGCACTGCTGGCGCGAGCGGCTCTAGCCCTCACTTCTGGGGCGGCTCGTAGTCGTGGATGCTGTTCCGCGCCTCCTTGAAGTCCGCGAGCGCGGCGTCCGACGCTGCCGCGTCGTACAGCGCCACCATCGCGGCGGCAAGGGCCGAGTACTTCGCCGGATCGACCGCATCCACCCGCGCCACGAAGGGGGCCAGGGACCGCTCCGCGGCGGTCGCCGACTCCCGCATGGTGCGGGCGGTGGTTATCAGGACGTAGTCGCGGCTCGCGCCGAGCTTGTCCTCGTCCGCCTGCAGGTCGCGCTCGCCGGCTGTCAGCATGCGGGCGACGTCATAGTCGTCCAGCTTGTGCAGCACCGATTCGACCCGCTTGGCCCGACGCTTCAGGGCTGCCAGCCGGTCCGGGCAGTCGTCCGCCGTCGCCTCGGTGCCCAGACGCGCGAACTGTGCGTCCAGCGCATCCCACCGCGCGGTCAGCCCGGGAGTGAAGTCCTTGTGGCCGGGATTGCCCCGGGCATCCATCAGCTCGTGCTGGGCGGCGAACTGCTTGCGGCACGCCGCAGTGGCGGCCTGGTCGTTCCCGCAGGCCGAAAGCGTCGCCACCAGCAGGAGTGAGGCGAGAGCCCGGCGGACATGCCCCCTGTCAATGTGCACGGCCACAGCATGCACCAGGTTCCGGCAGACTTGGCGCATGAACACCTCTGAAGAGCCGGCACCCTATGGGGCTGGACCCACCACAAGCCCAGATGTTCACAAGGTTCGCACCCACCATCTGCACCAATGGAAGGCCGAAGGCCAGAAGTGGGCCATGCTCACCGCCTACGACCAGTACGCGGCGCAGGTGTTCGACGAGGCCGGAATCCCGGTGATGCTGGTCGGCGACTCCGCGTCGAACAACGTCTACGGCAATGAGACCTCGCTGCCGGTCACCGTGGACGAGCTCATTCCGCTCGTCCGCGCGGTCACCCGCTCGGCCAAACGCGCGCTCATCGTCGGCGACCTCCCGTTCGGCTCCTACCAGCGTGATCCGGAACAGGCGTACGACACGTCCGTCCGGTTCATGAAGGAAGGACTGTGCCACGCGGTCAAGCTGGAGGGCGGCGCCGAGATGGCCCCGCAGATCCGCAAGATCAGCGAAGGCGGGATCCCCGTCATGGCCCACATCGGCTTCACCCCGCAGTCCGAGCACAACCTCGGCGGCTACCGCGTCCAGGGTCGCGGCGACGCGGCCCAGAAGACGATCAGCGACGCCCTCGCGGTGCAGGAGGCGGGCGCCTTCGCCGTCGTGATGGAGATGGTGCCCGCGCCGGTTGCCAAGGAGATCACCGCGGAGCTGCGCATCCCGACGATCGGCATCGGCGCCGGGCCTGACTGCGACGCCCAGGTTCTCGTCTGGCAGGACATGATGGGCCTGCGCACGGGCCGCGCACCGCGGTTCGTGAAGCGTTACGCCGACCTGCACGGCGTCATGCTCGACGCGGCGCGTCAGTACGCGAGTGACGTGGCGTCCGGCAGCTTTCCCGGACCCGAGCACTCCTTCGAGAGCTAGGCGCTCCAGCCCAGCCAGCGGCCGCCGACGTAGACCAGCACGAAGTACGCGACCAGCCCCACGACCGGAACCCACACGCACCGCTCCGGGCGCGACCGCGCGAGCCGGGCGAGGGCGACGACCTGCGCGAGCAGCAGGGCGGCGATCAGCGCGATGCCGGAGGCCGGCACCTTGATCACCGAGAAGAACACCGGGAACGCGATGAACAGCTCAGTGAGGATTCCGCCGACCCCGATCCACGGACCCGACTGATGGAGTCTGAACCGCACTAGCCGACCGGTCCCGAGCCGGGTCCGCGGTCGTTCCAGTCCGGGTCGTTGTCCCACGCGTCGTTGCGCTGCTGCACCTTCTCCAAGGCGTGCTCTGCTTCCTCGCGCGTGGGGTAGGGACCGAGCCGGTCAGCCGGCCCACACCCGGCGTCGGGCTCCACAGCATGGTGCTTCGTGCAGAACCAGAAGTGTCCCGAGGGCATCGACATGGCTCCATGATGCCAAGCCCGGTGATCAGGCGGGCGGCTGCTTCTTGCCGAACCGCAGCCAGTCCGGCCGGTGCTCGACGATGTCGTAGAGAACCGGGACGAGGATCAGCGTCAGCATCGAGGACGAGATCAGGCCGCCGATGACGATGATCGCGAGCGGTTTCGAGATGAACACGCCGCCGCCGGTGATGCCGAGTGCCATCGGCAGCAGGGCAGAGATCGTGGCCAACGCGGTCATCACGATCGGCCGCACTCGCAGTCGCGCGCCCGCCATGATCGATTCCTCGATCGTGGACCCGCTCGTCCGCTTCTGATTGATCAGGTCGATCAGCACGATCGCGTTGGTGACGACGATGCCGATGAGCATGAGCATGCCGATCATGCTGGGGATCCCGACGGCAGTGTCCGTGAGGAGCGAGAGTCCCAGGGCACCCGTCGCCGCGAACGGGATGGAGACCAGCAGGATCAGCGGCTGGATGAGCGAGCCGAACGTCGCCACCATGATCAGGTAGACGATGCCGATCGCCACCATCATCGCCGCACCTAGCTGGCCGAACGACTGCTGCTGCTGTTCCGACACTCCGCCGAGCCGGACCGAGACGCCGTCACCCAGATTGAGCTTCGGGATGCCGGCCTTGATGGCGGCCGTGATGGCGCTGAGGTCGTTGCCGTCCGAGGACGCGGAGATCGTGACGGCACGCTTGGCCTCGACGCGCGTGATCGAGCTCGCGGCGCGCTTGGTGTCGACCTGGGCGACGTCGCTCAACAAAACGGGCTTGGCCAGGAGATCGTCGATGTTGTCCGATGCGTCGCTGATCGCGTCGGCCTTGTCCTGGGTTCGCTGCGACTTCTTCCAGTTGTCGCGCATCTCGGAGATCTGCTCGTCGATGCCGTCCGCGCCCTCCTCGGCGCCCGCCAGACCGACGCTCAGTTGGGCGACCTGCGCTTGCAGGTCGCTGATCTGCTGGTCCATGTGGGTGACGTTCGGCGAGTTCGGGTTGGCCGCGCGCTGCGCCTGGAGGGCAGCGAGCTGCTCATTTGCCAGCTGCAGCTGCTGCCGGAGCTCGACCGCCGAGTTCTCACTCTCGTCCTGCTGGTCCTTGAGCTTGTCGAGGCCGTCGCGGTAGTCCTTCCTGGCGTCGGCCTCCTGCTTGTCCTTGAGCGCATTGCCGCGGTCCTTGAGGACGTCCCCGGCGTCCTTGCGGGTGTCGACTGTCATCTTCTGGCTCGTCGGGAGGACGAGGTCGCGCAAATCGGCGAGATCCTTGGCCGGCTCCTGCGAGCGCAGGTAGACATCGCGCGTCGTGTCGTTCTCGGTGACCTCGCCGATCTTCTCGCCCCGCACGGCCCATGAGACCGCCTCGCCGATGCTGGCCTGGGTCATGCCGTGCTCGGCGGCCTTCTGGTCGTCGACGTTGACGTCGAGCATCCGGCGCTTCTCGCCCAGGTCGCTCGTGACGTTGGTGAGGCCCTTGATGCCGCGCATCATCCGCAGCGTCTTCTCCGTTGCACCGGCCAGCTTGTACTGGTCGGGACTCTCGACGTAAAGGACGACCTTGTTAGCCGTCTCGCTATCGCCGACCGCGACCTCGAGCCGGCCGACGTCGTGCAGCTTGGCCAAGTTCGCGCGAAGCTTCCGGGCGGATTTGACCGGGTCGACACCGGGCGTGAGCAGCACCGTGATCGACGCCTTGTTCGAGTCGTTCTGGACCGCGATGAAGACCGACGAGCCGCCGGCGATCTCGGTCGAGTACGTGCCCAGGTTGGGGTCGCGCCGGATGACGTCCTCGACCCGACGGGCCGCCGCGCTGGTCTCCGTCAGGCTCGTGCCAGCCGGCAGCGTCTCGATGACCTGCAGGTTGACGGCGCTGCCCGCGCCGATGAAGTCGGTCTTCAGATACGGCGTCATTGCCATGGTCCCGAAGAAGATCAGCACGGCGAGAACCAGTGTGAAGACTCGCGTGGGCCAGCTCCTCAGGGTCCACCGCAGAACCGGCAGGTACGCGTGCTGCAACCAGCCGTCGGCCTCGTCGTGCGCCTGAGCCTGAATCTGGGCCACCGAGGTTCGCCGCTGCATGATGTACGACGCGAGCACCGGGACGACGGTCAGCGACACGAACAGTGAGGCCAGCAGCGAGATGACAACGGTCAACGCGAAGGGCCGGAAGAACGACCCGGCCTGGCCGCCCACCATGCCGATGGGTGCGAAGACGGCAACGGTCGTCAGCGTCGAGCTGGTCACGGCGCCGGCCACTTCCTTGACCGAGCGGACCAGGGTGCCCACGCCGGTTTCGCCCAAGCCCTGATGTCGCTTGATGTTCTCGATGACGACGATCGAGTCATCGACCACGCGGCCGATCGCGACGGTCAAGGCGCCGAGCGTGAAGATGTTCAGCGTGTAGCCACCGACGAGCAGGCCCGTCATGGCGAACAGCAGCGAGAGCGGGATCGAGACGCCGGCGATGAACGTGGGGGCCAGCGAGCGCAGGAACAGCAGGATGATGAGCACGGCCATCAGCAGGCCGATGGCGCCTTCGACGGTCAGGTCGTGAATGGACTGCTGGATGAACGGCGCCTGGTCGAAGGTCGCATTGAACTGCGTGTCGTCGCCGAGCTCCTTGGCCAGCTTGTCCAGCCTCGCGTTGACCCCCTGGGTCACCGCAACCGTGTTCGCATCGGCGGTCTTCTTGATCGCCAAGGTGACGGCGTCCTTGCCGTTGACGCGTGACACCGACGTCGAATCGGTCGGGCGCTCCTCCACGGTCGCGATGTCGCCCAGGCGAACCGGATCGTCCTCGCCCTGCACCTTCAGGTCCTCGATCTGCTCGACCGTTTCGTACGTCCGGCCGGTCTGGACGTCGAGGTCTGCCGTGTCCGTCCGCATCGTCCCGGACGGGAAGGCCTTGGAGTTCGCGGCGAACAGCTGACGGATGGAAGACGGATCGACGTTCAGCCGGTTCGTCTCGGCGACGTCGAAGGTGATGTCGATCTCGCGCTGCTCGTCGCCGGCCACGCTCACGTCCTGGACGCCCTTGACGTCCTTCAGCGCCGGGACCACGACGTCCTTCGCCTGCTTCGAGAGCGTCTCAGGGCTGGCGTCCGACGAGACGGCGACGATCAGGATCGGCAGATCGTCGAAGCTGCCGCTGCTGACCTTTGGATCGACGTTGTCGGGAAGGTCGACGCTGTCGACCGCGGCGCGGATGTCGGACATGATCTTGTCCGTGTCGACGCCCCACTCCCATTCGACGGTGACCTGCGAGGTGTTCGACGAGCTGATGGACGTGACGGTCTTGACGTGGTCGACCGCCTTGACCGCATCCTCAATCGGCTTGGAGACGTCAGCCTCGACCGACGTCGGGCTGGCACCCGGATAGATCGAAATGATCGTGCTCGCCGGCCAGTTCGTGCTCGGGATGAGCTCCTGCTTGAGGGCGCGCGCAGAGGCCACGCCGGTGATGACGACGAGCAGGGCCAACAGCAGCACCACGGTGCGGTTGGCCAAGCTCAGTCGGGTCAGGCGACTCATCGAGCTCCTCAGGTTCCCGCAGACAAGGTCGGATCACGAGCGTCCCGTGACGACGGTCGGTCCACCATCGGGATTGACCCTGACGGCACCCTGAACCTTCATCGGAACGGAATTGTTAGCACTATACTAACTAAATTCAACCCGCATGAACGGAGGAGACGCGCGTGACGAAGGCAACACGCGACGCCCTCTGCCGGCAGATCGTCGAGCTCAACGAGCAGATCCGCATCCAGTCGTTTGCGCTGGTCGGGCCCATGGCATTCCCCCCGGACCTGACCATGCGCCAACTCCACGTCATGCTCGCGGCCGCCCAGCCGGACGGGGTCACCGTGCACGAGCTGGCCGACGCACTCGGCACCTCTGCCCCCACGGCCAGCGGGCTCGTGAACCGGCTCGCCGCCAAAGGCCTGGTGACCCGGATCGAGGACACCGATGACCGCCGCGTCCGCCATGTGCGACTGACCGAATCAGGCCAGGACACCCTCACCCAGCTCGACTCGGCCTACGACCGGCTGCTCGGCGAGATGCTCGAGCTGCTCAGCGACGACGAGCTGAATCAGTACCGCGACGGCTCAGAGCTGATGCTCAACATGATCGACCGCGCCCGCTGCCAACGTCAGCCGACGATCTCATCGACGTAGCACCAGCGCCAGGCCTCGCCCGGTTCGATGCTGCGCATCACCGGATGCGCTGTCTCGGCGAAATGTGCATCCGCGTGCTGGCCCGGCGAGGAATTGCAGCAGCCGACGTGCCCGCACGTCAGGCACAGCCGTAGCGAGACCCAGGCGGTTCCGTCGCGAAGGCATTCCTCGCACGCTCCCGGCGTCAGCGGCGCTGGTGTGTCGAGGGTGCAGAACGCACGCAGGTGCTCACACTCGCCGGTGTAGACCCGCAGGTCGGTGTCGCGGTTGGCGGTCGACTCCGGCTCGACCGCATCGAGGATCGACTCCTCGACGTCGAGCGCCGCCAGCACCCGCCGCAGGATTGCCTGGTCGATGGTGCCCCGGCGGCGCAGCTCGAGGATCGCCGCACGTTCGCGCTCGAGCATCGCCGCACGCGTCCGCGAATACTGTGCGCTCGGCGTGGCCAGGCCGCCCAGGCGCTCCCACACCGCGTTCGTCCGATCGAGCGCACGCTCGCGCACGCGGTCGGCGACCGCGGGGTCGATGTCGTCCTGCTCGTCGAGCCAGGCCAGGCCGGCGTTGACGGCGCTCTGATACGCCGTCGCCTCCTGGATGTGGTCCTCGTGCGGGTCGGGGCCGCTCACCTTGAGGACCCGAAGCAGCGAGGGCAGCGTCAGCCCCTGGATCACCAGCGTGCCGATGGTGACGACGAACGCGATCATCACGAGCACCGGCCGGTGCGGCGTGTCGTGCGGCAGGAGGAAGACCGCGGCGAGCGTCACGACGCCCCGCATGCCGGCCCAGCCGACGACGGTGGGAATGGTCCACGGCGGCGGCGGGTCGGCCCGGCGCACGCTCGGGATGAGCCGCGGCAGGTAGGTGGACGGGTAGATCCACAGCATCCGCAGCGTGATGACGGTGGCGAGGACGACCCCGCTGACCAGCGCGATCCGCCCTGCACCGAGGTCGTCGCTGGCCAGGCCGTCGACGATCGTCCGCGCCTGCAGGCCGATGAGGAGGAACACCGAGTTCTCCAGGACGAAGGAGATGGTCGCCCAGTTGGTGCGCTCGAACAGCCGTGACGTCGCCGATTGGATGCCCGGACTCTTGTGCCCGAGGAGGAGGCCGGCCACCACAACCGCCAGCACGCCCGAAGGATGGGCACTGAGACCGGGCAGGTGGATCCCCTCGGCGAGGACGTAGGCCACCCACGGCGTCAGCAGTGAGACGGCGACGTCGGCGAGGTCGTTGTCGAGCCGCCAGCGAATGTGGCCGACGACGAGCGCCACCACCAGGCCGATCAACGAGCCGCCCATCGCCGAGACGACGAAGCCCAGCCCGACCTGCCATGCGCTCACCGCGCCGGCCGTGGCGGCGATCGCCGTCCGCAGCGTGACGATGGCCGTCGCGTCGTTGACCAGGCTCTCGCCTTCCAGGATGGTCACGACCCGTCGGGGCATGCCGACCCGTCGAGCCACCGCCGATGCGGCAACGGCGTCCGGCGGCGCGACGACGGCGCCGAGCGCGAAGGCGACGGGCCACGTGAGAGGCAGCAGCTCGTGAACGGCCGCGCCCACGCCGAGGACGGTGAAGACGACCAGTCCGATGCTGAGCAGGGCGATCGGGCGTCGGTTCGCGGCGAAGTCGATGAGGGACGTCTGGATGGCCGACGCGTACAGCAGCGGCGGAAGCAGCCCGACGAGGACGATCGTCGGCGTCAGCTCGAACGTGGGCACCATCGGCGCGTAGGACGCCGCGCTGCCGAGCACGATCAGGAGCAGCGGCGTGGAGACCGTGTACCGGTCGGCGATGACGCTGCCGGCGATGGCGATCGCGATGAGAGTGACGAGTGTCAGCGCGATTTCCACACCGGCTATTCAATCAGCGCGTGGCGACCCGCCCTGAGGCTTGGTCGAAGCCGACCCAAAGCAGCGGTGACTTCTTGCCCTCGCTCCCGACCAGCAGGGCCGAGCCACTCGGATTGAACGCGACCGACTCCCCCTTGCGCACCGGCGGAGCGACCGCTGTCTGCACCAGGGTCTGCGTCTGGATGTTGAAGACGTAGAGGTTCTTCGCGTCGCGGATGACGGCCCAGGCACCGTTGGGCGAGATGGCTCCGTCGCTGACGTTTCGCGGGGCTGCAAAGGGCAGGCTGGTGGCGAGGTTGGGCGCACCGGGCCTGAGCGTCGACGGCAGCGCGAACAGTGTCCCGGGCGCCTTGCGCGACTTCGTCACCAGGAACTTGGCGCCGTTCAGCGGGTTCACCATCAACGTCTCGACGTTGTGCTTCAGTCCGTCGGAGTAGACGATCGGGAACCGCGTGGCGGCGACCTTCGCGTTGGCCGGCCCCTGCTCGGGGAACGCGTACAGCGCCGGGTCGCGGCGTCGCTCCTTGTTGTCGCCGGCGTCGGCGAGCCACAGGGTTCCCTGTCCGTCGAGTGCCAGCGCCTCCGGATCGCGGAACTTCGTGTTCGCGAGCTTCGTCTTGCCGACGGTGCGCCCGGAGGCGATGTCGATGGCGAAGACGACGGGGCTGGACTCGTCGTTCGCGGTGTAGGCGGTGCCGGCGAAGCGCGAGCTGATGGCGAGCGAGCTGGATTCCTTGATCTTCTTGTCGCCGATCGTGCTGGCCTTCAGCCATGCGCTGTCGGCCCCGAACGCCGCCGACGACAGGGCGCTGACGCACAGCGCCGCAGCGGCGAACGTCAAGGTTTTTCGCAACACAGGCCTCATCTGCACCATCACAAGGAGCCATGATTCCATGCGGCAGCCGCCATTCCGGTCATTTCGGCGTCGCAGATTAGGTTCCGCGGCGAGCGTGGAGGATGATTGAGATCACGATGAACTCGCCCTCCCGCCGCCACTTGTCCTCCAGCCCGTTCCCGCCACCGGTTGAAGTGGACCACCCGACCTACGCGCTCGGTGAGCGCGTCTGCCACGACACGTTCGGGCTCGGCCGCGTGATCGGCCTGGAGGGCTCGATCGCCGTCAGCGTCGATTTCGGCTCGTTCACCCGACGGGTGACTCTGCCGACGCCCCGCTTGTTCTCGCTCTGACGACCGCACGGCGCGGCTACGCGTCGATGTGTGACATGTCGCCGTACCGGTCCCCGACGACCGCGGCACGCGGCACGGCGGCTTCGAGGGCGGCCAGGTCCGCATCCGACAGCTCGACGGATGCCGCCCCGACGTTCTCCTCGAGATAGCGCACCCGTTTGGTACCCGGAATGGGCACG
Organism: Aeromicrobium sp.; assembly: GCA_045806885.1. Lineage (GTDB taxonomy): Bacteria > Actinomycetota > Actinomycetes > Propionibacteriales > Nocardioidaceae > Aeromicrobium. The sequence goes on from JBJMIJ010000016.1 coordinate 151,875, forward strand.
ACGTCCGATCCCTGCGCGAGTACCCATGCGAGCGCAATCTGGCCCGGCGTGGCGCCCCTCTGCTCGGCGATCGCCCGGACGTTCTCCACCAAGGCCAGGTTCGCTGCCAGCGCGTCGCCCTGGAAGCGCGGGAAGTAGTCCGACCGTCGAAAGTCCCCCGGGCCAGCCGCGCCGTCGGCTTCCGAGATGGTGCCGGTCAGCAGCCCGCGCCCCAGCGGCGAGTAAGGGACGAGACCGATCCCGAGCTCGCGGATCGTCGGGAGGATCTCGTCCTCGACGTCACGGGTGAAGAGTGAGTACTCCGTCTGCAGCGCGGTGATCGGGTGGACCGCCGCGGCGCGACGGATGGTGGTCGCCGACGCCTCCGACAAGCCCAGATGACGGACCTTCCCGGCCGCGACGAGCTCGGCCATGGCGCCGACGGTCTCCTCGATGGGCACGCTCTTGTCGACGCGGTGCTGGTAGTAGAGGTCGATGACGTCCACGCCGAGCCGGCTCAGCGAGGCGTCGCAGGCCGCGCGGACGTACTCCGGCCGGCCGTTGATGCCAACCCGCGTGCCGTCGGGGCGGCGTTCGTTGCCGAACTTGGTGGCGAGCTGGACCTCGTCGCGTCGGGTGGCGATGGCCTTGCCGACCAGCTCCTCGTTGACGAACGGGCCGTACATGTCGGCGGTGTCGAGGAACGTCACGCCGAGGTCGAGAGAACGGTGGATCGTGGCGATGCCGTCGGCTTCGTCGGCGGTCCCGTAGAACTCGGACATGCCCATGCAGCCCAGACCGAGGGGCGAGACGGTCAGCGGTGAATCAGTCCCGAGGGTGCGTGCGGTGAGTGTCATGTTCGAAGTCAAGCACCATTGCGCGAACCCTGAACCCGGGTGGACGATGACGGATGGATTCGTACTGGGCGGCTGACGAGTCGGTCCCAATCCTCGAGACGACGGTCGGCGGCGTCCTGCGCGAGTCGGCAGCGCGTCACGGCAGTGCACGCGCACTCGTCGAAGGGACGCCGGCCTTGCCCGAGGATCGCCGCCGATGGACGTTCGACGAGCTGCTCGCCGATGCCGAGCGCGTGGCGGGCGCGCTGCTCGAACGCTTCCAGCCGGGCGAACGGGTCGCGGTCTGGGCCCCCAACATCCCGGAGTGGGTCCTGCTCGAATTCGGGGCGGGGATTGCGGGCATCATTCTGGTGACGGTCAATCCCGCGTACAAGGCGAAAGAGCTCGAGTACGTCCTGCGCCAGTCCGGCTCGGCGGGCATCTTCCTGGTGCCGGAGTTCCGCGGCAACCCGATGGCAGAGTCGCTCGCTTCCGTGCGAGCCAACCTGCCCGCGCTGCGCGAGTCGGTGCTGTTCACCGACTGGGACGCGTTCCTCGCGAGCTGCCCGCCCGAACCGAGCTTCCCGCAGGTGAAGCCGACCGACCCTGTGCAGATCCAGTACACGTCCGGCACGACCGGCTTCCCCAAGGGCGCCTTGCTCACGCATCGAGGGCTCACCAACAACTCCCGGCTCTTCGTGACGATCCTCGGCATCCAGCCGGGTGACACCGTGGTCAATCCGTTCCCGCTGTTTCACACCGCGGGTTGTGCCCTCGGCGTTCTCGGGGCGGTACAGGCTGGCGCGTGCCTGGTACCCGTGTACGCGTTCGATCCGACTCTGATGCTGGAGCTGATCGAGGCCGAGCGGGCGGAGTTCGCGATGGGCGTGCCGACAGCCCTCTTGGCGATGCTCGAGTGTCCTGACTTGGCGAAACGCGACCTGTCGACGCTCCGAGTGGTGGGATCAGGCGGCGCCACCGTCCCAGCGGAGCTGGTCAAGCGCATCGAACGCGAGCTCGGCGTCCAGTTCTCGATCATCTACGGCTCGACGGAGTGTTCCCCGATCATCACTCAGGTACGTCTCGACGACGAGTTCGCCGACAAGACCGAGACGCTCGGACGTCCCATCCCCCAGACGGACGTCAAGATCATCGACCCGGACACGGGCGAGATCGTGCCCATGGGCGAAGTCGGTGAGCTGTGCGCCCGCGGTTATTGCGTCATGGCGGGCTACTTCGAGATGCCGGAGCAGACGGCACAGTCGATCGACACCGAGGGTTGGTATCACACCGGCGACCTGGCTTCGATGGACGAGCGCGGCTTCCTGCGCATCGAGGGCCGGCTCAAGGACATGATCATCCGCGGCGGGGAGAACATCTATCCGCGCGAGATCGAGGACCTGCTGTTCGAACATCCGAAGATCGCGGAGGTCGCGGTCGTTGGCGTGCCCGACGACCACTGGGGCGAAGCCGTCGCCGCCTTCGTCCGGGTCGCCTCCGGCGAGGAGACAACCGGCGAGGAGTTGTTTGCGTACTGCCGCGAACATCTCGCTCCGCACAAGACGCCCCGGCACTGGCGTTTCGTCGATGCCTTCGCGCTGACGGCATCGGGCAAGGTTCAGAAGTTCGTCCTCCGCGACGAGTTCGTTACCGCGGAGTTGACCCGGCCCGCAGGTCTATGAAGGCGATGGGGTCGGACGTCGGGGCCGGCGACCCACCTGCCGGCTCGACCGTGAGTCCCGCGCCGATTGCCGCGATGGCATCACCCCGGAGCACCACAGCGCCGTCGCCCGAGCTCAGCAGCCCCGCGGGTTTGAGGCTCTCGTCTGGGGCCTGCAGCCAGAGTTCGTAGACGCGGCCCTCCGGCGCCGCGGAAAGACCCTCGGTGCGCCAGACAGCAGCGCCGACCGAAGCGGATCGGATCACAGTCGCGCGCCCTCCGCTTTCGAGACGTTGGGTCCACACCTGGGCGTCCGGCGCCTGCCGCACACGGTCGACCAGACTGACCTGGATCACGTCGGGCTTCCAGGGGTGCCACACCGTGGAGACGCCCGCGCCCAGGCCGATGAGCACCGCGGCCGCTGCGACCAGGCGTGGCCAGCGCCGCACCGCCCGATGTTCGGCACCCATGCGCGGCGGGAGCGGCCGGACCGTCCGCGTTCCGGCGAGGATCTGTTCGCGCAGAGCCGGCGGGGGCGAACTGGCCGACAGCTCGCTGAGGCCCACGGCAGCGGCGCTGAGGCTGGCCACCTCGGCCTGGCAGTCGGGGCACGCCTCCAAGTGCCGCTCGAACTCAGCACGTTCGAAGTCAGTCAGGGAGTCGAGGACGTAGGCGCCGGTCAGAGCATGGATGTCGTTCATCGCTCAGCTCCCAACGCGTCGCGCAACCGGATGAGTCCATCACGGATACGGGTCTTGGCCGTGCCGAGCGGGATCTCCAACATGCCAGCCACCTCCGTGTGTGTGTAGCCCCCGAAATAGGCCAATTCGATTGCTTCGCGCTGCAGGGGCGTGAGCGTGGTGACAGCCGACCTGACGCGGCGAGCCTCGAACCCGATCTCGACTGCGGTAGCGGTCGCGTCCGCCTCAGGCACCGGTCGCGCACGGTCCTCGTAGTCCTGTTCGCGGCGGGCTGACGCTTCCGCCGACCGCACGCGGTCGACCGCGGATCGGTGGACGATCGTCAACAACCAGGCGACGGGACCCCCGCGGCTCGGATCGAACCGGCTCGATTGGCGCCACGCCTTGAGATAGGCCTCCTGCAGAACCTCTTCGGCATGGGCAGGATTGCGCAAGACCCGGAGCGCCAGTCCCCACGCACGACCTGACGTCAGGTCGTAGAACTGGGCGAACGATTCCTCATCCCCGCGGGCACCGGCCTGCAAGAGCCTGGCCAGCTCGGGATCGCCGGCCGGGCCACCCACGCTTGCGAGTGGCCCGGCCGTCGGGACCGACCGTTCTTCGTTCACGGAAGGATCCTTGCGCTTTCCGTCGTTCCCGTCAGGGCATCAGGACCGTGTCGATCACGTACACGGTCGCGTTGTCGGTCGGGATGTTGCCGCAGAGCACCTTCGCTCCGTCGACGGTCATGCCGCTTTCGTCGCCCTTGACCTCGATCATGTCCTTGTTCAAGGTCTCGTGCTCACCCGCAACCTCGGACGGATCGAGCTGGCCCTCGACCACGTGGTGGGTCAGGATCTGCGTCAGCTTCGCCTTGTCCGCCAGGACCGCGTCGAGGTCAGCCTTCGGGATCTTGGCGAATGCCTCGTCCGTCGGGGCAAACACGGTGATGCCGTCCGCTGAGTTCAGCGTGTCCACAAGGCCGGCTTTCGTGACGGCAGCGACGAGCGTCGTGAGCAGGGGGTTGGCGCTGGCAGCTGAAGCCACGGGAGCGGTGGCCATGCCGTTGAATGAGCCGGCGCCCGACTTCGGGATCGCCGAGCACGCTGGGCCGAAGGTCTGAGCGCCCGGGCCGGTGGGGCTGGCCGCCGTCTTCTCCGGCATGGCTTGGTTCGTTTCGGTGTCGTTGTTGCCACCCCCACAGGCAGCGAGTGACGCCGAAAGGGCAACGGCCGCGACAACAGCGGCCGCATGCCTGGCGGTGTTGGTGAGTTTCATGGTGATCCGTTCTGTTTCGGGCTGGGTCACGATTCGTTCGGCGCCGAGGACCGATCGGATTGGTCGACGGTGATCGTCAGGCGCTGGATCCCACTCGATCCGTTCGGGAACGGCGCCGCGCGCCGCGCGGACTGGCGGTGCCCGGCCACCGGGATGGCCCGGGCCGCGATCGTGTGGCTCCCTGCAGTCGCAGGCCAGGTCAGGTACCACTGCCGCCAGTAGTCGGCTCCGCCCGAAGGCCCCAAGGTGGCCGGCTGCCACGGCCGGTCGTCGATGCTCACCTCGACGCCGGCGATTCCTCCGTTGCCCTGTGCCCAGGCGATTCCACCGATCGTGACCGTGTCCCCCGCGCGCAGGCTCTGGAAGGGACGGGGGGTGTCGATCCGACTGGACGGCTTGATCGGAGCGTCGGTCGCCCAGCCGCGCTTCGTCCAGTACGCGTCCTGCTCCGCGTAGGTCGTCAGTGTCATGCGCGCGATCCACTTGGTGGCACCCACGAACCCGTAGAGGCCTGGGACGACAAGGCGGGCGGGGAACCCGTGCTGCGGCGGCAACGGTCTGCCGTTCATCCCGATCGCGATCATCGCGTCACGCCCGTCGGTGGCGATGTCCAGCGGAGTGCTGATCGTCATGCCGTCGACGTCGGTCGACAGGATCTGGTCGGCGCCTGCTTCCACGCCGGCAATCTGGAGAACGTCCGTCAGCCGGACGCCCAGCCAGCGTGCACCCCCGACGTACCGGCCACCCACGTCATTGGAGACGCAGGTGAGCGTGATGTCGCGTTCGATGACCTCCATCGCCGCGAGTTGCTCGAAGGTCAGCGCAAGCGGCCGCCGCACTCGCCCATCGACGCGGAGCCGCCAGGTGTCGACGTCTACCCGCGGCAGGGTGAGCCGCGTGTCGACCCGGTAGAAGTCCCGACGCGATGTGCGAAATGGGGTGATGTCGGGGAGGTCGAGTCCCTGCGGCAGTGCCCTCAGCGGCCGACGCGGACGCGGAAGCCTTACGTCTTGGGGCACCGTACGCCGACGCGCCGTCTGGCGGGCGATGGGCTCGGTTGCCGCGGCGGCGACCACCAGGATCAGGGCCCGGACGAACAGCCGACGCCCCCCGGCCTCGGCGAGGCGGGATCCGCCGGCCGGCCTCAGGAGCACGCGCAGGGTCGCCATGGCGGCGGCCGCGGTGACGGCAGCCGGCACGGCATCGAGGGCGTTGCCTCGGGTGAGCGCAATCCCCGCGGCCACAGCGCCGAGCGCAGCGAAGACAACGGCGCCGGCATGCCGGCGACGGACCGCCGCCCAACCGGCGAGCGCTGCCACGGCCAGCACCACGATCCCGACGCTGACGACGAGGATCGGCTTGTCAGCTGTCCCCAGATGAGCAACAGCCCACTCCTTGACCACGGTCGGCGTCAGGTCGATGACCTCCGCGCCCACGACGACGATCGGAGATGCATCCGGATTGATGAGAGCGGCAGCAAGATCGCCGGCGGCCAGCCCGAACAGGGCGGCAGCAACACCCGCGAGGACGCCGCCCTTTCCGCTCGTCACCATGCGTCAGGTTCGTCACGAACGGCTCTTTGGATTGCTCCGACCAATCCGATCTGCCGCGTGCGCCGAACTCCGGGTACAGCAAACCAAGAGAGAAGGATCATCGCGATGGAGCATTCGTCCAAGGCAGCAGTTCAGAAGACCGCAGCGGCCGTCGGGGCCGTCTTCCTGTTGGTCGGCATCGCCGGCTTCATTCCGGGCATCACCACCCACTACGACCAGCTCAAGCTCGCTGGGCATGAGTCCGGTGCGCTGCTCCTCGGCCTCTTCCAGGTTTCCGTCCTGCACAACCTGGTGCACCTGGCTTTCGGTGTCGCGGGGCTGATGATGGCGCGCTCGTGGGGCTCGGCGAAGAGCTTTCTCGTCGGCGGCGGCGCGCTCTACGGAGTCGTCTGGGCCTACGGCCTGCTGGTCGACGGCAAGGCGAACCCCAGCAACTTTCTGCCGTTCAACAGCCCGGACAACGTCCTGCACTTCCTGTTGGCCGTCGGCATGGTCGGCTTGGGATTGGGGCTCGGCGCCAAGGACCGCGTCTAGCCGGCTGGACCGCCCGACAGTGTCACACCCGGCTGACACCATGGAGGGATGAGCGAGGGCCTGGACCGCTTCGACGAGGCGACCCGCCTGTGGTTCGCCGAATCGTTCGGCTCACCGACCCCTGCGCAGGCGGGCGCATGGGACGCGATCCGGCGCGGCGCCCACGCCCTCGTCGTCGCCCCGACCGGCTCCGGCAAGACGCTTGCCGCCTTCCTGGCAGCGATCGACGCGCTGGTGCACGGACCCACGCGCCAGCCGGGTGCGGGCACGGCCGTGCTCTACATCTCGCCACTCAAGGCGCTGGCGGTCGACGTGGAGCGCAACCTCCGCTCACCGCTGGTCGGCATCAGTCGCGTTGCTGCCCGCCTTGGAGCCCCATTCCGCGACGTGACCGTCGGTGTCCGCTCCGGCGACACCCCGCCGCAGGAGCGCCGCCGGCTCATCACGTCACCGCCGGACATCCTCATCACCACGCCGGAATCGCTGTTCCTCATGCTGACGTCGGCCGCTCGCGAGTCGCTGCGTGACGTCCGCACGGTCATCATCGACGAGGTCCACGCGGTGGCGGGCACCAAGCGCGGCGCCCACCTCGCGTTGAGCATCGAGCGCCTCGACGACCTCGCCGAACATCCGGCTCAGCGCATCGGGCTGAGCGCCACCGTCCGCCCGCACGACGAGGTGGCCAGATTCGTCGGCGGTGGCCGGCCGGTCTCCATCGTCGCGCCCCCGTCGCCGTCGTATCTCGAGCTCGAGGTGGCGGTTCCCGTCGACGACATGACCGCCATCCCGCCGCTCGATCCCGACGGCGACGAGCCCGGCGGCAGCATCTGGCCGCACGTGGAAGCCGAGATCATCCGACGGGTCTCCGAACATCGGACGACCATCGTGTTCGCCAACTCGCGCGGATTGGCCGAGCGGCTGACCTCGCGGCTCAACGACGCCTGGCCGGAAGACAACGTGCTGGCCCGAGCCCACCACGGCTCGGTCAGCAAGGAGCAGCGCGAGCTCATCGAGAACGACCTCAAGTCCGGAGCCCTGCGGTGCGTGGTGGCGACGTCGAGCCTCGAGCTCGGCATCGACATGGGCGCGGTCGACCTCGTCATCCAGGTGAGCACGCCACCGTCGGTGGCCAGTGGGCTGCAACGGGTCGGCCGAGCGGGGCACCAGGTCGGCGAGACGTCGCGCGGGACGATCTTCCCGCTCTCGCGACAGGACCTGCTCGGCGCCACCGTCACCGCGCAGCGCATGCGCGACGGCCTGATCGAGGCCTTAGCCGTGCCGTCCAATCCGCTCGACGTGCTCGCGCAGCAGACGGTTGCCGCAACCGCGCTGGAGCCGATCGACGTCGAGCAGTGGTTCGACACCGTGCGGCGCAGCGCCCCGTTCGCCGCGCTCCCCCGCAGCGCTTTCGAGGCCACACTCGACCTGCTGTCCGGGCGGTATCCGTCGGATGTCTTCGGCGAGCTGCGCCCGCGGCTCGTCTGGGATCGCGAGGCAGGCAAGCTCACCGGGCGACCCGGAGCGCAGCGCCTCGCCGTCACCAGCGGCGGCACCATTCCCGACCGCGGCCTGTTCACGGTCGTGCTGCCGCCTGACCCCGACTCGCGGTCGCCCCGGCGCGTCGGCGAGCTGGACGAGGAGATGGTCTACGAGTCGCGCATCAACGACGTCATCTCGCTCGGCGCCAGCAGCTGGCGCATCCAGGAGATCACGCACGACCGCGTGATTGTCACGCCAGCGCCGGGGTTGCCGGCCCGGCTCCCGTTCTGGAAGGGCGACTCCGTCGGCCGTTCGGCCGAGCTGGGCGAGGCCATCGGAGCGTTCGTCCGCGAGTTCACGCCGACGGCCGACGACCGCGCCGGCGTCAATCTCGCCGCATTCCTGCGCGACCAGGCCGAGGCCACCGGCAGTGTCCCGACCGATCGCACCCTCGTGGTGGAGCGATACCGCGACGAGCTTGGCGACTGGCGCATCCTGCTGCACTCCCCGTACGGGCGACGGGTGCACGCGCCGTGGGCACTGGCCGTCGGCGCCCGGATCATCGAGCGCTACGGCGTCGACGGCTCGGTCGTTGCCGGCGACGACGGCATCGTGGCGCGGGTTCCCGACCTCGACGCGGCCGAGCTGCCGGGCGCCGAGCTATTCGTGTTCGAGCCGGACGAACTCGAGCGGCTGGTCACCGAGCAGGTCGGCGGATCGGCCCTGTTCGCCTCTCGCTTCCGGGAGTGCGCGGCGCGGGCGCTGCTGCTCCCCCGCCGCAACCCGGGCGCCCGGGCGCCGCTGTGGCAGCAACGGCAGCGCGCGTCCCAGCTGCTGGAGGTCGCCCGCGAGCACCCCGAGTTCCCCATCCTGCTCGAGACCGCGCGCGAGTGCCTGCAGGACGTCTACGACGTGCCGTACCTCGACGCGCTCACGCGGCGCATCGCCAGACGAGAGGTGGATCTCGTCGAGGTCACCACACAACAGCCGTCGCCCTTCGCGCAGAACCTCGTCTTCGGCTACGTCGCAGCCTTCCTCTACGAAGGCGACTCACCGCTGGCCGAGCGTCGGGCCGCCGCGCTGCAGCTCGACCCCACGATGCTCGCCGAGCTGCTCGGCCGCACCGAGATGCGCGAGCTGCTCGATCCCGACGTCATCGTGGCCACCGAGGCCGAGCTGCAGCGTCTCGCGCCCGACCGCAAGCTCACGGGGGTCGAGGGTGTCGCCGACCTCGTCCGCACCCTCGGGCCCCTCACGGTCGACGAAGTCAGCGCTCGCCTCACCGACGGCGAAGCCGCCGCCGGGCATCTGGCGACGCTGCGCGACACCCGCCGCGCGATCGAGGTCTCGGTCGCCGGCGAGCAGCGGTGGGCGGCCATCGAGGACGCGGGGCGCCTGCGCGACGCCCTCGGCACCGTCATCCCGATGGGCATCCCCGACGCTCACCTGACCGCGGTCGCCGATCCCCTCGGTGACCTGATGGGTCGTTTCGCGCGCACCCACGGCCCGTTCACTGCTGGGGAGGCCGCCACGCGCTGGGGCATCGGCGTGTCCGTCGCCACCGGCGTCCTGCGCCGGCTGGCCCGCGACGGGCGGCTCACCGAAGGCGAGTTCCGGCCATCCGCCACCGGAACCGAGTGGGTCGATCCCGGCATCCTGCGCCGGCTCCGGAGCCGCTCGCTCGCGGCCGCTCGACAGCAGGTCGAGCCCGTCGACGCCGAGGCATATGCGCGATTCCTGGCCTCGTGGCACCGCATCGGCTCGAAGGACCGCGGTGCCGATGCGGTCCTCGCCACCGTCGAGCAGCTGGCGGGCCTGGCGTTGCCGGCGTCGGCGTGGGAGACATTCGTGCTCCCGACGCGCGTCAGCGACTACTCCCCCGCCATGCTGGACGAGCTGCTGGTCGCCGGCGAGGTCATCTGGTCGGGGGCAGGCACGCTGGCTGGCTCGGACGGGTGGGTGCAGCTGCATCCGGCCGACCTCGTGCTCTCCTCACAGCAGGAGATCACCGGCGAACGGGCCGCAGCCGTCCTCGATGCACTGTCCGGCGGAGGAGCATTCCGCTACGACGAGCTGGTGGCACGGCTCGGCGACGACGACGGCAGCCTGCGCGAGACGCTGTGGAGCCTGGTGTGGGCCGGCCGCGTCAGCAACGACAGCTGGGCCCCGATCAGGTCGCTGCTGGGCGGCCGCGGAGCCCATCGCACGGCCGCTCGGCCGCCTCGCTCGCGTCCGTTCCGCCCACGACCGGTTCGCCCGCTCGCCCAGCCGATTCTCGCCGGACGGTGGTTCGCCCTGCCGCCGCCGCCTGAGCCCACCGCGCTCGCCGTGGCCCGGGCCGAGACGCTGCTGCTGCGCCACGGCGTCGTCACCCGCGGCGCGGTTGCGGCCGAGCAGACGCCGGGCGGGTTCGCCGGCGTCTATCGCGTCCTGCGCGAGCTGGAGCAGACCGGCGCCTGCCTGCGCGGCTACTACATCGACGGGCTCGGCGCGGCCCAGTTCGCGGCACCCGCGTCGGTCGACCGGCTGCGTTCGCACGTGCTCGATCCCGACACACCTGTCGGAACCAGCCCGGCCATCGCGCTGGCGGCCACCGATCCGGCCAATCCCCATGGCGCGGCGCTCGCCTGGCCGCCGGGTGCCGAGCTGGGCCACCGGCCGGCACGCAAGGCGGGCTCGATCGTGGTCCTGCACGAGGGACATCTCATCCTCTATCTCGAGCGCGGGGGGCGCAAGGCGCTGAGCTTCAACAGCCAGCCGCAACGGGTGGCCGCGGCTGCATCGGCTCTCGTGGAGGTCGTCCGTCGCGGCGCCGTCCGCCGCGTCGCGATCGAGTCGGTCGACGGCGTCCCGGTCGGCTCGACGGCATGGGACGAGCCCCTGCGCGACGCCGGTTTCCACCGCCACCCCAAGGGCCTTCGGATCGGCTGACCATGCCCGAGGGAGACACCGTCTGGTTCACCGCGCGGCGGCTCCATCGCGCCCTCGCCGGGCAGGCGCTGACGGTATGCGACGTCCGCGTGCCGCAGCACGCCACGGTCGACCTCACCGGCCAGACGGTCGACGAGGTGATCAGCCGCGGCAAGCACCTGCTCATCCGCGTCGGCGAGACGACCATCCACTCCCACTTGCGCATGGAGGGCATCTGGGAGGTCTACGAGCACGGCGAGCGGTGGCGCCATCCCACCCACAGCGCTCGCGTCATCCTCTCCAACGCAGGCGTGCAGGCCGTGGGTTTCTGGCTCGGCATGGTCGACGTCGTGCCTCGATCGGAGGAGTCCCGCGTCGTCGGTCACCTCGGACCCGACCTGCTCGGGCCCGACTGGGATCCGGACGTCGCCATCGCGAACCTGGCCCGCGACCCCGAACGTGCGGTCTTCCTGGCGCTGCACGACCAGCGCAATCTCGCCGGCCTCGGCAACGAGTACGTCAACGAGCTGCTGTTCCTCTCCGGCGCCCTCCCCACGCGTCCGGTGAGCGACGTCGAACTCCCCGCACTCGTCGACCGCGCTCACCGCGTCATCAGCACCAATCGCGATCGCCGAGCCCGAACCTTCACCGGCTCGACACGGCGCAACGAGACCACCTGGGTCTTCAACCGCGATCGTCAGGCCTGCCGGCGCTGCGGAACTCCCTTGCAGCGCGGCGAGCTCGGTGACGATCCCACCCGCGAGCGCCAGGCCTGGTGGTGTCCGCACTGCCAGAGCTGACCTCAGGTGACAACTTGGACACCTTTCCCCACGTGCATTCTTCGCGCTCCGCGGTCAGGCCTACGCTCCGCCTAAGCCATCGTGTCGCCCGGGTGCATGGTGGGAAGAAGGTCTCTGATGGTCGAATTGTCGATCGAAGCGACGACGGTTGCGCACGGGGTCCACTACGCCCTCTTGGGGTTCGGCGTGGTCGGCCTCCTCGCCCTGCTCGGACCCCAGCTGATCCCGGGCCGGTCAGCCCCGGTGGATGAACATGCCCTCCGGGTGCGGGCGTTGATCGAGCAGATCTCGGCCGGCGGGCCGGGACTGGCGGTGATGCCTGTCAATGACGCGCGCACCGGCTATCTTCCGGTTGCGATCGTGAGTTCGGCCGCAGCGGCCGGCGTCCACGCAGCCGTTGGACCCGCTCATTTCCGTGAGCTTGCGGTGTTCGGCCTGTTCTTCGCCGGCGCCGCGCTGGCGCAAATCGCCTGGTCAGTTGCCATGGCGATCCGCCCCTCGCGCCGGCTGCTTGTCGCCGCCATCGTGGGCAATGGCGCGGTCCTGCTGCTCTGGCTGGTCACCCGGACCCTGGGCTTGCCATGGCTTCTGCCGGACCCGGAACCGGTCGGCCTGCTGGACCTGTGCGCGGGGGCATGGGAGGTGGCGGTCGTGTTCTCAGCCGGCCGGATGCTGCAACGCGGGGATCAGACGCAGCTGAGACCGCCGGCCTGGCCGGATTGGGAGCCGTGGGCGCGTGGGTGGGCGCTTGGCTCCGCAGTGGTGTTGACCGCGCTGACCGTCGGGGTCGGCGCCTGAAGCAGATCCGAGGTGGATCCTGATGGAATCTTGGCAAATCGGCCTGATCGGCAACACGGTGATCATGGTTGCCTACATGCTGATCACGCTCGCGATCGTGATCCCCCTGGCCCGCAGCAACCAGCTGCGCACCAACCCGCTCGGAGCCGCAACCGGCGCCATCTTCTTCACCTGCTCGGTCCATCACGGTGCGCACGCGCTGCACATGGTGCTGCCCTCGTTGGGCTTCAGCGACCCACAAGGCATCGCAATGCGCGCCGCGTGGGGATGGCCGCTGGCCGCGTGGGACGTGATCGGGGCGCTCTGCGCGGTCTATTACTGGACGCTGCGCCGCAACTATTCGTCGTTGATGCACGGTGCCCAGCTGTTCGAGGATCTGCGCGCCCGCGAGCAGCAGGCGCTGGAATTGAATGACAGCGTGCTGCAGGGCCTGGTTGTCGCGAAGATGGCACTCGACCTGGACCAGCCCGACCGCTCTCAGGAAGCGCTCAGCGCCTCGATCACGGCCGCGAGCCGCATCATCACCGACCTGCTCGGCCGCGGTCAGGAAGGCATCAATCTCGTGCGCAGCATGCCCGCCGAGCTGGAGCACGACCCGCCGGACGACATGGCTGAAGTCACATGACCGCTGTCGTTGAAGCCCGGCCGCTCCGCGTCGTCATCATCGACGACACGGCAGACCTTCGGGCCCTGCTTCGCATCGCCCTTGGCCGGGCCGGGCTGTGTGTTGTCGGCGAGGCCGGTGACGGTCTCGCGGGTATCGAGACCGTTCGGACGACGCAGCCCGACGTGATTCTTCTCGACCTCTCGATGCCGAAGATGGACGGTCTCGAGGCCCTGCCCCACCTTCGGGCCCTGGTGCCGGCAGCCCGGATCGTGGTCCTGTCAGGCTTCGGAGCCGGCGAAATGAACGAGCGCGCGCATGCCGCAGGCGCTGATGGATACCTGCAGAAGGGCATTTCGCTGGGCAAGATTCTTGAGTACATCCACCACATCGCGGGCCAACCGCCTACGGCGGTTGCCACCAGCATCCGCACTCCCGGTACGTCCGAAGGCGCCCCAGCGGAGGATCGGCTGGGTCCCCTTCCGGACGATGCGCTCTGGACAGACGCGCTTGGCCGCGCCCCGTTCGGAGTTATCGAGCTGGGCGCGGACTCGCCCTATCCCCTGGTCCGGTTGAACGGTGAGGCGCGTGCCCTGCTCGCCTGCGGCTACCCGCGACGAGGAACTCCCTTGCAGGGATTCTCGCCTGAATTGGCGTCCCGCCTCGCCGAGAACCGCTTGCGTGGCGATGTCGATTTTGCGGCATACGTCGGCGTGGATGTTCGCGTGAGCCTGCGGCCGACCGGGACCTCGCTCGTGGTGTATCTGCATCGGCAAGGCGACGAGGCTGAGAAGCTGCGCAGTGCGATCGCGACCACGGCGCACGAGATTCGCGGGCCGGTGGGCGTCTTGTGTGGTGTCGCCGAGATCCTGAGCGGCCCCGAAGCAAAGGATCTTGACCCGTCGCTTCAGGCGAGGATGCTGGAGTCGATCCACCGGCAGGCGCGACTGCTGGACGTCATCACGGCCGACCTGCTCACCGCTGCACAGATTCACCGCGGAACGCTCCGCGTCGAGCCACGCGCCGTGGATCCGATCGCCTTGATCGGGACGCTCATCGAGGACCGCTACCCCAGCAGCGTGATCATCCAGCCGGGTGACCCGCGGGCCGTGTTGGCTGATCCACTGCGCCTCGAGCAGATGATCGGCAACCTGCTGAGCAACGCCCACAAATACGGCGAACAGCCGATCATCGTGCGCACCGGCCCGTGCCCAGATCACCCCGAACTGCTCTGCATCCATGTCCAGGACCATGGCGCGGGGATACCGGCGGACTTCCAGGCTCAGCTGTTCCACGAGTTCAGCCGCGCCTCGGCGACAGCCGGCACGGGCAACGGGCTCGGATTACACGTCGTTCGCACGTTGGCAGAGGCGCAGGGCGGGAAAGTCTGCTATTCCGATGCGCCGGGAGGAGGAGCGGTCTTCACGATCACGCTCCCGGCGATCAGCGTGAGTTCTGTAAGGCCTACGGACTGATCTCGTGGGCAGTGACGGTCATCTCGTTCAGCCTGGGACCGCCGAACGTCGTCGCCATCGCGACGTCTGACGCGTCCCGGCCCCGGCCGATCACGGTGCGCCCCTTGCGGCGGACATTGTTGCGCGGATCGAAGGTCCACCACCGGTCCTCGAGCCACACCTCCATCCACGCGGCGAAGTCCATCGGCGCCGGCTCCGGAACAACGTCCAACGCGGGCAGGTAGCCGAACACGTAGCGGGCCGGGATGTTCAGGGCCCGACAGAAGGAGATGGCCAGATGCGTGTAGTCGCGGCAGACGCCAAGGCCGGTGCTGTTCACGTCCCAAGCCGTCGAGAGCGAGGACGTACTGCCGTATTGGAACGTCAGGTGCTGGTGCACGTGGTCGCAGATCGCCTGGACCCGACCGTAGCCCGGCGCGACCGACCCGAACCGTTCCCACGCCTCGTCACCCAGCACGTCGGGGAGGCAATAGCGGCTCGGCAGCGTGTAGATCAAGGTGGCATCCGGGAGGTTGTCAGCGGCCACCTCCCGCGCGGACTCATCGAACTCCTCTACGGCGTCCAGAACGTCGATCGTGGCCTCGTACCGCAAGCTCGACCAGCCCTCGGGCAGCACGACGCGTGTACAGGGATTGCCGTAGAGGTCGCGATACGAGCGCAGCGCCAACTGAGGGGTCGACACCCAGTGCTCAGTACGCCGCCTGTGCAGCGGGGAGTCGTCCGGCTGCACCTGGAAGACGGCCAGCGTCGGCACCTCGGCCTCGTACGTGAATTCGCACCCCACCACCAGCCGACGAGTCGTCACGGCTAAACCCTGTCAGACCACGACAACTCCGCCGCGGCGCCCCCGTGCGCCGGGCGACCGGTTCATGGGCCATTCATCTTGGCTTCATGGAGGGGTTCCTAACGTGAGGCCATGGACCTGACGACGATTCTCGAACTGCTGAGCAGATTCGGACTCGACATCTTGAGCCTGTTGCTCCTGGCCGGCGTCCTGTACCGACCACGGCTGGCCGCGCCGGAGATGCCGCTGGTGTTCACCAGCCTGAACCTCGGGCTGTTCGCTGCCGTCATGGTGATCAGCGGACATCATTTCTCGGCTGGCATCGGATTCGGATTGTTCGGCCTCCTCAGCCTGGTGCGCTTGCGGTCGACCACGTTCACGCTCAAGGACATCGCGTACACCTTCATCGCACTGGTGCTCGGCCTCGCGAACGGGCTGACGGCCGCGCCGCTCACGCTGGTGATTGCCGTCAATCTCACGCTGCTGGGCGCCCTCGCCATCGCCGACGAGTCGCGTAGGTCACCCAGCACCGGCGTCATGCATGTGACTCTCCACCGCGCCTTGGTGGATCCCGAACGTATTCGCGACGAGGCACGCGACCAGCTGCCCGCGAACATCGTGTCGATCGTGGTTGACTCCGTCGACCACGTCCGCGAGATCACCCGACTCACCGTCCACTACGAGCCTGACGCCAAGATGGCGACCGGCAGCGACCCGACCGCCCTCGTTGACGGTCAAGGAGCCACTCGATGAATGCCCGCCCGCGCTCTCGCTACGTCCTGATCGCCGTCGTGGCGATTGCGGCGCTCACGCTGGGCCTCGTCGGCCCCCACCTGTGGGGGTCGGTGACAGGCGGCTCGGCGAAGGACCACATCGCGGCCGACCCACAGCCTCGGCTGTTCAGCGAGGCCGAGATCCGTCCAGCCGATGACCTGGTCGCAGCGCAGCAACCCATCGCGCACAAGCTCATGCAGAACTGGTGGGCTTCGCACGGGACGAAGGCAGACGACGCCGCGTTCCTCAGCTGGCTGCAGCGCCACTTCCCCGAGCCCCCGAGCAAGGCCGACCGGCGCAAGGAGCTCCCGCAGCTCAAGGCGCTGAGGGATCAGCACACCAAGGAGAAGGTGGCTGCCGCCTTCTGGCTCGAAGCGCACGGCAAGAAGGACATCTGGAAGCTCTACGCGCACGACCAGGCCGAATGGCTGCCTTCCAAGGACGGCGACGCCCGCAAGGCGGACGTGAAGGCGCTGTTGAAGCTCTCGAAGAAGGCACAGGGCAAGCTGACGGA
Source organism: Aeromicrobium sp. (assembly GCA_045806885.1). Classification (GTDB taxonomy): domain Bacteria; phylum Actinomycetota; class Actinomycetes; order Propionibacteriales; family Nocardioidaceae; genus Aeromicrobium. The sequence goes on from JBJMIJ010000016.1 coordinate 168,533, forward strand.
GTCGTTCCGAGCGTCCTCGCCGTACGTGCTCGACCGCTCGCTGAACCACAAGAGCGCCGACAACAAGAGTCACCAGGTCGTCAACGGGTGCCCCTGCTCCTACCCCTCCAAGCACGCCGCCCGCGCCGCGGCCGCCCGGATGTACCTGGCCAAGATGCAGCCGCACATGACCGCGCAGTACCGCTGGATGGAGGACGAGATCGACTGGTCACGGATCTACGTCGCCGGCCACCTGCCCAGCGACATCGCCGGCGGCGCACTGCTGGGCGACATGATCGGCGAGTACTACCTCGTCACGCACGGCATGGAGCCCGCACCGAAGGCCTAATCGCGGACAGCACGCAACGTCACGATCTGGAACGGCGGCAAGGTCTGACTATCGTGCGTCGATTGCGGTAATCAGTGCTCCTGCCGCGAGCGCGTCGCCTTCCGTGGTGATTCGTCCTGACGCCAAGGCTGCGCCGGCCGTGAGGCGGCCCGACCCGATAGCCGAGACAACGTCGGCGTCGAAGCGAAGCACGGCATCCGGTGATTCGATGGCGCCTTCGGGAAGGATCTCAGCGCGGGACCCATGGATTCGAAGGATGGCCGGCTTCCCACTGACCTCGACTCGATAAGAAGCATCGATGCCGGCGAGGGCCGCTTCTGGCAGCTGCGCGAACGCGAGCAGCGACCACTCGGCGCGGATGTGATGGCTGGCTCTTGGCTGCGGCGGAAGAGCGTGCGTGAGGCCCCAGCGGATGAGCGGGACGAGTGCATCGCTCAACTCAAGGCCGATGCTGCTCAGTTCGTACACCGTTGACCCCGCCGGCGGTGGGAGTGTACGCCGACCAATGACGTCGTGATCCTCGAGCGCCTTGAGGCGCTGCGCTAGCAGGCTGGTCCCGATGCCGGGAAGATTCTCGGCCAGATCGGTGTATCGCTTTGGTCCGGTCGCGAGTTCACGGATCACCAGAAGAGTCCATCGCTCACCGATGAGATCGAGCGCGCCGGCGAGGCCGCAGTACTGGTCATAGGAGCGCATGCAGCTTCCGTCCTCTCAGCCGACTTCCGGGTCTACTTCAGAATCTTATCTTCACACATCTTTTTCTTATGTTACGTTCGGTGCCAGATCACCGACGAAGGCGGCTGCCATGACAGTGGAATCGTTCGAGGTGTGCATCGTCGGTGCCGGCATCACGGGACTCAATGCGCTGGCCGTCGCTACCGACTACCTCGCTCCGGGCGAGCGTGTTCTGCTGGTCGACGCCCGCCCGCGGGTCGGCGGAATGTGGGTCGACACGTACGACTATGTGCGGCTCCATCAGCCGCATGGCAACTTCACCGCAGGAAACGTTCGTTGGGATCAGGGCCACAAGCGCGAGCATCTCGCCAGCAAGGCTGAGGTTCTCGACCACCTCCAGCATTGTCTGGAGGTCGCTCGACGCAAGGTCCGGGTCGTCGAGCGGTTCGGATGGAACTACGTCAGCCACGAAGAGCGGGACGGCTCGGTCTTCGTGACGCTCCATTCGGTCGATGAAACCCAGGTGGTCAAGGCGCAGCGCCTGGTCAAGGCCTTCGGCCACAGGGCGGCTCCCAACCAGCCCCTCCGGTTGTCGAGCGAGCTCGTGCAGTCCACGACTCCAGAGTCGTTGAACTCGGCCGAGACGCACGCGTCCGCTGATGGCCCGGTTTGGATCGTCGGTAGCGGCAAGACCGCGATGGATACGGCCCAGGTGCTCCTTCGCGACCATCCGGGTCGTGACGTGAGCCTGGTGGCTGGACCGGGCACGATATTCAGTCGGCGCGACACGTTTTTCCCCTCAGGCTTCCGGCGATGGTGGGGCGGAACCCGGATCAACTCGATGATCCGTGACACGGCGCTGCATTTCGACGGAACGAACGAAGCAGAACTCCGAGGCTGGTTCAGGGCGAAGTACGGAACGAGCCCGTTTGCAGAGGCAGGCGATTTCTTCGGCGCCTATCTGTCAGACGCCGAGTGTGAATCCATCAAGCGTGGATTGCGACATCTCGAAATGGAGTACCTGACGGATGTCGTCGACGGACCTCAGGGCCCGGCGCTTCAATTTCGTAGCGGCCGGAGCCGCTCGGTGCCGGAAGGCACCCTGGTCGTCAACTGCACTGGGGGCCTCCTGCGGGACACCCATCCGTACGAGCCGTTTGCATCGGAGTCTGGCAATGTCCTGTCGATCCAGATGCGCTCCAGTACGACCGGCGTCTTCTCCTCGTTCGCTGGCTACTACCTGACCCACCTGATGTTCCGAGACCAGTTGCTTGATGCCGGGCTCTACGAAATGGACATAGAGGACCTGTCTGCCCAGGCCAAGCCGTTGGTGGCCTTCGCATCCATGAGCCTTGCCATGCTCAATCTCGGCTTGATCGCGGACGCATTGCCCAGCAAGGCCCTACTCGGCTGCGGTCTGGACTACGACAGTTGGTACCCGTTGCCTCGCAAGATGGTCGGAGCCACGAAGATGATGCTGACCCAGCGCAAGGATCGCGAGCACCACGCGAAGACCGTGGCCACGCTGGCCACACGATTCGGCATTCGAGCCGGGCTTTTGACCCTCGAAACGAGGGATAGGTTCATGTCATGACCCCCACGAAGCGCGTCCTTTTCATTGTCGGCACCACCTGTGCCAGCGCCGTGCTACTCACCGGCTGCTCCAAGACCGTCTCCAAGGCCGACGTGGAGAAGCAGTCCGCCACGCAGCTCGCCGCGGTGACCAACCAACCCGTCCCGAAGGTCACCTGCCCGGGCGACCTCGAGGCCAAGGTCGGCGCGACCATGAAGTGCACGCTCGTAGCCAAGGGCGACACGGTTAAGTACCCGGTCACGATCACGGTGACGTCGCTGAAGGGCGGCAAGGCTAACTTCAATGCGGTCGTCGGCCCGGCGAAGTGATCTGACTCAGAACCAGACCCTCGGGGTGTCAGCCGCGCGAAGTGAGGCGGGCCACGGCGAGGTGCAATTCAGTGATGTGCTCGACGAGCCGGTCGCGTGAGATGTCGAGTGTGCCGTCCAGGTAGGCCGTGGCCAGGGCGGACTCGGCGGCGACGATCGCGATGGCGTTCGCCTGGGTGTCCTGCGGGTCCATCGGCTCGCCTTCGAACGACTCGCGAGCGACATCCTCCAGCCAGGCGGCCACCACCATCAGTTCGTCCTGGCGGCGGGCTTGAAGTGCGGGCACCCGGGACGACTCGAGGAAGAGCAACCGGCCCTTTCGAGGGTCGTCCGTGAGCACGGCTAACCCTGCAGCCACGGCATTCCTCGCCCGAGTTCTAAGGTCACGTTCGAGGGTTGCCCCCACCGCCTCCGCGACGGCGGCGAGCGACTCGGCCCGGACCGCGTCGAAGAGCGCGAGCACGAGCGCCTCTCGGTCATTGAAGCTCTCGTAGAAGTAGCGCTCCGTCAGTCCCGCCTCGGCACAGACACCCCGCACGGTAGTCCGCTCCCAGCCGACGGCACCCAGAACGTCGAGTCCCGCGTCGAGCAGACGCGTTCGACGTTCGGCGCGCCTTTCCTCGGCTGTGGCGCCCTTCCACGGGCGGGTCGGCGTCGTTCGCATGTGAACATCTTGACAACAATCGTTGTCCAAGTCCACCATGAGGTGGTTGGACAACGGTCGTTGTCGGACTGGACGGAGGCGGCATGACGGCACTCACAGAGGAGCACGCGCTCGGGCTGACTCTGGGGCCGGACTCCCTCACCTGGCGATATGCCAGCGATCCGCGGGCCATCCTCGCTGGAGGCTTCGTGCAGCTGATGCACTTGACGCACCCGACCGTTGGTGCTGGCGTCCGTGACTTCTCCAGCTATCAAGAGGCTCCGTTCGCGCGGCTGCAACGCACCGTGGACTACATCAACCTGCTGACCTACGGCGGGCCAGACGCCGTCGAGGTCGCCCAGCGAGTGCGTGACCTGCACCGCCCCATCCGCGGTAAGCACCCCGACGGCTCTCACTACAGCGCTTTCGAGCCGGAGGCCTTCACCTGGGTGCACGCAACGCTGATCCTGGGTCTGGTGACTGCCGTTGACCAGCTGATCGGCCCACGACTTTCGGAGGGCAACCGGGAGCGGCTCTACCGTGAACAGGTCGGGCTGGGCCGGTTGCTTGGTGTCCGGGAGGGGGCGCTACCCGAGACCTGGACCGAGTTCGAGGAGTACTGCAACCACATGGTCCAGACCCGATTGACTTACACCGACACAGCGCTCGACTACATGGAGATGCTGCGCCGCCCGCCGGCACCCCAATCTCTCCCCCGGTCGCTCGGCCCATTGTGGCCAGCTCTTCGAGTGCCCAGCGGACAGCTCACGCTGGTGGTGACACACGGCCTGTTGCCGCCAGTCCTGCGCGAGCGGCTGGAAGTGCCGTGGGGCGTCATCCGCCAGGCGGAATTCAACGCGACAACCGCCTCACTGCGCGCCCTGACGCCAGTGCTCCCCGAGTCCGTCCGGGTCAGCGGCCCCAAGTCGCTGGCGCGCCGATCAGGAGCCATCGCCCATCTCCCGTTCGCTCCGACCCGAAGGACTTCACGATGACCGCAATCCCAATGAACGCTGAGCCCTCGCTCGAGGACCTGGTCCCCAGCGAGTCGGAGGTACTCGAGGCCATGGCACTCCTGCCCGAGCGCCTAGCCGTCGTGCGCACCTGGGTCAGCGCCTGGGTTGCCGCGTGGAACGCCCGCGACGTCGACGCGATCGCGGATTGTGTCACCGACGACATCGTCTACGACGACCCGGGAATGTATGGCGAGCTCGTTGTCGGCAAGGAGAGCTTCCGGGCGAACATCGAGATGGTCTACCGCGCATTCCCCGACCTGCTGTTCGTGCCATCTGAATGGCCGCCCATGTTCTCGCTCGACGGAACCCGGGTGGCCGCGCCGTGTCGTGCGATCACGACCTTCTCCGGCGACCTCAGCGGCGGACCATCAAAACTCGAGCTGGCCGGCACCAACCGCCCACTCGACATCTTCTGCCTCGACCTCTACCAGTTCCGCGACGGCAAGCTGTGCAAATGGACGGCGCTCAACCAGGAGTTCGAAATGGCGCGCCAAGCAGGCTTCCTGCCCACCAACCCACTGATTCTGTCGCTGCTGGTGAAGGCCCAACGGACGCTGGCGCCAATTCAGCGCCGGGTCAGCCGCGGCCGCTGACTACAGCTCATCGCGGATAGAGCAACGAGACCAGGTGGTGAAGGGCGAAGTTCCGCATCGCTTGCTGGTCGTCGAGGGGGATGACGCCGCCCGGCACCAGCACGAGGGAAAGTGCCAGACGCGCGAAGATCTCGGCCACCTGGGCGGAGTCGAAGACTTCCAGTTCGCCCCGTTCTTGCAGGGTCCCGAGAAGGTCGGCAAGGAAGGTCCGGCCGAGGGCCAGGATCGGCGCCCATCCGTCATCGGCACCGATCGAGGCAATCAAGTCCGCGTCGCCTCTGGCCACCTCGCGTAGCAAGGGTCGCTGTTGGACGCCGACGGCGAAGGCGACGAAGCCGTCGATCACCGTCGTCTCCGCCGACCCCGCGGACTCGGTCGCAATGGCGACCTCTGCCATGACCGCCATGGCGTCGCGCAGCACTGTCGCACGGATCAGTTCGGCCTTCGTCGGAAACCGCCGATAGACGGTGGCAACGCCCACTCTGGCTCGCTCCGCCACCTGAGTCATCGCGGTCCGGCGGGTACCCAATTCAATGAAGCACTCGCGGGCCGCGTCGAGAATGCGTGCGGTTGCGGCCGCTTGCTTCTCGGGTGCGCGTGTCTGTGCCATGACGGAAACCGTACTTAGCGGCCGACGAACGCCTTCGTGGGCCGGAGCAGCAGCCGCATGGTCCGGGTCAGGCTAGGTGAACGGCGTCGGTCAGTATTCCAGCTCGCCGGCTGGATCTGTCCCAGGTCCTTCACGATCTGCTCGGCGCACTCCATCGCACTGTCCGCTGCCAGCTCGGTGCCGACGCCGCGACCGCCGGCCCCACATCCGGCGAGATACAGACCGGCGATCGGGGTCGTCACTCCCGGCCGTCTGTCGCCGACCTGGTCAGGGGTCTGGGCGGTCGAGATTGCCGGGCCGCCCTCCTTGCCGATCCAGTGCTCCATCCAGTGTGTGGTGGTGCGGTCGACGAACAGGATGTGATCCTCCAGGCCCGGAACCAGACCCTTCATCGTCTCCATGAGGGCGTCCTCCCAGTCCAATGAGGTGCCGCTGAGCTCGACTTCCGTGGTGGGAGCCATGGCGCAGACCGTCAGGAGCTGGTGACCCTCCGGGGCCAGGTCCGGATCGAAGTTCGTGGGGACCGGGCAGTAGTACGTGGTGACGTCGGGGACGTCGCCGCGCCCGACCTGCTCGAACAGGTTCTGCATCGTCTTGGGACTGGCGTTGAACAGGTTCTCATCCAGCGACGCGGCACCCATGATGCAGCCGGCGTCGACCAGCTTCTTGTCCAGGGCGATCTTGAGTTGGACCGCGATCAACGATCCCTGGATGTTCCGGGCCATCTCGACATAGTCGGCCGGTAGATCGGCCGGGTCGCACAACCGGGTGGCCGTGGTCTTCACGCTCGAGGTGGAGATCACGATGGTGGCGTCGATGCGCTCACCGTCCTCGAGCTCGACACCTACGGTCCGGCCGTCCTCGATCAGGATGCGCTTGACACCGGAGCGGGTCCGGACTGTTGCGCCGAGTTCCTCGGCCAGCCGGACATAGGTCGTCGGGATGGCCTTGGCGCCACCCTTCGGGTAGCTGAGCCAGTTGTCGCGGAACATCCGCTGGAAGGCGTAGACCGACTCACCGGCGGAGGTCTCCCACGGCGGGATGACGAAGTACAGGCCGAGCAGGAACTGCAGCAGGGCGCCGATGCGCGGGTTGGTGGTGTAGCGCTCGACGTACTCCTGCACGGTGATGTGATCGAGTGCGGCCGCGTCCTCATCCGACATCGTCATCAGCGCCGTAAGGAGCCGCGTGGCGGCGAGCACGTCGAACGGCGAGAGGTTGGCTTCCTTGATCAGCCGCAGCCCCATCAGCGGGAATCGGTGGAGCTGCGACGGCATCGCGACGCTTCGCGGACCGTCGGGGCCAAGCGCGCGTAAGTCGGCAATATTGCTGGTACGCCGGAACTCGACCGCGTCCGGGTGGCCGGCACGCCGCAGCACCTCGCCCAGGGGCCCACGCGGACCGCGGGTGAACATGTGCGTCCCGAAGTCGATCTGGAAGCCGTGCTTCTCGTAGCCCGCACACGAGCCGCCGATGTAGGCGTTCTTCTCCAAGAGCGTCACCGGAATACCGGCCTGAGCGAGCATCAGCGTCAACGCGGTGCCACCGATTCCGGCGCCGATCACCACTGCATTTTCCTGAGGAGCGGACATGAGTCATTCCTTAGTGATAGATTCTGCGCCATACCTTATCATTAAGGACCATGCACCGCTAGCTCGTCGAAAGGCGGCACCATGTCTGAGGTTCCACACCGGGATGCGGGGATCTCGATTGCGCTTGGCCCGAAGTCCGAGATCGGAAAACTGGCACTGGACCCGCGGCTGGCATTGGTCGGCTTTCCGGCGGGGATCTTGCAGTTGATGCACCCGGCGGTCAGCGCCGGAGTGGTCGAGCACTCGGACTTCTTCAACGACCCGTATGAGCGCATCGTCCGCTCCGTGCCTCGGATCGTGGCCTCGATCGTCGCCGACGACAGCCCAGAGCGCGCGGCCAACATTCGCGGCTACCACCACCACATCAAGGGCGTGGACCACCACGGCAATCAGTATCACGCGCTGAACCCGGACACGTTCTGGTGGACGCACGCCACCTTCGTGTGGGCGTTCCTGCAGATTTCGGACGATTTTCACCACCGCCCGATTGCAGGCAGGAGACGCGAGCAGTTCTACCAGGAGTCCGTGGAGTGGTACCGCCGTTACGGCCTCAGCATGAGGCCGATGCCCGACACTCTCGAAGCATTCGATGGCGAATTCGATCGCATGTGCGCCGAGGTCTTGGAGATGACGCCGGCCGCTGAGCGGGCGGTGGCGATCGCGCTGGGCGAGCCCATGAGTCTCCCACTGGTCCCGCCCCCAATCGGCCAGCTTCTGGGCATCTCGACCATGCCGCTGGTGAAGCTGACGGCGATAGGCGGGCTGCCGCCGGCCGTCCGGGATCGGTTCGACATCCCCTGGTCCGCAACTGACGCGCGTGCTCGAGCAGCCATGAAGGTTGCGGTCAAGAACGCCAGCCGCGTTCTGCCCCAGCCAGTCCTGTCCGGACTGATGACCCAAACGCTGAAACGGGTGGGTGCGGCGACCTATCTCACCTCGGTAGCGCCGCACTGATCGTCGCCGCGTTGAGTCATCGGAGCACGGTGACCTGGCGAGTGTCTCGGGTCAGCTGTCGAGCTCCAGCTGAGGGATTGTCTTCGACGATTTCGATTGAATAGCTGCCGGACTTCAACGCGACGTCGAAGGCGTACTTGGAGAACGCAAAGCCCTCGGCCGTGCTGGTGTGACCGGTCTTCACGACTTGACCGTCGTCGTCGAGAACTCGCCACGGAACATTTGCCTCAAAGGCATTTGCCTCCCCGGACACCCGGACAGGCGAGCGCATCTTTGCGCCATCGCCTGGCGTGTCGATCTGGACGACTTGGCGGACATCATCGGCGGCTGCCCTTCCCACCGGTTCGTCCCAGGTAACCGCACCCCACAGCTCGCCGGGGGAGCTTCCGTCGATCAGGAGGCGCACTTTCAGTCGGGGTCCCAGTGCCTCGGTCACGGTGTAGACGAGTTGTTGAACCATGAGTTCGGCTCCAGCGGAGCCAACCGTGGCTGTGCGTGCGGCGCTGTCGAGGTCGACCGTCACCAGCGATCCTTCGGTGTCGATGCTGCGCACGACTGTCTTCGGGTTCCACGGCGAGGAGTAGTCCGGATCGTTCGGCCCAGCGATCATGGCTTCAACGGCGTCTCGGCCAGCGACGTGCTGAACGGCCCGGGGCTCACGCGCGAGTCGCAATCCAGTCGGCCGATCGACGAGGTAATAGACCAATGTGCTCGTGATCTGTCGCGACGTCGGCGACGGTCTGGGCGCTGGTGCGGGTTCCCCGCTGGCACACCCAGCGAGCAAGATCGCGACGACCGGCAGAACTTTTCTCACGATGTTGGCCGCAGAACTCGCATCTGCCGATTATCCGGTGGCAGCACGAACGAGCGTCGGAGAACCGAATTACTGAGACTGAAAGTCGGGGCGAATGAGTCGGCCTGTAAGCCGGATTCTGTCCTCCTGACGGAGGGGCGGCCATCCATCTGGGGCGCACATTGCTGTGCGCCTCGGTGCGACCTACCTGGTGTCATGGAGCGAGCAGCTCGACACCGTCTTGGTCTTGCTCCCGGTGGGGTTTACCGAGCCATCGGCGTCACCGTCGATGCTGGTGAGCTCTTACCTCACCGTTTCACCCTTACCCGCACCCCGAAGGGCCGCTGGCGGTCTGTTTTCTGTGGCACTGTCCCGCACGTCGCCGTGGGTGGCTGTTGGCCACCACCGTGCTCTGTGGAGTCCGGACTTTCCTCGACGTCCATCCCCGTTGGGTCTGTCCGCCGCGGCCGCCCGGCCGACTCATTCGCACTGACCAGTCTAGGGCTCGTCGACGTCGTGCATCGCCGCTTCCTCCGCAGAGGCCGCGCCGCCGGAGATGCCCGCGTCGCGGGCGACCATGTCTTTCTCGGTGTCCTCGCCCAGACCTTCGTCGGGCGCCACGAGACGACCGGAGCGATTGGGATCGGATGGCGCGTCCTCGGGCTCCTCTTGCGCGATGCGCTCGTCGAGCGTCTCGCCTTCGCGCGCCTCGGCTGCCGTCGTACCCTTCGCGGTCGACCCGAGCAGTCGCTCCGGGGGCGAGATTCCCTCGTCGAGGACGTCATCGACGACGCTGTCGTCCAACGTGTCGCCCGGCTGCAGCTGATCCGATCCAGTCATGATCGAGGCTTACCCGCGGTCCGCCCGGGCATGCGCGCACCCGATAACCTCAGCCGGTGCTCGTCCTCCTCCCCCCTTCGGAAGGCAAGACAGAGCCCGAATCAGGAAACCCGCTCGACCCGGATCAGCTGAGCTCACCCGGCCTCACCCGGACGCGGACCCGCATCGTCGACGCGCTGATCGGCGTGTGTGAGGGCAACGCGACACGCGCCGCCAAGCGGCTGGGGCTCGGGCCGACCCAGTTGGACGAGCTGCGCCGAAACGCCGCCCTACGCAGCGCACCCACGGCGCGGGCGGACGTCGTCTACACCGGCGTCCTCTACTCCGCCTGGGATCCCTCCAAGCTGTCCGAAGCCGGACAGGCCTTCGCCGACCACCATGTCGCCGTCGCCAGCGCCCTGTTCGGCGTCGTCCGCGCCGGCGACCACATCCCGGCCTACCGGCTATCGGCCGGCGTGGAGCTCCCCCGCCTCGGGTCAGTGAGCGCCCTCTGGCGCAAGCCACTCGGGCCCGCGCTGGACGAGCTCACCGACGGTGGCCTGCTCGTCGACCTGCGCTCCGGCGCCTACGTCAACCTGCACAAGCCCACTGACGCCCTGGCCGAACGAACCGCGACGATCCGCGTGCTCAGCGAGGTCAGCGGCGTCCGCAAGGTCGTCAGCCACTTCAACAAGGCGACGAAAGGCGCGATCGTCCGGGCCCTCTGCGAGCACCACGTGGACGCGTCATCCCCGAGTCAGCTGGCAGGCGCGCTCATTGACCTCGGCTGGACCACCGAGCTCGACGGCCGCCAGCTCGACGTGATCATCTGACGCCTACGGGACGTGCGAGAAGTTCCGCAGCGACGTCGCGCCGTCCGGCCACCACTGGATGGTCGTGATGGAAGCGGGCGCCAGCTCCATCCGGTAGACCGACGTGATCGGCGCCGCAAGCGCCTCGGCCACCAGGAGCTTGATCGGGGTCACGTGGCTCACCACGACGATCGTCTTCTCCGGGTGCTCGGCGAGCAGCTTGTCGCGGGCAGACAGGACGCGCTTCCGCACCGCGTTGATGGACTCGCCACGCGGCGGCGCCACCGCCGTTGAATCGAGCCAGCGCTGCATGTCGTCCGGCCACTGCTCGAAGATCTCGCCGAAGGTGTGGCCCTCCCAGTCGCCGAAGGCGACCTCGGCGAACCCGGGGTCGATGTCGACGTCGAGCCCGAGTACCGAGCCGATGGCGCTGGCCGTCTCCCGCGTCCGCCGCAGCGGCGACGCGACGATCGTGTCCACGTTGCCCAAGGCGCTGATCCACTCGGCAGCACGTTTGGCCTGGTCGCGGCCGGTGTCGGTCAGCTCCGGGTCAGTGCCACCCGAGCCCGAGAACACCTTGCGCTCGGTGTGCTCGGTCACGCCGTGCCGGACGAGGACGAGCGTGGTCGGTGTCGAGCTGAACCGCGCGCTCCAGCCGGGGGCGGCCTTCGCCGGCTTCGAGACCGCCGCGATGCCCGTCTCCTTGCCGTCCAAGGCCGCGTTGACGAGCGTGTCGGCGGCCTTGTTCTGCTCGCGCGGGATCCACGTCCACGTGACCGGACGCCCGGCCAGCTCACGCTGCGCGGTGAGCGCGAGCGGCTTCATGTCAACGTGCTTGATCTTCCAGCGCCCGGCCATCTGCTCGATGACGAGCTTGGAGTCCATGCGCACCTCGAGCTCGGCGTCGGGTGCGAACTCGTTGGCCAGTTGCAGACCGGCGATGAGGCCGCTGTACTCGGCCACGTTGTTGGTTGCGATGCCCAACGTCTCGGCCTTGGTGGCGAGCACCTCGCCGGAGTCCGCGTCACGGAGAACGGCGCCGTAGGCGGCCGGGCCGGGATTGCCGCGCGACCCGCCGTCGGCCTCGACGATGACGCGTGCGGTCACAGTCCGGACTCGGCGGTGCGCACGAGGATGCGGCTGCACTCGGGGCAGCGCAGCACGTCGTCGTCCGGCTTGTCGCCGAGCTCACGGAGGTCGGCGCCGTTGATCTCGAGGTGGCAGCCCTCGCAGCGCCGCGCGCGGAGAGCGGCGGCACCCAAGCCGCCGTGCTGGCTCCGCACCTTGTCGTAGAGGTCGCGCAGGTCCTTGGGAAGGCCCGCGGCTGCCTCGTCGCGCACCTCGCGGATGGACGCGACCTCCGCGTCGATGACCTGCAGCGCAGCATCGCGCGCAGCCGTCTCGTGCTCGAGGTCGGCACCGACCCGGTGCACATCACTGGACACCGTGGACAGCCGGCTCTGGGCGTCCTCCAGCTGCTGCATGATCTCGAGCTCCTCGTCCTCGAGCGTCGAGATGCGCCGGTCGAGCGCGCCGAGCTCGTGCTGCAGGCTGCTCAGGTCCTTCGGGTTGGTGATGGCTCCCGACGACAGTCGATCCTCGTCGCGAACCCGGCGCTGGCGCACTGAATCGATCTCCGTGTCGAACTTGGCCTGGGCCCGTTCGAGATCGCCCACCTCGGTCTCCGCGGTGACGCGCTGGGCCTCGAGCGCGTGGGCCTCGGCCTCCAACGCTTCGATGCGCGCATGCTCGGGCAGCGTGGCGCGCCGATGCTCCAACTGGGCCAGGGCCGCGTCCTTGGCTTGGACGTCCAGCAGGGTCAACTGGGCGGACGGGTCGGCTTTCAGGGTGGGCTCCTCAGCTCAGGACGGAAAACGTCCAAGGGTCGGTGACGATGGTCGACACCGACGTGTCCACCGTATCGCCCAAACCTTGCCGCAGAACCTCAGCGGCCACCGGCAACCAGGTCCACTCGGCAGACCAGTGCGGGACGTCGATGACGGCGCAGGCACCCGGACGTTCGCGGTGCTCGCTCACCGGGTGATGCCGCAGGTCGGACGTGACGTAGACGTCGGCGCCAGCGGCTTGCGCGGTCCCGAGGAGGAAGTCGCCGGATCCGCCACAGAGGGCGACTGTCTCGACCGACGCCTCCGCGTCGCCGGCCACCCGCACGGCGCTGCGGTGGCTGGGAAGCCGCCCGATCACCAGCGCCGTGAACTCCTCGAGCGACATGGCACTCGGCAGCCGGCCGATCCGTCCGCTCCCCCGGTCGGACGGCCGCGGCACCGTTGCGACCACCTCGTAGGCGACCTCCTCATAGGGGTGCGAGCTGAGCAAGGCCGACCGCACCCGCTCCCGCACAGAGGGAGAGGCCACCATCTGCACGCAGACCTCGTCGACCGACTCCACCTCACCGACTTTGCCGATCGCCGGGTCGGCGCCCTCGAGCGGACGGAAGTGGCCGGTTCCGGTCGACGTGAACATCGCCCGGTCGTACTGCCCGATGGCGCCCGCGCCGGCATCGTGCATCGCGCCGGCGACCCGCTGCATCTCGCCGGTCGGGACGTAGAAGGTCCATTTGTCGGTCGCATCGCCGTCGTTCTCCAGCGGCCGGACGTCGGTCAGACCGAGAGCGAGTGCCATCGACTCCGAGACGCCGAGCGGCGGGCTGTCGGCATTGGTGTGGCACGTGTGCAGGGCAATTCCGTTGGCGATGAGGTCGTGGACGACGCGGCCCTTGGGTGTGCTGGCCGCCACCGAGGTGACGCCCTTGAGGAAGAGCGGGTGATGGGTGACGATGAGGTCCGCCCCGGCGGCAATCGCCTCATCGACCACCGCCTGCGCCGGGTCGACGGCGAGCAGGACCTTGCTGACGACCGCGTCCGGGTCGCCGACGACAGTGCCGACAGCGTCCCAATCGTCCGCCCATTCCGGTCGATAGACCGCATCGAGCACCGCGACGACTTCGCGCAACGTGGGCATGGGCGTCAGAGTAGCCTCGGACCATGCTCGGCTACCTGACCCTCGCAGGCTGGATCCTGACCATCACGCTCGGCCTTCGCATGCATGGCGTGAAGCGGCTGCCGGTCGGCGTCGTCCTGCCCCACGCGGCGCTCGCCCTGAGCGGCATCGCACTATGGATCGCCTACCTGGCGAAGGAACGCCCGGCGCAGATCGGATGGGTTGCCGTCGTCGTCATCCTCGCGACCAACGGCCTCGGCGATGCGGCCGTCGTCCGTAAATGGAAGAAGAAGGCGGACGGCGGGCCCGGCCTCGTCGCCACGTACTTCAAGCGCCTCGGACAGCGACGGATCCTCTTGATCCACCTCATCTCGGCCGCCACGACGACGGCTCTCGCGGCCGTCACGGTGCTGATCGCCTGACGGCAACCGATAGGGTCAACGGGCCTCGGGGCGAATAGCTCAGTTGGTTAGAGCACCCGGTTTACACCCGGAAGGTCGGGGGTTCGAGTCCCTCTTCGCCCACAAAAAACCACAGCCGCCAGGGTCTCGGGTCCCGGGCGGCTGCAGTGGCTCAATCAAACCGCATCTGGGCCCGGTCTTGCAGGCAATTCCGGAAATTCAGCGCAGGGCTGAGAGCGCTTCGCGATAGCCCTCGAAATCGCGTGCTTCACCGATCGGATTCTCGACCGCCCAGCGCACGATTCCCTCGCCGTCGATGAGGAATGCGCCGCGTCGTGCGGCCCCGGCAGCGTCGTCGAAGACGCCGTACGCCTTGGCCGCGGCGCCGTGCGGCCAGAAGTCACTGAGGATGTCGAACGTGTAGCCGTCGCGGTCGGCGAATGCCCGGTTCGAGAAGAAGTGATCGCACGAGATCGCCATGACGGTGACGTCATCGTCGGCGAAGACATTGAGGTTGTCCCGGATCTCGCACAGCTCGCCGGTGCAGATGCCACTGAATGCAAACGGGAAGAACACGAGGACGACCGGCTTGCCCCGCAGGGCCGAGAGGGTGACCTCCTGGCCGTGTTGATTCTTGAGCGTGAAATCGGGCGCCGTCGCGCCAACTTCGATGGCCATGAGTCTCCTCGTCAGCGTTTGTGTGTGGACAGCTTCGTCGCCGCCCAGTCGGCGGTCGCGGACGACGTCGTGGTCGTCGACAGTCCGGCGACGGGCGCCGCCTCGACGATCTCCGCGCCGGAGACGTAACCGTCGCGGCCGACCTTCGGTGTCAGCAGCCAGATGGACCCGCCGTCGGCGAGGTCGGCCAAGGCGTCCATGAGCGCGTCGGCCAGATCTCCGTCGCCGTCGCGCCACCACAGGATGACACCGTCGACAACATCGGTCGCTTCGCCGTCAACGAGGGCGTTGCCGGTGTGCTTTTCGATGGACGCACGGAGGTCGGCGTCGACGTCGTCATCCCAGCCCAGTTCCTGGACGACGGTGTCGGGGGCGAACCCCAACTGGCCGGCTTCCAACGCTTCCTCCTCAGTGTGACGTTCGCGATCTTTCTGGTGTTCGCGTACCTCACAGTAGCGAAAACTCTCGTGGAAGGATGGGGGGGTCCACCTGCCGCGGGAGCCAGCATGAACTCAGCCGAACGTCCGCCGATCCTGCACGAGGGCATGCCGACGCAGCTGCCCGACGTCGATCCCGACGAAACGGCGGAGTGGGTCGGTTCGCTGGACGCGATGATCAAGTCCCGGGGACGCGAGCGCGCCCGCTACGTCATGCTGCGGCTGCTCGAACGGGCCCGCGAGAAGAACGTCGGTGTGCCGGCGCTGCGCAGCACCGACTTCATCAACACCATCCCGCCGGAGCGCGAGCCGGACTTCCCCGGCGACCTCGACGTCGAGCGGCGCATCCGGATGATGATCCGCTGGAACGCCGCGGTGATGGTGGCGCGGGCCAACCGGCCGGGCTTGGGCGTCGGCGGCCACATCGCGACGTACCAGTCGGCGGCCAGCCTGTATGAGGTCGGCTTCAACCACTTCTTCAAGGGACGCCAGCACCCCGGCGGTGGCGACCAGATCTATGTCCAGGGCCACGCTGCGCCCGGCATCTACGCCCGTTCGTACCTCGAGGGCCGGATGACCGAAGAGCAGCTCGACCACTTCCGGCAGGAACGCAGTCACGGCATCGGCAAGGGCCTGTCGTCCTATCCGCACCCGCGGCTGATGCCGAATTATTGGGAGTTCCCGACCGTCTCCATGGGCTTGTCGGCCATCAACGCCATCTACCAGGCGCGCTTCAACCGGTACCTGCAGGGACGCGGCATCAAGGACACCTCCCAGCAGCACGTGTGGGCGTTCCTCGGCGACGGCGAAATGGGCGAGCCGGAGTCGCTGGGCGCCATCCGCATCGCGGCCCGCGAAGAGCTCGACAACCTCACCTTCGTCGTCAACTGCAACCTGCAGCAGCTCGACGGTCCGGTCACGGGCAACGGCAAGATCATGCAGGAGCTGGAGTCCTACTTCCGTGGCGCCGGCTGGAACGTCATCAAGGTCGTCTGGGGCCAGCCGTGGGACGAATTGCTCGCGAAGGACACCGACGGCGTCCTGGTCAACCAGATGAACCGGGTCCCCGACGGGGAGTTCCAGACCCTGTCGGTCGAATCCGGCGCCTACAACCGCGAGCACTTCTTTGGGCCCGACCCACGCCTGCAGCAGATCGTCGCGCACCTGAGCGACGAGCAGATCGAGAAGCTCCCGCGCGGCGGGCACGATTACCGCAAGGTCTACGCCGCGTTCGACGCCGCGGTGAAGCACACCGGCCAGCCGACGGTGATCCTCGCCCACACCGTCAAGGGGTGGCTGATTGATTCGCTGATGGGCAAGAACGCCACCCACCAGATGAAGAAGCTGACGACGGACGATCTCAAGAGCTTCCGCGACAAGCTCTACATCCCGATCACCGACCAACAGATCGACGACGCGCACTACGTGCCGCCGTTCTACCACCCGGGCGCCGACGACCCGGACATCCAGTACATGCTGGCCCGCCGCGAGGCGCTCGGCGGTCCGATGCCGTCGCGCACGTTCGAGTCGAAGGCGCTGAAGCTCCCGGGCGATCCGGTGTACGCCGAGCTGTCGCACGGCTCAGGCAAGCAGGCCATCGCCACCACCATGGCGTTCGTCCGGCTGCTCAAGGAGCTCATGCGCGATCCCGAGATCGGCAAGCGCATCGTCCCGATCGCCCCGGACGAGTACCGCACGTTCGGCATGGACGCGATGTTCCCGACGGCGAAGATCTACAACCCGCACGGCCAGAACTACGACTCGGTCGACCGCAAGATCCTGCTCGCCTACAAGGAGTCGCCGCAGGGACAGATGCTGCACGAGGGCATCAGCGAGGCGGGCGCCATGGCGTCGGCGACGGCGGCCGGCAGCGCGTACTCGACGCACGGCGAGCCGATGATCCCCGTCTACATCTTCTATTCGATGTTCGGCTTCCAGCGGACCGCCGACTCGATCTGGGCGATGGCCGACCAACTGGCCCGCGGCTTCCTCATCGGCGCCACCGCAGGACGCACGACGCTGACCGGCGAAGGACTCCAGCACGCCGACGGGCACTCCCCGCTCATCGCACGCACCAACCCGGCCGTCGTCCACTACGACCCGGCCTTCGCCTTCGAGATCGGGCACATCGTCAAGTCCGGCCTGGAGCGGATGTACGGCGAGAACGCCGAGGACGTCATCTTCTACCTGACCGTCTACAACGAGCCGATCATTCACCCGGCCGAGCCCGAGAATGTCGATGTCCAGGGCATTCTCAAGGGCGCCTACCTCTACCGGCCGGCGAGCAGCGGCGGCATCCAGGCCCGCATCCTCGCCTCAGGCGTCGCCGTCCCGTGGGCACTCAAGGCGCAGGAGATCCTGGCCGAGCAGTACGACGTCGCCGCCGACGTCTGGTCGGTCACCTCGTGGAACGAGATCGCCAAGGAAGCCGTCGAAACCGAGCGGTGGAACCTCAACCATGCCGGCGAGGAGTACCGGAAGGCATGGATCACCGAGACGCTCGTCGAGGAGAAAGCCGTCACCCTCGCGGTCAGCGACTACATGCGGGCCGTCGCCGACCAGATCGCGCCATGGGTGCCGGGCGGCTGGGAGTCGCTGGGCACCGACGGATTCGGCTTCGCCGACACCCGCGCCGCAGCCCGTCGGGCCTTCCAGGTCGACACCGAGTCGATCGTGGTGGGCGTTCTGCAAGGCCTGGCCGAACGTGGTCACCTCGACCGATCGGTCGTCGCCAAGGCCTTCGCTGACCTGCGGCTGGACGACCCAACGGCCGTCGCCGGGCAGGCGCAGGAAGGCGGCGACGCGTAAGCCCACCACCTAAGATGTGGGCATGCGTCGCTGGCCCTACACCTTCCTGGTGATCCTGTCGGCGCTGATCGGAATCGCGGCGATCGTCCTGTCGCAGCAGCTCGGGGTGCCGTTGCGCGACCCGGAAGGCTTCCTCGGCCCGGCGTACGTCCGCCTGCCGGCGCTGGCCTTCCTGTTCTTCGCGCTGGGCATCGTTCCCCAGGCCATCCGCCGAGAGGGCTTCCGGCGCACCCCGCACGGCATCCGCGCCATCCTGCGCGAGGAATGGAGCCTGACCCGCGTCGTCAACATCATGACGGGCCTGTTCGGCTTCTACATCTGCTACGTCAGCTACCGGAACATCAAGAGCTACCTACCGCTCATCCGCAAGGACGTGCTGTTCGACCACGACATGCTGCAGCTCGACCACTTCCTGATGTTCGGCCACAACCCGGCGCCGATCCTGCACCACTTCCTGGGCACGAGCTTCACCGCCGAATTCCTGGCCACCGGATACGTCAGCTACCTGCCGCTCATCCCCATCACGCTGGGCCTCGTGCTCACCTGGAGCCGCAACACCTCACTCGGCGCCTGGTACGCCACGGCGCTGGGCCTCAACTGGGTGCTCGGCGCTGTCAGCTACTACATCATGCCGACCCTCGGCCCGGCCTTCTTCCAGCCGTCGATGTTCTCGGACCTGCCTGACTCGAGCGTGTCGGCGCTGCAGAACGCGCTCTTCAAGAACGGCGCCGCGTTCAAGGCCGACCCGACCGGCAGCGACATCTACGGCATCGCCGGGTTCGCGTCACTGCACGTCTCGGTCGTCGTCACGGCCTGCCTGTTCTTCTCCCGTACCGGTCAACGGCTGGCCATCCGCATCGCGGGGTACGTGTTCCTCGTCATGACCGTCACGGCGACGGTGTACTTCGGATGGCACTATCTCGCCGACGACTTCGCCGGCGCACTGATCGGCTGGATCGCCGTCTCGCTGGGCGCCTGGGCCACCGGCAACCGCGGCCGCCGCCGGCGGCGCCGACTGGAGGACGCTGTCGACGGGTCCACCGATGAGGCCGACGATGACGAGGACACCGACACCGACGACGACTCCGACGACGAGGCCGAATCCGATGACTCGGTCGATGCCGTCGCCGCTGGTTAGAATCGGCCGATGCCCACTCCCGATGAGATCCGCGAGAAGCTTGCCGAGCTTCTCGGTCGCATTGCGAGCGTTCCCGCCGACTCCGTTCGCGACACCGCCGTGCTCAAGGACCTCGGAATCGACTCGGTGGCGACCGTCGAGCTCGCCGAGGGTGTCGGCACGGCCTTCAAGCTCCAGCTGACCGACGAATCGGTCAACGAGTGGCGCACCGTCGGCGACGTCGTCCGCACGGTCCAGCGCGGGGGTTACCTGGCCACCCTGCCGCCGCCGATTCTCGACGATCCCGAGAAGGTCGGCGCGTTCAAGCAGCTGGCGATCGTGTTTGCCCTGGTCGGCGCCGGGGTCGGCGTGTTCATCGGCGTCGCCGCCGCGGCCCTGCTCGCGTCCGGCCTGGACGGTGGCAGCCTCCCGCCCATCAGCGCCCCCATCGCGGCACCCACGGCCGTCGCCTCGGAATCGACGTCGCCGCCTCCCGCCGAGTTGGCGCCGGCCAGCCGGCCGACGCTGACGGCGAACCCCGGCATCGTCAAGACCGGCGACCACTTCCAGCTGACCGGACGCCTGCCGCGGGCGCGACCCGGCGAGACGCTGCACCTCGAGTGGCGCGAGGCCGGCGGCACGTGGGCGCCGTTCCCCGTCACGGTGACGGCGCGCGACGACGGCACGTTCGAGTCGCAGGTCTACATTTCGAGCCCGGGCGAGCGGGAGTTCCGGGTGCGCTCCGACGGGGCCGGCGGCAGCACGCCACCGACGCTCGTGCGAATCTCCTAGATCACCTGGTGCAGCCAGCGCACCGGCGCACCGTCCCCGGCATGGCGGAAGGGCTCGAGCTCCGCATCCCACTTGACGCCGAGCAGTGCATCGAGTGCCTCGTCCATCGTGATCTCGCCCTTGGCCGCCTTGACGCGGAAGGCCTTCACCCGGTCCTCCGGGATCAGGATGTCGCCGTGCAGGCCGGCCATGGCGTGGAAGATGCCGAGGTCAGGCGTATAGCTGAACCGGGCGCCCTCACTGGTGGCCGTCGGCTCCTCGGTGACCTCGAACCGGAGACGGTCCCAACCGCGCAGTGACGAGGCGATGGCCGCTGCCGTGCCGACGGGAGCCTGCCAGGAGATCTCGGTCCGGTAGGTGCCCGGCTCAGCCGGCTGGGCAACCCAGTCGAAGTCGAGGGACGCGTCGAGCACGCCGACCAGCGCCCACTCGACGTGCGAGCACAGGGCAGAAGGCGCAGCGTGGATGTACACCACGCCACGGGTCTTCGCCGTCGAAACCTCGATAGCGCTCATCGCAGCCTCCCGGTCGGTCTGAGAATCCGTCTTCCCCAACGTTTCTCGTCCCGCAAGAGCGGCTGCTGCATCCATTGTGCCCCATCGACACCACGGGCACCATGAACCGGGTCACACGTCGCGTCGAATTTCTTTGGCGAGTCCGTCGAGGCGTTCGCCCAGCTCACGCGTTGTGGCCTCGGACTCGGTGACGACGCGGCGCGCGACGACGTCCAGCTTCTGCTCGATCCGGTCCAGGCTCTGCTGGCGCAAGGCCACCCGGCGCAGCACCCACAGCTGGAGCAGGATCGCGACCATCGCGAGGACCGTCAGCGCCACGACAGCGCCCGCGACGGAACCGGCTCGCGCCGCCAAGGCGCCCGCAAGCGCGATCAGCCCCGACGTCACGGCAATGAGCGCCTCGCGCGCTGACAGCTTCATGGTGGTTCCTCTCCGTGTGGCAACAGTCTGCCGATGAGGGCGAGCAGGGCGACGCTGGACGCGCGGTCTCGGCAGAAGGCATAACCGCGGGATCGCTGCTCAGCGAGCCGATCGGGGTCGGCCAGCAGCGGCTTCAGCGTGGATTCCACCTCGCCGGCGTCGGCGTAGACGGCGGCGTCCCCGAAGAAGGTCTGCAGCGCCGGGTCGGCCACCAAGACCGCCCCTTCGGCCAGCGCGGTCACCGCTGTCCACGGCACGTGCGGACCCCACGACCGGGTCGGAATGCTGACGAACACGTCCAGGTGACGCTGGAACTGGGAATCCGTCATCGACTCCTCGAGAGCGACCCAGGACGGCGGCATGGAGCGTGGGTGCTTGGCCTGGCGGCGCCCAAGCAGGTTGTCGAGGATGCGCACGTCATAGGCGTTCGTGGTGGGCAGCCGCTCGGCGAGCTGGTCGATGCTGGGCCGGTCGCGTCGGCGCGGGTCGAGCCCGCAGGTGCCGACGACCAGCGTGCTTCCGCCGCGCGCGCCCGCGTGCGCGCGCTCGGGCACCTGCGGCGCGACAACCAGCGGAGCCGGATCGAGGACGGAGCGTGCGCCCAGCCCGCGCAGCTCCTCGGCGATCGACGCGCTGGCCGGGAGCCACTCGATCGGCGTCCCGAACATGCGCAGGGCGTTGGCCTCAACGGTGGCGGGGTCGTAGGCGAGCCAGTCGTGCCCCGGAACCTGTGGGCCGTGCGAAGCCGCCACGATCAGCCGGTCGGCGCGAATGCCGACCTCCTCCGGGGGCCGGGTGAGGTTCAGGAGCTCCGGATCGGTGACAACAGCCAGCCGCGCGCGGGTTTGCTCGGTCCACACGACGAGGCGCGTCGTCCCGGCCGCCTGCAGGCCGAGGATGTCATCGCCGAGGTCGATGCGATCCCGGTTTGCGTTGCGGATCGCCGTGGCGTGGGCAGCCAAGGTCGAGTAGCCAGCCGATGCCGTCGCCTCGACCAGCCCGATCTGGCCGTCATAGCGGGAGAACCCAGTGCGCCAATCCGAGATCCACAGCACGTCACACATCGCCGGGTCGGCATCCTTGCCGGTCAGGACGCGTGACGGCGCGTAGATGCGGCGCGGCCCGCCGGGCTCGAGCCGCGGCGATTCGTCGCCCGCGGCGACGCGGCGATGCCAGTGCCGCCGAGCCTGGATGTACGCCGATCGTGCCCCGTGCTGCCACTTGAAGCGGTACTCGTCACGCGACAGCGAATCGGGCGTCAGCTGGTAGAGCACCAGCGCGTCGGGGAGGTCGCGATTTCCCTTCTCGCCGAAGACCACGTGGAGTCGCTCGTAGAACTCGTTGTCGGCTTCCTTTCGCGTCTCGTCGTAGCCGCCCAGCGCCTCGATGACGATGTCCTTGCGCAACATCGTCGAGGGAGCGCACCGGCGGAAGGAGTTCATGCCGACGTTCAGGGTCGACAGGTCCGGGAAGACGCGGATGCACCAGCAGTGCGTCGCGACCACGTCCGGCTTCCCAAGCAGCGGCTCCAGCTGGCGCTCGATGCGCTCGGGGTGCGCCCAGTCGTCGGAGTCCTGGAAGGTGATGAAGGTGCCGCGCGCGCGGCGGATGCCCTCGTTCCGGATGCGGTACGTGCCGCCGTTGACGGGCATGCGCAGCAACGTGATCCGCGGGTCGACCCCGGTGACCTCAGCGAGCACATCGTCGTACTCAGGCGGCGAACAGTCGTCGATGACGAGGATCTCGAGGTTCCGCCACGTCTGCCGTAGCAGCGATTCGACGGCCGTCCGGAAGCTCTGGTCTGGGCGGTAGGTGGACATGATCACCGTGACGAGCGGGCCGCCGTCGACGGCACGCTCCGGCGGGACATCCACCACGACGCGGTCGAACGCGGCGCCCTCCCCCGGGGCGAGGGCGATCGGCAGTAGTCCCTGATCCGTGAATCGCTGGTTGAACCGATCGAGCCACGCGTCCGCGTCCGCCCCCGGCGCCCCGTGAACCGGATGCGCGAGCTCGGTGCGCAGGATCCACGCCGTGTCCTCGTCCAGCGCATCCTCGGCCAGCATCCGCTCGACGTGCGCGAACTGGCCGGTAGCCAGGTTGACCTGGCCTTCGATGCGCGGAGCGTTCGCGCTGAACTCGACGTCGCCCTTGAGCAGGCGCGCCACCTGGCCGAGATCCGCAGCGACCTGGAAGTCACCGGACATCAGCTGCCCTCCAGCGTGGATGCCGGCCATCAGCCGCATCAGCGCGGAGAGAGCATAGGGGTCGAGCGCGGCGGCGGCCTCCTCGGCGGGCACCTCCTCCGCCAGGACCGCACGAACGAGGTCGAGCACGCCGTCGTAGTCGAGCTCACCGTTGCTCGCCGCCAAGGCGATGAGCTGCTGCGATTCCTCGTACCGGAAGCGGAGGCACTCGTCGGTGAGCGTGAGCGGGCTCTTGTCGAGCCGCAGTGCCAGATCGCGAAGAAGAGCCGCCTTCTCCGTGTCGGACATGGACCTCAGCCTATTGGCTCAGGCGCGGTGCACCGTGATGCCCCGTGTCGCCCAAAGGTCGGCGATGTCGTCCTGGTCCTCCCAGGCTTCGGTGACGGTCCAGCCACGCTCCTGGAGGTCATCCAGCATCTCCGCCTTGACGACGTGATCGGCCCGATAGTCGCCGACGATGCGCATGACGAGCTCGTCGTACGGGATGGCGTGGGCGGCGAGCCAGTCGAGCGTGAGGTCGCGCCAGATGAACTCGCGCGAGGTGACAACGAGGACGCCCGAGCCCTTCGCTGCCGCGGCACGCACCGCCTCAAGCACGTGCGCGTGCGGCGGGCAGTCGGCCGAGCCGGCATGGAACGCGTGGAAGTCGCGCTCCTCCCCCTCGACCAGGTGCTGGATCGTCGAGACGTCGCACAGCGTCCCATCGAGGTCGACGATGATGGCGTCCACGTAGGGCGGGTGGGGCTCGAACCCACGACCCAGGGATTATGAGTCCCCTGCTCTGACCAGCTGAGCTACCGCCCTCGGTGGGCGCAGCCTAACGCGAAAGTTCTGAGCTCCCCCGGTTGGACTCGAACCAACAACCGTCCGATTAACAGTCGGAAGCTCTGCCAATTGAGCTACAGGGGATTGCGGTCGCCAAGCGTAGCAAGCCGCGCCCGCAGCCGCCCGAGCGCCTGCGCCTCCGCTCGCCGGACCTGTCCGACGGACAGTCCGAGCGAGGCGGCGATGTCGGCGTGGGGCCGCGGGACGTCGGGCGGCTCACCGAGCCGGAACCTCAGCCGCAGCACCTCGGCCATGCGTACCGGCAGCCGCGCCACGTCCAATCCGAGAGTCCCACCAGCGATCGAATCCGACTCCGAAACCGGCGACAGAATGTCGACCCGCGCCGACGACACACCCGACCGAATGGCCGCGGTGATCCACGGCCAGGCAAACGTTGCGAGCCGGACCCCTCGGTCGGGATCGAATCGGTCGACGGCCGCGATCAGCCCGAGCGTGCCGGCCTGCAGCGCGTCGTCGACGTCGTCAGGCCGAATGCGAAGGTTTCGGACCCGCATCGCGACCAACCGCAGGCTCGACCGGATGAGCTCGCTGCGCGCAGCCGCGTCGCCCGCCCGCGCGGCGCGGGCAAGCCGCTGCTCGACGTCCTGCGCCAGCTCCGGCGAAGCGAGCAAGGTGCGGAGACTGAGCGGGGCCACCTCGCCAGCGTCAGCCCCGCAAGACGGTCGCGCCACCCAGCGGCAGCTGGCCTGTGGACGGCCCGCGTTCGCCGACACGCTGTGGACGTCAGGTGCCGGCGGCCCGATCGCGCAGCCTTCGGTGCTGTTCCTCCAGCGCCATCAAGTCGCCGAACATCTGGTTGTGGGAATCAGGCTCGTCCACCGGATTCGTCCGCTGGAGCTTCGACTTCAGGTCGGCGATGTGCCGCGCCAGCGTGCGAGCCTGCAAGTTGACGATCGTCGTCTCGACGACGCGCTCTGCCGACGCCTCGCGCGCCTGCATCGGCTGCACGGCGGCGACCGAGAGGATGCGGCGCGCGTCGTCGGAGTCGAGCTCCTCCTCGATCCGGGCGACCCAGGACGGATCGGCGGCCTTCGGGAGCGTCAGCTTGGCGATGGCGCGCCACAGCTCCTGTGCGATCGGATGCGCGAAGTGATTGTCCGCGAGGTCGCCGGCATGGGTGCCCGCGAGATGCGGGAATTGGACCAGGGCCTTCAGCGCCTCCCGCTCGGCCGCGAACTCGGGCCCGCCGAAGTTCGCGATCGCGGAGGAGGCCGCGGGCTCGTTCGTGGGCTGCGCCGGGCGTGACGGGCTGGGTTCCTTGTGCCGGCGGTATTCGGCCCGTACCTGCTCCAGGTCGAGGCCGACCTTGGTGGACACCTCGCGCAGGAATTCCTCGACCTTGGCCTTGTCGCGGATCGATCGGGTGAGGGTGACCGCCTCGCGGACGGCATCAATGCGCTGGTCGGCCCGGTCGAGGTCGTACCGCTCCAGCGTGTTGTCGAGCACGAACCGGTACAGCGGGATGCGGGACGAGACCAGGTCGCGGACAGCGGCATCGCCGTCGGCGAGCCGCAGGTCGCAGGGGTCCATGCCACGCGGCTCGACGGCGACGTAGGTCTGCGCGACGAACTGCTGGTCGCCGGAGAACGCCTTGATGGCCGCGCGGCGGCCCGCCTCGTCGCCGTCGAAGGTGAAGATGACCTCGCCGTGGAACGCGTCCTGGTCGAGCAGGACACGGCGCAGGATGCGGGCGTGGTCCTCACCGAACGCCGTGCCACACGTGGCGACCGCGGTCGGGACGCCGGCGAGGTGGCAGGCCATGACGTCGGTGTAGCCCTCGACGACGACGGCCTGACTGCGTCGATCGATCTCCCGTCGGGCCAGGTCGAGGCCGTAGAGCACCTGGCTCTTCTTGTAGAGGGGCGTCTCGGACGTGTTGAGGTACTTGGCCTCGACGCGGTCATCGTCGAACAGGCGCCGGGCGCCGAAGCCGATGGTCTCGCCGGACATCTCGCGGATCGGCCACAGCAGGCGGCCGCGGAACCGGTCATAGAGGCCGCGCTGCCCGCGCGAGGCGAGGCCGCCGACGAGGAGGTCGTCGTCACTCAGGCCCTTGCCCTTGAGGTGCGCGACGAGCGCCTCACCCGAGCGCGGAGCGAAGCCCATGCCGAACAGCTCGGCGGCCGACTGGTCGAAGCCGCGCTCCTTGACGAAGTCGCGCCCGGCCTGCGCGTCCGGCGCGGACGTGAGGACCGACGCGTAGAACTCCTGCGCATGCTTGTGCGCCTCGAGGAGCCGCTGGCGCTGCCCGGCGTCGCGCCGCGGGCCGGGCGTCGAGCCCTCCTCGTACCGCAGCTGGATGCCGCACTTCGACGCCAGCCGCTCGACCGCCTCGGAGAAGGTGATGCCCTCGATCTCGCGCAGGAACTTGATGGCGTCGCCACCGACGCCGCAGCCGAAGCAGTGGTAGTAGCCCTGCGCCGGGCGGACGTTGAACGAGGGCGACTTCTCGTCGTGGAAAGGGCACAGGCCCTTGAGCGAACCGCCGCCGGCGGACTTGAGGGTGACGTACTGGCCGACGATCTCGTCGATGTGGACGCGCTCGCGAACGAGCTGGATGTCCTCGTCCTTGATCAAGCCCGCCATCGTGCCGCCATCCTAGAAGAGGCGTCCAGCCCAGGCCGGAGCCGAGATGTCGGTGAGGCTCGCGACCTGGTCGATGACCACCCGCAGCCGAGCCCGGTCGTCGGGCGCGGCGTCGAAATCGGCTCGGAGCTCGGGGTCGAGGTCGCGTCCCTCGGAGGCCACCAGGGCCTCGACGAGGTTCGCCAGCAGCTCACGCTGCCGCGCTCGTTCGCCCGTCTCGTCGGCCGTTCGCATGATGTAGTGCGCGGCGATGGACTTGAGGACGGTGATCTCGTCGCGGGTCGCGTTCGGGACCACCAGCTCGGCGCCGTATCGGGTGAGCGGCCCGCTCCCCCAGACCTCGACCGTCGCCTGCTTGGCGGCGGTGACGAAGCGGCCGATCAGGGAGCTGGTGAGGCTCTTCAGCACAGCGCGGGATTCCCTCGATCCGTCGAGCGGGCGACGCGGCCACTCGGCCATCGCCTCCAGCCGCTGCAGCGCGTCGACCAGCCGTTTGGCGTCGATGTCGACGTCGTACCAGTCCTTGGCGGCCTCCTCGATGCCGGCGAAGTCCAGTTCCTCGGGCTCGAGGGTGAACCAGCCGCCGACGACTCCGTCCTCGATGTCGTGGACGGAGTAGGCCACGTCGTCCGCCAGGTCCATGACCTCGGCCTCTACCGGCTTGCGGACGCGGTCGAGACCGTCGACGACGAACGCGAAGATGTCGGTGTCATCGGCGTAGACGCCGAACTTCCGAGGGTTCGATCCGATGGGACCCTCGCTCCGGAGCCACGGGTACTTGATGCAGGCGGCGAGCGTGGCGCGCGTCAGGTTGAGCCCGACGCTCCGGCCATCACCGGTGAACGTCTTGGCCTCCAGGCGGCTGAGCAGGCGCAGGGTCTGCGCGTTGCCCTCGAATCCGCCACAGGACGCGGCCGCCTCGTCGAGCGCGTTCTCGCCGTTGTGCCCGAATGGCGGATGGCCGAGATCGTGGGCCAGGGCGGCCGAGTCGACGATGTCCGGATCGCACCCCAGCGAGGCCCCAAGCTCTCGGGCGACCTGCGCCACCTCCAGCGAGTGGGTGAGGCGGTTCCGCACGAAGTCGTGCGAGCCGGCCGTCATGACCTGCGTCTTCGCCGACAGCCGACGCAGCGCCGACGAGTGGACGATGCGCGCCCGATCCCGCTCGAACGGCGACCGCCCGGCTCGCTTCGGCGGCTCGGCGACGAAGCGAGCGCGCGCCTCGATGCCGTAGGGGTCGGTCACTCGGCCGAGGTTACTGGCCGGACCGGATTTGCGCCCAGATGCACCCAAAAGCTCAGGGATCCTGTGCATTCGGGCGCAAATCTCGAAGGACAGTTGGGCGCTCCGTTCGAGGCCCTACGAGCCATGGCCACGATTCCGCCACTGCCGCGCCATCCGCTTCTCGAGCGCGGGATAGACGATGGCATAGCGAAACGGCTTGATGAACTGCATGTACGCCCGCCCGAAGATGCCGTTAGGCCGGACGAACACCGCCATCTGCGGGATGAACGTGTCGTCGCCAACCGGGAGCCAGCCCAGATGCATGACGCCGTGCATCGTCCGGTTGGCGACCTCGGCGGCGAACTCGGTGTCGGTCCGATAGAGCGGTACGAAGGGCAGCGCCGCGAAATGCACGTCGTCCGCAGTCCCCCGCAAGTCGTCGGGGACGTTGTGCCGCAGGCTCTCCGGCGGCGGCTCGTCCGTCGCGGCGGCGATCTCGCCCAGCCCGAACCAGCGTCCGAGCGCGTCTCGCACGTTCCACAGGAAGCGAACGGCCGCGGGCGCATCACGCGACGGGTCGGCCGCGGTCATCTGCTCGAGCAGGTCATCGAACTCGGCCCGCGTCCCGGTCATGTCGGGCAGCTGCCAGAGGTCCTCCAGCGGGAAGTCGCCCAGCACCTCGCGAATCCGCCAGGCCTGCCCGTCGAGCGTCTCATTGGGAACGCGCATGGGCCGATCCTCTACCAGCGCGGGTTCCGCGGCCGCGGCTGACAGCTCGGACAGCGGAAAGAGGAGCGGTTCATGAAGGGCTCTCGGACGATGGCCGTCCCGCACCGACGACAGGGCTTGCCCTCGCGTCCGTAGGCGTCGAGCGAGCGCGAGAAGTAGCCGCTCTGGCCGTTGACGTTCACGTACAGCGCGTCGAACGACGTCCCGCCCTGGGCCAGCGCCTCGGTCATGACGGCGCGGATGTTCGCCAACAGGGCGTCGGCCTCGGCGCGGCGCAGTCCTCGCGCGCTGCGCGCGTAGTGCAGCGACGAGCGCCAGAGTGCCTCGTCGGCGTAGATGTTGCCGACGCCGGAGATGAGGGTCTGGTCGAGCAGCGCGCGCTTGATGCCGGTGTCCTTGCGGCGCAGGCGCGCGACGAACTCGGCGTCGTCGAAGCGTGGGTCGAGCGGGTCCCTGGCGATGTGGAGGACCTCCAGGGGCGTGCCCTCCTCCACCTCCGTGACCATCAGCCCGCCGAACGTGCGCTGGTCGACGAACAGCAGCCGATTGTCGTCATCCATGTCGAACGCGACGCGCAGGTGCGTGGGCTCATCGCCGTCCGAACGGACGAGCATCTGGCCGCTCATCCCAAGGTGGCAGACAATTGCGGAACCGTCGTCCAGCGTCATCCAAAGGAACTTGCCGCGCCGATGCGCACCGGTGACAGTCCGCCCGCGCAGACGATCCGCGAAGTCGCCAATGCCGCCGGCATGGCGCCGAACGGCACGTTCGTGCAGTACCCGGACGTCGAGAATCCTGCGGCCGACGACGTGGTCGACCAGCCCGAGCCGAACGACTTCGACTTCGGGAAGCTCAGGCATCCGCGAGCTGGGCTTCGCCGAACTCGGCGTTGATGGCCCGCCAGGCGATCTCGGCCACCTGCTGCTCGGCGTCCTTCTTGGACGGTCCGGAGCCGCCGCCGTAGACCCGCTCTCCCAGGTGCACCTCGGCGGTGAACTCCTTGGCGTGATCGGGGCCCTCGCCCTGCAGGATGTACCGGGGGACGCCGAGGTCGTGGGTCGAGGCGATCTCCTGCAACGAGGTCTTCCAGTCCAGGCCAGCGCCCAGCTCGGCGGCATCGGCGATCCGCGGGTCGAACACGGCGTGAATCACCTCGGCCGCTCGCTCGATGCCGAACTGGACGTAGATCGCGCCGAGGACGGCCTCGACGGTGTCAGACAGGATCGACGCCTTGTCGCGACCTCCGGTGGTCTCCTCGCCGCGGCCGAGGCGCACGTGATCGCCGATCCCCAGGTCACGCGCCACGTCCGCGAGCGCCTTGGCGCTGACCACGGCGGCGCGCAGCTTGGCGAGCTGCCCCTCAGGGAAGTCCGGATACGACGTGAACAGTGTGGCGGTGACGACGAGGCCCAGCACGGAGTCGCCAAGGAACTCCAGCCGTTCGTTGTTCGGCACTTGCCCGTTCTCGTACGCGAACGAGCGATGCGTCAGGGCATGCTCGAGCAAAGATTCGTCGAGATCTGGGACACCGAGGACGTCCCGCAGATCGCTCATCGGCGCCCGGCCAGGTCGTACAGCGTCAGAGAACCTGACGACGCTCGCCGCGCGGACCGTACTGGCCGCACTCGGTGCACGCGTGGTGCGGCGCGACCTTCGAGTCGCAGGCCGGGTTGGCGCAGTCGACCAGCGTGGTGGCGGTGGTCTTCCACGCCGACCGACGGTGGCGCGTGTTGCTGCGCGACATCTTCCGCTTCGGAACAGCCACGGTTACTCCTTGAGATCTTTGAGGGCCGACCATCTGGGGTCGATCGCTGGTTCATGTGTGTGGTCGGGATCATCCGCGAGCCGCGCTCCGCATTCGGGGCACAGTCCCGGACATTCCGGATCACACACCGGGTTGATCGGCAGTGCGAGCACCACCGCGTCCCGGAGGACTGGTTCGAGGTCGAGCAGGTCGCCATCGAGCGCCAGCTCTTCCTCACCTGGATCGCTGTAGAGGTACAGCTCCTGGAAATCCGCGACGAACGTGTCATCGATCGGTTCCAGGCACCGCACGCACTCGCCCGTGACCTGCACCGAGGCGGTTCCCGTTGCCAGGACCCCTTCCATGATCGCGTCGAGCCGAAGCTCGATGTTGATCGGTGAACCCTCGGGCACGCCGTTGAGGCCGCTGCCCAGATCCGCCGGAGCATCGACAGTCAGCTCGAGCGTGCGTTCCGTCCCCGGTCGACGTCCCAGCGCGTGGGTGTCGACGACCAACGGTCCGGTGGACACGTTCGCTCCATCCATCGAAAGTTCCGACTTGTCCTCGCACATGGCTTGCGCGCAGACCAGCGACAAGGGTACCGGGCAGCGCCCGCGTGAGGGAAATCGCCCTTCAGCGATCGACGTGGCTGAGGGACCGCAGCCCGCGCTCGAGGTGCCACGACAGGTAGGCCGCGACGATGCCGCTGGCCTCCCGCCGGGAGCGGTCGTCGGAAGCGTTGACGACGTCCCACTCCCCCACGAGCAGCGCAGCGAGCAGCGCGACCGTCACCGGAGACGGAGCGGCGGATCCGGAGACCCGGCAATTCGGACACAGCATGCCGCCGGACGGGGCATGGAAGCTGCGGTGCGGCCCTTCGGTGCCACAACGCGCGCAGGCGTCGAAGCTGGGCGCGAAACCGGCGACGGCGAGGGCGCGCAGCTGGTACGAGTCGAGAATCAGGCTCGGCGTCGACCGGTCGCCGACCAAGGCCTTCAGCGCCCCGACCAGCAGCTGGACTTGCTGGACGGCCGGCTCACCGTCCTCCGAGACAAGGCGTTCGGCGGTCTCCAGCATCGCCGTGCCCGCGGTGTACGCCGGGTAGTCCGATCCGAGGTCGCGCGCGAACGGGTTGAGGGTCTCGACCTGCGTGATGATGTCGAGGCTTCGACCCTCCGCCAGCTGCAGGTCGACGTGCATGAACGGCTCGAGCCGTCCGCCGAACCGCGACGACGTCTTGCGCACGCCCTTGGCGACGGCCCGCACCACCCCGCGCTCACGCGTGAGCAGGGTGATGATGCGGTCCGCCTCACCAAGCTTGTGGGTACGCAGGACGACGCCTGAGTCCCGGTAAAGGGTCACCTGCCGATTGTCCCCCGCTAGACGGGGATCGTCGTGGTCGCCGCGCGGTTGGCCGCCGACACAACGGCGCGCAGCGACGCCATGACGATGTTCGGGTGAATTCCCACGCCCCACACGATCTCGCCGGCGATCTCGCACTCCACGTATGCGGCCGCGACCGCGTCGCCGCCGGCCGACAGCGCATGCTCGGCGTAGTCGAGCACACGGATGTCCGCACCGGCCTGGCGCATGCCGTGGACGAACGCGTCGACGGGGCCGTTGCCCTCGCCCTCGAACGTCCGCGTCTCGCCGCGGACGACGAGTTCGACCGACTGCTCATCATGGCCGTCCGCCGACGTGTGCGAGCTGAACGTCACCAGTTCGTACGGCGTCTCGCGATCGAGGTACTCGGACTGGAAGATCTCCCAAATCTTCGCCGGCTCGATCTCGCCGCCGACGGTGTCGGTGTGGCTCTGGATGACGCGGCTGAACTCGATCTGCAGGCGGCGCGGCAGGTCGAGCTGGTGCTCGGCCTTCAGCACGTAGGCGACACCGCCCTTGCCCGACTGACTGTTGACCCGGATGACCGCCTCGTACGTCCGGCCGACGTCCTTCGGGTCGATGGGCAGGTACGGCACAGCCCACGTGAACTCGCCGACCGGCACACCAGCTTCGGCGGCGTCGCGCTCCAGCCAGTCGAAGCCCTTCTTGATGGCGTCCTGATGGGAGCCGGAGAAGGCGGTGTAGACCAGGTCGCCACCATAGGGGTGGCGCTCACCGACCGGCAGCTGGTTGCAGTACTCGACGGTGCGACGGATCTCATCGATGTCGTGGAAGTCGATCTGCGGGTCGATGCCCTGGCTGAACAGGTTCAGCCCCAGCGTGACCAGGCAGACATTGCCGGTGCGCTCACCATTGCCGAACAGGCAGCCCTCGATGCGGTCGGCGCCGGCCATGTAGCCCAGCTCGGCGGCGGCCACTGCGGTGCCGCGATCGTTGTGCGGGTGCAGGGACAGGATGACGTGCTCACGGTGGTTCAGATTGCGGCTCATCCACTCGATCGAGTCGGCGTAGACATTGGGCGTCGCCATTTCCACGGTGGCCGGCAGGTTGATGATGACCGGGTTCTCGGCGTCCGGCACGAACACCTCGGTGACGGCGTTGCAGACGCGGACAGCGAACTCGAGCTCCGTTCCGGTGTACGACTCCGGCGAGTACTCGTAGTAGACCTTCGTCTCCGGGATGGTCTCCTCGAACTTCTTGCACGTCCGAGCCCCGGTGACGGCGATGTCGACGATGCCGTCCATGTCCAGGCCGAACACGACGCGACGCTGCAGCGTCGACGTCGAGTTGTAGAGGTGGACGATCGCCTGCTTGGCCCCCCGGATGGACTCATAGGTGCGCTCGATCAGCTCCTCGCGTGCCTGCGTGAGCACCTGGATGACGACGTCGTCCGGAATCAGGTCCTCTTCGATGAGCTGGCGAACGAAGTCGAAGTCCGTCTGCGACGCCGACGGGAAGCCGACCTCGATCTCCTTGTAGCCCATGGAGACGAGCAGCTGGAACATCTTCTTCTTGCGGGCCGGGCTCATCGGGTCGATGAGCGCCTGGTTGCCGTCGCGCAGGTCGACCGCGCACCAGCGCGGCGCCTTGGTGATGACCTCGGACGGCCACTGCCGGTCGGGCAGGTCGATCGGCTTGAACGCCGAATAGCGATGGATGGGCATGCCGGACGGCTGCTGGGGTGATGTCTGGTGATACATGCGAAACCTCGGGTCTGATCGGACTGATTGCGACCGGCGTGCACAGACTCCGCGTCGAGGGGCCCGGTCTTTAGAGGGCCTCGACGCGGCAGCGAAGAAGCAGGTTCGCGATCCGCATGATTGATCAAGGGTAGCAGCAGGTTTCGGCGCCGACGCTGCCTAAGGAAGGACGGCCTTCACCAGCACCAGGTTGTGGTCGGACGGGATGGTGCCGACGATGTTGTCCTGCGCGTCGACGTCCAGGACGGTCTCCCACACCAGGATCCGCATCGGCGTCGTCAGGATGTAGTCGATGTTGCTGCCGTTCTGCCAGTCGGCGAACTTGGCCACCTTGCGCAGGAAGTTGTTGTGCGAGTTGTAGTTGGCGCGGATCCGCGTCTCGGCGGTTCCCTGCGGAGACACCACGGGCGACTGGGCGGTGTGCCCGAGCGGATCGGTGAATCCGCGGGAGATGACCTCGTCGTACGGCGCGTTGGTCGGGGCCTGGTAGCGGGTGGAGTTGAAGTCACCCAGGACGAACGTCGGGATCTTGTCCGGGTTGCGGGCCTGGACCTCGTCCATCGTGGCGTGCAGCTCGGCCTGCCGGAGCTCGGCCAGCCGAGGCGTGAACTGGGTGTGGATGTCCGCCACGAAGAATGCCTTGCCGGTGGCCTTCTGCCGCAGGATGGCCCACGCGGTGTAGCGGTGATTGCAGCCATCACAGCTGGGCAGCAGCTTCGATCCCTGCCCGACCAGCTCGATCGTCTCCGGGTTGTACGCGATGCGCGTTCCTTGCGACGCCCCGCGGTCCTCGGCCACACATGCCTTCGGGGTCGACGGGTCGTGACAGTTGTAGGCGTTCACGTTCGTGAGCTCGTACGGGAGGCCCGCAGCGCGCAGCCGGTCGCGCAGGTCGATGAACTGCGGCGTCGCGGTGCCTTCCAGGTTGGCCTGCGATGCCTCCTGCAGCCCGACCACGTCGGGTCGCCGCGAGACGATCTGAGCGACGATCGCGTCGCGACGAACCGTCCACGGCTGTTCTTCGTTCGCGCCGGTGTAGCAGTTTGCGCATCGGACATTGAACGACGCGATGGTGAGGGCCGGCTCACTCGGCGGGGGCGGCGGGGGTGCCGTGTGGGCCGTCACCACGGGTGACCAGTCACCGAAGGGCTGGTTCGCAGCGTCGAGCCCGCGGACGCGGACGAAGTAGTCGTGGTCGGGTGCGAGCCCGAACGACGTGGCAGTCGACTGGGCCGACCCGAACTCCTGCGCGCCCTCCATGGTGGGGACCGGCGCGAGCTGGACGGTGTACGCGGCGGCACCAGGTTCGTCGTCCCAGTCGACGGTGCCGCTGCGGAAGTCGCCGCCGGTGACCTTGAGCCCGGTTGGCGTCGGCGGAGGTGGTGGTGGTGGTGGTGGTGGCTGTGTCACGGGCGCCGGCGGCAGCGTCACGGGGGCTGGCGGGGGCGGCACTGGCGTCGGCTCGTCGGCATGAACCGGGCCGGCCACGCACACGGCGGCCACGAAGGCCGAGGCCGACAGGCCGCGCCATGACACACGCATCGAAGCCCCCTGGGGAAGAAGTGACACCGTGAGGCGGCACAAGTTGGCTTGGGAACGGAATGTAGTGCACTGGACGCCCCTGGGCGTGGAGCCATTCCGAGCGGCCGACAAAGTCTGTGCGTACGCTCATCCCCGTGACCCCACTCGGTGACCTGGCTTCGGCGAACTACATCCTGCTGACCACCTATCGCAAGGCCGGCACACCCGTCGGCACGCCGGTGTGGGCCGTGGCCCGCGACGGCCAGCTCTTCGTGTGGACCGTCAGCGACTCGTGGAAGGTCAAGCGCATCCGCCGGAACCCCGAGGTGACGGTGCAGCCCTGCGACGTGCGCGGCAAGCCGCACGGCCAGGTGCTCAAGGCATCAGCACGTCTGCTCGACGGCGCCGAGACCGAGCGGGTGCGGGCGCTGATCCGCCGGAAGTACTGGCTGACGGGCCCCGTGGCCGTCTTCGCGTCAGTCGTGCGCCGCGGCAAGGACGGCACGGTGGGCATCGAGATCACGCCTGCCTGACATGGCGCCTCCTGCTCGATGCCGTTGCGGCGGGAGCCGGTGACGACCCTTGCTGGTAGCAGCGGGTCTTGACATCGGACGTGCGAAATAGGTTTGGCACGGAAGTTGATTCGGAAGTCGGAATCGAACCGACGACCTTCTCGAGTGAGCCGAAATCAC
Organism: Aeromicrobium sp.; assembly: GCA_045806885.1. GTDB lineage: Bacteria > Actinomycetota > Actinomycetes > Propionibacteriales > Nocardioidaceae > Aeromicrobium. The sequence goes on from JBJMIJ010000016.1 coordinate 204,052, forward strand.
GACGGGACATTACGTGCGCCCGAGAGCACCGATGCGCAGAACGGGAATGGGTGACAAGGCGGGTTTTGGGTACAGACGCTGTGAGTCCTGCTTGTAGGTGCCATCTGCTTAGGCGGCGGGATGGCCGGTCGCGATAGATGAGGCAACGATGGAGCCAATGCCACAAACCGTCGAAGCCCTTCGCGAGTTGACCAGGTTGGGTGACGAGACGATCGCGCGCACTCTGTTGCGTATGAGCCGTGAGGCTGCGCGAGTCGTTCCCGAGACCGTGGGGATCAGTTTGTCGTTGATCGACCACGATTTGACATTCACCATGACGGCAACCACAGGGTCAGTGGCCAAGTTGGACGGCATGCAGTACCTGGCTGGCGGACCCTGTGACGAGACGCTGCGCACTGGCGAACCCCACACTTATCGCGCGGACGAACCAGACGACGAGGAACGTTGGCAGCTTTTTGCCCGCGCCACGGCTGCGGAGGGCGTTCAGGCGACCCTCTCTCTGCCAATTCTGGATGGTGAAAGAGTCGTGGCCGGAATCAACATTTATGCCTCAACATCTGACGCTTTCGATGGCAAGCGCGAAGAACTGGCCGAAGCCTGTGGGGCCTGGGCCGGCGGCGCGGTGACAAATGCCGACTTGGGTTTCACGACCCGGTTCCGGGCCGCCGAAGCTCCCGACCGGTTGCGAGAGGACCATCTGCTGAACCAAGTCATGGGTGTGCTCATGGCTGAGCAGGGGCTCTCAGCTGAGGAGGCCAAACAGAAGCTGCAATCGGCAGCCCAACGCGCTGGCATCGCCGACGCCCAAATGGCCCAAGCCATCCTCGACTTACTCACCGACCGGGCCCAACGCAGAGACCCTCCGGGCGACAGCGATCAGTAACCTCCGCTACGTCCCTGATCCGCGGAGCCGGCGGTCAATTGGCACTTGAGAGCGTGTGCCAAAGACCGCCAGAGGGTATACGTATCGGAGTCAGAGCGCGGCTTATGAAGTAGGTCTCTTGTGCTCCTGAACCTCGGGGGGACCATGTTTCGTTCTTCATGGGTTGTGCAGATTTTCTCAGTCAGTAGTCCTTCGACGCAGCAACGGATCTCGCGCCTGCTGTCGATCGCAACCGACCTTCACGTCGAGGCAGTCTCCAGCGGTCCCAACTTCTACGTCGTCACCGAATGTTCGGACCCACAGCGGGCCGAAGCGATCTGGGCCTTCGTAAGCGTCATTGACCCTGGCGCACGCCTGGAGCACGAGGTTGATGGGATCGGTTCCTTAGAAATCGTGGCCGATAGGTTGCGTACAACACCGACGGGGAACTCTCGCCAAGGCAACGCCTACCTGCCGTCCGACCGTACTTCGTCTCGTGTGACGCTCCCCATCACCCGCGTGCCACGCCCTGATCGCCGTTGAAAAAATCCTTGATCGGTGGCCGGCGCTTTGTCTCCTGATGCGTGCAAGACTGAATGTGATCTTGTCGTCCGGACTTGCGGCTTGACCTCACCACTTGGAAGGCGAGCCCGTGGCTGACGACCTGTATGCACGCATGGCTCTCGAACTCGAATCGTTTGACTCCACTGACGCGGCTCTCGACACCATCGCCCAGTACGCGCGAGTGTCAGTCGACGCTGACGACGCTGGCGTGATGGTCGTCAACGGCAGGACGGTCTCCACGCCGGCCGGGACCAGCAGCGCGGTGATACGAGCACATGAGCTCCAAGTCGAACTGGGTGAAGGTCCGTGCCTCGCGGCGTTGGCTGGCGGCGAACACACCTACCGCGTGGGCAACACCCTCGGCGAAGAGCGCTGGCCCGCGTGGGGCAAAGCCGCCGCGGACCTTGGCTATTACAGCGTGCTCAGTTCCAGCATCGAGACACAATCACATCGGCTGGGCTCATTGAACGTCTACACGGGTACTGTCGACGCCTTCGATGACGACGACGCAGAGGTCATGAAGCTGCTCGCAGCCCACGCCGCTGTCGCGCTGTCGGCTATCAAGATGCGCCACGAGCTCCACGAGGCGCTCGCCAGCCGAACGACGATTGGACAAGCCCAAGGCATCCTCATGCACGCCTTCGACATCAACTCCGACCGAGCGTTCGCCTACATGCAGCGCCTCTCCCAAGACGGCAACATCAAGCTCTTCGAGATCGCCGAACAGATCGTGCACAACCGCACCGCACTACGTCGCGGCGAGGAC
>JBJMIJ010000017.1:0-30246 GCA_045806885.1 Aeromicrobium sp.
GATGGTTCGGCACCAGGGTGGTGGCCACAAGCGCGCCTACCGCGTGATCGACTTCCGTCGTCACGACAAGGACGGCGTGCCGGCCAAGGTCGCTCACATCGAGTACGACCCCAACCGCACCGCCCGCATCGCGCTGCTGCACTACGCCGATGGCGAGAAGCGCTACATCATCGCGCCGGAAGGTGTGAAGCAGGGCCAGCCGATCGAGGCCGGACCGAACGCCGACATCAAGCCCGGCAACAACCTGCCGCTGCGCAACATCCCGGTCGGTACGACGATCCACGCGATCGAGCTCCGTCCGGGCGGCGGCGCCAAGATGGGTCGCTCCGCCGGCGCCAAGGTTCAGCTCGTCGCCAAGGAGGGCTCGCGCGCTCAGCTGCGCCTGCCGTCCGGCGAAATGCGCTACGTCGACGTTCGCTGCCGCGCCACGGTGGGCGAGGTCGGCAACGCCGAGCAGTCCAACATCAACTGGGGCAAGGCCGGCCGTAACCGCTGGAAGGGCAAGCGCCCGACCGTCCGTGGTGTGGCCATGAACCCGGTCGACCACCCGCATGGTGGTGGTGAGGGCAAGACCTCCGGTGGTCGCCACCCGGTCTCGCCGTGGGGCAAGCCCGAGGGTCGTACGCGCAAGCGCAAGGCCAGCGATCAGATGATCGTCCGTCGCCGCAAGTCCGGAAAGCGTTGAGGTAGGAACAGATGCCACGCAGTCTGAAAAAGGGTCCCTTCGTGGACGACCACCTGATGAAGAAGGTGGACGCCCAGAACGCGGCCGACAAGAAGACCGTGATCAAGACCTGGTCGCGCCGCTCGATGGTCCTCCCATCGTTCATCGGTCACACCATTGCCGTCCACGACGGCCGCAAGCACGTGCCGGTGTTCATCACCGACGCGATGGTCGGCCACAAGCTCGGTGAGTTCGCGCCGACCCGCACCTTCCGTGGTCACGAGAAGGACGACCGGAAGGCGAAGCGTCGATGAGCACCGAAGCACGCCAGAAGATCAGCGCGCGCCGTCAGCGCCTGCTCGGCGACGCTCCCGGAGCGTTCGCCACCGCGCAGCACGTGCGTGTGACGCCGCAGAAGGCCAAGCGCGTCGGCGATCTGCTCCGTGGCGCCAACGCCAACGACGCGATCGCCATGCTCAAGTTCCAGCCGCAGGCCGTGGCCGAGAACTTCGGCAAGCTGGTCGGCTCGGCCGTCGCCAACGCTGAGAGCACTGAAGGCCTCGACGCCGACACCCTGGTCATCAGCCAGCTCTACGTCGACGAGGGCCCGACGATGAAGCGCTGGCGCCCGCGCGCCAAGGGTTCGGCCAACCGCATCCTCAAGCGCACCAGCCACCTGACCGTCGTCGTGACGCCGGCCGCGGAAGCCCCGAAGGCTGCTCCGAAGAAGGCTGACAAGGCTGTCGCCAAGAACGCGCCGGCCAAGAAGGCCGCTGAGAAGAAGCCAGCTGCGAAGAAGACCACGGCGAAGAAGGCAGCTCCCAAGGCTGCGAAGAAGACCGAGAAGGAGGCCTGAGCATGGGTCAGAAAATCAACCCGCACGGCTTCCGCCTCGGTATCTCCACCGACCACAAGAGCCGTTGGTACGCCGACAAGCTGTACAGCTCGTACGTCGGTGAGGACGTCAAGATCCGCAAGCTCCTGACCAAGGGCATGGACCGCGCCGGAATCAGCCGCGTGGAGATCGAGCGCACGCGTGACCGCGTGCGCGTCGACATCCACACCGCGCGTCCGGGCATTGTCATCGGCCGCCGTGGCGCCGAGGCCGACCGCATTCGCGGCGACCTCGAGAAGCTCACCGCCAAGCAGGTGCAGCTCAACATTCTCGAGGTCAAGAACCCCGAGCTCGACGCCCAGCTCGTCGCGCAGGGTGTTGCCGAGCAGCTCTCTGGCCGTGTGCAGTTCCGCCGCGCCATGCGCAAGGCCATGCAGACGACCATGCGTTCGGGCGCCAAGGGCATCCGGATCCAGTGCTCGGGCCGTCTCGGTGGCGCCGAGATGAGCCGCTCGGAGTTCTACCGCGAGGGTCGCGTCCCGCTGCACACGCTGCGCGCCGACGTCGACTACGGCTTCTACGAGGCCAAGACCACCTTCGGCCGCATCGGCGTGAAGGTCTGGATCTACAAGGGTGAGGTCGCCGGCACGCGGGCCGAGCGCGAGGCCGAAGCGGCCAAGCGCGCCGCTGTCCCCGGCGCTCGCCGTCCGACGCGTGGCCGTCGCCCGGGCACCGACGCACCGGTTGCGGCCGGCGCGCCCGCTGAAGGAGGCGCTGCCTGATGTTGATGCCACGACGGGTCAAGTACCGCAAGCAGCATCACCCGAAGCGCACCGGCGCCGCCAAGGGCGGCACCGAGCTCGCGTTCGGTGACTACGGCATCCAGGCCATGACCGGCGCGTATGTGACGAACCGGCAGATCGAGTCCGCTCGTATCGCCATGACGCGTCACATCAAGCGTGGTGGCAAGGTGTGGATCAACATCTATCCGGACCGTCCGCTCACCAAGAAGCCGGCCGAAACCCGCATGGGTTCCGGAAAGGGTTCGCCGGAGTGGTGGGTCGCCAACGTCAAGCCGGGCCGCGTCATGTTCGAGCTCTCGGGCGTCCAGGAAGACGTCGCCCGTGAGGCGATGCGCCGCGCGATCCACAAGCTGCCGATGAAGGCCAAGTTCATTACGCGAGAGTCGGGTGATCTGTGATGACGAAGTCGCAGGCTGCCGAGCTGCGCGCCCTCACCGGCGAAGCGCTCGATGAGAAGTTGAAGGAAGCCAAGGAGGAGTTGTTCAACCTCCGCTTCCAGAACGCCACCGGTCAGTTGGACAACACCGTCCGGCTTCGCACGGTTCGGCGCGAAATTGCCCGCATCTACACCGTCCAGCGCGAGCGCGAGCTCGGCATCATCGAGGCGGTTGACGCATGAGCGAGGAAAACGTGGAAGAGCGCAACGCACGCAAGGTCCGTGAGGGCCTCGTCGTGAGCGACAAGATGGACAAGACCGTCGTCGTGAACGTCGAAGAGAAGTTCAAGCACGCTCGCTACGGCAAGGTGCTGCGCCGCAACGTCAAGTTGAAGGCGCACGACGAAGACAACAGCGCCGGCATCGGCGACCGGGTTCTCCTGGCGGAGACCCGTCCGCTGTCCGCCACCAAGCGCTGGCGTGTCGTGGAGATCCTCGAGAAGGCCAAGTAGGAGACGGACGATGATTCAGCAGGAGTCGCGACTCAAGGTCGCCGACAACACCGGTGCCAAGGAGATCTTGTGCATCCGTGTGCTCGGTGGTTCCGGTCGCCGCTACGCCGGCATCGGCGACACCATCGTGGCCACGGTCAAGGACGCGATCCCCGGCGGCAACGTCAAGAAGGGCGAGGTCGTCAAGGCGGTCATCGTGCGCACCGTCAAGGAGCGCCGTCGTCCGGACGGCTCGTACATCAAGTTCGACGAGAACGCCGCGGTGATTCTCAAGAACGACGGCGATCCGCGTGGCACGCGCATCTTCGGCCCGGTGGGCCGCGAGCTGCGTGACAAGAAGTTCATGCGCATCATCTCGCTCGCACCGGAGGTTTTGTGATGACCGCCATCAAGAAGGGCGACCACGTCAAGATCATCGCGGGCGCCGACAAGGGCACTGAGGGCAAGGTCCTCGAGGTCCTCGCCGACGCCGACCGCGTGATCGTCGAGGGCGTCAACCGCGTCAAGCGGCACACCCGCGCCGGCCAGGACGGCCAGGGCAGCACCGGCGGCATCATCACCGTCGAGGCGCCCATTCACGTGTCCAACGTGATGCTCGTCGCCGGTGAGGGCAAGGCCAAGGGCACGACGCGCATCGGCTACCGCCGCGACGACGTCACTAAGACGCGTCCGGACGGCTCGACGTACGCCGCCCAGCGCAGCGTCCGCGTCGCCCGCAAGACCGGGAAGGACATCTGATGTCTGACACAGCAACGAGCCCCCGCCTCAAGGACAAGTACCGCGGAGAGGTCGCTCCGGCCCTGCGTGAGCAGTTCGACTACTCGAACGTCATGCAGATCCCCGGACTGACCAAGATCGTGGTCAACATGGGCGTCGGCGACGCAGCCAAGGACGGCAAGCTGATCGAGGGCGCGGTCAAGGACCTGACCCTCATCACCGGCCAGAAGCCGCAAGTCACCAAGGCCCGCAAGTCCATCGCGCAGTTCAAGCTGCGTGAGGGCATGCCGATCGGTGCGCACGTCACGCTGCGCGGCGACCGCATGTGGGAGTTCCTCGACCGCCTGCTCGCGCTCGCGCTTCCGCGCATCCGCGACTTCCGTGGCCTGTCGCCGCGGCAGTTCGACGGCCGGGGCAACTACACCTTCGGCCTGACCGAGCAGGTCATGTTCCACGAGATCAACCAGGACGACATCGACCGCTCGCGCGGCATGGACATCACGGTCGTCACCACTGCCACCAATGACGACGAGGGACGCGCCCTGCTCAAGGCGCTCGGCTTCCCGTTCAAGGAGAACTGACATGGCGAAGACTGGCCTCAAGATCAAGGCGGCCCGCAAGCCCAAGTTCGCGGTCCGCGGCTACACCCGCTGCCAGCGGTGCGGCCGTCCGCGCTCGGTCTACAAGAAGTTCGGCCTGTGCCGCATCTGCCTGCGTGAGATGGCGCACCGCGGCGAACTTCCCGGCATCACCAAGAGCAGCTGGTAATCAACCAAGCCCTAACTGCGATAGGTCCCCTCTCACCCCGAGCGGGCACGAGGACGGAAACCGCGCAAGAAATGGAACACAAACGATGACGATGACTGACCCGATCGCGGATCTGCTTACGCGGATCCGCAACGGAAACCAGGCGTACCACGATGAGGTCGCCGCGCCCTACAGCAAGCTGAAGGAGGGTGTTGTCACCCTGCTCAAGCAGGAGGGCTACATCACCGACTTCGCCGTGCGCGAGCCGGCCGAGGGCGAAGTTGGCAAGACGCTGACCGTCACGCTCAAGTACGGCCCGCACCGGGAGCGCTCGATCGCCGGAATCCGCCGCATCAGCAAGCCCGGCCTGCGTGTGTACGCCAAGTCCACCCACCTGCCCAAGGTCCTGGGCGGCCTCGGCGTCGCGATCATATCGACGAGCCAGGGCCTCCTGACTGACCGTCAGGCCAACAAGAAGGGCGTAGGTGGGGAAGTCCTCGCCTACGTCTGGTGAGGGGCTGACATGTCACGCATTGGCAAGCTCCCCGTTCCTGTGCCCATGGGTGTCGAGGTGACGATCGAGGGTCAGAACGTCATCGTCAAGGGCCCCAAGGGTCAGCTTTCGCACACCGTTGCCGAGCCGATCACCGTTCGCAAGGACGACGACGGCACGCTCACCATCGAGCGTCCGGACGACGAGCGCGTGAGCAAGTCGCTGCACGGCCTGAGCCGCACTCTCATCAACAACCTGGTCGTGGGCGTCACCGAGGGCTACGTCAAGAACCTCGAGATCGTCGGCGTCGGCTACCGCGTGCAGGCCAAGGGCCCGACGCAGCTCGAGTTCGCGCTCGGCTTCAGCCACCCGGTCGTCGTCGACGCCCCAGAGGGCATCACCTTCCAGGTGGAGAAGCCGACGATCTTCTCGGTCCACGGCATCGACAAGCAGAAGGTCGGCGAAGTCGCCGCCAACATCCGCAAGATTCGCAAGCCCGAGCCGTACAAGGGCAAGGGCGTCCGTTATGCCGGCGAGCGCGTGCTGCGCAAGGCCGGAAAGGCTGGTAAGTGATGGCCATCTCGATCAAGTACAACAAGTCGGTCGCTGGGCGCGTTGGCTCGCGCCAGCGTCGGCAGCTGCGTGGCCGCAAGAAGATCGCCGGCTCGCCGGAGCGTCCCCGTCTGGTCGTGACCCGCTCGAGCAAGCACATCGTGGCCCAGGTCGTGAACGACCTCGAAGGCCGCACGCTGGCTTCGGCGTCGACCATGGAGGCCGACCTGCGTGCCCTGGACGGCGACAAGACCGCCAAGGCCAAGAAGGTCGGCGAGCTCGTCGCCGACCGCGCCAAGAAGGCCGGTATCGACACCGTCGTCTTCGACCGCGCCGGCAACAAGTACGCAGGACGCGTTGCGGCACTCGCCGACGGCGCCCGTGAAGCAGGACTGGAGTTCTGATGACTGAACAGCCCCAGAACCAGCGCGGCAACGACCGTCGCGGCGGACGTGACGGCGGCCGTGGCGGTCGTGACGGCGGCCGTGGTGGCGATCGCTCGAACTACATCGAGAAGGTCGTCACGATCAACCGTGTCGCCAAGGTGGTCAAGGGTGGTCGTCGCTTCAGCTTCACCGCCCTCGTGATCGTCGGCGACGGCGACGGACAGGTCGGCGTCGGCTACGGCAAGGCCAAGGAAGTCCCCACCGCCATCGCCAAGGGCGTCGAGGAGGCGAAGAAGAGCTTCTTCCGCGTCCCCCGCATCGGCGGCACCATCCCGCACCCGGTGCAGGGTGAGAAGGCCGCTGGCGTCGTCTTCCTGCGCCCGGCATCGCCCGGTACCGGTGTCATCGCCGGTGGCCCGGTTCGCGCCGTGCTCGAAGCCGCGGGCGTTCACGACGTCCTGAGCAAGTCGCTCGGCTCGTCGAACGCCATCAACATCGTCCACGCAACTGTCGCGGCCCTCAAGATGCTCGAATCGCCCGAGATGGTCGCGAAGCGTCGCGGGCTGTCCGTCGAGGAGGTCGCTCCGGCGGCGCTGCTCAGGGCCCAGGCCGAGGCAGCCGACGACGCCAAGGCGAAGGCTGCCGAGGCACCTGCACCGGAGGAGGTCGCCGTCTGATGGCCGACATCAAGATCACCCAGATTCGTTCCGAGATCGGTGGCACGAAGGTTCAGCGCGACACCCTGCGGTCGCTCGGGCTGAAGCGCATCGGCCACTCGGTCGTCAAAGATGACCGTCCCGAGATCGTGGGCATGGCCAAGGCCGTCGCCCATCTCGTGAAGGTCGAGGAGGCCTGAGATGTCAGGACCATTGAAGCTGCACCACCTGCGCCCTGCGCCGGGTGCGAAGAAGGCCAAGACCCGCGTCGGTCGCGGTGAGGGATCCAAGGGCAAGACCGCCGGCCGCGGCACGAAGGGCACCAAGGCCCGCAACACCGTGTCGCAGGGCTTCGAGGGCGGCCAGATCCCGCTGCACATGCGCCTGCCCAAGCTGAAGGGGTTCAAGAACCCGTTCCGCGAGGAGTACCAGCCGGTCAACGTCTCGCGACTCGGCGAGCTGTTCCCCGACGGCGGTGCCGTCGACATCGAGACGCTGGTCGCCAAGGGCGCCGTCCGCAAGGGCGAGCTCGTCAAGGTGCTGGGCTCCGGCGACATCTCCGTCGCGCTTCAGGTCACGGCCAACAAGTTCTCGGCCTCCGCCAAGCAGAAGATCGAAGCCGCTGGCGGCACGGTCACCGAGACCGCCTGATTCTCACCCGGAGGCCCCTGTCGAACCTGACGGTTCGGGAGGGGCTTTCTGCTGTCGGCGTCAGCCGACGTCGGCGCCGCGAGCCAGGTCGCTCAGGCGCTGGTCTTCCAAGGACTGAACGAACAGCGCAACTTCCTTGACGGCCCGCTGCGCCTCGGGCACCCAGCTTGCGGCCTGGAAGACGTGGACCTGGCGGCTCCACACCTGGAACTCGCAGGGGATGCCGGCGCCGACCAGCCGGTTGGCCATGATCTCGGCGTCGGGCATGAGGATCTCGCGCGAGCCGATCTGGATGAGCGCCGGCGGCAGCCCCTCGACATCCATGTCGACCGGACACGGCCGGTCGGGAACTCCGTCGCGACGCTCGCGGCGCTGGGCGATCTTGGAGAAGCGCTCCAGCGCGGACAGCGGGAAGACGTCGCAGCGGTCGGCGTTGCGGTGCGCGCGCTTGGCGTCGGAGTCAAGGTCGAGCAGCGGGGAGATGGCGACGACGCCTTCAGGCTGTCCCCAGCCGGCGTCGATGACGGCTCGTGCGATGCCGAACGCCATGTAGCCGCCGGCGGAATCGCCGGCGATGGTGATGCGGTCGGCGCTGTAACCCTGGTCCATCAACCAGCGGAAGGCCTCGACGCCGTCGTTGATCGACTCCGTGATGGAGACCTCGGGCATCTGCCGGTAGGCGAGGTTGAGGACCGGTCGATCGGCCGCGGCCGAGATGCGCGAGACCAGGCGACGGTGCGTGTTGAGGCCGCAGGTCAGGAAGGCGCCGCCGTGCAGGTACAGGATGACGTGGTCGTCGGCGAGACCGCTGACCTCGCTGACGCCGGGGCCGGAGATCCACTCCGCCTCGGCCGCGCTGACGCTGATCCGACGCACGTGCGTGCCCTCGTGCACCGGCAGCACCTTGGCGATGAGGTCGACCAAGTTGGGCGGCTGGAGGTCGAACGGGAGGTGCGCCCACAGGGAAAGCGTGGGACGCACCGTGTGTCGGAGCGCCGTGGCAAGGAGGCGGGCCTGAATACTCGAGCTGCGGAAGTAGCGGGGCTCAACAGCTACCGTGAGTCGTGTGGTCATCCCAGCCTCCTTCGGAGGAAGGTGCCCGTTAACTTGGGAGTAACGAGCGCGTGACCTCATGGACACGCGACGGCTAGCGTATAACTCTGACCAGCGAGAATGTGGGAGGTTTGCACAGATGTCATATATGCCTCCCACCGACGCGATGTTCCTGTGGGCCGAGTCGCGCGAGCACCCGATGCACGTCGGCGGGCTCCAGCTCTTCGTCCCACCCGAGGACCTGGGCCCGGACTTCGTCACCGACATGGTGGCCCGGTGGCGCGAGATCGACTACGTCAATCCGCTCTACCGCAAGCGGCCGGCTGAGCCCGTCAGCAGCATCGGCAACACGTGGTGGTCCTACGACGACAGCATCGACTTCGACTACCACGTCCGGCACTCGGCGCTGCCTCAGCCGCGACGTGTACGTGAACTGCTCGCGTTGACGTCACGCTGGCACGGCGCGCTGCTGGATCGGCACCGCCCGCTCTGGGAGGCGCATGTCGTGGAGGGCCTGGCCGATGGGCGATGGGCGTTCTACACCAAGATCCATCACTCCATGGTCGATGGCGTCAGTGCCCTGCGCATCGCGCAGCGGTCATTGTCGGAGGATCCGGACTTTCAGGACTGCCTTCCGCCGTGGGCCATGCCGCCACGCAAGCGAGCCCCACAAGCGGGAGGTAGCACCACCACCGAGATCGCCACGGTGCCGAAGAGCCGCAACCCGTTCGCGCTGGTCAAGGCTGTCGGAGCGGCCGGCAGTGACGCCCTGAGCCTCATTCCGGGCGGCCTGCGCGTTGCCTCACAGATCGTGCGCGACGTCGACCTCAACCTGCCGAGCGCACCGCGGACCGTCCTCAACGGCCGGGTTGGCGGGGCTCGTCGCTTTGCGGCTCAGTCCTGGGAGATCGACCGGATCAAGCGAGTCGCGCGGTCGTCCGGCACCACCATCAACGACGTCGTCCTGGCCATGGTGTCGGGCGCCTTGCGCGACTACCTGCTCGAGCGGGGCGCGCTCCCGGACGAGCCGATGTCGGCGATGGTGCCCGTGTCGCTCGCTCTGCGCTCGGGTGACGACAGCGGTGCCGGCGGCAACGCCGTCGGCGCGATCATCGTCAACCTCGCCACCGATCGAGCCGACGGTGCGACCAGGCTGGAGGAGATCGCCTACTCGTCGCGGTCCAGCAAGAAGCTGCTGCGCGACCTGACGCCCACCCAGATCCTGGCGTACTCGGCCATGCAGATGTTCCCGCTGATGCTCGGGCCGATCCCGGGTGCCATCAAGTTCGGGCGCCCACCGTTCAATGTCATCGTGTCCAATGTCCCCGGGCCGCGCGAAGAGATGTACTTCAACGGCGCGAAGCTGGACGGGATGTACCCGGTCTCGATCGTCATGGACGGCCAGGCGCTGAACATCACGTTGTGCAGTCGCGACAAGTACCTCGACTTCGGACTCATCGGCTGCCGCAAGAGCGTGCCGCACCTACAGCGCCTGCTGACCCACCTGGAGTCGGCGCTCGCCGAGCTCGAGCTGTCCTGGGGTTAGTCCCTAGGCATAGACGTCGCTCACCACGTTGGCCAGTTGCCTGCTGTTCACGTGCTTCGTCAGGTCCGATTCGCTGATCATGCCGACCAGGCGATGGTCGTCGACGACGGGCAGCCGCTTGACCTGGTGCTCCGACATCACAGCCAGGGCATCGTCGATCTCGGTGTCGCTCGACACCCAGTGGACCCTGCCCTGAGCGAAGTCGCCCGCGCGTGACTGCATGCAGTCGCCGCCTTCGGCGACACAGCGGATCACGATGTCGCGATCGGTCAGCATCCCGTGCAGCTTGTCGTCGGCGCCACAGATCGGCAGCGACCCGACGTCGAGATCACGCATCATGCGGGCCGCCTCGGCCAGCGTCTGGTCCTCCTTGATGCACTGCGTTCCGGTCGTCATCACGTCTCGTGCTGTGGTCATGTTCTTCATCCCCCCGAATGTTGGTAACTCTGCCCACGATGCGCTCGGGGTCGGTTCGATGGCCAATGGCCCGCTACTGTCGGCGGTATGGCTGAGATCTTTTCGCTGAAATATCCGCAGTCGCTCGGGGTGTACGACCAGTACGCCGATGCGCAGAAGGCCGTCGACTTTCTTTCGGACGAGGGATTCCCGGTCCAGAACGTCCTCATCGTCGGAACCGACCTCAAACAGGTCGAGCGGGTCACCGGCCGGCTGACGACGGCACGCGTCCTCGTCGCGGGTGCCGCCTCCGGGGCCTGGCTCGGGTTGCTGGTTGGCCTGCTGCTCGGAATCTTCTCGAAGGGCGGCGCTTACTTCGCGACGGTGCTCACCGGCGTCCTCCTCGGCATCCTGTTTGGTGCCGTGTGGGCCCTGATCGGCTACGCGGCCACCCGAGGCCAGCGTGACTTCAGCTCGATCTCCAAGGTGATTCCCGGGCGGTATGAGGTCCTCACCGAGCACAATCTGCTGGCGCAAGGCCAGGAGCTGCTGGCGAAGCTGCCGGGGCGGGCCGTCGATCTCTAACACCTCTTATTTCGCCGATTTCTGGCACCGGCAGTCCTAGCATCAGGACATGACCGGCGCCGGCAGTGGTGCAACTCGCTGGGGTGTGCGCGTGCTCGAGCCGGACGAGATGCGTCGCGTCGCCCGGCTCGCGGGCCTCGTCACGCTCGTTTATGGACTGTCGAACCCTCTGGTCCGTCACGTCGCGGCCGATCTGATCATCCGGCCCGGTCTCCCCTCGTGGCTGGGCGTGGATCTCCATGACTGGATCGGGATCGTGACCTGCGGACTTGGCCTGTTCGTGTTCGTCGCGGGAGTGCGCGCATCGGATCGTGGAATTTCACGCCATTTCGCACCGTTCGCCATCTTCGGATTTGTGTATGGGGCGCTCGGGCTGCCATTGGTGATGTGGATCGACCGCTACCCGACGACCGGCATCATCGCGATCGGCTATTCGATCATCGCCATCTTGGCGTTCTACCTGCTTGCCCGGTGGGCTGCCCTGACTGTCGTCGCTCTCATGCTCGCCGGTCAATGGTGGCTGGAGGCCGCGTCCGATACTCCGTGGCCGGTCTGGCTCACTCCAGCATTCATCGGCGTGACGGTGGTGGTCGCGGGCTACTTCATCGGACATCTCATGCAGCAACTGAACGACCTCAACGCCAACCTCGAGGCCAAGGTGGCCGAACAGGTGGGTGAGGTCGAGCGCTTCGGTCGGCTGCGTCGCTTCCTGTCGGCGCCTGTCGCCGAGGCCATACTCGAGTCGAGTGACGAGTCGAGGTTGGCGCCGCATCGCCGGGAGATCGCCGTGCTGTTCTGTGACTTGCGGGGCTTCACGGCATTCACCAAGCAGGTTGAGCCAGAAGAGGTCATGTATGTCCTCGACGCCTATTACGCGGCGGCCGGGGAGCAGATCACCAGATTCCACGCAACACTCGGATCGTTCGAGGGGGACGGGTTGATGGCATACCTGAACGACCCCGTGCCGTGCGACGAGCCAGCCAAACGGGTGGTGGAGATGGCCCTGGCGATCGCGGACGCCATCGACGAGCTCACCCCGGCTTGGCAACGCCGTGGGTATGACCTCAGCTACGGCATCGGCATGGCGCTGGGCCACGCCACCCTCGGCATCGTTGGCTATGACGGCCGCAGCGACTACACCGCTCTGGGGACGGTGGTGAACCTCGGTGCGCGGCTGTGCGGCACGGCAGCGGCCCGCGAGCTGGTGGTCGATCACCGGGTCTTCCTGCACGCCGAGGATGACTTCCGCTTCGTCGAGCGCGAGCCCGTGACGTTGAAGGGCTTCGGCGAGCCGGTGGCTACATACCTCGTCGATCGGTCCTGACGCTCGTACGGGACGATATTCCTGTGACAAACGCTCCCACCAAGACGAATCCCGGCAATTTCTTCGAGGACTTCAGCCTCGGCCAAGTGATCCAGCACGCCACGCCGCGCACGGTCACCGAAGGCGATCGCGCCGTGTATGGCTCGCTGTACCCGACCCGTTTCGCCGTCCCGTCCTCGGCCGAGTTCGCCAAGAGCGTCGGACTCGATCCGCATCCGGTCGAGGAGCTCATCGCATTCCACATCGCCTTCGGCAAGACCGTCCCAGACGTGTCCCTCAACGCCGTCGCGAACCTCGGCTACGCCGAGCTGCGCTTCCACCAGCCGGTGCTGCCGGGCGACACGCTCTCGACGTCGTCCGAGGTCATCGGGCTCAAGGAGAACTCGAACGGCAAGAGCGGCGTGGTCTACGTCCGCTCGACGGCCGTCAATCAGCGCGGCGAGACGGCGGTCGAATGGGCGCGCTGGGTCATGGTGCACAAACGGAACGCCGCGGCTCCGGCGCCGGAGACGCAGATTCCGGAGCTGGCCACCGTCGTGGAGCCGGCCGACTTCGTCATCCCGGCCGGCCTGGACTTCTCGTCCTACGACTTCGCCGCCGCCGGCGAGCCGCACCGATGGGACGACTACGCCGTCGGCGAGAAGATCGACCACGTCGACGGCGTGACGCTGACCGAATCGGAGCACCAGCAGGCCACCCGGCTCTGGCAGAACACGGCCAAGGTGCACTTCAACGTCGAGGCGCGTCCCGACGGAACTCGGCTCATCTACGGGGGGCACATCATCTCGATGGCGCGTGCCCTGTCCTTCAACGGGCTGGCGAACGCGCAGTTGATCGTCGCGATCAACGCAGGCGCACACACGTCGCCCGCCTTCGCGGGTGACACCGTGTACGCCTGGTCGGAGGTGCTCGACAAGGCTGAGGTGTCGGAGTCGATCGGCGCGCTGCGAATGCGGCTTGTCGCGACCAAGGGTCGGGACGAGTCGATGACGCTCAAGGGCGACGACGGCAAGTATGTCGAGGGCGTGCTGCTCGACCTCGACTACTGGGCCCTGATCCCCAGATGACCGTCTGGTTGGTGCGTCACGGTGCCACCGAGTGGAGCGAGGCTGGCCGGCACACAGGCCAAACAGACATCCCGCTCGCGCCCGCCGGCGAGGCCTCGGCGCGTGCGCTTGCGCCAGTGCTCGCTGACCACCCCTTCGACCTGGTGCTGACCAGCCCGCTGCAGCGGGCTCGACGCACGGCCATCCTTGCCGGGTTCGACGGTGCCCTCGTGGACGAAGACCTCGTCGAATGGGGCTACGGCGACTACGAGGGCGTCACCACGCCGGAGATCCGCGAGACGGTTCCGGACTGGACGGTGTGGACCCACCCGTGCCCGGGCGGCGAAACGGCGGACGAGATCGGCGAGCGGATGGACCGGGTCATTGCCCGCCTGCGCGCGGTCGACGGCGACAGCCTCCTGTTCGGCCATGGCCATTCCCTGCGTGCCTTGGCCGCGCGGTGGCTGGGGGAGCCGGTTGCCGTGGGTCGATTCCTGCGCCTCGACACGGCGACGTACTCCGAGCTCGGATACGAGCGGGAGCAGCCGGTCATCCTCGGCTGGAACATTCCCGCCTAGGCTGGCGAGATGTTGCGCATCGACCTCCACACCCACTCGACGAAGTCCGACGGCACCGATACGCCGACGGAGCTGATCGAGAACGCCAAGACGGCCGGGCTGGACGTCGTCGCGCTCACCGACCACGACACGGCGGCGGGATGGGACGAGGCCCAGGTCGCGGCCGATCGGGTCGGCATCCAGCTGGTCAAGGGCATGGAGGTGTCGACTGACGTCCAAGGCCGGAGCGTCCACCTGCTCGCGTACGGACTCGACCCGAACCATCCGGAGCTCGCCGACGAGCTAGCCAAAGTCATCGAGGGCCGTACCGGGCGCATCCCGAGATTCATCGAGAAGTTCAAGCAGCTCGGCCTGGACGTCACGGCAGAGGAGATCCTCGCTCAGGCCGGCGAGGCCGAAGCCCTCGGCCGCCCACACATCGCCGACATCCTGGTGGCCCGCGGCATTGTCTCCACTCGGGACGAGGCCTTCGCCGAGCTGCTGGTTCCCGGCGGCGGCATGTATGTCCCGCGATATTCCATCGGCCTCCCCGCCGCGGTACGTCTGGTGACCGCAGCTGGCGGGAAGGCGGTCATCGCCCACCCGTGGTCGCGCGGCAGCAAGTCACGGCTTTCCGCCGAGGCCATCGCATCTCTCCTCGACGACGGACTGGTCGGGCTCGAAGTCGACCACTCTGACCATGACGCCGACGACCGCGAGCAACTGCGCCGAATCGCGAAGGAGCTGGACCTTGTAGTCACCGGATCCAGTGATTACCACGGCAGCGGCAAGAGTGCCGATTTCCGGCTCGGCGTCAACACCACGGACCCGGCCGAGTTCGAGCGCCTTCTGGGCTAGCCCCACGCGATCGCCGTGCACAGCCACTGGCTGATCGACCGGTGATTCGTCCGCAGTTCGAGTCGGACCGCGATGGCCCGCGAGCGGCCACGCTGGACGAACCGGGCCGCGATCTCTGCTGTCTCGGCGTCGACCATCGCGACGTGGACCGATACGACACGCGCTCGATGCAGGGTGGTCGGCCGGTGCGCGGGCCGCGGGCGGATCGCCAGTCGCGTGACCATCTGCCCGTACACGTCGTGGGACATCCAGGCCGCCAGCTGGCGCGGCGGGCGCTCGCCGGCCAGGACCTCGACCAGGGCCTGCATGAAGTGGCCCGCCTTCTGGCGGAGAACTGTCCTGCCGGCGAGGTTGTCCCGTTCAATCGGGGCAGGCACGACGGGGGACGCGTCGGGAAAGGGAAGGGGGATCTGACCGAGCGTCAGCTCGCGGCTGTCGTGCAGGAATGAGGCCGGGCGCACCTGGAGCGCGGTCGCCGCCTTCATCGCGCGTCTCCTGGACGCGGCGCCTCGAGCATCTGTCCCGCCCGGATGACGTCGGGATCGGGCCCGATCGTGTCGCGATTCCGCAGGTACCAGGCTCTGGATGATCCGGCAACCGCCCCGGCTGTGGCGTCGGGTCCCAAACGGTTGGCCGCGATGGCCCACAGGGACTCGCCCGGTGCGACGACGTGTGCGCCCGTCGTGGTGGCGCCGCGCTGGGGCAGCGGGAGCCCGTCCAGGTCGCCGGCAGCCCGCGCGGGACTGATCGCCAGCGTGCCCGAGAGCGCGGTCAAGGCTGCCGCGCGGAGAGCGCGCGGCGTGATGGCTCGCGCCCAGTGTGCGGTCGGGCGCCATGACGCCAAGGCGGCGACCAAGGCGGCCCAAGCCAGGGCCACACCCAGCAGCGCGGTCGCCAAGCGCGCAAGCGCGGTTGGCAAGTCGATTGTCGCAAGTCCGATCATTGGCTCATCCCCCGATTAGCACATTAGATGACGTTTGGTGACGTTCAGGGCAGTTTGAAGACTGACGTGGTTCGTCCGCAAGCCGGTTGTCCACACACCGGTGGTCGCGGCCAGCCGTAGGCTGCGGCCATGCGCTGGGATCGGCTGTTCGGCGAACTTGAGGGCCATGCCGAATACGCGCGCCTGGAGGAGCGGGACGCTCTCGTGGCTGACTTGCGGGAAGGGGAATGGGCCGAGCGCACGTGGGTGGACGCGCTGGCTGGCAGCGGGGCCGCCGTCGAAATTTCCGTGCGCGATGTTGGTGTCCTGGCCGGTCACGTGCGCTGGGCGACCGCTCACCTCATCGGCCTGGAGACTGCTTCAGCGAATTACGTGATCTCCGCGTCAGCCGTCCAGTGGCTCCGCGGGGCGGACCGAGCGTCCGGTCTTCGTGGCGACTCCGTGCGAGCTCAGCTGGGTTGGGGCCCGGTCCTCCGCGAAGCGCACGACGCTCGCGACGAACTGACGGTCACACTGGCCGGCGGCTTGACGTGCGCTGGGTCGGTCGCGGCCGTCGGCGGTGACTTCGTCCGCGTGCGGTCAGCTGGCGGCAGTGAACGCGACATCCCGACCGCAGCGATCTGTGCGATCACCCTCGCGCACTGAGCGAACGTCAGCGAGCTTCTTCCGAGTCTCGCTCGTCGGACCGCGCATACTGGCGCTGGATGTAGTCCTCGAGCTCGACGTCTTCGACGCGCCACTGATTGCGTCCGCCCACCTGGATCCCGCGAAGGTCGCCGCTGCGTACCAGCGCGTAGACCTGCCGCGTTGTCACGTTCAAGACCTCGGCGACATCGGTCAACTTGAGGAATCGCGGTTGATCGGCTGGCACAAGGCCAGTTTTCCACGGCGGCGGTTCGGCCGCCGAAGAGCAGTGCTGGCCTGTGGACGACGCGACAGGGCTCTCGACTAACGCGGCCGTCCGCGCTAGAAACGACCATGCGCATTCGGGGGGATGCCGGCGTGGCGCCGTTCGCGCCCGACGTCGGCGGGTCAATTCAAGCCAAACGGCTCGACGTGCGACCGTGGCGCGATCCGCGGGCCATCGTCGGAGTGGTGCTCGTCCTCGCCTCGACCGTGATGGGCGGACTCGCGCTCGCGGCCGCCGATCACAGCGAGAGCTATTGGGCCGTCAGCCGTGACGTGCGTGCCGGTGATCCGGTGCGGCGGCATGACCTCGTCGCTGTGCGGGCAAGGGTTCCGGGGCGAACTGCTTCCGGGCTCCTTCGCACCGACCACGCTCTTCCGGGGCGGCTGGCCGAACTTCGGTGGGCAGCGGACGGACGCGCGGGCACCCTGGTCACCTCGTCCACCCTTGTCAGCCGTCGTCACATCGTCGAGCTGCCGATGGTCGTGGGCACCGGTGGCGCGCCGGGAGACCTGCGGAGCGGTGATCGCGTTGACATCTGGTCGGTGCCGGATGCGCGGACAGGAGAGCCCCCGAGCGACGACAGGGCCGGGGCGCGGCGTCTCATGGCCGGAGCCCGCGTCGTCTCGACGTCGTCCGCCACCGGAATGACCGGTGGGCCGAGCATCAGCCTCGTGGTCGACGCGGCCGGCACGACGCTGGATGCGCGGCTGATGAGCGCACTCAGCACGGGCCGGCTCACCGTTGTGCGCGTCTCATGAGCCTCCACTCGCGGGTGCTGACCGTCGTGGTCGCTGGCGGAGGCGCTGCCTGGGAGACCGAGGTTCTCGATGACATCCGACAGTCGAGCGGACTGTACCTGCGTCGTCAGTGCCTCGATGTCGCCGAACTGCTCTCGCTGTCCGGATTGTGCGACGTGGCCGTGGTCTCCACCGACCTCGTTGGGCTCGACCTGGAATCCGTCCTTGCTCTCGAGCGTGATGGCGTTCGAGTGGTTGGCGTGGGAGACCCTCACACCGGGCGCCGGCTGGGCATCGCGCTGATGGTTGAGCCCGATCAGCTGGAGTCATGCCTGGCCGCGCCGGTCGAGGACGTGTTGCCGGCCGAACCGGGACCGGTGTTCGCGGTCTGGGGCCCGCATGGCGCACCTGGCCGCAGTGTGATTGCGGCCTCGGTGGCCGCCGAGCTCGCCCGGTCGGCCAAAAACGTGTGCCTGGTCGACGCCGATCCACGCGGAGGCGCCCAAGCGCAGATGCACGCGTTGCTCGACGACGCGAGCGGGCTGGTGGCTGCATGCCGGAGTGCGAATCGGGGTGACCTCGCCACCATCGCGGCGCATGCCGTCGCCATTCAGCCGGGCCTCCGATTGCTGACGGGCGTCGTTCACGCCGACATGTGGGAACAGGTGCGGGAATCGCTGTTCCCGGCGGTTCTCCGCGCTGTCGCGGAGGCGGGCGACGCCGTTGTGATCGACCTCGGGCCCGGCCTCGACGCCCAGACCCGGCATGCCCTGGCGATCGCGGATCGCGTGATCGTCGTGGGCCGAGCCGATCCGGTCGGCCTGGCCCGCCTCGTTCGGAGCCTGCACGACCTGTCGTCGGTGGCCGGGTCGAGCCGTCGTCCCCTCGTCGTCATGAACCAGATGCGGTCGGGGGCCGCGTGGAGCCCAGGCGACGTCTCCGATGCCGTGGCCAGGTTGGCCGGCGTCCGGCCAGACGTCTTCATTCCGCTCGATTTCGCGACGCTCGACACCGCTGCCGTGCGTGGCACGATCCCGGCCGAGGTCGCGTCGGACTCGCCGTTCGCCACCGGGGTCCGCGAGCTCGTTGATCGGCTCGGCACAGGCGTAGGGGCACGGATTTCGCGGAGATGACGGTGGTACGTTCTCGGTGACGATCCGAGGAGGAGATTTGGACCGCCTGAGCCCCTTGGACGCGATGTTCCTCAGTCAGGACACGCCCAACGAGCCGCGCCAGATCGCGTCCCTCGTCGTCTTCGAGCCCGATGGTTCGCCGCTCACCTTCGATGGCCTGATCAAGGTGCTGAACGAGCGGCTCGACATCGTGCCCCGCTATCGGCAGGTGCCCTACAAGGTGCCCGGCGGTCTCGGGACGCCGGTGTGGCGTGACTTCCCGAAGTTCGACATCGCGCACCACGTGCGCAGGTCCGCACTTCCCAAGCCGGGTGGGCGGGACGAGCTGCACGAGCTGGTTGGTCGCCTGGTGGCTCGCCGGCTGGAGCTCGACCGGCCGCTGTGGGAGCTCTACTACATCGAGGGCCTCGAGAACGGCGCCGAGGCGCTGCTGTTCAAGGCGCACCAGGCGCTGGTCGACGGCTCGGAGACCATCGATCTCGCGCAGGTGCTGCTCGAGGAGACGGCCCGCGTGCGCCACATCCCTCACCACGAGTGGAAGTCGCGTCCCGAGCCGAGCGGGGTGAACCTGCTTGCCGCCACGCTTGATCGTCACCTGCGTCATCCGGGCGAGGCAATCGCCACTGCCGGGCTTCGGGCCGGACGCCTGCGTCGCGCCCTGCCCTTGGTCGGCGGCAACCAGAGCCCTCCGCGGGGCGTCCTCGCGGCGACGCTCTCGCGGCACCGGCGCTTCTCGTCGGTCTCGACGGACCTCTCCGACTACCGCACGGTCCGCGACGGCCATGGCGGCACCGTCAACGACGTCATCCTGGCCTCAATCGCCGGAGGCATTCGGGGCTGGATGCTGACGCGCGCCGAACGCGCCACCGCAAAGACCGCGTTCCGGGCGATGGTGCCGATGTCGGTCGTCTCGGACGAGGGCCTGCCGACATCACTGGGCTCCAAGGTGCGCGGGCACCTGCTGTCGCTGCCGGTTGGCGAGTCCAACCCGGTCGTGCGGCTGCACCAGGTCTCGTACGCGCTCAAGGATCACCGCGAGACCGGTTCTGCCGTGGCCGCCAACAAGCTGGCGAGCCTGCCGGGTTTCGCGACCTCGACCTTCCACGCCGTCGGCGCGCGGGTCGCGGAGGCCGAGGCCGACCGTGCGCACCAGATCGTCATCACGAACGTCCCCGGCCCGCAGGAGACGGTCTACATGGCCGGCGAGCCGGTCGCCGAGGTGTACCCGTGCATCCCGCTCACCGAACACCGCACGGTCTCGATCGGCGTCACGTCCTATCGCGGCCGGGTGTTCTACGGCATCACCGCCGACCGGGAGGCTGTCCCTGACGTCGACGTGCTCGCCCAGTGCATCGAGGATGCCCTCGCCGAGCTCGTCGAGACCGTGCACACGAAGAGCCGGGCGCCGCGCGGGCGCCAGCGACCGCAGCGTTGATAGCCCGCTGATGCGCGTCTATTTCGCCGCAACGGTCCAGGTGCTGCGTCAATTGCAGGACGGCGAGTCCGTGACCCTGCTGGGGTTCGAGCCGGCCACCGAGGATGAGCTCGACGAGTTCGCAGCGCTGTCCGAAGCGGCCGATGCCGGTGGTGTGGCCATCGCTGCCGACGTGGACACGCCAGAGCAGGCGATCGCCCTCGAGCACGTGGCGTCGTTCCATGTCGATGCGGACGGCTCGGGTGACCTCGCCTGGTATGCCACGCAAGAGCTGGGCCAGGTCGTGACAGTTTTGGACAGCTCTACGCCTTGAGGGCCTTGATGCCGGCGTCCACATCATGACGCAGTGACTTCTCGATCACCTTGGCGATGAACGGCTCGACCTTCTTGCCGACGAACGGGACCCGGACCTTCACCTCACCCTGCATCGTGAAGCTTGAACCGCGCCCGTCCTTCGTGAGTGTGGCCTGTCCGTCCATGCCGGCCGGTTGGCCCTGGACGCTCAACTTCACGGCAGCCTTGCGGTTCCCCTCGGCGTCCGGGGCACCCCACCGCTCGACCTGCTTCACCCGGATGGTCTCGCCGACGAAGGACTTGATGAAGTCGGGAATCCGCGCTGCCTCCTGCGATCGGACGACGGTGATCGTCACGTCGTCACCGTCCGGCTCGACGGTGACGGCAACGTCCCTGCCGCCTGTCGATTCGGCGGCCTTCTTGCGGAACGCCGGGTCCCGGATGAGGTCGAAGACCGCGGCCGGGCCAGCCGGGTAGGCAAAGACTTCCTTCAGTTTCATGGGCGACATCTTGGCAGGCGACCCGCCCATCAGAAACCGCCGTGACGCCCCCGGGTCGTGGTGCCGCCGAAACTGCCGGCCGTACGAAGCGTGCCGCCATGTTCGACTCCGCGGTACGGGGCGCCGGAACCGCCGCCGTGGGAGAACCCGCCGAAGAGGGTCTTCAGACCGCCACTGGCGGTCTCGTCGACGAGGATGCCGGCCAGCACCAGAGCGTCGAACCGGCGACCGAACGGGTCGTCGCTGGCCTCACGGCCCTGCTGCCAGGCTGCAACGTCCGCCGCCGCCGCCCGAAGACCGAGATCGGCGAACTTCGCCGCGCGGCGCAACGACGGCTCGGCGGCAGCCGTATCGCCGCCGTCCTGGAGCGCGGCCTCTGCCGCTGTGAGATGGCGCCGTGCCTCGGAGCGGAAGGTGCGCGCCTGGATGCCGACGGCGCCGCGACGTGATGCGACGTATCGTTCGGCGGCACGCACGCGCCGGGCAGCGATCGCCGGGCTGGGGGCGGCCGAGGACTCGACGCCGTCGTATCGATACGACTCGGCCTCGTCGATGGCGTCGAGGAGCTCGGTCGCCGTGCTCAGGGCGTCTTCGATGGCGCGCACGCGCGTCGGTGCCTCGTCGTTGACCTTCTCAAGCTGCCGGGTCGCCGCGCGCAGCAGATGCGTGGCCAGCTCGACGTTGCCGTCGACGGCCGTTGCCGCACGGGTGGGGAGGAGCGCGTAGCTCTGCGCTGCCGTGCCGAGGCGGCTCGTGGCTTCTGCCACCCGTGGCCCCAAGGTGGCGAGCAGTTCATCGGCGTTCTGCTTGAGCGCGCGGGTCTCGTCGAACGCGTCGGTCTGTGCGTCGAGCAGTGCGTCCACTTGCTCGCAGCTGGCAATGATGCGCGAGGCACGCTTCCGCCATTTGCGTTCGGCTTGCTCGTCCGTCTTCCCCTTGGCGATGAGCTTGTCGAGCTTGCGCCGGCGGCGAAGGGCATCGTCGATGATCCCGCGCCCCTCGGTGACCACATCCATGAAGGGCTGTGTGGCCGCCTCGCCACGCTGCTGCCTTGCCTGCGCGACGTCGTCGGCCGACGTCAGCAGCGCGTCGTCGACGGCCACCAGGGCGGCCGAGCAGGTCCGGTCGATGTCCTTGAGCGTGAGGATGTCGGCCGGGTCGACAGGGTTTCCGTGCTCGTCGAGGACGTGGTGTGTGCGCTCGAACCGACGCTGCGAGCGGCGCACGTAGACGACGAGCGCGAGCAGGACGGCAAGGATGCCGCTGACGATCCACCCCCATGGCAGCGGGCTTTGTGCCGCCAGGTCGCCGTAGGCGTCGGCCGCATCGATCGTCGCCTTGGCGTAGTCGTCGTTGCGCAGCGCTGGGCGGATCTCATCACGGTCGACGGCATCGAGGCCCCCGGCGGTGAGATTGCTGTCGGATGCCAGGTGGCCGAACGCGCGGTTCTTCGTCGCGAAGACGAGCAGGACGCTGGTGCTGCCCATGCCGGACTTCTTGGCGGTCTGGGCAGCCCATTCCGATGGTGCCGCCGAGTCGAATGACGGGACGTAGACCACGTACATCCGGTTGCCGGTCCGGTCGAAGAAGCGGTCGAGCGCCTTCTGGACCTGCGGCTCGCGATCACCCAGGACGCCAGCTTGGTCCGTGATCTGCTGCTGGAGGTCGATCGGTCCCACCGCTGTGGCGGGTGCGACGGTCCAGACAGCCATGAAGGCAAGCGTGGCCACTGCGGTCAGGGCTCCCGCGAGTGCGCGCCTCATCACGACCCGATCCTAGCCGTCCACACATTTGCTCAGAGGTCTTCCGCCCACCGCCGCTTTCGGGCAAGATCGCCCCAACCGCTTCCAAGAGAGGCCATCGGGGGATGGAATCACCGGCGCCGGGCCATACGTCTGCACTGTCCGAACGCGTCCGCGCGCTGGTGCGTGAGCAACGAATCGACCCGCGCTCGGAATCGCAGGCTGTTCGTGACTTGGCGCGCTCGGTGGTCGCCGATCACGATCGGCGCAGTCTCTCCGGAGCCGTCGGCCCCATCGACCAACCCGATCTCGTGATCAGCCAGATCATGGCCGATATCGCCGGATTCGGCCCGTTGCAGCCGCTGCTGGACGATCCTCAGATTGAAGAGATCTGGATCAACGAACCAGATCGGGTCTTCGTCGCGCGGGAAGGTAGGTCGGAGCTGACGTCCATCGTGCTCTCCGCCGGATACGTACGTGAGCTGGTGGAACGCATGCTGTCGAGCAGCGGTCGACGGCTCGACGTCAGCCGGCCGTTCGTCGACGCGACCCTGCCCGGTGGGCACCGCCTGCATGTCGTGCTTGAGGGGATCAGCCGGGGCTTCCCCGCCGTCAACATCCGCAAGTATGTCGCCCGGGCAGAGTCGCTGACGGACCTCGTTCGGCTTGGCACCCTGGAGCGCCGGGTCGCCGGCTACCTGGCGGACCAGGTCGCGTCCGGAGCGAACATCCTGGTGTCGGGGGGAACCCAGACGGGCAAGACGACGATGTTGAACTGCCTGGCATCGGCCATCCCCGGCACCCAGCGGCTCGTCTCCGCGGAAGAGGTCTTCGAGCTCAAGTGCGCGCACCCGGATTGGGTGGCCCTGCAGACCCGACCTGCGGGGCTGGAGGGCACAGGCGAGATCACGCTCCGTGAGCTGGTCAAGGAGGCGCTGCGCATGCGGCCGAGTCGCCTCATCATCGGTGAGGTTCGGGGTGCCGAATGCCTCGATCTGCTGCTCGCCCTGAACTCGGGCCTGCCCGGGATGGCGACGATCCACGCCAGTTCGGCCCGGCAGGCACTGGTCAAGGCCTGCACCCTCCCGCTCCTCGCCGGAGCCAACATCGGCGCCGGGTTCGTCGTGCCCACCGTCGCGTCCTGTGTCGATCTCGTCGTCCATCTGGTTCTGGAACAGGACGGGAGCCGGCGCGTGGCGGAAGTCGTTCGCGTCCCGGGGCGCGTCGAAGGCGATGTCATCGAAACGGAGACGGTGTTCGAGCTGCACGCTGACCGGAGGTCCTCGGCGTGGGAACTTTGATCGGGCTGACGTTCGGCGTGGGCGTGGCGCTCCTTGTCTGGTCGCGCATCGACCCGGCCGTGCCGGTCGTCCGGAGGTCGCGTCAGTCGCGGCTCGCCGCAACCCTCGCGGCCGCTGGCTTCACGCGGGTGACGCCGCGCGGCCTCGTCGTCTGGTCGTTTGTGGCCGGGCTCGCTGCGGCGGGGCTCGGTCTCGTCGTGACCGGCGTTCCCGCAATCGCCTTGGTGCTGGGCGGCATGTCTACGGCTGGACCGTACGTCATCGTCCAAGGCCGCGTGGCGCGGCGGCTGCGTGAGAACGCGGCATTGTGGCCCGACGCGGTCGACAATCTCGCGTCCGCCATCCGGGCGGGGATGTCTCTTCCCGAATCCCTGATCCAGCTGGGCGTGCGTGGGCCTGAGGATCTGCGGCCGGCGTTCGTGCGCTTCGGGCACGACTACCGAGCGAGTGGACGCTTCAACGAGTCGCTGGACCTGCTGAAGCAGCGCTTGGCTGACCCGGTGGGCGATCGCGTCATTGAAGGGCTGCGCATTGCACGCGAGGTCGGCGGCGGCGACGTGGGTCGCATGCTGCGCGCGCTCTCCGCCTTTCTCCGTGACGACCTGCGCACGCGCGGCGAACTGGAATCGCGCCAGTCGTGGACGATCAACGGCGCTCGGCTCGCCGTCGCCGCGCCATGGCTCGTCCTGATGGCCATGAGCCTGCAGCGCGACGTCATCGGTCGGTACGCGTCGGTTGATGGGGCGCTGGTCCTCGGCAGTGGCGCCGCCGTGTGCGTGATCGCCTACCGTCTGATGCTCCGTATCGGACGGCTTCCGCTCGAGCCGCGGATCCTGACATGAGCCCGGCCGTCGGGGCACTGGTCGGCGCGGCCCTTTCCGTGGGCGGCTGGTTGACGGTGTCTGGTTGGTCGCGGCGACGTAGACCGTCGCCGTTTGTTCGCGTGGTCCCTTACATCCGGGATGTGCGACCCGACCTGGCTGCCGATCCGGCATCCACCGTGTTGGCGATGCGGGCGACGTCGATCCTCGACCGCCTGCTGGGTGGACGCCGCAGCGTCGAACGGCGGCTGGCACGACTGGGGCCTGGCGGCTCAGCCGGAACCGTTGAAGACTTCCGCCTTCGCCAGCTCGGCTGGGTGGCCGCCGGGTTTGCCCTTGCCATGGGTTTGTCCCTGCTGTTGTGGGGTTCTGGTCGCGGATCGGTAACCGGACTGCTCGGGCTGTGCGTGTTTGGCGCCAGCGCGGCCGCCGTCCTCTGCGATCAGGACCTCTCGCTTCGCCTGGCTCGCCGCGAGAGGCACGTCCGGGCTGAGCTGCCCGTTGTCGCCGACCTCCTCGCGCTGGCGGTGGCCGCGGGGGAGTCACCGGTCGCTGGACTCGAACGCGTCGTTCGCGTAGTCCGGGGCGCCTTGGGTGACGAGCTCTCGGCAGTTCTCGCCGAGATCCGGACGGGCGCCTCGGT
This sequence comes from Aeromicrobium sp., assembly GCA_045806885.1. GTDB lineage: Bacteria > Actinomycetota > Actinomycetes > Propionibacteriales > Nocardioidaceae > Aeromicrobium. Next base: position 25,217 of record JBJMIJ010000017.1, read on the forward strand.
AACGGCGGCGTTCGACGGGCTGTCGTCCCGGACCGGCGTGGCCAATGTGGCGCGCTTCGCCGAGGGCCTCGTGGTGGCACTCGAGCGGGGCACGCCGTTGGTAGACGTCCTGCATGCCCAGGCCGCGGACGTTCGCGAGATCGCACGGCGCGATCTCATCGAGGCGGGTGGACGACGCGAGGTGGCGATGATGGTCCCGGTCGTGTTCCTTCTCCTGCCCGTGACGATCGTCTTCGCATTCTTCCCCGGATATGTCGGGCTGCATCTGTCGTGACGAGATGAACTGAGGAGATTCATGAACATGATCAATCGGACCTTCGCGGGCCGGCGGCGAGACGAGCGGGGAGACGTCCCTGGCTGGCCGAGAACATTGAATAGCCGATGTTGAATCAACCGTCGTCAGATCTCAGGCTGCCCCTGTCGGCCTAAGGGCGTTCAGCCTCGGCCGGCTGGGCGACGAGATCCAGGATCCAGGCGCCCCAGGTAGCATCGGCGCGCTGGTTCGGTAGCTCCAGGACTGTCGAGACCGTCATCACGAGGCCGGTGGCGATGAAGGTCCGTGTCTGCGAGGCATCTGCGCCCGTGAGTTGCGCGATCGACAGTTGCAGGTCGATATGGCGGCTTCGTACGGCCTCCCGGATTGTTTCGTCGGCGGTGGCCGCGAAGCTCTGAAGCATGACAAGTCCGACCGATGGCTCTTCGTGCAAGAGCTGACGGTACGCGGCGCCCAAGGAGATCAGAGTTGGTCGCTCGACGCCTGCGAACGTGGCCTCGATCTTGCCGTACGCGGCGGTGACGACTTCGAGGAACAGGCTTCGTTTTGAGCCGAACATCTGCACGACACGGGGATGGGTGATCCCGACTCGGGTCGCGATCGCCTCGAGGCGGGCGCCAGCCAAACCCCGATTTGCGAACTCGAGATCTGCGGCAGCAAGGATCTCCGCCCGTCGCGCGGCGGCGTGCAATCGAACTGGAGCTGCCTTGCTCACGCCCGATCCGCCGCTGGTGCGGCGAGTTGGCTCAGCACGTACTTGTTGTCGTACAAGCATCGGTAGGCGCGGATCAAACCGTCGTCGCCCAGCTCCAGCCGGTCATCTCCATGGAATTCGATCGGTTGATCGGTGTCGGCCACGGTCCCGGTGAGATGCCACGCGACGAGGATCGACCGTCGGGTCAGCTCCGCGTACACGCCGACAAGTTCGAAGGAGTAGTCAGGAATCATGGTCGTCATAAGATTCACGAAGTCCCGGATCGCGTCCCGACCATAGACGGTTTCGCCCAGGGCCGGTTCGTCGTAGACGAGGTCTTCTGCGCAGAGGGCGGCGACTGCGTCCCCGTCATGGTGATTCCAGGCGCGCCCCCAGAGGTTGCAGAGCGATTCGACGGTGGCGAGGTCGGTTACGGCTGCGCTGGCAAGTGTTTGCGTTCTCATGGTTCTAACTTACAGGTAAGTAAGAACCATGGCTACATGAGACGACGAGGTCGCGCACCACCAGCGCGTCTTGACATCGGAATTGCGAAATTCCTTGAGTCCAAGCTGCGAGGGTGGTTCCAGACTCGGCGATAAGGGCTTGTATAGACATAAGCCCAGTTGCAGGGCGCTACCGTTCAGCAGTTACTTCTACGCCGGTGAGGGGTTCATGGCTGACGCTGCGGTTTCGATAGCCGAGCCCGATGAGTTTGCCCAGCGGCGGCGTTGGAGGGCGTTCAAGAACCCGCTTGTTGAGACGAATTACCGTCTCTGGCACCTCGAGCACGTCACGCCGGTCGCGAGGGCCATCGGTGTTGGGTCAGCAATACTTTGGGCCCTCGTGCCAGTGGGGTTCGAAGTCGTCCTCGGCGAGTGTCCGCGTCTGATTTTTGTCAGCAACTGGTTAATTGCTGTGCCCACGTTCATCGTGTTCGTGCTTGCGAGTTACACGCCACTTCGGCGCTGGGCGAATGGAGGTCTAGCCTTCGCCAACGTTGTCATCGGCCTCGACTTCGTATGGGTCATGAGCAACCTGTATGGCCCTGTGAGCGGGACCATTCCGTGCGGAGTGCTCGCGGTTATCTTCTTTCCGCTCATCACCCGGCTATCAACCGGCGCAGTAGCGTTCGTGACGTCAGTGCTTACGATTGTTCCCGTTTGGCTCATGATTAGCGGCACGCAACATGGCGCAATTGCGCTGTCCGAAAGTTGGACCTACATCGCCGTTCTTATGTTCAGTGCGCCGGTCTACATCGCAGCTGGCGGAATAATCGAATCGGGGATGCGTCGCCAGTTTGTGGCTGAGAAGACCGTTGCTCATCAGCAGAGCCAGTTGCAGGCCAGCCAGCGGCTCCTGCGTAGATATGTGCCCGAACAGGTCGCCGATGCTGTTCTGTCCAATACGCCGGAGGCCATCGACCGGCACGAGCGTCGCAAACTGACCATCTTCTTCTCGGACCTTGTTGGGTTCACGGACTTGTCCGAGGAACTTGAGCCCGAAGACCTTGCAATGGTTCTCCACGACTACTTCACCGAGATGTCAGCCATCGCTCGGCATCACGGCGGCACTGTCGATGACCTGGTCGGTGACGCAATCCTGGTGTTCTTCGGAGCACCCGAACGCACCGACGACCACGACCAAGCCCTACGAGCCGTGCGCATGGCTGTGGAGATGCAGGCGGCGATGGGACCGCTCAACCAAAAGTGGGAAGCAGCCGGAATCCCCGAAACGTTGCGGGTCCGAATGGGCATCAACACCGGCATCGCCACTGTCGGCAACTTCGGCTCCGAGGAGCGGACGAAGTACACCGCGCTGGGCAAGCAAGTGAACATCGCGGCCCGGATCCAGTCGCAGTGCGAACCGGGCAACGTGCTGCTCAGTCACCCGACGTGGCTACTGGTTCGTGACGAAATCTCGTGCACGCCCAAGGGTGAGCTCACGCTCAAAGGGCTCCACAAGCCGATGCCTGCCTTCGAAGTGCAGATCTAGCCACTACGAAGCATGCAAGGTCGGTTAGGACTGACCGCAGTCGGCCAAACCTCAGCGAAATGGCTATCGGGCCGAGTGGTCTACTGCCCTGTCCACACGGCGACTGCACCTGCGTGGCCAGTCAGAACGGTCAGTGCTGCAGTCGCTGCACCCAGCAAGAAGATGAGCGAGATGGCGATTCTTGAGAGCGTCACGGCACCCGCGACTTGGGGGTGCTCGCGTTCGTGTCCGGGAATCGGAGAACCGTGTGGCACGCTCCACCAAGCAACCAGAGCAGAAACAGCCAAAGCCCAAGCGGCGGCCTGAAGACGACCTGCCCACATCTCGTGGATCTCGATCAGGGCGCGATTCGGATCGCTGCGACCAAGTGAAGCCGAGAGCGTATCGCCGGTCATGGCCGACAACTGAACTGCAATGGCAGCGCAGACAGCCGCAATTGCCAAGGGGTGACGTAGAGCCCACCGCCACCGAGGCCGCACCGCGAACAAAATCGCAACCAAAGCCGCTGCTGGCGCAAGGAAGACGGCAGCGTGGACCACGAGGGGGTGCAGCGGAATGCCTGAAATCGTCATGGACCGAATGGTCCAGCATCACCATTAAGATTTGATGAGCCAGACTGCGAACTTAGATAGTGCGGGACCAACAGGTTGCAACGTGTATTGACATCGGAATTGCGAGGTTGGTTTCGAACTCTCGTCCTGACGGGGACGAGAACGCAACATGCGAAGTTGATTGAGAACTTATGTGCAATCTCCGGCTGGCTGAGAACATTAAATAACCGATGTAGTTGAATGGACCGCCCTCAGGTCCGAACTGGTTGCAGCTGAGTCGAACGCAGATGAACCGGCGTGGATAGTTGCCTTCGTGCTCTTGTTCGGCTTGTCACCCCACGTCACGCCCGTGATGCAACGACGATTCGGCTCATTCGTAGTGAGAAGGTCCTGCACGGTTGGCCTGGCCTGACCGGGTCACGGCCGCCGCTCGGGGGTCGGTTTCTTTGGAGTGGGATAAGTCGGATGGCGTCCATGATCGAGTCGAAGGACAGCGTGGGGTCGGCTGCGCGCTGCAGGCCGGCGCCGAGGAGCGCGCTGAGCAGGAGGAAGGCTGTGGAGCCTGCCGCGACATCGTGTCCGCTGGAGGCCGGATTTAGCGCGGCTTCCAGCGATTGGCGCAGCCCGGCGTAGCGCCGACCGAACGAGCTTTTGAGTTGCTCGTCGGTGCACGCGACGACGACTTCCACCTCCAGGTGAGCGTCCCATGTCGCGCATTTCGTGGCCAGCCCGAAAATCCTTGATCGGTGGCCGGCGCTTTGTCTCCTGATGCGTGCAAGACTGAATGTGATCTTGTCGTCCGGACTTTGCGGCTTGACCTCACCACTTGGAAGGCAAGCCCGTGACTGACGACCTGTATGCACGCATGGCTCTCGAACTCGAATCGTTTGACTCCACTGACGCGGCTCTCGACACCATCGCCCAGTACGCGCGAGTGTCAGTCGACGCTGACGACGCTGGCGTGATGGTCGTCAACGGCAGGACGGTCTCCACGCCGGCCGGGACCAGCAGCGCGGTGATACGAGCACATGAGCTCCAAGTCGAACTGGGTGAAGGTCCGTGCCTCGCCGCATTGGCTGGCGGCGAACACACCTACCGCGTGGGCAACACCCTCGGCGAAGAGCGCTGGCCCACGTGGGGCAAAGCCGCCGCGGACCTTGGCTATTACAGCGTGCTCAGTTCCAGCATCGAGACACAATCACATCGGCTGGGCTCATTGAACGTCTACACCCGTACTGTCGACGCCTTCGATGACGACGACGCAGAGGTCATGAAGCTGCTCGCAGCCCACGCTGCTGTCGCGCTGTCGGCTATCAAGATGCGCCACGAGCTCCACGAGGCGCTCGCCAGCCGAACGACGATTGGACAAGCCCAAGGCATCCTCATGCACGCCTTCGACATCAACTCCGACCGAGCGTTCGCCTACATGCAGCGCCTCTCCCAAGACGGCAACATCAAGCTCTTCGAGATCGCCGAACAGATCGTGCACAACCGCACCGCACTACGTCGCGGCGAGGAC
>JBJMIJ010000018.1:0-6614 GCA_045806885.1 Aeromicrobium sp.
CGATCCTCGTGGTCGCCGCCACCGACGGCCCGATGCCGCAGACCCGCGAGCACGTGCTGCTCGCCCGCCAGGTCGGCGTGCCGGCCATGGTCGTGGCGCTCAACAAGTGCGACATGGTCGACGACGAGGAGATCCTGGAGCTCGTCGAGCTCGAGGTCCGCGAGCTGCTCAACGAGCAGGAGTTCGACGGCGACAACGCTCCGATCGTCCGCGTCGCCGCTCACCCGGCGCTGCAGGGTGACGCCAAGTGGGGCGAGACGGTCCTCGAGCTGATGCAGGCCGTCGATGACTACATCCCGCTGCCGGAGCGCGACACCGCGAAGCCGTTCCTGATGGCCATCGAGGACGTCTTCACGATCACCGGTCGTGGCACCGTCGTCACCGGCAAGATCGAGCGCGGCATCATCAAGGTCAACGAGACCGTCGACATCGTCGGCATCCACGAGACCAAGCAGACCACCACGGTCACCGGCATCGAGATGTTCCGCAAGTTCCTCGACGAGGGTCAGGCTGGCGAGAACGTCGGCCTCCTGCTTCGTGGCACGAAGCGTGAGGATGTCGAGCGCGGCCAGGTCGTCATCGCACCGGGCACCACGACTCCGCACACGGAGTTCGAGGGTCAGGTCTACATCCTGTCGAAGGAAGAAGGCGGCCGTCACACCCCGTTCTTCAACAACTACCGCCCGCAGTTCTACGTCCGCACCACGGACGTGACTGGTGTCGTCACGCTGCCCGAGGGCACCGAGATGGTCATGCCGGGCGACAACACCGAGATCAGCGTCGTCCTCATCCAGCCCATCGCGCTGGAAGAGGGCCAGCGGTTCGCCATCCGTGAGGGTGGACGTACCGTCGGCGCCGGTCGCGTCACCAAGATCATCAAGTGAGCTAACCCTCGCTGATCAGCGAAACCCCCGGATCCTGATGGGTCCGGGGGTTTTGTCGTTCCAGATCGGACATACTCCTTTCCATGTCTGAAGGACGCATGGCGCTCTGGGTCGGATTGGCGCTCGTGGCGCTCATCGCAGTTCTCCAGCTGGCCAACACGGCTGTGGGAGAACGGACGTTGGAAGCGAAGCCGGCCACGCCGACCCCGTCGGCCACGCCGACGACGGCGCCCCACGTGACTGCTTCGAGCGATCGAGGGTGCCCGGCGGGCCTGCACCTTCCGGAGGGGGTCAGCCCCGAGGTCTGCACGCCGGTTGACCCGGCCGCTTTGACGACTCTCGAACCCAGCAAGCGCGACGGCGCCTCGATCATGATCTTCCGATCGCCGTCCGGGTCCATTGCGTGTGCTGACGTCCGGGGTCGGACGGTGGCGTGCGCGGTGAAGGGCCGGACGTTCGATGTCCCACATGCCACCGAAGGCGAAACGATTGTGCTGTCCGCCGGCCGCCCGCTGCCCTCGTCCGACATTCAGGCGCCAGCCGCGGCAGTGGACGAGCCCGCGAACCCCCCGGTTCCCCAATTGCGGTTCGGGCAGATTGTCCGCATGAACGCCGATTGGTTCTGTGGCGTGCAGGAGGTCGGTGTCTCGTGTTGGAGCGCAAAAGCGCGTTCCGGCCTTCTGGTCTCGCGAACCCAGTGGGTCACCTGGAGCCCGGGGGGTATAGAACGCGCCTCTTAGGCGAAGTCGGCCCGCTCAGTCCTCGAAGGCCGAGAGGAAGACCGAGCGCTGCTGGACGCGCGGCGGCGCCACTGCGTCGGGCCCGAAGATCGCGCCGCGCAGCGGTGCCGTCAGGACGCCGAGCGGCGGAGTCAGGACGTAGCTGTATGCGACCACCAGACCGGTAGCGGCGGGTGCCACCAGCAGGCCGACGGCGATGGCGACGAGGGCGAGCGCGGTGGTCACGCGAGCCGGAGTGGTCTTCGGGTTGATCAGGCCGCGAAACGACCGGAAGCGCACGGTGCTCACCATGAGGAACGCCGGCAGGATGCTGATGACCGCGGGCAAGAGGATCGCGGGCCCGACAGGCGCCTGGAGGGCGTCGAAGTCGGGCTGGTCCAGGGCGAAGATGGTGGCGACCACAACGGCCGCCGCGCCGGGGCTGGGCATGCCGACGAAGTAGCGCTTGTCGGCCGTGGGGTCGATGGTGAAGTTGAACCGGGCCAGCCGGAACGTCGCGCACGCCAGCCAGAAGAAGGCGGCGAACCACGCCGTGATCGGCCATTCCGGCAGTACCCACGTGTAGACGAGCACTGCGGGAGCGAGGCCGAACGAGATGAGGTCGGCCAGCGAGTCCAGCTGGACGCCGAAGGGGGAGGTCGCGCCGACCAGCCGGGCGGCCGCGCCGTCGAAGATGTCGAACAGGATGGCGACGCAGACGAGGACGGCCGCAGACGTGGTCCAGTGGTTGAAGGCCAGCAGCACCGACGAGAAGCCGCACGCCATGTTGGCGGTCGTGAGCATGCTCGGCGCGGTCACGCGGAGCCGCTCGCGAGCGCTGAGCTGCCGGAGCGAGATGACCTCCGCGCCCGAGTGCGATTCGACCCGCCATCGAGCGAAGAGGTTGCGGGCGCCGGACTGCTGCCCGCGCTCCCTCACGCTTCACCTGCCCCGGCGGTCGCCGGCCATCGGGCGATGACCGTCTCTCCGGCTACGACCCGATCGCCGACCGACACGTCCAAGGCGACCGAGCGTGGAAGGAAGACGTCCATGCGCGACCCGAACTTCATGAGCCCGATCCGCTCGCCGGTGCGGATCTCGTCGCCCGCCTTGATGCGGGTGACCACGCGGCGGGCGACCAGGCCCACGATCTGTCGGAACACGTAGTCGCGTTGCTCGCCGTTGACGGTGCTCGACATGACGATGTCGCTGCGCTCGTTCTCGAATGCGCTCTCGAACCGGTAAGCGGCAAGCCACTTGCCAGGGCGATAGGTCACCGACGTCACCGTGCCGCCGTAGGGAGCCCGGTTGATGTGGACGTCGAACAGCGACAGGAAGATGCTCACCTGGAGCCAGTCGCCCTCGGGGGCGACGCCCTCCTGTGCCGGGCCCGCATGCATCACCTTGCCGTCGGCTGGCGACACCACGGTGTCGTCGTCGACGCCTGCTGGAGCATCGGCGGGCCGGTCGGGATCGCGGAAGAATGCCGCCACGCCCACCGGCAGGGCGGCAAGGATCAATGCGCACCGCGGACGGCCGAGGATGGCGGCGGTCACCGCAGGGACGGCGGTCACCGCAGCGGCGGGCCAAGCTTCACGGTCAATGCGCATATGTGTGACGGAGCCTAGTGCCCCTGCTGGCGGGCGAGCATGCACACTTGCGAAATGCGGGTGCATGCTCTTTCGCCCATGTTTCGCGTGGGTCTCTGTGTCGGCGTGCTTCTCGCTGCCCTTTCCGGGTGCGGTCACGGCGCGCCCGCACAGCCCGGCGGCGCGACGCCTACAGCCGCGTCCACCGCACCGACGCGCGCGGCCTCAACGGTTTCCTTCTCGGACGATTTCGAGCATGGTCTGCGCCGGTGGCAGCTCGCAGACGCCGAGGCCTGGCGGCTGGCGTCGGGCCGCGAAGGACACGGTTCGGCGCTGTCGCTGGTCCGGCAGAGCGACTTTCAGCCGCCCCATCGCAGCCCGTTCAACATCGCGCTGGTCAAGGGCGTCGACGTCGCGGGCTTCACGTTCGACGGTGACGTCCGGTCGACCGTCAAGGACTACCCGCACCGGGACATGGCGATGATCTTCGGATACGAGGACCCCGCTCACCTCTACTACGTCCACTTTGGCAAGACCACCGACCAGTACTCGAACGGCATCTTCATCGTCGACGGCGCGGACCGGGTCAAGCTGACCGCGGCCACGACGCCCACGAACTGGGACGACGGCTGGCACCACGTCCGAGTCGTGCGATCGGCTGCCACTGGCAACATCAAGGTCTACTTCGACGACATGACGGAGCCGGTGATGACCACCACCGACAAGACCTTGGCGTGGGGTCGGGTGGGCGTCGGGTCGTTCGACGATCTCGGCGATTGGGACGACGTGCGGCTGGAGGGGAAGGCCCACACCCGCTAGTGCGCGTGCGGGATGCCCAGCTCGTGCATCCGCTCGTGCTCGTCCCGAATCCGCATCCGCTCGGCGATCCGCGCCTGGACCTCGGGTCGGCGGAGCGGCGGGATGGTCTTCGGGGGAACGCGGCGCGCGGGCAGCTCGTCCAGCAGTCGAGTGACGATGGCGGCGATCTCTGTGGTCGCCTGCTCGGCCGGAAGCCGTGACGACGGAGCGGCATTGGATGCGACGCCGGTGACCTTGCGGACGAACTGGGCGGCGGCGGCTTCGATCTCCTCGGCCGTGGCGGCCGGCTCGAGACCGCGGAGCGTGGTGATGTTGCGGCACATGATTCGAGCCTAAGCCGGGATGGTGCAGCCACCTAGTCTGTGGACATGGGTCACAGCCATGCACACGTGCCGTCGCGGCGGCGGCTGCTGATGGTGCTGGCGCTCACGCTGGTGGTGATGGTCGTCGAGGCCCTCGTGGCGTGGACGTCCGGAAGCCTCGCCCTGCTTGCCGACGCCGGCCACATGCTGACCGACGCCGCGGCCATCATCCTGGCCTTGGCGGCCATGACGGTGGCCCGCATCGACGTGGGCCCGGGCTCGCGACAGACGTTCGGCTGGGCGCGGGTCGAGGTGCTCGCGGCCGGCGCCAACGCGCTCGGCCTGCTGGGACTCTGCGCCTTCATCGCCTGGCACGCAATCGCTCGCCTGCGAACGCCCACCGATGTCGACGCGGGTTGGGCACTCGTCGCAGCGGCCGTCGGGTTGGTCGCGAACCTTGCCGGGATGTGGTTGCTGAACCGTGACGCGGGGGAGAGCCTCAATCTTCGAGGAGCGTTTCTCGAGGTCACCGCCGATGCGCTGGGTTCGCTGGCGGTGCTGGTCTCGTCGGTCGTGATCCTCACCACTGGCTGGCACCGCGCCGACGCGGTCGCCTCGCTGCTCATCGCGGCGTTCGTGGTTCCCCGATCGCTGATGCTGCTCCGCGAGGTCGCCGAGGTCCTGCTGGAGGCGACGCCTCGCCACGTGGACCTGGATGAACTGCGGCAGCACATCCTCCAGACGCCGGGTGTCCTCGAAGTCCACGACCTGCACGTCTGGACCATCACGTCAGCCCTGCCGGTTATGAGCGCACATGTCGTGGTGGACGACGACGTCACCGAGATGGGTCAGGCCCACGCAGTGCTCGAGCGACTGCGATCGTGCCTGGCCGACCACTTCGATGTCGAGCACTCGACCTTCCAGATCGAGGGGACCGGGCACGCCGACAGCGAGCCGCACGTCCACCGCTAGGCGCGGCGCGCGACCTTCGCGGCAGCCTTGGCTGCAGCGGTTCCCACCTCGACCGGGTTCGGCACCTTGGCCTTCGCTGGCGCATTGATCCCACCGGCAACCCGCGCGAAGCCCTTGAGGATGAGCTGCGCACCGGGAACGCCGCCGACGCCGTCGAGGGTGGCGTTGATCAGGCCCACCAAGCGATCGATCGCCTCCCGCGCCGCCTTCACGTCGTCCTGGGTCTCGGACACCGTCGACAGCAGCAGGTTGACGTCGTCCAGCAGACCGTTCTCGACCGCCTCGCTGAGCGCTTCGATGAGAGGACGGGCCGCCCGCAGGGTCAGGATCGTCTCTTCGAGCAGCTCTTCGGACCTGAGTGCCATGCGTGCAGACGTGGCCACGGAGTTGGCGGCGAACGACACGGAGCCGGTGACGAGGCTGTTCACGAGGGGCAGTGGTGACTGGACCATCGCACGATCGTACCGCGAAAACAGCCTCTGACCTGCGGCGATGTGTGTGACGGCGCCTTCACTGGCAATCGGCCGCCGCTCGATTTGTCATCACCCGGGGGGCTCTGACACACTTGTGCGGTTGCTCCGGCGGGATCGCTGGGGTGTGGCTCGATCGGAACTCACGCCGATCGCGAGAGTTGCACCGAACCTGAGAATCCGCTTGATGTCCGACGCGCGCCAGTCCCCGACTGATTGCCCACTGGATGTCCAACCACCTAACTCGAGATCGGATCTGTGTGTGCCCTTGCGGGCGCGACACGCCCGACCGCGGGGGTCGGCGAATGGGAGCAACGGAAGCTGCTCCTCGGCGCAATCTGACCGGTGAGCTCAAAGCAGGCCGCACCAGCGGCAAGACGTAAAGGACGAACCGATGGCGGGACAGAAGATCCGTATCCGGCTCAAGGCCTACGACCACGAGGTCATCGACTCCTCGGCGCGCAAGATCGTCGACACGGTGACCCGCACGGGCGCCAAGGTCGCTGGTCCGGTGCCGCTGCCGACGGAAAAGAACGTGTTCTGCGTGATCCGTTCGCCCCACAAGTACAAGGACAGCCGCGAGCACTTTGAGATGCGCACGCACAAGCGGCTGATCGACATCATCGACCCGACGCCGAAGACCGTCGACTCGCTCATGCGGCTCGACCTTCCGGCCGGCGTCGACATCGAAATCAAGCTCTGAGAGGAGACGCGAGTATGTCTACTGTGCAAACGAGCGGCTCCGCCGCGGGCGCAACCGCCAGTGCCCGAGGTCTCCTCGGTCGGAAGCTCGGCATGACCCAGGTCTGGGACGCCGACAACAAGATCGTTCCCGTCACTGTCCTGGCTGCTGACACCA
>JBJMIJ010000019.1:0-211788 GCA_045806885.1 Aeromicrobium sp.
AGACCTCACTCGGTTCAGCGTTTCGGTCGCTTCCTCCACCGAGTTGTACCACTTCACGATCTCGTCACTGACAACAAGCCCAAGGCGCCTAGCTGCCTGCCGAAAGTAGTGGAAGTACTCGTCACCAAGAACGTTGTCCTCGTGCAGGACGCCCACGCGCGTCGCGCCCTGCTTGGACAGAAATGTGGCCATGATCGTTGCTTCGTCGGCGAAGGTCCCGTTGTTGAGTCCGAATTCATAGGTTCCCTCCCCCCAATCCAGGCTGCCGGGCATTGACAAGGTCGGCACCTTCGCCTCTTCGACGTACGGCTTGATCGCGAGGATATTCTCACTCTGATGCGGACCGACCATCATGATGGCGCCTTCATCAACCAGTTCCTGCCACGCCTTGACCATCGGTCGGAACTCGCCGTACGGCAATCCCTCCACTTCTCGCACGGAGAGGTCGACGGGACGGTCGATGATGTCCGCAGCTAGGGCCTCATCCAGCGCCATCCGCATCGCGTCGTACATGTCGATGAGCGGCTGGGTATCGACTCCCCAGTCAGTGAGAACCCCCACTCGGTATGGCTTGCGATACGCCTTGTTGCCCTGTTGGGCAGCTGATTCGGTTTCAGTGACCCGAGTGAGATCTCCAAGCGCCTGGTCTGACATGGGTTTTCTCCAGTCAATCTAGTGAGGCCATAGATGGCAGTGAACGTTGTTCACGTAGAACATCGCACGTCCGCCTAAATGTCAAGAGGTCGCCGCAGCTGCGGTGAGACGCCCAGCTCGTGCTGAGGTCCGAATGCAGAAACGCCCTTGTCGCTCTCGGCCACAGGGAGCCCAGGACAGTCCGATTTTTGCTCCCGTTGTGGTGGCAGACCCTCTCGTGGACTGGGCTGACGCGGGATGGTTGCAGGGCGCTTCTGATCACATTTCGGTGATCTGTCACGGCCACGGACGGGACGCCACCGATGAGGAACATCCCTGCAGGCGTCCTGTGCGAGCGTGCCTCAGGCCGCCTGGACGGAGCTCCTGGGCGTCAGCGCGGAGGCATGCGCATGGCGCCATCCATGCGGATCGTTTCGCCGTTGAGATAGTCGTTGTCGATGATGGACAGCACGAGCTTTGCGTACTCGTTCGGCTCGGCAAGGCGCTTGGGAAATGGGACGGCGTCGGCCAGCCCGGCGCGGAACTTCTCAGAAACGGTCATGAGCATCGGTGTCTGGACGATGCCGGGTGCAATGGTCATGACCCGGATGCCGTATTGAGCCAGGTCTCGCGCCGCTGGCAGAGTCAGGCCGACAACACCGGCCTTCGATGAGGCGTAGGCAGCCTGTCCCACCTGCCCGTCGAATGCGGCGATCGAGGCGGTGTTGACGATGACTCCTCGCTGGCCGTTTAGATCGGCGCTGGTTTGAGCGATCTTCTCGGCCGCCATCTCCAGCATGGTGAAGGTGCCGACAAGATTGACCCGGATCACCTGCGCGAATAACTCGAGATTGTGGGGGCCGGCCTTACCGAGGATCCGGGCCGTCGGACCGATTCCCGCACAGTTGACCAGAATTCGAAGCGGTGCTTCAGCCTCTGCCGCCTGGGCGACTGCAGCGCGCACCTGCCCGGCGTCGGTGACATCCGCGGCCAGGTAGGTGATGTCCCTCGCCGATCCCGACGGTTCGATCGCGTCCAGTGCCTGGCTCAGGTCCACGCCGAAGACGCGTGCACCCCGTTCGGCTAGTGCAGTTGCCGTCGCCGCCCCGAGCCCGGACCCGGCGCCGGTGACTAGCGCTGCAACATCTTGAAGATCCATGCTGATCCCTTCTATGACCCGACGTGGGCGATGCCTGCATCAGCGTCAGATTGCAGACGCCGAGCGATCACCACCCGCTGGATTTGGTTCGTGCCCTCGAAGATCTGCATGACCTTCGCCTCACGCATGTAGCGCTCGACGGGGAAGTCTTTGGTGTAGCCGTTTCCGCCGAAAACCTGGACCACGTCGGTCGTCACTTTCATCGCGCTGTCGGTTGCGATCAACTTCGCGATGGATGCCTCCCGGCCATACGGCAAGCCGAGGTCCTTCAGGCGCGCTGCGTGCAGGGTCATGGCGCGAGCACTCTGGATGGCTGCTTCGCCATCGGCTAGCAGGAAGCCGACGCCTTGATGGTCGATGATGGGCTTGCGGAAGGTTTGGCGTGCATGGGCGTAGGCAACGGCGTGATCCAGAGCTCCTTGCGCCAAGCCGATGGCGACCGAGGCTATCCCGAGTCGGCCGGCGTCGAGTCCGGCCAACGCAATTCTCAGGCCGTCGCCCTCGGCGCCGAGCCTGCGCTCGACGGGTACTCGCACGTGGTCGAAGAGCATGGTTGCCGTTGTGGACCCGGTCAGGCCCATCTTGTTTTCGGGGTGGTCAGCTGTCAGACCTGGCGTGTCGGACGGGACAAGGAAGCAAGAGATTCCGTTGCGATCGTCGGAGGTTCGGGCCATCACCTTGTAGTAGTCAGCCTCGCCGCCATGGGTCGTCCATGCTTTGGCACCGGTGATGACGTAGTCGTCACCATGGCGAACCGCTCGCGTCGTCATTGCGGCAGGATCGGACCCGGCCTGTGGCTCGGAAAGACAGTAAGCACCGAGCTGGTCGCCGTTGAGCATGTCGGGCAGCCACATCGCCTTTTGCTGGTCGGTACCGGCGGTGGCCAACCCGAAACAGGACAGCGCGTGAACTGAGACGCCCACGCCGACGCTTGCCCACACGGCGCCGATTTCTTCAAGAACCTGCAGGTAGATCTCATAAGGTTGCCCTCCTCCGCCGTACTCCTCCGGATAGGGCAGCGAGAGCAGGCCGGCGCGGCCGAGGAGGCGAAAGGTCTCTCGCGGAAACGCGGCATCCCGCTCGGCGGCCGCTGCGATGGGCTGCAGTTCGGCGGCGCAGATCTTACGCACCAGCCTGAGCAGGTCGGCTGTCTCCTGGGTGGGTAGAACGCGTCGGGCAGGCATGGCTTCCTTATGGCCGGAGAGCCGGCCCGGGGAGGCCAGCTAGCCGATTGAGCAGGCTGAGGGTGCGCCAGAGGCGACGAACAGGTCGGCGTCTACGGCGCGGACTGGCCAGGTTTTGGTTCCGGCCGCAGGAACGCCACCAATAGGCCAGCACCAGCTATTCCGCCGATGGCCGTCGCAGCGATCGACCACGCGATCCCAGCTAGGTCGAGGCCGAAAACGTGGTCGAGGGACCAGTCCCCTGGCCCGATGGACGCGACCGCAACGGAAACCGCCGCGAGGACGACTGTGTACTCCCAACCGCCCTTGAAGACGAAGAATCCCTTGCCACGGTGATCGGTCAATGTGGCAACTGCCATCAATCCGATAAATGCCGCCGCCGCAAGACCGGTCAGCAAACCAACGGCCATCAACGCGCCGGCGCCGATCTCAGTCGCCGCAGCAAGGCGCGCATGCAACCACGCCGGTCGCAGGCCAAGGGAGGAGAACCAGGCTTCGGTGCCCTGAAGGCCGCCTGGTCCGAACAGCTTGTTCAAGCCGTGAACGATCAGCGTCACGCCAATCGCCAACCGGATGATCAGCACACCCAGATCGACGTCCATTGTCACCATCCTGACGGCTCGGGGAATGCCGACCTACATTTATCTATGCGATAGACTAATATGAAACTGCGGCAGGAATCAACTCTCTCGCGGACACAACTTCGCATTCCTTTCCCGGAAGGCCACGGTCATGGCGTACGTGATCACCCAGTCGTGCTGCAGCGATGCGGCCTGCGTGCCCGTCTGTCCGGTTGACTGCATCCGACCCCGTCCCGGTGACGCGGACTTCACAACGAGTGAACAGCTCTACATCGATCCGGAAACCTGCATCGATTGCGGCGCATGCATGGACGAATGCCCGGTTGCGGCGATCCGCCCCGACTACGACATGGCCAACGAGGCGGCAGAGTGGATCGAGCTGAATCGCGACTACTTCTCCACGTACCCGCTTGAGGTGGCCCTGGTGCCGCAGCTGGCGCCCGAGGCACCCGCTGCGGCCAAGGTTGCCAGGGTTGCAATTGTGGGGGCCGGACCTGCCGCGTGTTACGCGGCAGACCTGCTCAGCGCATCGGGCGTCCATGTAACGCTGACCGATCGCCTGCCCGCGCCGTTTGGTCTGGTCAGATCAGGCGTGGCGCCTGACCATCAGAACACGAAGCGGATCGCAGAGCGCTTCCAAGGCGTGCTGTCACGCAAGAACGTCACGTGCTACTTCAATGTGGAGGTCGGAACCGATATCTCACTGGACGAGCTGCTGTCTCACCACTACGCGGTGATCGTTGCAGTCGGCGCTTCGCGGGATCGCCGATTGGACATCCCGGGCGCCACGCTGCCGGGCGTGCATACCGCCCGCGAGTTTGTGAGTTGGTACAACGGTCATCCCGAATATGCCTCGAGCGAGTTCAACCTCACCGCCACGCGGGCCGTGGTCATCGGTAACGGCAATGTCGCAATCGACGTGGCGAGAATCCTCACTATCCAGCAGAACCAGTTGGAGACCACTGACGTGGCCGACCACGCCCTCACCGCGCTCGAACAGAGCACTGTCCATGAGGTCGTCGTGGTGGGCCGCCGAGGACCGGACCAGGCCGCATTTGGAACCGGTGAGCTGCTCGAGCTAGCACAGTCGCCACACGTCGACTTGCTCGTCGAAGCCGATGAGCTGGCGCGCGCCGATTCGCCGCAGGGCGTCGGTTCCGAACTTCGAGAGCGCATCCTGAGAGCCGCGGCCAACAAGGCCATCACGCGCGATCGGCCCAGCATCAGCCTGCGGTTCGACTTGACGCCAGAGTCGTTTGACGGAGATAAACACGTCGAGTCCGTCACTTTCCGCCGGCCCGATGGACGCCAGGAGACAATCGCCGCCGGCCTCGTGTTCCAATCCATCGGCGGGAATGCCGCTACGGTGGCCACGCTGCCAGCTCCAGATAGCACCGGACGGATCCCCAACAGGCACGGGCGGGTCCTTGATCCGTCGACCGACCAAGTTCTCCCCGGCATCTACTGCGTCGGATGGGCCAAGCGTGGCCCGAGCGGCTCAATCGGTACGAATGGACTTGACGCAGTTGAAACGATCGCCGCCCTGTTCGATGATCTGCGGGACCAGGTGCGGGCCGAGCCCTCGGGTAGCCGAGAGGATTTCGCCGAGCTCGTAGCGGCCCGATGCCCCGAACACATAGACCTCGGGGCTTGGCGCCGCATCGACGCGGCGGAGCGCGCTGCCGGCCGCGCGACCGGACGACCCCGCAGGAAGTTCGTGTCGATTGCCGACGCGGTAGCAGCCGGACGCCGGTAGTCGACGACGCGAAGTCCGCGAGCTTGTTCCCAAGGCCCTGCTAAAAGATCTCGGCTCCCCTCGCGACTACTGTCAGCGGTATGGCAGAGCGGCTCGGAGCAGATGGAAACGCTCGCCGGTCGGCACGCAGACGGACTCCTGTTCAATCCGGGGAGATCATCGACGCTGCAGATCGCTGCTTCTCGCGGTTCGGTGTCGAGCGCACGACGATGGGAGACGTTGCCCGCGAAGCTCAAGTACATCGAGCAACCGTGTACCGGCACTTCACCGAGCGAAACGACTTGGTAGTTGCAGTGCTGCTGCGTAGGAGTCGTCCCGTAATTGAACGCGCGGCACGCCGCGCCCGGGACCAAGTAGACATTTCGGAGTCGGTGATCGAGTCGTTGGTCACGGCGGTCGAGGACGCTCTCGGCGATGAGCGGCTGGTCGAGCTCTTCACGTCTTCGAGCGCCGCAGTAACAGCGCAACTCTCTTCTCTCGACAGTGAGTTCTTCAGGCTCGCCTTGGATGTCACTCGACCGGTTCTCGAACGGGCCAAGGCCTCCGGGGAGCTTCGCGTGGGCATCGACCCCGAGGACGCGGTGAGGTGGCTCCTGCGCATCTCGCTGTTGTTCCTTACGTCAGATCCGCCGCTTGATCCCGACGAACAACGCCGGTTGCTCCGCACATATGTCGCTCCGGCGATGTTCGTCAATCCGTCGACGCGCTACTGACGCTGCTCACGATCGGGCGAAAGTGTGCTGGCCCGGTGTAGCGATATGCATGTCCTTTAGCGCTCAACGGCTATAGGAGGGGTCCGTGCGGTCGCGTGTGCCGACCGTCCATTGTTCGGGCAACTGCCACCGATTGCGCGGAAGCTTCGTGTCCCAGTCAGGCGCAAAAATTCGATCCGCGACTTTCCATGCCGCGTCGCGGCGTTCGAAACGATCCAAATAGCGGCCACCCACAAGGTCGATGACTTCAGCTCCGTCAACTTCGCGCCCAGTTGCGGCGATAACGTACGTCTCGACGAACGCGGTGTCGTTATCGGTGAAGTCGATTCGGCTCTGGCCAAGAGTGTGCGAACAGAACGAATAAACCTCTCGGAGCACTGCGAGCACGTTCGGCCTGAACTCCGATTCAGGTCCTCGCAGCGGCCCGTGCTCGTCGTGCGCCCCTGGATGGTAGACCGTGTTCATTTCATCTGCGTCCAATCGATCGCATGCATGGACATAGCGATAGATCACTTCACGAATCTCGCGCTCGTCGAGCAGCATCTGCAATTGGCGGTCCATCACGACTTCCTTCTCTAGCCGACCACGAAGTTGGTGATGATCAGTGCCGCGGCGACACCTACACACCAAAACTCAAAGACCACACGCAGTTGTCGTCGGGCGTGACGCAACTCCATGAAGTCCAACATCACCCACCTGACCTTGATGAACGCCAGGGCAATTACCGACGCGAAAAGTAACGGCCCGGTATCGCCGATGAGCGCACCGCCGTGGCCCGCAGTTAGCCAGAACGAAATGACAGTGATCAGGACCAGCAAAGCAAAAGCCGCGGTCGCACGTTGATTGATCAGTTCCTTCATCGCTAACCCCTCAGGTAGAACAACGCAAACAGCACGATCCAGAGCAGATCGACCATGTGCCAGAAGACAGCGCCGACTTCGATCATCCGGAGTCGTTCCAGACGGTCGACACTGTCTGGCTCGGCGAATCCAAGTGCGGTGACTTGAGTGCGCACGTACACCAACGCGGCCAACCCGACGCACGCATGGAGCAGATGCACCAGCGTCATCACGAAATACATCATGAAGAATTGATTGGTTGCCGGCGTGATACCAGCGGTGAGTTTCGTGGCGTACTCAACGATCTTGATCGCTGCGAACGCCGCACCACCCGCGAAGCCCCACCACAGCAGTCGGGACGAGAGGTCGATCGAACCTTTCCGTGCGGTGCTGACCGCCATGACGACCGCCCACGAGCTCGCAAGCAGTAGCAGGGTGTAAATCAGCCCGAAGAATGGATTGACCAAGTTCTGCGACGTCGCGAACAGTTCACGGTTCTGCGCACGCAACAGCACGAAAATGAAGAACATCTCGGCGAACACCAGCATGTCGCCTAGGAGGAAGATCCAGATCCCCGATTCTCCCGGGATCTTGCGTGACCGGATCTTCCCAGCAGGATTCGCGTTGTTCTGGGTTCGCCTCGCAGTGAGGCCGTCACCCGTTGCCACGGCCATCCCCTACACCTTGCTCACGTCGGGCGCGCTGAGGACATCGAGGTCTTCATCGTCGCCTAGAGGCCATGAAATGTCCTGCCCTTCGGCCTGCGTCCGGTACCAAGACCGGACCTGCACGAAGGCCAATACACCCACCCAAACGAAGAACTGACCACCTGGGAGCCAGAAGGAGACAGCGCCGTTGTAGGTGAACGGACCTTTGTAGAAGAACGGCGGGAGGGCCGCGAAAACCTCTAATGCGCCGGCCCACAGGCAAACGTATCCGGACCAGCGCGGGAAGTACCGTCCGTCGTTGCTCTTGCTGAGGATCACGAATCCCGAGAGCACCTGCCACAGCATGAACGGGAGCACGGGGATCAGAAACATGAACCACAAGATGTCGTACATCATCTGCAGCGTGGCCGGATCCACAGTTTCCGCGCGATAGGCGATTGCCGAACCGAACACGCCCATCAGCATCGCTAGCACTCCACCGAAGATTCCGAGAATGACGAAGTAGTAGAAGGCCAGTGGTGACGGGTTGGCGTACTTGCGCAGCTGGTAGGCGAAGGTCAGCGACCAGGTCAGTAGGCACGTGAACCCGCCTGCCAGCAGGGACATCATGCCGAGCAGGATTTGGACCTTGTGCTCGCTCAGAAACGCCGCCAGCTCCTCCGGCGGCACAGACGGCGAGAGCACCGGTATCAAGCCCGAGCCGCCAAACGCTGCAGCGGCCAGCACCAACCATGCCAGGCCGGACCAGGCACCCAAGAATTCCAGGCGCCGATCCAGCTGCCTGTCCCATGTCACCATGTTGACCCCTCCGTCATTGGTTGTTCGGTGCGGCATTTTTGGTCAGACATTGCCGACGAGGCCTTCGGATGCGTGCCACAACTCGTCAGCTAGTCGACGGTCTAATGCATCGGAGCGCATTGCGAAACCGGGGCGATACCTGTGGAAGTAGCGGCCGGCGAGCTCTTCGGCGGGTAGGTCCGCCGCCAGCGCCACGAGCGGGCCGGCGCCAGTGGCGGGGTCGATGGATACCAGCCTGCGAATCGGTGTGCGAAATGCAGTTCGGATGACCACCGAATCACGCCCAAAACTGGTCGCGACGATCCCTGGGTGGACAGCTCCAGCGACAATGTGATCGCGAGACCACTTTTCGTTCAGAGCGACGGCGAAGCGAATGTTCATCATCTTGCTCCACGCGTAGTGGCGCATTGGCAAGTTGCGTCCCGTCGGCAATTGTTGAGGTACGTCGGCGCGCACCGGAGCTGCAAGATGGACGGCGCTGGCGGTGTTGATGACGCGCGACGTTCCAGGGGTGGCCGCAAGCACTTCTCGCAGAAGGGTCGTCAGGAGGAACGGTGCGAGGTGATTGACCTGGAAGTTCGGCTCGTAGCCGTCTGGCGTGGCGCGCCGCGGATTGAAGGCGCCCCCCGCGTTGTTCACCAGGACATCAATCCGGTCGACCGATGCGCGGATCTCAGCCGCAACCCGTCGCACCTCGTCGAGGCGCGCATAGTCGGCCACGAAACCTTGTGCTCCGATCGCACTGGCAACGCGAGCGGTCTTCAGTGCGGAACGGCCGACGATGACGACGCGTGCTCCGCGGAGTGCAAGCTTGTGAGCCGCCGCAGCACCGATTCCGTCGCTGGCGCCAGTGACCACAACCGTCTTGCCGACAAGTTGCGTTGCTTGGACGGCGCCGCCGCCCCCGCGGTCCCTCATCCGGCCCTCACCATCAGACCAGCAGGTCCAGCAGGATGAGAGTGACCGCAATGCCGCCGAGGAAGGCTTCAAAGGAGATCCGAAGGCCCAACGGGGCTGATCGCAGTTCCATGAAGTCCATGAGCACCAGCCGAATCTTGATACCGGCGATGACGAGAACTAGCGCCCAGATCATGTGGCCTGACGCTCCGAGATGAGCTGCGTGGTCGGCAGCGGCGAGCCAGAAGCTGACGAGGGTCAGCGCTAGCGCGAGGATGTATGACCGGGTGTGGCGCTGGCGAAGGATGGGATTCATGTTGGCGGTCACTTGCCTAGGTAGAACAGTGCGAACAGGAAGATCCAGAGCAGGTCGACCATGTGCCAAAAGATCCCGGCTGCCTCGACGAGCTGGACGTTCTGCCGGGGTAGTTGGCCATTCTCCGCCGAGCGTCGGATCTGATTACGCACGAAGCCGAGAGCGATTAGGCCACCGCTGGCGTGCAGGAAATGCACAAAGGTCAGAACGAAATAGAACATCAGGAACTGGTTCGTCACCGGCAGATACCCGTGGGCGAACTTGATGGAGTACTCCACCACCTTCAGTACGGCGAAGGCTGCGCCGAAGCCGATCCCTAAGTTGATGCATCGTTCGGCAACTTGGTGTTCGTGACGTCTGAGGCTTCCGATCGCCGTGACGATGAACCACGAACTCGTCAGCAGCAGCACCGTGTAGATAAGCCCGAATGCCGGCGTGATGACGTCGCTGGCGGCGTGGAACACGACGGGATGTTCGGCCCGCTGGTAGGCGTACAGGACGAACATCCACCCGAAAATCAGAACGTCGAGAGCAACGAAGACCCAAATCCCCGCTTCTGCGGGAACCGACCTGACCCGACCCATTTCACCACGAACGCGGACATCTGTATCAATCGCGGTCATCGCACTGCACTCCTTTCGATAAACACGCCTCCTGGCAGGTCGCGTACGTGTTTCCAGTTCCTGACTTGGAAGATGGCGAAGATGAGGACCCAGACGAAGAACGAGATCCCAGGGATCCAGAACGTCACCAGCCCGTTGTAGCTGAACGGGCCCTCGTACCAGAACGGACTCAGGAGAGAGAACACCTCAAGCGCTCCTGCCCAGATCGAGAGGTAGCCGATCCAGCGTGGCAGGAAACGTTGGTTGTTGGTGGAGCTGAGAATCGCGAAGCCCAGCGCGAACTGCCAGAGCATGAACGGGGGCCACGGGGTGAGGAACAGGAACCAAAGAAGGTCGTAGAGCATCTGGATGGTCGATGGTTCGAACGTGTCAGCTCGGTAAGCCATCTCAAGGCCGAAGACCCCGCAGAACATCCCGATGAAAGCTCCATTGAGCCCGACGGCTACTTGCACGTAGAAGACCATTTTTGACGGATTCACGTACTGGCGCACCTGGTTCGCGAGGGTGAGCGACCACGTGAGGAGGAACGTAAATCCTCCGATCAGCATCAACGACATGCCGATGAGGATTCGGTAGTGGTGGTCGCTGACAAACGAGGCGACCTGTTCGGGAGTCAAGGAAGGTGATTTCACGGGCACCAACCCGGAGATGCCGTAGGCGGCGCCGGCGAAGATCACCCAAGCGACGCCGGACCAGGCGCCCAGCAATTCGAACCGGCGGTCGAGCCCGTGCCACCCTTCGTGCTCATTTGGCGCATGGTTAACCTTGCTATCCCCATCCGCTGGGGCCGCGTCAGTGGACTGCGTCTCAGGAAACATAGGTCTCAACAATCGTGGTGAGGCCGGCGACCAATCTGGGGTCGTCGGTGAGCGGAAGCGCGATCGCAGCTATCGCGGCGCCGCGCAGGTGAAGTCCTGCCTGATGCAGGCGTGCTGCGGTTACGAGAGTCCGAGTGGAAGCGACCTCGCGCAAGTGTTGCTCTCCGCTGTCACGGATTGCCGTGCCCAAGCGCACTAGGCATTCGGCCACTTCGCGGTGAACCCCCGCTTCCTGCTCGATTATTCGTCCTTCAATTTCCTTGGTGGGGTAACTCATATCGATCGCCACCATCCGCTGACGGGTTGAGTCCTTGAGGTCCTTGATCACCGACTGGTAACCCGGGTTGTAGGACACGACAAGTTGGAACCCGTCAGCCGCGTTGAGGAACTCGTCGTTGCGCTCCAGGGTCAGCTCACGGCGGTGATCCAACAGGGAATGAAGAACCACAACGGTGTCCTGACGCGCCTCGACCACTTCGTCGAGATAGCAAATTGCCCCCGTCCTCACAGCGCGGGTGAGAGGACCATCGACCCAAACGGTTTCGTCGCCAATCAGCAGGTGACGTCCCGTGAGGTCCGATGCCATCAGATCTTCATGACATGCGACTGTGATCAGTTCGCGTCCGAGCTTGGCCGCCATTGATTCGACGAACCGAGTCTTGCCGCAGCCGGTCGGTCCCTTAAGCATCACCGGCAACCCCGCACGTGCTGCGGCGATAAACACGTCGTCTTCGCCATTGGTAGCGAGGTAAAACGGCTGGGTTGTCACTGCTCTTCTCCTAGAAAAATTGCGGCCGTCACGTAGGTCCGCAACAGCCGCCGAAGTTCACGCAGCTCAATTCGCGGATCAGAAGATAGAAGCGACATTGCGATCCGCATCAGCCAACGGCATGCATCCTCAGGATCAATGCCCGGACGAAGCCGGCCAGAGGCTTGAGCGTCCCGGAGAGTTGGCACCGTGGTTTCAAACGCCCGTGCGAAGAACTCATTCGAAAGGGCGGCGACGTGCACAGCAGCTTTTCCGCTCGCAGCACCAAACAGGGACGTCAGTTGGACGTCGGTGAGGGCCTCGTCGATCGCCAAGCTCACCGCTTCAACGACCGCGGTCTCCGCGTCACCCCGAGTTCCTAATTCTTCTGCAGCTCGCTCAAAAAGCGGAGCGCTCGCCCTCATAAGCACAGCCAAGATGAGTTGGTCTCGGTCTGCGAAGTAGCGATACATCGTGGCGCGATGTACCCCGGCGTAGGCCGCGACATCGGCCATCGTCGTGCGCTCAACGCCAAACTGCGCGAAACAGTGGTCCGCGGCGTCGAGGAGGTTGTCAGTGCTGACCTGACCGCTTCCTCTTGACATCGCATGCGACATGCGACACTTTATATCGCATGATGCATCCGGCGCACAAGACCGAAGCCGCCGACCTCAGTAGGCAGAGTCGGCCCGCCGTGTACTACTGGGCAGCAGTAGGCGCGGGCATCCTGGTTTTCAACGTGTACCTGTATTCGGCGTGGGTGCTGAATGGTCGATTCGAGCCCACGCCAATGGGCCCCGACCCGGTGCCAACCGCAGCCAAGATTGGCGTGTGGGTCTTCCAGGGCTCGTCGATCCTGCTGGCCACTGGAACCATCCTCTATGTCGTGCGACAGAGCTGGCGCGAACGCAAGCTCACCTTCGACGCCGCGGTCGTGATCGGTTGGGGTCTCGCATCATGGCAAGACCCGCTCTACAACTGGATCCGCCCGGCCTTCTTTTACAACTCGTACTTCTTCAATCGCGGAGGATGGATCGATCACGCGCCTGGCTGGAGCAGCCCGCGCGGCGGCTGGCTCCCAGAGGACATCATCGGCACCGCTGGGATCGGCTATTTGTGGTTCCTGATTCCCATGATGATCGCGTGCCGCCTGATGGCGGCGGCTCGCCGACGTTGGCCAACCATCGGAGTGGGCGGGCTGTTCTTGGTCGCGTTGGCATTCGTCGGAGGTTTCGACTTCGCAGTCGAGGTCACCTGCGTCCACATCGGGCTTTGGGGCTATCCAGGCGCTATCCACAGTCTGTCGATCTTCCCCGGGACCACGGACCAGTTTCCAATCTACGAGACGCTCGCTTGGGGCTCAGTTTGGGCCGCGTGCTCGCTGCTGCGGTTCTACCGTGACGACCGGGGAAACAGTGTGGTCGAGCGCGGGATTGACGACCTCCCGTTGGGTGAGAAGGCTCGCGGAGCCGTGCGCGCGCTCGCTGTCGCAGCCGGGATTAACGCCATCTTTGCGATCTATTCCCTCTTCATGATCTGGACCACGCTCCTTCCTGGGATCGATGCCCCCGAATACCCCAGCTATCTGCGCGACGGTCTGTGCGGCCATGGAACGCCCTACCAATGCATCGACAGCAACCTCCCAATCCCGGTTCGTGCCGGCGGTGATTGATCGCTTGGTCGGCGTCGACCCGGCGTCGGCAGCTATGGTCCTCAGCGCCGTCGCAGGTCGGCCGATGGAAGTACGCCAAGTTCTGCGCGGCGATGATCCGTGGGTCAGCATCGACCGGGCAACTATCGACAAACGCTGGGACCGGCAATGTATCCACGAGTTGATCCTGGTCCAGGGCTTGCTAGCGAGAATCGGCGCGACTAACCCGGTTGCGACCAGATCCCTTCGTGGTCGACGCGAACATCTGGACCGGTACCTGGTACTCGAGGTTGGGAGAGGTCTTCGCGAAAACCCGTGGCTTGCGAGGCACCTGACACCGCTGTCAGCTGAGATCCCGCGCACCTCAAATGTGAAGCATTCGATCGCCGTGGCACGTTCGCGAGCCCTCGTTCCTAGCAAGCCACGGGGCTGGGGGACGATCAGACATCCCCGGCAAAGAGGCGATCGTCCAGACATTCTGGCATCCGATCGACAGATCCGAAAAGCTCTCGGTGAGGATCTCGGTTCTGGGGACGCGGCACCGCACCAGGCAGAGACAAGCTTCTTCCTCAAGATGCTCGCACTGCCGATGGGTGGTCACCTGCTCGGTCGTCTGCTCCGGTCCGCTTCCCCCGGTCAAAGCTCCGCGTCTGGCGCCGGCGGTGCGGGCGCCGGGGCGAGCCGTCGAACCACCAATCCCTCAGGAGGAGGTCAGCCCCTTGAGGCCCCGCGTGCCCGACTCGCGCTTCTTGAACCCGACGGTCTGGACGGGCGTTGGTATCCGGAGTGGGACCACCGCGTCAACGCCTACCGGCCACGCTGGTGCCAAGTCCATACCGTTTCAGCACCTGCAAGCGGGTCAATCGGCGATGGGTTCGTGACGAACCAGCAGCTGCATTACGTTTTGGCACGGTTCGCTCTCGGGCTCGGTACTCGAAACCATGCTGCTTCCGGTGACCGTCTCGACCTGCCCGCAGTCGTGCGATCCCGCGTGGATGCCCGTGCGGGCCACGCCGGTGACAACGTTTACATCGCAACCGAGCGCAACTCTAGAGACCTCGGCGTCTTAGTCCTTCTTGACTGTTCCGGTTCATCGACCGAACGAGTCAAGAGCACCGGCGCACTGGTTCACGAAGTTCAGCGGGAAGCAGCAGCCCAACTGATTCAGGCCTGGACCGAGTTGGGCGAACGGGTCGCCTGTCTGGGTTTTCATTCCCGCGGACGAACCAATGTGCACGTTTACCCCGTCAAGAAATTTGATGATTCATGGGGGGTAGCCGCCATCTCAGCCTTACGATCTTTGCGGCCGGGGGCCTACACCCGGCTCGGAACCGTGATCCGACACGGTGTCGCCGTACTCGCCGAAACTGCGGGAACCAAACGACTCCTGCTCGTCCTGGTCTCGGACGGTCACCCATACGACGAAGGCTACGAAGGCCGCTACGCAGCAGCCGACGTCCAACGGGCACTCGAAGAGGCGGCCGACAAGAAGATCGCCGTCGTGGCCGTCTCTACGGCGCGAGACCACGACGCACGGCGGGAAACTTCGCTCCCGTCGTTCCGGACCGTTGCCCACGCAGGCGACGCTTCCACCTTCCCTATGTCGTTCGGGCGAGCACTTTCCCAAGCTCTGTCGAGAGTTCAATCGTCGGCGAACCTGTCAACCAACGACCCATCACCGAGGAACAACAGAAGGAGTGACAAGTAGAGATGACAACATTGCAGGGGGCAACCGCCCTAATCACAGGAGCGGGCCGAGGTTTGGGGGCGACGATCGCTGCACGCCTGGCTCGCGAAGGGGCCACCGTGCACCTTTTAGGTCGGACACTTGAGACGCTCGAGGAACAAGTCGCAGCGATCCGGGCTGAAGGCGGCACGGCCTACGCACGTGCAGCTGACCTTACGGACATCGACTCGATCCCCGCTCTCGCCTCGGACGTCGGGACGATCGACGTCCTAGTCAACAATGCAGCTGCACCAGAGGAATGGTGCCCGGTCCTCGAACGCCACGACGAAGGCTGGGACAATGCCCTGCGGACCAACCTGCTCGCTCCCTTGGCGCTGATCCGCGAGTTCGCACCAAAAATGACAAGCGGCCAGGGTTCGATCGTCAACATCAGCAGCATTGCCGGCCAGGATCCCGCACCGTTTCTCGCAACGTATGCGGTAACAAAGGCCGGGCTCAACATGCTGACTCGGGTCGCGGCAATGGAGCTCGCGTCCATTGGCGTTCGCGTCAACGCAGTCGCGCCCGGGTTGACGAGCGCGGGGAAGGCGTACGAGCTGGTGCCGGCGGGCCTGCTGGAAAACATGGATGCAATTACCCCGTCGGGCCGGCTCGGGACGCCGGATGAAGTCGCGGGTGTGGTCGCCTGGCTTGCAGGTCCCGACGCGTCGTTCGTGAACGGGCAGATCGTGACGGTAGACGGGGCGATGACCGCCGGGCTGTGGCCTACCGCCCAAACCATGGGCCGCTATCTCACCGAATCTCTCGGGTCGTGAGCGTGCCGGGGCTGACCGCTAGTAGTCGGTTGGCCCTGGCTCGAGCCGACTAGGCCGTCTCGCCGTCGCTGGCGGGCCCGCTCCCATCGCCGAGATCAGGAAACTCAAGGTTCAATCCGCGAACCAAGGCGTCATAGCCGTGGCGAATATGATCATCGCTGGCTAACTCTTCTAACCGTGGCACGAACCCGCGTCGGCCACTGCCCGTTCGCCCGTTCTGCTCGAAGGCGCGCGCGCGTAACACCAGTCTGCCAATCATGTACGCATAGATGTCGCTGAAGGCGAGCCGTGCACGGTCCGCTGGGATTCCGGCGTCAACAAGTATTTGGACAGCATTCGCCAACAATCGGCGGCCTTGGGGTGACACCGCGCCTTGGTAGAGATAGTCCGCGAGTCCGGGATACCGGCCAACCTCTTCGAAGTTCGCCCACAGTAGTCCCCACAACTGTTCACTCCATGAACCGGCCGCTTCGGGTGCCTCGCGCGAAAGCACCTTCTCGATCATCAACTCCAGTAGTGCCTGCTTGTTCTCGACATACCGATATGTGGCCATCGGGGTCACCCCTAGCTCCAAAGCCAGGGCCTTCATGGTCAGTCCCTCGACACCGACGCGCCCGATAAGTTCCAGTGCGCCAGTGAGAATGGCTTCACGATCAATTGTCGCGGGTCGACCCCTACGAGGTGATGTCATCTGCCCATCGACTTCCTTTTATATATGTCATATACTATCGACAGCGCGGCGCACTTCCAGACATTTTAGGCCGTGGCTCGAAAAGGTATGCGAGGACGACATGCGCGACACCAAGCCTGCGAGCAGGCAGACGGGAACCATCCTCA
Source organism: Aeromicrobium sp. (assembly GCA_045806885.1). Taxonomy (GTDB): domain Bacteria; phylum Actinomycetota; class Actinomycetes; order Propionibacteriales; family Nocardioidaceae; genus Aeromicrobium. The sequence goes on from JBJMIJ010000019.1 coordinate 16,724, forward strand.
ATCCACTCCGCCGCCCGCCCAATCGGGTGTGCTCAAGATTGCTTGTGGACATCAACACGCCGTCCGGGGTTACCCGGATCGGGTCCCGAGTCTGGGCCGTTCTGAACTCGGAGGCTGACGGTACCGCGTTCGGGATTCAGCGCACGTTTCACGGCTTCGCACCGTCTGGCTCATCAGCCCCCTTGGCCCGATCCACACCCGACCGAATACGAGACGGTCGCCAGAGATGGCGGTCGGATCAACTACGCCGCGTACTCAACGGGTCGCATGTGTTGACATTTTCGCCGGGCAGCGCGGATGTCGTGTTGTCCATCGGACCGAGCAGTTTTGAATGGTCCGACGTCTGTGGCGTGAACTTGGCTGGCACGTTCGACGGCCTGCAGCGTCATTCGCCGCCGCGAGCCACGGGTACAGCACCATTCCAGTCGAGTACCTTCGCATGGCCGGTACACGGCAGCATCGCCGGCACCGCCGTTTACGGAGTTGCCGCGTACGACGACATCATCGGAAGCCCTGCCGCACAATGGGACGAGATCGATTGCGGAGCGTGGCGCCTCCGCTGGTTCGAGCTAAGTCCGGCTGGCGCGGCGGCCATGTACGACGCGTCCGTTGGGCTCCCAGACGCCGACACACTTGCCGTCACCACGGCAGACGGCGCGACCCGCAGCGCTCCCGTGAGATTCGAGCCAATCGTCAGAGGCGCCGCGAGCCGGACGCTCGCTCGCCTGGCGGCCGGCGACGACGTGTGGACCGTGCGGGGCAAGGAGACCTTCGTCGAACACAACGGGCTCCCCATAGATGCCACGCGGCTCCCGACGGTGGTCGAGGTCGTCCGCGAGGGATCAAGACGGGTCTCATCAGTCGGTCGTCTCGATACGCCCGTACCCGAATTGGCGCATTAGCCAGGGGCAACGCAGCCAAGGAGAATTATGCGACGGAACGCCGAGGCATACGACATCGACACTGCCATCGACGCTTTGACGCAAGCGGTGCTTGGCCAACCTGTCACCTTGACCAGGCTCGACTTGGCCAAGAGAACGGGAGTATCGCCAGAGGACCAGGCACGACGATGGCGCATGCTGGGATACCCCGAGACAGCCAGTGATGTCATCGCCTTCACCTCGTCCGACATCGGATCACTGCTAGCGACGCAACGACTCGTGGATTTGGAAATCGTGGAGGAGGCCAGCGAGGAAGCATTCATCCGGACGCTCGGCCGAACCTTTTCGAGGCTTGCCGAGTGGCAGGTTCGTGTGTTGCTCCACTCTCTACTCGAGTCCGAGACTGGCCCGCCGACCGAAAAGGACCTGCGAAGGTTGGGCGAAATGCTCCAGCTTGGTGCAGAGATCCAGGAGAACGTGTGGCGGCACCACTTGCTTGGTGCCGCCACACGGCTGATGGTTCAACATGGCGCCGCACCTGATTCGGAGCCCGCGTGCGTTGGATTTGTCGACATCGTGGGCTTCACCAGCCGAAGCCGTTCGCTGACTGGGGCCGAATTGGGTGCGCTTGTGGATCGATTCGAGAGCGTGGTCTCAGACCTCATCGCGGACCACGCAGGCCGGGTCGTAAAGACGATCGGCGACGAGGTCGTCTTTGTTGTCGACGATCCGGTTGAGGCCGCTTGGCTCGCGGTCGAGCTTGCCGAGCAGCACACGCAGGACGCAACATTTCCCAACGTGCGCGTAGGGATGGCATACGGTGAAATACTCAACCGGCTCGGAGATGTGCTGGGGCCCGTAGTCAACATGGCTTCGAGGCTCACCCAGGTCGCACTTCCCGGCCGCTCTGTCATCGATTCGACGATGGCCGAACACGTAGCTGGCACTCCGGGGCTTCGGTTACGCAAGCTGCGGCGAATGAACGTCAAGGGCTTCGACTCGGTCGAACCGTGGTTGCTTAAACCCGCCCATGAACACCACCGCGGCGGCCTGCGCGGGGCATTTGAGAACATCCTGGAGGACGCGGCGGACGGCATCGCCATGCGCCTGCCACAGCTCTGACAACATCGCGCCTGACCGTCCGGCCGGGAACCGGCTCATCCTTTGCAGCTCACCAAGGCCCCACGAGCCGCGAACTGCCATTAGCCGCCCGTGATGGCGCTGACAAGTGCCAGGACCTCGTCGGGCGACACGTCCGCACGGATTACTGTGCCGTCCTGGGCATCGACTAGATCGAGCCGGGTCCGCGTGAGCTTGAAGTACTTGATGACCCATCGCCCACCGAGCTTCACGTAGCGTTCGCTGTAGTGGCCGTATCCGTGAACTCCGATCGTCCCGCCGAACAGGAGCACGTCCTCCATCCTCCACAGGCCGGTAGCCGTCGTGGGCGACGTCAGCTCGATCTTCGGGTCGAACCCCTGGTGGTGCGTAACGGCGGCTCCCAACGCGAGTCGCGAGAAGGTGATGAACGAGTCCCTGTCAAAGAAGATGGGAGCCCCACTGCATGTCGCATCCGCCACGAGATTGGGGGCGAGGAGCTCGCGCAGTCCCACCCAGTTCTTGGCGTCGACGTTCGTAAAGTAGTTCGCCTTGAGTTGCTTGATCGCAGCGACCTCGACGCCGGAGTCCGACCTGGGGGTTGTGTAGCCGCATGGGTCCGGGATCTGAAGGGCGCTGGCTTGGCTCGTCGGGACGGTGACGATGCCGAACGCAAGCATTGGGGCACTCAGGCCCATGACAAGGCGAAGTCTCCGACCCCGGGTCCGGTGCGTGGCGGCGTCGCGCCGGGCTCTGACAGACATGTGTTCTCCTCGATACGCCCATCGCCAAGACCGCGCGGCCGGGACTCCAGTGCAGGATCTATTGACCCACGAGTCAACTATACTTGACTCTCAGGTCAAGTCATGCGAGTTTGCTGACAAGGACTTCGCGGCCTTGCCCGCACGCACTGGGGGTGTGAATGAGTGGCCTGAGGGATCTGCCGGAGAGCGTCTTCAAACTTATTGAGGGCAGCGCCGTCACGGAGTTCGGCACGGTGAGTGCCGCCGGCGTGCCCATCGATACGCCAACTTATGCGTTCCCGAGCGATGATCTTTCAACGATCGATTTAGCGACGGGGTTGGCGTACCCGGCCAAGGCGGAGAGGGCGCGCAGGAACCCCAAGGTCGGCCTGCTGCTCGAAGGCGGCCCCGGCGAGCCGGTGGTGTCGATCCGGGGTCGCGCCGCAGTTCGGGACAGCGACCTACAGGCCAATGCCGTTCGCTACGTTGCCGAGACCGGCTTCGAGAGCATCAGTTTCGGACTCCAGTGGAGCGAGGCCCGCGAGGCGGTCTGGTACTGGACGCGAATCATCGTGGAGGTCACGCCCGAACGAGTCTTGTGGTGGGACGATCCGGCAGCGATGGATGTCTCACCACGGGTATGGAACGCTCCGACGGGCTCGAGCTGCGAGCGATCTGACCCCACTCCGGCTGGGAAAGGCAGCGCGCCAGCGCAATGGCCTCAACGGGCTTGGCAGGAGATCGCGCAGGAAGCTCTCGCGCGCAACGTTCGCCCGCACCTCACGCTGTGTGATGAGGACGGCTACCCGCTGCCAATCCGAGCATCTCAGCACGATCTAGTTGGAGACCGCTTCCGGCTGATCATGCCGCGCGGCGCGCCATGGCAGTGTGCCGGCAAGGCCACGTTGACGTTCCTAGGTCAAGAGACCTTCGTCGGTGATCTCACGACGAGGGACGGCGTGAGTTGGCTGCACGTCGAGCGGGCGCTCCCACAGCACCCCCTGATGCAAAATCCCATCGAGGTCCTACGCCCGAGTGATGATGTCAAGCGCAAGTTGATGGCGCGCCTGACGGAAGAAACGTCAAGACGCGGGCAGCCGATACCCCGGTTGCCGTCGAAACCGCCTGCGCCGACGCGACTCGCGATGCTACGGGCAGCGAGAGCTGGCGGCCTGGCGCAGACCGTGTAGAGGCAGAGCGGTCGGGACACATTGGGTGAGCCGTGCGACTCTGCTCGCCAATCTCTGTCAGACCGGCTCAAGGTCGGCGATTCGCCAGCTACCGCCGACCTTCTTCATGGTGACCTCGATCCGGCTCCCTGCGAGGTGTGGCGATCGCAGTCGTGGCGATTTGGAGGTGACGTCCACAAAGAGCAGGACGACTACCTTGTCGGTGGATCCTGACACGACTCCGTGAGCACTGACGGTTGCCTGCGTATCGATCTTGGCTTCAGCCGCAGCCGGACCGATGGTGCGCCTGACAAGTTTCGGGTATGCGACGCCGAACTCGCCCGTCACCAGTTTTCGCTCCGTGCGGAGCTCGCCGATAACGGTGGCGTGACGGTAGCTGAGGATTTGCTCGACGCCCGTGACGGCTCGGCTCTGGGCTTGTCTGGCTGCAGAAGCCTCACGGTCGTGCTTCAGGTTGACAAGGCCGATCGCGCCCCCACTCAGCAGCAGGACGATGCAAAGGACGGCGGCGATTCGCTCGCGCCCAGATCGGGACTCACCCGAGGTGACCGCTGATGCGCTGGAAGCGTCGCGGGGGCCGGTGGTGGGATCTGTCATGCGACGAACTCCATCCCCGTGACGAGCCAATGGTCGTTCCTCCATCGGAGATCAACGCTCATTCGATAAGTGCGGATGGTCGGATCTCGCTGTGCCTTGTTGCTCACGTGGGCGGTCGACGCGATGATCACGGTTGCCTCGTTGCGGTTGAAGCGCGCGACTGCCGCAGAGTCGATCGTGCCCGAAGCCCGTACATTGTTCTCGCCGATGATTTTCACGAATGACGCGGTGATGCCGTCGAGTTGTGTCCGGAACTCGCCCTCCGTTCGCTTTGAGAGCAGCTTTAGCTTCTGCCGGACCGTCGCCGAGTCAATCGTGGTCAGGTCGATGACCTGAGCTTCCGCTGTATGGATGGCAGCCGATCGTCGGCTCAGGTCCGCTCTGTCTGCGCGCAGCTCATGACCTTGCCACACGGCCATTCCGACCGCTAGAACCAAGCTGGCGACGATCAGGACATCGCGTTTGCTGAAGGACTTCAACGGATCGTCACCAGGACTTTCATGGTTGCCATGCCGGAGCGACATGGGCTTGGGAGTAGGGCCATCGATCTCGTCAGTCTATTTGGGCCCAAACACAAGACCATGCTTCTCGCTTGGGCTGTAGGTGTTGAACGTGAGGCCGCAGCCTGCGGCATTGGCGCTGCGCCCCGCGCCGTTGGGACACGGGTCGTTTCGCGCTCCACGAATCACGCGAGGGTCGTTGGTTGGAGCCTTGCAGTAGAGGTCGGGAGGCAGTGGTGCCGGATCGATTTGCGAAGGATCCCGAATGTCGTGCGCCATTGGGTAGCCCGACGTGCACGCTGGCGGCTGGGTGTTCAGTTTGAAGTAAAGTCTCGCCTCTGGGTAGGCCTTAGACGGGTTGTCTTCGTCGGTGATCTCGTTGAATGTCGGGAGCAACGCTGGCAGAACAATCAGTAGATGTTCGATACCGGGAAGATACGCCCGGAGGACGTCGCCCAGCACCGAAAGGTCGCTTAGAAGCGGTGGAAGCACTGGCTGCAATTGCTGTGTGGTCCTGGCGACCTGATCCAAGAAGGGGCCGCCGGTTGTTAGTATCGCCCGAATGTCGCCGTCGTTCTTCTTGAGTTGATGGCTCAGAGACTCGAGGCTGTTCGAGAAGGATCTGATCTTCGGGTCGAGACTTTGCTGGGTGCTAAGCATCGGCTGGAGATCCCTGATGAGGGCCCGGGTCGGACCAATGTTGCCCATCGCGGCATCGGTCAGGCTGCCCCCGTTGTCGATGATGGAACCGAGTTCGCCTCCGCGTCCATCAAATGCCGTGGCCAATTCATTCACCGTGATCTTCAGGTCACGTTGTGGAACGTCGGTCACGAGCTGGTCCACCGCAGTCAAGAGGTCATTGGTGCTGGTGGGTAACGACGTGCGTGACTCAGGAATCGTGGCACCGGCCCTGAGCGCTGTCGCACTGGCATCACGAGGGGGAACCATGTCGAGATACTGTTCGCCGACTACCGACATGCTGCGCACGACGGCACCGACATTCTCGGGCAGTTGGACGTCGCGGCGGATCCGAGCTTGAACCAAGACACCCCCACCTTGTGGGACCTGGATGTCGGTGATTTCGCCTATCTGACTACCTCGGTAGTTCACTGCGGATTTTGGATAGAGGCCGCCGGCGTCAGCGAGGCGCACCGACAGCGGGTATTGGCCATAACCCAGCTGCTGGGGGAGTTTCACATAGAACGCTGCGATCGCTCCGATCGCCACCGATGAAATGACGACGAACGCGATGAGCTGTCCTTTGACGATGCGAGTCAACATGTGATCACCTGCCCCCCAGCCCGCCCAAGAGTCCGCCTACAAGCCCGCCCAGGCCGTCGGCGGGAGTCGAGTCGGGCGCGGGTAACTGATTCGGCTGTCCCGAGGGTTTAGCGGGGGCCAAAGTGGGCTGTCCGATGGCTGGCGCCGCTGAGGGAGGCGGGTCACCGCGGACAAGCTTGCTGGGATCGCCCAGCGGATCCGACCGGTCGACGGCTGCCCCAGTAGGGACGCCCTTGATGAAGGCCGTGTAAAGGCCGTCCAGTGGAGTCCCTCCTGCGAAGACGCGGGCGAGTTCTGGCACCGAGACGTTGAATGTTATGGCGAGATTCAGGTAGTCGCCCTGGTATGCGCGATTGACGACCTTGGTGGGGAACGGGAAGGTCAGGTCGCCGAGCGCTTTGGCCAAGTTGTCGCTGCTCGCTGCTAGTTGACGGCTGACTGGCCTCAGCGCCTCGAGATCGAAGGTTACGTCGGACTGTGACTGGGTCACGATGCGGTGAACCACACCGCTGAGTTCATGCAATGAGTCAAGTCCGCTGACGAGCTCGTCACGCTGCTCGTTGATCACGTTCACTCCGTTGGGAAGCGATCCCAAGGCTTCGTCGATCTTGTCGGACTGGTTATTGACCTTCCGCGCCAGCCGGTCGAGGCTCTCCATGGCTGACACCAGGTTTGTTCGCTGCGAATCCAACTCGGCGGAGAACTCAGTTATGCGCTTGACCAAAGCTTTGACGTCGCCCGACCGGCCGTCGAGGGCATCGTTCAACTCTTTGATAATCGCGTGCACTTGACCGAGACCGCCACCATTGAGCAGCATGGCTGCCGCAGAAAGCACCTCTTCCGTCTCGGGGTACCGGCCCGTCCGGTCCAGCCCGATGACGTCGCCGCTGCGAAGGAGCTCGCCGCTTGCGCCGGCAGGAGGGCTGTCTAGAGCCAGATATTCGGCACCGAGCAGACTCTTCTGGGCGAGCGTGGCTGTGGCGTTGGCCGGAATACGAGCATCCTTGGTCAACCCGACGGTCAGGACTGCCGACCAGTTCTTCAGTTCTATTCGCCGAACAGTGCCGACCGGCACATCGCGGTACTTGACCTCGGAGTTCGCCACGAGGTTGGCGGCGTTCGCCAAGACGACGGTGATCGCAACGTCGTCGGCGTGGGATCCTTTTGTGAACGGAATCGGATAGTTGTTCGGGCCGGTGAATGTGCACCCGCCAACAAAAAGGATGGAAATCGCCGTCGCTGCGGCCGCCGTCAGGTGCTTCATTTCGGGACTCCGCGCAACAGTCCCAGCAGGTCGGACCTGCCCAATAGGTCCTGCACACCCTTCGGAAGAAGCTCGGGCGGGTCCGTCAAGAGCGCCGGCGTTGTGTCCCTTTGCTGCGATGTGGCGGTACCTGGCGATGGGTCCGGACCGACTCCGGGAAGCTTCAGGACGAGGTACTTGGCGAATGGGCCCAAGGCGGTGACACAACTGCTCACATCACCGCCTACTGCGATCAGGGCACCACAGATGATCTGGGCCGGCGCGTTGAAATTCCCGAAGGCGAGCGCTCCGGTGGAAGCTCCGACGCGCGGATCCTCAATGTGGTAGAAGTTCGAGGCAGCCGTGGGGGCCACTTGGAGGACGTCAGCGAGGTTCTGACGATTCGCAGCTAGCATCTCTGATGTCTTCTGCAGTTTGCCAAGGGTTGCTGCCGTTAGCTCACCGTTCTGCTGGAGGAACGTACGCACCTCTGCGAAAGCCAGCCGCAGCCCCTCCAGGGCCTTACTCAAGTCGTCGCGTCGATGGTCCAGAACGGCGGACACGCGCGCCAGATTGGTGTTGAAGGACCGTACTTGGGCATCGCTCTCATTAAGGGCATCAGCCAGAACCTGCAGGTTCTTGACCGTCGCAAAAATGTTGCCCCGGTTGTCGGCCAAAGTGGTCATCGCGGCGGACAAGTCGCCCAATGTCTCGTTGAGGGTGGCGCCCTCACCATCAAGGTTACGTGCCGTTCCTGAGACCAGCCGACTTAACGCACCATGCCGGTTTGTGCCTTGAGGCCCTAGTGCTCTTGCCAGGCTGGTCACCTGTTGCTTGACCTCGTCCCACTCGACCGGCGTTGCGGTTCGGGTCTGCGGAATGACGTCTCCGCCCTTTAGTCGTGGGCCACCCTGATATGCGGGACCGATGGCAACGGCCCGCACGGTCACGAGCGACTTGGCGATGATGGCAGCCCGTGCATTGGCCGGCACCGGCTGCTTGGAGTCAAGTTCAAGAATCACTTTGACATCGCGCGCTCCTGGCTGAATCGATGAGACCCTGCCGATCGGCACTCCCAGTAGCGTTACGTTGTCGCCCGGATAGATGCCCGCCGTGTGGCCGAAATGTGCCGTCACCTGGTACTTCGACTGAGAATGCCAAATGATGCCCCCGCCCAGCACCAAGATGGCGAGCACCGTGATCACGACCACGGACTTAGTTCGCGCGCTCATGACACTTGTCCGGTGAGTATTTGATCAAGGGTGGGCATGAGATTCTCTGGCTGGGTGATGTTCTGCACGAAGGCCTGGAAGAACGGACCGGAACCCACTGCTTCACCTAGCCCACGGATGAACGCGTCCAGATTCTTGGCCCCGAAGTCCAGGCTCCCGCGGTATTTGTTCAGAAGATCTGCGGTCTTCTGCAGTTCGATCATGGCGGGGTGGAGCGTGGTGGCGTTGTCCTTGGCCAGCCCGCGCAGCTCTTCGGTCGCGGCCGCGATGTTCAGTAGGAGGTCGTCAATCACCCTTTCGCGTTCCGCTAGCGCCTTGAAGAGCTTGCCGCCGCTTCCCATTAGTGAGGTCAACTCTTCATTGCGGTCTGCCAAGAGTCCGGAGACCGATGCTGAACGCTGAAGAAGTTCGCTCAGGCTCGCGTCACGTGTGCCGATGGTGCGCGACAACTGACCTACGCCGGCGACCGCACCCCGGAACTCTTCCGGCGTCTGCTCCAGAACGTCCGAGAGCGAGTTGAGCGATCTTGCCAGCCGCTTCTCATCGATCCCTTCGACTGTGGTGGTAAGCGAGCCGAGCGCCTCGGGGGCAGCGATTCCAGGGTCGGTGCGCGACTTCGGGATCGTGTTCAACGTCCCTGACCCGGACGGTTTGATGGCCAGGTACTTGCTGCCGAGCGCGTTCTCGCTCTTGACGGCAGCCGAAGTGAGGATTCCGAGCGTCACGTCACTCGCCGTGAAGGATGCCCACACTGTGGTGCCGTCCAGTTTGACCGAGTCGACGGTGCCGACGTTCATTCCAGCGACCCGCACATCGTCGCCCGGTCGCAGTCCACCGGAGTCGGACAACTCGGCGCGGTAGGACCCGCCAGCGAGGGCAGAATTGACTTTACCTATCGAAAGCGCCCCCACCATAAGCACACTGACGACGAGAAGCCCTATGAAGCCCAGAACGGCCTGATTCATCTCATGAAAACTCTTCACTGGTTCCCCTGCCCTTCTGGGAACGCGCAGCGCCGGCTCTTCTGGCCGGTGAATGGTGTGAAGACTGGCGCCGAGCCTGGAATCTCGATCCTGAGCCGCAGTTGACAGATGTAGAAGTTGAACCACGCGCCGTACATTCCTGCGCGCGCGAGCTTCGTCAGCACCTCTGGATATATGTCGAACACCTCGGAGATGTCCTTGCTGTTCTCATTGATGGAACGAGCCACCGTCCCGACGTTGACCAGGTTCTCCTTCAGACCAGGGCGAATGTCGTGCACCAGATTTGCCGTATCCGATGCCAACGTGTTTACCGATTCCAAGTCGCCGACGATCTTTTTCCGGTCGCGGGACAGGCCGCGCAGTAGGTTGTTCAGGCCGACGATGAGTTGGTCGACTTCGTCGCTCTTCTGGTCGACCGTCCGCAAAGCCGCGGCCAAATGATCGATGACTTCACCAATAAGTTGGTCGTGCTCCGCCAGTCCCGAGGTAAGTCGGCCTACCGTCGCAAGCATCTGGTCGATGGCGCCGGCCTGGCCGTTGGTTACCGACAGTAGATTGGTGGCCAATTCGTTGACCTGCTGGGGTTGCAGGGCCTGCATCAGCGGGTCGAAACCGGCGAAGAAGGCGTCCAGATCGAGGGCCGGCTTGGTGTGTCTCAGCCCAATGTTGGCTCCCCGCGGCAGCACGGGTCCGTTCCGGTCATTTCCAGGCGAGAGATCAAGGTATCTGTCGCCGATCAAGTTCGCGTACCGGATTCGCGCCACGGTCGATACGGGCAACCTGACGTGATCCGGGACCGTGAACGCCACCTTGACCGCTTCGCCATTGCGAACCAAAGAAATGTGCTGCACTGTGCCGATGGCCACACCTCGGGCGCGCACATCCAAGCCGTTCCGAAGCCCGGACGTGTCGCTGAATTCAGCGAAATACGTGTGCGCCGCTTCGATACGAGTTCGGGTGAAGGTAAGGCCAACGAGCGCGAGCATTAGCCCAGTGATGGAGACGTAGGCGAGGACCTTGAGCAGGGGTCCGGTGCGTGCTCTCATGGATGGGACCCGACAATCTCAAGGAGCGACGCGAGCGCTTGGGGCCCGAAGAAGTCGCCGATTAGGTTCTGTACGAGGAGCGACGGGTCGCTGACGGAGCCGTTCACGACCGAAGGATCGTAGACATCCGGAACCCCGTCGCCGAGCACCTCGGGCTTCAGCGTGGGATGTTCCGTGGTCGGTTGCGGGAAACACCTTGGGCCCGTCCCCTTGGCCAGTCGTGGCAAGTTCTCTGTTGTATACGGCGCTTGAGCGGGGAGGAACCCAGCGAAGGCCTGAGCGCTGTTGAACACGTCCGAAATCACGGTACTTAGACGTACGTTGCTGTCTTGGAGATGAAAGATGAGGCAACCGAGTTCAGGTGCATACACCTGGGCGAGGCCCAACACCGGACGCAGATTCCCGGCCGCGTCGTTGAGGGGTTCTTCAGTCAGGTCTGCAAAGGTACGAATCTGATGGCCCCGTCTCGTGAGATCCACCAGGAACGCTGAAAGAACGGCCGATTTGTCATGGATCGTGTCGCTCGTGGTGCTGGCGTTGTCGAGCGTGGCGATGAGGTCGGGTGCCACGTCCGCGTACGTGTCGAGCACGCTCGCAGCCAAGCCAAGATCGCCGTTGAGCCGTGGCAGCGACGGGTCCAACGCGCCCAGATATAAGTTCACCTCGGATAGGAACCGACCGAGTGACGCACCGCGGCCGTCCAGTGCTGTCGCGAGCGTTCCGAGCGTGTGCTGAAGCTGAAGCGGCTTGACGGTCTCCAGCACGGACAAGGCGTGCTGGAAGACGTCGTTGATTTCGATCGTTGTGTCAGCCGCTGAAAGGGTCGATCCGGCTGTGATTGGGTCCGCGACTGAGCCTCTGGGCACTTGCAGATCAACGAACTTGGCTCCGAAAACCGTGCTGGCGCGGATCGAGACGGGTGTGTCCCGCGGAATCCGATCGGCCTGATCCGACCGGATCGCCAACACAATGTGGGCTCGGTTGTCATCGCTCAACGAGACCGATCGGACCCTACCCACGGGCACCCCAAACGCGCGCACATCTGCACCGGGATCGAGGAGAAGACCAGCGCGGTCAGCGCGTAGGTTGACGTCGACGTCTGATTCGAACGTCTTGGCGTAGATCGCCAGCAGGAGGGTCACCATAAGGGCCAAGCCGAGCAGACTGCTTGCACCAACAACCTGCCGCCGACGACGCCCGAGTTCCAAATCTGCCATGCCGCTACCCCGAAATGTGCAGCGTGTCGGTGGAGCCGTACAGCGCGAAGCTGAGCAGGACGTCGGCAAACAGGATGGCGACCAAAGACAGGCGCACGGCGCTACCGACAGCGCGGCCCACGCCAGCAGGTCCGCCGGTCGCGTTGTAGCCGTAGTAACAACAGACCAACATGATGATCACGGACATCGCGATCGCTTCAACGAACGAGATGAAGATGTCACTTGGGATCAGGAACGATGTGAAGTAATGCTGGTATGCGCCGCCAGACTGTCCATAGATCAACGTGACGACCAGCTTCGTGCATGCATACGACGCGAGCAGGGCAACGGCGTACAGGGGGATGACCGCGAGGAATCCACCAATGATCCGGGTACTGACCAGGTAGGGAATCGACCTGATTGCCATCGTTTCCAAAGCATCAATCTCTTCGGATACCCGCATCGCGCCCAGTTGCGCGGTGAACCCGGCGCCCACCGTCGCCGTCAGCGCGAAGCCGGCCACGACGGGTGCCGCGAGCCGGGTGTTGATGTAGGCAGAGATGAATCCAGAAAGAGCTTCAATCCCGATGTTGTTCAACGTGTCGTATCCCTGGAGGCCGACCTCGATGGCACCGAACCCCGTGAGAAATCCGACCGTCACGACGGTCCCACCGATCACCGCGAGGGCCCCGGTCGCGAACGTCACCCCTGCGATCAACCGGAATGTCTCACGCCGATAATGGCGAAGCGCTGTGCCAACGCCGACAAGTGCCGTGAAGAAAAAAGCGAATTGGTCTCCCGCGTCGGCAAAGAGGTTAGGCACCACGGCCTTCAGCTTGGCGGCCGCCGCTCCCACACTTCCCGACCGCGATGTCTGCCTTTCTCCCAACGCCGCCGTCATGTCAGCCGCTCACCTGCAGGAAGACTCCGGTGATCACGGTGTTGAGTGCCATGAGAATCATGAGAGTGAAGACAACGGTCTGGTTGACGGCCTCGCCGACTCCCTTGGGTCCGCCCTTCGCGTTGATGCCCAGGTAGCAGGCGACTAGCGCCGCGGCCGTACCAAACGTCGCCGTCTTGATGATGGCCGTCCAGAAGGCAGCTGGGCTGGTGATCAGGGTAAGTGTCGACAGGAATAGTCCGGGGCTGGAGTGAAGCGCGAGGACCGAAAAGATCATGGTTCCTGCCAACCCGACGACCATGACGATGCCACTCAGTCCGATCGTCACAATGATGAACGCGATGATGCGGGGAGCCACCAACCGGTGGAGCGGGTCGAGGCCCATCACCTGCAACGCGTCCAGCTCCTCACGGATCTTGCGAGCGCCGAGGTCAGCTGTCACGGCCGTTGCTCCGGCGCCCGCAACCACCAACACGGAACACATAGGCCCAAGTTCCTGGACGACTGCGAGTCCCGCTCCGGCACCCGAAATGTCGTTGCCACCGATCTCGGTGGTTAGTTGACCGAGAAAGAACTGGGTCAAGACGGTGAACGGGATCGTCACGAAGATGACGGGAAGGATGCAGACACCAGCGATGAAGACGGTCTGCTCAAGAACCTCACCGATGGGAAAGGGCCGACGAAACATCGCCCGGAATGAACCGAGGACCATGGCAAAGAAATCACCCACGCGAGCCATGCCCGCGATTACCGTGCTCACGCGCGTCCTTGCGTGGTCAAATGATTGGTTTGGCTGTGCGCCGGAGTTGACGGATCCGTTGGCACGGCAAACGTGAATGCGCCGACAACGACAAGGTTGCCGTCGGCAATGAACTGTGCCCGTCCTAGGGACTCGCTCAATGCGACCGGACGCCGGGACATCAGCCGGCCGAAATGTTTGGCTATCGCGAAAAGTCGTCGCGGCAAGGAAGGAATCGCCGCTGGCAAAACTGAAGTCGCCATCAGGCCTCCCACCCACGCGGTAGTGCAATTAGTTAACTATGAGATCTACGTCACTATAACTCTCGAAGAGGCTGGCGTCACGGCCTTTCGAAGAACTTTGTGCCGGTCGGCGATTTCCGCATGCGTAGTCGCGACGCCTACGTGCCGGTCCAGAGGGGATCACGCTTTTCAGCGAAGGCGGTGGCGCCTTCGTGGGCATCATTCGACGCGAAGACCGGGCGCATCATGTCTTCTTGGATCGTCCAGCCCTCGTCCCACGACCAGTTGGACGATTCGCGTGCGACCTTCTTGCTCACAGCCACAGCAAGTGGCCCGTTTCGAGAAATCGCCATGGCGAGCTCCAAGGCGCCACCGAGGGCAGCCCCGTCCTCGACTACCCGGTTAACCATGCCAAGCGCCTCGGCACGCGCGGCCTCAATCGGATCGCCGGTCAACAGCATTTCCATGGCAATCGCCAAAGGAAGACGCTTCGGCAAGAGGTACGCGCCCCCTCCTCCGGCGGCAAGCCCACGCTTCACCTCGGGAACGCCGAATTGCGACGATCGTGCCGCCACCACCAGATCACACGCGAGCAGAAGCTCGAAGCCGCCAGCGAGGGCCCAGCCTTCGACAGCCGCGATCATTGGCTTTCGCGGTGGCCTCTTGGTAATGCCCGCAATACCCCGATTGCCGACCAAGGGCGTCTCTCCGCGTATGAAGGCCTTTAGATCGATGCCCGAACAGAAAGTGCCACCCGCTCCTGTGAGGATGCCGGCACGCAGAGAATCGTCGGCGTCAAGATCGTCCACCGCATTTGCAATGCCGTGGGCTACGGCAGCGTTCAGGGCATTCTTCGCCTCGGGACGATTGATCGTTATGACCTGAACCGATCCGACCCGCTCTACTACGAGTTCTTCCGTCATGTTCATCCCTCGGTCGACATCGCTCAGTTGACGCTTTCAGCGCGGCGCGAAACGCTGGGCACCGTCGAGCCGGAGTGTTTCGCCATTGAGGTATGGATTGGTCAGCCCTTCGAGGACAAGCGATGCGAACTCCTCGGGGCGTCCCAGTCGTTTCGGGAACGGAACAGCTGCAGCGAAGGCGTCGAGCATTTCCTGCCCCACGGACGCCATCATCGGCGTGAGCATGGTCCCCGGAGCGATGCAGACGACGCGTACCCCGATACTCGCCAGGTCGCGGGCGGCAGCGATGGTCAAGCCGGCGACCCCAGCCTTTGCCACTGCATAAGAGGCCTGCCCGATCTGTCCCTCGAATGCTGCGATGCTCGAGGTCGTGACGATCGATCCCCGACCTCCATCCTCGTCGGGGTCGTTGGCGGCCATTCCAGCAGCTCCCAAGCGCAAGACGTTGTAGGTTCCCGTGAGGTAGACGTCGATGATCTTGCGGAATGAATCGAGGCTCGCGGCAGATCCATCACGTCCGACGATCCGCTCGGGCGTGCCCGTTCCTCCATGTGCGATCACAACATGATTGAACGAGCCCAAGTCGTGCGCTCGCGAAATGGCGGCGCGAACCGACGCGTCATCGAGTACATCGGTCGGCACGAAGACGGCGTTGCCATCGACATCCGCTGCCAGCTTCTCGCCGCGCTCCGGGTCAAGATCGGCGATCACGACTGCGGCGCCCTCAGCAGCGAGTCGACGTACACACGCCTCCCCGAGGCCGCCTGTGCCACCGGTAACGATCGCTGATCTTCCGTCCAACTTCATGGATATACCTCTCTAGTATTTGATCGAGCCGTGGTCAGCGTGCTTAAGCACAGACGCCACATCAGGGTTCGGGATAGAAGTAGCGGGCCACGAGCGCGGCGACGCACGCCGGCTTCTCCGAACCCTCGATGTCGATCGTCGTCTGCGTAGTGACCTGTACGGCACCAGGACCGCGGCGCTCGACGCTCGTCATCTCTGTGCGACCGCGGATACGACTGCCGGCTAGTACCGGGGCCGGGAACCGGACCCTGTCTAAGCCGTAATTCACGCCCATAGATGCGCCTTCGATGCGCCGCAGCTGATTGACGAAGTAGGGAACCAGCGAAAGCGTCAGAAATCCGTGCGCGACCGTGGCTCCGAACGGGCCCCCGGCGGCTCGCTCCGGGTCGACGTGGATCCACTGATGGTCTTCGGTGTCCTGAGCAAATCCGTCGATGCGACGTTGGTCGACGATGAACCACTCGGTCGGTCCAAGCTCGATGCCGACGGCCGCCTCCAATTCTTCAATGCCGGAATAGACGACGGCGCCTTGCGGCGTCGAGGCTGGGTCGGTCAGGTCGATGGCGGCCACGTCAGCCCCGCTCGTTGCTCAGCACGGTCACAGCCGACACCGCGGTTGGGCCACCGATGTTGTGGGCAAGACCGAATCTGGCGTCAGCCACCTGGTTGTTGCCGTCGCCGCGAAGCTGCTCGAACAGTTCGACGCACTGCGCCACGCCAGTTGCCCCAGGAGGATGTCCCTTGGCCTTCAGTCCTCCGCTTACGTTCACCGGAATCTGGCCGCCGTAAGTTGTGGCTTCGGCTTCGACCAGCTTCCATGCCTCGAAACGCTCGGCGAAGCCAAGATCCTCGTAGCTGATGAGTTCAACTCCGGTGAAGCAGTCGTGGACTTCCGCTACGTCGATATCGGCCGGCGATATGCCAGCCATCCCGTATGCGGCCTTCGCGGCCTTGACGGTCGCGGGGAAGGTCGTCATGTCCTTCTTGTGCTGGTGCATAACGCGATCGACACCGAGACCAACCCCTCGCACCCACACGGGATTGTTGGTGTATCGGTCAGCGACGGCCTCGGCGACCAGGAGGACCGCCGCGGCCCCGTCACTCTGCGGCGTGCAGTCGTAGAGCCCGAACGGCTCGACGACCGTCGGCGCGTTCAGCACCTGCTCCACTGTGATCTCGAACCGCAACTGCGCCTTTGGATTGTTCAAGGCATGACGGTGGTTCTTGACGGCGATCATCGCCATGTGCTCGCGCGTGGCGGGCGTTTCATATAGGTAGCGGGCTACGTGGAGCGCGAAGTTCGCCGGCGCTACGAGACCAAGCGGGTAATCCCAAGCGGCGTCACGAGTGAGTGCCGCCCACTCCCAGAACGTGCTGCGGCTGGACGATTCGCGCACCTTGTCAGCGCCAACGACGAGGGCGACGTCGATCGCCCCCGAAGCCACAGCGAAGGTCGCATTCCGTATCGCATCGTTGCCCGTCGCGCAGGCGTTTTCCACACGCGTGACCGGGATGTCGAGGAGGCCGGTTGAGTCGGCGAGAATTCCCGATGGGAAGCCGTCCGTGGTCGTGAGCTCACCGAACCAGGCAGCCTGAATGTCAGCGCGGTCGAGCCCCTTGTCGACGTGGGCGCCCATCTCGGAAACTGCCATCGGCACGAGTTCCTTGATGCCGAGATCGAAGTGTTCCTTGAAGGTCGTCATACCGGCACCGACCATTGCGACGCGCCTCATGCCCGTACGCCTTCGGCCTGTCGAACGCCTCCACTGGCCGTGTCCGAGACATCGGGCCGGAAGGCGAAGCCATAGTCAGGCACCCCGGAACGCACCGCCACCCGCCGGAACACCAAGGATCCCCGATCACCGATTTCGGTCGTTCCTGCAGCGACGCCGGTGACCTGAACGAGAACGCGAAGGCCAACGTCATCGAGCTCAACAATGGCCAGAGAATAGGGAGTCTTCAGGCCCGGCACTGGGACATGGATGGTGACGCCGGTGTAGACCGTCCCGGTTCGCGGCAGTGATCTCGCGCTCCATCCGGCCTCCGAGCCGCAGCGCAAACAGCGCAACCGTGGTGGCATGGCCAACTCGCCGCAAGCATCACAAGCGCCACCCTCCCAACGGAGTTTCGGCTCGAAAGCACGCTCGTATGCGGCCAACGAGATTCCAATCTCTGGCCCGGGCGTCAGCGTGAGATTCGGCGCTGGCTGCGGAGCACGTTCATCGCGGTGGACAGCGGGCACACCCTGTACTCGAACGGCGGTCGCCGAGGCCTGCTCGACGCCGACGACCAACCCCCCGGTACCCACGGTCTCCAAGGCGGCCAAGGCGAACAGGCCGGAACTGGCGGTCGGCGCTGTGAACGTCGGGGCCTTGGGCTCAAGGTGACGACCAGCGGCTTTCGCAGTCACGCCAGCGATGGAGTCCGCCGACTCATCGAGTCCCAGGAGCCCTAGGGAAACTCCGGCGCCCCGCACTGATTCAAGGCGCGGATCCTCGTAGTCACGACGGGAGCCGTCAGCTCTGCGACTGCGGACCGGCAGGCTTCGGACTACCCGGCCGGCCGGAAGGATCCCGACGCCGTCGAGCCCCACCACAACCGCCGCAGCCGCAGCTGGCTCCACGTCCGCTCCGATGACCAAGGTTCCTGCCGGCGCGCCGGTGAGCGCATCGAGAACCGCAGGGGCTCCTCCGATCTGTTCGACTACCCGTATGTCATTTGGCAATCCAAGGCCGGCCAGGAGAGCTGCACTGTTTCCGCCCTCGAGAAGTGGCAGGTCCCGGGACACAAGGACGACGCTCCGAACGTCTTCATTTGAGTGGCGCAACGCGGCAAGCCCGGCTGAGATCGCGAGAGTGACGGCGTCCTCATCTTGCCCGCACGCACGCCCATCCGCTGTGCCCCATGGCGGCAGATAGGTCCCGACCGACGCGATCGCAGTCATCTGACAACCGCCGGGACACGCAATCCGGCGACCCCGGCGGGAGCAGTGCCGAAGGCGATGCGCAGACCGGCATCGATTTCGTTCGCGTCGAGCCGTTCGCCGGTCCTCGACCGGAGCCCGGGACCGATTGTCCACGGTTGCACCGGATAGAGGTCGGCACCATCGACACGAAGGATGCGGCCGGTCAGCCAGCCCGATGCCTCCGAGCAGAGCCAAGCAACCACAGGGCTGCTGTTTGCCGGGTCGAGTCGATCCCACCCAGCCGACTCGGCTTCCCAACCGACGGTGGCAGTCATCCTTGTCGCGGCGAGGGGCGAAATGCAGTTCGCCGTGACGCCATAACGCGCGCCCTCGAGCGCTGTAGTCATGGTCATGTTCGCGATCGCGGCTTTGGCCGCCCCGTAAGCGATCTGGCCGACGCTGCCCATGAGTCCGGCTCCGGACGTCGTGTTCACAATCCGGGCCGCCGTAGGCTGGCCTGACTTGTACTCAGCTCGCCAGTAGTCGCACGCATGCTTGGTGAGGTTGAAGGTGCCTTTGAGGTGGACGCTCAAGACTGCGTCGAAGTCCTCAGCAGAGCTGCTGGTGATCACCCCGTCCCTGAGGATCCCGGCATTGTTCACGATGGCATCGAGCCGTCCGTACCGCTCCACGGTCTCGGACACGAGACCCCGCATGGCATCGAAGTCGGCTACAGAGCGGCCGTTGGCTGACGCTGTGCCTCCCGACTCCTCGATCGTTGCGACGACTTGGCTCGCTGGATCGCTTGCCGTTGCGTCGCCGTCAAGCGCCACACCGAGATCGTTGACGACGACGACCGCACCATGCGACGCAAGTTCCAGGCAATGGCTGCGCCCGATGCCGCCGCCACCACCAGTGACGATGACCACGCGCCCATCGAGAAGTCCGCCTGACAGCGCCAACTCAGTTCTCCTCCGCGAGACTCACGAACATCTGACTTTAGCCAGACTTGACTTATGAGTCAATAATGGTTCGAATGGGTCAGAACCACAATCGAGGAGCATGTGATGTCCCCCTTGTTCGCCCCAGAGCTTCTTGTAGAAGAGCGCGGACCAATCCGACTCCTCACCCTGAACCGACCCGAAGTCTTCAACGCGACCAACGCCGCCATGCATGGCGCCCTCATTTCGGTATGGCGCCAACTGGCCGAAGATCGCGATGCCCGCGCCGTCGTCATAACCGGAGCTGGAAAGGCCTTCAGCGCCGGAGGTGACTTCGAACATCTGGCCTCGCTATGGAGCGACAAGGCCGCTCGTCGCGTGGAAATCGACAACGCCGGCCGCCTGCTGCGCGAGATGCTGGAATTCCCGCTCCCCGTCGTCGCCGCTGTCAACGGGCCCGCCGTTGGCTTGGGGTGCAACCTCGCGATCTGCAGCGACATCGTGCTCATCGCCGAATCGGCCCACATGGCCGATCCGCACGTGGGTGTCGGCCTAACCGCTGCTGACGGCGGCGCACCAACCTGGCCGATGCTGATGGGCATGCTCAAGGCCAAGGAATACCTCCTGACGAGTGCGCCGATCCCCGCGAAACTTGCCGTCGAACTCGGCCTGGCGAACCGGGTGGTTTCCGACGAGGCTGTCCTCGACGAGGCGCTGGCGGTTGCCGAGAAGCTGGCCCAACAACCAGCACACGCAATTCAAACGACCAAACGGGCCCTCAACCTGCACATGAAGCGAGCCGTCCAGGGAGTTCTGGAATATGCGCTCGACGCTGAATACGCCTCGTTCGACACCCCAGAGCACCAGGGCATCGTCACCGCCTTCCTAGAGCGGTCCAGGGTCAAGAGGAACACCGTCGCCTGAGCCCGGCGTATTCAGCAAGGAGCGAAGATGGACCCGGAAATGGACCGGTTCGTGGCCGACGCGCACGCGTTTCTCGATGCGAAAGCGCGCAAACATACGGACGGCGACGCCGCAATCGCCTGGGGTGTGGGCGATGATCACACCGGCTACTTCAACGACGATCCGCCCGAGGTCGAGGAAGCGAAACTGGCCGCGGCACGCGACTGGCAAAAGACGCGGTACGAGGCGGGCTTCGGCTGGATCACAGGTCCACCACCATATGGCGGGCGCGGGCTAACGCCCATCCACGACATGATGTACGACCTCGTCGAGACCCAGTACGCCGTACCCGACACAGCTGTTCTGTCCGTCATCGGCCTGAACATGATCGGCCCGACCATCCTGGCCCACGCCAACCAGGACGTGAAGGATCGGTTCCTGCCGGCGATGTTCCGGGGCGATGCCATCGCGTGCCAGCTGTTCAGCGAGCCGGGCGCGGGATCGGACCTGGCAAGCGTGCAGACGCGCGCTGTCCGTCAAGGTGATGTGTGGGTCCTAAACGGGCAAAAAGTGTGGACCTCAATTGCGCAGCACGCTCAAATCGGCATGGCGCTGTGCCGTACCGACCTAGATGCCCCCAAGCACAAGGGCATCACAGCGTTCATCGTCGAGATGGACTCTCCCGGAGTTGACGTGCGACCCCTACGCCAGATGAGCGGCGGATCGGAGTTCAACGAGGTTTTCCTTACCGATGTCCGAGTACCGGACGCGCATCGACTGGGCGAGGTCAACGGCGGCTGGGCCGTCGCACTAACCACGCTCATGAATGAACGCGCAAGCGTGGGTGTCGAAACCGAGGGCCCGATCAAACGCGTAACCTCGGTCCCGTTTCTGGCCGCGCTACTGCGCGAATCCGGACACGCTAACGACGGCGCGGCGCGCCGTAAACTCGCCGAGATACTGACCTCTCTATGCGCCGCCGACTACCTCAATCAGCAAGCGGTTCGCCGACTCAGGAGCGGCGCACAGCCCGGACCCGAAGCGTCCGCAGCCAAGCTCAAGTGGGCCCAGAATTTGACCGAGATCGCACACTTCGCCTCGGAACTCGTCGGCCCCAAGGTGACAGCGGATATCGGTGAATGGGGCACGTTCTCGTGGAACGAGCTGCTGTTGTCGACGCCCGCGCTGCGCATCTTAGGCGGAACCGAGGAGATCATGAAGAACATCTTGGGAGAGCGCGTTCTGCGCCTGCCGAAGGAACCGTCCGCCCCCGAAGCTCGGCCCTCCGTACGGCTGAGCGGTGTCGAAAGACGTGCCGAATGACCTCGACAGCCGAACTGTCGGACCTGGCAGATCTCCGCGACGCTGCCCGCAGCCTGCTGACGGCGAGGTGCGACGAACCCGACGTGCGTGCCACGATCGAGGGCCCTGACGGATTTGATGCAGCGCTCTGGAAGGTGCTGGCAGGCCAGCTGGGCGCACAGTCGTTGACCATCCCGGAAGAGTTCGGCGGAGACGGATACGGATACGTGGAACTCGGCGTCATCCTGTCCGAAATGGGTCGCCGCATCATGCCGGGGCCGTTCTTTGCCTCGGTCGTGCTCGCTGGCTCGGCGATCACGCTGTGCACAGACCAGTCCGCGATGAGGGACTACCTTCCGACCATCGCCGACGGCTCACGCATCGCCACGCTGGCCGTCAACGAACAGGACGGCGAGTGGCGCTCGTCGGGATTCACCACACGGGGACGGCAGGATGGAACTGACTGGATGCTCACGGGCACCAAAACGCTGGTGCCGAGTGCCCAAGTCGCAGACACCCTCATCATCGCCGCCAACACCGATTCAGGTCCGACACTCTTCGCGGTCGATAAGGGGGCACCGGGCATGTCCATCGAGAGGCTGGCGACCTTGGACCTCACGCGTCCGCTCTACACCGTCCGGCTGCACACGGTCTCGGCGCGGCCCGTGGGTGACCTTGGTTCCGCGTCGGCGGTGCTCGACGCGGTCTTGCCTCGCGCTACGGCCGCGTTGGCAGCTGAACAAATCGGTGCGGCCCGCGAATGTCTCGAGATGAGCGTGGCCTACGCGAAGGACCGGATTCAGTTCGGCCGGGCGATCGGCTCGTTCCAGGCCATTAAGCACAAGTGTGCCGACATGTTTACCGCGATCGAACTCGCCTCAGCTGCCTGTGATGAAGCGCTGCGCGCGATCGATGGCCTGCCTGACGCGCCGCCCGCTGGCGTAGCAGCGGCGGTGGCCCACGCCGCCTGCTCCGAGGCTTCGATGGCAGTGGCCAAGGAGACGATCCAAGTGCACGGCGGCATCGCTTTCACGTGGGAACACCCCGCTCATCTGTACTTCCGCCGCGCCAAGGCGTCCCAGATGATGTTCGGTGGGCCGGCCCGGTACTACGAGCGCCTGCTCCACGAGTTCGGCATCTAGGACCACAGTTCGACGAGCCCTGCAGCTCGCTGAGCTCGGTCCAGACCGCGGAGATCGATGCTTCCGTGTTCAGTGACGACCACATCGATGTCGTGGCCCACGGTCGAGACGGGTGCCGCTAGTTCGTCAACCAACGTACTTCGACCAGCATGTTCGGACGGCATGGCGATCACGCTGAGCCCACCGACAGACCGTGCCGCCGCAACAGCGTAGTCCGGATGGCCGCCCGGGCCGCTGACCGTCTGCCCAGCGAGACCCTCGACGTTGACCTGCGCTTGGTGGTCGATCTGCAAAGCGGTGTTGAGTGCGAAGAACGGAGTGCCGATGCTCAGACGTGTGATGTCGTGGGTGAACTCGACCCGCCGCAACGGCCGACGCCTCGCGGCCCACTCGACCAGCCGATCGGAGCCTGCAAGGTAGGTCGAAATGGGCGTGCTTGCCAAGAGGCCACGCTCGTCGAGGTCGACCACGGCCTCGGGCAGCAGGCCCGAGTCCAAGTGCACAGGAACGTCGATGGCATCGAGGATCGCTTGGCCCAACGCACCGGGTCCGACTTGAATCCGGCATCCCGACGGCAGCAGCCGGGCCACCCGTTCGCCGATCACGCGGTGCGCGTCGGATGGTGCACTGAACTCCAGTGCCCGGAGCGGGCCCTCGTCCCGTCCAACGAGCCGCACGGCATGGCGCGACAGAACCTCCTCAGCGCTGCAGATGGGTCGGCCAGGCGCCTCAATCCCGAGGACCATGGCGCCCGAATCAATTGCAGCCAGGAGCCAGGACACCTCGGTGCCAAGTCCGTACCCCGCGGAACAGGGCACGACCGGGACTACAAGGACGTCACACCGCAGCGGCCCGGCGAGCAAGGCTGGAACCGCGGACCATCGCACCGGCAGTGATCGCACGAGCCCGGCGTCGCTCGCTTGGCGAACCCCCCATCCCGGCATGAGGGCGACCGCATCACTGAAGGCGCCATAGTCGAGCTCCTCGTCCGGCCATGGCTGCCAACCAAGAAGCAGGCTTACATCACCGACCGTGCGTGCGACGTCGCTGAGTTCGGCAGAGATCGATCGTGGGCCACCTAGCCCGTCCGCGACAGCGACACGCATTCCTGGGCCGATGAAGTCCTTCAGGGAGGTCATCGGTCTTGGTATTTCGCCCGCGGCAAGCCCAGGACACGCTCCGCAAGTATGTTGCGTTGAATCTCGCTGGTGCCGCCGAGAATCGTCTGGGCGTGGCCTACCAAGAGCCTCCGCATGATCGGCTGCTCTGCCTCCGACTGGAGCGAGTCCGGGCCAAGCGCTTCGATGCCGAGGTCGCCGATGGCCTTGAGCGTCTCGGACGTCAATAGCTTCAGCACCGAAAACGAGGCATCACCCGGCTCGGCCCCCTCATCAATGGCTCGTTCCCATGTGGTCTTCAGGACCCACGTGCGGACCCATAGGTCGCAAATGTCGTCACAGAGAGACCCGTGCAGTCGACCCCGCTCTTCAGCGGCGTCAACAAGATCCCCGAGCGAACGGAACATGCCGACGGAGTTAGCCCCGAGGGAAAGACGTTCACGTCCCAGCGTCGCTGTCGCGACCTTCCATCCGGAGCCGACTTCTCCGACGACCGCGTCCGAAGCGAGTCTTACGTCGGTCAGGTACACCTCGTTGAACTTGCTTTCGCCATCCATCTGCAGCAAGGGGCGGATGTCGATCCCAGGTGTGTTCATGGGGACAACGAAGACCGACAAGCCGGCGTGGCCAGGACCTCCAGTACGGGCCAGAAGGATGCCGTAGTCGGATCCGATCGCACCGCTGGTCCAGACTTTCTGTCCCGACACCAACCACCCACCGTCGACATGCTTCGCGCGAGTACGGACGGCCGCCAAATCTGAGCCGGCGTCGGGCTCAGAGAACAACTGGCACCACACCTCGTCGCCGCGCAAGATGAGCGGAAGGTGTCGCTCCTGCTGCTCAGCCGTTCCAAAGGACATCAGGATGGGACCCACCATGTCGGGCCCGACGATGTTGAGCTGGCGAGGTACACCAGCCCACGCGGCCTCCTCCGCGAACGCTGCCTGCACCCCTACGCTGGCGGCTCGACCACCCCATCGCTCCGGCCAATGCATGCATGCATAACCGGCGTCGTAGAGCAGCCGGTGCCAAGCCCGGGCAGCGGGGAGGTCCTCCGGTTGGGGCGTCGGACCATAGTCGTACAGCCCAATCGGCCGCTCGACCGTCGAGAGCCACGCACGCACGTCAGCTCTAAAGCGTTCCACCTCGGTCATGTCGATAGGATCGTCACGGCGGCTGTACCGGGTGCGCCGTAGAGTTGGGCGTAGCCGACCTTGGCACCCGTCACCTGACGGTCGCCCGCGCGGCCGCGGAGCTGGGTGGCGAGTTCGTAGACCTGACGAAGTCCGGAAGCCCCGATGGGCTCACCGTTAGCGAGCAAGCCGCCGTCGGTGTTGACCGGCATCCGACCGTTGATCTCGGTCGCACCCTCGGCGAGCAGCTTCTCTTGATCGCCATCGGCGCAGAAGCCGTTCTCGGCCATATGGATGATCTCTGAGCCCGCGTCCGTGTCTTGCAGCTGCGCGACGTCCACGTCTTCCGGACCGATGCCCGCCTGTTCGTAGGCGGCCCTCGAGGCGAAGACCGTCGGGCTCGGCGCAGACATCAAGGGCAGCGATGGACTCAGAAGTTCGAAGGCTCCTTCGGCACGTGAGAATAGCTGATGAGCGCGGATGTAGACCGGGCTGGAACTGTACTTGTGAGCATCATCAGCGCGACACACGACTGCCGCGGCAGCGCCCTCGTCAGGCCCGCAGTACATGTACTGCCGCAACGGATAGTTCAGCAGCGGCGACGCAAGGATTTCCTCCACTGACAGCGGCTTGCGGCGCCATGCGTGAGGTGTGCGTTCACCGTTGCGGAAGGCCTTGGCTGCCACCCGTGCCAGCGTCTCGTGGCTGATGCCGTGGTCGTGCATATACCGATTGATCTTCATTCCGAAGAAGTGGGTGGTGAGGAACAAGCCCAGATCGCCGTACCAGTCCGGGAGCCCTGACACCGACGGATGATCTGAGAATGCACCCCGCGGGTGCTTATCCAAGCCGACGGCGACCGCGACGTTCGCCTCACCGAGTCGAACCGAGTTCGCTGCCTGCTGCAGCACGTTGCCGCCAGATGCACATCCCGTAAACGTCGAGCGCGCCGGAATGCCGGTCAGGCCCAGGAAGCCGGTGATTGCTTCGGGGTTCTTGACTTCCATGCTCGAGGCCCAGAGCAGGTCCACGTCCGACCAGCGCACGCGGGCGTCAACCAGTGCGTCGATAACGGCAGACTCACCCATTTCCAGTGCCGACTTGTCGTGGCGGCCGAATGGATGCAGGCCGACGCCGATAATGGCGATGTCAGCGGTGGTCATGATTTTCTCCTTCTACGGGAGCGAAGGCGTAGGTCATCTTGACGTTGCCCTCGCGATCCGTGTTGAACGGGACGACGACGAGCTCCATCTCCTGACCAATGTGCAGGCGCTCCGGATCGGGTTCGGTCAGACGCGCTTCGACGCGCAGAGCACCCTCGAGTTCGACGTAGCCGACGGTGAACGGCACGAAGGTCTCGGCGCTGTCGTCACCAGCGTATGGCGGCGACGGTGGTCTGAAGACCTGTGAGGTGAAGGTCCACAGCCGCCCCCGCCGTGGGAGTTCGACCATGTCCAGCTCCTCAACCACGCCATTGATCAGGCGCCGAGGCCGGTACGGGAAGACGAGCGAGCCGTCCGATCCCCGACCCGCGATGAGCTTGGGCGCTTCGTCCGGCCAGGTGAAGAGATCATCTGCGATCGGAATCTGGGTCATTGGCCATTCCTTTCCAATACAGCGTCGGTTCGAGACTGACGCACACTAAATAGCGGGATGAGTCCGTTCAAAGCGGCGCGATGCTCGTGCGGGCTGCCGAAAAGCACCGCCGAACCGCGAGAGCGCTTGACATGCAGATGCGCCGGATGCTCGAAGGTGAAGCCGACGCCACCGTGTACCTGCACGTTTCCGGACGCGCATGCGACGTAGGACTGAGAGCAAACCTTTACAGTGGCGGCTGCAACCAGCTCGATATCGTCGTCGTCGGAGTCGATCGCGCAGACGAACGCCCAAGATGCCGACCGGGCGGACTCCAGTGCGACGAGCATGTCGGCGCACCGATGCTGCACAGCCTGGAACACGCCGATCGGCTGACCGAATTGAACGCGGGTTTTGGCGTGTTCGACAGCCATATCCAAGGCTGCCGCAGCTCCGCCGGTCGCTTCACAGGCCAGGAGGGCGGCCGCTCGCCGTCTCGCAGCCAGCATGACGGCCCGGCCCGTGTCCTTGACTCCGACCAGGATCGCTGGGGCATCGTGAAATTCGACGTGCGCAAGGCGTCGTGTGGTGTCCAGCATGGCGACCGGCTCGGCGCAAACGTGCGGGCCGCGCAGGTCGATTTCGAACATGCTCTGACCGCCGCCAGTGTTGGCCAGTACGAAGCATGCTTCGGCTGTCGCACCGTCGAGCAGGTACGAAATGGTTCCGTCCACCACCCAGCCAGTGCCGGACTCCGAGGCCGTGAGTGCGGTTTCGCCGGCATCCTGCGCCGAGCCCGCTAAGGCCGCGGTTAGCATCGCGTCGCCCGATACGATGCGACCCAACCACCGGTCGTTGGCGTTCCGATCCCGCGCCTCCAACAAGACCGAGAGACCGAAAGCCACGGTGCCCAATAGGGGGGAGCAAGAGAGCGCGCGCCCAGTTTCCTCAAATACCACGCCGAGTTCAAGCCATCCGGCGCCCGCGCCGCCGAACTCCTCTGGAACGGCCATCCCTTGGATTCCGAGCTCAGCCGCCATCGCCTTCCACAGGCCCGGCTCGTATCCGAGCTCCGAGGACATCGCCGTCCGTACGTCAGCCTCAGAAGACTTGCGGGCCAAAAGGGACCTCACGGCCTGGGCGAGGACTCGCCTCTCATCAACGGTTGTGATCGACATCAGCGTGGTGCCTCGGCAAGCGGGATGGCTAGTTGGTGCGGCGCTTCGTCCGCGGAGGTTTCCGCGTGAGGTCCCGGGGTCGAGATGTCCCACAGCGCCGTGTCGCCGGCGCCGGCTCTAACCGCAGCGCCGAGCGTCTCAGCCTGCGCGCGCGCACATCGGACTTCGATGGCGGCCTCCCACAAACGGGTAGTGAACCGGCGCAGGACGTGTTCTTCTGTCACGCCCATCGCCCCGTGCAGCATGTGCGCCTCCCGGGCCACGATGTCGGCAGTCTGTACGGCGACGACGAGCGCAGCCGAAGCCGTTTCCCGTGCCGGACGAATCAGCGCTTCCTGCAACACGGCCTCCAGAAGGTCCCGCTGGATCACCATGTCCGCAAGGCGGTGCGCGACCGCCTGGAGGGCGATTAACGGACGCCCGAATTGTTCGCGCGTCTGCACATGCTCGCGTGCGAGGTCGCAGATGCGACTCACTCCTCCGGCGATCGTCGCCGCCTGTAGAAGCATGGTCCGGATACGCAGTTCGTCGAAGCATTCCGGCGGCACGGCAGCTGCGGAATCGGCGTCCACCACGACTCCGTCAAGAGCGAGATCGTGCAGCGGATCGCCGGCAAGGCTCTGGCCGTGCGCCGCCGGCAGTTGCGCCCGGTCGATTACGCCGACCCAGCCAGTGCCTCCGTGTTCTCCGATGATCACGACGGTGGCCACATGCTCGGGGATTCCGACCTCTTTGACAGCCAGACTGACTTTCCAAGGGCCGGACTCACTGTCGACCTGCACAAGGTCGGGCTCGTCGATAACGATGGCGCCGCCCAGCGCGCGTTCCACTGGCAAGCCAGCGGTGGCCAAGACCGAGAATGCCAGCGCCGTCTGCCAAATCGGCAAGGGAATTGCATGGCGACCAACGCCGGCAGCAATCTCGGCCAAGTCGGCGACGGTGCCTCCGGCACCGCCAAGGCTTTCGTGGACGCCGATCTCCATCCAGTCCATGTCGACTGCTGAACTCCACACGGACGAAGAATCCGACTCACCTTCGTAGCGGGCAAAGAAATCATCAACGATGCTCTTGAGGTCAGCGGAGAACATCATCCGACGCACTCCGCTTTCGCGATGACCGCGCGCATCACGTCGCTGGCGCCGCCCCTGATTGAAGTCGCGGGAACAACTGCCTGCGCCTGACGCAGCAGCGCGAGGTCCTCACGAGTCACGTGGCACGCCGAGAAGGCATACCGCGCAATGTCGACGACCTCGGCCTCGAACAGGGTCCCCATGAGCTTGAGGCCTGCCGCCTGGCGAACAGGTGCATGACCGGCGTCGAGCGCGATTGCCAGATCCCAGGACAACCGGCGGAGCGCGGTCAGCTGCGCCGTCAGTCGTCCGAGGGCCTCATTGAGCGAACGGTCGCACGCCGTCCGCCCGATCTCTACCAGTCGTGAGAACAGCAGATATGTGCTCAAGTATCGCTCGCAGCCGCCGCGCTCGAAAGCGAGGTGCTGGGTTGCCTGACGCCACCCTTGCCCTTCCGTGCCGAGCAAGCGACCTTCGGGAACGAACACGGAGTCGAAGAAAACCTCGTTGAAGTGGTGCTCGCCCGCCAGATCACGAATGGGCCGTACCGCGACGCCGTCGCTGTCCATATCGACGACAAACTCACTGAGCCCGTCGTGCTTGTTCTCGGATTTTGAAGTCCGGGCCAGCACATAGGCATGTGTAGCGACGTGCGCTGACGTCGTCCACAGCTTCGATCCCGACAGCTCCCAACCGCCGGGCACGCGCTCCGCGCGCGTCCTCAGCGCAGCGAGGTCCGATCCTGCATCCGACTCGCTGAGCCCCACACAGAAGACTGCTTCCGCCCGGCGAATCACAGGCAGTAGCTCACGTTGGAGCTCTTCGGTGCCCAAGCGGATGATCGACGGGCCGATCTGGCGGTCAGCGGTCCAATGTGCGGTTACCGGGGCTCCGGCTCGCAGAAGTTCCTCGGAGACAACGAGGCGCTCCAGGTAGCTGCGGTCGCCACCGCCGTGGGACTTAGGCCAGGCCATGCCGATCCAACCACGCTCTGCTACAGCGCGGCTGAATTCCAAGTCGAATCCACGCATCCAACTGTCGCAGCGAGATTCGAACGGCGTCACCCGCAGGAACTCGCGCACTTCGCGACGCAACGCGGCGAGTTGCGAACCCTTGCCCACGGATCCTCCTCACGCACAGAACGCTGTGGACCATCCGTTTCGGTGGCGCACCTTGGATCGGACAATTGTATAACTATATACACGGCCGGTAAAGAGCCGCTGTGGTGGCTGGCGCGTTACCATGAGCCATGACAGCCACAGGCGCTGAACCGGGATCTTCGTCGGTTCCTCAGGTCGGACGCATCCTTCATGTTCCAAAGACAGCCGAGCTGGTTGCGTCGCGTCTGCGGCGGCAAATCGTCCGCGGCGATATCCCGCTTGGACACTCGCTCCCGCCTGAAGAACGCCTTATGAAAGACCTTGGCGTATCCCAGCGTTCGCTTCGCGAGGCGCTTCGCATTCTCGAAACGGAGTCCCTCATCACCACTAGAAGAGGCGGTTCCAAGGGAGGTGCTGCCGTACTCCAGCCGGATCCCAGCGTCGCTGCGCGGCACGTGGGAGTGCTGCTGCAGTTTCGGGGAACGACGCTACAAGACGTCCACTTCGCGCGCTCCGTGTCGGAGTCGGCTTGCGCGCGATTGCTTGCAGAACGCTCGACACCTGACGACGTGGCTGCGCTTGAGTGCTGCATTGAAGAGCTGGACCAAATCGTCGCGGCCGGAATCGGTGAAATCCCCGATCTATCAGAGTGGACACGGGCGACGTACGCCTTTCATGAGCAAGTCATGCAGCGGTGCGGCAACGAGACACTCGCTGTACAAGGCTCAATGCTCGCCGAGATCGTCCGCAGTCACATGCAACGAGCTATCACGCTGGGGATCCACAAGCACGACACCCCGGACCGGTTCCGCAGCGCCTTGGCCTCTTTTCGCCGGCTGACCCGTTTTGTGCGAGACCACGAGGCCGGCAATGCCGAAAGACACTGGCGCGAGCACATGGAGCGTGCAGCGGAGCACATGTTCGCGATCGACTCGGCCGACACGTTGGTGATCGATCTCCTCTAGCCCGTCTCGATCAGAGGAGATCGAGCCGTGGCTTCACAAGAGCTTCCCGACCCAACACGAACTCCTGGGCCGAGTCGAGATACCGCCGCCAGTGCCGCGCCGCCAGCGTGCTGTCTCGCTTCTTCAAGGCGACGATGAGCCGTCGCTGCGACTCGTATGTGAAGTCGAACGCTCCAGTCAGATCGACGTCACCCAGCACCTTGACTGAATCGAGCGTGGTCTTGTCGATGATCGACCGAAGTATCGCCGACAACAAGCTCATCGTCTCGCTTTGAGCCGAGGCGACAACAAGTGCCTCGAATTCAGTTTGGAGCCGCACGCTCTCCTCTGCAGAGTTCGTCGCACGCATCCCAAGGTGCAGATCGCGGAATCGATCCAAATCCGCCTCTTCACACCTATTCGCAGCCAAACCAGCACATTCAGACTCGATCACCGACCGCGCCGAGTACACGTCGCTCAGGCGGGTCCCTTGATATTCAAGTACGAGGCCGGCATGCCTGGCTGCGGCCGCTGGGTCCGGCACCTGAATTCGTGCTCCACCACGCGCGCCCCGACGGATGGTGATCAGACCTTCCATCTCGAGAACCCTCAACGCTTCGCGAAGCGTTGGCCTGGATGTGTTGAACTGCCCGGTGAGCACCGCCTCGGACGGCAGCGCGTCATCGGCCTTCAGCTCGCCCCGAACAATTTGCCTACGAAGCTCTGCTGCGATCAACTCAGCAGCCTTCGGCCGGCGGATGAAGTCGCTGCCAGACGACACGGTGTTGACTCCTCGGTCATGTGGGCTGGGCCACGAGGTGCCAGTCTGGCACAAGTCCCGTCGCGCGACCGTCGCGCGCAACTCCCAGCGGCCGGTAGAGCTAGTCAGATACCGAAACGACCCGTCGGATTGGAGTGCCGTCCAGAAGTTCGCCCGCGATCTGTTCGGCGATCTCCACGTGACTGCCGAGCAGGGCGTCAAGTGCGGCTGCACGGGTGACATAGCGGTGCATGTCACTCTCGAGTGTGAGGCCCATCGCACCAAGGACCTGTACCGTCCGACGCAACACAATCGCTTGGGTGTCCCCAGCCCGCAACTTTGCGATGCTTGCCATGAGCGCGCTATCTGCACGCGTCAGTTCGACGTCGTAGGCGACATCTAAGGTCACATTGCTCGCTTCGATCGCCGCGTGCGCCTCCGCCAACGAATGTCGTACAGATTGGAATGAAGCGAGCGGCCTCCCGTACTGGTACCGCGCTGTCGTGTGATCAATCGCCATCTGCAGTGCACCAGCGCTCACGGCATTGATCTCGGCCGCGAGCGCCCGGCGGGCCGCCGCCACGGCGAGTCCGGCGCCTGCGGTTGACAGCTCCCGCGCTTCGAGCAAATTGGCTGAAGCGCCCGTCCAGCTCGAGCGGTCAAAATTGGTGATCGCCACGGCCGCAGTTACGTCGCTCGCCGGCACCAGCCAAGCCCGCGGGGCCGCGCCGAACCACCTGAGAACCGCCACTTCCGTGGCCCCTTCCAGAGGGGCCAAAAACAGGCCAGTGGCGACGGCGTCCGACGACCCGCTGTCCTGATCGGACTGCATGAAGAGCACACGGCGCCCAAGATTGTCGCCGTCTCCCAACTCGTCGGGGAAGGCACCAAGTACCACATCGTCAAGCACCGGAGACGAGGCCAACGCCGCACCCTGCGCAGCAAACAGAAGACGCTGCGCAGTCGGGTCCTCGTCGACAATCTCCTGCCAGCCTAGGTCGCGAACAGCTCCGCGAAGTTCATCGCCCTGCAGATCCTTGGCGAAAAGCACAGCCAACGAATGCGCCACCGCGGTTCGTGTTGCGTCGTCGAGCGCACTCATACTGACTCCTTCGGAAGACCGAGCACGTGATCGGCGATGATGGTTCGCTGTACTTCGGCAGATCCACCGAGGATTGTGGCGGAACGCGAGTACCACCAGTCCTCATGCCATGCACGAATCCGTGGATCCGCGCCCCAAACGAACTGGTTGCCTAAAACATCGCGGGCTAGGTCATTCAGGGCAATCTCAACTCTTGCCAGGAGAATCTTGTCGACGCTGGCCTCGGGTCCCACCGCCTTCCCCGCAGCGAGGTGACAGAGCGTCTGGGCGTTGCGCGCGCGAAGAGTCGTGATGTCGGCGAACAATGCCCCAAAGCGTGCCCGCGACCCGTCAGGCAGCCGGTCGAGCGAACGCATCTGGTCGCGGAGGTCACGGTAGCGACGCAGTGCGATTCCAGCGCTCTGCCATCCGTACATCGAGCGCTCGAACTGCAGCAGATACATAGCCACACGCCAGCCCTCGTTCTCGCCGCCAATGAGACATCCGGCCGGCACTCGTACCTCCTCGAAGTACACCTCCGCGAGCTCATTGAGGCCGCTGGCGATGGCTACCGGACGGACCGTGACGCCCGGGCTTCCACGGTCGATAGCCAGCATCGTCAAACCGCGATGCCGCGATTCCGGCGTACCAGTGCGCACCAAACACACGTAGTGCGAAGCCGTTGACCCGAAGCTCGTCCACAGCTTTTGACCCGAGACGACGTATTCGTCGCCTTCCCTGCGCGCCCGGCAGCGCAGTGCTGCCAGGTCGCTGCCCGCCTCAGGCTCGGAGAACCCCTGGCCCCACCACTGCTCGCCCGCCAATGCGGCAGGCAACATCGTGGCTGCGAGCGGTGCCGCGAATTGGATCATCGGTGACGCCAAGGTCTCGAGCACCATGCATTGCCCGGGAAGCGCAATGTCGGCAGCGGAGATTTCGTCGAACATTGCCGCTCGGTGCAAGATCGAACCACCGAGTCCGCCGACCTCTTCGGGCCATCCGTACCGGTTCCACTGTTCCTGGTACAGCCGACCGATGAACGCGGCCTGATGGCTCAACCGCTCCTCCGCCGTGGGAGGTTCCTCACCTCGCCACACATCGAACGTCGGATCGGCCAGACGTTCGCGCAGAGCCTGGGCGTATACCCCAACGCGCTCGATGTAGACGGGATTCGCCTGCGCTTGATCATCCATGAGGGGCGTCCTTCTTCTCAATCTCAGCCAGGACCTCAGCGGTGTGCTCACCGGGGCTGGGTGCGTGGCGACGGACCCTGAAACCTGCTCCGTCGACCACAGCAGCCGCCCCGACCAGGGAAATCGGGCCGGCGAGGGGATGCTCTGCTGAGACAAAGACGTTCCGCGCAGCGATCTGGGGATCGGAAATGACTTCGTCGGGTTTCTGGTAGGCCGGTGCCAAGGCAAACCGGCATGCGGCGGCAAGCTTTACCCATTCGGCCTGCGTTCGGCTGCGCATGATCTCGGCGATCTCCAGCCGCTCGGTTCGGTCCCCCCACTCAACCTCGGCATTTCCACCGTTGCCCACGCGGCCAACCATGTCGGGGCGGTCGATAGCCAGCGCCCACCGGTCCCAGAATCGCTGCTCGATGCATCCGAAGAGCACAAAACGGCCGTCCGAGGTCTCGTAGAACTGGTACCGCGATCCGCTCAGCTGCGTGCCGTCCATCTCGGCCATGCCACTGCGGTCGGTGATCTGCTCGTCATTGAGCGCCAAGACTGTCGGGAGCCATGCCGTTGCTATGACAGCATCGCTTGCGGCGACGTCAATGTATGCCCCGCCACCGGTGGCCCGAGCGCGTAGCACGGCTGCCAAGGCGTGGGTCACGGCGTGCAGCGCCCCCACGCTGGTGGCCTCGCCGCCCATCTCGGCTCCTGGCCGCTCGGGTGGCCGCCGGGTCACAAGCCCGTCCTCATCGACGGCCAGCAGACAAGCCCCTGCAAGTGCGTTCATGAGAACGCCATGCGTCGGTATCGATGCGTACGGAGCCGTCGCGCCGAAACCCGAGTGCTGCACGTAGACCAAAGATGGCTTGCGCGCGAGCAGTACGTCTGCTCCGACCCCAAGGCGCTCGCAAACACCGGGAAGATTTCCGTCAACAACAATTTCGGCCGTGTCCACGAGTTCAAGGAACTGGTCTCGATCGGAATCATTTGAAAGATCAAGCAACACGGAGCGCTTGTTGCGGTTGACCTGCGCGTGGGCCACGCTCACGCCCGGGACCACCTGCCCCAGAAAGTACCTGAGGTAGTCGCCGTGCGGCGGCGATTCGACCTTGATGACGTCGGCTCCAAGATCTCCCAAATGCATGCCCACTGTGTCGCCATTGAGAAGGACGGCGAGTTCGAGAACCCGAACACCCTGAAGCAAGTTCGTCATTGTTGGCTGCCTGCCGCCTCTGCAACCCGCCTCTCGGCGACCTGCTTTACCGCCTTGAGATTCTCATTGACGCCCTTCGTGGCCAACTGCGACAGCATGATTGCTGGCAGGTTCCACTTGAGGTCGACCTGCATCTGGAGCCGGAGCTCGGTTTCAACATCGCTCACGGCATGCAGCGCATAGTAGGCGTCCTGTTGCACCGCTACACCCGACGGTTCAACGAGGTGGTATTCCATCTCGCCCGATCCATAACTGACCTTCACGGGCGCAGGGATCGTCATCCCCATCGCCGTGGTTGTGATCGTCACCAAGATCGGCCGGCCCTCGTCGTCGCGCTCGTGGACCTCGCAGTTCGCGACCTGCTTCTGCCACACTGGATAGCTATCGAAGTCCGTGATTACATCCAGGACCGTGTCCGGTCCGGCCTTGATGACGATCGTCCGCTCCACAGACGCTGACATGGAAAACTCCTTCTCGGGGTGCGCGCTCGTTGAACTCTCAGCGGTGGCGCGTCGGCTTCCAGCCCGACGCTTGGACGTCCCTGTCCCAAACGTCCGGACCATTGCCCTTTTCTCTGAGAAGGAACTTCTGGACCTTGTTGGTGGGCGTCATCGGAAGCTCGTCCAAGAACTCCACATAGCGCGGAACAAAGAAGTAGGGAGCGTTCTGGTCGATGAACTTGCAAAGTTCAAGGGGGTCAACAGCTTGGCCGGGCACCGGCTGAACGCACAGCTTTAGCTCCTCTTCGAACTCCAACTCTTCAAGCTTCACGCCAATAGCCGCGACATTCGCAACGCCAGCGAACTGCCGCGCGATGTGCTCGACTTCGAACGTCGACGTGTTGCGACCCTTGTGCCGGACTGAATCTTTCTTCCGGTCGACAAAGAAGAGTTCACCGTCCTCGTCGATACGGCCCAGATCCCCCGTGTGGTGCCAAAGGTTGCGGGATGCCTCTAACGTCTCCTCAGGCTGGTTGAAGTAGCCCGAGAAGATGGCAAATGGCTCGCGGGGGCGGACGGCGATCTCGCCCACCTCGCCAATCGCCACCTGTCGATCGTCAGCATCGAGCAAAACGGTCTCGACGGGATCGTCGGAGCGCACATAACCACACGAGCCAGGCTTCAGCGTCGGAAGTTCTGTGTGATAAGTGGTTGCTCCCATGATCTCGCTCTGACCGAAGCCACTGAAGACCCGCTCAATTCCGAACCTCGTCATGAAGGCTTCCAGAATTTGTGGCAGGACCGGCGTCATCATCATTGTGCGCAACGGATTGTCGGCGTCATCGGGCCGCTCCGCGGCATTCCACAGGTAAAGATGCATGGTGCCCAGAGTCATGACGTGGTTTGCGTCGTAGAAGCGCAGCCGGTCCCAGAACTCCGAGACTGAGAACTTCCGGTCGATGCACGCAGCGTTCCCGGATACCAGCGCCGGATAGATGTTCATGATCCAGCCGCCGGAGTTGTACATCGGCGTGCAGCCGTAAAAGCGCTCACCTTCCCGGACGCCGCCGCGATAGGCATCATTGTGACGGCGCGACCACAGGAGCCAGGTCCGATTGCTCTGCATCACCCCCTTCGACTTGCCGGTGGTTCCACTCGTCCAAAGGACCGCAGTTGTCTGCCCGAAATGTTGAGGCGGCACGTGAGCCGCGGGTGTAGCCAACCGCATGAACTCGTAATCGTGGAAGGTCACGCCAGGCGGCGGATTCAGGTCCGTTTCGCCGTTGACAACGATGTGCTTCAGACGCACATCTGGCAGTTCCAAAACACGCGGCAAGAGGTGGCTGTCGACAACCAGGACGTCAGCTCCAACATCGTTGAGGTTGCTCGCTAGCCACTCTCCCCGGTAATCGGTGTTGACGGGCGACCAAATCGCACCCAAATGGTTAATGCCGAACGAAGTCGTTGCCTGCTCCAGGGAGTTCTCCATATAGAAGGCCACGGTGTCGCCGGCGGCCACTCCTAGCTCGCCGTAGGCGCCAGCATGGCGCCGCGCGTCCGCCCAGACTTCTGCATACGTTTTCGACCGGTCACCGTCAACCAGGAACACCGTGTTGCCGCGCGTTTCCGCGTGGTCAGCCAGGACACCGATCACGGAGTCGTTCTGGGAAAGCTCGCCATTCATGAATGCCCCTTGTCGCGGCCGTCGGCCAGTACGTTCTGACCGTTCGTTATCTGTCGCATGACGATGTATTCGCCCTTGTAGCCGCGGTGGTCGTATGGCCCAAACGAAATCGAGTTTCCGGGTCCGCCTACCGTCGCGGGGATTCGACGCACCCTCTCCAGTGCCCTTCGCAATCCGTCACGCGAGGTTGGCTTGGCGAGCGAAAGGCCATGCGCGACCACGTTGCCCATGTCGTATCCCTGCGCTGTGTAGCAGTGGACAGGTCGGCGCCCGTCGAAGCGCTTTGCGAAGCGGTCGATCATGTCCACGAAATGGGGGTTTCGCTCGTCAAACTGGTCAACACCGATCCACCCCTCATAGTTCTCGATAAGCCCGCCGTACTGCGGCCCCGTCATCTGCTTCACCAAGCCCTTGATCGTTCCCATGAAGATCGACATCGTGATGCGTGATGCGCCGTATCCCTCCGAGGCCAACTTCTGGGAAGCTGCCAAGACGGACATGGCGGTGGCGCCGAAACCGACGTAGACATACGCTTCGGCGCCGGCGTCGCGCATTTGCTCGACCGCTCTGATGCCGTCCTCAGGCGTGATGAACGAGCCCAGGGCAACGTCAGCGACCAAGCTGACCTTGCGTTCCTGGACTCGACGCTTGATGTACAGCGCGTACTCGTCACCCAAGAGGTTGTCTTCTCGGATCATCCCGATCTTGGTCGCACCCTCGATGTCGACGGCGTGGTCGACCATGATGATCGCCTCGTCGGGAAAGGTTCCATTTGGCGTAATGAAGGTCCACGGACCCCCCATATCCATCGCCCCGGCCATCAGGATGAAAGGGATTCCGATCTTCTCCACATACGGCTTCAGGAGAGGGGCGTTTTCGGATGTGTGTGGCCCGATCAGAGCGATCGGGTCAAACTCACGTACGCATTCGTCAACGGCATTCAAGAGGGTAGTGGCGCGCTTGAATGGCAAGCCTTCAACCTCCACGACCTTCAACTCGACCGGTCGATCAATGAGTCCGCTCTCGTATGCCTCTTCGAAGGCGAGCTGGGTCGCGTCGTACTGGTCACGAAGCGGCTCGGCGCCGACCCCCCAATCCTGAATGAGCGCCACACGATGCGGCTCACGCAAGCCAGCGACCGGCTCGGTGAGCGTGGTCGAGATGGCCGGCGGAATCTGCTCTGCCATAGGTAACTCCTTGATCGCCGAAGCCCGTTCGAAACGGAAGCGATACGGGTTGAAATTTTCACGTCCCAAACGGACGGTAACCAGCACTTGACGTGTGAGTCAAGTATGGGTAATGGTGGCGTATGGCCATACGTTCGACTCCACACGATCCACTGTCCGAGGAGATGGATCTCATTACGTGGCAAGAGGCCGCCGCACGACTCCACGACGAGTCCCTCGTAGTGGCTGCCGAAATTGAACAACTGGAAAACGCGGGTGCTTCGCTGCCCCAGCGTCAGCAAGAGAGCCTCGACGCGGCGCGCAAGCGACTTGATGCCCTTCATCGCGTTGCCGAACGACTCAGCGGCCAGCGTCCGCCCAATGATGTCGACCGGTACCCGAATTTGCCCGGAGACCTACCCAAGGAGCAATGACATGACCTACAAGCTCTTCAGCGTGGATGACCACATCGTGGAGCCTCGCGACGTATGGACATCCAGACTTCCGCAGAAGTTCCAGGACATGTGTCCACGTGTAATCGAGGCCGACGGACGCGAATTCTGGGTCTATGAGGATCAGCGCTCAGCCACGATGGGGCTTAACGCCGTGGCTGGCAAGCCGCCGGAGGAATGGGGCACTGAGCCCGTTCGCTTTACCGACCTCATCCCGGGCTGCTACGACGCCGCGGCACGCGCCGATGACCTGCGCGCCGATGGCATCGTCGGCAGCGTCCTGTTCCCGTCGCTGCCTGGCTTCGGAGGGCGAGTCTTCTTCCAGCTGCAGGACAAGGAACTGGCCAGCCTGTGCGTCGAGGCGTACAACGACTTCGTCATTGACGAGTGGTGCGCCGCTGCACCAGAAATCTACGTCCCAACCATCATCACCAAGCTCTGGGATCCGATCGCCGCAGCGGCCGAGATCCGTCGCTGTGCCGCCAAGGGGGCCCGGGCGCTGTCATTCCCGGAGAACCCAATTTACCTTGACCTGCCCTCCCTCCACACCGATCACTGGCTCCCCGTGTTCGACGCATTGCAGGAAACGGGCGTCGTGTGCTGCATGCACCTCGGTGCGAGCGGCCACATCCCCATTCCGACCCCAGACTCCCATTTCAGCGTCGCGATCTGTGCAGCACCAGGCATTGTGGGAATCGAGACGATCGCCGATCTCATCTTTGGCACTCTGCCGACGAAGTACCCGGGCGTGAAGTTCTCGATCACAGAGGGCGGTATCGGATACGTGCCTTACCTCCTCGAACGCTGTGACTTCGTCTGGGAGAAGCACCGTTTCTGGGCACCGTTCGGCACGGACCGCCCCTCCGATGTGTTCCATCGCCAGTTCTACGTGTGCGCCGTGAACGAGACCTTTGGCCTAAATGAACAGGCGCGAGAGATCATCGGCGTCGACAACATCCTGTGGGAGAGCGACTACCCGCACTCCGAGACCACTTGGCCGGCAAGCCAGTCGGGGGCGTCCAAAGTCTTCAGCGGCATGCCAGACGACCACGTCGACAAGATCACCCACCTGAACGCAGAAAAGCTCTTCAACTTCCCGATCGCCTGATTGACACCCCTGATCGGAGGCAGGCGCGCGACGAGGAATCCACAAGTCGCGCGCCCGCCTCATCCAACAACCTGAAGGGCGCCTGCGTGTTCCTGACTGGCGAGCCCCCATATCCCAGCGGTCTCGGCGCGCCAACGGCCGGTTGGATCTTCTCGACGGCTATGCCGATCGTCTGGGCAGCAGTATTGGTCGTCGTCGTCATACACACGGGACGAAACCGCCGATTCGGCGTCCAGTCGTTGATGTTCCTGGCAGGCACGACGATGTTCTGGATCGAGTGGCCGGCCGACTGGGGCTCGTATTTGGTCTACAACCGCGAGTTCCCGATGTTCGAGGGGTGGACGTCGACCTGGTTCCAGACCTATTGGAAGCCTGTGCCTGTCGTCTTCGGGTATGGCATCTTTTTCGGGATTGCTGCCGTAATCTTCACGCGCGTCATGCCACGGATCCAGAAGTTGTTCTCGCAGTTCAACCCGACGCTGGTAGTGATTGTTGCGTCCGCGGTCATTTTCTATGTCTTCGACATCGCGGCAGAGAAGACGATGACGAGCCTTGGCTGGTACTCCTACGCCGAGCCGGTCGGGCCTGCGTGGTACGGCGAGAAGGGCAACATTTCGTTCGTCTGGCCAGCCGTTCCGTTCCTGTTGTTCGCCGTCATCGAATCGCTCATTGTGACAAAAGCGAGAGACGGCATCTACCCGAACGAACGTCTGTTCGGCGTGGCCACGATGACCGATGGTTTCAGGAAGGAGGCGACGCGCCTATTTGCCTGGGTCATTTCCTCGAACATCCTGATCTTCACCTGCCAACCGCTTGCCCTGATCATCGGACGAACTGTCTTCAACGTTGGGGTCGGCGATCAAAGCATCTACAATCCCTAATTCACAGATGGAGTGACCGACCACTATGAGCGAACCTTCGCCGTCGTCCACAGATTCGCCCGTCGCGGCCGTACCAGCCCCGTCGATGCGGAGCCCTGGCAAAGTTGCCGGTCCTCGCGCGCAACGTGCTGTGCAATCCATCCTTGAGTCAGCCCGAATGCTCTTCCTCGAAAACGGCTACGTGAACACCTCCGTCGAAGACATCACCAAGGCTGCCGGGGTTTCCCGGGCGACCTTCTGGACCTATTTCAAGTCGAAGCCGGACGTGCTTCGCGCCCTGGGCGCCAACGCGGAGACGGCCGGGACCGAAGTGGCGGCGCGGTTCGCCCAAATTTCGGACAAACATGCCGCCGATGAAATTCGGCAATGGGTTGGGGATTACATCGAATTCCTCGAGACCTACGGCGGATTCATTCACGCGACGTATCAAGCAACACTGGACGATCCGGAGCTTCGCGAGTGGTCCATGTCGACAATGATGATGGGGGCTCAGCTATTCGGCGGCGCCATTGAATCATTGCGTGGAGGACCGATTGAACCACCGCACGACTCCGCGATCGAGGGGCTCGCATTCCTTTCGATGATGGAGCGCGTCTGGTACCAATGGCGCATCGGCGGAACACACCTCGAGCGCACGGCCATTGTCACGACAATTGCCAACATCATCGGTGCGGCCGTTTGCAGTTGAACCACATCATGAGGCCGACGGACGCGAGCGCTGTTCTACCTTCATGGCCCGCACATGATCAAGGAAATGCTCGATCGCTCGTGACATCACAACGGCGCGATAGGGGTCGACGATGTCGAAAGCGTGTCCTGCTCCGGGAAGCTCCGCGTACACCGTTGGCGCGGCTGAGACAGCTGCCATTCTGCTCACAAATTGGCGCGCCTGGTCGACCGGAATAATCGCATCGCAGGCCCCGTGTACAACCAACATCGGCGGTGCGTTCAGACGGATCTGGGCCATGGGCGAGGCATCCGCGAACACGTCGCCAGCTTCTGCTTGCGTCGCGCGGACGACGACACGCTCCAGGAAGTCCATGAACCTTTGACGCTCACGCGTTCCACGACTCTCCCAGTCATACCTGCCGTACAAGGACACAACAGCGTCAACCGACACTGGCTCCTGGTCGAAGCCGGGCTGCCAGCGACCGCCCTCCGATGTCAGGCCGGCCAAGGTCGCCAAGTGGCCACCTGCCGAGGCTCCCGCGATGGCAACGAAGTCTGCTGAGCCTCCGAACGCCCCGATATTTCGGTGTACCCAACCAAGGGCGCGCTTCACATCCTCGATATGGGTTGGCCAGGCATGGTTGGGCGATACTCGATAGTTGACCGCCACGCACACCCAGCCGCGCGAGGCCAGGCGTCCCATCAGCGCGCCACCCTGGCCGGCAGCGCGACCATGCACCCAGCCTCCGCCGGGCACGAACAGCAGGACCGGTGCCGAGCCGGACGTCACATCGACACCTGGACTCCGCCAAATATCCAACTCCTGCCCTGCGGATGGGCCGTACCTCACGGACCGCGCAACCCGAAGCGGCCGGCCAGTAAGGACGTGTCGAACCGTCGCCAAGGTGCTGCGAGGGGAGAGGCTCGGCACATCAGAGTTCGAACAGCCTGGCATCACGGCCAGTGCCTCCCGAAACACTCGCTCGGTCTGCGCACGGCCCTTAAGCCGCTGTTGTGGACCACCCGGACGAAGCCAGGTGCGCAAGCTGCCCAGCGCGATTTCCGGTCCTACCCGCAATCCCCATTGCGCAAGTCCCGCACCTGTGACAAAACCTGCCGAAACGGAGTTCGCGACATCGTCGAATGGCCGGTACTCCAGGTTTCGGTTCAGTGGGGCACGCTTCGGTGTCAGCTTGACTCTCACACTGAACCTTTCAGGAGCTCCCGTTTGACGACTTTGCCCGCGGCGTTGCGGGGAAGCTGCGCGATGAAGAAGACGTCTCGGGGCACCTTGTAGGAACCCAGATTGGCTCGGACATGCCTCTTCAATTCGTCCGACGTCGTCAGGGCATCTGGTCGCAGCGCGACCCAAGCCGAGAGCCGCTGACCGAAGCCGTGATCTTCGACGCCGAGTACGGCCGCCTCGACGACATCGGGATGGTTCAGCAAGGATTCCTCCACCTCTATAGGGAAGACGTTCTCTCCTCCAGAAACGATCATGTCGTCGACCCGTCCAACGACAGACAGGAGTCCGGCGGCGTCGAAGCTTCCTAGATCTCCAGACGACATGTATCCGTCCCGAATCGGCTTGGTCTCGCCGCTGGTGTAGCCATCAAATGTCGTGACGCTTCGCACGAAGATCTCACCTACCTCGCCGACCCGCACCTCAGTCCCTTCGTCATTGAGCAGCCGGACGTCGACCCCGGCGACGGGCCGACCCGCCGTTCCCTGAGAAGCACGCAGTTCGGCCGGTGTTGCGATCGCGATCATTCCGGCTTCGGTGGCGTTGTAGCTGTTGTAAACAGTGTCCCCGTATCGATCCATGAACTCGGTGACGGCATCAGGGCGCATGCGTGACCCGCTGGCGGTGACGAAGCGCAGATCGTTCAGAACGTATCGGCAAAGCACATCCTCTGGGAGGTCGACGATCCGCTCGAGCATCACTGGTACCACGGCGATTCCTGTCGCCCGTTCCCGGTCAGCCGCGGCCAGCGTCGATTCCGGGTCGAACCGGCGTGTCATGACTACCGTGCACGCCATCGTGGCGGCAATGAGGAGCTGGCCGAATCCCCACGCGTGGAACATTGGTGCGGCCACGACGACGGTTTCCTCGGACCGCCATGGGATTCTCTGCAGCATCGCCGCCAAGGTGCCGATGTCGCCGCCTCCGCCGCGACTTGCCCCCTTCGGCAAGCCGGTCGTGCCTGACGTGAGGAGGACGACCCGACCTGGTTTGGGAGGCCGAGTGGCGCGTAAGCCGCGCGATTCCTCGATGAGCAGATCGAGCGTCGTGCAATCAGAGGCTCCATCAGTCCAGGCAAGGATGCGGTCGAGCGACTCTGGCGGATTCGAGTCATCGACCAGGTCTTGGAATTCCGCGTCATAGATCAATAACTCGACGCCCTCGCGTGCAATGACATCGCCCAGCTGCGGTGCAGCGAATGCCGTGTTCAGGAGCACCGCATCGGCACCCACTCGACCGATGGCAGCCAGAGCCTGGACGAATCCGCGATGGTTACGGCAGAGCATGCCGACTCGGTCACCAGGGCGTATGCCACGAGACTCCAGGGCCGCTGCCAATGCATGACTGCTGTCATCGAGCTCTCGGAACGTCATGACGCCTCGTTCATCTACGAGGGCGCGCCGGTGTGGGCAGCGAATGGCAGCCAGAGCGATCCCAGTTGTCGCAGTGACACCGGATCGCCTGACTTCGCGGACCATACGAATGTACTTGTCAGGCCGCAAGAGGCTCAGCAGCCGGCTCCGCACCAGAATGTCGAGCGTCGCCAGGACTGGTGGGT
This sequence comes from Aeromicrobium sp., assembly GCA_045806885.1. Lineage (GTDB taxonomy): Bacteria > Actinomycetota > Actinomycetes > Propionibacteriales > Nocardioidaceae > Aeromicrobium. The sequence goes on from JBJMIJ010000019.1 coordinate 61,073, forward strand.
TCGCAGTGTGCATGATGTTGGCTCCGTCTCTAATGGATTGTCAGCCGATGACTGGGAATCGGCGTGCCCGCGCGAGCCGGTCGAGTTCACGTTGCATCACTTCACGCACAAAGGCGTCCACGATCGAGGGGTCCGGCTGCACACCAAACTCAGTCAAATCGATCGGTTGCAACACCGAAGTGACGAGCTTGGACGGCAGTGGGACGTTCACTGGAAACACGACACTGAATCCAAACGGGAAACCGAAAGCGACCGGCAGCGCTTGAGCGCGTAACAGCCGGTCGAGTCGGGCGCGCTTGATTAGGGCCCGACCGCGACTCAGGAAGACCTGAGTCTCTTGGCCACCGATGGACACCACGGGCACGATGGGGACGCCCGCCTCCAAGGCCGTCCGGACGTACCCGAGGTGACCGTTGAAATCGATCCTGTGGGCCGCGTAGAAAGGGCGCGCCGCGTCGTAGTCCCCGCCGGGGAAGACCATCGTGACTCCGCCGGATCGCAGCAGCTCCACGGCCGTCTCGCGGTCCGCTGGGACGAGCCCGCATCGGCGTAGGGTCCGTCCCAAGGGTCCCTTGAAGAGCACATCGTGGGCCAGCACGAAGAACGGACGCTCATGCCCAAACATCCGGACGAACTCGGCCGCAAACACCGGGAGATCCGTGGCTAAGGCCCCGCCAGAGTGGTTTGATACGACCAAGGCGGCGCCCTTGGGCATGCGATCCATGCCGTGCACCTCGGCGCGGAAATATGTGCGCATGAATGCGCCGAGCACGTCCAGGACCTTCTTCAAGAGCTCGGGGTCCCGCGTTGCCTCGGGCGAGTTGTGTTTCCATGAAACCGTGGAGTCGTCGTTCATGCCTGGTGCTTCTGCTCAAGCTCTGTCACTAGGTCGGCCAGCCCACGAGCCATACCGTCGGCGATGGACTCTGGCTCAGCCACGATCAGGGGATCAGTCAGGACGCTCACATTGAGTTGATCCACGTAGCTCCAGACCGTGATGTTGATTCCTGATCGGCTGTAGAGGGGACCGACGCTGAAAAATCCGACCATGGGATGTCCTGCTATTTGCACCGGTTTGCGTGGGCCGGGGACATTCGAAAGCGGCAGGTTGAACACCCGGTTGCCCTTGGCAGGCGAGGACGACAGCGCAGCAAATAGCCGCATCGATGTCCACGGTGGAAGGTACTCGAGCCAGCTGCTGATCAAATCCTTTCCCCAGATCTCCAGATTGCGCTTCGCAATCGAGGTAGTTTGATGGACACGGCGGCAACGGTCGATCGGATCACTCTCATCCAAGGGCAACGACGTCAGCAAGCCCGCCATCTCATTGCCACAGATCCGTCTCACATCGCGATCGGTCGACACTGGCACGGCTGCGAGCAGCGGAACCGTCGGCTGCCCGTGCTGGAGAAAGTAGTCCCGCAGAGCTCCGCTCGAAAGCGCCAGCACGACATCGTTGATCGTGATCCCGAGTTCCTTGCTGATGTCCTTGACCGTCGGAAGATGGAGGGTCTGGGTGGCGAATGCACGCTGTGGGCCAACAGCGCCGTTGAGAATCGTGACGGGTGCGCGGAAGGCTCGCACGTCCTCTTCGGGAATTTCGAGTGCGAATCGGCGAGCACGCGCGATTGCCGCGAGCGTACGGGCGACCACGCGTGGCAGCCGACGCGCCGTCGAGACGTGGTCTCGGAGTGCCGCGCGGAAAACCTCGCTGCGTGTGGGCTCGGGGTCCGCAGGAGCGCCGGAGATCGGTATCGAGGCGTGCGAGCCAGATCCCACGGCCACCGCCAGCAGGTTGGCGGAGGCGACGCCGTCGGCAAGGGCGTGGTGGACTTTCGCGACCAGCGCGACCTTGCCCTCCGCGAGACCGCTCACGACGTGCACCGTCCAAAGTGGGATCCGCCTGTCTAACGGGATGGACGCGATTTCCCCCACGATGTCGTCCAGTGTCCGCATGTCGCCCGGCAAGGATGCGGTCAATTCAAAGACGTGACGGTCCAACTCGACAGGGCACCGCTCCCGCCACATTGGATGGTGTAGTCCGGCCGTGACCTCGACCAGGCGAAAGCGGAGAGGATCCAGCGCGGGCAAGGAGGCTGTGAGTGCTCTTCTGAGCCGGCCAACAGTGAGGGAGCGACCATTGGCATCGACGTCGACCACAGCAACCTTCAAGGTGTGGTTGTGGATCGTCGCGGTCTCGCTGTACAGCATGTACGCGTCCCAACCGCTGAGTCGCCGCATGCTGGCCTCCGTCTACGGGCCGATCGAACCGACCTTCGACGACACCCTCTCTTAAGTGTACGCCACACACTTATTCTCGATGCCCTGCCATGGGGCCTCCGTTCAGTTGCGCATGTACGCCCCGCCGGCGATGTTGATTGTTTCTCCGGTGATGTGGCGCGCAGCGTCAGAGGTCAGGAACGCAATGGTTTCGGCGACCTCAGCAACGGTCGCCAAACTCCCGAGCGGCCCTACCGCGTCGTGACGTTCGAGGAGTTGCGCGTTGTCGTCGACGTACTTCGTCCCGGCGATCATTCCCAGCGTGACCGTGTTGGCGCGGATGCCGAATGGTCCGCCCTCATGCGCGAGGCAGCGCGTCAACGTGTTGAGAGCCCCTTTGCTGACGGCGTACGGCGTCTCCAGCCCCGCCCCGCCGACGTCTGCGGCGTAGCTGCTCACGTTTATGATCACACCTCCCCCGGCATCCCTCATCCCTGCAAACACACGTGAGGAGACATACCAGGGTCCGGTGATGTTGACCTTGAGGGTTTCATCCCAAAGCGCGGGGTCATAGTCGAAGATTGACCCCACATAGTTCACGGCGGCATTGTTCACGAGCACGGTCACGGGACCGAGCTCGGCTGTGACCTCGGCGAGCACTGCGTCGATCTGATCACGGTCGCGAACGTCCATGACCCGACCAAGGACGTGCGTGTTGGGATGATCTCTCGTCACGTCCTCGGTGACGGCGGCGGTGCGTTGGGGGTGTACATCGGTGATGACCACCGATGCTCCCGCCTTGGCAAGTCGACGGATCGTCGCCTGCCCGATACCTCGGCCGGCAGATCCTGTGACCAAGACAACCGGCAGCTGCTCAACCATCATGTCCACTCCTCCGGGATGTTCAGCAAATGCTTCTGGACCTTTCCAGATGCCGTCAATGGGAGTTCGTCGACCACGCACCAGCGCGCCGGAAGCTTGAAGCGCGCCAGACGCGGCCTGAGTTGCTCCGCGAGTTGGCCGGGATCCAGCGCCGCCCCAGGGACAGCCTGTACGAAGGCAGCGACCGACTCACCCCACCGCGCATCGGGAACGCCGACCACGGCCACCTGGGCGACTCCCATCAACTGGGCAATCGCGTCCTCGACGTCCCGCGCATAAATATTTTCGCCGCCTCGAATGATCACATCACGCAGTCGCCCATGAAATCGGACGAGGCCGTCCGAATCTCGGGAGCATAGGTCGGACGTGCGGAGCCAGCCGTCTGCGGTCAGGACTTTATGCGTCTCGGCCGGATTCCCGAGATAGCCCACCATGTTGGTGACCGATCGCACCGTCAGTTCCCCAACCTCACCAGGACTCATTTCACATCCAGTCTCAGGGTCCACGATCGCGATTTCCCGTCCGGGCAGCGGCCGACCGACTGTCTGGGCCTTCAGCACCGCATCGTCGTCCAGCGCGGTCTGGGTTATGGCAGGAGATTCGCTCTGCCCATACAGCACCGTGACGCCCGCGTCGAAATGGGCTTCGATGCGCTCGACCAACACTGCCGGGATGGTCGCGCCTCCCAACATCGCAACTCGCAGGCTCGGCATCGCCATCTGACGCAAGTCTGGGTCGTTCAAGATCCCAAGGTAGACGGTGGGAACCCCGGCGATGAGCGTTGCGTCGCTCTCGTTAGCTGCATGAACCAGCAGATGTGGGTCGAAGGCGGTCAGCATGACATATGTTCCACCGATTCCGCACAACGCGACCGCGTGCGCCACTGAGGCGCCGACATGGTGTAGCGGCATGGGGCTGACCCAGATCTCGTGCTCGACCGGAAGCAAGGCCTCAGACATCGTCAGAGCACTGGTCACACACCCTCGGTGCGTCAACATGGCACCCTTCGGACGGCCGGTGGTCCCCGACGTGTACTGCACGAGAAAGATCGAGTCGGGGTCGACCTCCACATCGGGGCCATCGCAGCCTTCGGGTTGACCGATCCACGATTCGAGCTCAAGAACGTGCTCGAGTGAAGGCACGCGGGGGCTGAGTTCAAGGGCCTCGTGGAGCAACGATCGGCCACGAAAGTCGCTGGCTGTGATTAGCACCTGGGCCTCGCAGTCGAGCAGCAGCCCCTCGATCTCGGCCGGTGTCAAGGAGGGGTTGATCGGCACAACGCGCCTGCCGGCGAGCGCAACGGAAAACAGCGTGCGGATCCAGCCGAGACTGTTGGCGCCGAGCACGGCGACCGAACCGCCCGGACTTGACAGGCGCGCCAGATGGCGAGCCCCTGTCCTCGCGGCGAGCAAGAGCTCTGCATACGACAACTCATATCCGCCACTGTCTAGCGTGGGAATGCGCACCGCGACGCGGTCTGGATGCCGCACGGCGCTTCGGAGTAGCAGTCCCCCGACTGTGCTAGCCGTAAGATCCCCGCTCACAGATCCAGCGATACCGGCACAGGTTGTGAGGGCGCAAAGGTCGCCGGAAGACTGACCCAACCGTTGACGCTCCCCACCGATGTGTACCGCGCTGCATTGGCCAAGTCGAACTTGATGTCCGGCATGCGGCGAAGGATTCCGGAGACCATGGCCAAGAACTCACGCCGGGCAATGTTCGATCCCAAGCAGCGATGTGGGCCGACCCCGAAGGCCATGTGCCGATTGGGGAACCGGTCGAGGATCACTTCGTCAGGGGCGTCGAATACCTCCGGATCCCGGTTCGCGGCGCACCACGGCAAGAGGATGCGATCGTTCTCCTTGAGCTGCTGCCCGCCGAGCTCGACGTCGCGGGTGACCGTCCGGGCGAGCGCGTGCGCCGGCGAGAAATAACGCAGCATCTCTTCACAAGCCTGCGGAAGCAGATCTGGGTTGTCAATCAGTCGCTGACGCTCTTCGTCATGTTCGCTCAGCCAGATGAGTGCGTTGGACACCAGGGCTGTCGTCGTGTCCACGCCGCCGACGAAAATGAGCGTGATGATCTCCAGAACGCGATTGAGAGGGAGGGGCTCACCGTCGACTTCGGCCGTCGCTAGAAACGAGATCAAGCCTTCCTGCGGATCGCTGACGCGCTCCTCGTACTCCTTCTGCGCTTCAACCATCACGTTGAAGATGCCTTCAACCGCCTTGTTGAACCCGTCGGTACCGGGCGGCTCGTAGGCGATGGCATGGAAAGGCCTGGCAAACGGTTCCCAGTCATCTGTCGGCAGGCCGAGCATATGAAGCGTCAGGATGGCCGGGATGGGATTGGCTAGATCCTCAATCAGGTCCATCGAACCCGACTCGCAGACTTTGTTCAGGAAGGTGTCGACGAGTTGAGTGAGGAACACGTCGTGCTCCTTGGCCTGGTTGGGCGTGAACTTCGGGTTGAGGAGCGCCCGATATTGCTTAAACTCCGGACCGTCCAACTCGATCGGCACCTGCATGACCGGCGCCGGCGGAATCACTACCCCGCCATAGCCATGAGTGTCGCCCATGATGTCGTGTTCAGAGGTGAATGTCTCCGTGTCTCGGGCGATCTCGCCGATGTCCTCATAGCGTGACGGAACCCAAAAACCGTCGTAGGCGCTGCTGTGCGCGACCGGGCATTCCGACTTACGCAGTTTCGCGTAGAGCTCTGGCCACTCCTCGGCGTAGCGCGCCGAGTGATGGTCGAGGTCGATCTCGTTCGCGACCTTCTCGGCGCTTGAAGAGTCCACCGACATGACACATTCCCTTCGCCTTTGCAGGCCAACCGGCCGCAATACCTTGCTCAAGCAAGGATTCTCAAATAACTTGACGCTAGAGACAAGTTATCTGTCCATGGCGCCGCGGGTCAATGTGAATCCAGCTGGTCGGCACCGAAGCGCCGTTCGAAGCGTCCGCGCTACAGGGACCGGCCGGCCGAGTTGACCGGGCTGAGGAGAAGGAATCAGCAATCCATGAACGAACTCTCGGCCGATGACAGACTCAGCCTCCTGCGCATCGTTGCTGAGTACGCCCATGTCATGGACAGCCGGGACTTCCAGGGCTTGGATCGGATCTTCTCAAGGGACGCCCAGTTCGATGCCACGGCGTTCGGAGTGGCACGGTGCAACGACTTGGGAGAGATCATTGCCCTGATGACATCCGAGACGAGGCATCCCGTCGCGCACCACACAACGGATGTCATGGTGTGCCAAGCGGGCCACAGATCCGCCACGTTGCGGTCCAAAGGGCTGGCAGTATCAACTCTCGGGACCGTGACCAGTCTGGTGTACTTGGATGTGGCGGTCTTGACCGATGATGGATGGCGAATCCAGTCGCGGATCGCGCGGCCGCTCTGATCATTTGTCGAGATGCGACGGGTACACCTCGGCCCAGGTGTGTGCAAACGTGATCTCACGCGCTTCGTCGTCTGCTCGAAACACGCCCTCGTGCCAGAGCGGCGTGGATTCGCGGGGACCCGGGAGCGGAATCCGGCCGCCGCCCCCTTCCGGCCGCGACCAGCGCCAAATGCCGTGCTCTTCCAAGTCGACTGAGAGCGAGAACTCGTCGTTGTCGACACGTACGTCGCCCAACGGCCGATCAGCAAGGATGTGCTCTCCGTTCGATCGAGTGATGACCACGAACTCCCAGCCCCGGTGACCAATGCACACCGAGCCGAAATCGCTGGAGCCATCTGCGTACTGGTTTGCAAATGCGATCCACGCACCTTGGAGTTGCCGCTTGTAACGGCTCAACATCCACCCGCGTCCGCTGTGCAGATATACCTGCTCATGCATGACGACGCCCTGTTCTATTGGCTCGCCGTCGAGGGTGCCCGAAACGACGCGGAAGCAACGAGCGAAATATCCCAGCGGGTCCTCCGCGTCGGGTGTCACAAACTGGATCGCGGTCGGTTCATGGGCGAGCACAACCTCCGCAGGTCCATCGATCCAGCGACCTGCTGATTCATCGGTCGTGAAGGCGAAGCGTGGTGGCGTACCTGGTTGGTACACGCCCCATTGCCCGTCCAAGTCGCCAATCTCACAGAGGCCGCTGTAACCCCGGGTCCCAGACTCGAATTTCAAGTCCTGTCCATGCTCGCCGACGTACGCGATAAAGCGTCCAGCCATCTCGTTCATGAAATGCCGGATGAGGATCACACGACGACCACCCACGTCGAAAGCACCCCAGACGTGCTGTCCCGCCGCAGGCAGACCCATGACTGGTCGCTCGTACTCGCCGGCAGCCCAGTGGCTCGTGGTCGTGGCGACCAGCGTCTTGTAGCCGAACGAACCCCGCGAGGTCATGCATCCGCCAGTAACGGGACAAGCTTCGTGCAGATGGTCTGAGCATGACGAACGACGTCAGGTTCTGGCATCCCGGCAATCGACACCCAGAAGAACACGTGATCCACCGGGACACCCTCGGTGAAGCGACGCACCTCGGCCGCGACATTCTCGGGAGTGTCGACTAACAAGCCGTGGATCCCGGTGGTCAAACCCTTCGCGCGCAAACGCTCGGGATCGATCGGGCTCGGCATCGGCGCACTTGTTCCTTCGACCATGTGCCGACGATATGAATCAACCTGCCACGACACGTGCTTGGCGACCAGCGGCCAGTCTCGCTCGGGATCTTCGGTGATGAATGCGCTCAGGCCTCCGGACATCCGGGCCGAGTTAGGGTCATGCCCGCCCGCAATGAGTCCTTCACGGTACGGAGCCAAGAGAGCCGGATCCACCGACAGCAGTCCCTCACCCAGGACCCCGGCTCGATGCGCGCCCTTCGGACCTTGGTAACCCATCCAGATGGGGATTTGCTGCTGGACGGGAGGAGGTCGAACGCGTCCCGACGACCACAACGACCGCAACTCCCGAACCCTCTTGTCGGTCCGGTCATAGCGTGCCTTGAGCGAGTCACCGTAAAGCTCGAACTCCGGCGCGCGGTATCCCGTTCCCAAGCCGATGTCCAGGCGTCCACCGCTTATAACGTCAACGAGCGCGGCCTCCTCGGCAATCAGGGGCGCCTTACGAATCGGAGCCACCATGATCGCTGTGCCGAGGCGGGCACGCTGCGTTCTTGCTGCGACCGCAGCCAGCATCGGCAGTGGCTGATTGAGGTAGCCGTCCTCGAAGAGATGGTGCTCAGAGAACCATAGAGAATCGACCCCCAAGAGGTCCGCTTCCTCGCACAACTCCAGGGTGAATCCGTACAAGCGGGTCCAGTCCTGGTGCCACGCCGGTGGGTTGCGGATGTCGAAGTAGAGGCCGACCTTCATTGCTGTACCTCCACGCCTCCGACAGGCGCGGGATGGAGCTGGCCGCCAAGGAATTCCGGACGCCCCAAGAGTCTGGGAGTCAGGCGTCGGCGCGTAACGCACCATGAGCCGCCACGCAGCTCCAAGTCGTCCTCGTACCACCCGAGGAATAAGAAGGGTCGGCCGTCACCTTCGCGTCGAGCCCATTCAGTGATCGGGAAACGCGCGGCCGCATGAGATCCGTCGACTTCGATCACACCCAGGCTCACTGTCTGGAAGACAAACTCAAGCGTGGCGACCGTCTGAGCAATGGTTTTTTCGACATTTTGTCGGCCGCGGGCTGGTTCGGTCGTCGGCGTCTCGAGTGACCCGTCGGCGGCGTACACCTGGACGGCCGCGTGAACGTCGCCGCGACTGATCGCATCGGCATAGCGGACCGCCAACTGCTGGATTTCGGCTATGTCTTGGGCACCCATGCCATACCTCGATTCCTGACAAACGGGCTGGCTCCGGAGCCATCCGTGTGAGAGAGTGACATCTGGAGTATACGTCATATACTTAATCGGAGCCTCTCCCATGCATCGCACCATCTTCGAGCCTGAGCACGAAGCGCTTCGCGCTACGGCGCGCGCGTTCTTCGAGAAGGAGTGCGCGCCTCAGCGCGAAAAGTGGGCGCTGCAGGGCCACGTGGACCGCGAGGCGTGGACCCGCGCTGGCGAACTCGGACTCCTCGGATTCGACGTACCGGAAGAGTACGGAGGTCCGGGCATTGCGGACTGGCGGTTCAATGCCGTTGTCGCTGAAGAAGCTGCACGGTGCAACACAGGTCTGGGCCTGGTGCTTCAGAACGATGTCGTAGCCCCGTACCTGTTGACTTTGGGCACAGAGGAGCAGAAGCAACGATGGCTCCCTGGCCTGGTCAGCGGGGATTTGATCACCGCCATCGCCATGAGCGAACCCGGCGCCGGATCCGACCTTGCCAGCGTGACTACGGCCGCGACCCGCGAAGGAGGCGATTGGATCCTGAACGGATCCAAGACGTTCATTACAGGCGGCATACTGGCCGACCTCGTTCTCGTGGTCTGCAAGACGGATCCATTGGCCGGCCACAAAGGTTTCAGCATTTTGGTCGTCGAAGACGGCATGCCCGGTTTCAGCCGCGGGAAAAAGCTCGACAAGATTGGCAATCGCGGGTCCGATACAGCCGAACTCTTCTTTGACGATGTCCGAGTCCCCGGGAACAACTTGCTCGGCCAGGCGGGCGAAGGCTTCTACTATCTGATGCGCAACTTGGCCCAGGAACGCCTCGGCATCGCTGTCAATGCCACCGCGGCCGCCGAGCGAGCGTATGAGATCACGCTGGATTACGCCAAGACCCGTGAAATCTACGGGAAACCGCTCGGCAGCCTCCAGGCCAACCGCTTTGCTCTCGTAGAGATCGACACCAAGCTGAAGGTCACACGCGCGTACGTGGACCAGTGCATTGCAGCCTCGGCAAACGGTGAACTCACCCCTGAAGAGGCTGCGGCCGCAAAGTGGTGGGCAACCGAACTGCAATGGGAGATCACCGATCGGTGTCTGCAGCTCTTCGGCGGCTACGGCTACATCAACGAGTACGAGATTGCCACCATCTGGAAGGACGCCCGAGTCCAGCGCCTCTACGGCGGGACGACCGAAGTTATGAAGGACCTCATTGGGCGCTCACTAGGCCTATAGGCGGCGCCCCCCACCGCGAGCGAAAGGAAACCCCGACTCATGTCTGACGCAGTCATCCTCAGCGCTGTCCGCACGCCTATCGGAGTCGCGTTCAAAGGAACGCTGCGCGACACGCCAGCAGAAGATCTGGCAACCGCGGTCGTTGCCGAAGCCCTGAAGCGTTCCGGCCTGGACACATCAGATGTGGGTGACGTCATCCTCGGTGAAGCGCTCTATGGTGGGGGCGATCTCGCGCGGTACGCCGCCGTTGCAAGTGGCCTGACTCAGGTTCCCGGCCAGGCAGTCAATCGCCATTGCGCCAGCGCGTTGACAGCGATCGGCAATGCAGCTGCCCAGATTCGGTCCGGGATGGAACGAGCGATCATCGCCGGAGGTGTCATGTCTGCTTCCATGGGCCCTGCGCTCAGTTGGCGGGTCCTTGGCGAAGAGACGCCCCGCCGACGCATGCCCTACGCATTCCCATACACAGGTCCCTCCGATGAAGACGTGACGATTACTACGGGCTTCTCAACCGCCCAGGAACTTGGGCTTTCGCGCGAGGACCAGGATGCGTGGGCACTTCGTTCGCACCAGCGAGCCGTGGAGGCAATTGCCGCGGGCGTCTTCGCCGACGAGATCATTGCCGTCGAGGGACACGACGCCGGCGGCCGCGCCATCCAGTTTTTGGCCGACGAGGGCCCGCGAGCCACGACGAGCCCTGACCGATTGGCTGGCCTGCCGCCCCTCCACCCCGAGATACCAGGCTTCTCAATCACGGCCGGCAATTCGAGTCAGGTCAACGACGGTGCAGCGGCGTTGATGATTGCGGACCGGGCTCTCGCAGCCGAGCGCGGAATTGAGCCGCTGGCCGAGATCGTGGCCTGGAGTTCAGTGGCTGTCCATCCCGCAAGGACCGGCATGGGCGCTCTGGACGCCATCACCGCAGCCCTGACGAGAGCAGGGATCGACGTGAACGCAGTCGACCTGTGGGAGATCAACGAGGCGTTCGCTTCAGTCCCACTGGCGGCGTGCAGGACGTTCGGGATCGACGAGGCGAAGGTCAACATCTTTGGCAGCGGCTGCAGCCTCGGCCACCCAGTTGCCGCGACTGGCGCGCGCATGGTGACGACGTTGGTCCACGAACTCAGCCGCCGTGGGGGTGGTTTGGGAGTCGCCGCCATGTGCGCCGGCGCCGGACAAGGTGGATCGGTTGTCGTACGGGTGGGTTGACAGCGGGCGGCCAACGCCCGAACGGGACGAGCGACTCAGTCGGCCAGACTGATTGCTTGTTCAGGACAGCTGGACTCTGCCTGTTGCGCCGCCACCTCTGAACCCGCAGGTACCACCGGGTTGTCCACTCGGGCATAGCCTTCGTCGTCATAGTCAACGATTTCTGGGATGAATCCTCCGCAGAGGGCGTGGCCCTGGCACCTGCCGCTGTTGATGCTGATCCTCATCATCTCTCCTTAGGGCTCGACCGACCGCAGCAGACGGCATCCGAGGCGATCAAGGAGGCCAAGTCTTGAGCCGAAATTCCGATTTCCGCTGAAATTTCGCGTGTGTGCTCACCCGGTACGGGCGGGATCCCGCCGACTCGACCCGCCGTCCTACTGAGCCGCGGAGCCGGAGCGGGTGCCACAGCGCCGCCCACCTCCTCGAATGCCCGGCGATGCTGCAAGTGCGGATGCCCGAGCCGCTCCGACCAGTCCAGCACTGGTTGCGCGCACGCGTCCGTGTGCTGCAGCAATCCCGCCCATTCGTCTCGAGGCCGCGTAAGCCAGTGCTCAGCCCATCGCTTCTTGAGAAGCGGCCAATCACTAGGTCCGGGTTGCGTAAATCGACTGTCGCCGTCCTCCACTCCGAACTCTGTGAGCCTGACCAGTTCCGCATAGAACTGGGGTTCCAAGGCACCGACGGACATATATTTGCTGTCCTTGCATTCGTAGACGTCATACCACGGAGCGCCCGAGTCGAGCGGGTTCGCTCCGCGCCGTGTGGGGTCCCACATCCCCATCGCCGTCAGGGCCGTGAACATGGTGCTGAGAACCGAGACACCTTCGACCATTGCAGCGTCGACGATCTGACCTTGTCCACTCTGTTCTCGTTCGTACAACGCAGCGAGAACACCCATGACCAAGAACATGGAACCGCCGGCATAGTCACCCAACAGATTTAGAGGCGCCGATGGCGTTTCGTCCGCGCGGCCCGAGGCCCACAAGGCACCGGTGAGTGCGATGTAATTTATGTCGTGCCCCGCGACCTGCGACAAAGGCCCGTCTTGACCCCACCCCGTCATCCTCCCGTAGATCAATTCGGGCTGATCAAGCATCAGATCGGCCGGTCCAAGGCCCAAGCGCTCCATGACACCCGGCCGGAAGCCCTCAACCACGACATCAGCCGAGCGAACCAGCGTCCGAACGACACCCTGGCCAGCTGGACTCTTGACGTCGATGGCAATCGACCGCTTGCCACGGTTCACCGCATCGGCGCGCGCCCCCGAAGCAACGGCGCTCCCACCTGCCGGGCGATCGATCCGAATCACGTCGGCTCCGAGGTCCGCAAGCAACATCGTGGCAAACGGACCGGGGCCGATTCCTGCGAACTCGACAACGCGTACGCCATTTAGTGGCCCAGTCACGCGTTACCCGCAAACGTGCCGCTCAACTGATTCGCTCGCTCTCGATGTGTTCCACGAGGCCTCAGCTGTCCAAAACCAAGTCCATGCCGTTGTCTCGGCAGAAGCTCCTCCGATTTTCCTCTCCGAGACCCGCGACGCGTTCGTAGAATTCAGCGGGCTCACGCAGGCCTTCGGCGTGTGGCCAGTCTGAGCCCATCACGAATGGCTGGACCGTGCCGACCCGATCGACAAGCGAAACGGTGTCGTCCTCGGGATAGGGGACAACGCGCACGTGCTTCTTGAAGACCTCCGAGGGCCTCTCCTTGAGGGGGCCTCCGAGCCAGGTCCCGGCCCGCGCCATGCCTCGACTCTTATCCATGTGCTTGATGAAGTGCGGCACCCATTCGGCGCCGAACTCGCTCACGAGCACCTTGATGTTCGGGAACCGGCCGAACAGATTGTCGAAGATCAGTGCAGACAACGTGTCCGTGATCGGACGCTCGCCGTATGAGTTTTGCCACTGCCACGCCGAAAAGCTAAAGGGCGGCACCATCTTCCAGCCCCACGCCGAGGCGACATCAGACTGATAGTGGAACTCCGAGATGTGGTAGCAGATGACCGCCCGGGCTTCGTTGACGCGGGCCCAGAAGGGGTCGAAGTACGGGTCTCCCGGCGAGCGCCCATAGGCAGGACCTGCGGGCAAGATGATGAACCGAGCGCCGGCGTCCAGCACACGATCCAATTCTTGGCATGCCCTGTCTAGGTCCCGGAGGGACAGCAGGGCTGGCGCGTAGATGGTCTCCTTGTAGTTGAATCCCCAGTCTTCATCGATCCAACGATTGAACGATTCAAAATTGTCGTAAAGGGGGTCGATCCCATCGAGGTAGGCTTCCGCGAACAACGCCCAGCCGCCGGGGTACATGATCGCCTTCTCGATTTGCTGCTCGGCCAACTGGATGAGCCGCTTGTCCTTGTCGAGGTACTCAGGCTGGATTGGCTCGTAGAAGCGGTCCGCGTCGGTGTCATCGCCAGACGCGCGCTGCTTGAGCATCTCGACCAATGAGCCCGGAACATATGCTTGGTCCAAGTCGACATCGAGGGCAGTCACCAGGCGGTCATTGGCCAGCAGAACCTCGCGGTTGTAGCCCGCGATCTTGATGGGCCGCACGGCCGTGTGCAGCTTGTTTTTCGGCATGAAGCGGGTGAATGCGTCCTTGGCCTCGTACGAGTGCTGATCGAAATCCGTCAGCTTGTAAGGCAGCGGACCCACAGTGCTTTCGATGACGGCCATGAGATTCAACCTCCAACTCTTGAGGGATTATCCGAGCCTCACAAGTAGGCCCTTTGCAAAAGTATACGGCCTACACTATATGTGCAAGGGCCGCCCTACGACTGACGCGTTCGGCCCTAGGAGTTCCACGGGAAGGTCTCGCTTCCGGAGCTTGCCGGTCGGCGTCCGCGGTAGTGCTTCGACGAATACGAACCTGCGCGGCACCTTGATCCTGGCGGAACGCGCTGAACACCAAACGGCCAGCAGTTCGGCATCGACAGCCCCGGGCGCTCGCAGCTGCACAAACGCCGCCGGCACGTGGCCCATGTCCTCATCCGGCACGCCGAGCACGGCCACGTCGACGACCTCTGGGTGAGCGATGATCGAATCTTCGATCTCGCGGGCGTAGAGGTTCACACCTCCGCAGATGATCAGTTCCTCGTGACGCCCAGCCAAGAAGAGGTACCCGTCCTCGTCGAGGTAACCGACATCGCCAACTGTTGCCCATCCCCGTCCGTCATGCGCCGCAGCGGTTCGCTGCGCGTCCCCGTGGTACTCGAACGGCACGCCGTCGGAGAACCAGATGGTGCCAACCGCTCCGGGGCCAATCTCCTCACCGTCTTCGTTCACGATGTGGGGCGTGCCCATGAGCGGCCGACCGACCGATCCAGGGTGCGCGAGCCATTCCTCGCTCGTGATTGCGGTGACGCCGATGCCTTCGGTGGCCGAGTAGAACTCGAACAGGATCGGCCCCCACCAATCAATCATGTCCCGTTTGACCTGCGGCGGGCACGGCGCTGCGGCGTGCACAGCCAACTTCATACTGGTCCCGCGGAATCGCGACTTCGCTTCCTCGGGCGCTTTGAGCATGCGCACGAACATCGTCGGCACCCAATGGCTGTGGGTGACAGAGAATCGGTCGATGACCTCCAGCGCCAGGTTCGCATCGAACGATTCCAGGATGATCACCGTTCCGCCCAACCGCTGAGTGGCCATGCTCCACGCGAGGGGCGCGGCGTGGTACAGCGGGGCCGGGCTGAGATAGACCGTCGCTGGATCGAACCCCAGGGTTCGCAACCACGGCGTCAGCACATCCGGAGCCGAGCCGACGGGGCGCCGGACTAACGGACGTCGAACACCTTTCGGCAGACCCGTGGTGCCGGATGAGTACAGGAGGAAATCGCCGTCCAGCTCATGCACGGCATTCACGGACGCTTGGGGAACAGCGGCCATTGCTTCCTCGAAAGAGCCGCCAGGCCCGGTCACCAAGACCGGCACATTTTCACCGACCGCGGCTCGCGCCTCGGGCTCCAGATCTGGGGCCACTACGAGAATCTGGGCTCCAGAATCGCCGACGATATGTTGGACCTCGGCCCGCTTGAGATGTGCGTTAATCGCCGTGAAATAGAGGCCACTTCGCTGCGCCGCCCAAGCAACTTCGAGGATCTCAGGGCAATTCGGTAAGAGAACCGCAACCGTGTCGCCAAACGCTAGACCGTACAAGTCCAGCATGGCCGCTGACCGAAGCGACCGTCGATTCAAATCCCCGTATGTGAGTTCGGATCGCACTGATCCGTCCGGAGCGACGAAGACGGCCGCGACGGCCTCCGGCCGCTCGTCCGCCTGCAACGCGAAGTGCGGATGGATGCCCTGACCCCCACCAGTCATGTCAGGTCCGCTATCCATCGGCGGGATCGTCCGCGCCACGACGCCAAGCGATCACGTTCTCGAAGAACGAAAGCGCTCGGAAGCCGTAAGACCGGGCAGTCCAGCCAAGCGACGTGTTGTGGGACGACGAGTCGATTAGGTACCGATCTACCCACGGGGCGGCCGAGAACTGTGCGGCGAGCGCGTCAAGCCCAAGAGTACCGCCGACCCACCATTGATCCGCGTCGCCGATCGACACCTGGACAGGCACCCGGCAACGGGGAGCAAATAGCTTCACATCTTCGGGCCAATTCGGTGCGACGGCCCGATCAGCCTTCGTTACCGGGAACACGACGCTGCGCTTGCTCTGAAGATTGGAATGCGGATACAGCCGAAGATCACCCCACCAGAGGTCTGACGACAAACGGGGGCCGTTGGTCGCGGTGACGTCCGGGATCCGTTCCGGCTGATAGGCCGCGCTCACACCTGAGATCGCAAGGCCGTCCACGCGGTCGAGAATCGTGGTAGCCGCCGTGGCCACCATCGAGCCCAGCGAGTGGCCCAGCAAAAACAGCGGACTTCCATCGGCCAGTTCCAGCGAGCCGACGAACTCGGCGAGCCACTCTGCATGGTCAATGAGTCGTAGGGCGTCGAATTCCGGAGTCTCGCCGTAACCGGGCCGGTCGGGCGCCAGCGCAATAAAGCCCGCGTCGGCGAACTGCGTCAGTAATGACAGTTCAGGCACGGACCCCCCGTCGAAGTAGCCCGAGCCGACTCCGCCGCCATGCACAAATACGGCCGTGCCTCGCGCGCGTGAAGCGTCAGCGGGCCGTGCTAACCGGCCGGACCATGGACGCTTGCCGCGCCAAATGAACGAGCCCTCCATGGATCAACTGCGGCGACCGACTCGAATTATGTCGGCGGCCTTCTCAGCCACCATGACCGTAGGAGCATTTGTGTTGCCACTTGGAACTTCGGGCATGACCGATGCATCCACGACGCGCAGGTTCTCGGCTCCGATGACACGAAGTTCGAGGTCCACCACGGCCTCCGCGTCGGTTCCCATCTTGCAGGTTCCCACCGGATGCTGCGCACCCCATGCTGCTCGGCGGACGAAAGACTCCCAATCCGCGTCGGTCTGGACTTCTTCGCCGGGCAACGCTTCCGCCAGTACATGTGAGCGCATCGGGTCTGTCAGCATCACTTCGCGAGCCATCTTGCATCCGGCAATCAGGTTCCCGACGTCTTCCTTTTCGCTGAGCAAGGTATGTGTGATGACCGGATGCGCACGCGGGTCGGCAGAACTCAAGGTGACCGTGCCACGGCTGGTGGGTTCGACCATTTGAACCAAAGCCATAACAGAGGGGTGCTTCAAAATCTTCATGTTGCTCACATCATGTGTGCCTGGGCCGGCCAGCCGTTCGTCTGTCACCTCGGCGTCGCCACCGGCGAAACCGAGGGCCGCGTACCCAATTTCGATCTGAGGGCTTGGCCGCTCGTCAGTCCGCGCGAACAGCAAGACGTGACTTGGACCCGCGGCCGCCGCTCCCTCACCCTTGATGACGAATGCTGCGGCAGATTTCACGATGTTCTTGACCGACATGACGTTGAATGTCGGCACGTCCACGTTCCAGAGCATCAGGATCATGGGATGCTCCTGGAGGTTCCTGCCCACATGTGGACTGTCTACCCGCACATCGATCCCATGTTCTCTCAAATGCTCGGCCGCGCCGATGCCCGAGACCATCAGCAGTTTCGGTGAACCGAGTGCGCCAGCACTGATGATGATTTCCCGACCCCGGACTTGGCGCATCCGACCCTTACGTTCATATTCCGCGCCGACAGCGGTCGTGCCCTCAAACAACACGCGGTGAACGAAGCACCCGGTCCTGACGGTGAGGTTGCGCCGACGACGAGCTGGGCCCAGGTAGGAACGCGCCTCGCTGCGACGGAAACCGCGCTTGGTTGCCGTCTGCGCCCATGCGACGCCGATTTGGTCATGCGAATTGAAGTCAGGGTTGAAAGGGTGGCCAGCACGTTCAGCCGCCTCGATGAACATCGAATTCATGGGATGCGCGACCGGCTTCGAGGAGACGGGTTGCGGCCCGCCGGCGCCACGAAAGTCCGTCGCACCTTGGTCGAAGTCCTCGGCGCGCCTGAAGTATGGAAGCACGCCCTCGTAGTCCCAGCCTTCGCATCCCAACTCGGCCCACCGGTCGTAGTCGGCTGGGTTACCGCGTACCCAGACCATCCCATTGACCGAGCTTCCGCCACCCAGAACCTTGCCGGCCATCCATGGCATCGTTTGGTCATAGCGCGACGGATCAGGCTCGTCCAAGTAGCCCCAGTGCTTGTTCTGTAAGGCAACGGTGCCGGCGGGGAAATGGATCGCCGGCGACCAGTCGCGCGACCCGGCCTCAAGGAGAAGCACTGAGACATCGGGATCCTCCGAAAGTCGGCCGGCCAAGACACAGCCGGCAGATCCGCCGCCAACAATGACGTAGTCGTACTCGTCCATCGAGTCACTCACCGGCGTAACTGACGTCCATAGTTGTCTGCAGTTCCATCAGACGACCGAAAGCAGCCATGTGCTTCAACAAGAAGGTCTGTTTACCCTTGACCTTCAACTTTCCGGTAGCCATCGCCAGCGTGGGCTTGAGTTCCTGCTGGATGATCGACCGCCACACTTGGCCATTGGCGCTGATAACGAAATCGGCCGCCGGCGGCGAGTCAGGATCGATCGCGTCGAACTCGACGAGGTGCCCGTCGTCGAATCGCACGCTCATGCCGCGGTTCATGGGAGCCCCGTAAAGGTAAACCATGTTGCAAGTCAGACCCGCCGCCCTGCCTCGCCACAACTCGTCCGCGTCAAGCCGCGCCTTCAGCGCGGCGAAGAATTCGGGAGTTCCGAACACTGGCGTCTCGGTCATGATCGGTCACCGCTCCAAGCTGATGTTGACATTCTTTTCACGGAGAAACTCGAGAAGGCCCGGCTCTCCGCCCTCCCGTCCGAAGCCCGACTTCTTGACGCCGCCGAATGGGGCCGTAGGCGGCAGCACTGGAAAGTGGTTGACACCGATGTACCCGGCATCAAGCTGCGCCGCGACTGTGTGAGCCCGGGCGAGGTCACTGGTAAAGACGAAACCGCCGAGTCCGTAGTCGGAATCGTTCGCGATCCGGACTGCCTGGCCTTCGTCCTTGAACCGAATGATCGACAAGACCGGCCCGAAGACCTCTTCACGTGCCAGATGGCTCTGCGGGTCGACGTCACCAAACACCGTTGGCGCCACAAAGTTGCCCATGGCCAGGTCGCCGTTAAGCCTGGCGCCGCCCGTCAGCAACTTGCCAGCTTGCTCCGACTTTGCCCGCTCGACGATGGCGAGAACACGGCGCGCCGACGCGTCGGTGATGAGCGGCCCCATCATCGTCGACTCGTCCCACGGATCGCCGACCTGCAGTGTCTCGGAGATCTCGACAACCTGGTCTACGACCTCGTCGTACACCGAGTCCTGCACGAGCAACCGGGTCGGCAACAAGCACGCCTGACCTGACAGCGCGGCAACGCCCATCGACACGGCTGTGAATACGGCTGCGTCGATGTCGGCATCTTCGAAGACAAGGTTGGCCGACTTGCCGCCCAGCTCCAGCACCACTGGAGTCAGGTTCTCGGCAGCCGCCATCAGAACCTTGCGACCCGTGACGCCGCCGCCGGTGAAAGTCACCTTGGCCACGTCCGGATGCCCGACTAGTGCCGACCCAGTCTCGGGACCGCCGATCAAGACATTGAGCACACCCGGCGGCAGACCCACTTCGGCACAGATTTCAGCAAAGAGCAGCGAGGAGAATGGAGCCAGCTCGGACGGCTTCAGCACCACACAGTTGCCTGCGGCGAGCGCCGGAGCGACCTTCTGACCGAGAGAACTACATGGCCCGTTCCAGGGGATCACCACCGCGATAACGCCGTACGGCTCGCGACGTGTGTAGTCCAGTGCGGTGACCGGGTACGTCGGCACGACCGAGCCGTGGATCTTGTCGACCCAGCCGGCGTAGTACCGGAAGTACTCGACTGGCAGTGCGCTGTTGACGGTCGGGGCCAGGGCGATCGGCATCCCACCCTCGAGCACGCCAATCTGAACGAACTCATCTGCTCGCGCCTCCATGGCGTCAGCGATGGCAAATAGCAGGTCGCGGCGCTCATTGGCCGGCCAGTCGCGCCATTGAGCAAAGGCGGCCTGTGCTGCGCTGACGGCGGCGTCGACCTCGGCCGGACCGGCCATCGGCAAAGTCGCCTGGGCGGATCCTGTTGCCGGGTTGACGTGCTCAAACGTCCCTCCGGTGGCCTCACCGATCCAGTCCCCGGCTATGAACAGGCGATCGCGGAGCAACTCCGTATGGTCAGCCATTATCGCCACCCACCCTTCCGAATTCCGACCCAACGCAGCCCGAGAGCTGCTGGGTCCCTCGGCTCGTTCGCGCCCGAGCCCTGCTGCAACGTGTCCATCAATACCCTGCACTTGACTTATAAGTCAAGTATGGTCGAACCTAAGACCCACCCCTTAGCTCGGTCAACAGCGCGGCTGAACGGCCGGGCGACCTGCGGGGAGTGGACAGAACTGAGATCGCACCCACAGGGCCCTGTGCGCCCCAGAGCCATAGCAATCCCGACCCCGGAGGACGGCTAGATGTCCACGTCCAATCTGGCCGCGGCAAATATGACGTTGCCTCAAGAGCAGGGTTGGGGACTCCCAGTGCTGGTACTCGTCTCGGGCATGTTCATGTCGGTTCTCGACAGCAGCATCGTGAACGTCGCCGTCCCGACGATCGAGCACACCTTCGGCGCAACCACCCAGCAGGTGGCGTGGATCGTCACTGCGTACGCGTTGTCCCTTGGCGTCATCATGCCGCTGTCGGCTTGGCTCGCTAATCGCTTCGGGGCCACACGCGTGTATTGCTACGCACTTCTGGCGTTTGGCGCAGCCTCCGCGTTGTGCGGCGTGGCCTGGGATCTGAACAGCCTGATTTTGTTCCGCGTGCTCCAGGCAATTCCCGGTGGCCTGCTTCCCCCCTTGTCCATGGCAATCCTTTACCGCATCGTGCCTCCGGGCGAAATCGGTCGAGCGATGGGTATGTATGGACTCGGCGTTGTGGTGGCACCCGCCATCGGCCCAGCCCTCGGTGGCTACCTCGTCGAGTACATCGACTGGCGGCTCATTTTCTTCATCAACGTTCCCATCGGGCTTGCGGCGGCATTCGCGACGCTCAAGATCCTCCCCAACTTTCCACCAAGCGGAAGACCGAAGTTCGACTTCTTCGGTTTCGTCACCAGCGCGACCGGATTGTTCGCCCTCCTGCTGGCGCTCTCCGAGGGGGCGTCCTGGGGCTGGGCGTCATTCCGCGTAGTGTCGCTGGTCTGCTTCGCACTGATCATGCTGAGCTTGTTCATCGTGATCGAACTGGAAGTTGACCAACCGCTGCTCGACGTGCGTGTGTTTCGGTATTTGCAATGCGCCGTCTCACTCGTTCTTGTGTCGGTACTGGCCATAGGTATGTTCACCGCGCTGTTCTACGTCCCCGTGTTCCTGCAGAATGCCCAACGAATGGGCGCCTTCGACGCGGGCATGCTCCTCCTACCCCAGGCCATCGGCATGGCGGTGGTCATGCCTATCGCCGGACGTGTCTACGACCTCTACGGGCCGCGATGGCCCGCCGTCATCGGGCTCCTCGTCTGCGCCTATGGCAGCCTGATGCTGCACCACCTGCAGATCGATACACCAAGGCACGAACTCACGTTGATCTTGACGCTGCGCGCCGCTGGCATGGGGCTTGCGTTCATGCCAGCCATGACGGCCGCGTTGGCATCAGTACCGCCCGCCCTCACGTCATCGGCGAGCGCGTTCAACAACGTGTTCCAGCAAGCATCTGCATCCTTTGGCTTGGCAGTCCTGGGCGCGGTCCTAACTACGACGACAGCCCAATTTACGGCCGACCGCGCCGCCCTCATCACGCCTGACACACCCTTGCCTGATCTCGGTCCTGGGCCGGCGGGCGAAACGCTGAGCCTCTATGCGACGTATGTGATCACCACAACAACAGCGTTCGTCGACGCGCTCAACAACGTCATGGTCCTATTGGCGATCCTCTCGCTCCTCGGAGCGGCCTTGGCGTTGTTGTTGCGTCGCCCAGATTCGGAGAGCGGACCGTTTGTGGCTATGCACTGACCCCAGCCGCTCCAAGCTGACTGGCGCCGTCACGGGTTATACAAACTCTGGTCGCCGACGCCGATGCCGAGAACGGTGCGTCCGAGTATCAGAATCAACGGCTGACAGATAAACAGAGTGACGTTGAGTGACACGATCCAAGCGGCCAGCCGACGCTCCTCGCGATGGAAGCCTTCCGGCAGCTTGTGCACCCTGAAAAGGCGCTCGTTCGGGTACACGCCGTTCGCGTCGACACGGTCCAAGATCAGGGATTCGGTGACGGCGAATAGCAGGAACGGGAGTATGGGCCACACGAACGACATGTTGCCCTTCTCGCCGTACCAAGCCGGTCCCACCGGCTCGGCGTAGGAGTACCAGCCCAGGCTCGTCATCGTCTTCTCGGCCGCGAAGTCGAAGATGTAGAAGATCACGAGGCTAGTCAGCACCACGACGAGTGTGGGGCTGACTGACGAGAACCGCCGTTTCGCCGCCGGCAGGGCCTTAGTCAGCAGTACGGCGGAGATGCCATAGAAGATCCCGTAGCCGAAGACGACAGGCACAGGCTTCCAATAGGTCTGGAACCAGGTCGACGTCCACCCCTCGAACATCGGGAACTCGCGGTTGTAGACCAAATACGAGCCCCAGTCGGCCGGCCACTCGATCCAGAACATCGTCGTGCCTGCCAGGAACATCAACGAGACGACCGAGAACCGCTTGTTGTGATAGGTGTCGATGACGACCGCGAGCACGGCGATTCCAAAGATGATCGGCATCGCGGTCGTGAAGATCCATCCCGCCGTCGGATCGGTCAGCGACGACGGGTAGGGGGGCTCGCTAAGCAGGTGCATGTGATCCTCCGTCGGCTGAGAGGTCGTTTGATTCCGGTCAGATCATGTCCGAAATGTCGCATGACTTGACTACACCGTCAAGTCATGCTCCGAAAAGACTTGACTTGAGGGTCAAGTCATGCAAGTTTGCTGCCCATGACTACAGATCCATCAGCAGCCGAGGAATCGTTCGACGTCATCGTGATCGGCGCAGGCGTCGCCGGCCTCTGCTGTGCGGCGGAGTTGACCCTCAGGGGCCTCAGGCCACTCCTCGTTTGCGAGACGAAGGAAGTCGGCTACACGCTGCGGTCGGAGTGGGTAGACGGCAATCGAGGATTAATGCAGCACCCTGCCTGGCAGGTCGCTTGGGGCGGTGGCTGGTGGTACCAACTGGCCCGTGAGCTCAACATCCCTGTGCAGATCCACGTCGCGCCCCCGATCAACTTCACTGTGTCGGGTAGCGATGTCTTCCACGAGATCCTGCCGTGCGCATCCGCCTCAGCCGTCATGGAAATGATGTGCAAGGTCTCGCCGCTTCCGCTCGACGACGTCAAGGATGACTTCGAGAAAATCCTCTACGCGGGAATGGCGTACACGCCCGAGGAACTCTACGAGCTTGCCAGCGTGCCGCTGACGGCCTGGCTCGACGAGCGCGGCGCGGATGAAATCGTCAGTCATTTGTTCATCGCATTGGTGGCCAACATCTGCGAGAGCTCACCGGATATGTGCCGCGAGCACCTGTCGGTGTTTGGGGCATTTGCGATGCTCCGAAGCTTCCTGTGCGGCGAGGGCGCTCTCGCTGTGGTGTTGCCCGACGCTCGCGATGGTCTGTGCATCCCCCTCGGGCACGCTGTGGAAGAACGCGGTGGTGCGGTGTGGCGAGGGCAGAAAGTCGACGAGGTCATCGTTGAGGATGGTCGCGCGACAGGTGTGCGTATGGCCGATGGCCGGGTGGCCAGGGCGCCGCACGTCGCGATCGCGGCAGGCAATCCGCGGATCCCGGCACTGTTCGCCGAGCTGCCGGCGGACGCCGTAGAGCCGATCGAGTACTCGGCAAAGCTTGAGCACCGTGACTTCTGCACAATGGCCGTCCTCAACAAGGACGTGGTCACCCTCGACAGGTACGTCATGGTCAGTGACGACGTCGGCAACAACATTGCCTGGGTTTGGCCGCTGCACTCATTGGCTCCGTGGACGACCCAGCCAGGCAAGCAGTTCGTACTGGCTCAGGCCTTCTACACTGCCGAAACCGTGGAGGAGGCCGGGGGACGCGAGGCGATCTACGAGCGCATGCACGACGAGATCGAGAAGTTGTACCCCGGCTATCGGGACGCGATCGAGACCACCACGACCCAGGAACACAAGCACCACTGGATGAACCCCCTGGCTCATGGCCCGAAGCTGCCCCGACGCAGCGCCAGCGTCGAAGGCATCTGGTTCGTCGGAGATGGCTCGGCGCCGCTGCTCGGTGTCGGTGTCGAGGCGGCTGCCAGCGCAGGCGTAATGGGCGCTCGGGACATCCTGGAGGCCTGCGTTCCCGTGACCGTCGGCTAGGCAGTGGTGACGCTTTGGAGCAGTCCGCCGACACTGGCGGACCCGGCCGGATATCTCGTCTGGGAGCTCGGGATTACAGCCGCAGCGCTGGTGTTGCTGGGCTTCGCCATACATCGGGCGCGTACCGGTCCGTCTCCTCGATTGCTGTTGATGGTCATCGCGAGCGCCTCGACGTTCTGGCAAGAGACCTACGGCGATTGGGGCGCATACCTTCGCTACAGCGACCGGTTCCTTCAGTATCCGTGGCCAAGCGAGATGTGGGCGGCGTCGGTCAAGTGCTGGTGGTTCATCGCCGGGTACGCCATCTTCTATCCGGCGGTCTACGGGATGCTCAACCTTGCATTGAAGTTCGTCCGCAACCGGTTCCCCGATCGGAACCCCTATCTCGCAGCGGTAGTTCTTGCCTTCCCCATCTTCTACGCGTTCGACCTGTGCTTCGAAGCGACCGCCACCTACTTGGGTTTCTGGACCTACCTGCACACTTTCGGACCCGCCCTGCACATCGGGAACGGCACGTTCCCTTTGCTCTGGCCGATCCTCGAGCAGGTGCCGTTCATTGCGGTGGCCGCAATGGTGATCGTGTCGAGCAACGATCGTGAGCAGGACATCTTTGAACAACTCGCTGCCCGGGTTTCCGCCGGACCGCGACGTCTCGCGATGCTCCTGGGCATCTGGATCGTGACCAACAACGTCGCCTTTTTGTTGTTTACAACTTTGCCGATCCTTGTGCTGCGCTGGATTGCCGGGCCCGACTTGCCTGTGTAGCTGCAAACACCACGACTTGTCCCATAAGCGGGACTACCGCCTTCACCGCCATACGAAAGGATGCTGATGGACCGCCCAACCGGTTTGGACTCGCCACTCGTCCCCAAGCTGCTCAAGGTGATGTCCCGGGCCAACGTCTTCCTCTATCGCCGTACACACGGCCGCCTCGGCGGGAAGTTCCCCATCGCTGGGTTCCGGAGGGCAGTCCCGGTCTGCCTCGTGACACACCAGGGCCGCAAGTCCGGCCGCACGTTCACCACTCCCCTCCTCTGCCTCCAGGACGGCGACCGCGTTGTTATCGTGGCCTCGCAGGCCGGCATGCCGAAGAACCCTCAGTGGTACCTCAATATTCGGGCCAATCCCCGGGTGACGGTCCAGACCGGGGCCCTCGTGCGGTCAATGATTGCCCGCACTGCTTCGCCCGAGGAGCGCGAGGTGCTGTGGCCGCAGCTGGTTCAGCTCTACCCCGGGTGGGCCGACTACCAGACGTGGACGGACCGGGTCATCCCGGTCGTGATCTGCGAGCGGGAAGCAGCTCCATGACACCTCGCGCTCAAACCATCGCGCTACTCGATCGGACTCAGCAACTGCAAGGCGCACATCGTCGCCGCCATGAGCGTGTGAAATGAGCGTCGAGCCGTTACCCAATGGCGCGCAGGTGCGCCGCGCACTAACGCGGGTTGAGCGGGGCGCTGCCCTCAACCTCGAGGAGGCGACTGCTCTGCTGGCAGCCCGCGACGAGGACTTGGAAAGGCTCTGCGCAGCCGCGGGTCGGGTGCGCGATGCGGGACTGGCGGCCGCGGGCCGGCCCGCCACCGTCACGTACTCGCCAAAGGTCTTCATCCCTGTTACCCGACTGTGTCGCGACCGGTGCCATTACTGCACCTTCGTTGAAACTCCGGGCCAGGCTGCACGAAAGGGCCGGGCGCCGTACCTGTCCCCGGACGAGATCGTCGCGATCGCGCGAGAGGGCGCCTCGCTGGGCTGTTTGGAGGCGCTTTTCACATCTGGCGATAGGCCTGAGGAGCGATGGCCCGAGGCGCGGGAATGGCTGGACGAGCAGGGGTATAGCTCCACATTGGGCTACGTCCGGGCGATGGCGGTGCGGGTGCTGGAGGAGACGGGCCTGCTGCCGCACCTCAATCCCGGCGTGATGTCGTGGGAGGAGCTGAACCGGCTCAAACCGGTGGCTCCGTCGATGGGCATGATGTTGGAAACAACGTCTCGGCGGCTGTTCGAGACGAAGGGGTCGCCCCACTTTGGGTCCCCCGACAAGGACCCAGCGGTGCGCCTGCGCGTGCTTGAGGACGCCGGTCGGCTCTCGGTCCCGTTCACCTCCGGGCTGCTGGTCGGTATGGGCGAGACCTTGGAGGAGCGGGCAGAAACGGTCTTCGCATTGCGGCGCGTAGCCAAACAGTACGGGGCGCTGCAAGAGGTGATCGTCCAGAACTTCCGGGCTAAGCCCGGCACTGCGATGCGCCACACAGACGACCTTGGCCTGGCAGAGTACCGGGCGACGATCGCCGTGACACGGTTGGTGCTCGGCCCGAGCGCGCGTGTGCAGGCGCCGCCAAATCTGACCGACATGGCCCAGTGCCAACTTCTGCTCGAGGCAGGGGTGGACGATTGGGGCGGTGTGTCGCCGTTGACCCCTGATCACGTAAACCCGGAGCGGCCTTGGCCGTCGCTGAACCGGCTGGATGAGGTGACGGCGGAGGCGGGCTTCGAACTGCGGGCCCGGTTGACGGTTCAGCCCGAGTTTGTTCTGGGGTCGCTTAAGGGTGAGCCGTGGCTCGATCCTCGGGTGATCGGCCACGTGACGGCATTGGCCGGCGAGGACTGTCTCGCCCGCGAGGACGTCCGGCCGACGGGTCAGCCTTGGCAGGAACCGGAGGATGCCCTAGTCGACCGGGGTCTCGGAATGGGGCGGACCGACCTGCACACGTCGATCGACATCCAAGGTCGCACTGCCGATCGGCGAGCGGATTTCGATACCGTCTACGGCGACTGGGCCGAGGTGCGGAAAAGTGCCGAGAGGGCAGCCGACCCGCTGCCTGAGGAGGTCGCCTCGCGACCGACGCGCAGCGAAGCGTTCGCCGCGGTTAGTGGCGATGGTTGGGCGGCCCTGCGTGCCGCTGAGCGGGACCCGGCCAGCCTGAACGACGAGCAGGCTTTCAACCTCATGACCGCCGAAGGAGACCTGCTCTCGGCGCTGTGTCGTTTGGCCGACGAGGTGCGACGAGATGTGGTTGGGGACGAGGTGACCTACGTGGTCAACCGCAACATCAACTTCACCAACGTTTGTTACGTGGGCTGTCGGTTCTGCGCGTTCGCTCAGCGCCGTACCGACGCAGACGCCTATTCGCTCTCGCTGGAACAGGTGGCAGACCGTGCGGAGGAGGCGTGGGAGCTGGGCGCGAGCGAAGTGTGTATGCAGGGGGGAATCGACCCGCAGCTGCCGGGCACTGCGTACTTCGACCTGGTCGGCGCCGTCAAGCAGCGCGTGCCAACGATGCACGTGCATGCCTTCTCGCCGATGGAGATCGTCAACGGAGCCTCCCGTTCCGGCATGTCGGTCGAGGACTTCTTGGTCCAGGCCCGGGAGTCGGGCCTGGACACCATTCCGGGAACGGCGGCGGAAATCCTCGACGACGAGATCAGATGGATCCTGACCAAGGGCAAGCTCCCCACGGCCACATGGATTGACGTGGTCACTACGGCCCACCGGGTGGGACTGCGTTCGTCCTCCACGATGATGTACGGCCATGTGGACAACCCGCGCCACTGGGTCACACATATGCGTGTGCTGCGCGACATCCAGGCCGAGACCGGCGGGTTCACCGAATTCGTGCCGCTCCCCTTCGTGCACACTTCATCCCCAATCTATCTCGCAGGGGTGGCACGTCCCGGCCCGACAATGCGCGACAACCTCGCTGTCCACGCGATGGCGAGGATCCTGCTCCACGGCGCAATCGACCACGTCCAGACCAGCTGGGTAAAGCTCGGTGTCGACGGAACTCGGGCGATGCTCTCCGCCGGGGCTGACGACCTTGGTGGGACCCTGATGGAGGAGACCATTTCCCGGATGGCGGGTTCCGCACATGGTTCCGCCAGGACCGTTGCCGAGCTCACGGACATCGCGGCTGGCATCGGACGTTCTGTGCGCGAGCGCACCACTACGTACGGCTTACCTCGGCCAGCCAGGGCTGGGGTGTCGTGACCGGCACCGACCACCAGCGTCCGTCCGTTGTGGTCCTTGCCAAGAACACGATCGGCGCGAAGACTCGTCTTCAGTTGCCGCGGGACCAAGCTCGGCAGGTAGCCCTGGCCCTGGCCACCTCCACCGTGCGGACAGTGGTATCCGCGGACTCGGTCGGCACAGTGCTCGTGGTGACAGGCGACCCTGATATCGCGCGCGATGCACTTCACGCGGGTGCAGCCGTCGTCGCCGAGCCTCGCCCCCTCGGCATAAACTTAGCGGCCGCCAAGGGGCGTCGGCAGGCCTTCGAGGTCCGACCATCAGCTCCCGTCGCAGTGATGGTGGCCGACCTCCCTTACCTTCTCCCGAGCGACATCGACGGCGTGGTGGATGAATTCCACGCCATCCGGCGGTCGCTATTCGTTGCAGACCGCCTCGGCGACGGCACAACGTTCCTGATCCATGGTCACGACCGGCGTCCGGGGATCCGCTTCGGGCAAAGCTCCGCCTCGAAGCACCGACGGCTTGGCTATCAAGAGGCCCACACTGCAACGCCAGGGCTGAGGTCCGACCTCGACAACCGTGAGGACTTCGAACGCCTCGACGGGCGGATCGTTTTAGGGGCTGACGTCGACGGCCGCCCGTAGAGCACATTCTCGCGGTCTACGGGCTTGGAACGGACACTGCTTGACTCACGGCCGTCCACCAGTCCAGACCGGGGCGAAATGGACTCATCCTCGGCCAAACGGCGGCACGGTAATGGCGCCCATGGAGATCGACCCAGACTCCGCCTCGTTACTGAACTGCGCAGACTGAACACGCTTCCAAGCACGCACCTGGACGATTGAAAACGTAAGCACCCAGACAAAGAATGAAACCCCCGGCACCCAGAGGACCACCAGCCCGTTGTAGCTGAACGGGCCGAAATAATAGAAGACCGAGAGCGCCGAGAACGGTTCGAGTGCGGCCCCCCACAGGGAAAAGTAGCCCAGCCAGCGCGGAAACATGACGCCTTCGTTGTGCTTGCTCAAGATGGCGAAGCCGGCAACCGCTTGCCACAGCATCGTTGGGGCCCAAGGCAATAGAAACAGCCACCACAACAAGTCATAGAGCAACTGTGTGGTGTCTGCAGCCATGGTCTGGACTCGGAACGCCATCGCCGAGCCGAACAGACCGACCAGCATGCCAATGATGGCGTTGGCAAGCCCAATGTTGACCAAGAGATGAAACGCCATAGATGAGGGATTTGCGTACTTACGAATCTGTTGAGCCAACGTGAGTGACCAGGTTATGAGAAATGTGTACCCGCCGATCAACAGGACGAGCATGCCGATCAGGATCTGGATTCTGAATTCGTTGAGGTACCCGGCAAGCGCTCCTGCGTCGGTGTTGGCATTTTGGACCGGAACCAGCCCAGCTCCTACAAACCCACTGCCGGCGAAAAGTACCCAAGCCAGTCCTGACCACGCGCCAAGTCGCTCGAGTCGTTGGTCGAGATTTCCCATGGCGGAGGTGCTGTCTCCCAGAGTCATTTCGCTTCTCCACGCACGCTCGGGCTTACGCCCCAACTGTGCGCCTTCCGTAGAAGGCCGGCAGATCGCGAAACCCAAGAACACCTGACTGCGCCGCGACCACGGCGGGGATAGCATTGACGGCGTGCATCGCGGTCGCCCCTGCGCCGGGTTCGTAGTCGGTTTCTCGGTCGAAGGACATCTCGGCGCGGAAGGCTGGTCTGCCCTCCACTTCCACGCGGTACGAGATCGACTTCGCCTCTATTGGTGAGCGCCATTGCGGCCCAGCAAGTGGATCGACTCGGTCAACGTGCTCGAGCGTGACGAAGGGCCGACCGTTCACCGATGCCGTAACAACGAACCGAATCGCACCGATCGTGCCGGGCGCCACCGACCCCCATGCAGTTTCGGCCCCTTCGACGGTTGGCGCCACCTCGTGGGTAAAGGTCAAATCGTCGACCTCAGCACCGAGTACGTGGGCGATTTCCTCGACCGTTCCCCGCCACCACTCCTTGAGGATTCCCGCCGACATTAGCGGTGACTCGAAGTCGAGTGGCTGCCCGTAGCCGTAGACGTCGTGCATGATCCATTCGACGGGATATGTGCTGATGTCGCCCAATTCGTACAAGCGCACGGCGTGAACCGTGTCAGCGACAGCCAGCAGAGCCAAGGGCAACTGCGTCGTCGCGAAGCCGGGATCGATCCCGGTTGCCCACAAGGTCGAACCGCCGGCGATCGCCGCATCGTGCAATGGCTCTTTCAGCTCAGGCGTCATCGATGCGGGGTAGATAGCGCCCAGCAGTGACGTCGTCACGACGTTGACGCCCGATCTCAAGGCTTCACTAATGTCGTTCACTGCATCCGCAGTGCGCATGGCGCCATCGGCAAAGTAGGCAATGCAATCTGGCTTAGACGAAGTTAACGAGTCCCAGTCGCGGGTCGCCGGGATTCCCACGGTCGGTAGCCCACAAAGCGTGCCCGCATCAACACCATCCTTCTCCGCGGAGAAGACGCCAACACCCCGCAGCTCCAGCCCGGGGTGGTTGATGACGCCGCGGAGCGCCTCCTTGCCGATCGGACCAGTTCCAATTACCACGACGCCGACGGTCTCGGCGGGCATTGAATCCTGCTCTGGCAATGGATCTTTCAAGGGGTACTCCTATGGCTTGGCCGAGCACTTAGGCATCGGGTTGATGAACTCACCGAACGGGGCGCTACTGGGGAGCCAGTCGCTTCATCCCGACATCTCGGGCACGGGTGTCTTGATGCTGGCACCGCCGTCGATGGTCAACATCGAGCCGCTCACCCATTCAGCCGCGTCCGACGCCAGGTACAGCGCACCTTCGGCGATATCCCCCGGCGTACCGAGACGCGGACTGACCGTCATGGACTTCAATGCCTTTTCGAACACGGGATTCTCTAGCAGTCCCAGCGTCACTTCGCCGATCGCTACCAGCCCGACAATGATCGTGTTACAACGAATTCCACGTAGGCCGTAGTCCACGGCCACCTGTCGGCTCAGGGCGTTAATCGCCCCCTTGGCCGCCGAGTATCCGGGGGTCCCAGCAACACCCATGACAGACGATCCCGACGAGATGTTCACGATCGACCCACCGCCGCGTTCAAGCATTGGCGGCACTGCATATCGGATCATTGCTGCCGTTCCGAGGAGCGCGATCCGAATAAAGGACTCGAACTCTTCCGGCGTCTGATCCGCGATCGGCCTTTCGGACCCACCGGTGATTAGTTCAAGGGGCGCTGCGTTGTTGACCAGGACATCGACCCCGCCGTATTGAGACACGGCAGCATCCACCAGGGCACGACACTGGCTGGTATCGCCCAAGTCGCACGGGACAAAAGTGGCGACGCCTCCGGCCTCGGTAATTCGAGCAGCGACCTCTTCGCCCTTGTCAACGGTCCGGCCGCTGACGACGACGGTGGCCCCTTCGGCTGCAAAGCGCTCTGCAATGCCGACCCCGATGCCCTTGGTCGAGCCCGTAACTATCGCGACTTTGCCGGCCAAACGCATTGGATCTCCCTCGTCAGGTGTCCAGATTCTACCGAATTACGGACATGTCGTGTACCGATATTAGAGCCCGGCGCGGTATTCGTCAAAAGTCCACCGCGGCCGGCATCTCAATTCACCCCAGACCCTGCCCGCTCCCCAATCGTTGAGCCGATGCGTCTGCGCGGCGGCTGCATTTCCGGTGTGTCCCGATGCGTACCAAACCAAATGGAATAATGACTGCTCCAACTAGAAGGGCAGCGGAGCCGTTGTCAGAAAAAAGGGCCGTCAGGTCCGCTCGTGCCGCAGGCGTGGGACGCCCACGCGACGACTCGCTTGATGCCGCGATCCTCGAGGCTGCGCTCGCCGAATTGACTGAGCGCGGCGTCGGTGAGTTCAGCGTTCTACGGGTCTCCGAACGCGCTGGCGTCGGACGTGGGACGATTAGCCGGCGATGGTCGACTCGCAACGCGTTGATCATCGCCGCGCTGGGCAGGCTCACTCCGACGATTGCATCGCCCAACACAGGGAATCTGGAGAAGGACCTGCTGGACATCTGCGAATCGCTCGTCGTTGCCGAATCACCCGAACGCTTGGTTACCTACTATCGCCTTGGCTCTGAGGCTCAGCGAGATCCGGAGCTCTATGCAGAGTTTCAGAGTGAAGTAATCGCGCCGATTGTCTCGGCAATCGTCAAGGTAATCCGCAACGCGACCCAACGCGGTGAGATAGACACCGTGCCGATGACCCTGATCGCACAATGCCTACTTGGCACCATCATGACGACCGCGATGCAGAACCAACCGCCACGACCCCCGTCGCCTGCATTGCGGCGTCAACTCGTCAAGGTCTTGATCCGTGGCATGGAGCGATACGACGAAACCTGACCACGGCCCACGGCCGTCCCGAACGGTGCCCGTTTCGGCGCTTGCCGGAATTTCGGGACCACGACTTTCGGACAGATATTTGACGCGTGCTCACCGAGTGGCGGCAGACTCCCCTAGGCAAATGGGAGGGCCGCGTAATCATCCTCAACGGCGGGTTCCATCACCCCCAAGGAGGCAGTCACCATCCTCCGGATCAAGTGGGAGTTCTTGCGCCCAGCCTTGCCCTGACGCTCGCGCGCCGCGGCGAATTTCTTACGGTCGCCTGCTGGACGTGCAGTGCTAGAAGGTCCAGCCCTGTGCCCGCATGAAAGCGAAGAACGTAATGCACTCCACGCCGTGCTCGTCAGCCACGTTTGGGATCTTCAGGTTCTGGTCCAGGACCCCTGGGCCTTTGCGATTCTCTTCGCTCACCACCGTGGCAGGCATGGCCTTGGCGTGCGCGATCAAAAAGGGATCGGCTTCGTTCGTCCGGCCCCGAACCCAATCGGGATGGTCTGCTGCGATCTCGGCCACGGTTTGAAGTTCGGCATCCGTTACGGCGCAGGTGAATCCCGGAAGGTTCTTTGCCCACTTGTGAAGGTCGTCGCCCCCGCGATGAATTTCCCGCAGCACAGCCTCACAGATGCAAAGCGTGCCGTCGCGAGCCGCCGCCTCGACGGACTCCCAAATGGACCCAAAGATGTCGCGGGGGTAGATCCGATGAAGATTAATGAGGATGTTGCTGTCGAGTGTGAACGTCACGCGTCACCGCCAGTGCGGTAGAACTCCTCCAGCAACTGCTCGACCATCGGTAGCCGTGCGTTCAACAGGTACGTCGCGTCCACCGCATCGATCCGCCTGTCCTCCAGTGCCGCAGCGACCGCGCCGATGTAATTGCTTCCCAAGTCGCGGTACCGAAGCCGCCACGGGGGAACAAAGCCTTCAGATTCACGCTGCCGCTCGCGCACCCGCTGCCACGCGTCTTCAGACTCAAGCCGAATTGCAGCAAGAGCCTCTTCGTCGATCAGGTCGAGACTGCGTAGCCGCACAGCGGCGGCGAGCACGCTGACCTTGAACATGGAAGCGACCTGGGTGGCCATGCGACTGGGCTCAGCATCCGAGTCAACCGTTCCACGAACAACCCGGCTGGGCATCAGGAAATCCGCTGCAAACCGATTCGACACGGCCTCCTCATTGACGTCGTCGTCAAGAAGGCACAGGCCACTTGTCCGGTTGACGATGTGAGCGACCTCGTGGAAGAGGGTAAAGACCCGACCGCTGGCGGAGTCAGCGCCGTTGAGCAATATCACCGGCAACTGATCGTGGTGAATGGAAAGCCCGCGGAAAGTCTCTATCGAGATCCTTGTGGCCTGAAAGACAAGTACGCCGTGCGCTTCCAGCAAGCCCCGCCAGAAGTTGAAGACCTGATTAGGCTGAGACTCCGGAGGCGAAAACATCTCAGTTAGCCCAAATTGCATCCTGAGTTTCGCCGCCTGTTGCGAAGCAGATGTCCAAGTAACGGCGTCGATGTCAAGACTCGTCTCGACAGGACCGCGGAGATCGAGCATCACCTCGCGGTGCTGTTCGGCACGCTTCATCTCACGCGCCAGGTCGGAGGGAACCTCAGCGTCCGCTCTTCCGCGAAAGTCTGCAGCGGACGGCACGTCGGATATCGACGGCGCGGGGGCAAAGAAGAACCCGAGTGGCCTGTCCAACTTGGCGGCCATTAGAGAAAGTTGTCGGAATGTTGGTTCCGTGACCTCGTCTTCAAACTCCTCAATCCGGAGGGAAGTAGTCCCAGCGGCCTTGGCGAGGTCCTCAAGGGCAACATGACCCGCCGATCGAGCCCAACGGAGGGTTTCGCCTTTGATGGGCGCTCGGGCCATCGTTTCACCTCCTACCGATCACGGAGCCTGCGCAAGCCGCCAGTTCTTGGATAACCCGTCGGTCCGACACACGGTAGTGGGGATACTCGCCATCGTTCTGGATATCGCTCCATACCCCACATGCAACCTAGCGCCCGACCCCGCTCGCCATTTCGCCATCCAACTGAACCGACTGCGCCAGTTGCGCTTGGAAGGGCTCGGAACGCCGCCTGAAAATCGTTGCTATCGCGGGGAATGCTCGGCGAGCCGCCGCCTGAAAAGCGGAAGGCGTCGGTTCGATCCTGACCCGGTCACCATTGGAATGCTGGCGTCGTCTGATTCTACGGTCCGAAGCGCACCGTAGAATGGGGCGTGGAGTCGAGCGAACCCGCACGGCCTTGGAGGCCGATGATTTGGCCAGAAAGATGGTCCCCATGGCCCGCGCGTCCTTCGTAAGTTTTCACTATCAGAACGACTACTGGCGAGTTCAGCAGGTTCTCAAGATCGGAGCGATCGAAGGAGAATCAATTCTTCCGGCTCAAAACTGGGAGTCGGTGAAGGCGAAGGGCGATCAGGCGATCCACGACTGGATAGATGCGGAGATGGCCTACAAGGCTGCCGTCGTCGTGCTGATCGGATCAGATACAGCCTCCCGGAAGTTCGTGAAATACGAAATAAAGAAGGCGTGGTCGTCGAGAAAGCCGCTTCTGGGCATCCACATCAACGAGCTGAAGGACGCCAACCAGGCGACGAGTTCTCGGGGCGCGAACCCATTTGCGCAATTCGGGTTCAGCAACAGCACGAAAACCTACGCCGATTACGTCCCTGTTTTCACGCCATCTGGCTCAGACAGCACCCAGGTGTACGCGGATATCAGGAACAACATCGGGCGCTGGTTAGCTAATGGCTACAAGCAGCCGTAGACGATGACGCGCGACCCAGGATGCAATTTTTGCGAGATCGCTGCCACCGAGGAGCCTGCTCGCGAAGTACTCCGCACCGATTCGATTGTTGCCTTCTTCCCAACCAATCCCGCCACGTTGGGGCACACGCTGGTCGTACCTCGGGATCACATTCGCGACATCTGGTCCTTGGATCAAGCGACTTCTCATGAGTTGACTGACGCGACGCTGAAGGTCGCCCACGGTGTCAAGAACGCGTTAAACATGGATGGACTGAACATCATCCAGTCGAATGGCGAGGCCGCAACTCAATCCGTCTTCCACCTGCACGTGCATGTCGTCCCGCGCCGGTCCAATGACGACATTGGGCGGATTTGGCCTCCGGCGACCTCGTGGTCGGAGGCAGCAAAGGACTCCGCGTGGGAACGAATCCGAGAAGCCGTGAGCGAACTCCAATGACGGACGATGTCTACAACCTTTCTGACGATCAAGACCGCGACGATCGGAGGAAGCACCTCGAACTGGTCTCCCTCATCATCGCCCGTCAAGCGGGCGCATCAGCCACAGCGAAGGGTTGGTCGATAACGATCGCCAGCGCAGCATTCGGCGTGGCCGTGATTCGGGAAAGTTGGTACCTGCTGGCTCTCGGCGTCGCGGTTCTACTGGCGTTTTCGATACTTGACAGCCTCTACCTTCACAACGAGCAAAAGTTCCGCGACCTCTATGACGCGATTGCACGTAACGACATCGCGCCGTTCGCGATGGACTTAGTTGCAGCGAAGTCCGCACGGACCAAGAACAAGTCGTACTTCTCTTGGTCGATTGCGTGCTTTTATGGTCCGTTGCTCGCCGCTGCTCTGATCCTCACGACCCTCGCGCTGGCAGACCACGACGACGGCAATGGGGAGCGCGATCAAGGACGTCATTCCCATCTGGGCGCGACACCCCATCAGTCGCCGTGAGTCGACACGAGTCGTGGCGTGCTCACGATCCGCGCCTATCGCGGTGATGACGGGGCGCGGCGCGTTTGTCCTGTCACCCCATGTCACCCCCACAGCGCAACGGGTGACATCCCCGGACGTTCGATGCACTGCATGCAGCCGTGTGCAACGCAGCAACGGCCCTTCGGCTCACGCGTAATGAGAAGGTTCGGTTCGGCTCCGACTTGCGAATCAATGCCAAACAACTTTGCAGTTTCGATGTCAAGATGCACTGTAAGCAGCGAGGCCAGGCCACGCCGCCATGCCACCACCGTGCCACCAACCACCTGGGCCGACTGCGCCAGTTGCGCTTGAACGTCCCCTCAGCGCGGACGCAAATTGCCTGCTATCGCGGGGAATTCTCGATGAACCGCTGGCTGAAAAGCGGAAGGTCGTCGGTTCGACCCCGACCCTGGCCACGCAGGGAAGCCCCGCTTCGGCGGGGCTTTCCTGCGTGATGAGGATGAGTGGTAGACCTGCGGCTGCCGGCGGAGCCGGCGTCGTCTGGGGGCCCCCCTGCTCGTAGCGAAGCGAAGAGCTTGGGGGAGTCGACCCCGACCCCGGCAACACGAACACGCCGCCCAGTCGTCAGGGCACTGTTCCGCGTACGCCCCAGCATTGCGGGTATTCGGACTAGGTGTAGACGGCATCTTCTCATCAAGGAGGAACACCATGGGTGGCGAAATCATCCGCAACGCGGCCGAGGAACTCAAGGGCGCAACCAAGGAGAAACTCGGCGATGCAACCAACAACGAGTCGCTTCAGGCCGAGGGTGCCGCCGAAAAGGCCGACGCCAGGGCCAAGCAGGCGGCCGCGGACATCGAGGACCAAGTAGACGAAATGAACCGGCCTTGACCGAAGGCTCGGCTGTGCCGCCACCGGGGAACCCCTTGGTGTCACAGCCGCCTAGCCAGCTGTGTTGCGATTCGCTCTAGGGGCACTGTGGTTGCGCCGCTCCTCATGATCACCAACGCAGATGCAGGGAATGCCAATCGCGTCGGCATCGGCAGCGCGCTCGCTGTCCTGCGCGTGAGTTGCGAAGTCGAAGTCGCGGCGTCCCGGGATTCTGGCGAACTCGAACAGATACTTCGCCAAGCCGGTGATCGCACAATCGTGGTTGCGGGAGGCGATGGCAGCCTGCACGCAGTCATCGCCGCTCTGCATGCAAAGGATGACCTGTCCGGCAGGACGCTCGCTCTTCTTCCGCTGGGTACCGGCAATGATTTCGCTAGGGCTCTGGATCTGCCTATGGATCCCGAGGCGGCCGCCCAAGCGATCCTCTCGGGTGCGCCGCGGCCGATCGACGTCATCGTTGAGGACAACGGCGAGGTGGTGGTCAACAGCGTGCACGCCGGGGCCAGTGTCCACGCCAGCAAGACCGCCGCGAAGTGGAAATCCCGACTCACCCCGGTAGGCCTCGGAGTCCTCGGCTACCCGATCGGCGCGGCACTGACGGCCATCAACCCTCCTAGCGTCCACCTCACCGTCGACGTGGACGGCGAGGTCATCGTCCGGCCAGACCGGCGGCTACTCATGGTGGTGATCGGGAATGGCAGCAGCGTCGGCGGAGGCGCTGAATTGACCCCTGCCGCCGATCCTGGCGACGGTTATGCCGACGTAGTGGTCTCATTGGCGGCAGGACCATTCGCCCGATTTGCCTACGCGTGGAGAGTCAAGTCCGGCAGCCACCGAGCCCGCACGGACGTCATCACCCGCCGGGCGAAGAACATTTCCGTTCGCGGCGAAATGTTCTTGGTCAGCGCAGACGGAGAAATCCTCGGCCCCCGCGACGCTCGGACCTGGCACGTGCTGCCCTCGGCCTACAAGATCGTCGCGCCAACACGCTGATCGACTCCGAGCGCACACTCTGAGGTCGGCATCGCCCGTCGGTCGACTCCGACAGTGACCTCCCGTTTCCTGACGGAGTCAGCTGGCGGGCGCTCGCGCATTTGGTGGAATGCCAAGCGAATGCCAGTATTTGCGCTGGTCAGGCGATCGCCTCGGGTGATCGCGAGTGCACCACCGCCAATGGAGTCGTGCGCACGGGATCGCGTCCACGAGAGGAAAGATGAAGGCGCCACGTCAAGGGAGCCGGGCGGTGCGAGGCGTCAGCCTGGTTGCCGCCGTGGCGATGTACACCGCGCATCTGGCCGGTGCATCTGTGAACTCCCCCGGCGAGCGTGTGGCCCCGGACCACGTCGGCCAGCGTGCGGCAGCATGGTCTGAGAGCGCGCGTTCGAATCTGAACCCCGTCAGCGCCGGGCTCGTGAGGCTGAATGGCGACGCGCCACCGGCCACGCGGGCACTGTTAGACCGAACCGCGACCGAACCCATACGTCGTTCGTCAGTCCCACAGGGTCCTCCGCCTGTGCCAGGGCCCGTTGCCTACCTGACCTTCGACGACGGTCCTGATCCCGCGTTCACGCCGGCCGTGCTGAACCTGCTCGCGAGGTACAGGGCACGCGCGACCTTCTTCCTCGTCGGCGAACACGTGCAGCAATTTCCGGACCTAGTCCGCCAGGAGGTGGCCGCTGGAAATGCAATTGGCAACCACACCGTGGACCATCAAGTGCTCGCCGGGCTCGACGAGGCCCAGTTCGACGCGCAAGTAATCCCGATGAAACGCCTGCTGGGTCCCGGAGCGACTGATTACCTGCGGCCACCGTACGGTGCCGTTGACCCGTCCACGTCGCGCTATGCCGCAGTGGACGGATACCGCCTGCAATTGTGGGACGTGGACACGCGCGACTGGAACCGCCCCGGCGTTCCGACCATCGTCGGCAATGCGCTGTCGGGTGTCCATCCGGGTGCCGTGATCCTCATGCACGACGGCGGTGGAGACCGTAGCCAAACGGTCGCGGCGCTCGATCAGATCCTTCGCACGCTGACCTCTCAGGGTTGGAGATTCCTTCCCTTGGACTCTTCAGCGGCGAGCTAGTAACGACCAAGGGATGACCTCGGCCCGTCCGGCGGGATGCCGCGATGGCCGAACCACATGACCGATGCCGTATCGTTGTTCCTGTTGAAGGGATGGCTCATCGAGCTGTCCTGGCCGCACACAAGGTCGCGGCTCGTATCTCGTACTCCTGGTTTTCGGTTCGCTGGACGTCAGCAGGTGGATGTCTTCAGCAGATCGGGGCACAGTGCCCCAACAACGAAAGCAAGGAAAAGAACATGGCTCAGGGAACCGTCAAGTGGTTCAACGCCGACAAGGGATTCGGCTTCATCGCGCAGGACGGCGGAGGCGAGGACGTATTCGTTCATTTCTCCGCGATCCAGTCCAACGGCTACAAGTCGCTCGATGAAAACCAGAAGGTCGAGTACGACCTCGCTGCCGGCCCCAAGGGTCCGCAGGCTGAGAACGTCCGCGTCATCTGATTTTGCGACAAAGGGCCCCGATCGCATACGCGGTCGGGGCCCTTTCGTGTATCGGTCCGCAACTCGCTTAGCGAGCTCGCCTACCGCGGCTCCCTAGGCAAACCCGCCGGAGCCAGCCCTACTTGACGTACTCCTTCACCCATTTCTTGGCCAGGACGGCCGGCGCCACCTTGTCCTTGCCCTGGTTCTCCTCGTTGAGTTCCAGCAGCTCGTGGGTGGTCAGCGCCTTCGAGACGGCGTCCAGGACAGCGGTGACCTCCGGGCTCGCCTTCGCTTCGTTGATCAAAGGCACGACGTTCTGGGCGGCGATCAGGCTCTTCGGGTCGTCCAGTGTGACCAGCTTGTTCGCGGTGATCGACGGTGTCGTGGAGTAGATGTCGGCCACGTCCACGTTGCCGTTGACCAGGGCCTTCACAGTCGCCGGACCACCGCCGTCGCTGATCGGCGTGAACACGATGTTCTTGATGCCATAGACCTTCTCGAGGCCCGGGATGCCGTAGGAGCGCTGCTTGAACTCCGGGTTCGCGGCCAGACGGAGACCGGACACCTTCGACAGGTCGGCAATCGACTTCACGTTCTTGGACTTCGCGAACGCAGCGGTCACGTTGAGGGAGTCCTTGTCCTCACCCGGCGCCGGCTTCAGGACACGCAGACCCTTCGGCGCCGCCTTCTGCAACGCAGCGTAGACGTCATCGGAAGACGTCGCTGTGGCCTTGGCATCGAAGTAGCTGAGCAGATTGCCCGAGTACTCGGGAATGAGGTCGACCTCGCCGTTGGTCAACGCCGGGATGTAGACCTCACGGGCGCCGATGTTGAGCTTCTTCTTGACCGTGAGGCCCTTGGCCTCGAGCGCCTGTGCGTAGATCTCGGCGATGATCTCGTTCTCCGGGAACGCTGCTGAGCCGACCGTGATGGTCTTGGACGAGCCGCCGTCACCCGCCGCCTGCTTGGTGGGGTCGCCGCCACACGCGGCCAAGCCGAGGCTCAGCGCGAACAGCAGGACCGGGATTCGAAGTTTCATGAGTTCTCCTTCGTGGTGGTGAGGCGTTGTGCGGCGACAAACAGCCCGTCCGCCGCCAGGGCGAGGACGATGACGAGGACGGACCCGCCCACCATCTGTGGGTAGTCACGGTAGGCCTGCCCGTCGATCAGGTAGCGACCCAGTCCGCCCAGGCCGACGAATGCCGCAACCGTCGCGGTCGCCACGACCTGCAGCGCGGCCGAGCGGAATCCTCCGACGAGCAGCGGCAGCGCGAGCGGGATCTCGACGCGCCGCAGGACCTGCCACTCGGTGAAGCCCATCGCGCGCGCCGCGTCGATGATCTGGCGGTCGACGGACTCGAGTCCGGCGTAGGTTCCGGCGAGCAGCGGTGGAATGGCCAGAATGACGAGCGCAAGAATCGGCGCCGTCAGGCCCACTCCGACCAGGAGGACGAACCAGGTCAGGAGCCCGAGCGTCGGCATCGCGCGCAGGGCGCCGGATGCACCCACCGCCAAGCCGCGGAAGCGACCGGTGTGCCCGATCCACAGTCCGAGCGGCACCGCAATCAAAGCGGACAGCGCCACCGTCAGCGAGGAGTATCCGACGTGCTCCAGCAGCCGATGCGGTATCCCGTCGGCGCCGATCCAATGAGCTGGATCTGTCAGCCAGGCCCCGCTGTCCTGGGCTACTCCGGTCCACAGGCTCACGCCGTGCCCCCCGCCGTCCAGGGCATCAGCAGACGACCGAGAGCCACCAGGATCGCGTCGAAGACGAGAGCCAACAGGACCGTCCCGAGCATGCCCACAACGATCTCCGTGGCGAAGTCGCGGCGGTATCCGTCGGTGAACAGCGAACCGAGGCTGCTCACGCCGATGAGCGCGCCCACGCTGACGAGGCTCACCGTACTGACGCTGACGACACGAAGGCCGGCGAGCAGGACCGGGCCCGCCAAGGGAAGCTCGACCCGAATTCCGCGACCAGCATCGGAGTAGCCGGCCGCCGTGGCGGCGTCGAGGACGGCGGCCGGAACGGAGGCAAAGCCGTCCGCAGCGGTTCGCACGAGGAGAGCGACGGCATACAGGGAAAGCGCGACGACGACGTTGAGCGGGCTGAGGAATCCGGTGCCGATGATGCCCGGCAGGATCACGAACAGCGCGAGCGACGGGATCGTGTAGAGGATGCTGCCGATGCCGAGAACCACGGCGCCCACGCGGCGATGGCGGCTCACCCACCAACCCACCGGGATGGAGACGGCGAGCCCGACGATCACCGGGACGGCGCTCAGCCAGGCGTGGGTGAGCGTCAGTGATACCAATTCGGCGCGACTCGACCAGATCCAGTCCATCAGGTGAGAACGCCCACCGTTCGGCCGTCGGCGTCGGCAACGATCGAGCGTCCGCCGTGGTCTTCGACGTGCAGCGTGCGGTTCCCACGGTCAAGGCCGACGAAGGTGCGGACGAAGTCGTCTGCCGGGTTGGCCACGATGTCGGCAGGCGTTCCGATCTGGGCGACTTCGCCCCCCTTCTTCAGGATCACGACCTGGTCGCCGAGCAGGAATGCCTCATCGATGTCGTGAGTGACGAAGACGATCGTCTTGTCGAGTTCACGCTGCAACCTGATGAGTTCGCTCTGGAGCTCGGTGCGCACGATCGGGTCGACGGCGCCGAACGGCTCGTCCATCAGCAGGATGTTCGGGTCGGCGGCCAGCCCGCGTGCGACACCAACCCGC
This sequence comes from Aeromicrobium sp., assembly GCA_045806885.1. Lineage (GTDB taxonomy): Bacteria > Actinomycetota > Actinomycetes > Propionibacteriales > Nocardioidaceae > Aeromicrobium. The sequence continues at coordinate 103,465 of JBJMIJ010000019.1, forward strand.
TGCTGCTGTCCCCCGGACAGCTGGCGCGGGTACTTGGCCGCCAGAGCGACGTCGAGACCGACGGTCTGCAGCACCTCGCGCGCTCGATGGTGCGCGGCGTCCTTCTCCACGCCGTTCAGCCGCAGGACAGTCGCAACGTTCTCAAGCACGGTGCGATGCGGGAGGAGCCCGGCATGCTGCATGACGTAGCCGATGCTGCGGCGGAGCTCGATCGGGTTGCGGGTCGCCACGTCGACGTCGTCGATGAGCACCTGACCGTCCGTGGGGTCGACCATCCGGTTGACCATGCGCAGCAACGTCGTCTTGCCGCACCCGGACGATCCCACGAAGACGGTGGTCGAGCGGGATGGGATCACCAGACTGAAATCGCCGACGGCTGCGGTGCCGTCGGCGAAGGTCTTGGAGACTCCTCGGTACTCGATCATGCGGTGTTCCGTTCGTCCGGCAACTCCACGAAGGATTCCACGTCGGATGGTCCGGCAACCACAGGCAGGCCAGCCACGGCCCATCCGTCAATGCCGTCGATGACGTCGGTTGCGTCCAGGCCGATCCGCCGAAGGGACTCCGCCGCCAGCGACGATGCGTAGCCCTGTTGGCAGACCACGATCCACCGCGAGGTCGTGTCGGCGACAGGCACAGCGGCGCCCGACGTCGGATCCAGCCGCCATTCCAGGTGATTGCGCTCGATGATCAGCGATCCCGGGATCTCCGTCGTCCGCTGCCGCGCCGGACGGATGTCGATGATGACGGCGCCGGCCTCCACTTCTCGACTGGCCTGTGCCGGCGTCAACCGGTCGAGGTGCTCACGAATCTCAGCGAGTCGTTCGTCGATGCTCACGTCGCTCCTTTCACGAGGCGGCCCTCATGTCCGGCATTGCCACCTCTGGATCGTCAGTCCAGATCTTCACGAGCGGAGCCAACTCGCCGTCGATGACGTCGTAGAAGTTCATGTGGGTCAGCGGCGGGGAGTACGCGTGGACGCTCACCGCGGTCTTCGCTCGGACGTTCCGCACGTCGTGAACGTACGCATCGCCGAACGAAACGGCGTCGCCGGCCCCGACCGCACGTTCGATGGGTTGGCCGGTGGCGGCGTCCCAGACGATCTCGCTGAGTTCTCCGGACACGACCGTGAAGGCGCCCGCCGATCCACCATGATCATGCATCTGAGTGCCTTGGTCGGTCGTCCAGCTGATCAGCCAGACATCGACGCGCTCGTCCTGAAGCAGCCGTACGTGCCAGCGGTCTCGGGGGTCGGCGTGGATGTCGTAGCAACCCTGGCGAACCTCGTCGGCGACGACAGACGTCCAATCGATCAGATCGGCAAGGGGCAGCGGGCTCATGCCTCCATGGAAGGTCCAGGTGCCGCGGCAGTGTCGACCGTTTCGGTTGGTGGACACCGGGCGCCGCGACCCGCAACCGTGGTACCCAGCGCCGCCGTGCCGCCACCGACTACCGCGGCTCCAGCACGACGACTGGAATCTCACGGTCCGTCCAGCTCTCGTACTTGTCGTAGTCGGCGTACATGTCCACCAGACGAGGCCACAGCTCGGCCTTCTCGGCCGGCGTCGCGACCCGCGCCCGCACCGGCCGGCCACGCTCGCCCTTCAGGTGCACTCGAGTATCGGGATGGGCCTTGAGATTGCCTAACCACAGCGGATTCTTGGGCATGCCGCCCTGCGATGCGACGACGACGAGGTCAGTCCCGTCGTCGAGGTACAGCAGCGGCGTCGTGAACCTCTTGCCTGACTTCCGGCCGACGTGCTCGAGCAACAGCGTCGGCGCCGGCTTCTTGAATCCCGCTCCCACCCGCCATTTCGAGCCGATCCGCCCGTCAGTCAGCTTGAAGATCGCCACATGCGCCCGCGACGCCAGCTTCATGACCTTCTTGGTAACCGGCGAATCGAGTCCGTCCGGCCGTTCTGTCGGCAAGCCCATGGAGAGGACGTTACCGCCGAGACTCCGACCGTCTCCCGTACCGTAAAACGATGCGACTGTGGAGCCTCGATCCGCGCTACCTCGACCGGCGGGGGCTGACTGCCTCGTGGCGCGAAGCGCTGCTCGCGCAGGCCGTCTTGGCCGGGCGCACCACGGGCTACCGAAAGCATCCACAACTTGATCGGTTTCGCTCCCAGGCCAAGCCCTTAGACGCGATTGGCGCTTATCTTTCAGCGGTTGCGGACGAAGCCACCGCCCGTACCTACCGCTACGAGCGGAGCCGAATCGACCGGCCGAGCGCCGCAGTGCCGGCCATCGGCGTGACCGATGGCCAACTGGCCTACGAATGGGCGTGGCTCACCACGAAGCTGGCGTCTCGCAGTCCCGAGACCTTGAGCCGGTGGATGGGCGTCGAGGTTCCCGACCCCCATCCATGCTTCGTCGTGACGACCGGGCCGATCGAAGTCTGGGAGCGCCCGTCGCTCTAACGGAGCACCTCAGCGGCGCGGGAGGACCAGGTTCTCGTGGTGCTCGCCCGGCGGCTCCCAGCCTGGAGGGCCGAACACGTACCCTAGCTTGTTGCGAAGCCCGCGAGTGCCACGAACGTCCCGGATCACGTCGACGAAGCCGCCGTACTCGAGCTTGAGCAAGTTGTAGGTGTCGACCTTGTAGGTCAGGCCGTACGTCGGCTTCTGCCGCTCCTCGACGAACGTGCCGAACATCCGGTCCCAGATGATGAGGATGCCGGCGTAGTTCTTGTCGAGGTACTCAGGATCGCTGCCGTGATGGACTCGGTGATGAGACGGCGTGTTGAAGATGAACTCGATCGGCCGCCACAGCTTGCCGACCAACTCGGTGTGGACGAAGAACTGGATGACCAGGTTGAGGCCAAACGCGACATAGAGCGTCCACGGGTCGAATCCCAGAAGCGGCAGCGGGAGCCAGAAGAAGAACTCGAACCACGGGTTCCACTTCTGTCGCAGTGCCGTCCCGAAGTTCATGAACTCGCTCGAGTGATGCGCCTGGTGCGCCGCCCAGCCGATGCGCACGCGGTGCACGAAGCGGTGGTTCCAGTAGTAGAAGAAGTCGAGCGCGAGGGTGACCGCGATCCAGTACCACCAGTTGTCCTTCGGCAGGTGCCACGGAGCGGCGTACAGGTACACCAGCATGAACACGAGGAAGGTCCCGACCTTGAAGGCTGTCAGGAAGAACAGTGACCCGACGCCCATGGAGATCGACGTTCGCGCGTCCTTGGCGTAATAGCCGGTGACGTTGTCGTCGTGATCGAGCCACTTGAGAGCCGCCAGCTCCATGAGGATCGTCAGGATGAAGAACGGCGCCGCGTAGGTGACTGGGTTCGTCATCGGGTCGAGGATCTCGGCGAGATTGATGTCCATGATGGCCTTCCAGCGATATGACTTCTGAGTAAGTTACCACAAGGTCACATAGTGCGCTAGTCTCCTTCCATGGCCCGATCGAACGCTGGCACGAAGGGCGTCCCCCGCCTCGAACGCGAGTCACAGATCCTCGTCGTCGCCTCCGAGGTCTTCGGCACGGACGGCTTTGCCAACGCCAACATCCAGGCCATCGCCGAGCAGGCCGGCATCTCGAAGCCGCTGATCTACAACTACTTCGGGTCGAAGGACGGCCTCTTCCTCGCCTGCCTCGAACGCGCCGGCGACATCCTCGCCGACGAGATCGAGCGCGTCGCCCACACCGCCGTCGGCCTCGAGCGCGGCCTCTTCACACTGCAGGCCCTCTTCGCCATCCTTGAGCCACAGCGCTACCTGTGGCGGCTGATCTACGACCCGACGGCGCCGCGCAGCGGAGCCGTGGCTGAGACGACAGCGCATTACGTCGACCGCATCACGAAGCTGGCCGAGGAAGGCGTCGGCGAGCTCATGACGCTCGGCGGCGACACCGACCGAGCCGACATCTCGGCCATGACCGCGGTCTGGTTGGGCATCGTCGACAGCCTGGTGAACTGGTGGATGGAGCATCCCAAGGAGTCCGCCCAAGCCATGACCGAGCGCTGCGTTCGCCTCTTCGCCGTGGTTGCCACTGGCCCCGGCCTGCCGGAAGGACTGCTATGACACTCGCCGGAAAGACGATCGTGATCACCGGATCATCCAGTGGCATCGGCGCCGAAGCCGCCAAGCGGATGGCGGCGGACGGCGCAACCGTCTGCCTCCTGGCCCGCCGTGCTGACCTGCTGGAAGACCTGCGCAAGCAGATCACCGATGCCGGCGGCAAGGCCGTCGCGTACCCGGTCGACCTCACCGACACCGCCGCGACCGACGCCGTGGTCAAGCAGATCCTGGCCAACCACCCGCGGGTCGACGTCCTCGTCAACAACGCCGCCCGTTCGATCCGCAGGTCCATTGCCGATTCGGTCGACCGGCTGCACGACTACGAGCGCACGATGGCCATCAACTACACGTCGGCCGTGCACCTGACCTTGGCCTTCGTCCCACGGTTCCGCGAGCAGGGTCACGGGCACGTCGTGTTCTCGTCGACGATGTCGACGCAGTTCCCGGTGCCGCTCTTCTCGGCCTACGTGGCGAGCAAGGCCGCCGTCGAGTCGTTCGCCCGATCGATCAACGCCGAGATGGCTCACCGGCACATCACGGCGACCGTCGTCCACTTCCCGATGGTGCGTACCGAGATGTCGCAAGCCACCGACGCCTACAACGCGATGCGCATGATGAGCCCGCGGCGAGCCGCATCGATGCTGGTCAAGGCGGCCCAGGAGCGTCCGGTGCGGGTCAGCCCGCCGCTCGGCCTGATCGGCGAGTTCGGCATGGCCACCGTCCCGCAGGTCGTGACCCGGATCATCCCCCGCCTGCTGCGGGAGCGCGACAAGCAGCTGGCCGAGAAGAAGAACCGCGGATGATGGGCCGCGTCCTCGCCGTGGCCGGGCTGACGGCCTGGATGACGCTCTGTGACCGTTTCTTCCACGTGGCCACCCACACGTTGGTCCACTACTGGCACCCGTTGCTCGGCCGGCAGACGCTGTGGGTCATCCCGATCTTCGGGTTGGCCTCGACGGCCATCGTTGCGACTGCCCCCCGTTTTGCCGCCTCGACGGCCCGGCCGATCAGATTCCTCGGCGAGCTGCTCGTCATGACTGCGATCTACGCGACGAGCGGCTTCGTCGGCGCGGCTCACCCCACCGCGGTGACAGCGGCATTCGTTGCCCTGTTTGCCATGCGGCTGGCCGCCTCGCGCGACCGCGGCACCCTGCTCACCGTTGCCGCCATACTGGCCGTCTCCGGTCCGCTGTTCGAGTCGCTGCAGTGGCAGCTCGGTATGTTCCGCTACACACACCCGGACGTCATCGGGGTGCCTTGGTGGCTGATCCCGTTCTACGCGAACGGCGCGTGGGCGCTACGCGAGCTCGGGGCGCTTCTCAAGCAGCGTCAGGATGCAGCGGAGTCGCCGAGCTTGTCTGCGAGGTCGGCGTACTGATCGGGGATTGGCTCCCCTTCGTCGCCATGAAGTTCACGCGCCAGATCCCCGAAGTCGGTGTCAAAAGTCCGGTACTTCAGGTCGCGAGCGACCTTCGTCTGCTTTGCCTTAGCACGGCCGCGCCCCATGGGTCGACCCCCTCGCACAGTCTGAGAAGTTTTATCGTGCGAACAGGATACCGAATGTATTCGAATTCCCAGGCAGCGACCCGGTGGACAACCGACCCTCAGCGGTGGCTGCCGACCAGCTCCACCGTCGCGCCGCGCTCTTCCGACGCCGGCGCCGAAACCTCGCCGGCGACCCACGAGTCAATGCCGTGCTCGCCCATGATGGCCAAGGCTGAATCCGCGGCGTTTGCCGGGACCAGGGCGACCATGCCGACACCCATGTTCAGCGCTTCGTCGACGTCGGACTGAGCCAACCCGCCGACCTCTCGAACCAGCCCGAAGATGGCCGGCAGGGCCCAGGAGCCGCGATCGATGGTGACGTGGACGTCCTCGGGGAGGACGCGCGCGAGGTTCGCCGCCAAGCCGCCACCGGTGATGTGCGACAGCGCGTGCACCTCGGTGCGGGCGATCAGGTCGAGCACCGGCTTGGTGTACAGCCGGGTGGGGACGAGCAGCTCCTCGCCCAGCCGACGCCCGAGTTCGGGAACTTCGCGGTCGAGCGCCCAACCCGCCTGGCCCAGCAACACACTCCGCACCAGCGAATAGCCGTTCGAGTGCAGGCCAGACGACGCCATGGCGATGGCCACGTCGCCCGGGCGAACCAGCTCGGCACCGAGCAGCGAGTCGGCCTCCACCACGCCCGTGGTCGAGCCGGCGACGTCGTACTCGTCGGGGCCGAGGAGCCCGGGGTGCTCGGCGGTCTCGCCACCGAGAAGAGCGGTGCCCGTTTCCACGCAGGCCTGCGCGATGCCCTTGACGATGGCAGCGATTCGCTCCGGGACGACCTTGCCGCAGGCGATGTAGTCGGTCATGAAGAGCGGCTCGGCGCCGCACACCACGAGGTCGTCGACCAGCATGCCGACGAGGTCGAAGCCGATCGTGTCGTGAACGTCCATGGCTTGCGCAATGGCGACCTTGGTGCCGACGCCGTCAGCGGACGTCGCCAGCAGCGGACGTCGGAACGTCGCGAGCGCGGACGCGTCGAAGAGCCCGGCAAAACCGCCGATGCCGCCGACCACCTCCGGCCGGCGGGACTGCTCGACCCACTGCTTCATCAGCTCGACGGCACGGTCGCCGGCCTCGACCGACACTCCCGCCGCTGCGTAGGCAGAGGCGGACGTGTCAGCCGGCGTCACTGGATGACCTCGAGTCCGGGCGTTGCAGCCGGCTCGAGAAGGTACTTGCCGATCAGGTCGTCCTCCGGCAGCGCCACCGGGTAGATGCCGTCGAAGCAGGCCCGGCAGAGGTTGTCCTTGGCGATGTTCGTGGCATCGATGAGCTCGTCAAGCTCGACGTAGGCGAGCGAGTCCGCGCCGATGGCACCGCAGATCTCGTCGACGGACGCGCCGTTGGCGATGAGCTCGGCCCGGGACGCGAAGTCGATGCCGTAGAAGCACGGCCACTTGACCGGCGGGCTGGAGATGCGGACATGGACCTCGGCCGCGCCGAACTGGCGCAGCATCGCGATCAGCGCCCGCTGGGTGTTGCCGCGGACGATCGAGTCGTCAACGACGACGAGGCGCTTGCCGCTGATGACGTCGCGCAGCGGATTGAGCTTGAGCCGGATGCCGAGCTGGCGGATGGTCTGGGAGGGCTGGATGAACGTCCGGCCGACGTAGGAGTTCTTGACCAGGCCCTGCCCGAACGGGATGCCGCTCTCCTTGGCGTAGCCGATGGCCGCCGGCGTTCCGGACTCCGGCACGGGGATGACCAGATCGGCCTCGACCGGCGCCGAACGCGCGAGGCGGCGGCCGATCTCCTCGCGGACGCTGAAGACCTTCTGCGAGGCGATCGTCGTGTCTGGCCGCGCGAGGTAGACGTACTCGAAGAGGCAGCCCTTCGGATCTGCCTCGGCGAACCGCTCGCTGCGTAGGCCGTCCTCGTCGATGGCCAGGAACTCGCCGGGCTCGATCTCGCGGACGAAGGAGGCGCCAACGATGTCGAGCGCCGCCGTCTCGCTGGCGACGACCCAACCCCGTTCGAGCCGGCCGAGCACGAGCGGGCGGATGCCCTGCGGGTCGCGGGCCGCGTAGAGCGTCGACTCGTCCATGAACACCATCGAGAAGGCACCGCGCAGCTTGGGCAGCACGTCGAGCGCGGCCTCCTCGACGGACCGGTCGTCGTAGGACGCGAGCAGGCTGGTCATGACGCCGGTGTCCGACGTCGCGCCCTCACCATCGGAGCGCGTGTTCTTGCCACTGGCGGCGCTGTTGGCCGCCGTCCGCTCGGCCAGCAGTGCGGACAGCTCATGGGTGTTAGTCAGGTTGCCGTTGTGCCCGAGCGCGACGGACCCGGTCGACGTCGGTCGGAAGGTCGGCTGCGCGTTCTGCCAGACGCTTGAGCCGGTGGTGCTGTAGCGGGCGTGGCCGATGGCGATCGAGCCCTTGAGCGACTCCAGCGTGGACTCGTCGAACACCTGGGAGACGAGGCCCATGTCCTTGTAGACCAGGATCTGCTTGCCGTTGCTGACCGCGATTCCGGCCGATTCCTGGCCGCGGTGCTGCAGCGCGTAGATGCCGAAGTACGTGAGCTTCGCGACTTCCTCGCCGGGTGCCCATACGCCGAAGACACCGCAGGCGTCTTGGGGGCCGCGATCCTGGGGGTCGAGGTCGTGGGTCAGACGACCGTCTCCGCGAGGCACCCCTTCAGTCTACGGGGGGACCTCACGTGATTCACAATTCCCGAGCCCGGCCAGCGACGGGTTCGAGGAGCGCCACACATTCGACGTGGTGCGTCATCGGGAAGAGGTCGAACGCCCGCAGTTCCGTCATGGCGTAGCCAGCCTCGGCGAAGTACGCGACATCCCGCGCGAGCGCCGCCGGATCACACGCGACATATGCCACGGCGCGCGGTTGCAGGGCGGCAATCGCCTCCACGACACGACGTTTGGCGCCGACCCGCGGCGGGTCGAGCACGACCAGGTCGGCTGGGCCGCTGACGGCGCGCTCGACAGGGGCGCAGGTCGTCGTGACGTGCGCGAATCGCGCCAGGTTTTGGCCGGCCAGGCGGCTCGCTGTCCGGTCGCCCTCCACGGACGTCACCTGCCCCGTCGGACCGACCGCCTCGGCGAGGAACGACGTGAAGAGCCCGACGCCGGCGTACAGGTCGAGCGCGCGCTCACCGGGCGCAGGCTTCAGCAGCTCGAGGACGGTCTCGACGAGGATGCGCGGAGCTTCGTGATGCACCTGCCAGAATCCGTCGCCCGCGACCTGGAAGGTGTGGCCGAGGACGGTCTCGGTGACCACCTGGCGGTCGGGCTCGCGGGCATCCGGCGCGGCGATGAGACAGTCGTCGACCTCGATGATCGCGTGCGAATGATGCTTGCGCAGGCCCCGATGGCCGCCCGGCAGCGACACGTAATGCATTCGCGTGCGCCAGCGCAGCGTCGGCGGAACCTCCTCCACACTGACTGCGACATCCATACCGGCGAGCCGCGCGAACTGCTCAACGATCACCGCTTCCTTGAGCCCGCGCTGCGCCGGCAAGGCGACGTGCTGGAAGTCGCAGCCACCACAACCGTCGGGATGGGCCAGCGGACACGGCGCCTCGACCCGGTCGGGCGATGCCTGAAGGATCTCGATGGCGTCGGCGCGCAGGAACGACTTCTCGACCGCGGTGACGGCCGCGCGGACGCGTTCGCCCGGCAGGGCGTGGCGGACGAACACGACGCGACGGCCTTCCGGCGTCTCGACTCGGCCGACGCAGTGCCCGCCGTGCGCAACCCGCTCGATGTCGATCTCGAACTCCTCGCCCAGCATGGGCTGAGGGTAAGGCGTCGTTCTATGGGATGTTCTCCGATATGTGGCAGATGTGACGAAAGTGACGTATGGTTTTTGACCATGCGCGTGCTCTCTCCCACGCGGTCAGTGGGATTCCTGGCCATCATCGTGGCGTCGGTCGCCCTGGCGACGCCCGCGCACGCGGCTGCCCCGGAGGCACCCGGTTCCTACGCCGGCCTGGCGTTCGACGCTTGCCAGGCTCCGGACCAGGCGACGATGGATGCCTGGAAGTCGTCCTCGCCGTTCAGCGCCGTCGGCATCTACGTCTCGGGCAACTCGCGATACTGCGGCGACGCCTACCAGCCGAACCTGACGCCGGGCTGGGTGCAGGCCAATGCTGATCGTGGCTGGCGCTTCCTGCCAATTCACGTCGGCTACCAGTCGCCGTGCTTCGTGAACAACCCAAACAGCCGGGTGCAGAAGAAGCACATGAGCAGCGACGTCGGCACGGCACGCTCCCAGGGACAGAGCGACGCGAACGAGACCATCGCTGCCCTGCGCCGACTCGGCTTCGGCCCGGGCAACGTCTCGTACCTCGATCTCGAGTACTACAAGCGCACCGCCGCGTGCGACAACGTCACCCTCGAGTTCGCCGACGCCTGGACCGAGACGCTGCACGCCAGCGGCTATCGCTCAGGGATCTACTCAAGCGGCTCTGCCGGCATCAAGGCCCTCGACGACGCCATCCGCGCGGGCCGACCCGGCCTCGACGTGCCCGACCACGTCTGGATCGCCTGGACCAACGGCACCGCGAACACCGACGGTGGCCCGTACCTGAGCGGCTCGTACTTCACCAACCACCAGCGCGTGCACCAGTACAAGAACGGCTCGTCCGAGACGTTCGGCGGCAAGCGGCTGACCATTGACTGGAACGCGGTCGACGTCGGCGGCACGTCCGCGCCTGCCGCAGCCCCACCGCCGCCGGCTGCGCCCGTGCCAGTCGCGGCGGTGCCGTCCTCGTCCGACCGCGTCGCGTCGATTGCCAAGGGGTCGACGCCGACTTTGCGGCGCGGCTCGCATGGCTCGGCCGTGCGTCGCCTGCAGAAGGCGCTCGCGGCGACCGGACGCTCAGTGCCGGCGAGCGGCTACTTCGGGTCGATGACCGCTTCGGCCGTGAAGTCCTACCGCAAGAAGGTTGGGCTCGGGTCGAGCAGCACCGTGAGCCGCAGCGTCTGGAAGGCCCTGCAGCGCGGCAAGCGCGGATAACCGGTCAGCGAAGCGCGGCCGGGGCGAAGATCGGCCCCAGCACGGCCGGCAGCGTTGCGGACCAATCCGCGCGCAGCTCGGCGATCGTGACACTGAACGCCAGATCACCTGAGACCTCGACGGCCGACCCACCGGTGAGCCCGATGGACGCCAGCGGTACGCCGGCTGCCTCGGCCAGCTCGACGAACGCCTCGTGGTTGGCCTCCGAGACCGTGACCAGCGCACGTGCCGTCGACTCGCTGAACAGCTGGACGAACGCGTCCTCATCGCCCAGGTCGACAGCCGCGCCGATGTCGTGGCTGAGCGCGCTCTCGACGAGGGCCACCGCCAGTCCACCGTCCGACAGGTCGTGCGCCGACGACAGCAGTCCCTGGCGCGCGGCATCCTGCAACAGCCCGGCCAAGGCCTGCTCGGCCGCGAAGTCGACCACGGGCGGCTTGCCGCCGAGGTGGTCGTGGATGACATCGGCCCAGGTCGAGCCGCTCAGCTCCTCGTCAGTCTCACCGAGCAGGAGCACGTGCTCACCCGCGGTGCGGAATCCCTTGGCGATCCGCTGGCGGACGTCGTCGATGACGCCGAGCACCCCAACCACGGGCGTCGGCAGGATGGCGACCTCGCCGGTCTGGTTGTAGAACGACACATTGCCGCCGGTGACCGGGATGCCGAGCTCCGCGCACCCGTCCTTGAGCCCCGAGGTGGCTTCGGCGAACTGCCACATCACGCCGGGGTCCTCGGGCGAGCCGAAGTTCAGGCAGTCGGTCACGGCCAGCGGCTGGGCCCCGGAGACAGCCACGTTCCGGAACGACTCCGCCAATGCGAGCTGGGCGCCCGCATACGGGTCGAGCTGCGCGAACCGGCCGTTGCAGTCGGTGGACACCGCGACGCCGAGGTGCGACTCCTCATCGACCCTGATGACGCCGGCGTCCTCTGGCTGGGCGAGCACGGTGTTGCCGCGCACATATCGGTCGTACTGGTCGGTGACCCACGACTTGTCCGCGATGTTCGGTGAGCCGACGACGCGCAGCAGGGTCGCGCGCAGCTCGTCGCCCGACTGCGGCCGCGGGAGGTTCTCCGCTGCGTCGGCCTGGAGCGCGTCCTGCGACTCCGGACGTGCGAGCGGACGCTCGTAGACCGGCCCGTCGTGCGCGACGGTGCGTGGCGGAACGTCGACGACGGTCTCGCCGTGCCAGTCGATGATCAGGCGTCCGTCTTCGGTGACCTCGCCGATGACGGTCGCCTCGACCTCCCATTTCTCGCAAATGGCCAAGAACCCGCTGAGGTCGGCGGGTTCGACGACGGCCATCATCCGTTCCTGCGACTCGCTCATCAGGATCTCTTCGGGCGAGAGCGTCGAGTCGCGCAGCGGAACGCGGTCGAGGTGGACGTGCATGCCGCCGTCGCCGGCGCTGGCCAGCTCCGACGTCGCGCAGGAGAGCCCGGCCCCGCCGAGGTCCTGGATGCCGCCGACCACGTCGGCCGCGAACAGCTCGAGCGTGCACTCGATCAGCAGTTTCTCCAGGAACGGGTCGCCGACCTGGACGCTCGGCCGCTTGGCCGGGCCCCCCTTCCCATCGGCACTGGCGTCGAAGGTCTCGGACGCCAGGACACTCACGCCGCCAATGCCGTCGCCGCCGGTGCGCGCCCCGTAGAGCACGACGAGGTTGCCCTCGCCAGAGGCGTGCGCGAGGTGGAGATCCTCGTGCCGCAGCACGCCGACGCAGAGTGCGTTGACCAGCGGATTGCCGAGATAGGTCTTGTCGAAGACAACCTCTCCCCCGATGTTCGGCAGGCCGAGGCAGTTGCCATAGCCGCCGATGCCGGCGACGATCCCGGGCAGGACGCGACGGGTGTCGTCGGCGGTCAGCGGGCCGAAGCGCAGTGGGTCCATGACCGCGACGGGCCGGGCGCCCATGGCGAGGATGTCGCGGACGATGCCGCCGACCCCGGTGGCTGCGCCCTGGTAGGGCTCGACGTAGCTGGGGTGGTTGTGCGACTCGACCTTGAAGGTGACCGCGTAGCCCTGCCCGATGTCGATGACGCCGGCGTTCTCGCCGATCCCGGCGAGCGTCTTGCCGCGCGGGGTTTCCTGCGGCAGGTCGCCGAACTTGCGCAGGTGCACCTTGCTCGACTTGTAGGAGCAGTGCTCGCTCCACATGACCGAGTACATCGCCAGCTCGGCCGATGTGGGACGACGTCCGAGGATGTCCCGGATACGGTCGTACTCGTCGGTCTTCAGCCCCAGTTCGGCCCACGGCTGTTCCCGTTCGGGGGTGGATTCGGCGTGCTCGACAGTGTCCACAGACGCGGGGGCAACGGTCACGTCGTCAGCCTATCGAGCGGGTCAGCGGCGGCAGCGGGCGAGGGAACTCATCGTCACGGTGTGCCAGTAGAGCTGGCGCGTCACGCCGGACTGCGGCTGGCAGTCGCGTCCGACCGTGTTGTCGACCGATGGCGCGTCGTGCCGCACTGCGGGATTGCCGTACGCGATGCGCCACATCTCATCGGATCCGAGCAGCGGCCCGACGGGCTCCGAGCCGACTGAATTCCAGTAGGGGGTGACCTGGTCGCGATCGCATCGGCTGTGGCGCTGCACGATGACGCATCGACCCTCCTCGAGGGTGTCGACCTTGCGGATGACCGCGCGCGAGCTCGCCCACTCGTAGTCGGTCGTCCAGTTCCCGTCGATCGGGCGCAGGGCGGTCAGCTCGTTGAACCAGGTGTAGTTGAACGGGACGAGGGCCGCGCCGCTCAGCGTCGGGCTGGCGAGTCCGACGACGAGAACCCCGAAGACGGCAGCCACCAGCCCGGCTCGGCCTGCGCGTGAGGCCTGACGCGCCAGCAGCCACGCGCCGACGGTGCCAAGGAGCGCGATGGCCGGGAGGACGAACAGCATCTGCCGCGCGCCCTGGTAGACGGTCGATCCGCCGGCAATGGCCGCCCAGGGCAGGAAGAGCGCCTGGACGAGAACCACGGTCACCCCGGCGAGCAGGTTGCCGTCGACCGACCGACCTGAGGTCACCCCGACGGTGGCGCGGACAAACCAGACAAACGCGATCAGGAACAGTGCGCCCACCACAACCGGCGTCTGCGCCGCGAACCAGAGCGGGAGGTAGTACGACGGGCCACCCTGCGCCGGTAGGAACGTCCCTGCGGTGAGCGTGTACCCGCTCCACGGGAACGCGCCGGAGTCGAAGATGCTGACGAGCAGCAGATCCGGCCGCAGGAAGAGCTTCGGGTAGCAGGCCACGAGCGCCAGGTATCCGCCCAGGCAGCCGGCCAGAGCGGTGAGCACGCGCGCCTTCATCGCCCGGCGTCCGTCGGGGTCGTCGCGGCGCGTCCGAGCCCACGACATCACGAGAGCGACCACGATGCTCGCGCCAATCCCGACGAGCATCGCGGGATGGACGCCCGCAGTGATCCAGATGCCCAGCGCCAGCGCCCCGGCCGCGAGAAGGCCGACCTGCCGCGTCACGATCGTGGGGCGGGTGAGTGCCACCGCGCCCAGCGTCGCCACCGAGTACCCGGCGGCCACCGGGAGGTCCTTGATGTTGAACATGCCGTGGCCGATGTACACCGGCATCGCCGAGACGGCCGCGGCGCCAACGATCCCCCACTGCCAGGAGCGCAGCATGATCCTCGCCGTCGCGCCGGCCGCAGCCATGCCCAGCACCGCCAGGCTGGCGACGACGAGGTGCCGGACAACGTAGGCGTCCGAGCTCTCCGATACCGTCTGCCATTGCTCGGTTCCCACGAGCACGCCGAGCACATGTCCGATCAACGCGACGACGGGCGCGTAGACGTAGCCGCCGTCCTGGGTGACCTGGCCATTGGTGACGTGGTTCTCCGAGACGTACCAGCCGTGGACCAGGAAGCCCTGGAGTCGATGCACATGGCTCGGCTCGTCGAGGGTCACGCCGACCGTGACGGCCCCGACGATCAGGACGCAGACATTGGCCGCGAGTACCGCTGCGGCCGCGTAGAGAACCCACACGGGGATCCGCGGGACCAGTCCCGCGGGCTCCAACGAACGAGGCACGGCATGACCCTATCCATGACCGCGCCCGGCCCGATCAGTCGCGAGCGGCGTCCGCGTCTGAAACTGAGTGTCCCGCGCCGGCATTGAGCGGACGCCGCCGGCCGATCGGGACGCGGTTGGCCACGCGGCCGAGCGGCTCGACGGTCGCGGTCAGGATCTGAACGGCGTCGTACAGCTCATTGATGATCGGGATCAGCTTCGGCAGCGTGACCGCCAGGCCCACCAGCTGATCGAGGGACCCGCCCGGCTCCAGCAGCTTCTCGAGGATGCCCTCCTCCTGCAGCAGCTGATCGACCAGCCCACCCTGCTCGAGCAGCCGGTCGACGCCGCCCTCCTTGCCCAGCAGCCGGTCGAGCGGGCCGCCCGGCGCGAGGAAGCGGTAGAGCGCACCGTCCTCCCCCAACAGCCGCATGACCGGACCCTCTTCGGACAGCAGCCGGGTGACGGGACCGTCGTCAGCCAGCAGTCGCATGACCGGGCCGTGCTGCGCCAGCAGTCGCATGACCGGACCGTCCTCGGCCAGCAGCAGCATGACCGGGCCGTCGGGGGCGAGCATCCGCGGGATGGGTCCGTCCTCGACGAGCATCCGGGCGACCGGGCCGTCTTCGGCGAGGATCTGCATGAACGGGCCGTCCTCGGCCGTCAGCCGGTCGATCAGGCCACCGGGCGCGAGCGCCTGACCGAGCGGACGATCCGGCGACGTCAAGTCGGCGACGGTGTTGCCGAGGGCCACGACACCGCGTTCGTTGGCCAGGATCACGTTGGCCTGGTCGATGAGGCCGCCGCGGCCGAAGATCTGCGCGATCCGCGCGTAGCCGTCGTCGCTGAGGATGGGCCCGTCCGGTGACGCGAGATGGCCGAATGCCAGCGCGGTCCGCGTCACCCCGACCGTGAGTCGCACCGGGAACGTGACCAGCTCGGCGATGTTCATGGCCGCCAGAGTATGCGACAGGGTGTCGCGCGCACAGGGCCAACGGCCGGAATCGTCAGACCGCGCGCGCGACGGCGCCGATGACGCTGAGCACCGCGCAGACGACGGACACCGGGATCAGCCAGGCCGAGGCGATGGCCAGCGTGACCGTGGTGCCGATCTTCGGCGGGACGAAGTAGCGGGCGCGCGGCAGGTCGCCCACCTGGTCGATCCACCGGCCGGTCAGGGAGACGCCGCCCCACAGTCCGCGGAGGCGCTCGAGGATGCGCCAGCCACCGCCGCCCACGAGGTCGGCCAGAACGCCGCGCGTGTCGTCGACGCGGTCGCTCAGGCTGACCGCGATCCCCAGCTCAGTGCCCAGCGCGCGCGGATCGGCGACTGCGCGCAGGATCCTGGAGCGACGGACGCCGAACGCCAGCGACACGGCCGCGGTCAGGCCCGCTGCGGCCAGCCCGATGAGCTCCGCAGCGCCGTGCGCCTTCAGCGCCAAGACGGCGGTCAGCAGCTCGAACGGCAAGGGCGCCAGCAGCAGGAGCAGGCTCGGCCAGCGCAGGATGCGTACGGCGAAGGCGAGCACACCTGCGGCGCGCTGAGCGACGTCAGACGTCTGGGTGTCCACCCGCGACGTCAGGTCCGCGACCGCCTGGTTGGCGGCCTTCCCCCACGAGCGTTGTCGTCGATCCATCTGGCCACTCTAAGAGGTTCTGCGAGCCTTAGGGTTCGACGTTGTGACCATCCTTCTCGCGCTCATCTCCGCCGCGGGCTGGGGCGTTTCCGACTTCTTCGGCGGCACGATCTCCAAGCGGCACGGACCGTGGGTCACTGCAGTCGCGGTTCAGCTCGGGGCGCTCGCCGCGACGGCGGTGGTCGTCGCCATCCGGGGTGGAGCGCCGACGGCTGCGGACTGGGCGTGGGGCGCAGCAACGGGCGTCGGAGTCGGCGTCGGGGCCGCGTTCTTGTTCCGGGGCCTCGCGACCGGGCGGATGGGCGTCGTCGCGCCGATCTCCGCCATCGGCGCCGCCGTCGTGCCGGTCGCCGTCGGGCTCGGCTTGGGAGAACGTCCGGGCAGGAACGCGCTGCTCGGCATCGCCGTGGCGCTGCCCGCCATTTGGCTCATCGCGAGCTCAAGTAAAGCCGACGGCGAAAACCCACGACGTTCGGGCATTCCGGACGCCATCCTCGCGGGGCTCGGATTCGGGTTCGGATTCGTCTGCATCGATCACATCTCGAAGCCGGCGGACCTGGCGCCCTTCATGGCCGCTCAGATCACCGGCCTGCTGCCCGTGTTCCTGGTGGCAGCGGTCACGCGGGAACCGTTTTGGCCACGCTCGCGGGCGGCATGGACGGCCGCGTGGGTCGGCCCGCTGGGCGTCATGGCGAACGCGTGCGCGCTGTGGGCGATGCAGAGCGGAATGCTCTCGATCGTGTCAGTACTCATCTCGCTGTATCCGGCGACGACGGTTGCCCTGGCCGCACTCGTGCTGCGCGAGCACATCCACCGTCAGCAGTATGTCGGTCTGGCGCTGGCCGCCGCGTCCGTGACGCTCATCAGCCTGGCGTGACAGCGCGGCGGTGGGTAACTCAGGCTTCAGGCGGCCTCAGCCTTGAAGAACCCACCGATGTGTCGGAGCAGGACCTGAATAAGCCACCGCCGGCGTGGTTGCTACCCGGCGGCACCCGGGATGACGACGAGCTCGCGCTTCCTGGCCTCGGCCACCGTCGTGTGTCCGCCGCTCCGCAGCAGACGGCGCATGTTGGACCGTCGATAGACGGCCGGCTGCGTGTCCGCGACGAACGACGTCAGGAACTCGATGAACCGCTCCGGGTGGTCCTTGTGCGGGAAGTGGCCGGTGCCGCCGAAAACCTCGACCCGCGCGTCGGGCGCGATCTCGGCGGCGATGTCGGCGTGGACAACCGGCAGGACGAGGTCGCCGTCGCCCCAGACGACCGCCATCGGCATCGCCGCCGTCAGGTAAGCACGGTCGCGCATGGTGATGATCTGGCCGCGGAGGTCGATGCAGTTGCGCACCAGGTGCCTGATGGCGCGGCGGGCCTTCGGGTCGCCCCACGATTCGACGATCTCGGCGACCTCGTCGAAATCGTGGAACACCGAGACGCCGGTGTCGGACAGCCCGGTGAGGAGCGATCGGGTGACGCTGCGGATGACCGGCAGGTTGAGGAAGCCGATGAACTGGTGGAAGCCGGGGAGGTTGATCGCGCGGATGGCCGGGCTGACTTCCTGCCCGAGCCCGCCGGACGATACGAGCACCAGGCGCTCGGTACGCTCCGGGAACTGGTACGCGAACTGCATCGCGACGCCGCCGCCGAAGCTGTGGCCGACCACGGTCACCTTGTCGATGCCGAGGATCGTCAGGAGGTCGCGCATCCCGTTGGCGTAGCCGCCGATGCTGTAGTCGGCGCGGGGCTTGTCGGACTCGCCGTGGCCCAGGAAGTCGGGCGCGATGACGGTGAACTCTTCGGCCAGCTGACCGATGATCGGGTCCCACGTGGTGTGGTCGCAGCCGAGGCCGTGGAGCAGCAGAAGCGCTGGACCGGAGCCGACTTTGACGTAGGCCCTGCGGTGTCCGTGGACTGTGACGTACTCAACCGGCGGCAAACAGTCCAGAACGGCCACATCGGCTCCCATCACGGGGCCCCCGAGAGGAGGCGGATACGACATCCTCACACGACTTGGGTGTGAACGAAAGCAAAACTGAAACATAAAACCGCAGGTCAAAGCCTACATTTCGGTTACTTCAGGAATTTGCTCGTAGACCGGTCCTTTAGCCGCTTCCCGCCGGTCTGGCAGGTCGGGCAGTACTGCAGCGAGGAGTCGGCGAAGACCACTTCGGCCACCGCGTCGCCGCATATCGGGCACGGCAAACCAGCCCGTCCGTGAACCCGCATCCGGGCCCGCTTGTCGTCCTTCAGCTCGACCGCAGGCTTGCCGTGCGCCTCTGTCACGGCGTCGCCAAGGACGTCGTGGATGGCTCGGTCCAGCCGCTCCACCTCATCGGGCGTCAACTCGGCGGCGAGAGCGAACGGAGACAGCTTGGCGGCGTGCAGGATCTCGTCGCTGTACGCGTTGCCGATGCCGGCGACGACCGTCTGGTCGCGAAGGAGCCGTTTGATCTGTGTGCGTCGCCGCTCGAGCAGCGGTGCGATGGAGAAACCCTCGGTCAGCGGGTCCGGGCCCAGCGCGGCGATGCCCGGGACGTCGTTCGGGTCGCGCACGGCGTAGACCGCGAGCCCCTTTCGAGTGCCCGCCTCGGTGAGGTCGAAACCACTCGCGGGACCGGTGCCCGTGTCGAGCCGGACCCGCAGCGCGATGGGCCCGTTGCCGAGCTTCAGTCGCGTCTGCGCGAGCTTGTAGGACCAGCGGAGCCAGCCCGCTCGGGCCAGGTGGATGACCAAGTGGAGCCCGTCGATGTCGAGATCGATGAACTTTCCGTGACGCGTGACGTCCGTGACGGTCAGGCCGGCGAACGCGGTCAACGGCGGGTCGAAGGTCTTGAGCACCGAGATCGACGCGACCTCGATCTCGGCCACGACGGCGCCGACGGCCCGCTCGCGCAGGAAGGCGACCAGCGCGTCGACCTCCGGCATCTCAGGCACGTCGTCAGGCTACAAAAACGTCAGCCAGAGCAGGGTCAGGTTCAGCCCAATCACCAGCGTCGCCACCGCCCAAGCACCCACGTTGAGGAGGCGATGGTTGGCATGCTCGCCCATGACCGACGGGCGCGACGTCAGGAGGACCAGGGGCACCAGCGCGAGCGGGATGCCCAGGGACAGCACCACCTGCGAGATGACGAGAGCCGCGCTCGGCTCGACGCCCAGCGCAAGCACCACCAGCGCCGGGATCACGGTGACGACGCGACGAACAACCATCGGCACCTGCCGTCGCAGCAGCCCACGCATGACCTCGGCTCCCGCGGCGCTGCCGACCGACGTGGACGCCAGGCCCGAGCCGAGCAACGCGACGGCGAACAGCAGCGCCACCCCGGCGCCGAGATCACTTGCGATGACGGCGTGGACGCCCGACAGCGTCTCCGTGCCCGGCCGGCCCTGCAGGCTGGCTGCGGCGACCACGAGGAGCGACACATTCAGCAGGCCGGCGAGCAACAGCGCGAGGACGACGTCTGTCCGCGTCACCGACAGCAGGTCACGAATCGACAGCCCGTCGCCCCGGCCGTCGAGCCGGGTAACCGTCAGGCTCGAGTGCAGGTAGATGACGTGCGGCATGACGGTCGCGCCGATGATCCCCGACGCCAGCAGCACGCTGTCGGCTCCGGCGAAGTGCGGCACCAGGCCGGCCGCCAGGGGCCCGGCCGCGGGCGGGTCGACGAACAGCCCGGCCAGGAATCCCACCGAGATGAGCGCCAGGAACGCGATGATCGTCCGCTCCAGGACACTTTGTCCGCCAAGGTCCCCAATCCGCAGGATCACCAGCGCCACCGCCGCCGTGAGGATCGCGCCGGCCACCAGCGGTAGGTCGAACAGCAGGTTCAAAGCAATCGCGCCGCCCACGACCTCGGCCATGTCGGTCGCGATGGCGACGATCTCGGCCTGCAGCCAGTACGCGATCCGCGGCCCTCGCGGAAGGACGCGGCCGAGGTGCGTCGACAGCGAAGATCCCGTCACCATGCCGAGCTTGGCCGACAGGTACTGGACGAGCACCGCCATCGCGTTGGCCAGCACGACAACCCACACCAGGGTGTAGCCGAATCGCGCGCCGGACGTGACGTTGGTCGCGACATTGCCCGGATCGACGTAGGCGACCGCGGCGACGAACGCGGGCCCGAGCAGCGCGACACGTCGCGCCGGCGTCAGGGTGAATGAGGCCATTACGCGAGAAGGTCTGCGTACTCCGGATGCTTCGGCAGCCACGCGAGGATGTAGGGGCAGGTGACTTCGATGCGGAGCCCGCGCGCTCGGATGTCGTCCAGCGCGCCGGCGACCAGCTTCGACGCCAGGCCTTGGCCTTCGAAGGCACTGTCGATCTCGGTGTGCGGGAAAAGGACGACATCGCCGTCGAGGGGCTGAGCCTCGGTGAGGCCAGCCATCTGTCCGTCGACGAAGATCTCGTACCGCTCGGCGTCGGCGTTGTGCCGGACCTCGACGCTCACGAGACGGCCGCCAAGGTTGCGAGCGCCGACGTGAAGAAGCCGAGTCCGTCGGTGCCGGGACCACACAGGTCCTCGATGGCGTGCTCCGGATGAGGCATCAAGCCGACCACGTTTCCGCGCTCGTTCGTGATGCCGGCGATGTCGCGCAGGGAGCCGTTCGGGTTGACGCCGACGTACCGGAAGACCACCCGGCCTTCGCCCTCCAGCCGGTCGAGCGTCGCATCGTCGGCCACGAACCCGCCCTCGCCGTTCTTCAGCGGGATCACGATCTCCTGGCCAGCCTGGTAGCCGTTGGTCCACGCCGTCTCAGCGTTCTCGACGCGCAGCGTCTGGTCACGGCAGATGAAGGTCCGGTGGTCGTTGCGGATGAGGGCGCCGGGCAGCAGGTGCGACTCGCAGAGGATCTGGAAGCCGTTGCAGATGCCCAGGACCGGCATGCCGCCGTTGGCTGCGGTGACCACCTCGGTCATGACGGGCGCGAAGCGCGCGATGGCACCACAGCGCAGGTAGTCGCCGTAGGAAAACCCGCCCGGCAGGATCACCGCGTCAACGCCCCTGAGGTCGTGGTCGCCGTGCCACAGGGCGACGGGTTCCCCGCCGGCCAGACGCACGGCCCGCTGCGCGTCCGAGTCGTCCAGCGAACCCGGGAACGTCACGACTCCGATCTTCATCGGCGCCTCACTCGCCGTCGACGTGGACGGCAAAGTCCTCGATGACCGGGTTCGACAGCAACGTCCCGGCGATCTCGCGCACCTCGGCGAGCGTCGCCTCATCGGCATCGGCGACCTCGAGCTCGAACCGCTTGCCCTGGCGGACGTCGAGGATGCCGTCGAAGCCGAGGCGCGGCAGCGCGCCATGCACGGCTTTGCCCTGCGGGTCGAGGATTTCCGGCTTGGGCATCACTTCGACGACAACACGAGGCATGCGGCGAGTCTATTACCCGTCGATTACGGGTTTGCCGCGTCACCCTCGTTCCGGTCGTCCGGCGGACAGAATGGAACCATGACGGCCTCCCGGCGCATCTTCGCCCTCTTCGGAGTCGTCGCAGCCATCATCGGGCTCGCCGTCGGCGACCTGGTCGCGACGCTCGTGGCACCCGCGGCGTCTCCGCTCCTGGCGGTCGGCTCGGCACTCATCGACCTCGCGCCGGCCCCGGTGAAGGTCGCCGTCATCGAGTGGTTCGGCACCGCCGACAAGCCCATCCTGTTGAGCCTCGTTGCCGCCGGAACGCTGGCCTTGGCCGCAGTCGCCGGAGCCCTCAGCCGCGCGCGCCCAGCCATCGGCGCAGCCACCATCGGCGCGCTCACCCTCCTGGTCGTCCTCATCACGGCGACGCGCGCAACCTATGGCACCTTCGGATTCCTCCCCGCGTTGGTCACCGGGGCTGTGACGGTCGGGGTGCTGTTCTACCTTGCCGATCGGAGCCGCGCTGCTGAGCAGGACGAAGACGACGGCTCACTCCGTCGCCGGACCTTCCTCACCTCCGTCGGGCTCGTCGCATTGGCGGCACTGACGGCGACGTGGGCCCACAGTCTTCGCGCCACGTCGGTTCCGGCGCCGAAGATCGCCCTTCCCAAGCCGACGGAGCCCCTTCCGGCGCTCCCCCGCGGCCTTGGCGCCGCCGGCATCACTCCGCTGCGCACGCCGATGTCGGACTTCTACCGCGTCGACACCCGGCTCCGCGTGCCCACCATCGACCCGGCCGACTGGCGCCTGACGATCGACGGAGACGTCGCCCGAACCGTCCATTTCACCTACAAGCAGCTGCTCGCGATGCCGATGATCGAACGGGACATCACGTTGGTGTGCGTCTCCAACCCGACCGGCGGCCCCTATGCCGGGGGGGCGCGCTGGCTCGGCGTGCGCCTCGCCGACCTGCTCGAGCGGGCCGGCCGGGGAACGGGCAAGGCGGATCAGATCCTGTCGACCGACGTCGGTGGCATGACCATCAGCACGCCGCTGGATGCGGCCACCGACGGGCGTGACGCGATGATCGCCGTTGGCATGAACGGCTACCCGCTACCGCGCGAGCACGGCCATCCCGCTCGGCTGATCGTCCCCGGCCTCTACGGATTCATCGGCGCGACCAAGTGGATCAGCCGCATGACGCTCACCACGTACGGCCAGCAGGAGGCCTACTGGACGAAGCGCGGCTGGGCGACCGACGCGCCCATCAAGCTCGCGAGCCGCATCGACACTCCCGGCGATGGTTCGGTGGTCTCCCCCGGCGACGTGGTCATCGGCGGCATCGCATGGGCGCAGGACGATGGCGGCGTCGGCAAGGTGCAGGTGCGCATCGACGATCAGCCGTGGCGCGATGCCACCCTCGGCCCATCCGGGGGAAGCTCGTACTGGCGCCAGTGGTTTGTCCGCTGGCACGCACCGAAGGGCGACCACACGCTGCGTGTCCGCACGGTCGGGGCGAACGGCGACGCCCAAGGCGCCCAGTTGGCTGACCCGTACCCCGACGGTGCTTCCGGATACCACTCGGTCAGCGTTTCGGTCACCTAGGACTTGTGACGCCGGATCCCCACGATTGCGAGCGCAACGCCGAAGCCGGCCAGGATCGGACCGACGACGGCCCAGTACGACACCCCGGTCATCGGGCTGCCCTTGAGGTAGCCGAGACCCTGCAGCGTCCACACCACACCGATGACGGCAGCGACAAATCCGAGCACCACCGGCACGACACGGCGCATGTCAGTTGATCTCCCGCTTCAGGATCTTGCCGGTAGCCGTCATGGGCAGCGATTCACGGAACTCCACGATGCGAGGGTACTTGTAAGACGCGAACTGCTCCTTCGACCACGCCAGCAGCTCGCCCTCGGTGGTCGGGTCACCGGGCGTCTTGACGACGACGGCCTTGATCTCCTCACCGTGCGAGTCGTGTGGGACGCCGATGACGGCCACCAGGGACACCGCGGGGTGCTCCATCAGCACCTCTTCGAGTTCCCGCGGGTACACGTTGTAGCCGCCGCGGATGATCATGTCCTTGCTGCGGTCGACGATGTAGAACCAGCCGTCCTCGTCCTTGCGGCCAAGATCGCCAGAGCGGAACCACCCGTCCTTGATCGCCTCGGCCGTGGCCTCCGGGCGGCCGTGATAGCCCTTCATGATGTTGTGGCCCTTGATGGCGATCTCGCCGATGGCTTCCGGGTCGTCCGGAACGTCGCTCCAGTCGTCGTTGATGAGCTTCATCTCGACGCCGGGGACCGGCACGCCGATGGACCCGACCCTCGGCTCCTCACCCAATCGGGAGAACGACGCCACCGGGGATGTCTCCGACAGGCCATAGCCCTCGAGGATCGTGACGCCGAACCGCTCGCGCACCTGGCGGTGGATGTCCACCGGCAGTGCCGCCCCGCCCGAGACTGCGACCCGGAGGTTCTTGGCCAGCATGTCGACGTCGAGGGCGGGATCGGCGTCGAGGGCGGACAGCAGGCCCCAGTACATCGTCGGGACGCCTGCAAAGTAGGTGATCGCCTCGCGCAGCATGAGGTTCAGGGCGGCCTCGGCCTCGAAGCGGGGCAGCATGACGATGGTGCCCCCGTAGTAGATCGCGCCGTTCTGGATGACGGACTGGCCGAACGAGTGGAACAGCGGGAGGACGCACAGGTAGGTGTCGGGCTCGGCCGTGCCGGCGCCGAACAGCACCGTGTGCACCTTCACGTTGTCGATCAGGTTGCGGTGCATCAGCTCGGCGCCCTTGGGCTGGCCGGTCGTGCCGGAGGTGTAGAGAATGACCGCGACGTCGTCAGCGTCGGTCTGAACCGTCTCGAATGTCGTCGGCTGCTCGGCGACGAGCGGCGCGTAGTACTCCGGCGGCTCCATCGGAGCCGGAGCGTTGGAGTCGAGCTTGATCAGGAAGAACTCGCTGCACGAGTCAGTGGCCTGGAAGCCTTCCCACGCCGCATCGCCGATGGCCAGGTCGGCGCCGCCCTCGAAGGC
Source organism: Aeromicrobium sp. (assembly GCA_045806885.1). Classification (GTDB taxonomy): domain Bacteria; phylum Actinomycetota; class Actinomycetes; order Propionibacteriales; family Nocardioidaceae; genus Aeromicrobium. The sequence continues at coordinate 128,061 of JBJMIJ010000019.1, forward strand.
GAAGTAGGCCTTCGCTCCGGAGTCCTTGAGGTGATACGCGACCTCGCGCGGCTTGAGCAGGACGTTGAGCGGCACGACCGTGCCGCCGGCCTTGAGGATGCCGAAATAGATGATCGTGAAATACGGCAGGTTCGGGCACGAGAGAGCCACCCGGTCGCCGGGCTCAATTCCGCGGGACGCGAGCAGATTCGCCACCTGGTTCGCGGCGCCGTTCAACTCGGCGTAGCTGAGCCGGAGATCGCCGAAGACGATGGCCGTCCGGTCGGGATACGCGGCCGTCGAGTCTTCGAGGATGGAGGCGAGGTTGACCATCCGGTCACCCTAGACGGACGCGGGGCGGGTCGTCGCCGTGTCTGCGCCCAAGATTGGCCCGGTCAAACCGTGCTGCCGCACAGTCGCCCGCGGGCAGGTCAGCACCCGTCCCGCACCAGACTGGGCCGCTGCCCGCTGGTGACCTCGATGAAGGCAATGTGCGAACTGTCGTCGAGCTTGCCCGGCTTGTTGTCCATGCTGAAGCCGATCCATTTGTCGTCGTCCTGCAGGAAGGCGCCGGCCTGCCCGTAGTCCATGCGTTCAGGGCCTTGAAGGCGATCGCCATACGTCTTCTTCAGCGCGCCGTAGCTGTTGCCGACACTGATGCCCTCGGCCGTCTCCAGCCCGTCCTTGCGTAGGCCGAGGGACGTGACACGCTCGTCGGCACCGACCAGGATGTCGAACCCGTCCGCGAGCTGTCCCTTCCACTTCCAGAACGTGCCCTCGCAGGACTCGCTGCGCTTCGGGTCGGGCTCGATGAAACCCGTGGCGATCGCGTCCTGGACGCTGGCTCCCGCCATGACCGGCTGGAGGCCGCCCGGAACGATCTTGCCCATCGTCAGCGGCCTGCCTTCCTTGCCGATGAGATCGGCGGGCGACCACGACGGGCCCTGCCGCTCGCCGCGGTTGCCCTCGACGAGCGCCTCGTCCGCTGACGGCGTTGCGGTGGCAGTCGGGGTGGCGGTGGCACCCGGGGCGGACGGGCTGCGGCCGGCGTCGGTGCTCAGGTGGTACCAGGCCGAGGCGCCGATGACCGCGAGCAGCACGGACACCGCCAGAACGGCTGTCTTGCGTTCCATTCATGACCTCTCGTGACGATCAGCACGAGCGTACGGTCAGAATGCCTCGCCCGTGAGCAGTTCATACGCCTCGATGTACCGCGCTCGCGTCTGCTCGACGATGTGCGGCGGAAGAGCGGGCGGCGGGGTGTCCGAGGACCGGTCCCACCCGCTCTCCGGAGACACCAGCCAGTTGCGCACGAACTGCTTGTCGAACGACGGCTGCGCGTGGCCCGGCTCGTACTGGTCGGCCGGCCAGAACCTGGAGGAGTCCGGCGTCAGGACCTCGTCCGCCAGGACGATGTCGCCATTAGCGCGGGCGCCGAACTCGAACTTGGTGTCGGCGAGGATGATGCCGCGTTCCCGCGCGATCTCCTCGGCTCGCCCATAGACCGCGAGCGTCAGGTCGCGCAGCGCCTCGGCGGTGTCGGCGCCGACAGCCGCGACCACGTGGTCGAAATCGACGTTCTCGTCGTGCTCGCCGAGGTCGGCCTTGGTCGCAGGGGTGAAGATCGGTGCCGGCAGGCGCGAGCCGTCGACCAATCCGTCTGGCAGCGCGATGCCACAGACCGCGCCCGTTGCCTCGTAGTCGGCCAGGCCGGAGCCGGCAAGGTAGCCGCGGGCGACGCACTCGACGGGGAACATGTCGAGCCGCTCACAGATGACGGCGCGGCCCTTCACGACGTCCGGGACGTCGGTCGACAGGATGTGGTTCGGCACGATGTCGGCGAGCTGGTCGAACCACCACAGCGACATCCGGGTGAGGATCTCGCCCTTGTCCGGGATGCCCGGCTCGAGCACGAAGTCGTACGCGCTGATGCGGTCCGAAGCGACCATCAGCAACTGGTCGCCCGACGTGTAGAGGTCGCGCACCTTGCCCGAGTGCAGGTGGACTGCTCCGTCGATCTCAAGCACGTTCGGCAGACTACGGGACGGGTTCAGAGGATGGCGCCGGGCCGGTACGCGGCGGCGTCCGGATGGGCCGCGACGACCTCGTCGATCTGGTTGACGATGCCGCGTACCTGCGCGCCGGCCGCGCCGGTGAACTCCACCGGCGACGCCACCAGCGACCGCAGGTCCGATTCGCTCAGCCCGAGGCGCTCGTCGGCAGCCAGGCGTGCCAGCAGGTCGTTCTCGGACGCACCCTTCTCGCGCATCTCCAGGGCGACGGCGACCGCGTGCTCCTTGATGACCTCGTGCGCGACCTCGCGGCCGACGCCGGCCTTGACCGCTGCGACCAGGACTTTCGTCGTGGCCAGGAACGGCAGGTAGCGATCGAGTTCGCGCTGCACGACGGCGGGAAAGACGCCGAACTCGTCGAGCACGGTCAGGAAGGTCTCGAACAGCCCATCGGCGGCGTAGAACGCGTCCGGCAGTGCCACGCGGCGCACAACGGAGCAGAAGACGTCGCCCTCGTTCCACTGCGCGCCGGAGAGCTCGCCGACCATGGACGCGTATCCGCGCAACACGACGGCAAGCCCATTGACCCGCTCGCACGAGCGGGTGTTCATCTTGTGCGGCATCGCACTCGTGCCCACCTGGCCCGGCTGGAATCCTTCGGTGACCAGCTCGTTGCCAGCCATCAGGCGAATCGTCGTGGCCAGACTCGATGGACCGGCGACGAGCTGGACGAGGGACGTCAACGCCTCGTAGTCGAGGGAGCGCGGGTAGACCTGCCCGACGCTGGTGAGCGTGTGGCTGAAGCCGAGGTGCTCAGCGACCCGCCGCTCGAGCTCGGCCAGCTTCGAGGTGTCGCCACCGAGCAGGTCGAGCTGGTCTTGGGACGTGCCGACCGGGCCCTTGATCCCCCGCAGCGGGTACCGCTCCAGCAGGTTCTCGACGCGGCCCAGAGCGGCCAGCAGCTCGTCGGCCGCCGAGGCGAAACGCTTGCCCATCGTGGTTGCCTGCGCGGCCACGTTGTGGCTGCGGCCGGCCATCACCAGATCCGAATTGTCGGTGGCAAGCCGGCCGAGCCGGGCAAGCACGGCAACGGCTCGATCGCGCATGACCTCGAGCGATTCGCGGACCTGCAGCTGCTCGACGTTCTCGGTGAGGTCGCGCGAGGTCATGCCCTTGTGGATGTGCTCGGTGCCGGCCAGCACGGTGAACTCGTCGATGCGAGCCTTCACGTCGTGGCGGGTGATCTTCTCGCGCTCGGCGATCGACTCCAGGTCGATGTCGTCGACCACCGCCTCGTAGGCCTCGATGACGCCGTCGGGCGTCTCGACACCCAGGTCACGCTGTGCCTTGAGAACGGCGATCCAGAGGCGGCGCTCCAGGACGATCTTGTGCTCGGGCGACCAGATGCGCGCGATCTCCGGGGATGCATACCGCGCAGCCAGCACGTTGGGCGTCATCACTGCATCATCTTATCGGCGACAGTCGCCCTGCGGGCGATCGCCGATGCCCAAGCAAGTCCTCCCACACGTACGCCACCGGCCAAGCCGGACGGCTCGGAGAGCCTTGCCGGCCTCACTCGGGTCAGAGGCTTGGCGTCTTGACGTGGTCGGTGGCCGCGAGCAGCGCGATGTCCGACCGGTGATGGGCGCCGCGAATCTCGATCGCCCCAACCCCGCGGTAGGCGGCCAGCCGCGCATCGGACAGCGTGGGCCCGACAGCCGTCACGGCCAGGACGCGCCCGCCCGACGTCACCAGGCGGCCTTCGTCGTCCCGCGTGGTGCCCGCCTGGATGACCTGGACGCCTTCGATCGCCTCGGCCTGCTCGATGCCGAAGACCTGGTCGCCGACGGCCGGCTTGTCGGGGTAGTTCTCGGCTGCGACGACGATCGCGACGGCAGCGGCGTCCTTCCACGTCGGCGGCTCGATGTCGGCCAGCGTCCGCGTCGCGGCTGCATGGAGCAGCTCGTACAGCGAAGAATCGAGCAGCGCCAGCAGCGGCTGCGTCTCCGGGTCCCCGAAGCGGGCGTTGAACTCGACGACGCGCACGCCCTTGGACGTCATGGCCAGCCCGGCGTACAGCAAGCCGGTGAACGGCGTCCCCCGCCGGGCCATCTCGTCGACCGTGGGCTGCAGGACGACCTTCTGCACGTGCTCGACCAGGCCAGCGGGCGCCCAGGCGAGAGGCGTGTAGGCGCCCATCCCGCCGGTGTTGGGCCCGTGGTCGTAGTCGGAAACCCGCTTGAAGTCCTGGGCCGGCTGCAGCGGAACGACGGTCGTCCCGTCGGTGACCGCGAACAGCGACACCTCGGGCCCGTCGAGGTATTCCTCGATGACGACCCGATCGCACCCGGCCGCGTGGGCGAGCGCTTCCTCGCGGCTGTAGGTGACGACGACGCCCTTGCCCGCGGCGAGGGAGTCATCTTTCACGACGTATGGCGGCCCGAACTCGTCCAGTGCCGCCGCTGCCTGGGCCTCGCCCTCGCACACGCGCGCGGCAGCTGTCGGGACTCCCGCAGCAGTCATGACCTCCTTGGCGAAAGCCTTGGAGCCCTCCAGCTGAGCGGCGTCCGCCGTCGGGCCGAAGCAGGGAATCCCGGTGAGCCGAACCCGGTCCGCAACGCCCTCGACCAGCGGCGCCTCGGGACCGATGACGACGAGATCCGCATCGACGGCGATGGCCAGTGCCGCGACAGCGATGCCGTCGACCGGATCGACATCGTGCCTGATGGCAAATGATTCGACGCCGGGGTTTCCCGGCGCGACGTGGACTTCCGTCACCTCCGGGGAGCGTGCCAGCGCGAGCGCCAATGCATGCTCGCGGCCCCCGGAACCGATGACGAGTGTTTTCACGGGACAGCAGCCTATGACCGGGAATCGCCTGAATCGAAATCGCGCCGGCGGAGTTCGGCTGTTGTTCGCCGGGCCGACCCCGCCGCCGTGTTAGATCGGTCGCATGACTGTGACCCTGAATCCGTACCTGAACTTCGACGGAAACGCGCGCGAGGCCATTGAGTTCTACCACTCGATCTTCGGCGGCGAACTGACCATCAGCACCTTCGCTGACATCCCGATGCCGGGCTACGAGCCCGGCCCTGAGGAGGCCAACAAGGTCATGCACGGCATGCTCGCCGGCGGCGACGAGGGCATCACGCTGATGGTCGCCGACGTGCCGCCGCACATGACGTACGAGCCCAGCACCACGAGCCTCTCGCTCAGCGGCGAGGACGCGGGCACCCTGCGCGGCTACTGGGACAAGCTCTCCGAGGGCGGCACCGTTGGGGTCCCGCTGGCCCAGGCGCCGTGGGGCGACACGTTCGGCATGCTCACGGACAAGTTCGGCATCCCGTGGATGGTGAACATCGTCGCCAGCTGAGCCTGCGACGCCTGCGACCCACCGGCTGTTTGGGGCTGTGCCCCGGACCAGCCGACGGGCTAGGGTCGGTGGCGTCCGGGTCGCTGTCGGGGCGCACCAAGTCCCGCGATCCGGACCCGAAACGGGGGGTTTCGATGGGTTTCTGGAGTCGAATCAAGGACGTCGTCCTCAGCGGGCCGACTACGGCCGTCAAGAACGAGCGGGCCGAGGACGCAGCCGACCGCGCCGCCAAGGACGCGGCCGAGCGAGCCAAGCACGCACCGCAGCCCAAGGTGGAGGTGCCGCCGACGCCCAAGGCTGACGCGCCCGCTCCCACGCCGGAGCCGCCGGCAGCCCCGGCCGAGCCGGCGCAACCGGCGCAACCGGCCGAGCCGGAGTACCGCACCTACACGGTGAAGTCGGGCGACACCCTCAGCGAGATCGCCGCCAGCTACGGCGTCGACTGGCACGAGATGGCGCGCCTCAACAACCTGGAGAACCCGGACCTGATCTACCCGGGCCAAGTCTTCAAGGTTCCGAATAGCTAAGGACCAACTCAGTCGCTAGGCCGCGTCAGCGGCCGGGAGGGATGCGAAGCATCCCGAAGCGACGTCACCGCACTGCGCTTCGCGCGCCCCACCGGGGCGCGCTCCCGGCCGGCGGCTTCGCCGGCCTAGCGTCCTGACGGATCAGTCGAAGACGATCGTGCGGTGGCCGCTGCGGATGACGCGCGCGGTCGAGTGGAGCGCCACCGCACGTGACAACGTCTGCGATTCCACGTCGCGGCCAGCACTGGCGAGATCGGCGGGCGTCATCCGGTGGTCGACCGGCGTGACGGCCTGCGCGATGATCGGGCCTTCGTCCAGCTCCGGCGTGACGTAGTGGGCGGTCGCACCGATCAGCTTGACGCCTCGGTCGTGGGCCTGGTGATAGGGCTTGGCGCCCTTGAAGCTGGGCAGGAAGCTGTGGTGGATGTTGATGATCCGTCCGTCCAGCCGCGCGCAGGTCTCGTCACTGAGCACCTGCATGTAGCGCGCCAGTACGACCAGGTCGATCTCCAACTCGTCGACCAGGGCGAGGAGCCGCACCTCCGCCGCCGCCTTCGTCCCGGGCGTCACCGGGACATGGTGGAAGTCGGCGTCGAAGGATCGCGCGAGCCGCTCCAGGTCGCGATGGTTCGAGACGACCGCCGGGATCGTGATGTTGAGGGCACCGATGCTCTGGCGGTACAGCAGGTCGTTGAGGCAGTGCCCTTCGCGCGAGACGAGGACGAGCGTCCGCAAGGGCGTCTCCGCGACGACCAACTGGAAATCCATGTCGTACTCGCGGGCTACCGGACCGAAGCCCGAGCGCAGCGGCTCCGCGTCGGCCTGACCGAAGTCGACATGCAGGCGCAGGTAGAACATCTGCTCGGCCATGTCGCTGAACTGCTGACTGTCCAGGATGTTGCCGCCCGCTGACACCACCCAGCCGCTCACCGCATGCACCAGCCCGGGACGATCCCGGCACGAGAGCGTCAGCACATGGGTCGACACACCGCGAGCGTACCGGCGGCCGCAGTAGGGTCCGAAGGGTGAACTTCCGACGCCGTGGCCGGCTGGATTGGAACCTGCGTTCATGCGGCCGGCAGGGTCACGTCACGTACCGACCCGACGAGCCGGCACTCGCCGAGCGCCTCCGCGCCGACACCGCAGTCGGCGAGGCGTGGAGGTGCCTGCGCTGCGAGACCTTCGTACCCGGGCCGCCCATAGGTTCGGGACCCGCCGAAGATGCGCCGATCGTGCTGCGAGGCGCGGAACTGAAGGATGCGGCGATCCTGCGCCTGCTCGCCGTCGAACGATTCACCCGCGGGCTTTTCCTTGCGAGCGTCGGATACGGAATCCTCCGCTTCAACGGTGCGCGCGACGCGCTGCATGACGTGCTTCAGGAATACCTGCCGCTCCTGCGCCCGATCGGCGACAAGCTCGGTGTCCGGATCGAGGAGACCACGCCGATCCGGCTGATCGAACGCGCCCTCGCCATCCATACCGGAACCGTGACGCTGGTCGGCGTCGGCATTCTCGCCTACGCCGCCCTGCAGTTCACCGAGGCCGTCGGCCTTTGGCGGCTCAAGCGCTGGGGCGAGTACGTCGCCGTCGTCGGGACGTCAGCGTTCCTGCCCCTCGAGATCTACGAGCTGCTCGAGGGATTCACGTGGCTCAAGCTGGTGACGATCGTCATCAACCTCGCCGCGGTTGCCTACCTGTTGTGGTCGAAGCACCTGTTCGGCATCCGCGGCGGCCACGAGGCCTTCCAGGCGGCGCGCCACAGCGCGTCCGTCCTCGAGGTCGAGCGAACAGCCTCAGCTGCGGCCTGACCACCGGGAACAGCTCAGATCAGGTCGTGGACGACCACGGTCTCTTCGCGGCCTGGCCCGACGCCGATGGCCGAGATCCGCGAGCCGGAGAGCTCCTCGAGCTTCGCGACGTAGTCGCGCGCATTGCGCGGCAGGTCCTCCAGCGTGCGGGCCTTGGAGATGTCCTCGTCCCAGCCGTCGAAGAACTCGTAGACCGGCTTGGCGTGATGGAAGCCCGTCTGCGTCATCGGCATCTCGGTGATGCGCTCGCCGTCGACGTCATAGGCGACGCAGACCGGGATCTGCTCCCAGCCGGTCAGGACGTCGAGCTTCGTGAGGACGAAGTCGGTGACGCCGTTGATGCGCGCCGCGTAGCGCGCGACGGGCACGTCGTACCAGCCACAACGACGCGGCCGGCCGGTCGTCGTGCCGAACTCCCCGCCGGACTGGCGGAGTCGTTCACCGTCGGCGTCCAGCAGCTCGGTCGGGAAGGGACCCTCCCCGACGCGCGTCGCGTACGCCTTGACGATGCCGATCACCCGTGTGACCGCGGTGGGCGGGATGCCCGATCCGGTGCAGGCGCCACCGGCCGTCGCCGACGAAGAGGTCACGAACGGGTACGTGCCGTGATCGACGTCAAGCAGCGTGGCCTGGCCGGCCTCGAGCAGCACGGTCTCTCCACGGCCCAACGCATCGTTGAGCACCAGCGACGTGTCCGTCACGTAGGGACGCAACCGCTCGACGTACTGCGAGAGCTCGTCGACGATGGCCGCCGGTGACAGCGCACGCCGGTTGTAGACCTTCGCGAGGATCTGGTTCTTGAGCTCGAGGGCACCCTCGACCTTCTGCTCGAGGATCTTGTCGTCGAACAGGTCCTGCACCCGAATGCCAAGGCGGTTCATCTTGTCGGCGTAGGTCGGGCCGATGCCGCGACCGGTGGTGCCGATCTTGCGGCTGCCGAGGAAGCGCTCGTTCACCTTGTCGAGCGTGCGGTGGTACTCAGTGATCACGTGGGCGTTCGCGCTGACGAGCAGCCGGGACGTGTCGACGCCCCGCGCGTCGAGGCCGTCGATCTCGTGGAAAAGGACGCCGAGGTCGATGACGACGCCGTTGCCGATGACCGGTATGCACCCCGGCGTGAGGATGCCACTGGGCAGCAGGTGCAGCGCATACTTCTCGTCGCCGATGACCACGGTGTGACCAGCGTTGTTGCCGCCGTTGAACTTGACGACATAGTCGACCCGGCTGCCGAGCAGGTCGGTCGCCTTGCCTTTGCCCTCGTCGCCCCACTGGGCTCCGACGATGACGATTGCCGGCATCGCCATGCACCACCTTGAACAGCAGACAAGCCCCGTACCGCGGGGCTCTTACCGCCGCATTCTAGCCGAAAATCAACGCAGCGTGGTGCCCGTGCTGCGCAGGTCCGCACAGGCCTTCGCCACCCGCGCAGCCATGCCGGTCTCGGCCGCCTTGCCCCAGGACCGCGGGTCGTACGTCTTCTTGTCGCCGACCTCGCCGTCGACCTTCAGGACGCCGTCGTAGTTGCGGAACATGTGGTCGGCCACCGGCCGGGTGAAGGCGTACTGCGTGTCGGTGTCGACGTTCATCTTGACGACGCCGTAGTCGACGGCTGCATGGATCTCCTCGGGCAGCGAACCCGAACCGCCGTGGAACACGAAGTCGAACGGGCGATCCGTGCCGTACTTGGCTGCCACCGTCTCCTGGGCGGTCTTGAGCACCTCGGGACGGAGCTTGACGTTGCCGGGCTTGTAGACGCCGTGCACGTTGCCAAAGGTCAGCGCGGTCAGGTAGCGCCCTTTCTCGCCGAGGCCGAGCGCCTCCGCGGTGGCCAGCGCGTCTTCCGGGGTCGTGTAGAGCTTCTCGTCGATCTTGCCGACGACGCCGTCCTCCTCGCCGCCGACGACGCCGATCTCGACCTCGAGGACGATGTTGGCCGCCGCGGCCTGGGCCAGCAGCTCCTGCGCGATCTGGAGGTTCTCGGCGAGCGGGACGGCCGAGCCATCCCACATGTGCGACTGGAAGTAGGGCAGGCCGCCGCCCTTGACCCGCTCGGCCGAGGCCGCCAGCAGCGGACGGACGAAGCCGTCCAGTTTGTCCTTGGGGCAGTGGTCGGTGTGCAGGGCGACGTTGACCGGGTAGTTCTTCGCAACCTCGACGGCGTACGCGGCAAAGGCCAGCGACCCCGTGACCATGTTCTTGATGGTCGGGCCGGACAGGTAGTCGGCGCCGCCGGTGGAGATCTGGATGATTCCGTCGGACTCGGCCTCGGCGAATCCCTGCAGTGCTGCGTTCAGCGTCTGCGAGGACGAGACATTGATCGCCGGGTAGGCGAACGAGCGGCTCTTGGCCGCATCGAGCATCGCGGCGTAGACCTCGGGAGTCGCGACGGGCATGAAGATTCTCCTCGGATTGACGGGAGTCTCAGCCTAAGCCCCGTCGGTGAACGCATGCTGGCGCACCCACGCGTGCATCGCGATGGCTGCCGCAGCCGCGGCATTGATCGACCGCGTCGAGCCGAACTGGGCGATCGAGAAGTGTGCGTCGCAGGCCGACAGGGCGTCGTCGGTCAGGCCGGGGCCTTCCTGGCCGAAGATCATCACCGCGACCTCGGGCAGGGAGGCGGTCTCGATCGGCACGGCGACCGGGAGGTTGTCGATGCCCAGCAACGGCAGTTCCTCCGCCCCAGCCCACGCCGCAAGGTCGTCGACCGTCGGATGATGCTCGATCCGAACATAGCGATCGGTCACCATCGCGCCGCGGCGATTCCAGCGCCGCTTGCCGACGATGTGGACCGCCGCGACGTTGAACGCGTTGGCCGTCCGCACGATCGACCCGATGTTCAGGTCGTGCTGCCAGTTCTCGATGGCGATGTGCAGCCCATGCCGACGGGTCTCGAGGTCGGCGACGATGGCGTCGACCGTCCAGTATCGATACCCATCGACGACGTTGCGCCGGTCTCCCTCACGCAGGAGCTCTGGGTCCAGTCGGAGATCGTCGGGCCATTCGCCCTCCCACGGACCGACACCGACCAGCGTCACGAGGCTCCGTATTCAGCCCGGTACGCGGCAAGGGGCTCGAGCCGGGGATCGTTCTCCTCGCTCAGGTATTCGATGACGTCGTCCAGCGACACGATCGCGCGAACGACCGCGCCGGTCTCGACCGCAACCTGCGCGATCGCCGACATTCCCTCCGGGCCACGCTCCTGCCGGTCGATGGCCACGATGATGCCGGCCAGCTCGGCGCCGGCCCCGGAGATCAAGTCGGCCGCCTCCCGAATCGCGGTGCCCGCCGTGATGACGTCATCGACCAGCAGCACCCGCCCGGCCAGTGGTGCGCCGACGATGAGGCCGCCCTCACCGTGGTTCTTCGCCTCCTTGCGGTTGAAGCACCATGGCATGTCGGTGCCGTGCCGCTCAGCCAGCTGCACGGCTGCGGCGGCAGCGATTGAGATGCCCTTGTAGGCCGGGCCCATGAGGACGTCGGCCTCGACGCCGGACGCCACGATCGCATCGGCGTAGAAGCGTCCGAGGGCCGCGAGCGCCGCGCCAGTGTCGACCGCGCCGAGGTTGAAGAAGTAGGGCGACCGGCGTCCAGACTTCAGCGTGAAGTCGCCGAACCTCAACACGTCCTGCGCCAGCGCGAACTCGATGAACTCGCGTTGCGAAGCCTGCACGGCGCCTACTTGACCTTGGTCGAGGCGAGGTCGCCGATGACGACGCTGCGATTGTCAGTGTGGAACAGCTCCGAACACGTGACCATCGTGAGGACGGCTTTCGTGGGCTCCAGCGGCGGTCCGCCCGGTGGATTCGGATCAGGGACGTCCTGCAGCGGCCAGGATGCGGTGAAGGGCACGACGATCTCGGTTCCGCCGCTGCGCAGCACGTAGGTGTACCAGGCGTTGCGCGTCTCGACGCTGACCTTGTCGCCCGCCTTCAGCTTGGGGAAGTTCGCAAACGGTTCGCCGTGGGTGACCCGGTGGCCGGCAATGACGAAGTTGCCGATGGCCCCCGGCTTCGCGCCTGGTTCGTACCAGGCGACGCCGCGGCTCAGCGCATCAGCACCCTTCGGCCCGACGAGGTCGCCACCCGGCAGGATCGGCACCTGGTAGTCGGCGCCGAAGCGCGGGACACGCAGGATGCCCACCGCGTCGGTCTCGACCCACTTGTCGAGGATCTGCTGCTGGTGCTTGTGCGCCACGACGTTGGTGCCCCAGTACTGCCAGGCGAACCAGCCCATGATCGTCAGGCCGGACAGGATCATGAGGATGCCGAGCATCCGGACCAACTTGCGCACGGGCGATTCCTGGACCGGAGCGATCTGCGTCACAGGGCGATTCTTGCATCTGGCGCCCCGCCGAACGTCGCCACACAGCCACTTCCGTCACACGAAGAACAATCGCGCCCACAGCGGCGTCAATTCACGGCATTTCCGGGCGTAAATGCGCCATTCACGCGCGTCTTGTCCCGGCCCTGTCCTACAATCGTTGCGCAGGACAGATGTGGTCCACCCCCGTCTGACTTGTTTGCCCCGCCGTTTCACCCCCCGAGAACGGCGGGGCTTTCCATTTCCGGCGGCAGCGCCGTCCCTAGAATGCGGATGCATGAAGGTCCAGAGCGCTCGCCTTGACGGGTTGGGCACCACGATCTTCGCCGAGATGAGCGCCCTGGCGCACAGCACCGGCTCGATCAACCTGGGGCAGGGCTTCCCGGACACCGACGGTCCGGCCGAGGTCCTCGACGCGGCGGTCGCGGCGGTGCAGTCGGGCCACAACCAGTACCCGCCGGGGCTCGGCATCCCGGCGTTGCGCGAGTCGATCGCCGCGCACCAGGCGCGGTGGTACGGGCTCTCCATCGATCCCGCGTCGGAGGTGGTCGTGACCACGGGGGCCACCGAGGCCATCGCCGCCGCCATCCTCGGCCTCGTCGATCCGGGCGATGAGGTCATCGTCCTCGAGCCGTACTACGACTCCTATGTCGCCGTCATCCAGATGGCCGGGGGTGTCCGTCGACCAGTGACGTTGCGCGCGCCTGGCTTCCGCCTGCCGATCGACGAGCTGCGCGCCACGGTGACGCCGCGCACCACCGCGATCCTCCTCAACACGCCACACAACCCGACCGGCGCTGTCCTCACCGGCGAGGAGCTCGGTGCGGTTGCCGACGTGGCGATCGAGAACGACCTCGCGGTCATCAGCGACGAGGTCTACGAGCACCTGACCTTCGGCGTGCCACACATCCCGATCGCCACGCTGCCGGGCATGCAGGAACGCACGCTGACCATTTCCAGCGGCGGCAAATCGTTCTCCGTCACCGGCTGGAAGATCGGCTGGGCCACCGGGCCGGCCGACCTCGTCGCCGCCGTCATGGGGGCGAAGCAATTTCTCTCGTACGTGTCCGGGGCACCATTTCAACCCGCGATTGCGCAAGCCCTGCGCTCCGACGATGCGTACTTCAACACCTTCCGAGTCGGCATGCAGGACCAGCGGGACCAGCTGTGTGAGGGGCTCGCCGCGCTCGGCTTCGAGGTCTTCGTGCCTGACGGCACCTACTTCGCGACGACAGACATCCGTCCACTCGGGTTCGATGACGGACTCGACTTCTGCCGGCAGCTGCCCGGTCTCGCCGGCGTGGTCGCCATCCCGCATCAGGTCTTCTATGACGACGTCGAAGCGGGACGCCCGCTCGTGCGCTGGGCGTTCTGCAAGCAACCGGCCGTCATTGACGAGGCACTGAACCGGCTGGAGCGCGTCCGCCCGCGGTGAGCCAAAAAACCCGGCGGGCCGTGGCTACTTCGCAGTAACCTCCGGAAAGACCGACGGCACCGGCACCGGGCCGCCCCGTCGGCGGAGGTTCCCATGCAGTCCACTTCCAGCCATCGCCGTCCCGCGGTGCTCATTGCCATCACGGCGATCGCGTCTTCCGGCCTCCTCGCCGTCGTGCAACGCAGTGACGCGGCAGCGCCGACCTACAAGGCGACGATTACGCGCACCGAGCACGACATCCCGCACATCGTCGCCAAAGACTGGGGCTCGCTCGGCTTCGGCTCCGGCTACGCCGCCGCCGAGACGTCGATCTGCACCTTGGCCGACACCCTGCTGACGGCACGCGGCGAGCGCTCGAAGTACCTCGGCCCCACCGCGCGGTACGACGACCAGGTCGCCATGAACGGCACGAACCTGCAGGTCGATGCCCTCATGACGGACGTCCACAACCGAAAGGTTGTGGAGAACCTGTTGGCCGACCCGAAGGCAGGGCCCGGCAGCCAGGCCCGCGACATGGTCGCGGGCTACGCCGAGGGGGTCAATCAATATCTCCGCGACATCGGCGGCAGCGACAACATCACGGACCCGAAGTGCAAGGGCGCCGAGTACATCACGCCGACGGCGACGACCTTGGACCTTTGGTACGGCGTCTGGTCGGCCAACATCCTGGCGTCGTCCGGCTACCTGGTGAAGGAGATCGTCGATGCGTCGCCGCCGAGCACGTCAGACCCCGGCCTTCCGCTGAACCTCGGCTCCGCGGCCTTCTCCCAGGTTCCGACCGTTCCGCTGGACCTCTCGAAACTCCCGACGCCGGCAAACCTGCCGATCGGCTCGAACGCGACGGCCGTCGGCAAGGACTCGACCTCGACCGGCTCCGGGATGGTCCTCGGCAACCCACACTTCCCCTGGCGCGGCCGATACCGGTTCACCCAGCAGCACCTGACGATCCCCGGCGTGTACAACGTCGCTGGCGGCAGCCTGCTCGGGTCGCCCGTGGTCAACATCGGCTGGAACAAGAACGTCGCATGGAGCCACACCGTCTCGACCGCCTATCGGTTCACGCCCTACGAATACAAGACCGTCCTCTCGCCGACGAAGTACGTGTACGGCACCCAACTGAAGGACCTCGATCACCGCGTCGTGAAGGTCCAGGCCAAGGTCGACGGCCAGATCAAGACGCTGACCGAGGACATGTACCGGACGCCGCAGGGCTATGTCGTCGACGCTCCGGCCCTGTTCATGGGATGGACGCCACTGAGCTTCTGGGCCATCCGCGACGCGAACGGCGAGCAGTTGCGGACGATCGACACCTTCCTGAACATGGGCAAGGCCTCAAACGTGCGCGACCTCCTCGCCAAGCAGGACGCGGCCGGCGGGATGCCGTGGGTCAACACGATCGCGGCAGACCGCGCGGGCAACGTGCTCTACGCAGACCATTCCGTCGTGCCGAACGTGAGCAACTCCAAGGCCAACGCCTGCATGACACCGATCGGACGTGTTCTCCAGCAGGCGGCAGGGCTGCCGGGACTGGACGGAACGCTGGCCGCAGGGGCCTGCGCATGGGGAACCGACGCTGACGCCGAACGGCCCGGTATCTTCGGGCCGTCCCATCTGCCGTCGACGGTGCGCGGCGACTGGGTGATGAACTCCAACGACTCGTATTGGCTGCCCAACCCGGCCCAGAAGCTGGAGGGCTTCGCGCGGATCATCGGCTGCGAGAAGTGCCAGCGCACGATGCGCACGCGGATGGTCGACCACTACGTGCTGGACGAGCTCAAGTCCGCAAAGGTCACGCCCGATGCATTGCGCGGCTTCGAGCACCAGAACCGGGTGTGGTCCGCCAATGCGATGGGCACCAATGCCGATCTCGTGACGATCTGCGAGGCGGCCGAGGGCAGCCACACCGACGCGTGCGACGCGCTGCAGAACTGGGATCGGCACTCCAACAAGGAGAGCAAGGGCTACGCGCTGTTCGAGGCGTTCGCCACACGTCTGCCCGGCCCGGCGCTCCCGATCAACGTGGGCCCGAGCCCGAACTGGAAGGTCCAGTTCGACGCCAATGACCCGGTCGAGACCCCGCGCGACATCGACGAGACGAATTCGGGCGTCATCGACGCGATGAAGGCTGCCATCAAGAGCCTGCGGGACCAGGGCATCGCGATGGACGCGACATGGGGCTCGATCCAGGTCGCCGGGGACGACGGCGCCCGTCCGATCCCCCTGGGCGGCGGCGACGGCGACCGCGCCGGGAATGCCAATGCCCTGGCCAGCCGCAATCCGGCGTGGAACACGAGCTTCGCCAAGCCCATCACATATGGCTCGTCGCACATCCAGGCGATCTCGTTCCTGCCGGACGGGAAAGTCGACGCCAAGACGATCCTGACGTACGGCCAGTCGGAGAATCCGACCCGACCATCCAACGACGACCAGACCGAGCTGTTCGGGAACAAGCAGTGGGTCTCGTTCCCGTGGACCGACACCGAGATCGCCAGCCAGAAAGTCTCGACCAGGGCTGTCTCCGTACACTCCACCCCGTGAGGGTGCTCAAAGATTTCCCCGCTGATGTCATCGTCGTCGGGGCTGGGCTTGCCGGGCTCGTCGCCACCCACGAACTGGCGAAGGCCGGCCGACACGTGCTGGTCGTCGAGCAGGAGAACCGGAACAACCTCGGCGGACAGGCCTTCTGGAGCCTGGGCGGCCTGTTCTTCGTCGACTCCCCGGAGCAGCGGCGGATGGGCATCAAGGACTCTCACGAGCTCGCCCTCCAGGACTGGCTGGGCTCGGCGGCGTTCGACCACCCCGACGAGGACGTGTGGCCACGCCGGTGGGCCGAGGCGTACGTCGCCTGGGCCACCAACGGCAAGCGTGACTATGTCCACGAGCTCGGCCTGAAGTCGCTCCCCTTCGTGGGATGGGCCGAGCGGGGCTCCGGCCTGGCGACCGGCCACGGCAACTCCGTGCCGCGCTTCCACCTCACGTGGGGCACCGGGCCGGAGGTCGTGCGCATCTTCGCCGAGCCCGTCGAAAACGCGGAGCGTGCCGGGTTGGTCCGCTTCGCCTTCCGGCACCAGGTCGACGAGCTGATCGTCGAGGACGATGCGGTGGTCGGCGTCCGCGGCACCGAGCTCGCCGGTGACGACTCGGCCCGTGGCGTCAAATCGAACCGCGACGCGGTCGGGACGTTCGAGCTCCGGGCCGCCGCCGTGGTGGTTGCTTCCGGCGGCATCGGCCACAACCGCGAGGCCATGCGGAGCATCTGGCCGACGGAGCGCGTGGGTCCCGCACCGGAGCACATGATCTGTGGCGTTCCCGCCCATGTCGACGGCCGCATGCTCGGCATCGCCGAGAGCGCCGGCGGGCGCATCGTCAATCGCGACCGGATGTGGGCCTACACCGAGGGCATCCACAACTGGGACCCCATCTGGCCCGACCACGCAATCCGCATCCTGCCCGGCCCGTCGTCGATGTGGTTCGACGCCAACGGCCAGCGCCTCGAGGGCATGTCCGGCGTGCCCGGCGCCGACTCGATCGGCGCGATGAAGCAGATCCTGGCCACCGGCCACGACTACTCGTGGTTCGTCCTGACCCAGTCGATCATCGAGAAGGAGTTCGCGCTGTCCGGATCCGAGCAGAACCCCGACATCACCGGCAAGGACATCGGCTTCATGCTGAAGTCCCGCCTGTCGAAGGGAGCGCCCGGGCCGGTCGAGAAGTTCAAGGAGCACGGCGTCGATTTCGTCGTCGCCGACACCCTCGCCGAGCTCGTGCGGGGCATGAACAAGATCGCACGTGGGCCTCAGCTGGACTTGGCTGAGCTCGAGCGGCAGATCATCGCCCGCGACCGGGAGCTGGACAACCCGTTCAGCAAAGACGTCCAGCTCATGGTCATCAACAACGCGCGCAAGTCCCGGACGGACAAGCTGATCCGGGTGGCCAAGCCGCATCGGATTCTCGACTCCGACCACGGCCCGCTCATCGCCGTCCGCCTCAACATCCTGTCCCGCAAGACGCTCGGCGGGCTGGAGACCAACCTCGACAGCCAGGTCATGCGCGCCGACGGCAACGCGTTCCCGGGCCTGTATGCCGCGGGCGAGGCCGCCGGCTTCGGTGGCGGCGGCGTCCACGGACACAACGCGCTCGAAGGCACGTTCCTCGGCGGCTGCATCTTCTCCGGCCGAGCCGCCGGGATGGCGCTCGCCCGCGACCTCGCCTAGGGGCATCCTGAGGACGCGTCCCGAACCCGTTGGCGGTGGGTAATCCAGGTTTGAACCGCCCTGAACCTTGAACTGCCCACCGGCGGGACGCTGCAGAACCTGAATAATCCACCGCCGCCGGAGGCACCCGTGGGCGAGAAATTCGGTTAGGCGAGCAGCGCCCCGGCGACCCGCTCGGGCGCCTCCAGCGGCGGCCAATGCGCGACGTCGTCCAGCGCGAGGAGAGGCGCGGTGGGGACGCGCGCCGCGATCTGCTCGGCCATGTGGGCGCCGGAGATCGGGTCGAGCAGGCCCCAGATGAAGCGCAACGGGACATCCGTTCCCTCGAGCGCGCCAATCCAGCGATCCGCGTGCTCTTGCCGGTCGGTGATGTAGCGGATCAGCAGATGCGCGTTGAGGTAGCCGTCGTCACGGCTCATCGATGCCCAGATGTCCGCGGCGTCCTGGGCCCAGTCACGTCCGGGCGCAAAAGTCGGGGCGAGTGACCCGACGATGAGCTCCTCGTTGATCATCTCGCTGATCGCCGGGCCCTGGACCGGGTCGAGCAGCGCGGTCTGGACCGGCTCGGGCCGGTGCAGGTGTGGATAGAGCCCGCCGTTGAGGAAGTCCACGCGCTCAAGGTCGACCGAAAGGTTGCCGTCCAGCCGACGAGCGAGGAGCTCCTGCCCGACCGAGACGCCGTAGTCGTGGGCCACCAGGCGCGTCGACGTGACGCCGGAACGCGCCCAGACAGCTTCGACGAGATCCGCCTGCTCGTGGATGGAGTACACGTGGTCGCTCGGTTTGTCCGACGCACCGAAGCCGAGGAAGTCGGGCATCAGCAGGCTGTGGCTCGCGGACAGCGACGGGGCAACCTTGGCCCAGTCGTGCGAGCAACTCGGGAAGCCGTGCAGCAGGGTCATCGGGGAACCCGAGCCCATGCGGTTGACGAAGACCCGGCGCTCGGTGCCATCCAAAGTCAGGGTCGTCCGCTCTCCGGCTGCCCACCAGTCATCGATCACGGACACAGCGTGGCAGACGGCGCCGGGTTCTAGTGCAGGCTGCGGCGGTAAACGATGATCGCGCCGATGGCACTGGCGATGCCGGCCGCGAGGAGGACCCAGGCGATCGTCGTCGGCCCGGCCTTCGCGTCACCACCGGTCTCATCGACCGGCGCGATCGTCGGCGTCTCGGTCGGGGTGGGCGTGAACGTCACCGTCGGGCTCGGCTCATCGGTGCTCGTGTCGGAGTCGCTGCTGTCACTGGTGTCGCTGTTGTCGTTGGACTGCGTGTCGCTGCTGTCCGATGAATCAGACGAATCGCTCGACGAGTCCGAGTTGCTGTCTGCCGGAGCGTCGGAGGTGTCCGCCGCCGGCGCGGCCGATTCCTCGGCCGTCAAGGGAGCAGCGTGTGCCGCCGTCATGGCTCCGCCGAAGGCGAAGGCGAGGGCTGCCGCCGTGGCGGCCAGCAGTGCGCGGACAACGTCCATGTGAGCCGATACCCACTTCCTCATGTCGGATGCGACGAGGCTAGCCCTTGTCGTGCCCCACGTCATGGCGAGAGGGTGACTGCATGGCAGCCACCGCGTCCTCGTACTCGATCACGATGCGCCTCTACACCGATCCAGACCACGCCGTCGTCGGACAGGTGGCCACCAGCCTCGCCCAAGCCGGTGGCGTCGTCACCGCGATCGACGTGTTGGAATCAAGCCACGAGCGCCTGACGGTCGACGTCACCTGCTCGGCGTCGGACGAAGCCCACTCGAAAGCCCTCGTGGAAGTGTGCGAGGCGCTCGACGGCGTTGCGGTGCACAAGGTCTCCGACCGGACGTTCCTCATTCACCTCGGCGGAAAGATTGAGGTCCATTCGAAGGTCCCACTCAAGACCCGCGACGATCTCTCGCTCGCGTACACACCCGGCGTGGCCCGCGTCTCGCTCGCGCTGGCCGAGCACCCCGAGGACGTCCGCCGCCTGACCATCAAGGGCAACTCCGTCGCCGTGGTCACTGACGGTTCCGCCGTCCTGGGCCTCGGCAATCTCGGGCCGGGTGCCGCGCTGCCGGTGATGGAGGGCAAGGCAGCCCTGTTCAAGCGATTCGCCAACATCGACGCCTGGCCGATCTGCCTGGCATCCCAGGACGTCGACGAGATCGTCAAGGCGGTCGAGATGATCGCGCCCGGTTTCGGCGGCATCAACCTCGAGGACATCTCTGCGCCCCGCTGCTTCGAGATCGAGCGGCAGTTGCGCGAGCGCCTCGACATCCCGGTCTTTCACGATGACCAGCACGGCACGGCGATCGTCGTTCTCGCTGCGCTGACGAACGCGCTGCGCGTCGTCCGCAAGCCACTGTCGGGTGTCCGGATCGTCGTGGCCGGCGGCGGCGCAGCCGGCTCGGCGATCGTCGCACTGCTCTTGGCCGGCGGGGCCGAGGACGTCGTCGTCTGGGACCGCGAAGGCCTGCTGTCATGGGACGACGAATCCCTTACGCCAGCCAAGCGCGCCCTGGCCGGCATCACCAATCCACACCACCTGCGCGGAACACTGCAGGATGGCCTGGCTGGCGCCGACGTCTTCATCGGCGTCTCCGGGCCGGGCGTCCTGAATCCCGAGTGGATCGCCAGCATGAATGACGGCGCCGTCGTGTTTGCGCTGGCCAACCCGGACCCGGAGGTTGATCCGGCCGAGGCTTCGAAATACGCGGCCGTGGTCGCCTCCGGCCGGTCGGACTACCCCAACCAGATCAACAATGTGCTGGCGTTCCCGGGCGTCTTCCGGGGCCTGCTCGACGCGCGAGCGACCGAGGTGACGGTGGAGATGATGCTCGCGGCGGCGCGAGCCATCGCGCACGTCGTGACTGATGACGAGATCAATCCCTCGTTCATCATCCCCAGCGTGTTCCACCCCGATGTCCCGAAAGCAGTTGCGGCCGCGATCACCGGCTCGACGTTGACGGAGTCCCGATGACTCAGGGCACCGAGCGAACCTCCTGCCTCATCGCCGGCGGCGGACCTGCCGGCATCATGCTGGGGCTGCTGCTCGCGCGGGCCGGCGTCGAGGTGATGGTTCTCGAGAAGCATGCGGACTTCCTGCGCGACTTCCGCGGCGACACCGTCCATCCGAGCACCCTCGACCTGCTCGACGAGCTCGGCCTCGGCGACCAGTTCGCCGACCTGCCCGCGCGACGCATCGACACCATCCAGCTGCCGATCAATGGCACGGTCGTCCAGATGGCCTCGCTGCGGCACCTGCCGGGCAAACACAAGTACATCGCGATGGTGCCGCAGTGGGACCTGCTCGACCTGCTCGCGCGGGCGGCGGGCGAGGAACCCAACTTCACCCTGCGGATGAGCACTCCCGTGGTTGGGCTCGTACGCGAAGGCGGACGGGTCGCCGGCGTGAGGTACCGCAGCGACCAGGGCGAGGGCGAGATCCGGGCCGATCTCGTCGTCGGGTGCGATGGCCGGGACTCGGCCGTCCGGGAAGCGGCCGGGCTCGACATCATCGAGTGGCCAGTCCCGTTCGACGCCTGGTGGTTCCGGGTTCCCCGGCACGACTCCGATCCGGCCGGCGCGGTCCCGGTCTTCGGCGACAAGCGCGCATGGGTGATGCTCGATCGAGGCACGTACTGGCAGGTCGCGGCCCTGATCAGGCAAGGCAGCGATGCTCAGGAGCGCCAGAAGCCACTCGCTGACGTCCTCGGGTCACTGGCGTCATTCGCTCCGTGGCTGTCGGATCGGGTCGATGCCGTCGGCAGCTGGGACGACGTCAAGCTCCTGCACGTTCGACTGGACCGTCTCCGCACGTGGCACTCCCCCGGGCTGCTGTGCATCGGCGACGCCGCCCATGCCATGTCACCGGCCGGCGGAGTGGGCATCAATCTCGCCATCCAGGATGCGGTCGCCGCGGGGCGAATCCTGGCCAAGCCGTTGCTCGACGGCACACTCACCGACGCAGACCTCGCCAAGGTTCAACGCCGTCGCATCATTCCGACGAAGGTCATCCAGGACATGCAGCGGCTCATTCACGAGCGCGCCCTGCGCCCCGCCCTCCAAGGTGACGTCAGCCTGTCCGGCCGCAGCACGCTGCCGATCGGCCTGCGGATCGCTCGACGGATCCCGGTGCTGCGCAGCGTGCCGCCGTTCCTGATCGCGCGGGGGGTCCTGCCCGAGCATGCGCCGAAGTTCGCCCGGCGCTGATCGTCGGTTCGCCTAGCCTGACGGCATGGCAAACCTGCGAATGGACAACGTCGCCATCGTGGTCGAAGACCTCGACGCCGCCATCGACTTCTTCGCCGAGCTCGGGATGGAGCTGGAGGACCGGGCGCACATCGAAGGGCTCTTCGCGGACCAGACCGTCGGACTCGACGGCATCCAGAGCGAGATCGCGATGATGCGGACACCCGACGGGCATGGCCGGCTCGAACTGACCCGGTATGAGCGCCCGCGCGCCAATCCGACGGACCCGGCGGCCCTTCCGCCGAACACCCTCGGCCTGCATCGGGTCATGTTCGCGGTGGACGACATCGACGACACCATCGGCCGACTGCGCGGCCATGGGGCGGAGCTGCTCGGTCAGGTTGCCAACTACGAGGACGTCTTCCGGCTCTGTTACCTGCGCGGCCCGAGCGGCATCATTGTCGCGCTCGCCGAGCGGATGCCCTTGTAGATCGCGCGCCGGACGAGGAGTGGCTGCAACAGCGACCACGCCGGCAGCCGGAAGGCACGTCCGCCGGGCGAGAAGACCTCCAGCGTGTTGTTCTGCACCCCGACCACCGAGCCCCACCGCCGCGGTGCCGGCCGGAACGACTTCAGCGCGCCGCCGCGGAGTCCGGCGAGGACGTTGTGGGCGAGCAGGCCATCGGCCCGGCTGCGCGCGGAGTTTCGCAGCGGATCGGTGGCAGCGACATCGCCGATCGCGTAGACACCCGGCCGGCCGGCCACGCGCAGGTGCTCATCGACGCGGACGAACCCCTGCTCGTCCAGGAACTCGGCCGGCAGCCAGTCCGTGTTCGGCCGGACCCGGCCGATCGCCCAGAGCACCGCTTCGGCCTCCGCGTCCGGCTGACCCGTGCTCCAGCGCACCGGCGCCGACGTGATGGAGTCGCAGTCGAAGCCATCGGGAACGACCGCCCGGTGCCCGGGGTGCACACCAACCCCCAGTCTGCTCAGGCGACGCTCAGTCACCCGCCAGACCCTTCGGTGGTGCTCCTGCAGCGCGGTTTCGCCTGGAAAGTACAGGTCGACGCGCTTGTCCGGCCAGGTCACGGCAATGTTGAAGGCCACGCTGACGGCCGCGGCACCGCCGCCGATGACGGCCACCGAACCGGCGTTCGAGATGCGCTCATGCGACTCTCGTAACCCGGTATCGATCTGCTCCGACGCCTCCAGCACAGGACGTCGCCAGAACCCGTTGCTGGCGCCCGTCGAGATGACCAGGACGTCAAACGGCTCGTCGGACTCGGTCCCCTCTCCCGACTGGACGCGTACGGTGCGCCGGTCGAGGTCGAGCGCGACCAACGTCCCGTGAATGATGCACATGCCGTCCAGCCGGCGGAACCGATCGAACGAGATCCAGTAGTCCCGGGCCCACTCCTCCGGCCGCGTCAGGCGCAGGCCGAGCTCCTGACCGCTGACCAACCCCGGCTTGGGTGAGATGCCCACGACGTCGGCGTGCGGCGACAGGTGGATGGCCGTCAGCAGGCCGGTGTCGCCGAGGCCGGCGATGACGATGCGTGGGCGCGTGGCGCGAGAGCGCATGCCCGACGGTATCCGGAGCGAACCGGATTCATGACCAAGTCCTTACGGGAATGGCCACACCCTTGTCGCCGCAGGGCGATCGGCGATAGGGATGATGGGACGGACTTCGACCTGGAGGTTGACCCCCATGAGATTCCTGCTTGCCTGTCTCACCATCCCTGCACTCGCCCTGGCCGGGTGTTCGCAATCGGCTTCGCCCGACAAGGCGCCCGCGACCGCGACGAACCACACGAGCGACTCGGACATGCCCATGATGTCCGACTCCGACACCAGCGACCCGGTCAAGAGCGCGATGTCCGCCGCGCCCAGCTCGGTTGCCAAGGACGCGACCGTCATGGGCTTCGACGACAAAGGCGGCATGACGACGCTGCGCAAGGGCAGCAACGGCTGGACGTGCATGCCGGACACGCCGATGACTCCCGGCCAGGACCCGATGTGCGTCGACGAGGGCGGCATGGCGTGGGTCACGGCGTGGGCGACGCACAAGGACCCGCCCAAAGGCACCTTGGGATTCGGCTACATGCTGCGCGGCGGATCGGACGCGTCCAATGACGACCCGTTCGCCACGAAACCGCCGGCCGGCAAGGACTGGGTGACCACGGGCCCGCACGTCATGGTCTTCAACTACGGCAAGAACTTCGCCGGATACCCGACGAACGCGGACAACACGAAGGCGCCGTACGTGATGTTCCCCGAGACGCCGTACGCGCATCTGATGGTGCCGGTGAAGTAGCGATCTGGCGCACGACAAGCTGGGATTCACCGGTGAACCCCAACTCATCTGGGACCTGCGCTGCGCTGTTGAACGCAAGCCTTGGCCCACCCCTACCCAGAGCTGGAGATTTGATCGCACCCAGCCGCGTTTTTCTTTGGCTGGCGGGTCAGTGACCCATCCGCGCAAGGATCTCCATGACGCCGACGACGATCCACACCACGAGGAAGACAGTCACCAGCAACGGGTTGTAGTCGTTACCGAATCTCATTTCCCCACTGTCGCACGGCACGGGGCCCCTGAGCGCCCGAGTCCCGGAAAGCTGGCCAGCCACACCGCAGAGAGCTACGACGCGAGCTTTACGCGTCGCGGCGCTTGGTCACCGGCGGAGCAGCTCGATGAGCCGCTCCGCGAAGAGGTAGCTGTCACCGGGCCACCGCGCCGACACGTAGGTGCCGTCCTCGACGACGAAAGCGTGACTGTGATCGGTGCGGGTACCCCGTTTGGTCTCACGTGGGCCGCGTTCGAACAGGTCCGGGCTGCTCAGACTGGCCACCACCTCGTCCTCGACGTACAGCGGATAAGTCCGGTAGTAGCGGCCGAGCCTCCACGCAGTCAGGACGTAGCCACCCCGTTCCATGTATTTCGGCAGGCACGTTGTTCGCGTGCGTGCCAGGACGCTGACACCGTCGGCATCCTTTCTACGGGCCAGGACGAGCACGCCGTGACAGATGGCGCCGACCGGCTTCCCGGTGGCCCAGAACTGCGCGATGAAAGCTTGCAGCTCGGCCGAGCCGAGGTACTGGCGCATCCCCGGTGCGTGGCCGCCGGCAAGCAACAAGCCGTCGTACGCCGATGCGTCGAGGTCAAGCCATGAGACCGGGGAATTGAAGGCCGGCGCTTGGCTCATCTGGTTGTAGAGCGCAATCGGCTCCGGATACGCGCCGAGCTTGCCGAACATCACGCCGTCGAGCAGCCGTTGGTCACACCGCGGTGCGGACCCACCCAGTTCAGTCGCGAAGACGACCTGGTGGCCGGCTTCCGAAAGCAGTGACCACGGCACGGCAACCTCGGTCGTGTCGAAGTCGGTGTCCGGCAACGGAACCAGGACCTTCATGGGCCGATCCTCGCAGGTTCGCCTTCCAGCGCAGATGTTTACGCCGCCCGTCGCCTTTGGGAGGATGAGAACTCGGAGAGGGAGTGTCATGAGCTCGGACATCGATCGCATCGCGCGCGAGCGGCTCGCCGCCGACGAAGCGATCACTGGCTCTCGCAAGCTCAAGGTGACGCTGCCCCACGCCGCGGCGGAGTTCTGGAGGCACCCCACGCCGTGGATGATCGGGACTCTGCTGGTGGCCAGTCTCGTCTGGCGCGTGATCGAGGGCGATTGGCAGTGGAGCGACTTGGTCGGTCCGGTTGCCCTGGTGGTCCTGTTTCCGTTCATCGAATGGACCATCCACGTGTTCGTACTGCACTATCGCCCACGCAAGGTGGCCGGCCGGATGCTCGACTACCAACTGGCTCGCGACCACCGCAGGCACCACTCGGATCCCCGCGACATGCCCTTGGTGTTCATCCCGTGGCAGTCGCTCGCCGTGCTGGTCCCGATCGGCGTCACCATTGCGCTGTTCGCCTTCCCGCGGCTTGGTCAGGCGCTGTCGTTCATGGTCGCCTCGTACATCACGCTCTTCATCTACGAGTGGACTCACTACCTGATCCACAGCGACTACAAGGCGAAGGGCAGGATCTACAAGGCGATTTGGCGCAACCACCGCCTGCACCACTACAAGAACGAGCACTACTGGTTCGGCGTCGCCACGGGCGACACCTCAGACCGGTTGCTGGGCACGCGCCCCGACTCGGCGAAGGTCGCCGCGTCACCAACCGCGAAGAACCTTCACGGCCTTTGAATACGGCGCGACAGCGCGCGTCATCGCCCCGCAAGCGCGACCAGAGCCTCGACGACGTCGTCAGGGCCGGGCAGCGCACTGAGCGTCGCCTGCATCCGTTGCGCGGCCGCGCGCAGCTCCGTGGAGGCCAGCACACCGACCACGAGATCGCGGACGTCCGCGGGTGTCAGCCGTGCCGGGTCGATGACCGGGAGCGGCACCGGGCCGGTCATTAGGTCCTGCGTCGCTACCGGTGCCAGGGCGGCCACACCGTGGGCCCGACCGAGCAGCGCGATGATCGGCTGGTCGGCGGACAGCGGCAGGATCACCTGCGGGATGCCGAGCGACAGTGGCTCGATCACGGTGCCGTATCCGCCGTGATTGACGCAGAGATCGACGTGGGGCAACAAGTCGGCCTGCGGGATGAAGCGCTCGATGCGCACGTTGGCCGGCTGGGGACCGAAGCGTTGGGGGTCACCACCCGGTCCGAGCGTCATGACGACGTTGATCGGCTCGTCCCGCAGGCCCTCAAGGATGACGTCGAAGACCTCCGGGAATTGCGTGTTGAACACCGTTCCCAGGCTGACGTACACCGTGGGCTGGTCAGGCAGGCCGTCCAGCGCTGCGGGCCGAGGTCCGCCCGGGTTCGAGGAGCCGGGCCGCGCATAGAGCACGTTCTTCTCCGTCGGCTCGGATCTCTTGAACCGCGCTTCTTCCAGCTGGATGGCCTTGCGCACGAGGCGAGCCTTCAGTGACATCCCGAATTGTGGGCGCGTCCGCGCTGAGATGACTTCGCCCCAGAACGGATCGGCGATGGCCTCGCCCATGTTCCACGTCGCAGGCATGACGCAGAGATCGAGATACCGGCCATAGGCCGCACAAGCGGGATCAGCCGGGAACCCAAGGTCGCGCCGGAGGGTCTTCAGGCCCGCGCCGCATACCCGCTTGATCAGCCGGCGCGGCCAGCGAAAGGAGATGTTGCACGTGACGTAGGGCAGGCCGAGGCGCTCCGCAACCAGCACGCCAGCCATCTCGTAGTTGTTGACGACGAGCAGGTCGGGCCGCTCGGCCTCGGCGATCGCCAGCAGGTCGGGAACCATCTGGCGGGGCGACCGATTGAGGAAGACCTCGTCCATCATCCAGATCGGCCTGCCGATCCGGGGCACGTCGAGGATGTCCGGGATCGTCTCCTCGATCCGTGATTCGTCCCACTCAAGTCCCGCGCGGTGATGCGTGAAGCCTTGCCGTTCCACCGCACCGCGGAAGCTTTCGGCCGTAGCGAATGCCACGTCGTGCCCGGCCTTCTGCAGTGCTTTCCCGAGCGGCACCATTGGCCGAAAGTGGCCGTCGCCGGGATGGCAGGTGAAGAGGAACCGCACGCAGTCGAGTGTGACAGTTGAGGACGGCGCGGGGGGCGTTTCAGAGTCCTAGGGGCTGAGGACCTGGACCGGCGCGGTGTCGTCCCACGGCTGTCGGTTCACGAGGTCAGCCACGCGCACATACCCGTGCTCGAACTCACCCGTCGCGGCGTCGACCAGCCGGTAGTCCTGGCGCTGTCGATGAATCGGCTGGGCGTCGATCAGGACGACGCGCACCTCACCGGGCTCGAACTGACAGCGCCGCTGCAGTGCCGCGATCAGCTGCTCGTTGTGCATGTGGCCGTCGCCGAAGTTCCAGCCGACTGCGGTGCTGCAGATGCGCTCGCCGTCGGTCAGGACGTAGTCGCTCTCGTCGTAGCCGGCCATCGCGCGGTGAGCCAGCGCGAACATGGCGCGGCCGTGGCTGTTGAAGCCGCGGAAGGCGTAGCCCATGTACTGATACATCTCCGCGATCTGTGGGCTGCCGAAGAACTTCTGCATCTGCGCCTGCGGCATGCTCGCGATCGACACGACGTTCTTCTCGATCTTCGCGGCCGCGGACGGCTTCATGCACCACAGGCCGGTGTCCCAGTTGCCGGCGTAGTAGCGCATTCCCGGCAGGAACGAGACCTTGCGCGGGAAGAGGTTGCCCAGGATCACGATGCCGACGAGGACGGCTGCGAGGAGCAGCGGCAGTGGCGACGTGATGTCCTCGAGGCCGACATCGGGATGCCCGATGAAGAGCGCGACCACGCTGAACATCATGAAGACGTTCCACTCCAACGGGACGCCCATCGGGACGGACGACAGGATCCCGAAATGGAAGCAGAGCATGACCAGCGCAGCGATGAGTCCGGCTTGCGTGCCGTGTATGAAGAACATCACGAGCGGAACAAGTCCCTCGATCGCCGTCGAGGTGTGAGCCAGGACGCGGGACGGCCAACCCGGTCGCAGGTCGTCGGGGAAGTCGGCGAAGAAGCGCCGCTTGAGCCACTTGGGACGCAATACCGGGTTGTTGCTCATCATCGTCGAGATGACGAACGGGAAGTGTCGCGTGAGCTTCGACGTCGCCGCACCCACCCAGATCACCAGGCAGACGAGCTGGGCGGCCAGGATCATGTCGATCGTCGAGACGGCGGCGAAGAGGAACGTCACTGTCATCGACCCGTAGACCTCGCCCCGGGCGGCCAGGAAGATCACCTTGTCGCGCAAGCCCAGGACGGCGAGCAGGCCGAGGATGGTCCAGATCTGCCACTGCGGCAAGAGTCGCGCCGCCGTGCCGCTGGAGAGGATCGTCGCGGTCAGCATGACGAGCAGGGCGACGTAGAGCAGCACATCGAAGGGGGTACGGGTGTCGCCACGCGTCAGCGGCACGCGATTCGGCCACGGCGGCAGGCGGATCGTCTTCGGGCGGACCCAGTAGAGGATCGAGCCCATCGGCGGCTTGAACCGGTTGTTGAGCGGCCCGAACCCGCAGCCGAGCCCGACGACCTCGAACAGCATCGTGTACAGCACGATCTTCTGGAACACGATGGGCTCGGCGTACCAGTGACGGACGTTGAGGACCCCGTCGACGCCGTCACTGCTCAGGACGACGAGCCATCCGCCGAGGATGTACGCCGCCACCTTCGCGACGTAGAAGAGATGCAGGACGCCCGGCATTCCGAAGCCCACCTCGGCCCAATGTCGGGCCATCGGCTTGATCTTCTCGGCACGGGTCCCCTGGCTCCAGGTGTCGTAATCGACGACGGGCGCGTCTTGCTTGAGGAACCCCATCCTCTACGCCAAGAGCCGAATCAGGACAGCGGCCAACACGGCCCCGCCCATCACCCTTCGGATGGGGCTGACGCCGCGCACCACCTCGTCCAGCCCCCAGACCAGCAGCGCACCGTTGCCCATGGCGGCGAGCGTCGAATCCGAGAGCCGGCTGCCGCCGGCGCCCAGCCACCGGACAACCACGGTGAGGGCCCAGACCGTGATGGCTGCGTTCGGCCATTGCGCAACGCCGGCCAGCCCGCGACCGCCGGTCCACCATCGAAGCGAGAACACGCCTCCAATCCTAACGAGGCCGGCGGGCCCGCCGCCTTCCTTCCGGCAGCACCCGCTTGGTGAGGTCGTGCTCGTAGAGGTAGTAGTCGACCTGCATGGTGTGGCGCGGCCGGTTCGAGTAGTGCTTGATGAACGTGGCCTCGTCGTCGCGGATGGACCTCTGCATGTCCGACGTCGACGGGAGAGCCCACGTGCCACTCAGGTACTCGGCCAGCAGGCGGCCTTGGAGCTCGACGAAGGGGAACAGCGTCGGGATCACCTGGGCCAGTCCGATGAACACGAGGTCCTCCACGCCCGGCATGAACATCCGTTTGTAGAGGTGCAGCTTGTTGTCCGGCGCGCTGATGAAGTCCGGGTCGAAGAACGGGAACGTGATGTTGTAGCCGGTCGCGTAGATGATGACGTCGATCTGCTCGATGCTGCCGTCGACGAACTGCACCTTGTCACCCATCAGCTCCTCGATGTCGGGCTTGGCCGTCGCGTCTCCGGAGCCGAGCCGCAACAGGAACTCGCTCGAGACCGTCGGGTGCGCTTCCAGGAAACGGTGGTCGGGCTTGGGGAGGCCGAAGTTCTCCGGATTGCCCGAGATCAGCTTCGCCGTGATGCCCGAGATGCGTCGCTGCAGCTTGAGCGGCACCCGCGGGTTCGTCTTCACGAGCGTGTCGAGGGGACGGCCGAAGATGTACTTGGGCATGATCCAGGCGCCGCTGCGCGTAGAGACGAACGTCTCCGCCGCGACACCGGGACGCGACACCTCCGAGACGATGTCGACCGCGCTGTTGCCGATGCCGACCACGAGCACCCGCTTGCCGACGATGTCGATGGGGTCGGTCGGGTCGATGTAGTGATGCGAATGGATCATCGGGCCGTCGAACGTCCCGGGGAACTCGGGCAGGCGCGGGTCCCAGTGATGGCCGTTGCCGACGACGAGTACGTCGAAGCGATGCTCCTGGCCGTCGTCGGTGCGAACGATCCAGCCGCCGCTCGCCAGCCGCTCCGCCTTCTCCACCGACGTGTTGAAGCGGATGCGCTCGCGCAGCCCGAACTCGTCGGCGAAGCGGTTGAGCCACTCGAAGATCTCGGTGTGGTGCGGGAAGTCGGGATATTCGTCACCCATGGGGAAGTCGGAGAAGGAGATCCGTCCCTTGGACGTGTCGATGTGCAGCGACCGATACGCCGAGCTGCGCCCGTTCGGATTCTTGAACGCCCAGTTCCCGCCGATCCGGTCGGACGTCTCGAAGCAGGTGTAGTCGATGCCCGCATCGGCCAGGGATTTTCCGGCTCGTAGCCCGCTGATGCCGGCCCCGATGATGCAGGCACTCGGCGCATTGCTCACAGACGGACTCCTCTGGTTTTCCGGATGAACCAGCATCGCATTGTTATCGTGCGCGCGTGGCGAAGATGATGCTGGCCGTCCGAGGAGACCGCGATCCCGCGCCGCTGTTCGACCCCGGTCTGCGGGCATCGCTCGCGCAGGCAGGTGCGACCGGGCTCCAGGTCAACGTCGACGACGCGGTCGTCGCGCCCGCGCTGCGATTCGGCCCCGGCGAGCCGGTCGTCGCGCTGGCGTCGGTCTGGACCGACGGCGACTTGCGTGCCGCGCTCGACGTCGTTGCGGGCGCTCTGGGGCGGTGCGACGCCTATCGCGTGACCGAGCGCGTCCGGCTCGACCCCATCCCGACCGCCGATGGCGAACGTACCGACGTCATGGCCCAACTCGCGCTGCTCCGGCGGCCGGAGTCCATGAGCCGCGAGGCCTACCTGGACTACTGGCTGCTGGAGCACACCCCCATCGCCATCCGGACGCAGAACACGTCGGCCTACGTCCAGAACATCGTCGAAGAGACCCTGACTACCAGTTCGCCGGAGCTGGCAGCGATCGTCGAAGAGCATTTCCCGATGGCGTCGCTGTCCGATCCCCACGCGTTCTACGGGAGCCGAGGCGACGACGCCGAGCTGGCCCGCCGGATGAGCGAGCTCATGGCCAGTGTCGCCAAGTTCGGCGCCGACCGCGACCTCGATCTCGTCCCGACGAGCCGTTACTTCTGGGCCCTTGCGAAGGCCGCCAGTACGGGGGTCGGGTCGTAATAGGCAACGCGCTCGGTCGCGAGCCCGTCGGCACCCAGGATGAATCGGTCGACGACCTGCCAGGAGACCCGCTCATCGCCCACGGTGCCGCTCAGCGTGAACTCGATGAACACTCCGTCATCACTTGCACCCCACCGGTGAACCTCATTGGCGAGGTCGGGGATGCGCGCAAGAAGGTTCGCCCACCCGGTCTTCGCGTCCTCGAGCGTTGTCGTGGGCTGGGTCATCGGTGAGACGAGGACGACGTTCGGACTCAACACCATGTGGAGCCGCTCTGGAAGCGGCGAACTCCAGAACTCGCTGAACCGGCGGACGAAGTCCGCGGCGACGGCGTCGGGAACCTGGGCCATGCTCGGCGGCTAGCTGGTCGGTGTCACGACGAAGACGGGCAGCGGTCGGTCCGTCTTCTTCTGGTACGCCGCGAACTGGCCGCGGTTGGCCTTGTTGCAGATGGCAAAGAGTCGCTCATACTGATCGTCGCCCGGGCGAAGTGCCTGCGCGTGCGCCTTCATATTTCGGACGCCGACCTGAAGCTCGACGTCCGGGTTGGCCTCCATGTTGAGCGCCCACGCTGGGGGCAGGTGGTGGCCGCCGTTGGAGCCGCAGACGAGGTAGTCGGCGCCGTCACGTCCGTAGACGAGCGCGTTGGTCCGCGTCAGCCCGCTCTTTCGGCCGGTGGTGCGCAGCAACAACGTGGGCATCCCCAGCAGCCGGTGACCGACCAAGCCATGACTGTTCTCGTAGAGGGCTTGGTGGACCTTGAGGGTCGTGATGAAGGCGCGGGTGGAAAGCTTCACGACCCCATCATGGCCGGGTTGTGCGAGCATCACCACACGATGACCACCGCGACGGGCTGGACCTGCCCCACCTGCAGCGCTCAGGTGACGACGTCATACTGCCCGGCGTGCGGGGAGCGCCAACCCCAGCCAGACGAACTGACCCTGCGGGGCATGGTCCACCACGCGCTTCAGGCATTCACCAACCTCGATGGGCGACTCTGGCGGACGCTGGCCGACCTGCTTCGTCGGCCCGGCGCACTGACCGTCCAGTTTCAGCAGGGATCGCGCAAGCCATACATCGGACCGTTCACGCTGTTCCTGCTGACCAACGTGCTGTTTGTCGCGATGGAGCTGCTGCCCGGATCGAACATCTTCTCCACACCGCTGGACAAGCACCTGCACAACCAACCTTGGGGCCCCCTTGCGCAGAGACTCGTCACACATCACGTGGCGAGCGAGGGGACGACCCTCGATGCCTATGAGCCCATCTTCAATCAGGCGGTGGCCAGAAACGCACAGTCTCTCGTCATCCTGATGGCGATGAGCTTTGCGCTCCTGCTGCCCATCCTGTTCCGTCACA
The DNA here is from genome assembly GCA_045806885.1 of Aeromicrobium sp. Classification (GTDB taxonomy): domain Bacteria; phylum Actinomycetota; class Actinomycetes; order Propionibacteriales; family Nocardioidaceae; genus Aeromicrobium. The sequence continues at coordinate 160,922 of JBJMIJ010000019.1, forward strand.
GTCGGATGCCGTTTGCCGTGCACCTGGCGTTCTCGCTCCACTTCCACGCGTTCTTGCTGTTGCTTCTCAGTGCCGCACTGCTGATTCCCGCTGCCGACATGTGGCTGGGGGGAGCCGGGTTGGCTTCACCAGCCCTCGACGACGGCATCGCGATCGGCGCCCTGCTGATCAGCGCCGGATATCTGTACCTCTCCGCCGGCAGGGTCTACGGCGGCAGCGGCATGACCCGGATACTCAAGGCGGTGCTGCTCGCCCTCGCTGCCGGCGGCATCTTCCTCGGCTACCGGTTCACGCTGCTGTTGGTGACGTTGTACACGACCTGAGACCTACCGACGGGAGCGCGCATGTTCAGGACACTGACGGACCATCAGAAGGCCGTTGTGTACGCGGCGCTCCTTTGGTCGATGGGCGTGGGAGCGGCACTCCTGATCCACCGGCTTGGTCTGAAACCAGGCTTTCCCATGTTCTCGCTGTGGATGTCGACCCCTGCCCTGACGGCTTTCCTGATGATGCTGGTCGTCACCCGGGACGGCTATTCAAAGGAATCATGGAAGTCCCTCGGGGTGCACCGCCTCGGCCTCAACGTCTGGCCGATCGCATTCGGCGTCACGCTCCTTCTTGGCGCGGCTATGACCAGCCTGGTGTGGGCCACGCCGTTGGCCTCGTTCGCGATCCCGAAGTACGGGCTCCTGGGCACCATCATCGACTTCTTCTTCGTGCTCGTCGTCTTCACCCCGACGTTCATCCTCGCCGAGGAGATCGGGATGCGCGGCTACCTGCTTCCCAAGGTGCTTGACCTGGGTCGAGCCCCCGCCCTGCTGCTGGTCGGCCTGGTGTGGGGCCTTTGGCACCTGCCGCTCTTCTACCTGACCTCGCTGTTCCCAACGGGCAACGCTCTGATCTTCGTGCCGCTGGTCCTCACGACGATCGTTGCGGCCAGCTTTCTGTTCGGCTACTTCAGGATCTACACCGGAAGCCTTTGGCCGGGAGCCGTTTCGCACGCAGTCCACAACAGCCTGGTGGACACGCTCGGAGCACTGACCACAACGTCATCACCGGTACTGGTGAACCTGTACCTGGTGGGCGACAACGGCATCTTGATCGTCGTCAGCACCGCACTCGCCGCGCTCTGGGTTCGCCACCTCTTCTGGGGCCGGACGCGACGTGCGATCCGTGGTTGACAACGAAGTTGCAAAGTCACCGACTCGCAATCGCCGGAGCTGTTCATGCGGCGTAACGTCGTGAGAAGACGCTCGTTGTGCGTTTCAAGTCGGAGAAGATGGCAGGCGCTGAGGCACCAAGGCTGTGTGAGTGGTTGCACCGGACTCCGGCGGCGCAAATCACCAGTTCGGGGCTGGCCTACCGCAGATTTCTCGAGACGGCTGAACATCAGGCGTCTCGAGATTTTTGCGCGCGCCTGCCACCGCCACGGCATGGAATCGAGCCCACCCGGGTAACCCATGGAAGGTCGACGAAAGGACCAGAACCATGGGTTACGGCGGAGCAATAACGCTGATTGTGTTGGGCCTCATCCTCCTCACAGGCGTCATCCAGTTCGACATTCCCGGCCTCAACGAACAGGGTCTGGGAGTCATCCTGTTGATCGCCGGCATCGCGGTCATCGTCCTGATGAACACGGTGTGGCGTCGCACTGGAGTCGGTACGACCACTTACGTGTCCGGCCCGACCGATCGTGCGGTCGCGGAACCTCGCGAACGCGTCCTCGAGCGCAAGGTGGTCGAGACCGAGGTGCCGCCTGAGAGCGTGTGATCTCCACGCAACGCGCCTCGTCAAGCGGCGCCGAGCGTCAGCGGCCTCGCACTGTGCGCCGGGGCCGCTGCTGTTGGCAGTCATGTGCCTCCTTGCCGCCTCCGCCTGCGGGGCCGACGCGGGCGCGAAACGGACGACCCGATCCGGCTCCCGCGGCTGGACTGAACTGGCCGCGGCCGCGCCGCTGGCCGGCCTCCACGGGAACGCACGCAACGCCATCGCCTGGGCCCCGCTCGCGGACCCTGACGACGTCGTCGTCGAGGGCTCCGTACCGAGCAGCCGAGCGTGGTCAACGTCCAAAGTGCTGGTGATTGCCGCTTACCTCGACGCGGTGGTCGACGGCGATCCGGACAAGGTCCCCGCGGCCACGCGCGCCTTGATCCGCGCAGCCCTGACCCGGTCAGACGAGCGTTCGATCATGGCCATTCATCAGCAGATTCCCAGCACGGCAGCCGCGATGACCAAGGTCCTCCGGTCGATCGGCGACAGGACGACCGTTCCGACCGCCTACGAAGGAACGATGCAGTGGAACGTCCGAGAACAGGTCCGGTTCATGGCGGCGCTCGGCAATGGCCGGGTTGTTTCGCAGCGGGCCAGTGCATACCTGCTTCAACAGATGCAGCCGATCGGATCGCAGCGTTGGGGCTTGGGCACGATCGGTGCCAGAGCATTCAAGCCGGGGTGGATGGGGCGGGATGAAAGCCGGCAGATGGGTATCGTCGACGCCTTCGCCGTGGCGATCATCACGACAGAAGACGGTCCCCGCGGGCTGGGCGACCCCGCTGACTATGCGCATGCCGTGCAGCTGACGCGGCTCGCCCAGCTGCTCTCCCGGCGGATCGAGCAAGCGCAGTGCCTGCTGTCGTATGTTCCCGGATGGATCGCGAGATGGTGTCTGACTAGAACTGGGCCTTGACGAAGCCGACCAGCAGGACAGTGCCGAATTTCGCTGGGTCGTCGCCTTGGCACGCGGCGCTACGGACTGGCCCCGGCACTCGGTTCCGACGCGTCGGGGCTGGCATCGGCGGACGGCGATGCCGATGCGGAACCGCCCGAGCCGGTCGGCTCGGCCGGACTGGTGGGCGCGTCTGTGGGCATCGGCGCCGCCGTGCTGCTGGACGTGGGCGTCGGGGCCGCCGAGCCCGGCGCGCCGGGGCTGGGCTGTCCCGCACCGGGCTCAGCCGTCGGAGTCGACGTCGGGGAGTCACCAGGCTCGTCGACGCCCAGAATGTCGAGGATCTGTTTCTCGAATTGCGACAACTGGTCCTGAATCTGGTCGAGCGGGACCGAGCCGATGTTCACGCCGTAGGCGGCGATCTGTCGCCACAGCTCGTCGAGCTTGGCCAAGGTGGCGCCATCCGGCGGTTCGTCGACGGTCACGAACAGCTGAACCGCCAGGGCGTACGTCAGGCAGTCGACGCAGTCGTAGTTGACCGCCGCTGCAATGTTCTGCGGGACAGCGACATGGTTGTCGCCAGTGACCAGCACCACCTGGAACGCCACGGCGACGGCAGCGCAATTCGAGCAGCTGGCAAAGGCGTACGCCTCGTCACGGTTCAGCGCTGGCGAGTCGTCACTTATCCAGACCAGGGCAAACGCGACGTCATAGACGACTGAGTTGTCCCTCGTGTTTACGGCCATGGCCTGGTTGTCTCCCGGCCCCGGCGCCAAGGGGCGGTTGAAGGGGAAGACCCATGCGTGGGCGTCGCGCGTGCCGTGCTCATGCGGGACCAGCACCATCGCGAGCTGAGGATGTTCTCGGGTTGGTCGCCGCGCTCCGTCCGGCCATGCGGTGGTGATGACGCCTTGTCGGCCGGCGCGCAGCGTCGACGTCGGCGCGAGGCGCTGTGCTGCCTGCGTGAGGGTGCCGCCCTCGTACGCCTCGATCGGCCGGTATGCGCCCTCACTGGGCCACCATGCCGCCGCCAGCCCGCCGACGAGAACGGCCGCGACCAGCCCGGCCAGCCCCCTGCGCACCGGTCGCCCGGCGGTGGCGGCCCACGTCCGGGTCACGATCCGCCGGCCAAGGCGCCCCAGGATCAGCGCCACCGTGAGAACCGGGAACAGCACCGCGACGACGCCGAATGCCCGGCCGAGCACCTCGAGGAAGTCGGCATCGGCCCAAGCGCCTCGCAGCAGGGCCGACTGCTTCTCGACTCCCGCCCAGGCGGTACCGAGCACCCTCGGCAGAGCGATGACCATCACGTAGACGGTGCACGCCAGGATCGGTACGACCAGCAGCACCCACGTCGTCACCACTGCTCGAGCCCAAGGCTTCAGGACGCTCGTCTCGGGGTCCTTCCACCGCCACGGCAGGATGCCGAGCAGGGTCGGCTTGATGCGGTGGAACAGGTCTGGCACCCCAGTGAGGTCGGCCAGCACGTGGTACCCGTCGAAGCGCACCAACGGAATGAGCTGGCGGACCATCTGCAGCAGCTGCGTCGCGACGATGAGCAGGAGCGCGTCGTATCGGGTCGCCAACCAGACACCGGTGATGCCGACGGCCACGATCGCGTTGAAGTAGAGCCCGCCCAGGTCGGTCAGGATCCGGCCACCGCGGCCGAGGCGGTAGGAGTCGGTGACGTCGGTGTAGAACGCCGGCCAGATCAGGTAGAGGCCCGCGCCCATCGCACCGGGCTCGGCGCCTGCACGCCGCGCCGCGGCCGCGTGCCCGAACTCGTGGAAGCCGCCAGACAGGATGGTCACGGCGATCACCAGCATCAGCAGGCCGGGCCGGGCGAAGGCCTCGTTGGTTGCCGACGCGAGGCCTTTGTGGAACAGGACCCACCAGCTGACGATCGCCAGGAGGGCCAGCACCACTACCGCGACGACGGGGTTGAACAGGGCTGTGAACGGCGCCGTCAACTGTCTCGTCCGCGCCGGATCAGTGACGGAGTACTTGAACCTGAGTGCGAGCAACGGGTTTGACTTCACCAGATCGGGCTGCGAGCCATCCGCGAGCGTCGTCAGGCCAGCTGGATGCAACTGGCCCGCGACTAGCGCCCGCACGTTGTCTGCCGACACCGTTCGCCCGAAGCGTCCGGACACCGTCCGGGCGATCTCGTCGTAGGTGCTGGTGCCGTCGATCATTTCGAGCACGAGGTACACCAGCGGGGTGAGCTGGATCGTCTGCCCGTCGCTGCGGCGAGCCAAAGCCACCGGCTCGCGATAGCCAGACCCCTCCAGCTCGCCGATCAGCTGCACGCCGTCGGCACGCGCAGGTACTTCGTCGTCGACGATCGACGGCGAAGTACCCTCCCCGCGAGCCCTCGATGGCCCATTGACCACCGTCATCGCAGCGCTACTGCGTGATGTCGGAGGACTGGTTGGACTCCGCGTTGGCGGAGCCACTCAGCTGCTGATCGATAATCGCGTCCTGGTCGGCCACCGAGACCGCATTGCTGCCGACGCTGCCGACGTTGGCCGCAACGGCCGCGTCAACCGGCGCGGCGACGTTCGCGTTCGCGGCCACCGCACCATTGATCGGAGCGGCGATGTCGGCGTCGGCATCGACGTTGACATTCACGTCGAGCAAGTCTCCCGACAGCGCGCCCGAAGTCACGTCACCCGCGGTGACCGGCTCAGTGGGGACCGTCGTGCCGCCTGCATCGGCCGTACCGCCGTCGACGACGTCATTGCCTTGGTCGAGTGCGCTGTCCTGTGTGGCGGAGGCAGTCGCGTCGGCGTCGAGACCCTGCGTGACCATGACGCCCTGATCGGCCAACGCCGCGGCCGCTGAGTCCACGGACAGGACGTTTGCTCCGACCGCGGCGTCGATCGGCGCGGCGACGTTCAGGTTCGCTGCAGCCGCCAGGTCGATCGGCGCCGCGGCGTCGATGGCCAGGTCGATGTCCGCATTGAGGTCCAGAATCGATACGACTTCCTTGTCGGGGAGCGCAGTCGCACCCTCCGCCGCAAGCTCTTCAGCTGAGAGTCCCTCTTCGTTCGTGTCGTTCATGCGTCCGCCTCCAGGTGCGTGGCTTCTCGTGCTTTCGGCTGTTTACCCCGGCACCGGAAAGCCAAAACGACGCGGATCGCCGGTCACGACTGCAGGTGTCGAACGAGGAATTCGGTCTGGTCGGCCACCACAGCCTCGAAGGGTTCGCCCAGATAGATGTCGAAATGGCCGGCGTCGTACGTCTTGACCTCGCCTCTGGGTGCCGTCCGTGCGTACGCAAGGGTCTCCTCCGGCGGCGCCACCGAGTCGTGGTCGCAGACGCAGAAGAGAATCGGGATCGCGATGTCCTTGACCTTCTTGCCCGGACGGTGCCAGGTGATCGTTGGAGCAACCCGAGCGGCAACTCCGTTGACGAAGGTCGTCCCCTCCGGGATCAACGCCAGGTAGCCGGGGAGCGCGTCGGACGCCGTCATCAGCGCCTTGTCGCCGGGAGCGCCGGCAACCGTCAGCAGGACGGGGTCCTTGCCGGCGGAGTCGGCGACCAGATCGCGCGCGCAGGTTGCGAGCAGTCGCACGGTGCTGATCGGTCCGAGCGCACGGGCTGAGGCGAGGCCGTCCGTGAACGGACATTGCGACACGGCGGCGCGGAGCTCGGGGTGGCGGGAGGCCATGACGATCGCATGGCCGCCGCCGAAAGAGCTTCCCCAGACCGCGACGCGGCTGCCGTCGACGTCAGCGCGGACCTTGACGTGGGCGACGGCGGCCTCCCAGTCAGCCAGCTGTCGCTTGATGGACAGCAGCTGTCGCGGCTGGCCGCCGGAGTCGCCGAAATGCCGGTAGGTGAACGCGAGGGCAGCGATACCGGCTTGCGCGAACCGCTCTGCATAGGCATCGAGGCCCATTTCCCGCGTGCCGCCGAGCCCGTGCCCCAGGATGACCACGGGTGGCCGCTCGACGCCGTTGGGCAGGAACAACCATGCCGCGCAGAGGTCGCCGCCGGACTCAAAGGTGACGTCGTGCCGGTTGACGGTGTGGGTGCTCATCGGCCCTCCCTCGCCTTCGGTGCACCAGCACCTCGTGTGGTGCCGACCTTGAGTACCTCGTCGAAGACCCCGGTTTGATACAGCGGCAGTTCGCCACCGGCCTCGGTGTTGGCCATGTAGTCGAGCATCAGCTCCTGGCCGATGCGCGACAAAGCGGTTGCGAGGAATTCGGAGCGTTCGATGTGCAGGCCCTCCGCCAAGGTCGCGGAGCCACCGAAATAGACCGCCCGCTTGACCGCGGCTCGCGACGACTTGGGGCGCGAGCCGAAATGTTCGGCCCGTTCGATGGCCCGATCGAGGACATCGGTGGGCGGGACAACCTCGTCCACCGCGCCGATCTCCAACGCCTCGGCGACCGAGAACGGGCGGCCCGACAGGATCGCCATCAGGGCCTTGTGGTTCCCGACGAGCCGCGGAAGCCGCTGGCTGCCGCCGCCGCCCGGCATGATCCCCAGCAGGATCTCCGGCTGGCCAATGAAGTAGTCGCCGTCGGCCATGACCCGAAGATCGTTCGCCCAGCAGAACTCCGCGCCCAGCCCGAGTGCCGATCCGTTCATCGCCGCGACGAAGATGACGCCGCTGCGGTTCATCTTGAGGAACGTCTGATGCACGCGCTCCAGCTGGACTGCCGGCCAGAGTGGAGTCTTGCCGAAAGCACCCTTCAGGCCGCCGGCACGGTTCGCGCCGCGGGCGACGTGGGCCAGGGCCGAGGCTCCTCTCACTCCGACGGAGGGGACCTTGGCACCGCCTTCTTGCAACCAGCGGACCTCCGCGTGCGAGACGAACCGGCCGGGGTGCGTCCCGGTGAACACGACAGCGTGGACCTCGGGGTCGCCATCGACTCGATCCACCAGCGCATCCAGCTGCTCGGCGATGTCATTGCCGAACAGCCCCAGCGGGCCGCCATCGATGCGGGCGACCCAGACCGCTCCGCGCTCCTCGATGTCGAGGCTTCCGCGTACTTCTTGTGCCATCAGTTTGTCCTTCTCATATTCCGGCTCATATTCCGGCGCGATTCGCGGCGGGCAACTGCGGGAACGGCTCCTCGTCGATGCCGAGCTTTCCGGTGCACGCGAGCGGCCGGACCTGCAGAAAGAGGCCGACGCGGTGCGTGTTCTCTTGCTGCGAGTGCTTCATCGCCGTCGCATGGCCGCCCGGCATGTAGGCGAAGTCCTGCGCCAGCTTGTACGTCCGCCACAGGCTGATGGAGGTGTGCTCATACGGCAGCTGGGACGAGATGTCGATACTGCCGCGGTGTCCGTGATGGTGGCGCGCACGGCTGGCCGCGTGCAGGTTGTTGCGCACGAACTCAACGAGCCGGCCTCGCCGCAGGATGCCGTGCACGATGGCCACCATCGGCTCCTCCTTGGCCAGCGGATCCGCGCCCTCCGACGACGGTTCCCACCCGTGCCAGTGGTTGCGCTCGGACTCCCTGTCGACCCGGACCCGGACGACCTCACCGTCCAGGCTGAACCGACCGGGGCCGTCGATGGCGTGCCGAAGAGGGCCGGCGAAGGCGGCCTCAGCAGCGGCGGGCGATTCCCAGGCCGCAACCAGTGCGCAACCACCGGGCACCAGCGCGGGAGCAATGGAGTGCGTGGCGTTGTTCGCGTAGTTGACCGTCGCTCCGCGCAGTCCCTTGATGCCGCCGTCAGTCAGGCCTCGAAGGTTCCGCCGCCAGCGGAGGCGACCACCCGGCGGGCGGTCGAAGGCGTCGATGGTGACGAAATCCGGGCCGGCTGGCTGCCCGTCCATCACGGCCCCGCCAGGAAGTCGAGGACCTCGGGCACGAACTCGTGGTGATACTGGAAGATCCCACCGTGCCCGGAGTCGGGGTAGATCCGCAGCTTCGCATTGGGGAATCGCTTCGCCATGTCTGCGGAGTGCTCGCTCGCCACCATCAGGTCCTTGTCACCGTTGGCGACGAAGACCGGCATCGTGAGCGTGGAGAGGTCGTCGGGTGCGTGCATTCCGCCGGCCGTGATGGCCCGCAGCTGCGCATTTCGCGCCTGCCTCGAGATCGGGCGGTCGCGGTCCTGAGTCCGTTCGGCCAGCCGCTCGAAGTAGGCGTTGGCCGCCTTCTTTCCGCCGGACGTGCGCGGGAAGAACAGGAAGTGCCGAGGGTCCTTCCGGAGCAGGAACGCCTTCGTGTACGCGCCGCCGACGATGAACGGCATCTTCCAGATGCCACCACCGCCACGCGGCCCGGTACCCGCCAAGACCATGCGGCGCACGAGGTCCGGCGCCTGCAGAGCCACCATCTGGGCGACTGCGCCGCCGAGGGAGAACCCGATCAGGTCGACCTTGTCGTACCCGAGCGCCCGGATGAACGCGATCGCGTCGGCACCCATGTCCTCGACGTCCGTGGGGACCTTCGAACCGGTCCCGCCGACCCCGCGGTTGTCGAAGGCGATGACGTGGTGGTTTGCCGCGACGCCGTCCAGCACGCGCGGATCCCAGTCGTCCAGGACCGCGGTGAAGTGATGCAGGAACACGACCGGGACGCCGCCCGGCTTGCCGAGCTCCCGATAAGTGAATGAGGTCCCGCCGACGTTGACCGTCTTGGTGGGTGTGGTCTGCCAGGTGGTGGTCATGCCAATTCCTTCTTCCGGGGCTTGCGAGTGGGTGCGGGCGCCGGACGGGCGTCCAGGCGGGCGAGCACGTCGAGGATCCGGCGGTCCCCGGCGAATCGGGCGTCCAGTGCCGGGCCGAGAAGTCCGCGCAGCGCTGAGACCGGCCGCCACAGGCCGGGATGAATGACGCGGGCGGATCGGTTCTCCATCCCATCGACGAGGGCGGCCGCGGCCGAGTCAGGGGTGACCCGCTTGAGCATCGCCTTCGGAAGCGACGAGAGCAGCTCCATCACGACGTCGTCCTCGTCGACGCCGTGCTTGATCATGTCGGTGTCGACCAGCGAGAAGTACGCCGTGAGCACCGAGACGCCGTGGTCAGCCACCTCGACTCGCAGCCCGCGGCCGAGCTGCTCGACGGCGGCCTTGCTCATCGCGTAAGGGATGGCGCCCATCCCGTTGATGAAGGCGAAGACCGAGCTGATCAGGACGACTTGCCCGCCGCTGGCGATCACGGCATCGAGGGCGGCGGCAACCGTGTTGGCCACACCCGTGACGTTGACCGCCAGGGTCGCCTCGATGTCGGCAACAGGAGTGTTGCGGAGCGTCGCCGCCTTGGCCAGGAGACCGGCATTCGCGATGACGATGTCGATGCGGCCGAACCGGTCGATCGTCCGGATGACCGCTGCGTCCAGCGAAGCACGTTCCCGCACGTCGGCGACACAGCCGAAGGCGTTGCTCGGGTGGAGCTCCTCGGCACGGTCCGGCGTCGCCGGGTCGATGTCGACGATGGCGACGCGGGCGCCGCGTTCGATGAGCGCTCGAGCAGTTGCGGCACCGATGCCGCCATTGCCGCCGGTGATCAGGACGACCTTTCCGGCCAGGTCGTACCGCGCCCCGCTCATGCGATGCCCCGGCGCGGTCGGCGCGAGATGCGGCCATTCCGGCGCAGCATCGAGAATGCCGTCCGTAGTGCGCCACGATCCAGATCGGGTTCCTTGCCGCGTGCGAGCCGGTGCATCTGATCGGCGTTCCAGGCGAGATTGAGCACGCCGTCGAGAGACTTGACGTCTGAAACCCGAGCGATCAGCCGGCGCATGCCGAGCGCGATCTCGTGCGTCGTGATGGCGGCGACGCGACCCTTGAGCAGCGCGTCGGCGGCGTCGGTGGTCGTGACCGCCGGGCGCGCAATGCCCACGAGGTCACAGTCGCCGGCGGTCAGGGCGTCCTGCATCCCTGATCGGGTGCGGAAACCGCCGGTCACAGCGATCGGGACGTTCCCCGCCGCGCTGCGGACCGAGCGGGCGTAGTCCAGGAAGTACGCCTCGCGCTCCCGCGTCGAGGCCGCCGCCGAACCGGCCATGGCCGGCGACTCGTAGTTGCCGCCACTGACCTCGATGAGGTCCACGGCTTCCTTGGCGAGCGCAGCGACGACATCGCGTGAGTCGGCCTCAGTGAAGCCACCCCGCTGGAAGTCGGCCGAGTTCAACTTCACCGCAACGGCGAAGCCCGGGCTCACGCGGGACCGGACGCGTCGCACGATCTCGATGAGGAACCGCATGCGCCGCTCAGGGTCGCCACCCCATTCGTCGTCGCGCAGGTTGGTCAGGGGCGAGAGGAACTGCGTGACCAGGTAGCCATGAGCGGCATGGAGCTGGACGCCGTCAAAGCCGGCGGCTGCGCACACCGCTGCAGCGGTCGCGAAACGATCGATGATGTCCTCGATCTCGGCGGGCGTGAGCTCGCGCGGCACCGCTGCGCCCGGAAGTGCAAGCGGCACTGCGCTGGGAGCCACCGGTGTGTGCCCGAAGTTGAAGAGGTTCGACTGACGCCCCGGGTGGTTCAGCTGGGCGAAGATGATCGAGCCGCCGTCGTGCGCGGCCTTCGTCCACTCGGTCAGCTGAGGTAGGGCGCGGTCGTCGTCGATCACAATGTTGCCGGGCTCTCCCAGCTGGGCGCGGTCCACCATGATGTTGCCGGTGATCAGCAGGCCGTAGCCGCCTTGTCCCCACCGCCGATACAGGGTGGCAATGCGATCGTCCGGCGAATTGTCGGCATCGCCCAACGCCTCGCTCATCGCCGCCTTCGCGATGCGGTTCGGCAGGCGAAGCCCGGAGGGAAGCTCGAGCGGGTCGGCAAGTGAGGCCATGGGATTGCTCCAATTCGTGATTACATTACGACCGTACGATTATGAACGTACTGCTATGGTGGACGCAAGGCCACAGAAAGAGACGTAGGTCATGGCGAGGTACCACCCGGACCACAAGCAGGCAACGCGGCGGCGGATGATCGACGCCTCGGCTCGCCGCTTCAAGCGCGACGGTTTCGACGGCGCGGGCATCTCCACCCTCGTCGCGGATGCCGGCCTGACGAACGGCGCTTTCTACGGACACTTCAAGTCGAAGGACGACCTGATCGCCACCGTTGTCGGCGAGCAGATCGGTGCTCAAGTCGCCCTCGTCGAGTCACTCCCGCCCGGGCTCGAGTCACTCGAGATGTTCGTGCGCGAGTACCTCTCCCCGAAGCACCGCGACAACCCCGGCGACGGCTGCCCGTCCGCCGCGCTTCTCGATGAGATCGCCCGCCAAGATCGAGCCGTCCGCGAGGCGTACACAGTCGGAGCCAAGGGCATGATCGCCGCCATTGCCCGTCTTCTCGATTTTGAGGACGACCGCAGCGGCCAGGACCACGCCATCGGCCTCTACACGATGCTCGCTTCGTCGCTGCAGCTTGCCCGGGCCGTCACCGACGAAAAGCTGTCTGACCAGATCCTCGCGTCGGCCTACCGCAACGCGATGACCCTCATCGGGTCCAGCCACTGACGGTCCGTGCCATTAGGCTCAGCGTCGTGACACCGTCTGAGGCGGATCGGAGCCTGGATGCCCTGCTCAGGGCTTCGCGAAACGGCGACGCTGCCTCCGTTTCCAACATCTGGCGAGGATTGACTCCGGAGGAACAAGAAGATCTCTTGTTCACTCTTCTGGAGATGCGCCATGGCGGCCTTTCCGGGGTGGCCCTCCTCGAGCCGGACGACCGCGCAGACCCGACTGCGGAAAGCCCCGCCGTGGTCGCGGAGCACGTGGCTGACACAGCGGCGATGCCGCGAGTCGACCGAACCGAGTTGATCCCCAAAGCCGTCGAAGACCTTCGTGGTTTGACCGGATCCGAACGCGACCTCGAAGTCACCTACTCAGGCTGGCCCGCAACCGCCAGCCAACAGACGGGGTATTGGTATCGATGGCGTCAGCGCTGGAGGGTCTCAGCACTGGCGGCGGCATGGGCCGTGACCACCGCTTTCCTCTTCACGGCGGACACCTCCACGTTCGGACCGGGCGAATGGGTCGTCACCATTCTCGCAACGGTGGTTGGCGGCGGAGTACTTGGCGGAACACTGGTTGATCTGGTCGTCGCAGCGATACCGACTCGAGCTCGCGGCTCGGGAGCTGAACGAGGCTAGGCGCACTCGCGCCTCAGCTTGCGACCAGTCGCACCACGAGCAAGGCGACGTCGTCACTGGGCGGCTCGATGGTGAGGATCGCGTCGAGGACCTGCGATCCGATCGACTCCGCTGCTGCGCCCAGTTGAATCGCCCCTCCGAGTTCGGCCAGCGCTGAGTCGACCGATGCGAAGACTTCTGAGCCACGCGTATTGGTCGTGGCGCGACGCTCGATGAGCCCGTCGGTGAAAAGCACCAGCACAGACTCGGCAGGCAGTTCGAAGGATGCGGTGGTCCGCTCGAATGACGGGTCCACGCCCAACGGGATGCCGACCGGAAACTGCAGTTGTTGTGTCGCCATGCCTGGGGCGGCCATGACGGGTAGAAGGTGCCCAGCCGAGCAGACCCGTACCTCGTCGAACGGCGGCTCGGTAACCGCGTAGAGCGCGGTTGCCATCGCGCCCGGCTCAAAGTGATAGATCTTCGAATCCAGCCGGCGCAGGACCTCTGCCGGGTCGTCGTGCTCAAGGGCGTATGCGCGCAGAGCGCTGCGCAACCTCCCCATCACAACCGACGCGCCCAGGCCGTGCCCTGCGACGTCGCCCATGACAATTCCCACGCGCCCGCCCGGGAGCGGAAAGACGTCGTACCAGTCACCCGACGCACCACCATCGCCCGGCACGTAGCGGCCCGCCAGCTGCAGACCATCAAGCACCGGGAGTTGGTGCGGCACGAGGCTGCGCTGGAGCGCCGCGGCGGCTGAGCGTTCATCAGCCACGTCATAGACGTCGAGGGCCCGGAGGACCACTTCGGCGAATTCGGCAGCGCGGCTCAAATCGTCCGACCCGAATCGTCGTGCGCGGCGCGTCGCCACCTTCAGCACCCCCAGCAACCGGTCGCCACGCATCAGCGGTACGGCCAAAACCGAGCGGACGCCAAGCGCGTAGAGGGCGGGATTGAGGAGGTCGTCATCCGCGACGTCATCCAGCGCGATGGGCAACCGAGAGGCCGCCACCTTTCCGGCCAGTCCCCGGCCGAGCGGAACCCGGTGCTGCCCGGAATTCACCCGGTGCTCGCTGACGGTGACCATCGTGACGAGGTGATCTGAGGCGGGGTCAAAGCGCAAGACAGTGACGACATCGACGTCAAGTCGTGCAAGCACCTCCGCCAGGAGTGTTCGGAGGTCGGCTTCGGCAGCCGGGGCCCCTGGCACCTCAGGGAGGATCGTGACGCGCTGCGCCTGCGGGGGACTCATCCGTCCTCCGTCGACGTCGACGCCAGCTCCGCCCAAACGGCCTTGGACCCGTCCTCGAGATGTTCGACGCCCCACGCGCTCGCAAGTGCCGCGACGATGTGCAGGCCGCGGCCGCCGAAAGCAGAAAGGCCGGGACGCTGGAGGTCCGGCATCCCGGGCCCGCTGTCCAACACCGTCATGCGCAGCGCGTCGCCGCGTCGTGTCACCTCTACCGCGCAGCCGCCGGGCACGTGACGGATGGCATTGGCCACGAGCTCGGTGATCAACAACGAGGCCAAGTCGACGAAGTCCTCCATTTCCCACTGTCCCAGTAGCTGCGTCAGCAGGCTCCTTGCCAGCGGAACGCTGGCGGGCTCGTCATCGAGTTCAAGTCGCGCATCAAGCGTCGGTGAGTCCGCGTGTGCGAGCACGAGGTCGATCAACTGACCAATCCAACGCCGGCGGCCCAGGGCAACCATGCGGGCCGCGTAGGCGTGCAGCACGATGCGTGCCCGCGGGGCGCCGTCGCGCAGCGCAGCCAGGATGTCGGTCTCGGTCACGTCGCTGAGCTGGACGCGCAGCAGGACGACGTCGGGACGGAGGTGCGCTGCAGCGCCCACGGCTGCGCGCGCATCGGTCAGCTCATCGATGATTTCGACGTTCGAAACCGAGATCAGGGCAGTTCGCAGCCGCACGGCTGCAGCGTCGGGCGGCTGCACGATCAGAACCTCGGTGAGTTCCGGCGAGGGGCTGTCCACGAACGTCGCTTCTCACGTCTCGGTTCCGGCGCCCGGATCGCCGTCGTCGATCAGCAGAAGCGAATCGAGAGCGGTGATCTCAAGCAACCGGCAGAGCATCGGCGAAGGACGTCGGAGCGACAGTGATCCGCCTGACTTCTGGGCCTGCTGATGTCCCCATACCAAGGCGTTGAGTCCTGACGAATCAATGAAGCCCACTCCGCCGACGTCGACGACCACCGAACCCGGGTTCTGCAGCACGCGCCCCAACGCTTCGCGCAGCATGGGCGCCGTCGCCAGATCGACGTCACCTTCGGCAAGAACGACCGTTCGACCGTCGTCCTCGGTTTCCGTGCGGGTCACCAAAGACGTGGGTTTCATCGGAGCGGCACCCGAGCGCTGACCGTCCTCATGCAGCTTCGCCATTCGGCGCGAGATCCCGTCGGAACTCCTTCAAGATCCGGCTCTCGAGCCGGGAGACCTGCATCTGGCTGATGCCGATCAGCTCACCCGTTTCCCGCTGGGTCAATCCTTCGTAGTAGCGCAACATGATCAGCCTACGATCGCGGGAACTGAGTCGTTGAAGCAAGGGCTCGAGCGTGACCCGCACCTCAGCTTTCCCAAAGCCCGGGTCCAGCTCCCCGGCAGCGGCACCCAGCGTCCAGCCCTCGTCCGAGTCGCCCAACGGTCGATCGAGGCTTTCAGGCTGGTAGCAGTGGCCGACTCGTTGAGCCTCCCGGATCGTGCATTCATCGAACCCAGTTGCTTCGGACAATTCAGCCACGGTCGGCTCGTGACCGAGTTCCTGGACGAGTTCGCCATGGGCGTTGATGATCGCGAGACGCGCCTCCTGGATTCGGCGCGGGGGCCGAACGGTCCACTCGCGGTCCCTGAAGTAGCGCTTCAGTTCACCGCGAATGGTCGGCACGGCAAAGGCAATGAGTCCGCCCTCGTCCCCGCCCTTGAACCTGCGCACCGCCTGCACCAGCGCGGCGCGTGCCACCTGCTGGAGATCGTCGGCGGAGGCTCCTCGGCCGTAGTAGTGGCTGGCCAAGCGGTCCGCGAGCGGCAGAGTGCGCGTGATGAGCTCGTCATCTGTCGCGGACCCCGGCCCGTGGCGTGAACTCCGGTTCGAAGTTTCCTCAGCGGTATTCATCAGTCGGCTCCCTACAGGAGTCAGACCCGACATGGCCGGCTGTGTGACCATGGGCCCGATTCAGATCCACTCTGCGAGTAGTTCTGACGTACTACCGAATCCGTAGTTCAACGTAGCCATATGCGCCGTCGGCGTCAATAACGCGCGGAACGCGCCTGGCGTGCGCGCCGATGCCACACAACGGCCGGGTGTGTCGCCATCGCGCCCGGTGGGGCGACGCCACGCGGCGCAGCGGGACCGAGACTAACGCGCCCGCTCGACTGCTTCGACCCACTGTTGCGGCTGATCAATGTGGAGAAAATGCGCTGCTCCCGAGAGCTCGATGAGTTCCGCGTTCGGAAGCAGGCGTCTCACGAATGCATCAGCGACAACGAAAGCCGGGTCGCTGAGTTCGCCCTCGATGAGTGTCACCGGGCACGTGATCGACCGGATGTTCGCTCTGGAGGGATAGGGGCGCAGCAGCTGGTTCATCTCGCGCACGGTGCTGGGGCCGTTGCTGATCATCTGGTCCCGCCAGTCCTGCGGGATCTTGTCGAACGTGTTCCCTCCGCGCGTCGACGTGCTGACCCACCGATACATCGTCTGCGCCGCCGAACCGGAGTCACGGCGCAGGTACCGCTGGAATGAGGAACGGGCCTGCATGCCGAGTGCGGAACGGGTGGGGTGGGTGCCCATGTGCGCAGCCGGTTCAGCCAGCACCAGGGAAGCGACGTGCTCCGAAGCAGAAGCGGCGAGGTCCAAGGCGACAACGCCGCCGCCGCTCCAACCGACGACGATTGCCGGGCTGGCATCGAGCAGCTCCAACAGCGCCGCTGCGTCGCGGGCGTGGTCTGCGAACCTGACGTGACCCGACGAAGCAGAGCGCCCGAATCCACGCCTGTCGTAGGAGATGACCCGAAAGCGGCGCGCAAGTCCGTCCAGCACGGGCAGCCACAGGTCGCCATAGGCGCCGGTTCCATGCACCAGCAGCAGCGGCGGCCCTTCCCCATGCTCCTCGAAGTACAGCTCGGTTCCGTTGACCGATGCCGACGTCATCAGTCACGCCTGTCAGCGGTGCCAACGATCAGCGGCCGGATAATGGGCGCCGCCTTGCGCAGGCGATCCCGATCGAGCTGCGTGAATGAGAACCCGGCTTCTTCGATGCTGGTTGCCGTCGTGCGGTTGCAGTGGCAGCCGTAGCCCACGTGGACCCATGCGTCGTGCAGTCGGTCCTGCCACCGTGCGAGTCTCGGTTCGTCTGAGCGAACGTGCTCGAGGAAGACGAGCCGACCGCCTGGCTTGAGTACTCTGCGAACTTCGGCCAGCGCACGCGCAGGGTCGGTGACCGTGCACAACACCAAGGTCGAGACGACGAAGTCGAACGTCTCGGCTTCGAAGGGAAGATCTTCCGCCGGTGCCCGGACGACCTTCGCCGGCAGTTTGTAGGCCGCCAAGTTGCTCTCAAGCCGGCGCGCCATGGCCTCCTCGGGTTCGGTAACCACGAGTTCGCTGACCGCCGGACCGAAGTACGGCAAGTTTGCGCCGGTGCCGCCGCCAAGCTCCAGCACCGAGCCGTACAGCTTGCCCAGCAAGGCCTCGCGGTGCCCGCGAAGAACAGCCTTCTCAGCTCCGGACATCACCCAGTCGTAACTTGCGGCGAACGTTTTGCCCCAAAGGCTCATGACCGAAGGTAGCGCAGGTCACGACGTCCCAGGCGAGGAACGAGTGCAGTCGCGGCGGGCCCCCCAGGCTCCGGGCCTTGGCAACCACGGTTGACCGGCGGCGGTCCCGTCCGCACACTGGGCGAAACCGGTCGAGGAGATGAAATGCCCGAGGACACCGACGCCCCCGTCCCTCCCCCTTCGCCAGACCAGAAGCGCGCGCAGGATGCACAGAAGGCCGCCGACGACGCGGCGGACCGCGCCAGCCACCTCAGGTTCGAGGCGGCCCGCGATCTGGCAAACGCGGAGCGCCAGCAAACGCATGCGGCGGATCTGAGGAAGCACGCCTTTCAGGACGATCTCGGCAACAACATCGCGGGCCAAGGCGGGGACGAGCACAGCTGGCGGGAAGCCGAGAAGAGCGAGCGGATGGCCAAGCAGCTCCAGAAGGACGCCGCCGACAGGCAACATGAAGCCGACGAGGCGCAAGCCAAGGCCGACCAGCTGCAAAAAGCAGCGGACGACGCTGCGAAGGCGGTCGGCGCAGCCCATCCGGACCAGCCGTCCACCGATACCGACCCCGCGGCTCCCGCCGGCGGCGATACGGATCACGGAGGCATGAGCGAGCCGGGGGACTTCGTCCCGCCGGACCAGGACGGCACCCGCTTGGCCTCAGACGACAGCGTCGGTGACCTCCGTGCGGTCGACCCGAGGTTCAACCCACCCGATCACAGTGGTGACGTCGACGGCGGCCCAGGTTTGAACCCGCCCGGCCCAGGCAGCGACCTCGACGGCGGACCAGGACTGAACCCGCCCGACCACGGTGGTGAGCTCGGCGGAGACGACTCAGGATTCAACCCGCCCGATCACGACGGCGTCCCCGGATTGAACCTCCCCGATCCAGGCGGCGACCTCGATAGCGGCGACTCAGGATTCAACCCACCCGATCACGACGGCGTCCCCGGATTGAACCTCCCCGATCCAGGGGGTGACCTCGACGGCGGCCACTCAGGATTCAACCCACCCGATCCGAGCGGCGACCTCAACGTGGACCCCGGATTCAACCCACCCGATCCAGCCGGCGACCTCGACGGTGACCTCGGCCCTGCCAGTCCCGACGAGTCGTATTACTAGAGCCTCCATAGCTAGACGTCACCGGTTGAACCGCGGGGGTGACACAGCGGTGACAACCCGACGCCGGGCACTTACGCATGAGGGGCGTACATGCTGATCGGAAAGTGCACGCCTTTGACGGTCACTTCGCCGAGCGGCTTACTCGGAACTTCGTCTTTGACGAGGTGCCAGCTCGAACTGCTCAGCAGCGTGCTGCCGGGCTCACATTGCGCTTGGATACGGGCGGCGACATTCATCTGGAGCCCGATGGCCGTGTAGGTCGCACGACCGTCCGAACCGAAGGTGCCGACGCTGAGCATGCCGGTGTTGATCCCGATGCGGATGCGGAGGGGCTGTTCGATACCTAGCCTGAACCATGTCGTGCTGAGTTCGGCTAGACGTGTGTGCATTGCCTGGGCTGCTGACATGGCCCGTCGAACCTGCTCCTCGGGCTCGAGTTGTTCGGGTGCACCGAAGATGGCCATCAGCCCGTCACCGGCGAATTCGGTGACGACACCACCTTGGCCTTCGACGACGTCGCTCATTGTGGCCATGTACTCGTTAATGATGTGGCTCAGTGATTCGGGATCGATCTGATCGGCCAGCGCGGTGAACCCCGCGACATCAGAGGACATCGCCGTGACCCGCAGGCGTTGAGGCTGACCCACCGCCGCCGCGTCGCCCGACTCGATCCGGCCAGCCACCGCCGCAGGCGCATACCTGCGCAGGAGCCGCTGGCTGGTCTGCAATTGACTCTGTGCCGCGAACTGCTTGCGCATGCCCGCTTCGGTTTGTGCCGAGGCAAGTATCACCACCGGCACCATCGCGAGAAGCACCGCGATATAGGGCCAACTGTCCTCAAGCCGTACCTGTCCGTCCAACGTGCCGACAATAAGGAGGGCGGCGGCAAGGCCACAGAGCGCAAGGGCGACGAACGTCGTCTCCCACGTGCGAAGACGCATCGCCAGCGCGATGTACACCATTGCGAGTGCTACAAGCGGCACCGTCCCATAGACGGTGCCGTACAGACTGCTCATCACCCAGATGAAGTTGAGTCCAATGACGAGGCAGGCGAGCGTAATCGCCTCGTTGGCCCATCGCGCAAGCCGCGTGTATGTGCCTAGAACGAGCGCGACCAACAGGGGGAGGGAAATTGCCCACGCACTGATGAGGAGGACAAGCGGGGCGGTGCCGACGACCAACAGAAACAACAGAGGGATGGAGGCCCAGACCAGAGCGGACACAATTCCGACAACCCGTGCGACGGGGATGATTTCGTCGCGGTGCCAAGCCCGGTACCGCGCCTCGACCGAAGGATCCCGGAACGCCCGCCAGCGACGGTGCTGGGCGAACTCATCTGGCACGGTGATCGGGATCGAACCAGCAGCCATGAACCCTCTACGGACTAGGAGCGACCCCTGCAAGGTAGCGCCAATGCTGGAGGCGCTTATCGGAATCGAACCGATGACCTTCTCATTACGAGTGAGCCGAAGGGCCGTTGCATGCGTTGCACGCGGCGCAGGAACGGCCATTGCGTGCGCTGGACGGCACCGGTTAGCAGTACGGGGGTGACATGGGGGTAACACGGCGCGGGCCTACCAGTTGGTCCTTTCCCTTCGAAGAAGCCGGGCGCACTTGGCTACCTATCCCCTGATGGCCCTGGGCCCTCAACCAATGCCAGCGGCTACAGTCCGCCTGCCTCGTCGCGGTACAAGACCACGCTCACATACAGCGCGATCAGCAGCGAGACGTATATGGCGGCCCAGGAAACGGGCGGGACAAGCAGAAGAAGGGCCATGCCGATTGACACCGCGCCGATCCATTTGGGGACTATGGCGCCATAGCGGAGCGATGCGACGCCGAAGGCGAGGTTGAACGCTGAAAGAGTCACGGCGAATCCCGTATATGTGAGCCCATTCGCGGCATCGAAATAGACCGTCGCAAGACCCGGAGTGAGCGTTTCACGGGAGGCGCGGATGGAGGCCATGGCAGTGAATACGTCGCCGGCCACTCCAAGGGCGGCAGCTGCCGAGCCGGTGGCCAAGAGCGTGGCCGCGAGACGCCCCACACCACCCTCCTTCACTTTGACAGCGCCGTAGAGGCAGCCGAGGTAGATGAACCAGAACGGGGTTGCAATCAGCAGCAAGAAGACCCCCAGCATGATGTGCGATGCCGGGGCGGTGAAGTACGCCGCTATCTCGGCTGGTTTCGCGGCGAAAGCCGGCGCGCCCTTCGTCACCAACGTGCCGCCGACAACCTCAAGGGCGACGACAACGACGCCGGCAAGGGGCGCGACCCGTTTCAGAGTTGATTCCATAAGGGACCTCCCTTGATCCGCCCCCGACAGTCTGATGATGACACCTGAGTGCTGCTCAGCCACGCCACTTGGCTCTTGGTGCGGGACGAGATTCCATGCGCGCCGCGAGGCGAGCTCACACTGAAGGCCTCCACAAGCCCATGCCTGCGTACGAAGTCCAAAGGTGACGGATCTCAACACTTCAGAATCGGACCTGAGCGGCTGATCGAAATCGGACCCATGCCTTCGGAGTGGGCGACGTCGGTCGGTCGTCAGCCGGCAGCTCTGGCGGACCTAGTCCACTTTCGGATTGGCGCTTCGCGGCCGCAAGCCGACGCGACCGGCCAAACCGACCAGCGCAACCACAGGCCGCCAAAGGGCAGACATCCATCTGGCATCGGTCCGAACGTTCGTCACCTCAGCGCCGGACACGGCCCCATCCGCGTCCGTGGTCAGGCCAATCTCGCCCTTTATCGCGACGAAGGTTCCGTCACGGTGGAGAGCCGGGACTTTCACTGTCGCGCCCGGCTTGTGCAAAACGCCGGTACCCACGGCTTTGTCGAAGCCGCGCCAGTGCCAAGCATGTAGCGGCGTAGGAATGATCAGGTCGATGCTCTGGCCAATAGCCTGCTGGGGCGTGTGTCCAAGAAGGGCCTCCATGTCAGGGCCCCAGTAGCGAAGGACCCCCCGCGCATCGGACCGCACAGTTGCGCGGTCGTTTCCGCCGCCACCGTCGCGACTGCCTCCCCGGTCTTCCACCATCCGAACGTAGCCCCTTCTCAGCAAAAAGCCACAGGCCTGCAGAGATCGACGAATACGGCCGAATGCCGATGGGCCGTTTCCATGGAGCGAGCGTCATCCGGTGCAGCCGTGAGCACCGGTGCGCTGCGTCTCATCATCGAACTCCCGCCAAGCAGCAAAAATCAACCAACGAGAATCCTGTGCGTGCGGCACAGTGGCTTTCCATAGGCTCGTTTGAGGGCCACGAGTGGAGACATAGATGAGCCAGGCGGAAAAGTGGCAACTCGGCGGTAGTGCTCCAGAGGTGTACGAGACCCAGCTGGTGCCCGCCATCTTTGGGCCATGGGCACCGCTGCTCGTGGCACAAGCAGCACTTCACGCGGGCGAACAGGTTCTTGATGTGGCGTGCGGGACAGGCGTGACGACTCGCTTGGTCGCACCGGAGGTAGGGCCGACGGGAGGTGTCGTGGGTCTTGACCTCAACCCAGGCATGCTCGCCCGTGCTCGCGCCGCGCCGCCCCCGAGAGGTGCCGCCATAGATTGGAGAGAAGGTGATTCGAGTGCTCTCCCATTCGAGGCAAGAACGTTTGACGCCGTGTTCTGCCAGCTTGGATTCCAGTACTTCCCAGACCGCGCGCAGGCCGCGCGCGAGATGCATCGCGTACTCAAGCCTTCTGGGCGGCTGGTAACCCTGGTTTGGCGAGGCATCACTCATAGCCCAGGGTTTGCCGCCCTCGCGATGTCCCTTGAGCAGAACGTGAGCGCGGCGGCTGCTGCTGTGATGCGCGCACCGTTTGTCTTTGGGGACAGCACTGACGAGCTACGCGGCTTGCTGACGCAGGCAGGTTTCCGAACAGTTCGCGTTGGCGCAGAGGTGCGCATGGTCCGCTTTGCGTCGCCCGAGGCGTTCGTCCGGTACCAAGTCGCAGGCTCGCCGTTAGCCACACACCTCGCCGCGGTCGATGATGCCGTGCGCGAGAAGTTGGTTAGCGAGGTCACCGCGATAATGCAGGATCATGTCAACGACGACGGATTGGCCTTCCCGATCGAAGGTCATATCGCCGTCGCCCATCCGTAGCACGGTCGGCTGCCGAAGACGAGCGATAACAAATCACATTCGTCCAGCTGGCACACCTCCTGATTCCCGATGTTCGGCGATGACGCGGAGCATGTGGGACAGCGAGCAGTTCGTTGACTTTGTGAAGGAGCGAAGTGCCCAGGATGGCTCTGATCTCGGGTCTGAGAATCGTTCGCTCGTGCCGCTGTTCCGACACGACCCCAAACCCCTGAGCGTCGCGCGGGGGGGGACAACCCTCGGAGCCAACGCGAGCCGCTTATCGGAATCGAACCGATGACCTTCTCATTACGAGTGGCGTCGGGACGTATTTGCCGGGGGCGTCTGACGGCATAGACGGCGGGGATCAGCATGACGATGGTCCTCCCCCGCACGAGCGGAGCAGTACGGGAGTAGTACGGCAGGAGAGATGCTTAGGCTGGACAGAACATGAGGCCAAGCACGAGCAGTCCGAGCCAGAACGCAATCTCGATCGTCTCGGTCATCGGCTGAATCCGCTGGATTGCACCCCAGACGTGCACGATCGTCATGCCCGCAAAGATCAGGATGAGGAGCGGAAGCAGCCAATCCACTCCCTGGCCGGTGATGCCTGCCCGTATGACGAACACGTTGACAGCGACGATGACGGCCCCCAGGCATCGTCCGAAGTACACGGCCAGATCAGTGTTGTCGGGAATGTCCCAGCGGAACGCCTTCGCCCATGTGATCGGAGCCAGAAAGATAGGCAACGAGAAAGTCAGCCCGGCGACGATTCCGAAGATCAAGAGGAACGACCGGGCGTGCTCTGCCCAAATTCCGATCACGAGCGCGACGGTACGCCTGGAATGCCGCGGCGCGCAGCAGTTCAACGCAAGTTGACGTATCTACGATCTGCGTCACACGGCAGTGTGCCTCTGGCTGGCGGCCGGGGTTCCCGTGTCGACGGTCAGAACACGGCCGTGAGCCAATGGGCCGTTTCCCGTGGAGCCGCTTATCGGAATCGAACCGATGACCTTCTCATTACGAGTGAGACGCTCTGCCGACTGAGCTAAAGCGGCGGTGGCCAGCCGGGGATCGCCCGCCGGGCCGCAGGCGAGTCTACCGACTGCGGCGGCAACCGTAGAATCGGGGACCGTGGGACCGGATGAGCAGACACAGGCCGAGCTCGAGGAGATCCGAGCGAGCATCGACAACATCGATGCCGCGCTCGTGCACCTGCTCGCCGAACGGTTCAAGAACACCCAACGGGTCGGCCGATTGAAGGCCGCGCACGGGCTGCCGCCGTCCGACCCGGCTCGCGAAGAGCGCCAGATCGCTCGGCTGCGTCAGCTCGCGCTCGACGCCGACCTGGACCCGGAGTTCGCAGAGAAGTTCCTGAGCTTCATCATCGACGAAGTGATCCGGCACCACGAGGCCATCCGCGGCTGACTGGGGTCGCGCGCACTGCTGCCGAATTCTGAAACTCTTGAATTCAGCCCTTGTGTCGTGTCGGACCTTCATTGTATTATCGAACTATCGTTCGTTAGTGATGTCGGAGGGTGATGACCGCAGAGTTCGTCCCGCAGTCCGCGTTGGCCCTCAGGCTGGCGCGGATCGAGGCCGAGCTCGACGCCATCTCTCTTACGGACTACGACCACCAGTCCCCCACCGAGGCCCGAACGATCGCGGCGACCTGGCAACGCATCCTGTCCCGCGGTGCCACCCATGCCGGCCGGGCTGGCCGCGCGGTGCGTGCCGAGCATCCCACCCGGGCCTCGCAGGTGATCTCGCGGTCATTCGGCAACAACTCTGGGGCGGTGCAGCGGGAGATCAACGACGCCGAGACGTTGGCTGAGACGTCGTTGACGGAGCAGGCCTCGGCGAACGGGTTGATCTCGCACGCTCACGCCAAAGTCATCTCCAAGGCCATCGGAGACCTGCCCGGCGATGTCACGACCGACCAGCGGGAGTTCGCCGAACGAGCCCTGATCCGCGACGCCCAAGCGCTCTCCCCGC
This sequence comes from Aeromicrobium sp., assembly GCA_045806885.1. Classification (GTDB taxonomy): domain Bacteria; phylum Actinomycetota; class Actinomycetes; order Propionibacteriales; family Nocardioidaceae; genus Aeromicrobium. The sequence goes on from JBJMIJ010000019.1 coordinate 185,605, forward strand.
ACGATCTGGCGACCCGGGCGCGCCGGATCACTGACCAGTTCAAGCCCGAACCCGAAGTCGACGCCGACGAAGACGCCCTACTGCGCCGCCGCGAAGCCATCGCGCGGGCCAAGACGGCGTTCAGCCTGTGGGACAACCATGACGGCACCTGGTCCTGGAAAGGCACCGGTTCGGAACTGGATGGCCGGATCCTCAAAACCATCCTGGACGCCTACACCGCACCCCGCCGTGACCACCTCGACCCCGCCGAAGACCCGTACGAGACCCACGAGCACAAGCAGGGCATCGCGTTCAGCCAGCTGCTCCAACACATCCCGACCGACCAGCTGCCCACCACTGGCGGCACCCCCATCCGGGTCGTGGTGACCATCGATGAGTCCAAGCTCCGCTCCCAGGTTGCTGCAGCCACCCTGGCCACCGGCGAACGCCTCAGTGCCGGCCAACTCCGCCGGCTAGCCGCCAACCACGGCATCATCCCCATGGTCCTCGGCTCAGACTCGGTCCCCATCGACCTCGGCCGCACCCAACGCCTGTTCACCAAGCACCAACGCGACGCACTAGCAGTCATGGACGGCGGCTGCACCGCACCCGGCTGCGACCGACCACCATCCTGGTGCGAAGTCCAACACACCCAACCCTGGGCACTCGGCGGATCGACCAACCTCGACAACGCCACCCTGCACTGCTCAGCCTGCCACCACCGCGCCGACACCGAACGCTGGAAATACAAGCGCATCAAAGGCCGCATCCACATCAACCGCGGACAAGGTCGAGGCTGGGAAACCAACCACAGATACCGGCCCTAAACCGGCGAAGTACCCGGCTTTGTGTTACACATTCCTTGACAGTCGTTCGGTTTTCGTAATACTGGATGCATGGCCCCTTTGCCGCAGTTGTCGGCTCGATCCGTCGCCTTGAGCTTCCTGCTCGGCGCGCCGGAGGGACGGCTGGCGGTCCGTGACCTGCTCGCCATGGGTGAGATGTGTGGCGTCGCCCCGCAGACCATGCGCGTCGCGCTCTCCCGGCTGGTGGGAGCCCGGGAGGTGTCTGCCTCGGAGGGCGTCTACACACTCTCCCCTCACCACCTCGAGCGCCTCCGCGCGCAGGAGCGCGACATCGCGCCTCGACTGACGCGGTGGGACGGCACGTGGGAGACCGTGATCGTGGTCGAATCCGGCCGCGATGCCACCGACCGAGCGCGCCTACGCGCGGACCTGACGGCTGCCCGGCTGGCCGAACTGCGCGAGGGAGTCTGGATGCGCCCGGCAAATCTCGACCGCCCGCGCTTCCGCGACCCGCACACGACCGCCCTCCTCACCACACCGGATCACCCCGAACAGATCCTTGCGGCCCTGTGGGACATCGACGCATGGGCGAAGACCGGCCACGACCTGCTCGTCGCTGCCGCCGGCCCGGAGCTGAATGGGCGCCGGCTCGCTGCCGTCGCCGCCCTCGTCCGTCAGCTGCGGACAGACCCGGCCCTCCCCGACGACCTGATCCCGAACGACTGGCCCGCCGACGCCATGCGCGCCGCCTACGCCGAGTACCGATCCCAACTGCATGCCCACCACTTGCGCACCGAAGGAGCACTCGCATGACACACGACGTCCTGAACCAGGTCCCGCCGCTCGTCGGCTTCGACGGGATGGACTATCCCGTCTTCCAGGAGGCGCTGCGGCGCTTCGAAGTGTCCGACGATTCGGACGCCCTGCACGAGATCGGCCGCACGGCCGGCAGCGCGCACGCCTTCGCCCTCGGCGACCGCGCCGAGGCCCACCCGCCGGTCCTGCACACCCATGACAGGTATGGCCATCGCGTCGACCAGGTGGCGTACGACACGAGCTACCACGAACTCATGTCGACCGCGACACGCTTCGGCCTGCACGCCACGCCGTGGCAGTCACCGGACCCGCACGCACATCTGGCTCGGGCCGTCGGCCTCAGCCTCTGGGGTGCCGTCGACGCCGGCCACCAGTGCCCCGTCACGATGACCTACGCCGCGGTTCCGGCCCTGCGCGAGGACGCGGAGTTGGCCGAGCGTTACGTGGCCAAGCTCGCCGGCCGGGGCTATGACCCGTCCTTCCGGGCCCCGGAGGACAAGGAGTTCCTCACCGCCGGCATGTCGATGACGGAGAAGCAGGGCGGCTCCGACATCCGGGCCAACACGACGACGGCCGACTCCCAGACCGACGGCACCTACCTGATCAACGGCCACAAGTGGTTCACGTCAGCCCCGATGTCCGACGTCTTCCTGACGCTGGCCAATACGCCTGCCGGCGTCACTTGCTTCGTCCTCCCCCGGGTCCTGCCGGATGGCACCGTCAACGGCCTCCAACTCCAGCGGCTCAAGAACAAGCTGGGCAACCACTCCAACGCCAGCAGCGAAGTCGAATACGTCAATGCCGTCGGCTGGCGGCTCGGCGACGAGGGGCGCGGCGTCGCGACCATCATCCGGATGGTCAATGCCACCCGGCTGGACTGTGCGCTCGGCTCGGCCACGTCCATGCGCGTGGGCGTCCAGAACGCCGTCCACCACGCAATCCACCGCCACGCGTTCGGCAAGGCGTTGGTCGACCAGCCGCTGATGCGGAACGTGCTCGCGGACCTGGCCGTCGAGGCCGAGGCCGCCACCTCCACCGCGCTGTGGCTGGCGTCGCTGACCGACCGGGCGGAGGCGGGCGACGAGCAGGCTGAGCTCCTGCGTCGCATCGGCATCGCGGTCACCAAGTACTACGTGTGCAAGCGCGCGCCCATCCACGCCGCCGAGGCCCTCGAATGCCTGGGCGGCAACGGGTACATCGAGGACTCCCGGATGCCGCGGCTGTATCGGGAGGCGCCGCTCATGTCGATCTGGGAAGGGTCCGGAAACGTGGCCGCGCTCGACACCTTGCGCGCAGCCGCAAAGCAGCCGGAGTCCGTTACGGCCCTGATGGACGAGCTGTCGGCTGCCCGCGGCGCGGATTCCCGATACGACGCCTTCGTCGACGGCCTGGCCTCAGCCTTCGCAGACATGGACACGATCCAGCTGCGCGCCCGCCGCGTCGTCGGCGACCTCGCCGTCGCGCTCCAGGCGTCACAGCTGCTGCGGCACGGCCATCCCGCAGTGACCGACGCCTTCATCGCGAGTCGTCTGGCGGGCGACCGCGGCGATGTGTTCGGGACGCTCCCGGCCGGGCTCGATCTCGCGCCGATCATCGAACGGGCAACGCTCAAGGGCACCGGCGAGGCCGAAGAGTTCGTCGCGTGACCGCCGAGTACCGCACCCTCACGTACGAGGTCGACGACCGCATCGCGCGCATCACGTTCAACCGGCCCGAGCGCGGCAACGCGATCACGGCGGACACGCCGATCGACCTGGCTCAGGCGGTCGAGCGGGCGGACCTCGACCCGAACGTCCACGTCATCCTGCTGTCCGGTCGCGGCAAGGGGTTCTGCGGCGGCTACGACCTCGACGTCTTCGCCGAGAACCTTGCCGAACCGCCGCCCGGCGCCGACGAGCTCGTCGGCACCGTGCTCGACCCCGTCGTGCAGATGCAGAACCACGACCCCAACTCCGTGTGGGACCCGATGGTCGACTACCAGATGATGAGCCGCTTCAACCGTGGCTTCGCCAGCCTGCTCCATGCCAACAAGCCAACCGTCGCGAAGCTGCACGGGTTCGCGGTCGCCGGCGGCTCGGACATTGCCCTGTTCGCCGACCAGATCATCTGCGCCGACGACGTCCGAATTGGGTATCCGCCGGCGCGGGTGTGGGGCATTCCGGCGGCCGGCATGTGGGCGCACCGGATCGGAGACACCCGCGCCAAGCGCCTGCTCTTCACCGGCGACACCATCGACGGGCGCACGGCCGTCGACTGGGGCCTCGCGATCGAGAGCTGGCCGGCCGATGAGCTGGACGAGCGCACCGAGACCTTCGTGCAGCGCATGGCACAGATGCCCGTCAACCAGCTGATCATGGCCAAACTCGCGCTGAACAGCGCGCTGCTCGCCCAGGGCGTCGTGACGTCCGGGATGGTGAGCACCGTTTTCGACGGGATCGCGCGCCACACGGCCGAGGGGTACGCCTTCCAGCAGCGAGCGGCCGAGGCCGGCTTCCGTGAGGCGGTGCACCAGCGGGACGAGCCCTTCGGCGACGCGAAACCCCGCTAGCGCCGGCGGGTGCGCGGCTTGAGTCGCAGTGCTGGCATCGGCGGTGCAGGGATGAGCTGACCGTCGTGGCCGTCGACGGTGCCAAACCGTCCCGTCTGGTTCTCCCAGTCCTCCCGGGCCGCGACGATCTCGTCATGGTCACGGCCGATGAAGTTCCACCACATCACGAGCGGCTCGGTGAACGGCTCACCGCCCAGCAGCAGCACGGTGGTGTCGCGGTCGGCGTCGATCGCGATCCGGTCGCGGCCGGGCGCCAGGTAGAGCACCTGCCGGTGGGCGACGTGCGTGTCGCCGTGCGCGGAGAAGGCACCGTCGACTGCAAGGAAGGCGTATTCGAACTCCGGATTCAGCGGGAGCGTGACGAGCGACCGCGCCCCGATCGTCAGCTCGACGCCGACGAGCGGGGTGTGGATCGTGGCCTTGGAGGTTGCGCCGTCGAACTCGCCGACGAGGACGATCCCGCGCCAGCCGGCACCGGAGACCCGCGGTAGGTCCGAGATGTGCTCGAAGGCGGCGGGGCCGGTGCGCGGCCCGTCCGGGAGGGCCACCCACAGCTGGATGCCATGCATGATCTGGGGGTCCCTCCCGCTGGCACGCTGGTCGAGGCCAGCGGGGGCGGGCTCTCCGACAGTGAACTCCGAGTGGGACACGCCGTCGCCGGCCGTCATCAGGTTGAGTTCGCCCGGACGCAGGACGACGTCGCTGCCCAGGTTGTCGCGGTGCCGCACCTCGCCGGCCAACGGCCACGTGACCGTCTGCAGGCCGGTGTGTGGATGCGGCAGGACCGTCATCGTCTCCTCGGTCGGGCCGAAATGATCGATGAAGCACCACGCGCCCACCGTCGGGAGATCGCGATGCGGAAGGGTGCGCCAGACGTTCAGCGCCCGCAGGCCGCCCAACGGGACTTCACGGGGATCGATGAGCCGGTCCTGCATGGCGCTCACCTTAAGTGAGGAAGCGATCGTGCAGCCGTTGGATGACCTGCGGCTCGCCGCCCGATGCCAGGAACCACCCCTCGACACCGCCCGGATGGGCATCCCACATGTCCATCACGGCGGCGAGAGCCTCCGGCTCCACCAGATAGAACGCGGCCGGCACGACGGACTCGTCGTACGAGCGGTTGAGCCGCTGGTCGATGGCATCGCGATGATCGTCGGTCAGCAGGTAGTCGGCGAGCACCTCGTCACGATCTACGCCCAGCAGCCGGAGCACCAGGGCGACACCGATGCCGGTGCGGTCCTTGCCGGCGGCGCAGTGGACGAGCACCGGTCCGTCCGCATCTGCAATCTCCTCGACCAGCTCGACCAAGAGGTGGGCCGACGACTCGTTGACCAGGCGGTAGAGGCCGACGAGCGTCCCGTCGTGGTTGGCATCCGGCCGCAGCGAGTCCAACAACGGCAGGTTGACGACGCGCGCTCCGAGGGAATCCAGCGGATGGCCCGCAAGGAGCTCAAGCGGCGACCGCAGGTCGAGCACGACCGTGGGTGGCCACGCGAAGTCCTTCGGGACGAGATCGTCCGCGGCGGGGAGGGCGCTGCGCAGCAAGAGGCCTTCGCGGACGCGGAGTCCGTCCGCGGTGCTGACGCCGCCGACGTCACGCAGGTTGGGCACGTGCATCGACATGCCGCCATCGTAGGGACCCGCCGTTCGACGACCGCGACCCTGGCGCGCGTCGCCGCCCGAACGCCTTGAATTCGCGGCGATAATAGAGAGGTGGCCTCAAACCGCACCAATTCGTTCCACCCGCTGAAGGCGGCGGCGCTCGGCGCCGGCGCCGCCACGGCCGGTGCCGTCGGGCTGCTGGCCAGCCAGGTCCACCTGGCGAGGCGATCGATCGGCATGTCGGACGCCCGGCCGCCCAGCGCGGACGGCGTGTACGGCGACGACCTGCCGGGTCAGCCGGTGCGGTGTCTCATCCTCGGTGACTCAGCCGCGGTCGGCTATGGCATGACCTCGGCCGACTTGACGCCGCCGGCGCTCATCGGGCTGAGCCTGTCGCACCTGCTCGACTCGCCGGTCCATATCCACAGCGAGGCCGTCGTGGGGGCGCGGTCAGAGCATCTGCGCGAGCAGGTCAATCGGGGCCTGACCTTCAAGCCCGACGTCGCCGTGATCGTCATCGGCACCAACGACATCACGCACCGCGTGCCGGTCCAGCTCTCGGCCAGGCGGTTGTCCGTGGCGGTCCGACGCCTCGTCGAAGCTAGGTGTGACGTCGTCGTCGGAACCGTGCCCGACCTCGGCACGGTCCGGCCCATCCCCCAGCCGCTGCGCTGGATCGCCGGACACAACGGCCGGCGGCTCGCCCGGCAGCAGACGATGGCCGTGGTCTCAGCCGGCGGACGTGCCGTGTCGCTGGGCGACCTGCTCGGGCCCAAGTTCAGCGCACAGTCCGATCTCATGTTCGGCTCGGACCACTTCCACCCGTCGGCGACCGGCTACGCCAACGTGGTCGGCGTGCTCGTGCCGTCCATCGCGGCGGCCATCCGGGAGCCGGAGGAGCAAGACTTTGCAGCGGCAACCACCATGCCACTGGCGCACGCGGCTGCCGTGGCCGAGCTGCATGTCGGCACCGAGGTGCGTGGCGCCGGCCGCCGGGCAGCGGTCGAACGCCGTGGACGCGTCGACGGTCAGCGCCGGCGGGTCGTCAGTCGTTCCCGCGCAAAATAGCCAGGATGCGCAGCAACTCGATGTAGAGCCAGACGATCGTGACGGTCAGGCCGAAGGCGGCTCGCCACGACTCGCGCTCCGGCAAGCCGGCCGCGACGCCGCGCTCGACGTAGTCGAAGTCCATGATGAGCATGAACACCGCGATCACGACGCCGAGGATGCTGGACAGCAGGCCCATGGTGCCGAAGCCGTTGAAGCCGAAGCTGTGACCGAAGAAGCCCAGGATGAAGTCGAGCAGGCTCACGCCGACGAAGCCGAACATCGAGGCCACGACCATCTTGCGGAAGCGGTTGCCGACCTGGATGTTGAAGAACTTGTAGGCCGCGAGCGTCCCGCCGAGGGCGGCGAGCGTTCCGAGAACGGCGCCCGCGACCAGGCTCGGGTCGCCGGGCGAGAACATCGCCGTGATGACCTTGGAGAACGCGCCGACGAAGAGGCCCTCGAGCGCCGCATAGGCCAGGACCAGCGGCGGGCTGACAACCTTCTTGAACGAGTTCACCAGCGACAGGATGAACCCGCCGAACGCGCCCACCATCGACAGCATGTAGGCCAGACCGAGCGATTCCTGCGTCGAGAGATCGCCGATGAGGAACCACGCGACGCCCGCGGTGACCACCACGAGGCCGGACGTGATGGCCGTCTTCTCGATGACCGTCTCGAGCGTCATGCGACCGGTGCCACGGCCGAGCTCGGTGTGCGTGGGGTGATCGTCGAAGCCGACGGGAGCGGCAGGCTGGCCGTTGAAGCCATCCGTGCGGTTGAAAACCGGGTTGCTGCTGCGCATCGTGTCCTCCGTGGCGGTGGTGTGTTCCTTCAGCCTATACAACGACTGAGACGGCCAAACTGATCCCGGATTCAGCCCAGATCTTCCGGGGGACGCGCGCAGAAATCGGCGGCCGCCGCCAGCGCTGCCTCCACCGATTCCCGCGTGGCGCCGGCCCGCCCGGCGGCGATCCCGGCCAGGAATGTCGCGAGCGGTGCGGCGGGACGCACATAGGCGTGCGCCGCGTCCGATGCAAGCGACAGGACGGCCGCGACGTCGACGTCGACCTCGACGCCGAGGGCTGTGCCGAGGTCGCGAGCGAAGCTGTCCAACTCACTGGTCACGGTTCAGATCTTCCCATGTGTCGACGTCGTGCAGCGCGTGCGCGGGCACGGAGATCTCGGTCAGGTCCAGCGGCTCCAGCAGACGGTGGACGGCGAGGTTGGTCAACGTCTCCTGCCGGGCAACGGCGGCGCGCAGCGCGTCAGTGCGGGCGACGAACAGCAGATTCTGGCGACGGCCGTCACCGTCCACCGCGATGGCCCCGTCGCCCGCGAAGTCGGTGGTGAGCAGCGGGGCAACGGCCTCAGCCGCATCCGGGTAGTCGCAGGCCAGGACGAGGACGCGATCGGCGGTGACGTCCGCCAAGCCGGCGCCGATCCCCGCCGCCGGACCGGCCAGCGGCGGATCCTCCCGGACCACGGTGGCGCGGCCAACCAGCGGCTTCAGGCTGTCGTCGCCGACGACGATGACATGTGCCGCCTCGGCAGCTGCAGCGAGGGTGCGTTCGAGCAGAGTCCGGCCGCCGACCTCAATCGCGTGCTTGGCCACGCCGCCGAGCCGCTCGGCGGTCCCGCCGGCCAGCACGATCGCGTCAAAGCCGTCCACGTGACCACCCTAGAGCCGGCACTAGGGTGGCAGCCGTGCCCGATGCCGACCTCCCGCCGGTGCCGCCGTACCCCGGCCGGACCGAACCGGTGTCGTTCATCCGGCGGGGCGGCCGGCTGACCGAGCGGCAGCAGGCGGCATGGGGCGAGCTGGCGGCGACGCACGCCGTCGACATTCCCCGTGCCGGACCAAGCACGTCGGTGGACCCGTCGTACGTCCTCGACGCGGGATCGGTATTCGGCCGGTCAGCGCCGTTGATCGTCGAGATCGGCTGCGGGCGCGGCGAGGCGCTTGTCGCGGCTGCGCAGGGCGCGCCTGAGATGAACTTCCTGGGCCTCGAGGTCTACAAGCCGGGAGTCGCCCAGACGTTGGTGGCCATGCGCCACGCCGGAGTTGAGAACGTCCGGATGGCCATCGTGAACGCACCCGAGGCCTTCGCGACGATGCTGCCGGCCGGGTCTGTGCGTGAGGTGCGCACGTGGTTCCCCGACCCGTGGCACAAGTCGCGCCACCACAAGCGGCGCCTGATCACCACGGGATTCACCGAGCTGGTCGCCCGCGTGCTCGAGCCCGACGGGGTGTGGCGGATAGCCACCGACTGGGAGGACTACGCCGACTGGATCGCCGACGCCTTGTCGTCATCGACCGTCCTCGACGGCGGACCCGTGCCGCGGTTCGCTGATCGACCCGTGACGCGCTTCGAGGCGAAGGGCCTCGCGGCCGGCCGGTCCATCCACGATTTCGAGGCTCGCCTACGGCAGACTCAGCCACGATGATCCTGTCCACTCCCGACCCGGCTCTCGACCGGTTCTTCGCTGCCGCATTGCTGCGCCTGCAGCAGGACGCGTACCGGACGCAGGCCGAACTGATCGGCTCGGACCAGCTGTCCGCGCTCGCAGCCGACGAGGACTCGTTGCCGTCCTGGCGCGGCCGCTATCTCGTCGCCTGGGAAGGCACGCAGCTGGTGGGTGCAGTGGCCTGGCGGCGCGCCGAGGTCGTCGACGTCGACCGCGTGATGGTCGATCCGTCGGCGCGACGGCGTGGGATCGCGGCCGCACTCGTCCGGTTCGTGCTCGACGACGCCGGCGGAGCTCCGGTCGAGGCGTGCACCGGCCGGGACAACTCCCCCGGCATCGCCCTCTACCGACGGTTCGGCTTCGAACCCATCGGCGACGAGCAGGCGCCAACCGGCATCTGGGTGACCCGGCTGCGCCGAGGCTAGGCTGGCTGGGCTCCCGTAGCCCAATGGCAGAGGCAGGCGGCTTAAACCCGCTCCAGTATGGGTTCGAGTCCCATCGGGAGCACTATGCGAGCGCTATGCCGTCGAGGATGTCGTGCTCGCTGACGATCAGCGCGGACGTGTCGAGTGGCAGCGCCTTGATCACCGCGTCGAGGATGAGTGCTCCCCCGCCGATGACGTCGGCGCGGCCGGGATGCATGAACGGCAGGGCGCGGCGCTCGGCCACCGTCATGCCTGCCAGCTGGGCGCACGCCGCGTGGACCTCGTCGAGCGGCAGCCGCGCCCCGTGCACCGCATCGCGGTCGTAGGCGGGCAGGTTCAGCACGTGCGCGGCAACCGTCGTGGTGGTTCCGGCCACGCCGACGAACGTCGAGACATTCCCGATCTCCGATGCCGCGGCAGTGAGCACGTCGTACAGGTGGCTGGTGCAGGCGGCCATCTCGTCGAAGGTTGGTGGGTCGGAGTGCAGGAAGCGCTCGGTCATCCGCACGGATCCCACATCCAACGAGGTCGACCATTCGACCACCTCACCGCTGCCGACGACCAGCTCGGTCGAGCCGCCGCCGATGTCGAACACCAGCACCTCGCCGGCGGCGCCCAGGCCGCGGGTCGCCCCGATGAACGACGCTCGCGCTTCCTCAGTGCCGGTGAGGATCTCCGGCCGTACGCCCAGGATGCCCTCGACGCCCGACGCGAAGTCTTCCGCGTTGGACGCGTCGCGGGCGGCCGACGTGGCGCAGAACCGGATGCGGTCGGCGTGCAGCGACGCGATGATCTCGGCGTACTCACGGGTGGCCGCGAGCGTGCGGTCGATCGCCTCCGGCGCCAAGAAGCCCGTCTTGTCGACGCCTTGCCCCAGCCGGACGATGCGCATCTCGCGGACGAGCTCGGTGGCGGCACCCCCCGCCACATCGGTGACGAGCAGTCGGATCGAATTCGTGCCGCAGTCAATGGCGGCAACGCGCTCGCTCATCAGGCCTCCTCAGCCTTCGCACAGTCAGTACCGGTCCACCAGTCCCCGAGGAGATCGAGGGCCTCGTCGCCGAACGGGTTGACGCCGCGGCCCACCGCGAGGCTGTGCCCCACCAAGGCGTGCAGGCACTTGACCCGTGACGGCATGCCGCCGGCCGATACGCCGGAGATCTCCGGCACGTCGCCCAGCTCGGCCCGGTCGGCGAGATAGGCCGTGTGCGCTCGCAGGTACGCGGCCGACAGCTCTGGGTCGTCCACGAGCCGATCGGACATCGCCGTCATGACGCCCGCGGCCTCCAGCGTGCCGATCGCGCCCGACAGCCGCTGACAGGTCAGGTAGTAGACGGTGGGAAACGGCGTACCGTCAGGCAGCCGCGGCAGCGTCTTGACGACGTTGGGGTGACCCGACGGGCAGCGCGACGCCACCGCCACGATGCCGCGCGCTGGTCGGCCGAGCTGCGCGGACACGGCATCGAGATCGGCTTGATCGATCACTCCGTGAGCACCTTGTCGGGGTCGGCCGCCGGAGTGTCGTGCGGGTCGCGCCCAGCCGCCTCGACCGAACCCCACAGGACGTTGTACCAGCGGGTGACCGTGGGCTTTGGCACGTCGGCCGGCGCAGGCAGCTCGCCCTGGATCTGGCCGTCGGCGCCGATGACGCGGTAGCCGACCTCGCCGGGCATCACCCAGCCGAAGCGCTCGCGCGCCTGCTGCACGACGAAGGCCGGGTCGTCGTACCGGCGCTTGGTGTTCTCGAGATCCTGAATCGCATCGCGCCGCTGGGCGATCTCGGCGCGGGTGGCGTTGATCTCCGACCGCTGGGCCCACCACGCGTGCAGGGCCGACGTGTACGAGCCCACCAGAAGAACGACCACCGACAGCAGAACGATGGCTCGGCCGGTGAACCGTGGCCCCGGACGTCCATTGGCCGCCGTCGCGCGGATCCGTGACGTCGGCTGGGGTCGCCTGACGCCACGAGGACCACCGCGGGGACGGTTCTGCGGCCGGTTACGGGCCGGACTGGGACTCACTCACCCATCGTCCCTCAGAGGACAAGGCGCGGGAACGCCGACGCACCGGCGTAGGCGGCCGAACCTCCGAGCAGCTCCTCGATGCGCAGCAGCTGGTTGTACTTGGCCACCCGGTCAGAGCGCGCTGGCGCACCGGTCTTGATCTGCCCACAGTTCGTGGCAACTGCAAGGTCGGCGATGGTGACGTCCTCGGTCTCGCCGGAGCGGTGGCTCATCATCGAGTGGAACCCGTTGCGGTGGGCGAGCTCGACGGCATCCAGCGTCTCGGTGAGCGAGCCGATCTGGTTGACCTTCACCAGCAGTGCGTTGCCCGCGCCCTGCGAGATGCCGCGGGTGAGGCGCTCGACGTTGGTGACGAACAGGTCGTCCCCGACCAGCTGCACCTTGTCGCCCAGCTGCGACGTCAGGCCGATCCAGCCGTCCCAGTCGTTCTCGTCCAGCGGGTCCTCGATCGACGCGATCGGGTAGGCGTCAACGAGCTCGGCGTAGTAGTCGGACATCTCGGCGGCCGTCCGCTTCTGGCCTTCGAACGTGTAGACGCCGTCGTCGCAGAACTCACTCGAGGCCACGTCGAGGGCCAGGGCGATCTCAGTGCCGAGCTGGTAGCCGGCCTTGTCGATGGCCGTGACGATGAGGTCGAGCGCCGCGCGGTTGGACGACAGGCTGGGGGCGAACCCGCCCTCGTCGCCGAGGCCGGTGGCGAGGCCTTCGGCCTGCAGCACCGACTTGAGCGCGTGGTAGACCTCGGCACCGGTACGCAGGGCTTCTGCGAACGTGGGAGCGCCGATCGGCGCGATCATGAACTCCTGGACGTCGACGTTGGAGTCGGCGTGGGCCCCGCCGTTGAGGATGTTCATCATCGGAACTGGGAGCACGTGCGCGTTGGGCCCGCCGACGTAGCGGAACAGCGGCAGGTTCGCCGAGTCAGCAGCCGCCTTGGCGACGGCGAGGGAGATGCCGAGGATGGCGTTGGCACCCACTTTGGCCTTGTTGGCCGTGCCGTCGACGGCGAGCAGTGCCTGGTCGACCGACCGCTGGTCGTCGGCTTCGAACCCAACAAGGGCCGGTCCGAGCGTGCCGTTGACGGCCGCAACGGCCTTCTGGACACCCTTGCCGAGGTAGCGCTTGCCACCGTCGCGCAGCTCGACGGCTTCGAACTCGCCGGTCGAGGCGCCGGACGGCACCGCGGCGCGTCCGATCGTGCCGTCGTCGAGAGCGACCTCGACCTCGACAGTGGGGTTGCCGCGCGAATCGAGGATCTCGCGCGCGCCGACGGCTTCAATGCTGGCCAAGGCTCTACTCCTTGCTCGGGTACAGCGTCTGAGCCTAATCCCTTGACGCGACAGCGCGCGCGCTGGTGGAGTGTGCCTCCTCGACCCCCCGCCTTTCACGAAGGAACTCCCATGAGCGACCTGCCCGCGCCCCCACCACCGCCTCCCGCATCAGCGCCGCTTCCCCCGGTCGCCGCGACCGCCGCGCCGTCCAAGGGCCTCGCGATCGCCGCGCTCGTCACGGCCATCTTCTGCGCGCCCGTCGGCCTGATCCTCGGCATCGTGGTGCTGGCCACGAAGCGTCCCGGCAAGGGCCTGGCCATCGCCGGCATCGTGATCTCGATCCTCTCGATGGTCACCGGCGGCATCCTGTTCGCCACCGGCTTCAACGCCGTCATCAATGGCACGGCCGACCGCAACGACAAGGGCACCGTCGTCGACGGCGGGACAGTGCCCACCTCGTCGCTCAAGACCGGCGACTGCGTGCTCCACGGCCTCAAGAGCGGTGGAGCCCTGCCCGACACCGTGCAGGTCGTGCCGTGTGCCAAGCCGCACGCGATGGAGGCGTATGCGCAGTTCAGCCTGCCGGCCGGGAAGTTCCCGGGCGACGACCAGGTCCAGCGTCGTTCCGCGGGCGCCTGCACCACGGAGTTCGTCAAGTTCGCAGGTATCGGCTTCCAGCAGTCGAAGCTCGACATGTTCTACTTCCAGCCGAGCAGCCAGTCGTGGGCCCAAGGCGATCGCAGCGTGGTCTGCCTGATCCACGAGCACAACTACACGCCGGTGACCGGGACCCTGCGGGGCGCCAAGCGCTAGCCCGGCTGGCGTTCGCGTCAGGCCTGGCGGGTGCGCTTTTCCTCGGCCTTGATGCGTTCCCACTGCTCGGCGATCTCGTCGATCGTGGTCGCGTCGGAGTCGCCGAACACGTGCGGGTTGCGGCGGATGAGCTTCTCCGTGATGCCCGCCGCCACGTCGTCGACGTCCCACGGTGCTGAATCTCCTTGGGCCACCTCCGCGTGGAACACGACCTGCAGCAGGATGTCGCCGAGCTCCTCGCGCAGGTGGTCGAGGTCGCCGGACTCGATGGCTTCGAGGGTTTCCTGCGTCTCCTCGGCGAGGTAGGGCGCGAGTGACTCATGGGTCTGCTCGCGCGTCCATGCGCAGTCCCGGCGCAGTCGCCGCATGACCTCGACGAGGTCCAGGAACCGTGCCCCGGGCGGGTCGAAGGAGCCGGTGATGATCTCGAACTCGTCGTCCTCATCAGCATTCAGCATGGCTTCGGCGACGTCAGCGGCCCAGCTCGTCTCGCCTGGCTCGGGAACCCAGATCGCGTCTCCGTCCGGCCGGGAACCGACGCTCACCTCGACACCTGCCTCGCGAAGCGCCTGAACGTGCGGGCCATCGGCCGAGGCGACGACGCTCGACGCACCGCGCACCGCATCCCACGCGGCGGCCGTCATCAGGCCGACCGGGATGCGAGGACTGAGCACGAGGATCCTCATGGCTGAGAGCCTAGACGCGGCCCAAGAAGCATCCGACCATGCCGATGTTGCGCAGCGACTCGGCGGTGGGTTAATCAGGCTCGGAACCGGTCGGGCGGTGGGCAATTCAAGGCTGAAGGCCGCTCAAACCTGAAGTACCCACCGCCAGCCGGTCCGGGACGCGTTCGCAACGTTCCGTGCCCACCTATCTGGCGCTGAAGGTGCGTATCAGCCGCTGGGCGGGACCATCGCATCGACGACGGCGTGCACCCACTCGATCAGGTCCCGGCCGGCGATGGGACGGCCGCCGATGGCCGCGGTCTTCGGATGCGGAACGAGCGCGATCTTCATGAGGGGCTTGTAGAGGCCGTTGTAGACGCGCTTCAGCCGCAGCTGCGCGGATTCGGGGATGTCGGCGCCAGCAAGGCGGATGTTCGAGCCGGCCGAGGTGACCTCGCTGATCCCGGCCTGGCGCAGCCGAACGCGCAACCGCGCGACGTCCAGCAGTGCGGCGACCACCTCGGGCGGCTCGCCATAGCGGTCGACCATCTCGGCCAGCAGCGCGTCGACGTCGTCGTCGGACCGCACGGCGGCCAGGTGCTTGTACATCTCGAGCCGCAGGCGCTCGCTGGGGACGTATTCGAGTGGCAGGTGTGCCTCGATCGGCAGCTCGACCGTGACGTCGCGCTCGGGCTCATGGCTGCCGTCGGACTTGAACTCGCTGACGGCCTCGCCAACGAGGCGCACGTACAGGTCGAATCCGACGTCAGCGATGTGGCCGGACTGCTCGCCGCCGAGCATGTTGCCGGCACCGCGGATCTCGAGGTCCTTCATCGCCACCTGCATGCCGCCGCCGAGCTCGTTGTGCAGCGCGATGGTCGCGAGCCGGTCGTGGGCCGTCTCGGTGAGGGGCTTGTCCTGCGGGTAGAGGAAGTACGCGTACGCCCGCTCGCGCCCGCGGCCGACACGGCCGCGCAGCTGGTGCAGCTGCGACAAACCGAGCACGTCGGCCCGCTCGATGATCATGGTGTTGGCGTTCGAGACGTCCAGGCCGGACTCGACGATCGTGGTGCAGACAAGGACGTCGAACCGCTTCTCCCAGAAGTCGACCATCACCTGCTCGAGTTGGTGCTCCCCCATCTGGCCGTGGGCGGTGGCGATGCGCGCCTCCGGCACCAGTCCGCGCAGGCGGGCGGCGGCCTTCTCGATCGACTGCACCCGGTTGTGGATGTAGAAAACCTGGCCCTCACGCAGCAGCTCGCGCCGGATCGCCGCCGTGATCTGGCCCTCGTCATAGGTGCCGACGAAGCTGAGCACCGGATGCCGCTCCTCCGGCGGGGTCGCGATGGTCGACAGCTCACGGATGCCGGTGACCGCCATCTCCAGCGTGCGCGGGATCGGCGTGGCCGACATGCTCAGGACGTCGACGGCGGCCCGCAGGTGCTTGAGCGCTTCCTTGTGCTCAACGCCGAACCGCTGCTCCTCATCGACGATGACGAGTCCGAGGTTCTTCATCTTGATGCCGGGCTGCAGCAGCCGGTGGGTTCCGATGACCAGGTCGACGGAGCCGTCAGCGAGGCCGTCGAGCACCTCCTTGGCCTCCTTGTCGGTCTGGAACCGCGACAGCGGCCGCACGGTCACCGGGAACTGGCCGAACCGCTCGGCGAACGTGGCGAAGTGCTGCTGCACGAGCAGCGTCGTCGGCACCAGCAGCACGACCTGCGTGCCGTCCTGGATGGCCTTGAACGCGGCGCGGACCGCGATCTCCGTCTTGCCGAAGCCGACGTCGCCACAGACGAGGCGATCCATCGGGACGGTGCGCTCCATGTCGCGCTTGACCTCGTCGATCGTGGACAACTGGTCGGGTGTCTCGACATGCGCGAAAGCGTCCTCGAGCTCGCGTTGCCAGGGCGTGTCAGGCCCGAAGGCGTGGCCCTTCGTCGCCTGTCGCGCGGCGTAGAGCTTGATGAGCTCGCCGGCAATCTGTCGGGCCGCCTTGCGCGCACGGCCCTTGCGGGCGGACCAGTCGGATCCACCGAGCTTGTCCAGCGACGGCTGCTCGCCGCCGAGGTAGCGGCTCACTTGGTCGAGCTGGTCCATCGGGACGAACAGCCGGTCGGCCGGCTGGCCGCGCTTGCTCGGGGCGTACTCGAGGACGAGGTACTCGCGCGCCGCACCGTGGACGGTCCGATTGGCCAGCTCGACGTAACGGCCGACGCCGTGCTGCTCATGGACCACGTAGTCACCGGGTTTGAGCTCGAGCGGGTCGATCTGTTTGCGGCGGCGCGCCGGAAGAACCGAGCGGTCGGCTCGCTCGGCCGCACGCTGGCCCACCAGGTCGTGGTGGGTGACGATCGCGAATCCCGGACCAGTGAGGCCCTCGGTCAGGCCGCCGCAGAGGACGTCGACGCCCACGACCTCGTTCTCGGCCAGCCATTCGCGCGTGCGCTGCTGCTGGCCGTGGCCCGGGACGACGATGGCGACCCGGCGTCCCTCCGCCAGCCAGCTCCTGACGTCGACCAAGGCTGCGTCCAGGTCGCCGCGGTAGGCCGGTGCGGGCTTGAGCGTCCCCTCGCCCAAGCCGAATGGCGCCACGCTGACCTGACGCTTGCCCTCGAGCACGTCGTCGAGATCGTGGAAGGTGGCCGCTGACAGGTCGATCGGAGCCTCTCCCCCAGCCGATGCCGATGCCCACGATGCCTGCAGGAACTCATCGCTCGTCGCGACGAGATCGGCCGCCCGCGCCCGGATGCGCTCCGGATCGCACAGCAGGAGGCGCGCGGCCGACGGCAGCAGGTCGAGGAGCAGCTCCATGCCGTCAGTCAGTACTGGGGCCAGCGACTCCATGCCCTCGACGGCATGTCCCTCGCTGATCTTGGTCAGCATCTCGCGCAGTCCGGGCTGACGCTCGGCGAGGTCGGCGGCCCGCTGCCGGACCTCAGCGGTCAGCAGCAGCTCACGGCAGGGCGGCGCCCACAGTCGATTGACCGGGCGGTCCGGCAGCGACCGCTGGTCGGCGACCGCGAACGGGCGGATCTGCTCCACCTCGTCGCCAAAGAACTCCACGCGCAGCGGGTGCTCCTCGGTGGGCGGGAAAACGTCGACGATGCCGCCACGGACCGCGAACTCCCCACGGCGCTCGACCAGGTCGACGCGGACATACGCGGCGTCCGACAGTTGACGCACGAGCTCGTCGAGCCCGAAGTCGTCGCCGACGGCCAGCGCCACCGGTGCCATGTCGGCGAGCCCGCGGACCTGGGGCTGCAGGATCGAGCGCACTGGAGCCACCACGACCCGCACCGGAGACGGATCGGCGTGGACGAGCCGCCGCAGCACGGCAAGTCTCCGGCCGACGGTGTCCGAGCGTGGCGAGAGCCGCTCATGCGGCAGCGTCTCCCACGCCGGGTAGAGGGCGACGTCCGCGGCGCCGACGACGTCGCCGAGCTCCTCGACGAGGTCCTCGGCTTCGCGCGCGGTGGCGGTGACGACGAGAACCGGCCCGCCCTCCGCGAGCGCTGCCGCGGCGAAGACGCGCGCGCCGGCCGGCGCCTGGACGTCCCCCTCGCCCAGCGCGGGCGCGACGAGAGCGACGAGGGAACGCAGTGGGCTCATCGATTGAAGGCTTGCTGCGTCGCCTCAAGGCCGCGGCTGATCAGCGATTCGACCGCATCCGCGGCCTCGACCGCGAGAAACGGGAGCTCCTTGCGCTCAGCTGCACTGAAGGGCTTCAGCACGAAGTCGTGGACCTCGGTGCTGCCGTGCGGACGACCGACTCCCATGCGCACGCGGAAGAAGTCCCCCGTCCCGAGCGACTTTCGCAGGCTCTTGAGGCCGTTGTGGCCGTTGTCGCCGCCACCGAACTTGAGCCGCAGCTGCCCGAGGCCGATATCGATCTCGTCATGGATGGCGACGATGTGCTCAGCGTCGATGTCGTAGTACTTGGCCAGCGTCGAGACCGCACCGCCGCTCTCATTCATGTACGAACGGGCGCGGGCGATGACCGCACGCTGATCGGCAAGACGACCTTCGACGACATCGGCCCGCTTGGACGGATGTGCCTTGAAGGCCGAGCCGATTCTCTCGGCCAGGACGTCGGTCACGAGGTAGCCGACGTTGTGACGGGTGCTGGCGTACGTCGGACCCGGATTCCCGAGCCCGACGATCAACCAGGCGGTCACTCTGCCTCGGAAGCCTCAGTGTCAGCGACTTCGCCCTCGGCTGCGGCTTCGCCCTCAGCCTCGCCTTCACCCTCGGCCGACTCCGGCTCGTCGTGCTCGATGCCGGCTTCAGCCTCGGCCTCGGCCAGCTCGGCCTCGACGTCAGCCTGCGTCGGCGCGGCCACGATGTTGATGATCATGTGATCTTCGTCGACCGCCAGCGTGGAACCGCTCGGCAGGATGAGGTCCTTGGCCAGGATCTGCGTGCCGACCTCGGCACCCTCGACCGACACCTCGATGGAGTCGGGGATGTGGGTGGCCTCGGCCTCAAGCGACACCGTGGCGTTCTCGGTGACGACGAGGGCTTCCTGCACGGCCTCGCCCGTCACGTTGATCGGGACGTCGACAGTGACCTTCTGGCCCTTCTTCACGACCAGCAGGTCAGCGTGCTCGACGAAGCCCTTCAGCGCGTCACGCTGAACCTGCTTCGGGATGGCCAGCTGGCTGTCGCCGTCGAGCTCGATGGACAGAAGGGCGTTGGCGCCGTGCTTGAGCGCGAGCGCGAGCTCGTGGCCCGGCAGCGTGATGTGGATCGGGTCGATGCCCGAGCCGTAGAGGACGGCGGGCACCTTGTCGGCCCGACGAATGCGGCGGGCAGCGCCCTTGCCGAACTCGGTGCGCGCCTCGGCGGCAATCTTGATCTCAGCCACGGGAGCTCCTGTGCAGTCTGGTGATGTACGCGTGCTGCCCCAGGCGCTCGTCGATCACGGTGCGCACCATGGGTGTGCGCGCCCTCGCCGAGGCAACCTCGACAGGTTACCTCAGCGAGCCTGACCAGCGGAAATCGTCAGGCCAGAGCGCTGGGAGCATCCTTGAGGTCCGCGCGGATCATCTCGGACAGCTGGTCGTCCGGCTCGGTGTGGCCGTGAACGCTCTTGACGTGCTGAAGCGCGGCCGTGACCACCTCATCTTCTTCACCGACGATGGCGAGTGTGCAACCGGATTCGCTGGGCATCTCCCGGCAATCGACATATTTGCGTGCCATGGTTCCTTCTCCTCTTGTAGGGCTTGTGGGATTGCGACGTGAATCAGGAGCGGTACTCGGGGTTCTCCCAGTCGAAGCGGGTGCCGGCGTTCCACTCGGAGCGCTGATTGCCGTAGTTCGGCACGCCGCCGGCGTCCTTGAGCATCTTCGCCACATGCATGAGGTTCCACGTCATGAACGTCGTGTTCCGGTTCGTGAAGTCGTTCTGCGGGCCGCCGCTGCCCGGATCGAGGTAGGACGGGCCCGGTCCGGCCTCACCGATCCAGCCAGCATCAGCGTTCGGCGGGATCGTGTAGCCGATGTGCTGCAGGCTGTAGAGGACGTTCTGCGCGCAGTGCTTGATGCCGTCCTCGTTGCCGGTGATGAGACAGCCGCCGACGCGCCCGTAGAAGAGGTACTGACCCTTGTCGTTCAGCATCCCGGACAGGGCGTAGAGCCGCTCGATGACCTGCTTGGTGATGCTCGAGTTGTCGCCCAGCCAGATGGGACCACCGATCACCAGGATGTCCGACGCCAGCAGCCGCGGGTAGATGTCGGGCCAGGCGTCCTCCTCCCAACCGTGTTCGCGCATGTCGGGATAGACGCCCGTCGCGATGGGGTGGTCGATCGCGCGCAGGACCTCGACGTCGACGCCGTGCTTGCGCATGATGTCGGCCGAAGCCTCGATCAGGCCGCCGGTGTGGCTGAGCTCCGGACTCTTCTTGAGCGTGCAGTTGACGTACATCGCCCGCAGTCCGGTGAAGTCCCATTCGGTCATGTCGCGCTCCTCAGTTCCGTGCCAACGCCAGTGCGTAGTCGCCGTCGCTCCACCAGCCGAGTGGCCGGAAGCCAGCGGCGACCAGTTCCGATTCGACGGTCAGCCGCCGGAACTTCGCCGAGATCTCGGTGCGGATCTCCTCGCCCGCGGCCAGATCGAAGGCCACATCGGCCCCTGGGATGTTCACCGTCATGGCGTCGAGCGCACGCAGGCGCATCTCCATCCACGCGTTCTCGGCATCCCAGAGCGCAACGTGCTCGAAGGCGTCTGGCTGGAAGTCGGCGTCGAGCTCGCGATTGAGGACGCGCAGGACGTTGCGGTTGAACTCCGCGGTCACCCCGGCCGCGTCGTCGTAGGCCGCGACCAGCCGCTTCGGGTCCTTCACCAGGTCGACACCCAGCAGGAAGGACTCACCGGGTCGCAGGGCCCCGCCCAGCCGGGCGAAGAACTCACGCCGTTCGGCTGGGGCGAAGTTGCCGATCGTGCTGCCCAGAAAGGCCACCAGCCGGCGGCCCGGCGTCGGCAGGTCGGTCAGGCGGTGCTCGAAGTCGGCCACGACCGGGTGGACGGGCAGTTCGGGCCGGGTCTCGGCCAGGGCCTCCAGCGCGCCGCGCAGAGCACCGGCGCTGACGTCGACGGGGATGTACGACTCGAGCCCGCCCGCTTCGGCCATGGCGTCGAGCAAGAGGGCCGTCTTCTCAGACGATCCCGACCCGAGCTCCAACAGGACCCGCGCGTCGGCGGCATGTGCGATGTCGTCGGCATGCGCCTCGAGCAGGGCCCGCTCGGCCCGCGTCGGGTAGTACTCCGGCAGCCGCGTGATCTCATCGAACAGGGCGCTGCCGCGGTCGTCGTAGAAGTACTTGGGCGGGAGCCACCGCGGAGCGGTCGCGAGGCCGTTGCGCACGTCGGCGATGAGAGTCTGGGTGAGCTCGGCCGGCGCGGTCAGGACGCTCGTCATGCGCCTTCTCCCTGCGCGAGTCGGACACCCGTCATCGGCCAGCGCGCGGACGGCGGGAAGAAGTTGCGATACGGGATCCGCGCGTGCCCGGGCGGCGTCAGCGCGCAACCGCCGCGCAACACCATCTGGTTGGACATGAACTTTCCGTTGTACTCCCCGATCGCTCCATCAGCGGGATGGAAGCCCGGATACGGGAGGTAGGCCGACGACGTCCATTCCCAACAGTCGCCAAGCATCTGCCGGAGGGTCCCGTCCGACTGCGACGCCGGCAAGGGATGGAAGGTGTCACGGCCAGAGGCTCCGGTCGACGGCGGCAGGGTCGACGCGGCGTACTCCCACTCGGCCTCGGTCGGCAGCCGGCGCCCGGCCCACGTCGCGAACGCGTCGGCCTCATAGTGGCTCACGTGACACACCGGAAGACCTGGATTCACCGGCCACGTCCCATGCAGCGTGTGTTCCAACCACACGCCGTCGAACTCGCGCCAGTAGAGCGGAGCTCGCCAGCCCTCAGACTTCACGATCGCCCAGCCGTCGGACAGCCACAGGTCGGGTCGGTCGTATCCCCCGTCGGCCATGAACTCCATCCACTCGGCGTTCGTTACCAGGCGGTCGGCGATGCGGAACGGTGCCAGCCACTCGGGATGGCGGGGCAGCTCGTTGTCGAACGAGAATCCGGAACCGTCGTGGCCGATCTCGACGAGCCCGCCTTCGAAAGGCACCCAGCCCATGCGGTCCGGCGCGGCGAGCGGTGGCACGACGCCGGCATAGACCGGCTGGAGCGGATTGAGGGACAGGACGTGCTTGATGTCCATCAGCAGCAGCTCCTGGTGCTGCTGCTCGTGGTGGAAGCCGAGCTCGATGGTCGGCCAGACCTTGTCGAGTGCCCCACCGTCGAGCCGGTCGACGAGGTCGTTGAACCGGTCGTCGACGTTCTGCCGGTAGCGCCCGACATCGTGTGCACCCGGCCGGCTGATGACGCCGCGCATCGGCCGGTCATGCCGTGGGCCGACGGCCTCGTAGTAGCTGTTGAACAAGAACCAGTACTCCTGCTGGAACGGCGCGAAGTCGGGCTCGTTGCCAGCCAGGACGAACGTCTCGAAGAACCACGTCACGTGCGCGCGGTGCCATTTCGTCGGCGAGACGTCAGGCATCGACTGAACGGTTTGGTCCTCGGGCGACAAGGGCACGGCGAGCGATTCGGTGAAGGCGCGAACCTCGGCGTAGCGTCGCTGGATCTCCACTGCTGGTTCCATGGCTTCGATCGTGCCGGTGCGCGGGTCCAACGGGAAGCCCTCAACCCTTTCGGGTTTCTTACGCGCTGATCAGAGCCGACCTACGTGACGCCTGCCGCGACGCGCGAAATGCCTGCAACGACAGGCTCAGGACGGCAGCAGGATGCGGAATCGGCAGCCCGGACCGGGCTCCAGATTCTCCACCGAGACCTCGCCGCGATGTGCCTCGACGATGCCGCGGACGATGGCCAGGCCGAGCCCTGCGCCGTGGTCGTCGTCCGGCGTCCGCGCCGCCGTGCCGCGCCAGCCCATCTCGAAGACGCGCTCCAGCTCGCCGTCCGGGATGCCGCCGCACCCATCGGTGACGCACAGCTCGACGCCGTGTGGAAGGGAGGTCGCCTCGATCTGGACCGAGCCGTCCGAGGGCGTGTGCCGGATGCCGTTCATGACGAGGTTCGAGATCGCCCGGCCGAGCGCCGCCGGATCGGCGTTGATGCGGACACCGTCCGGCACGTCACCACCCAACGTGACGCCGCGCGCCCGGGCGACCGGGTCGGCGCTGGCGATGGTTTCGCTGACGAGGTCACGCAGGTCGACCGGCACGAGGTGCGGAACCATCACGCCGGACTGCAGAGTGGACAGCTCGAACAAGTCGTCCACCATCGTCGCCATGCGGGCCGCATCTCGCCGGATCTGCCGGTGATACCGCTGCGGGTCCGGTGCGAGGCCGTCTTCGAGCGCCTCGGTCATGGCCAGGAGCCCGGCGAGGGGCGTCCGGAGGTCGTGCGAGACCCACGAGACGAGCTCGCGACGGGACTGGTCCAGCAGCCGTTCCCGCTCGCGGGACGCCACCAGCTCCTGTTCGGCCTCGTGCAGCGCAGCCGTCAGGTCGCGGAACTCGGCGGGGACGCGATCGGAGTCGACGAGGTCAGCGCCCGCGCCCAGGCGCAGGACGTTCGAACGAACAGCTCCAGACCATCGCCCGATGGCCGAGCCGAGGCCGAGCGCCACGAGCAGGCTGACCAGCGCCGCAACGCTGCCGACGTAGGTCGCGACGGTGAGGTCGTGCGCCGAGATGAACATCTGCTGCGTGATCGCGATGAGGCCGACGTAGGGCGCGACGACGGCGACGACCGCGAGAATGGCCAAGTGCCAGCGCAGGGACCGTGCACGCAGCAGCCAGCTCGCCGCGAGGCCGAGGAGGCCGACGGCCAAGGCGGCCGTGGCCGCGACGGCGATGATGTCGAACTGGTCAGCCCATTTCATTGGACTGCTCGCGCCTGCCATAGGTAGCCGACGCCCCAGACGGTCAGGAGCCGAGTGGGGTGCGTCGGATCCTGCTCGACCTTCTCGCGCAGGCGCCGGACGTGGACGGTCACCGTCGACCGGTCGCCGAAGGACCAGCCCCACACCCGCTCCAACAGCTCGTCACGCGAGAACGTCACGTCGGGGTGGCCGACCAGGAACCGGAGCAGGTCGTACTCGCGCGTCGTTAGCGTCAGCTTCTCGCCGTCCAGCGTCGCGGACCGGTGCGGATGGTCGATGACGAGGTCGCCGTCGGTGAGCATGTCGGCGAGCTCGGGCGTCCGGCCGGACGTCCGGCGCAACACGGACTCCACCCGCAAGGCGAGCTCGCGCGGGCTGAACGGCTTGGTCACGTAGTCATCCGCGCCGAGCTGGAGCCCGACGACACGATCCATCTCGCTGCCGAGCGCGGTGAGCATGATGATCGGGACCTCGCGGATCTGCCGCACCCGTCGGCAGACCTCGAGGCCATCCACGCCGGGCAGCATCAGGTCGAGCACCATGAGGTCCGACGGGTTCTTCGCCATCGCCTCGATGGCCGACTCGCCGTCAGCCGCTTCGGACACCTCGTGATGGTTGGCGCGCAGGTACGTCGCGACGACCTCACGCACGGTTGGGTCGTCATCGACGACTAGGACGCTGGCCACGGGTCCAGTATCGACCAGATCGACACCGGAAAACGGCGCGTTAAGAAGACCGTAAGGTCAGCGGTTGCGCTTGCGGGACTGGCGCTGCTGCTTGGCCTTCTGTCGAGCCTTGTTCTTGGTGTTGGCCTGCCGCCGCGTGTCCGCCTCGGTGCCGTCCTCGGAGCCCGGCTCGCCGACGAACTCGGCCTCGCCCGTCTCCGAGGGAGCGGAGTACGCCAGCTGCTGCTGCCGACGCTCACCCAGGCCCTTGGCCTGCAGGTGCGCCTCGGCCCCGACCTCCGGGGCACCGCCCTCGGGCTCTTCCTCGATCTGAACCTCGAGGTTGAACAGGAACCCGACGGACTCCTCGGCGATGCCGTCCATCATCGCGGCGAACATGTCGAAGCCCTCGCGCTGGTACTCGACCAGCGGATCACGCTGACTGTAAGCACGCAGGCCGATGCCCTCGCGCAGGTAGTCCATCTCGTAGAGGTGCTCGCGCCACTTGCGGTCGAGCACGCTCAGGACCACGCGCCGCTCGAGCTCGCGCATGATGGGCGCGCCCAGCTCCTCCTCGCGGTGGGCGTACGCGCCGAGCGCGTCGTCGAGAACCCGCTGGTGCAGGAGGTCGCGCGACAGCGCCTCGCGACTGCCGGCCTCTGCCTCGACGCCGGCAATGGTGAGGGAGATCGGGTAGAGCGTTCCGAGAGCGGTCCAGAGCTGCTCGAGGTCCCACTCCTCGGGGAATCCCTCGGTCGCGCCGTTGACGTACGCGGTGATGACCTCGCCGATCATCGAGGTGACCCAGTCCTGCAGGTCTTCGCCCTCGAGGACCTTCCGCCGCTCGGCGTAGATGACCTCACGCTGGCGGCTCATCACGTCGTCGTACTTGAGGATGCTCTTGCGACTCTCGAAGTTCTGCGCTTCGACCTGTGCCTGCGCCGAGGCGAGCGTCTTGGTGACCTGCTTGCTCTCGATCGGGACGTCGTCCGGGATCTTCATGGTCTGCAGAACCCAGTTGACCCAGTCGGCCTTGAACAGGCGCAGCAGGTCGTCCTCGAGGGACAGGTAGAACCGCGAGACTCCCGGGTCGCCCTGGCGCCCCGAACGTCCGCGGAGCTGGTTGTCGATGCGGCGCGACTCGTGCCGCTCGGTGCCGATGACGGCGAGACCGCCGGCCGCCGTCACCTCGTTCTTCTCGGCGGCCACCTGCCTCTCGATGGTCTCGAGCATGGCCGGCCACGCGGCCTCGTACGCGTCGGAGTCCTCGTTCGGGTCGAGCCCCTGCTTGCGGAGCTCCTGGTCGGCGAGGAACTCGACGCTGCCGCCGAGCATGATGTCGGTGCCGCGGCCGGCCATGTTGGTGGCGACGGTGACCGCGCCCTTGTGCCCGGCCATCGCGACGATGGACGCCTCACGCTCGTGCTGCTTTGCGTTGAGGACCTCGTGCGGGACGCCACGCTGGCGCAGCAACTTGGACAGCCGCTCACTCTTCTCGACGCTGGTGGTGCCGATGAGCACCGGCTGGCCCAGTTCGTGCCGCTCGGCGATGTCGTCGACCACCGCATCGAACTTCGCCGGCTCGGTCTTGTAGACGACGTCGGCGGCGTCGTCCCGGATCATCGGCTTGTTGGTC
>JBJMIJ010000020.1:0-96291 GCA_045806885.1 Aeromicrobium sp.
AGGCCGTCATCCCTCACGCGGCGTTGCTGGATCAGGCTTTCGCCCATTGTCCAATATTCCCCACTGCTGCCTCCCGTAGGAGTCTGGGCCGTGTCTCAGTCCCAGTGTGGCCGGTCACCCTCTCAGGCCGGCTACCCGTCGTCGCCTTGGTGAGCCGTTACCTCACCAACAAGCTGATAGGCCGCGAGTCCATCCTTCTCCGCCGGAGCTTTCCACTTCAGAAGATGCCTTCCGAAGTCGTATTCGGCATTAGACGTCGTTTCCAACGCTTATTCCGATGAGAAGGGCAGGTTACTCACGTGTTACTCACCCGTTCGCCGCTCGTGTACTCCCGAAGGAGCCTTACCGCTCGACTTGCATGTGTTAAGCACGCCGCCAGCGTTCGTCCTGAGCCAGGATCAAACTCTCCGTTGAAAAATTCCCCGGTCTCCGAAGAGGCCGGGTCAACATCTGTTTGATTCCTGACAATGTGACTGCTGACGTTGTCGCAACGATCCAAAGATCGCCACGACGTCGTTGTCAATTGTCGGAATTGATCCAATCGATCTGGTCGGCGAGCCGAAGCTCACCGCTCACATCGACGGGGTTATTGCAAATTGATTTCATCGACTTTTGGCACACTGTTGAGTTCTCAAGGTTCAGACGCACACCTCTGATTCGCCGTTTCCGGCATCCTCAGCGGGGCAACTCGTCTACTTTACTGGGTCTTGTCGCGCCGGTCAAAACCGGCCCGTGACCCTCTCATCCCTCGTTTTCAGCGGCCTGCCCATTCGCGCTCAGCGCTTGCGGAACAGTCCATGTCGGTCAGGATGTTTGCTCGGCGAACCGTGCAACAGGAAGAACATTAGCACCGCATCGGCGCAGGTCAAATTGGGGGTCGGCGTGTCTCACGGCAAAGTTCCGTCACACCAACCGGACGCCTGAAACGGCGCGCTTTCCGCGTCGCAGAACCACCCAGGAACCGTGCAGCGTGTGGCCGTCGCCGAGCACCAGATCGGGATCGTCGACGCGCTCGTTGTTCACGTACGCACCGCCCTCGGCGACGGCGCGTCGAGCTTCGGACCGCGACTTGACGAGTCCGGCGGCCTCGAGTGCATCCACGACCGTCGGTGCGTCGCTGGCCTGGAGGTCCGTCGCGCCGGCTTCGCGCAGCGCCGCCGACAGTGTCGACTCCGGAAGGTCGCTCAGCTCACCACGACCGAATAGCGCCGACGACGCGAGCACAGCCGCATCGACTTCCGCCTGGCCGTGAACGAGCGCCGTCACCTCAGCGGCCAGCCGGCGCTGCGCGCTGCGCAGCGCCGGGTTGGCGGCGTGCTCGGCGACCAGCGCGTCGATCTCGTCGACCGGCAGGAACGTGAAGAGCTTGAGGTACTCCTCAACCTTCGCGTCCTCCGCGTTGATCCAGAACTGGAAGAACGCGTACGGGCTCATCAGGTCGGCGTCGAGCCAGACCGTCCCCGACTCGGTCTTGCCGAACTTCGTGCCGTCGGCCTTGGTGACCAGCGGCGTGGCCAAGGCATGGACGGTCGCGCCGTCGGCGCGGCGCACGAGTTCGACGCCGGCGGTGATGTTGCCCCATTGGTCGCTCCCGCCCGTCTGCAGGACGCACCCGTACCGACGATGGAGCTCGAGGTAGTCCAGCGACTGAAGAAGGACGTAGCTGAACTCGGTGTAGCTGATGCCCTTCTCGAGCCGGCTCGACACGACCTCGCGAGCGAGCATCCGGTTGATCGGGAAGTGCTTGCCGATGTCCCGCAGGAAGTCGATGGTCGACAGGCCGTCGGTCCAGTCCAGGTTATTCACGACGGTGGCCGCAGCCGGGCCGTCCAGCTCGACGAAGCGCGACACCTGCGAGGCGATGCGCTGGACCCACTCGGCGACGGCGTCCTTGGTGTTCATCACCCGCTCCCCCGAGTCCTTGGGGTCGCCGATGAGGCCGGTCGAACCACCGACGAGCAGCAGCGGCTTGTGGCCGGCCTGCTGGAGGCGGCGTGCCGTCAACAGCTGCAGGAGGTTGCCCACGTGCAGGCTGGGTGCCGTCGGGTCGAAGCCGACGTAGAAGGTGACGGAATCCTCGAGGGCCGAGCGCAGGGCTTCGGGGTCGGTCGACTGCGCGACGAGGCCGCGCAGTCCGAGGTCATCGAGGACGTTGGACACGTGATCTCCTGAGTTGCGGATTGATGCCCCTCATCCTCTCGTACGGCACTACCGTTGGCGCCGAGGAGGCCGGATGACCGTCACGTTCGTGCCGCAGGAGCTGCCGGCTCAGATCCTCGCTCCACCCCGCGTCTCCGAGCGTCATCCGTGGATCTATCCGCTCGCCGTCCGCTATTTCCGGGCACGACGACGCGTGACATGGATGCGGACCAGGACTGCGTGGGCCAGCGTGTACTCGGCGGACCCTCTCGCCGTTCGGGTGAAGAAGCACGGCTCGCTGCTGCTGCGCGAGCTGTCCGCGGACGAGATGGCCCTCCAGCACAACAAGGTGGTGAACCTTCGACTCGCGTGCCAGCGGCTCGACACCCTGCTGATCCGACCGGGCGAGACCTTCTCCTTCAACCGGGCGGTGGGCAACTGCACCCGGCGCAAGGGCTACGTCGAAGGGATGCGCCTGTCGAACGGCGATGCCGTCGCAGGCGTTGGCGGCGGCGTCTGCCAGCTGGCCAACCTCCTGCACTGGATGGTCCTGCACGCGCCACTGACCGTCGTCGAGCGCTCCGAGCACAGCTTCGACCCGTTTCCGGACAAGCAGCGCGTCCTCCCGTGGGGCGTCGGGTGCTCCATCGTCTACAACTACGTGGACCTCGTCGTCCGCAACGACAGCCCACATACCTTCCAGCTGCGCGTTTGGGTGGACGCGCACCATCTCAAGGGTGAGCTGCGCGCCGATGGCCTCCCCGACGCCAGCTACCGGGTCGAGGCGCGCGACGAGGTCTTCTGGCGGCATCAGGGTCGCGTGTACCGGACGAACGAGATCTGGCGAACGATCCACCGCCGGACCGACGGTGTCGCCGTGGGTGATGAGCTACTCAAGCGCAACTGCGCACTGGTCAAGTATGAGCCAGCCGGGCTCGTCATCGATGTCTGAGCGCATCGTCACGGCACTGGTGAAGCCTGGAAGCCGACGCGGGCCACTCGTCGAGGACGGCCCGGACGGGGTGTTCGTCATCCATGTGCGGGAGCCGGCCGTCGAGGGAAGGGCGACCAAGGCGGCCGGCGAGATGCTCGCGAAGCATCTGGGCCTACCGAAGAGCCGCGTGGCCCTGGTGTCCGGTGCCACCTCGCGGCACAAGCGGTTCCGCGTCAGGGAGTGAGTGGCGCCCGCGGGCTGCGCTTGTAGGCGGACACCGTCGGGTCGCCGACGATCCAGAACCGCCACGGCACGTCTGCAGCCTTGCTGACACCCACCCGCGGCCCGGCCGCGATCTCGAAGTCCAGCTCGACAGCCGGGCCGAGATGCACGCCGTCCGTCGCGAGGACGTCCGTGCCCAGGTCGGCGAGCGAGATGCCGAGGGCTCGCGTGAGGTTGCCCGGACCACGAGCCAACCGGACATCCGGCACTCCGACGCGACGGTCCCGGGCCAGCTCATGCCCGGCAAGCACTGCGCCACTGCGGACCAGGACGGCCGCGGCCTCCTCGGTCGGGCCGGTGACGATGTTCGCGCAGAAGTGATGGCGTGTCTGGTAGACGTACAGCCGCCACGCCGGGCCGTACATGATCTCCGACCGAGCCGTCCGGGTGAAGGCGTGCGACGCCGGATCGTGGATGCCGCCGTAGGCCTCGACCTCGGTGATCCGAATCGAGACGCCGTGGCCGTGAAGCGTCCGGCCCAGGAGCGACTGGGCCAGCTGCACGACTGCGGGCACCTCCCGCCCGCGGGGGACCGAGTCAGGCAAGCCGGGAACGCAGCTCCGCCAATTGCTCGCGCACCCGGGCCTCGGCGGTGCCGCCGCGACCGTCGCGCGAGGAGATCGAGCCCTCGACTGAGAGCACCTCCCGGACGCTTCTCCCGTCCTTGGGCTCGAGGTGTGGGGAGATGGCCGCGAAGTCGCCGTCGGACAGGTCCCACAGCTCGACGTTCCGCTCCTCGCATGCGCGCACGCAGGCGCCGGAGAGCTCGTGGGCGTCCCGGAAAGCAACGCCTTGCTTGACCAGCCATTCGGCGACGTCGGTCGCAAGAGCGAACCCACCGCCGGCATGGGCGGCCAGGGCCTCGACGTTGAACGTCGTGGTCGCGATCATCCCCGTGAACGCCGGAAGCAGGACCTCAAGCGTGTCGACCGAGTCGAACACCGGCTCCTTGTCCTCCTGCAGGTCGCGGTTGTACGCCAAGGGAAGAGCCTTGAGCGTCGCCAGCAGCCCAGTCAGGTTGCCGATCAGCCGTCCGGACTTGCCGCGCGCGAGCTCGGCGATGTCGGGGTTCTTCTTCTGCGGCATGATGCTCGACCCGGTGGAGTACCCGTCGTCCAGCGTGACGAAGCCGAACTCCTTGGTGTTCCACAGGATGATCTCCTCGGCCAGACGCGAGACGTCGATGCCGATCTGGGCGCAGACGAACGCGAACTCGGCGACGAAGTCACGCGCAGAGGTGCCATCGATCGAGTTCGCCGACGAGCCGGTGAACCCGAGTTCCGACGCCACCCGCTCCGGGTCCAGGCCGAGCGATGAGCCCGCCAGCGCACCCGACCCGTAGGGCGAATCCGCGGCGACCCTCGCGTCCCATTCAGCCAGTCGATCGAGGTCGCGGACGAGCGGCCACGCGTGGGCCAGCAGGTGGTGCGAGAGCAAGACTGGCTGCGCGTGCTGTAGGTGCGTCCGACCCGGCATGGGGACGCCAAGGTGAGCCTCGGCCTGCTCGGCGAGCGCGTCGATCAGCTGGCGGACGAGTCCAGCGATCAGCGTGCCGTGGTCGCGCAGGTACATCCGGAACAGG
The DNA here is from genome assembly GCA_045806885.1 of Aeromicrobium sp. Lineage (GTDB taxonomy): Bacteria > Actinomycetota > Actinomycetes > Propionibacteriales > Nocardioidaceae > Aeromicrobium. The sequence goes on from JBJMIJ010000020.1 coordinate 4,938, forward strand.
GTTGCCACCTGGTCGTTCCGGGACCGACCAGCACGCAGTCGTCCGCCCAGGTCAGGACCGACCTGGTCGATGATCAACCGCTCCAGGGCGCCGTGCACGTCCTCGTCGGAGGCCGCGGGCACGAGATCGCCGGTGGACCAGCGTGCGTTGAGCTCGACGATGGCGTGCAGCAGGGCCGAGTGCTCGTCGTCGGTGAGCAGCCCGGCTGCGTGCAGGACGTTCGCGTGCGCCCGCGAGCCGGCGAGATCGTATGGCGCAAGCCGCCAGTCGAAGTGCGTCGAGACGGATAGGGCCTCGAGCTCGGGCGACGGCCCAGAGGTGAACCGGCCGCCCCAGAGCTTTCCCTCATTGGTGGAGCCGGACATCAGTCGACGCCTTCCTCGATGGCCGCGGCCTCCAGGACGCTCTCGTCGCCGGCCGCCGGGTTCTCGGCGATCTGCTCTGCTCCCCCGCCGGCCTCGAGCTGGTCGAGCTCGAGGTCGCCGAAGAGACTGCTGCGGCCCAGTAGCACCTCCGACAGCGACGCATACTGCTCGAGCTTGTCCCGCGAGTCCGCGATGTCGAGGTTGCGCATGGTGAGCTGGCCGATGCGATCGGTGGGGCCGAACGCGGCGTTCTGCGTCCGCTCCATCGACAACTTGTCGGGGTGGTACGAGAAGGCCGGCCCATCCGTCGCCAGGATCGTGTAGTCCTCGCCCCGCCGAAGCCGCAGCATGACCTCACCCGTGACGAGTGACGCGACCCAGCGCTGGATGGACTCGCGCAGCATGAATGCCTGCGGGTCGAACCAGCGGCCTTCGTACAGCAACCGGCCGAGCCGCCGTCCCTCGGCGTGATAGTTCGCGATGGTGTCCTCGTTGTGGATCGCGTTGACCAGCCGCTCGTAGGCGATGAACAGCAGCGCCATCGCCGGTGCCTCGTAGATGCCGCGGGACTTGGCCTCGATGATCCGGTTCTCGATCTGGTCGGACATGCCGAGCCCGTGCCGACCGCCGATCGCGTTGGCCTCGTGAACCAGCGCGACCGGGTCGTCGTACCGGGTCCCGTTGATGGCGACCGGTCGGCCCGCCTCAAACCGGATGGTGATCTCCTCGCACGGAATCTCGACCGACGGGTCCCAGAACTTGACGCCCATGATCGGCTCGACCGTCTCCAGCGACACGTTCAGGTGCTCGAGCGTCTTCGCCTCGTGGGTCGCGCCCCAGATGTTGGCGTCCGTCGAGTAGGCCTTCTCCACCGAATCCCGGTACGGCAGGTTGTGCGCGATGAGCCACTCGCTCATCTCGGCCCGGCCGCCGAGCTCGGTGACGAAGTCGGCGTCGAGCCACGGCTTGTAGATCCGCAGCGCCGGGTTGGCCATCAGGCCGTAGCGGTAGAACCGCTCGATGTCATTGCCCTTGAAGGTCGAGCCGTCGCCCCAGATGTCGACGCCGTCCTCGTGCATCGCCCGCACCAGCATCGTGCCGGTGACGGCGCGGCCGAGGGGTGTCGTATTGAAGTACGAGCGGCCACCGCTGCGGATGTGGAACGCCCCGCACGCGAGCGCGGCCAGGCCCTCCTCGACCAGCGGCAACCGGCAGTCGACGGCACGCGCGAGCTCGGCGCCGTACTGCATCGCCCGATCCGGCACCCCCGAGATGTCCGGCTCGTCGTACTGGCCGATGTCAGCGGTGTAGGTGCACGGAACGCCGCCCTTGTCCCGCATCCACGCCACGGCGACGGACGTGTCGAGGCCGCCGGAGAACGCGATGCCGATGCGTTCGCCGACGGGAAGTGAGGTCAGGACCTTGCTCACGGGAGAGTTCCTTCGGTAGTTGCCAATTCGGTGAAGTGCTGTGCCAGCGCAGAGCCGCCTGACGGGTCGCGGGCAATGACGAGAACCGTGTCGTCGCCGGCAATGGTGCCAAGGATGCCCGGATGTCCGACGTGGTCGATCGCCGACGCCAGGAACTGTGCGGCGCCCGGCGGCGTTCGCAGGACGACGAGGTTGGCCGACGCCTCGGCCGAGACCAGCAGCTCGTGCGCGAGGCGGGCGAGACGCTGCTGCGCTGCTGCACCGCCGCTGGCAGCGCGGGGAGAGCGGTCGCCGCCCTCGCCCGGCACGGCGTAGACGAGCGAGCCGTCGGCGTGCCGCACCCGGACGGCCTCCATCTCGGTGAGGTCGCGCGAGACGGTCGATGCGGTCGCCACGATGCCGCGCTCGTTCAGCAGCTCGACCAGCTCGCCCTGGGAGCGAATCGGGTGCCGATCGATGACCGAAGCGATCAGGTGCTGCCGCGCCGCCTTGCTCATGGGGCTCACCGGGGCGTTCATGCGACACCGTCCTCGGTCGAATCCCGGTGGGCCAGCAGCCAGACCAGGAGGGCCTTCTGCGCATGCAGCCGGTTCTCCGCCTCATCCCAGACCACGCTCTGCGGGCCGTCGATGACATCCGCCGCGATCTCGAGACCCCGGTAGGCAGGCAGGCAGTGCATCGCGATGGCGTCGGGCTTGGCCAGGGCCATAGCTGCAGCTGTCACGCTGTATGGACCGAACAACGTGAGCCGGTCCTTTTTCTCGTCCTCCTGCCCCATGGAGACCCACGTGTCGGTGATGACGACGTCGGCATCCTTGAGCGCCGCAACTGGATCGTCGGTGACGAGCACCGATCCCCCGGTCTCGCTTGCGATCGCCTCGGCGTCCGCAACGATGTCGGCCCGCGGCTGGTGCGACGCCGGAGCCCCGATCCGGACGTTCATGCCCGCGGTCGCACCGCCCAGCAAGTAGGAGTGCGCCATGTTGTTCGCGCCGTCACCGACGTAGGCGACGTCGAGGCCGGCCAGGCCGTTCTTGTGCTCGATGATCGTCTGCCAGTCGGCCAGGATCTGGCAGGGGTGGAAGTCGTCACTCAGCGCGTTCACGACGGGAACGCCGGCGTGCTCAGCCATCTCCTCGAGCCCGGACTGGGCGTACGTCCGCCAGACGACCGCGCTGGTCATCCGGCCGAGCACGCGCGCGGTGTCGGCGATGCTCTCTCCCCGGCCGGCCTGCGTACTGGCAGCGTCGAGGACGAGGGGCGCGCCGCCGAGATCGGCGATGCCCACGGAGAAGGAGACGCGGGTCCGCGTCGAGGACTTGTCGAAGATGACCGCGACCGTCTGCGGCCCTTCGAGCGGCTTGCGCGAGTACGGCGCCGCCTTCAGCTCAGCGGCGAGCGCGAGCACCTCGGCCTGCTCGGCCGGGCTCAGGTCGTCGTCGCGCAGGAAGTGTCGGGTCATGGGTTCATAACCTCGTCGAAGATCGCGGCCAGCTTGGAGGCAGCGAGACCGGCCTCGTCCGACGTCAGGATGAGTGGAGGCGCGAGCCGCAACCGGTTCGGTGTGGGGGCGTTCACGATGAGGCCCGCCTCGAGGGCACGCCGATGGATCTCGATCGCCACGGGCTCCCGCAGCACGACACCCAGCAACAGCCCCTGACCCGTGATTCGCTCGACCAGCGGATGAGCGGCGAGCCGGTCGGCGAGCAGATCGCCGACCGCGGTGACATGCTCCAGAAGGTTGTCCCGCTCGATGGTGGTGATGACCGCCAGCGCAGCTGCCGTCGCCACCGGATTCCCGCCGAACGTCGTCCCGTGGTTGCCGGGTCCCAGCAAGGTGGCCGCGTCGCCAACAGCGATCAACGCACCGATCGGGATACCGCCGCCGAGTCCCTTGGCCAAGGTGATCAAGTCCGGCACGACGCCCGTGCTTGCGTGATCGAACCAGGCGCCCGTCCGGCCCATCCCTGTCTGCACTTCGTCCAGCCAGAGAAGCGCGCCGTGGGCGGCGGTGATTGCCCGCGCTCGTTCGAGGTAGCCGTCCGGGGGCACGACGACTCCGGCCTCACCCTGGATCGGCTCGAGTATCACCGCGGCAACGGTCTCGTCGACGACAGCAGCAAGAGCGTCGGCATCGCCGTACGGCACCCACCGCACATTGCCCGGCAGCGGTTCGAAGGGCGCGCGGTACTCAGGCTTGGAGGTCAGCGCCAAGGCCCCCATCGTGCGGCCGTGGAACGAGCCTTCGGCGGCCACGATCGTGTTCCGCCCTGTCCTGCGTGTCGCCTTCAGCGCCGCCTCATTCGCCTCCGCGCCGGAATTGGCGAAGAACACCCGTCCGTCATGCCCAAGCAGGCTGATCAGCTTTTCTGCCAACGCGATCTGCGGCTCGGATGCGAACAGGTTGGAGACGTGGCCGAGTGTGCCGAGCTGGGACGTGACGGCCTCGACGATGGCCGGATGAGCGTGGCCGAGTGAGTTCACGGCGATCCCACCCAGCAGGTCGAGGTATTCGTTGCCATCGGCGTCCCACACGCGAGCACCGTCGCCGCGGACCAGAACGCGCTGGGGCGTCCCGAAGGTGTTCATCAGCGCGTCCCTGTACCGCTGCATCCACTCTGCTCCGACGGTCATGGTGTCTCATCCTTGCCACTGGTGACGTACAGCGCGGACCGCAGCCGCTTGGTGGCGCCGGGCAGGACCTGCGTGCCGACGCCCTCATCGGTGAAGAGCTCGAGGATGACCGCATGCGGCTGCCGGCCGTCGACGACGGTGGCACGGTGGACGCCGCCGGCGATGGCGGCCAGACAGGCCGTCATCTTCGGAATCATCCCGCTGGACAGCGACGGGATGAGCTCGGCCAGCTCCTCCGGGCTGATCTCGCCGATGACGTCGGTGCTGTGGGGCCAGTCGGCGTAGAGGCCCTCGACGTCGGTCAGGACCATGAGCTTCTCCGCCGACAGGGCGGCAGCGATCGCGGCGGCCGCGGTGTCGGCGTTGACGTTGAGCACCTGGCCGCTGGCGTCGGGTGCGACGGTCGAGATAACGGGAATCCGTCCCGCGTTCAGGAGATCGAGGACGGTCTGCGGCTGGACACCGACGACCTCACCGACGAGCCCGATGTCGACCGGTTCGCCGTCGACGATCGGCATCGTCTTCTCGGCAGTGAGTAGGCCCCCATCAGCGCCGGACAGCCCGACCGCCAGGTCGCCGTGCTGGTTGAGCAGGCTGACCAGCTCGGGCCCGACCTGTCCGGTCAGGACCATCCGGACGACGTCCATGGCCTCCGGTGTGGTCACCCGCAGCCCGCCGCGGAACTCGCTCTCGATGCCGAGCTTGTCGAGCATCGCGCTGATCTGTGGCCCGCCGCCGTGGACCACCACCGGTTTGAAGCCCGCGTACCGCAGGAACACGATGTCCTCGGCGAACGCCTGCTTGAGCTCGTCATCGACCATGGCGTTGCCGCCGTACTTCACCACGATCACCGCGTCGTGGTACTTCTTCAGCCATGGCAGGGCGCCGGCCAGCGTCGCGGCCTTCTCGGTGGCCCGCTTCCAATCCTCGGGGTGCCAGACGTCCGGTCCGTCGGGCACCTGCTGCGGGGTCGGTGGTTGCTGCTGCTCATTCATGTCGAGTACGCCGAGTTCTCGTGCACGTACGCGTGCGTCAGGTCGTTCGTCCACACGGTGGCCGAGGCGTCGCCGGACTTGAGATCGATGACGACGCTCACCGCCCGCTCCTCCAGCGAGACGTCATCGATCGACGCGCCCGGGCCGCTGTTCACGCACACCGGCACGCCGTTGAGGCTCACGTCGAGATCGCTCGGGTCGAAGACGGCGTCCGTCGTTCCCACCGAGGCCAGAATCCGGCCCCAGTTGGGGTCCTTGCCGAAGATGGCGCACTTGAACAGGTTGCTCCGGGCCACCGACCGGCCGACGGCGAGAGCGTCGCTCTCCGTCGCGGCGCCGACGACCTCGATGGCGATCTCGTGATCGGCGCCTTCGGCGTCCGCGAGCAGCTTCATCGCGAGTTCGTTGCACACGGCCGTCACGTGCTGCGCGAGCTCGTCCGGCGAAGCGGTGACGCCCGAGGCACCGCTGGCCATGAGCAGCACTGTGTCGTTGGTCGACTGGCAGCCGTCGGAGTCGAGCCGGTCGAACGTGGTCCCGGTGGCGGCGCGCAGCGCGGCATCCAGCGTGGCCGCATCCGCAACCGCGTCAGTCGTGATGACGACGAGCATCGTCGCAAGGGCCGGCGCGAGCATCCCGGCACCCTTGGCCATGCCCCCGACGGACCAGCCGTCGGCTTCGGAGACGGCGGTCTTGGCCACGGTGTCGGTGGTCATGATCGCCGCGGCCGCGTCGCTCCCGCCGTCTTCGCTCGCGGAGGCCAGTGCGCTGCTCGCGCCGCTGAGCATCCGTGCCTGGTCCGGCTGCAGGCCGATGAGCCCGGTCGACATGACCTGGATGTCGATGGCTCCTACGCCCAGCTCCGCGCCAGCCAGCTCGGCCGTGGCGTGCGTGACGGCGAAGCCAGCCGGGCCGGTGTAGCAGTTGGCGCCGCCGGAGTTGATGACGACGGCCTTCGCCGAGCCGCCCTTGATCGCCTCCTGGCTCCAGAGAACAGGGTTGGCCTTGCACCGGTTCGAGGTGAACACGGCAGCGGCAGCCGTCTGCGGCCCGTCGTTGACGACGACGGCCATGTCCTTGTTGCCACTGCTCTTGTGTCCCGCGGCAACTCCGGCAGCCCGGAATCCTTTCGGATGCGTCACGGTCACGGGGCCACCCCCACGGTTGTGAGGCCGGTGGTCTCGGGCAGCCCCAGCGCGAGGTTCATCGACTGGACGGCTCCCCCGGCGGTTCCCTTTGCGAGGTTGTCCATGACGCCGATGGCAACCAGCTTGTTGGCGCGCACGTCGACGGTGGCCTGGATCAGGACCGTGTTGGCGCCGAGGACCGCCTTCGTCTCCGGCCAGACACCCGCGGGCAGAACGTGGACGAACGGCTCGGCGGCGTAGGCCTCCTCGTAGGCGTCACGCACACTGTCCTCCGTCACGCCCTCGTGCAGTGGTGCAACGACGGTGGCCAGGATGCCCCGCGACATCGGCGCCAAGATCGGCGTGAACGACACGTGTGGCCGGACGCCTGTCGCGAGCTGCAGGTTCTGCTCGATCTCCGGGGTATGCCGATGCACGCCGCCCACACCGTAGGCGCTCGCCTGGCCCATGACCTCGGATCCGAGGAACTTCACCGCCAGCTTCTTGCCAGCGCCCGAAGTTCCAGTGGGCGCGACGATGGTGAGATCGGGCTGGATGAGGCCCTGCGCAAGTGCGGGGAACGCGGTGAGGGTGGAGACGGTGGGAAAGCAGCCGGGTACAGCGATCCGCTTGGTCCCGGCGAGCGCTGCCCGCTGGCCGGGGAGCTCGGGCAGCCCGTAGGGCCAGTGGCCCGCCCACGGAGATCCAGCACCGTCGCCGCCGTAGAAGGTCTCCCAGTCGTCGGCGGACTGCAGCCGGAAGTCCGCGCCGCAGTCGATGACGAGGACGTCGTCGCCCAGCTGCTCGGCCACGGCCGCGGACTCACCGTGTGGCAGGGCGAGGAACACGACATCATGGCCGACGAGAGCCGCTGGCTCCGTCGGCTCCAGCGTGCGCCCGGCCAGCGGGACGAGATGCGGATGGTGCTCCCCCAGCATCGAGCCCGCGCTCGCCGCCGCGGTCAGGGCGCCAATCTGGACGCGCGGGTGCGCGAGCAGAGTGCGGAGCAGTTCGCCGCCCACATATCCGCTGGCGCCCACGACAGCCACAGAGATCGGCTTCTCGGTCATCCGCACAGTCTTGCACTACTCCGCAATTCTTTGCAAGCACCGCTCCGCCAAACCCTGAACCGGAACTCCGGACGACCACTAGGGTGGCGCCATGAGACGGACCGCCCTGCGCGCCGCCGCAATCGTGGCGGCACTGGCGGTCCTCTTCATTCCCGTCATCGCCGGCCTGGCCTCGAGCAGCACCTCAACGGCTCCCGACCCGGTGACCATCACGTCCTACGACGCCGTTTATCGCGTCGACACCCACGGTCTCCTGACGGCGACCGAGAAGATCGTCGGCGACTTCCCGTACGGGCGGCACGGCATCTTCCGATACTGGGACCTGCAGGACGCCGCTGACAAGCACGTCCGCCTGCGGCCGCAGGACTTCACCGTCACCCGTGACGGCAGCCCCGAGCCGTACCAGCTTCTGTGGGAGCAGGGGCGTCGGTTCCGCGTCGCGAAGATCGGGTCGGCGGACAACTTCCTGTCCTTGGGCGAGCACACGTACGTCCTGAAGTACCGGATCAAGGGCGCCCTGGCGCATGGCTCGGTCAAGGCCGGCACCACTGCGAGCTGGGGCGGCGCCGGGGCCAAGACGTCGCTGTTCAACTGGCAGGTGGTGGCGGGCGGCTGGGCCATGTCGATGCACAGGGTTCACGTGCGCGTCGAGCTGCCGGCGAAGGTCACGGACGCTCAATGCGCCGTGCGCGACCGCCGCACGTGCACAGTTGACGGCGTCGGCACCCGGACGCTCACCCTCAACGCCACCAACCTGCAGCCCTACACGCCGATCTCGGTGCGCGCCGAGGTTCCCGTACCGGCCCCCGACCGGCCGAGCCTGCCGTGGTCCGTCCCGTTCGATCGGCTCTTCGGCCAAAACGGCCCGCTCGCCTACGTCGTCCTGTTCCTGTCCGCCTTGGCGCTCATCGCGGGCTACGCGTGGGACCGGCGGTCGCGGGAGCTCCGGCCCGGCTACCCGGTCCAGTACGAACCGCCAGCCGGCCTCGGGCCGGTGCAGACGGCGTACGTCACGACCGAGCGCGTCCCGCGCCGCGGGCTAGTGGCCACCCTGCTGTACCAAGGGCAGCAAGGACTCACCCGGCTGACCCGCAACGGCGACGACTGGGTCGTCGAGGGAGTCGGCGACGCTGACGCGTGGTCCAAGACCGACGACATCACCCGGCACGTCGGCGCGAGCCTGGGCATCGATTCGCCCGGAGCCCGATTCGACGCCGACGGCACCGTCGCAGCCGGCAAGACGTTGCAGGCGGTGAAGACCAGCTTGGCCAGCGTCACGGATGCGTGGGCCACCGCGGCCGGCATCCAGAAGACGTCGGGCGCCGAACAGCTCGGCCGGATCCTCGTCGGCTTCTCCGTCGTCGCCGCCGGCGCATTGACGTTCATGGCCAGCAGCTCGCTGTTCGTCATCCCGTTCGCCGCGTTCGTCGTGGGCGGCGCGGGACTGCTTGTGCCAGGCGTCGGACGGCGCCGCACGCTGCTCGGCCGCGACGTTTGGTCGCGGGCCGGGGGCTTCGAGCGCCTGCTGTCGACGGATTCGGCCAAGGAGCGATTCGACTTCAGCGGCAAGAAGGAGCTCTACACCGCGTTCATCCCGTTCGCGGTCGCGTTCAACTGCGCGGAGAACTGGGCCCGCAAGTACGAGCAGGCCACAGGCGAGGTCGCCCCCATTCCGATCTGGTACGGGGGCGGATACGCGTCCAACCAGGGCTCGTTCTTCGGAGGCGGCGACGCATTCTCGAGCTTCGAGTCCTCGCTGTCGTCCTCGATCTCGGCCTATTCCGCGAGCCAGTCGTCGTCCGGTGGTGGCGGCGGCTTCAGCGGCGGTGGCGGAGGCGGCGGAGGCGGCGGCGGTTCGTGGTAGGACTTCCCTAACGAATTAGGAGAAAACATGGTCATCGGACTCATCGTCCTGGCTGCCCTCGTCGGCCTCATCGGCTTCGGCGTCACCGGCTTCAACAAGCTGCGCGTGCTCGACGTCGGCTCGCTCGAGGCCCTCGGTGGCATCGACGTCCAGCTGACGCGTCGCGCCGACCTCATCCCGAACCTGGTCAACACGGTCAAGGGATACGCCCAACACGAGAAGGGCGTCTTCGAGGAAGTCACCAAGGCCCGCGCCGGCGTCCAGGCCGCAGCGAAGGGCGGAACGGTCGATGAGAAGGCCGCGTCGCAGGCGCGTCTGGACAAGGCCATCGTTGACGTGCTCGCGGTCGCCGAGGCCTACCCGGACCTTAAGGCGACGGCCAACTTCCAGCAGCTCCAGACGGCGCTCACGGACACCGAGAACCAGCTGGCCTTCGCCCGCCAGTTCTACAACGACGCCGTGGCCAAGCAGAACTCCGCCGTCCGCACGATCCCGTGGCTGTTCTTCACCGGCATCGCCGGCGTCCAGGCGCGTGAGTTCTACAACGCGCCGGAGGGCCAGGAGGTCGCGCCGACCGTCAGCTTCGACCAGACCGACGCCGCTCCCCCGGCTCCCTCGGCTCCTCCGGCCGTACCGATCGAGCCGCCAGCACCGCCGGCCCCGTCTGCCTAGCCAGACGCTGTTCATGAACGCACGAGGACGGTTCGCGCTGCTGGTCGGCGCGGCCGTCCTCGCTGTTTGTACGGCGGGACCCCCGTCCCCGGCGGCTGCCGGTGAGCAGCAGTTCAGCTTCACCGCATCGGACGGGGTCCAACTACGCGCCGCCGTCACGGGCTCCGATCCTCTGGCGGCTCGCCCGACGGTCGTCGAGTTCAGTCCGTATGGCCGCAACTCGGGGACCTTGGCCGTCGGGCCCGCCTTCAACACGCTGCTCGTCCAGATCCGTGGTACCGGTGACAGCAATGGCTCGTTCGATGCGCTCGGGCCACGGACGCAACAGGACGTGCGCGAGGTGCTGCGCTGGGCGTGCACCCAGCCGTGGAGTGACGGCACGCTCGCCATCAACGGCTTCTCCGCCAGCGCCATCACGATCTACAACTCGCTGCACCAGGAACTGCCCTGCGTGAAGGCGATGGTGCTGCGGTCGGGCACGTACTCGCTCTACCGCGATCTCCTGATGCCGGGCGGGATCAGCAATCTCGGACCCGCCGCCGGCGTGATGCTGCTCATCGGCGCACCCGCCCTGGCGCAGTCACCCGACCGCATCAACGACCCGGCCAGCGGACTCGGCATCCTGCTCGGCCTGCTGACGACGGGCCTCCAAGGTGGCTTCGGTCATCCGACACTCGACAACTGGTGGCAGGAGCGCGAGTTCCAGGGCAACCCCAACCACATCCCCACGCTCGTCATCGACGGCTTCTTCGACGTCGAGTCGCGCGGTGCCTTCCAGGGCTATCAGGAGCTGCGCTCGTCCGGCGCCCACCTCTTGGTCGTGGGCGCTCACGACGGTGCTCCGGTCGGCACCGACGACGGCGTTCCGGAGGCGAACGCCTGGCTCGACCATTTCGCGCGAGGAATCGACAACGGAGTCGAGCAGCACCCGCGCGTCCAGCTGCTGCTCTCACGGGGCGACCGCGAGGACTACCTGACCGGCGATTACGAACGCCGAACAGCCGCGGACTGGCCCGTGCCCGGGACAGCCTGGACCGAGCTCCACCTTTCGGCCGCGCGCAGCGGATCCGCGCATTCGCTGAACGACGGGTCACTGGTGAAGACGCGTCCCGCGCTTCCGGTGGCACAGTCGTACCTGAGCGTCCCGTCCCTGACCACCGAGACGGACCCTGCGACGACCGCCCTGCTGGGTGCGTCCGGCCTCAACGCGCTGACCACGTCGATGCCGGTGCTGACCGACATGACGGTGGCCGACGCTAGCGGCCTGACGTTCACGACGGCTCCGCTGACCGACGACGTCGCGTCGGCCGGGCCACTCGCCCTGCGAGCCTCGCTCTCCACCACGGCCCCGGGCACCGGCATCTGGGCTGTCCTGTCCGACGTCTCACCCGACGGCGTCGGGCATCCGCTGACTGCTGGGCGGCTCAACACCGACTTCCCAGGCGTCGTCGACGCCAAGTCGCTGCACGACTCGCATGGCCGCATCGTCCAGCCCTTCGGCGACTACTCGACGGCCTCTCCCGCCGCGCCGCTCGCGTTCCGGCCGTACCAGGTCGAGTTCTGGCCGGTCGGCAATGTGTTCGAGAAGGGTCACCGCATCCGCGTCACGATCGTCGGGGCGTCCGGAGCGTCACGCCCGTCGGCGCCCGCCGTGAACTCGATCCGCGTGGGCGGGCCAGACGCCGCGCAATTGCTCGTTCCGGCTCTGCCGGGCAGCAACCTCCCGGCTGCGTTGGCGAAGTAGGTCAGGCCCGCAGCGTCGCGCCGAGCGCCCCTGCAGCCTCGATCGCCGACTCCCGGGCCGCCCGGATGTCGTCCTCGGTGAGGGTGCGATCCGACGCACGCAGGCGCAGGGCGAACGCCAGCGACTTTTTGCCGTCGGGCACCTGGCCGCCGGTATAGACGTCGAAGAGCCGGACCGACTCGATCAAGTCACTGGCCCCGACGAGAGCATCATGCAGGGCATTGGCCGGGACGGACGCGTCGACGACCAGCGCCAGATCCTCCTTCGCCACCGGGAAGTTCGAGAACTCCGGGCGCGGGCCGAGCTCGGGCGCGGCCGCGATCAGCGCGTCCAGGTCGATCTCGGTGGCGACAGATCGCTCGGTCAGGCCCCAGGCACGGGCGACCCCCGGATGAAGCTCGCCGGCGTGGCCGATCACCGCTCCGTCGACGACGATCGCCGCACAACGGCCGGGATGCCACGGGCGGACGTCGGCCGCCTCGATCGTGACGTCGACATGGAATGCCGCCGCGACCGCCCGCACGATGTCCACGGCGTCGGACCATTCGACCGGCCGGCCGGCGCCGTACCAGCCGGCGACCTCACGGTGGCCGGCAAGCACGAACCCGATGTGCCACGGCTGCGCCGGCAGAGCGGCGTCCAGTGCCGCGACCTGGTCCTCGCTCGGCCGTCCGTCGACGCCGTAGATCGGCGCATCCGGCGACTCAGCCGATGGGAGGAACACCCGCGCGGTCTCGACGAGCGCGACGTCGGTGTGGCCGCGGCCGAGGTTGAGCGCGGCCGCCTTGATCAGACCGACCATGAGCGTCGTGGTCATGCCCGGCTCTTCGGCCGAGAGCGGGTTCTCGAGCAGCACTTGGCGACGCCTGGCGTCGGAGGCACTGAGCGCGAGTCGATCGAAGTCGGCGGGCCCGGCAAACGGGAACGTCTTCACCTCGACCAGGCCCTCGCCGGCCAGCACGAAGCCCGCGCGGCGCCGCAGCCGCTGCGCCTTGGTGAGGCCCTGCCCGGCGGGGGCAGTGGGCAAGACCGACGGGACGCGGTCGTACCCGACCACGCGGAGCACCTCTTCGACGAGGTCGTACGGGTCCGTGATGTCGGGACGCCACGGCGGCGGCGTCGCGTTGAGCGACTCACCGGAGACGACGACGGTGATCCCATTGGCCTCAAGCGCTGCGACCGCAGTTTCGGCATCGATGTCGAGGCCGGTGACGCGTGCGGCCAGGTCGAGGGGGGCGGTGACGCGTGGCTGCGGCGTCGGCTCTCCGACGATCGTGATGCCAGGCTCGAGCGTCCCGCCGGCGAGCTCGACCAGCAGCTGGGCCACCCGGCTGCCCGCCCGCGCCGGCAGCGTCGGGTCGACACCGCGCTCGAACCGCTTGGACGCCTCGCTGGGCAGCTTCTGGGTGCGCGCGGTCCGCGCGATCGTCGCCGGGTCGAAGTGAGCGGCCTCGATGACGACGTCGACCGTCGCGTCGGAGAGCTCGACCTCCTGGCCGCCCATGACCCCCGCCAGACCAATAGGGCCGCGGTCGTCGGTGATGAGCAGGTCGTTGGCCGTCAGGGTGCGGGTGACGCCGTCGAGGGTAGTGAGCTTCTCACCGTCGGTTGCCCGACGCACCCCGATGGCGCCCTGCAGCAGGGCCCGGTCGTAGCCGTGAATCGGCTGGCCGAGTTCGAGCATGACGTAGTTGGTGATGTCGATCGGCAGCGACAGCGACCGCATGCCGGCCTGCTCGATGCGGCGAGCCATCCAGTCGGGTGTGCGACGCGTGCCGTCGATACCGGTGACCGTGATGGCCGTGAAGACCGGGCATCCGGCCGGGTCGTCGACTTTGACCGGATACGCCCCGGGCCCGTCGCCGGATACCGGCTTGAGCTCGGCCGGGTCAGTGAACTCCACGCCAAGCGCGAGGGCCGCGTCGCGCGCGACACCGCGCAGGGAGAGCGCGTAGGCACGGTCGGGGTTGACCTCGAGATCGAGGATGTCGTCAGCCAGCCGGAGCAGCTCGATGGCGCTTGCACCGGGCTCGGCGGCGCCCGGCTCGAGGACGATGATGCCCTCCGATTCACCGCCAAGGCCGAGCTCGGCCTGCGAGCAGATCATGCCGTCGGAGACGTGGCCGTAGGTTTTGCGTGACGTGATCTCGCCACCCGGGATGTATTGCGCGAGCGCCGGCAACACTGTGCCGGGAAGCGCGGCGACGACGAGGTCCCCGGCCGAGAAGTTGTGGGCGCCGCAGACGATGCCGCGCGGCTCAGCCTCGCCGACGTCGACCGAGCACCAGTTGATCGTCTTGCCATTCTTCTGCGCCTCCGGCTCGACGGAAAGCACCCGAGCGACGGCCAGCGGCCCGCTGATGCCCGAGGAGACGATCTCCTCGAGCTTCAGGTCGAACTCGGTCAGCCGGGCGGCAAGCTCGGCGGTCGACACGTCGGCGGGAAGGGCCGCGTACTCACGCAGCCAGGCAACGGGAACCTTCACAGCTCGACTCCGAAGGCTTCGGTGAACCGCACGTCACCGTCGTAGAGGTCGCGCAGGTCGGCAATGTCGTAGCGGCCGGTGATCGTCCGCTCGAGGCCCATGCCGAAGGCGAACCCGGAGTACCGCTCCGGGTCGACGCCACAGGCGATCAGCACCCGCGGGTTGACGACCCCGCATCCGCCCCACTCGATCCATCCCTCGCCCCGGCAGGTGCGGCATGACGCAACGGCGCCGGGCTCGTTCAGGCAGACGTAGCAGAGCAGGTCGACCTCGGCGCTCGGCTCGGTGAACGGGAAGTAGGACGGACGGAACCGCGTCACGACGCCCGGCCCGTAGATGGCCTCGGCGAAGTGGTCGAGCGTCCCCTTGAGGTGCGCCATCGACAGGCCCTCGTCGATCGCGAGGCCCTCGACCTGATGGAACACCGGCGAGTGCGTGGCGTCGAGCTCGTCGGTCCTGAAGACTCGGCCGGGAACGACGACGTAGATCGGCGGCTTGCGGGTCAGCATGGTGCGCGCCTGGACCGGCGACGTGTGAGTCCGCAGGACCGTGCCCGACGTCTGCGGCTGGCCGGACGCAGACTTCACCCAGAACGTGTCCTGCATCGTCCGGGCCGGGTGGTCGGGTCCGAGATTGAGCGCGTCGAAGTTCAGCCATTCGGCTTCGACCTCCGGGCCTTCGGCGACCTCCCATCCCATGGCCACGAAGATGTCGGCGATGTGATCGGCGATGGTCGTCAGTGGGTGGCGCGCGCCACGCAGCCGGCGGTCGGTCGGCAGCGTGACATCGACGGTCTCGTCGACGAGCCGCTGCTCCTCCTCGACCGCCTCGACCTCGGCGGTGCGCTCAGCCAGGGCTGCGTTTACCTGGCCGCGAGCGGAGCCGACGCGCTGTCCAGCCTCCTTGCGTGCCTGCGGCGGCAAGGCCCCGATCTCGCGGTTGGCCAGTGCCAACGGGGAGCGATCGCCGGTGTGATCGTGCCGCACCTGACGCAGTTCGGCCACCGTCGTGGCGGCTGCGATGGCGCTCAGCGCCTCGGCCACCATGCGCTCGATTTCGTCGGACCGCAGCGGCGTGACCTCCACCGGGTCGTACTCGGAATTGGGCGCAGACATGCAGGTCAGTCTATGGGCCACGTGCAGGGACCCCACGAGCGATCCGGCTTCGCCGGTCACGTAGCCAAGATCAGGATCGCTTGGTGTCGGGGGTGGGGGCACCTCCCGCTTGCGGGGGACTTGGCGGAGCCGACGGTTCAGCACAGGGCAACCACACGTGGACGCTCGCGCCGCGCTCCGCACCGTCCTCGATCGAAATGGACCCACCGTGCTCGTCGACGATGCCCGCGACGATGTACATGCCCAATCCGCTGCCGGCTCCGGGCCCGGCACGCCAGAAGCGACTGAACACGCGCGGCCGGTCCTCGGCGGCGATACCGGGCCCTTGATCGATGACGTCGACGCGGACCCCGTCGCCCTCTTGCGTGACGGCGAGACGTCGCAGCCCGAGCCCGTGCCGGATGGCGTTCTCGATCAGGTTGGTGAACACCTGGAGCAGCCGGTCGCGGTCGGCCCAGACGATCGGCACGTTGCCATGGACGTCCAGCAGCTCGACGAGACGGTCACCCGAGCCGACACTCGTCAGCACGTGCCGCAGGAGCTCGGGCACCTCGACGCCCTCCCGCCGTAGCGCAAGACGTCCGGACTCGATGCGGGCCGCATCGAGCAGTTCAGTGATGAGCCGCGTCAGGCGGTCGGCGTCCGCGTCAATGGTCTCCAGCATGAGCTGGCGCTGCTCGTCGGAGAACCGGTCCCACTTCGTCAGCAGCGTCGAGCTGAATCCCTTGATGCCGGTCAGCGGTGAGCGCAGTTCGTGAGCGACGGTCGCCACCAGGTCTGAGCGTTCGCGATCGTGCACCTTGCGCACCCGCGCGTGCCGCAGCGCGACCACGACGCGATGGATATTGCCGCTCTCGTCGCGGACCATCCGCGCGGTGACGAGGAACTCCACACCCTGCGGCGAGAACCACGCCTGCTCGGCGACGCGCGTCCGGATGGCCAAGCCGCCGTAGGGGTTCGCCGAGTCGAACCACGTGTGGCCTTTGAGGTCTCCGAGCGGCAGCGCGTTGTCGAGGTGCATCCCGATCGGGTCCTCGATCCCGGTCATCTTCCGGGCGATGTCGTTGGCGAACAGGACCCGCTCGTCCGGGCCGGCGATCAGGACGCCGTCCGGGAAGTGGTTCAGGTCCACGCGACGAGGTTACCGAGGGCACGGCCAGCTTGCTGGTCGTGCCTGGGGGTACCTCCCGCGCCCGCCAGGGCGTGAGGGGGCGTGGCCGAAGTCGCGTTGACGAGCGCAGCGAGGATCATGGACGCGAATCTAGTGCCAAATCACTAGTTCGAGCGTTCAGGCCCCTCGCTGCGCTCGCGCGGACGCGTACAGGCAGACAGCCGCTGCTGTCGCCAGGTTCAGGCTCTCGGCCTGCCCGTAGATCGGGATGGCCACCCGGGTATCGGCCAGTTCGGCTGCGGCGCCCAACCCGTGGGCCTCGTTGCCGAAGAGCCAGGCCGTCGGCCCGGACAGGTCGACGTCGAACAGGTCGGCCCCTCCCCCGGCGTCGGCCGCGAGCACCGTCAGGCCACGGGCTCGGAGGGCCGTCATGATGCGCTCGACCTCGCGCTCGACGATGACCGGCAGATGGAAGAGGCTGCCCACGGTGGCCCGCACCGCCTTGGGATTCAGCGGATCGACCGAGTCGCCGGCGAACACCACCGCATCTGCGCCGGCGGCGTCGGCGGCACGGATGATCGAGCCGGCGTTGCCCGGGTCGCGCACGCCGACGCCCACGGCGACCAGATGCACCGTTTCCGGGAGCGTGTCCAGCGCCTGGAGCACGCTGTGGCACCGCGCGACGATGCCCTGCGGCGTAACGGCGTCGGCGATGCCCGCGAGCGTGGCGTCGTCCACGACGTTCCAGACAACGTCGCCATCGGCGGGCCGCCAGTCGTCGAACCTCGCCGTCGCGAACACCTCGATCACCGCCGCAACGGCCAGCGCCTCGCGAACCGCCTGCGGCCCTTCGGCGAGGAACTCACCAGTTGAGGCGCGCATCTTGCGGTTCGCGAGGCGCTTGGTGTTGCGTGCGCTCAGGCTGCGTCCCCACGGGGCGCATTGACGTCCTCCGGGAGGGCGTCCTTGGCGACCTGGACCAGCGCTGAGAAGGCAGCCGGCTCGAACACGGCGAGATCGGCCAGGTTCTTACGGTCGACCTCGACACCAGCGGCCTTGAGGCCCTGGATGAAGCGGTTGTACGTCATGCCCTCGGCGCGAACCGCAGCGTTGATGCGCTGGATCCAGAGCCGGCGGAAGTCGCCCTTCTTGGCCTTGCGGTCGCGGTAGTTGTAGACCAGCGAGTGCGTGACCTGTTCCTTGGCCTTGCGGTACAGCCGCGAACGCTGGCCGCGGTAGCCCGCGGCGCGTTCGAGAGTCTCGCGGCGCTTCTTCTGCGCGTTGACGGATCGCTTGACGCGTGCCATCTCAGTTCTCCTTCAAATCTCTGTGGTGCTTGGTCGCGCCTTCGGCGCCAGGGCGTGGTCGGCTCAGAGACCGAGCAGCTTCTTGACCTTCTTGGTATCGGCCTTCGACACCTCGGTGGTGCCTTCCAGGCGACGCGTCCGGGTGCTGGACTTGTGCTCCAGCAGGTGACGGCGGTTGGTCTGCTCACGGCGCAGCTTTCCCGTGCCGGTGATCTTCACCCGCTTCTTCATGCCGGAATGCGGCTTGAACTTCGGCATCTCAGGCCTCCATGTCTGGGTCGATGTTTTCGGAGCGACGCCGCGGCTTCTTCGGCGTTGGTCCTTGGTGTTGTGCTTCGCGGTGAGCCTTGTCGGCGGCCTCGTCGGCCTCGCGCTCGGCTGCCTTCTCGGCGGTGGAGCGTTCCTTCTCGGCCTTGACGTCGGCTTGCGCTTCGGACTTCTTCTTCAGCGGGCCGAGCACCATCGTCATGTTGCGGCCGTCTTGGCGGGGATGCGCTTCGACGATGCCGAGATCCTCGACGTCTGCGGCGAGCTTCTGCAGCAGCCGATACCCGAGCTCGGGGCGGTGCTGTTCGCGGCCACGGAACATGATCGTGATCTTGACCTTGTCGCCTGCCTTCAGGAACCGAACGACGTGACCCTTCTTGGTCTCGTAGTCGTGCGGATCGATCTTCGGGCGAAGCTTCATCTCCTTGATGATGGTGTTCGTCTGGTTGCGACGCGATTCGCGGGCCTTCTGGGCGGCTTCGTACTTGAACTTGCCGTAGTCCATGAGGCGGCATACCGGCGGGCGGGCCGTCGGTGCGACCTCGACCAGGTCGAGATCGGCCTCGGCGGCCAAGCGCAGGGCATCCTCGATGCGGACGATCCCGACTTGCTCACCGGCCGGTCCGACGAGGCGAACCTCGGGGACGCGAATGCGGTCGTTGACGCGCAACTCCGTGCTGATAAATCCTCCTGTGGTCAATGGGTGGGGGCAAAGAAAAAACCTCCGCGCGAGGCGAAGGTTCACTGACGACGTTGCCGCCACAGGCGTCTCCGCCTGCATCGGCGCTGCCGACGACCGATCTGGTCGGTCCAAACCCCAGGATCCGGAAACCCTGCAGGTGGGAGTTGCCTCCACTTCGCCCGCTCAGGGTATCAGCGGCAGCCGCCGGAGGGAAAATCCGTCAACCCGACAGCTCGAGGACGGTAAAGCGGTGCGTCCCGAGATCGAGCAGCAGTGCCGACGCACCCTCGTCCACAGCGGCCTGCGCGGCCTCGCGGCCCCAGACCGGGACGGGGCGCGCGAGCGGGTTCCATGCCTCGAGTGCTGCGACTGAGCTGAACGTCAGCAGCGCCCTGCGCCCGTCAGCGCCGGTCATGAACACCGCGGCCATGTCGGCGCTCTTGTCCGATCCGTCTGTCGCCTGCTCCCCCAGGATCGCGACGATCGGCACGAAGACGCGGACCTCGCCGAAGACGGCGAGGACGGCCGCGTCGTCGCCGAGCGCCGCGGCCAGACGAGGGTCGATCAGGCCATCGTCGTCCGGGAAGGCCGGTTCGGCCAGCGACCGGGCGTGATCGGTCATGGGATCCGACAGACGAGCTCGTTGACGGCCTTCTTCGTACGCGGGCCATCGGAACCCTGCAGCGCGAACAGCATGGTGCGCTCGTCGTCGCCGTGCACGAGTGTGGGCCACGGGGCTCCCGGGCGCATGGAGATGCCGTGGATCTCCGACCACGCGATGGTGTGCGTGCTGTAGCCGTTCCGGATCTCCAAGCCTGCGTCGGACGCCCGGACACAGCTGCGTCCGATGCCGTGCAACCCGACCGCAATGGCTACGTAGATCAGTGCGAGCGTCGACAGCTGTGCGCCCGTGAACACGATGTTCTCCGGGAGCGCCGCTCCGATGACGAACGCGACGACCAGGATGACGACGGCCGCACCGTAGGCGACGATCCGCGTCCCCCCGGGGCGGTAGGTCGTCACACCCGGCACGCGAGGATGTCCGTGACGAGGATCCCGCGTCCGCCCAAGTCGTACAGCCGGTCCATGACCGACTGGGCGGACGACCGCGGCACCATCGACCGGACGGCGACCCAACCCTCCTTGCGCAGCGGCGAGATGGTCGGCGACTCTATGCCCGGCGTGACCTCGACGGCCGCGTCGAGCGCCTCGGCCGGGATGTCGTAATCCATCATCACGTATGTCCGTGCGACCAGGACGCTCTCCAGTCGGCGCTTGAGGACCTCGTAGCCGTTGCCGGCCAGGGAGTTTTCGCGACGGGTGATCATGACGGCTTCGGACGACAGGATCGGGTCACCGAAGACCTCCAGGCCGGCCTGCCGCAGCGTGGTGCCGGTCTGGACGACGTCAGCGATGGCGTCGGCGACGCCGAGGCGCACGGAGGTCTCCACCGCGCCGTCGAGGCGGACGACGGTGGCGTCGATCCCGCGCTCGCGCAACCACTGCTCGACCAGGCCGGGATACGAGGTGGCGATGCGCTGGCCGGCGAGCTGCTCGACGGACGTGATGGTGCCGACCGGCGCGGCGAAGCGGAAGGTCGAGGCGCCGAAGCCGAGCTGCAAGGCCTCACTGGCGTGCGCCCCGGAGTCCAGGAGCAGGTCGCGGCCGGTGATGCCGACGTCGAGCGTCCCTTCACCGACGTAGATGGCGATGTCGCGCGGACGCAGGTAGAAGAACTCGACGTCGTTCTCGCTGTCGATGGTCGCGAGGTCCTTGCTGTCGCGGCGCTGGCGGTAGCCGGCCTCGGTGAGCAGCTCGGCAGCGGCTTCGGCCAGCGAGCCCTTGTTGGGCACGGCGACGGTGAGCATGTGGGTTCCTTCGGTGTCAGGGCAGGATCGGGGCGCGGTCAGAGGTGCGCGTAGACGTCCTCGAGCGCGATTCCCTTGGCGAGCATCAGCACCTGCGCGTGATAAAGCAGCTGGCTGATCTCCTCGGCGGTGCGGTCGACGTCCTCGTATTCGGCCGCCATCCAGGACTCGGCAGCCTCCTCGACCAGCTTCTTGCCGATGGCGTGCACACCCGCGTCAAGCTCGGCGACGGTGCGCGAGCCCGGCGTGCGTTCGCTCGCCTTGGCGGCGAGCTCGGCGAACAGCTGGTCGAAGGTCTTCACGGGGAATGAGTCTAGGGCGTTGGGCGCATGAGCTCCGACTGACTAATCGCCAAGGGCGCGCAGGGCTGCCAGCGTGGCCAGAGCGGCCTCGGCGGCCTCGCGGCCCTTGTCCTCGGCGCTGCCGGGCAAGCCGGCGCGGTCGAGCGCCTGTTCCTCCGTGTCACAGGTCAGCAGGCCGAAGCCGACCGGGACCTGCTCGTCGAGGGCGACGCGGGCCAGGCCGTCCGTCGCGGCCGCCGAGACGTACTCGAAGTGCGGCGTGCCGCCCCGGATGACGACGCCGAGCGCCACCACCGCGTCGCAGCCCTGGGCGATGCAGGCCTTGGCATAGAGCGGGAGCTCGAATGCACCCGGCGCGCGCACCAGGCTGACGTCAGACGTCCCGGCCTGCTCCAGCGCACGACGGGCGCCGGCGATGAGGCCGTCCATGATCGTCTCGTGCCAGCTGGACGCGACGATGACGACGCGGGCGGACGAGCCGTCGACCGCCAGTTCAGGCGCTCCGTGCCCGGTCATGCGTGCTCCTCCACCGCGTCGGGGATGATCAGGTCCGGCAGGTCATGGCCCATCCGCACAGCCTTGGTCTGGAGATAGCGCAGGTTGTCGGCCGTCGGCTCGATGATGATCGGCACCCGCTCCGACACCGACACCCCGTAGGTCTCGAGGCCGACTGCCTTGTCGGGATTGTTGGTGAGCAGGCGGACGCTGCCGAGGCCCAGATCGCGCAGGATCTGCGCTGCCGCGGCGTAGTCCCGCTCGTCCTCGCCGAATCCGAGCTCAAGGTTCGCCTCGACCGTGTCGCGGCCCTGATCCTGCAGCGCGTAGGCCTGCAGCTTGGCCAGCAACCCGATGCCGCGCCCTTCGTGCCCACGCAGGTAGACGACGACGCCGGACCCCGCCGCGGTCACCGCAGCCATGGACGCTTGCAGCTGTGGACCGCAGTCACACCGCCGGGAGCCAAGGACATCGCCGGTGAGGCACTCGGAGTGCACCCGGACGAGCGCGCCCGTCGCCGATGGGTTGCCGTGGATCAGCGTGACGTGCTCGGCGCCACTGACCGTGTCGCGGTAGCCGAGCGCCGTGAACTCGCCGAATTCGGTGGGCAGGCGCGTCTCTGCCAGGCGAACCACCTGCGACTCGTGCAGGCGGCGGTACACCTTGAGGTCTTCGATCGAGACCAGCGCCAGACCGTGTTCGTCAGCGAAGGCCCGCAGCTCCGGCGCACGCATGAGCGTGCCGTCGTCGTTGATGACCTCGCCGATGACGCCGCCCGGCGTGAGGCCGGCGAGGCGGGTCAGGTCGACCGCGGCCTCGGTATGACCGGGGCGCTCGAGCACTCCCCCGTCAACGGCTCGCAGCGGCAGGACGTGGCCGGGCTGCACCAGTTCGAACGGCTCAGTGGCCGAGTCGGCCAGCACCCGGCAGGTGCGTGCGCGGTCGGCCGCCGAGATGCCGGTCGTGACGCCGTCGCGGGCGTCGACCGAGATCGTGTACGCCGTCCGCATCATCTCGCGGTTGTGCGCAGTCATCAGCGGAATGCCCAGCCGGTCGAGCGTTGTCCCGGGCATCGGCGCGCACACGTACCCGCTGGAGTGACGGACGAGGAAGCCCATGAGTGCCGGCGTCGCCTTGCTCGCGGCGAAGATGATGTCGCCCTCATTCTCGCGGTCCTCGTCGTCGACGACGACGATCGCCTTTCCAGCCTTGAGGTCGGCCAAGGCGCGTTCGATGGAGTCCAGTTCGACGCTCATGCCGCACCTCCGGAGTTGGGAGCCAGTAGACGTTCGACGTACTTGGCCACGATGTCGACCTCGAGGTTGACGCGGTCATCCGGCTGAAGGGTGCCCAGGATCGTGTCGGCGAGCGTGGTCGGGATGAGGGAGACGGCGAACGAGTCGTCGTCGACGTCGACGACGGTGAGGGAGACCCCGCTCACCGTGATCGAGCCTTTCTCGACGACGTAGCGGGCCAGTTCAGCCGGGAGCGAGAACCGCAGGACGTCCCAGTGCTCGCTCGGCGTGCGCGAGAGCAATGAGCCGACACCGTCGACGTGGCCCTGCACGATGTGGCCACCCAACCGGGACCCGACGGCGGCTGCGCGTTCGAGGTTCACGGGGGCACCGACACTGAGATCACCCAGGGAGGTGCGCTGGAGCGACTCCTCCATGACGTCGGCCGTGAAGGCGTCGCCGTCGAGGTCCGTCACGGTCAGGCAGCAGCCGTTGACCGCGATGGAGTCGCCGTGCGACGCGTCGGAGGTGACGACAGGGCCGCGCAGCGTCAGCCGCACGGAATCGCCCAACGGCTCGATGGCGACCACCGTGCCCTGCTCCTCGACCAGGCCCGTGAACATCAGCTCGGGTCCTCCTGTGTACTGGGTTCGGGACCACGGCCTGTGGCTTTTCCGATTTCTTCGCGCTGCGCCGCGCCCGGCGTCCCGACGATGCGGATGTCCGGTCCGATGCGGCGCAGGTCGGTGATGTCGATCGGTCGCAGGTCTGCGAGCGTTGCGGCTTCGCCTTCGAGTGCCGCCCGGCCGGAACCGAGCATCGCCGGAGCGATGTAACCGATAACGCGATCGACGTATCCGGCATTCCAGAAACCACCGGCCAGTCTGGGCCCGCCTTCCAGCCAGACGTGTCGAATGCCGTTGTCGACGAGCTTCGTCAACACGACCTCCGGGTCGCGCGACTGGATGAGCAGGGTGGGCGCTGTCCGGTCGAACACCCGGAAGTAGCTCGGAATGCGCGTCTCGCCGACGACGACGCGCAGCGGCTGTTGCGCATAGGGCAGCGGCAGGTCCTCGGCGTCGCGCACGGTCAGACGCGGGTCGTCGGCCAGGACCGCGCCCGTCCCGGCCATGATCGCGTCCGCCTCGGCACGGAAGAGCTGGACGTCGCGGCGCGCCTCGGCGCTGGTGATCCATTTGCTGCTGCCGTCGGGCGCGGCGCTGAGGCCGTCCATCGTGGCGGCGTACTTCCAGGTGACGAACGGCCGGCCGTGCGCGACGGCGTACGTCCACTCGACGTTGAGCTGGGCAGCCTCTGCCTCGAGCAGCCCGCCCACCACGTCGACGCCGGCCGCGCTGAGTACAGCGGCTCCACCGCCGGCCTCGGCCGTCGGGTCCGCTTGGGCAAACACGACCCGCGCCACGCCGGCGTCGATCAGAGCTTTCGTGCACGGCCCGGTGCGTCCGGTGTGGTTGCACGGCTCGAGTGTCACGACCGCGGTGGCGCCGCGCGCCGCCTCGCCAGCCTGCTGGAGCGCCTCGATCTCGGCATGCGGCAGCCCGGCGCCCAGGTGCGCTCCAACAGCGATCGTGGAGCCGTCGGGCGCGAGCAGAACGCATCCCACCCGCGGGTTCGGCAGCGTCCGATGCGTCGCTGCGGCAGCGGCGATGGCAGCGCGCATTGCCGCCTCGAGGCGGTCTGACTCCAGGGCGCTCATCGACTCCTCCACCCGCGCACGATCAGGCGAACTCCTCACCTTATCGGCTTGCGGCGGTGACTCCCCGTGAGTCGTCTCGTAGGCCAAACTGAGCGCATGAGTGACAACGGGCCACCCCGCCCGCGCGGGGCCTGGGTCGGCGGGCACATCGTGGTCGGCCTCGGCTGGCTCATCTGCGCCCTCGCCGTCGGCTTGGTGATCCTGGAGATCGCGTTGGACACACTCTCGGTCGCGGGGGTCGTCCTCGCCGTGTTCGTCGTTGCCGTCGGGGGCACTGGCATCGCCGTTGGCCGCGGAATGGAACGAGCGCGCGAGCTCTGAGGCCTAGCTCCGGCGAATGATGGCGCAGAACATCGCGTCCGTGCCATCCACGTGCGGCCAGAGTTGGGTGACGGATCCCGGCTGGACGCCCACCGCGGCAAGCACGTCGCGGGTTTCGGCCAGGTGGGGCGAACAGGTCGCATAGGCGACGACTCCGCCCGATCGGACCAGTTCGAGGGCGCGTTCCAGCAGCGCGCGCTGCAGCGGAACCAGCTGAGCGAGGTCGCCCGGCTGGCGTCGCCAGCGCGACTCCGGACGCCGACGCAGCGCGCCGAGGCCGGTACAGGGCGCGTCGACAAGGATGCGGTCGAAGCTCGCCGGGGCCCATGGGCCGCGCCGGCCGTCCTCCGTCGTCACGGTGACGTTCGACAGCAGCGCAACCGTCGACCGGACCAGCTCGGCGCGATGCGGCTGCACCTCGTTGGCCACCAGAGCTGCCCCGCGCTGCGCCGCCATGGCCCCCAGCAGCGCCGCCTTGCCGCCCGGGCCCGCACACAGGTCGAGCCATTGCTCGTCCGGGCCGTCGATGGCCTCCGCGGCGAGCTGGATCGCGACGACCTGCGAACCCTCGTCCTGGACACCCGCGCGGCCTTCGCGCACAGCGGCGATCTCCCGCGGCTCCCCGCCGTCGAGGATCCGTGCGTAGGGCGACAACCGGCCGGGCGTGCCCGGGAGTTCGTCCGGCTCACACAGGCCCGGCCGTGCGGCCAGCGTCACCTTCGGCGGGACGTTGTCCGCTGCCAGCAGGGCCTTGAGGTCGCCGTCGGGTCCGAGTGCGGCACCGAGCGCCTCGATGATCCACGCCGGGTGCGACGTCCGGACGGCGAGGGCAGCCGGCTCATCGAGCTCAGCGGTGACGACTCGCATCCAGCCGTCGAAGTCGTTCTGTGACACCCGCCGAAGCACGGCGTTGGCAAAGCCCACGGCGCGGTGTCCGACCGAGGCTTTGACGATGCCGACCGTCGTCGACACCGCCGCATGGTCGGGAATCCGCATGGACAGCAGCTGATGGCAACCCATCCGGAGCGCGTCGCGGACGGCTGGCTCAATGGCGCGTCCCGGCGCGAGGTGGTCGATGACCGCGTCGTACGACCCCTGCCAGCGCAAGGTTCCATGGGCCAGCTCGGTGGCGAGCGCAGCGTCGCGGCCAGTCAGGCGACGCTCGCGCAACAGCTGCGGCAGCAGCAGGTTGACGTAGGCGTCGCGCTCGTCGACCGCGCGTAGGGCGTCAAATGCCGCTTGGCGAACTGGATCGGTCATTTGAAGGCCGCCCGCTCGACCCGGAGCCCACGCCCCCAGTCGGCCGCGCCCATGGGCTTCTTGCCGTGCGGCTGCACAGTGCCGAGTACGACGTCCGTGGTGCCTGTCCCCACACGGACCACGCGCTTCTCGACCGCCACCTCGCCGGGTGGCAACGTGGCCTCGTCTGTCACCTCGACCGGGCCGAGCTTGAGGTGGAGCGGTTCGCCGTCGGCCAGGTTGAGCTCCGTCCAGGCGCCGGGCGCTGGCGTGCATCCTCTGATCTGCCGGTCGACGGCGAAGGCTGGCAGATCCCACCGCACCCGGGCGTCCGCGGTACTGATCTTGGCCGCGTAGGAGACGGCGTCGTCGCTCTGGGCGATGGCACCGATGTCGCCGTCCTCGATGTGGTCGAGCACGTCCACCATGAGCTTTGCGCCGAAGTCGGCGAGCCGGTCGAGCATCGTCCCGGCCGTGTCGTCGGGACGAATGCGCTCGGTGATCGTGCCCAGCACCGGGCCGGCATCCAGCTCCTCGACCAGGCTGAACACGGTGGCGCCGGTGACCTCGTCGCCGGCCATGATCGCGCGCTGGACCGGCGCGGCCCCGCGCCAGGCCGGCAGGACCGAGAAGTGCAGGTTGATCCACCCGAACTCGGGAATGTCGAGTGCCTCGCGGCGCAGCAGGGCGCCGTAGGCCACGATGGGGCAACAGGCTGGCCCGATGGCGCGCAGCCGGTCGAGGAACTCCGGATCCGACGGCTTGGCGGGCGTCAGGACCTCGATGCCCTGCTCCCGCGCGAACGCTGCGACCGGCGACGGACGCAGGTGTCTGCCCCGGCCCGCCGCGGCGTCCGGCCGGGTCAGCACGGCGGCGATGTCGTGTCGGCTCTCGGTGAGGGCACGCAACGTCGGCAGGGCCGTCTCGGGCGTACCGGCGAACACGAGGCGCATCCGAGGAGTGTATGGATCAGAACGACATGGGGTCGATGCGGACGCGCACGGCGGCCAGCTTGGCCGCGCTGCGCTCGGACTGCGCCACGTGCAGCAGTCGGGCGAGTTCGGCACCTTCACGCAAGGGCGCCCTGAGCACCAGCCTCGTTCTGGGGGCACCTCCCTGCACGCTTTGCGTGCTTGGGGGACCGTCCGCTTCCATCGGGCCGAGCACTTCGGTGTGCGTGGTCCAGTCCCGGACGGCCCATGTGTCGAGGACGTCTTCGGGGCCGTCGACCACGGCGAGCCGACCGATGGGAGGCAGATGCGTTTCGGCGCGGACGTCCAGCTCGCGCCGGGCGAAGCCGACCGGATCGGCCCGGACGAGAGCCTGCAGCACGGTGGCGTCGCCCACCGCAACCGCAGCCCCCGACTCACGCGCCATTGCCAAGGCGTTGAACCAACGCCGATGCGCCTCCTCGACCACACGGATGTCGTCGCGCGTCAGCATCAGCCATGTGTCCATGAGGACGACGAGGCCGTAGCCGCCGGCGACGCGCGGCTCGGCGCCGGGCGTGGCGAGGATGAGGAAGGGCCCGGCGTCGACGGTGTCGAGGACGGCCGACCCGCCGGACGTCACCACGGTCCGATCGGGAAACGCCGCGGCGTACTCCTCCGCCGTGCGCAGATGCCCGATCGTGGGCGCGCGGACATCGCTGCCACCGCAGGTGGAGCAGGCCCAGTGGTCGCCGGGCAGCTCACCGCACCAGCGGCACTGCAGCCCCTGCCCGGCCGCAGCCTGCTCGAGCGGGCCGCCACAGGCCGCACACCGCGCCGGCGCACGGCATTGCTGGCACGCCAAGGAGGTTCGGTAGCCCCGACGCGGGACCTGCACCAGCACCGCGCCTTCAGACGCACGGATGGCCTTGAACACCGCCCGCGGGAGTCGCGCGGGGGCGCCTGCGTCGCCGTCGGAGACCTCCAACGCAGGCCACATCCGTCGACGCGTCACCGGCTCGGGTGTCAGGTCGGCGCACCAGCCCCGCTCGACGAGTGCCTGCGCTTCGACGGATCGGGCGTATCCGCCCAGGAGAACGGCGGTGTTCTCCTGCAGGGCGCGGATGAGCAGCACCTCGCGGGCATGGGAGTACGGCGCCCTCGGCTCAGCGAAGAGGTCGTCGCCGTCGTCGAACATGACGACCAGGCCGAGGTCGCCGACGGGCGCGAACGCCGTGGCTCGCGTGCCGAGCACGACCTGCGCCTCACCGCGAGCTGCCGCCAGGAACGACCTGTAGCGCGCGGCCGGCTTCTGCGCGGCCGACAGGAGGACGTGGACGTGCGGCCCGAGCACGCGCTCGAACACGGCGTCCCAGTGATCGAGGTCGCGATTGTCGGAAACACAGACCACGGAACCCCGGCCGGAGCCGAGCGTGGCGAGCACTGCTTGAGCCACGGCCTCGGCGGGATCGTGATCGGGAAGCGCCGCCCAGCAGGCGCGTGGGCTCTCCCCCGTCGCCAGCGCTGCTAGGAACTTCGGACCTCCGGGCCATGGCAGCCACAAGCTTTCGTCGGGCGGCGGCGGCTCGGCCTGGGCGTGCTCTTTGATGGGCTGGGCCTCGACCCGCGCCTGCCGCGGCGGTATGGCCAGCCGCAGGACGTCGCTCAGCGTCCCGGCCCACCGTTCGGCGACCGCGCGGCACAGCTCGGCCACAGCCGCCGACAGGACGGGCTCGGACGAGACGACCTTCGCGATCGGCGCAAGCTTGCCCGCGTGGTCGGACGTCTCGACGAGCTCGAGTACGAACGCATCGACCAGCCGTCCGGCAAACCGCACCTTGAGCCGGCAGCCAACCGCGACGTCGTCGGCGAGCTCGGCGGGGATGTCGTAGTCGAACGGCCGGTCCAGGTGCGGGAGCGGCGAATCGACGACGACGCGGGCGATCACGGGCGGAGGTTACCGAGAGTACGGCCAGCTTGCTGGTCGTACCGAGTGGCCGACAGCCCGTTGACGAGCGAAGCGAGGATCACGCACCGTTCATATCAGCAGGCGCCGACGTCAGGCGTTGGCTGACGCCTTGAGCGCCTCGGCCTTGTCGGTGCTCTCCCACGGGAGGCCCGGACGACCGAAGTGACCGTAGGCAGCCGTCTGCTTGTAGATCGGGCGCTTCAGGTCGAGGTCGCGCACGATCGCGGCCGGTCGCAGGTCGAAGTTCTCCTTGACGGCCTTGTAGATGTTCGCCAGGGGAACCGTCTCGGTGCCGTAGGTGTCGATGTAGAACCCGACGGGGTGCGCCACGCCGATGGCGTAGGCGAGTTGAACCTCGACCTTCCTGGCGAGCCCGGCAGCGACGATGTTCTTCGCAACCCAGCGGCCGGTGTAGGCAGCGGAGCGGTCGACCTTCGACGGGTCCTTGCCGGAGAAGGCGCCACCGCCGTGACGGCCGTAGCCGCCGTACGTGTCGACAATGATCTTGCGACCGGTCAGGCCGGCGTCGCCCATGGGGCCACCGATCACGAACTTGCCGGTCGGGTTGATGTGCAGCTCGTAGTCCGAGGAGTCAATGTCGTACTGGGCGAGCACCTCGTCGATGACGTGCTTCTTGATGTCCGGAGCGAGCTGGTTCTCCAGGTCGACACCCTCCTCGTGCTGGCTGGAGATGACGACCGCGGCGACGCGCTTGGGGTTGTTGCCCTCATCGTCATACTCGATGGTGACCTGGCTCTTGCTGTCCGGGCGTAGGTACGGCAGCGTGCCGTTCTTGCGCACTTCCGACAGCTTCTCGACGAGCCGGTGCGCGATGGTGATCGGCAGCGGCATCAGCTCGGGCGTCTCGTCGCAGGCGAAGCCGAACATCAGGCCCTGGTCGCCGGCGCCCTGCTTGTCGAGGTCGGCATCCGAGACACCGAGCCGGGACTCCTCGGCGTTGTCGACGCCCTGCGCGATGTCCGGGGACTGCTTGTCGAGCGCGACCATGACCGCACACGTGTTGCCGTCGAAGCCCTTCGCGGAGTCGTCGTAGCCGATCTCCTTGATGGTGGAGCGGATCAGCTCCTGGAAGTCGACCTGCGCCGTCGTGGTGATCTCGCCACCGATGACAACCAGGCCGGTCGTCACGAATGTCTCGCAGGCGACGCGGCTGGCCGGGTCCTGCGCGAGCATCGCGTCGAGGATGGTGTCGCTGATCTGGTCGGCGATCTTGTCCGGGTGTCCTTCGGACACGGACTCAGAGGTGAACAAACGGCCCACGAAGAAACTCCCTGATGTGGCTGCGCCGCCCCTCGGCGAAGCAAAAGGTCCCGGCAAGTGTAGGCCGAACGCGCTCAGATGATGAAACTCCGGCCCACATGTTGGGCAAGTCTTGCGCGACGTCGTGATGCTCAGGAAACGGCGTCGACGACCGCGTCCCAGATGGCGTGAGCGATCTCGGCCTTCGGGCCGGCTGACACCTCACGCGTGGTGCCGTCGGCACCCAGGATGACGACCTCGCTGTCGGCGGCGTTGAAGACGCGGCCATCGCTGACGTCGTTGACCACGAGCAGGTCGCAGCCCTTGCGTTCCAGCTTGGCCCGCGCGTGGTCCATGACCGATCCGTTGTCGTCGCCGGTCTCGGCGGCGAACCCGACGATCATCGGCCGCTTGCTCGTGCGTGTGCCGACCAGCTCGGCCAGGATGTCGGGGTTCTCGACCAGCTCGATGCTCGGCGCCGTGCCATCGTGGCGCTTCTTGATCTTGCTGTCGGCCTGCGCCAATGGACGGAAGTCGGCGGGTGCGGCGGCCATGACGACGACGTCGGCATCGGCCGCGGCGGCGAGCACGGCCTGCCGCATCTCGTCGGTGGTGACGACGCGCTCGACGGTCACGCCGGCCGGGTCGGGCAGGGTCACGTTGGCGGCGACCAGCGTGACCGTGGCGCCCCGGCTCGCCGCCGCCCGCGCCAGGGCATAGCCCTGGAGGCCGGACGAACGGTTGCCGATGAAGCGCACGGGATCGAGGTACTCGCGCGTGCCACCCGCCGAGACGACGACGTGCTTGCCGCGTAGGTCGGCTTGGCGCTGGACGTCGAGCACCTCGCCGCAGGCCGCGAAGATCTCGTCGGGCTCGGGCAGGCGTCCCGGCCCGGAGTCGACGCCGGTGAGCCGGCCGACAGCTGGGTCGAGCACGACGTAACCGCGCTCGCGCAGCGTCCGGACGTTCGCCTGGGTCGCGGCGTTCTCCCACATCTCGGTGTGCATGGCCGGCGCGAAGACGACTGGAGCGCGCGTGGCCAGCAAGGTCGTGCTCAACAGGTCGTCCGCCAGTCCGTGCGCAGCCTTGGCCAGCAGGTTCGCCGTCGCCGGCGCCACCACGACGAGGTCGGCCTGCTGCCCGATGCGGACGTGCTGGACCGAGTCGACGTTGTCGAAGACCTCCGTCGACACCGGCCTCCCGGACAGCGCCTCCCACGTCGGCGCGCCGACGAACCTCAGCGCCGACGCCGTCGGCACCACGGTGACGCGGTGGCCAGACTCGGTGAACAGGCGCAGCAAGCTGGCCGCCTTGTAGGCGGCGATGCCCCCGCATACGCCCAAGACAACCTCACGAGGCTGGCTCATGATGCGCTAGGCCTGCTCGGCCTCGACGTCCTCGACCGTCAGCAGGTCACCGGCGATCTCGCGCAGCGCGATGGACAGCGGCTTCTCCTGGACGTGCGTCTCCAGAAGCGGCCCGACGTACTCGAGCAGGCCCTCGCCCAGCTGGGAGTAGTACGCGTTGATCTGACGCGCGCGCTTGGCGCTGTAGAGCACCAGCTTGTACTTGGAGTCGGCCTTCTCCAGGAGGTCGTCGATGGGCGGGTTGGTGATGCCCTCGGCGACGGAGCGCGTGGTGGTCACGGGAAACCTCTTAGGAAGTCGCGGGAATTATCGGGTGGCGGAAGTGCCAAACCTGAGCAAGTCTACCAACTGCTGCGCCGCGGTCGCGACGTCGCCGTTGACGATGACCTCGTCGAAGTCGTCCATGGCCGCCAGCTCGACCTCGGCGGTGCGAAGCCGCCGGGCCCGCTCCTCGGCGTCCTCGGTGCCGCGACCGAGCAGCCGACGCTCGAGCTCGGACATGTCCGGCGGGGCCAGGAAGACCAGCAGCGCCTCGGGCATGCGCTCACGCACCTGCATCGCTCCCTGCAGGTCGATCTCGAGCAGAACGGGCTGGCCGGCCGCCAGGTGCTCCTCGACCGCGCTTCGGCGGGTGCCGTAGCGGGCAGCGCCGTGGACGACGGCCCACTCGAGCAGGTCGCCGCCCTCGATCAGCCGGTCGAACTTGGCGTCGTCGACGAAGAAGTAGTGGACGCCGTCGACCTCGCCGGGGCGCGGCGCACGCGTCGTGACGGAAACCGAGACCCACACGTCCGGGTATTCGGCCCGGACGCGAGCGGCGACCGTTCCCTTTCCGACGGCAGTCGGTCCCGCGAGAACGACCAACCGGTGTGACGGGACGTCAGCGACTATTTGTCGCCGCCGCCCTTGCCGAACTCGCGCAGCAGCGCCTGGATCTGGTTGGCGCCGAGGCCGCGCAGACGACGGCTGTCCGCGATGCCGATGCGATCCATGATCTCCTGCGCCCGGACCTTGCCCACGCCGGGCAACGACTGCAGCAGGTCCCGGACCTTGAGCTTGGCCACGATCTCGTTGACCCTGGACTCGTTGATCACGTCAGCCAGCGACGCACCCGAGTTCTTGAGCCGGTTCTTGACCTCGGCTCGCAATTGTCGAGCCTGAGCCGCCTTTTGCAATGCGGCCTGACGCTGTTCCGGCGTCAAGATGGGGAGAGCCACGACTTCACCTTCCTGTTGAACGACACGTGAAGTGCCACCTGCATGTTGCCACGTGCCTCACGACAACACGATCCCGCACTCGTCTTTGACATTCTTCACCACTGCCTTCCGTTCCGCAGTCGTGTTGTTGAATGCTTCGTAAGCGTCGTTGAGGAGCTTCAACTTGTCCGGCGGGACCTGGGCGATCTTGTCGGGAACGAGCATGTCCTCGAGGCTGATGCCGGCCTTGCGCTGCGCGACGACGACACCTTGGGTGACGTCGGCCAGCCGCGACCAGTCCTTGCGGATGCCGGCCGGAGCCACCTGGACGACGGCGCGGAACGCCTGCGCGTACTCGACGTAGGCCGCGTTGGTCTTCTGCTCGCCGAGCGAGTTGAGCGCCACCTTGTTGTCCTCGACCGCCTTGCAGTAGGGACTCGTGCCGCAACCGGTGAGCGCCGTCAGCAGCAGCGTCGCACCTGCGACACCCGCGACGATTCTGGACATCGGCACGTCTGGACTCCCGTGGTTAGCCGGTCGTTTTCAGCGACCCTACAAGTTCGCTGTTGAGGCTCGTCGCCGACTCGCGGAGAGCCTCGACGTCCGGCCCCCGAGCCAGGACGCCGCGCGACGTCGACACGATCACGCGATCGAGCACCCCAGCGAAGAGCCGGCGGACGTCGTCGATCGTGCCGCCTTGTGCGCCGAAGCCCGGAACCAACAGCGGCCCGTTGATGTCCAGGCGCTCCGAGCTTGAGCCGATGGTCGCGCCGACGACGGCGCCGAACGACCCCATCGGCACGGCCTCGCCATTGCGAGCGCGGAGCTCGTCCAGAATCGTGCCGGCCACGGACATGCCCGTTTCAGAGCGCACGGCGTGCTGCACCTGCGGCGCCTCGGGGTTCGACGTGAGGGCGAGGACGAACACCCCGGCGTCATTGCGCTCGGCCACTGTGAAGAACGGCTCGAGCGACCCGAAACCGAGATAGGGACTGACCGTCACGGCATCGGCGCCAAGCGGGCTGTCTTCGTCCAGATAGGCGTCGGCATAGGCCGCGGCCGTGCTGCCGATGTCGCCGCGCTTGACGTCGAGGATCACCAACGTCCCGGTGTGACGGAGCCCGGCGATGGTGTCTTCGAGGACCCGCACCCCCGCTGACCCGAACCGCTCGAAGAACGCCGACTGCGGCTTGACGAAGCCGACCTGTCCGGCAAACGCCTCGACGCAACCGGCCGAGAACCGTTCGAGACCATCGATGTCGTCGCCCAGTCCCCACTGCTCCAGCAGGGATGCGTGCGGATCGATGCCGACACACACCGGGCCGTAGGCATCGAGCGCCGCGCGAGCGCGCGACCCGAAGCTCACGCGCCCTCAGCTCGCATGGCCTCGCGGCCGGCGATCGTCTGTGCAGCCCACTCCTGCAGGCTGCGCACCTCGATGGACTCGCTGAGCAGCGCCTCAATACCCTGCACCGCAGCGGCCAGACCCTGCACCGTCGTGATGCACGGGATGCCCTCGCCGACGGCCGCCGTCCGGATCTCGTACCCGTCCAGACGAGCATTGGCGCCGGACGTGACGCCGTGGGGCGTGTTGACGATCAACTGGACGCCCTGCGACTTGATCTTCTCGACCACGGTCGAGCGCTTCTCCCCCGGCAACGGCTCCTCGTGCAGCTTGCGCAGCACCGTGGCGCGCACTCCGTTGCGGCGCAGCACGTCGGCGGTGCCCGAGGTGGCCAGGATGTCGAAGCCGAGCTCGGAGAGTCGCTTGATCGGCCAGATCATGTGCCGCTTGTCCCGGTTGGCCATCGAGACGAAGACCGCTCCCGACGTCGGCAGGCCGTTCTGCGCACCGGCCTGGCTCTTGGCGAAGGCAACCCCGAACCCGGAGTCGATGCCCATGACCTCACCCGTCGAGCGCATCTCCGGGCCGAGCACGGTGTCGACGTACTTGCCCTCGTAGGTGCGGAATCGGCTGAACGGCATGACCGCCTCCTTGACCGCGACCGGG
This sequence comes from Aeromicrobium sp., assembly GCA_045806885.1. Lineage (GTDB taxonomy): Bacteria > Actinomycetota > Actinomycetes > Propionibacteriales > Nocardioidaceae > Aeromicrobium. Next base: position 39,715 of record JBJMIJ010000020.1, read on the forward strand.
GCGTCATCGGGCAAGCGCCCCCCGTCGCCGGTCTCGGGGAGGATGCCAGCCTTGCGCAACTCAGCAATGGATTCGCCCAGCATCAGGCGGGCGCAGGCCTTCGCCAGCGGCGTCGCCGTGGCCTTCGACACGAAGGGCACGGTGCGCGACGCGCGCGGGTTGGCCTCGAGGACGTAGAGGATGTCGCCGGCCATCGCGAACTGGATGTTGATCAGGCCGCGAACTCCCACGCCGTCCGCAATGGCGCGGGTGGACTCGCGGATGCGCTCGATCTCGCTGTCGCCGAGCGTGATGGGCGGCAGGGCGCATGCCGAGTCGCCGGAGTGCACGCCGGCCTCCTCGATGTGCTCCATGACGCCGCCGAGGAACAACTCCTCACCGTCGTAGAGCGCGTCGACGTCGATCTCGACCGCGTCGTCGAGGAACCGGTCGACCAGGACCGGGCGGTCCTCGTCGATCTCGGTCGCGCGGTCGATGTAGTCCTCGAGGCTCGGCTCGTCGTAGACGATCTCCATGCCCCGACCACCCAGTACGTACGACGGACGAACGAGAACCGGATATCCGATCTCCGCGGCGATCGCGCGCGCCCCCTCGTAGGTGGTGGCCGTGCCGTGCTTCGGCGCCGGCACACCGGCTTCAGTGATGATGCGCCCGAAATGCCCGCGGTCCTCAGCGAGATCGATGGCGGTCGGCGACGTGCCGACGATGGGCACGCCCGCGGCCTCCAGCCCTTTCGCGAGACCCAGCGGGGTCTGCCCGCCGAGCTGGACGAGGACGCCGGCGATCGGCCCGGCCTGCTCCTCAGCGTGGACGACCTCGAGGACGTCCTCCAGCGTCAGCGGCTCGAAGTAGAGGCGATCCGAGGTGTCGTAGTCGGTCGAGACCGTCTCCGGGTTGCAGTTGACCATGATCGTCTCGTAGCCGATCTCGCTCAGCGCGAGTGCGGCGTGGACGCAGGAGTAGTCGAACTCGATGCCCTGGCCGATGCGGTTCGGGCCGGAGCCGAGGATGATGACCGCCGGCTTCTCCCGCGGCTCGACTTCGGTCTCTTCGTCGTACGAGGAATAGTGATAGGGCGTCTTGGCCGCGAACTCGGCGGCGCAGGTGTCGACGGTCTTGTAGACCGGCCGGACGCCGGTGGCCCACCGAGCAGCTCTGACTTCCGCTTCCGACATACCTCGCAAGCCAGCGATCTGATCGTCACTCAAGCCATGACGTTTAGCCCTTCGCAACGCGGACGCGTCGAGATCCGGGGCGTCCGCCGTCTTCTGGGCGACCTCGTGGATGAGGAAGAGCTGGTCGATGAACCACGGGTCGATCGCGGTGGCCTCGAAGAGCTCGTCCGCCGTCGCGCCGGCCCGGATGGCCTCGAGCACGAGGCGGATGCGGCCGTCGTGCGGCCGGGCGATCAGCTCGAGCAGCTCCGACTTGTCACGGGCGGGAATGGCCCACGTGAAGTTGGAGCCCTTCTTCTCCAGCGAGCGCAACGCCTTGCCGAGGGCCTCGGTGAAGTTGCGGCCGATCGCCATCGCCTCGCCGACCGACTTCATCGTCGTGGTGAGCGTGTCGTCGGCGTTCGGGAACTTCTCGAACGCGAACCGGGGCACCTTGACGACGACGTAGTCGAGCGTCGGCTCGAAGCTGGCCGGCGTCGAGCCGCCGTCAGGGCGCGCGGAGATGTCGTTGGGGATCTCGTCGAGGGTGTATCCGATCGCCACCTTGGCGGCGATCTTGGCAATCGGGAACCCTGTTGCCTTCGAGGCCAGCGCCGACGAGCGGGACACCCGCGGGTTCATCTCGATGACGACGATGCGTCCGTTCTCCGGGTGCACCGCGAACTGGATGTTGCAGCCGCCGGTCTCGACCCCGACCTCGCGGATGACGCCCAGGGAGATGTCACGCAGCCGCTGGAGTTCGACATCGGTGAGGGTCATCGCCGGCGCGACCGTGATCGAGTCACCGGTGTGGACGCCCATCGGGTCGAAGTTCTCGATCGAGCAGACGATGACCGCGTTGTCCGCGCGGTCGCGCATGACCTCGAGCTCGTACTCCTTCCAACCGAGGATGGATTCCTCGAGCAGCACCTCGGTGGTGGGGCTGAGTGACAGCCCGGTGCCGGCAATCCGGCGCAGGTCTTCCTCGTCGTAGGCCAGGCCGGATCCCGCGCCGCCCATCGTGAACGACGGCCGCACGACGACCGGATAGCCGCCGAGCTCGTCGACAGCACCGAGGCAGTCGTCCATGGAGTGGCAGATGACCGACTTCGCGACCTCGGCTTCCCACTCCGGCGGCAGTCCCTCGACCACCGCCTTGAAGGACTCGCGGTTCTCGCCCTTCTGGATGGCCTCGATCGACGCACCAATCAGCTCCACGCCGTACTTGGCGAGGATGCCCTCCTCGTCCAGCGCGATGGCCGCGTTGAGCGCGGTCTGGCCACCCAGCGTCGGCAGCAGCGCATCGGGGCGCTCCTTGGCGATGACCTTCTCCAGGAACGTCGTCGTGATCGGCTCGACGTAGGTGGCGTCGGCGAACTCCGGGTCGGTCATGATCGTCGCCGGGTTGGAGTTCACGAGGATGACGCGCAGGCCCTCCTCCTTGAGCACGCGGCAGGCCTGGGTGCCCGAATAGTCGAACTCGCAGGCCTGGCCGATGACAATCGGTCCCGACCCGATGACGAGGATGCTTTCGATGTCTGTGCGGCGAGGCACTCAGGACTCCTTGCTCATGAGTTCGGCGAAGCGGTCGAAGAGGTATGCGGCGTCGTGTGGGCCGGCGGCGGCCTCCGGGTGGTACTGGACGCTGAAACCGGGCTGCTCCAGCAGCGCGATGCCCTCGACGACGTCGTCGTTGAGGCAGACGTGGGTGACCCGTGCCGGGCCGAACGGCGTCTCGAACGCTTCGTCGAGGGGCGCGTCGACGGCGAAGCCGTGGTTGTGCGCGGTGATCTCGACCTTGCCGGTGGTGCGGTCCTGCACCGGCTGGTTGATGCCGCGGTGCCCGTACCCGAGCTTGAAGGTGCCCCGACCGAGCGCCCGGCCGAAGATCTGGTTGCCGAGGCAGATGCCGAAGTACGGGATCTTCCGCTCGAGGACGGCTTGCAGCAGCTCGACCTGATGATCTGCCGTGCCGGGGTCGCCCGGCCCGTTCGAGAAGAACACGCCGTCCGGATCGATCGCGACGATGTCCTCGATCGTCGACGTCGACGGCAGGACGTGGACCTCCATGCCGCGCTCGGACATCCGGTGTGGCGTCATCCCCTTGATGCCGAGGTCGACCGCAACCACGGTGAAGCGCTTCTCCCCCAGCGGCGCGACGACGTACGCCTCGGGCGTGGTGACGTCATCGAGGTAGTTCGAGCCGGCCATCTTCGGTGCGTCGTTCACGGCCGCGACAAGATCCTCGACCGAGCTTCCGTCCGAGGCGATGGCGGCGCGCATCGTGCCGCGCTCACGGAGATGGCGGGTCAGTGCGCGGGTGTCGATGCCGCTGATGCCGACGATGCCGTTGTCGGCCAGCAGGTCGTCCAGGCTGCGGTTGGAGCGCCAGTTGCTCCGGACCCGGGACGGGTCGCGCACGACATAGCCGTCGACCCACACACGTCGCGACTCGAAGTCCTCGTCGTTGACGCCGGTGTTGCCGATGTGTGGCGCGGTCTGGACGACGATCTGCCCCCGGTACGAGGGGTCGGTCAACGTCTCCTGGTAGCCGGTCATGCCGGTGGCGAAGACGATCTCGGCGATGGCCGTGCCGGTGGCGCCGTAGGACTCACCCCGGAACGTCCGTCCGTCCTCAAGGACAAGTACTGCCTCAGCCATGCGTGACCTTTCCGCGCAGGTAGGTGGCGACAACACGGCCCGGGAGCTTGAGCCCGGCGTACGGGTTGTTGCGGGACAGCGAGGCGGTGTCGGCGGCGTCGACCACGCGCGAGGCGGCCGGGTCGTAGAGCACGATGTTGGCCGGCTCCCCCACCGCCAGCGGGCGCCCGTGGTCAGTGACCCGGCCGATCTCGGCCGGCTTGGCCGACATCCGCTCGGCGACCTGGGCCCACGTCAGCAGGCCGGTATCGACCATCGTCTGCTGGACGACCGACAGCGCCGTCTCGAGGCCGAGCATGCCGAAGGCCGCCGCGTCCCACTCGCACTCCTTGTCCTCCATCGGATGCGGAGCGTGGTCGGTGGCGACGATGTCGATCGTGCCGTCGGCCAGGCCTTCACGCACCGCGGCGACATCGTCGGCGGTGCGCAGTGGCGGATTGACCTTGTAGATCGGGTCGTAGCTGCGGACAAGATCGTCGGTGAGGAGCAGGTGGTGCGGCGTGACCTCGGCGGTGACGTTGATGCCGCGCGTCTTGGCCCAGCGGATGATCTCGACCGAGCCGCGGGTCGACAGGTGGCAGACGTGCAGACGGGACCGGACGTGCTCGGCCAGCAGCACGTCGCGGGCGATGATGGCCTCCTCGGCCACGGCCGGCCAGCCGGTCAGGCCGAGCTCGCCCGAGATGACGCCCTCGTTCATCTGCGCACCTTGGGTGAGCCGGGGCTCCTGGGCATGCTGGGCGACGACGCCGTCGAACGCCTTGACGTACTCGAGTGCCCGTCGCATCAGGACGGCATCGGAGACGCACTTACCGTCGTCGGAGAACACCCGCACGCGAGCCGCCGAGTCGGCCATGGCGCCCAGCTCGGCCAGCTGCTCGCCGGCCAGGTCGACGGTGACGGCGCCGACGGGCTGGACGTCGCAGAAGCCAGCCTCGCGGCCCAGCCGCCAGACCTGTTCGACGACACCGGCAGTGTCGGCCACCGGATCGGTGTTGGCCATGGCGTGCACACAGGTGAACCCACCTCGTGCCGCTGCCATGCTGCCGGTGCGGACCGTCTCGGCGTCCTCGCGACCGGGCTCGCGCAGGTGCGTGTGCAGGTCGACGAGCCCGGGCAGGGCGATGAGCGCGTCACCGGCCTCTGCGGTGGGCGCGACCGCAGTGATCACGCCATCGGCGACCTCGAGGTCGACCGGTTCGCCTTCCCCGAGCAACCGGACATTCAGGATGTTCATTCGGTCCCTTCTTGCGCGGCGCCGTCTGGCTGGGCGCCGCCGAGCAGCAGGTAGAGCACGGCCATCCGCACGGCGACGCCGTTGGTGACCTGTTCGACGATGACCGAGCGCACCGAATCGGCCACGTCGGCGGTGATCTCCATGCCGCGGTTCATCGGCCCGGGGTGCATGACGATCGCGCCCTCGGGCATGCGGTTCATCCGCGCTTGATCGAGCCCGTAGCGGCGGCTGTACTCGCGGGCACTCGGGAAGTAGGAGGCATTCATCCGCTCCCGCTGAACCCGCAGCATCATGACCGCGTCGGCCTTCTCGACGGCGGAGTCGAGGTCGTACGAGGTCGCCACCGGCCAGCTGTCCACCCCGACCGGCAACAGTGTCGGCGGGGCCACGAGCGTGACGTGCGCACCAAGAGTGTCGAGCAGCAAGGCGTTGGAGCGCGCCACCCGACTGTGCAGGACGTCGCCCACGATGGTGATGTTCTTGCCCTGCAGGTCGCCGAGGTGACGGCGCATGGTGAATGCGTCCAGCAGCGCCTGCGTCGGGTGCTCGTGGGTTCCGTCGCCAGCATTGATGACCGCGCCATGAGTCCATTCCAGGTGGGCCAACCGGTATGGTGCCCCGCTGGCGTGGTGGCGTATGACCACGGCGTCCGCGCCCATGGCTTGCAGCGTCATGGCGGTGTCCTTCAGGCTCTCGCCCTTAGACACGCTGGAGCCCTTGGCCGAGAAGTTGATGACATCCGCGCTCAGGCGCTTGGCCGCAGCCTCGAAGGAGATGCGGGTGCGGGTGGAGTCCTCGAAAAACAGGTTGACGACAGTGCGCCCGCGCAACGTGGGCAGCTTCTTGATCGGGCGTTGCGCGACCGCCAGCAGCTCGTCGGCGGTGTCGAGGATGCGGACGGCGTCTTCGCGGGTGAGATCTCCGGCGCTCAGCAAGTGCTTCATGCGGCGCCTCCCTCGGCCCGTCCGACGATCGTGACGCCATCGGCCTCGTCGATCTCGGCGAGCCGCACCTGCACCTTCTCGGCCAGCGAGGTGGGCAGGTTCTTGCCGACGAAGTCGGCCCGGATCGGCAGCTCGCGGTGCCCGCGGTCGACCAGGACGGCGAGCTGCACGGACCGCGGCCGGCCGATGTCGTTCAGTGCGTCGAGCGCGGCCCGGATCGTGCGGCCGGAGAAGAGGACGTCATCGACGAGGACGACGATCTTGTCGTCGACGTCATCGGGGATGTCGGTGTGCTCGAGCGAGCGGGCTGGGCGCAGCCGCAGGTCGTCCCGGTACATCGTGATGTCGAGCGCGCCGGCCGCGATGTCGCAGCCCTCGACCTCGCTCATCCGCCTGGCGATGCGCTGGGCCAGCGGGACGCCGCGGGTGGGGATGCCGAGCAGCCGGACGTCGGCGGATCCACGGTTGCGCTCGAGGATCTCGTGCGTGATGCGGGTCAGGGCCCGGGCGATGTCGGCGCCGTCGAGAACGGTCCGCTCAGGGACAGCCCGGGAGGCAGAGTCAGCCATCCCGACCTCCTTCTCCGCCTCACGGGACGGCCGTTAAAGGATGTCGATTGCTCGCCCGCAAGACTAACAGGTCGGCGTCGCCGGGAGCGAAGCCCACCAAGCGCAGACAAGCCCAAAGATCAGCGATAACCTCGGTCCTCGTGGCAACCAATGTTCACCCGGAACTCGTCGAACACGCCAAGGCCGCCCGCACCACGATCGCTCTGAAGATCCTCATGGCCGTCAGCGGCCTCATCTTCATCGGGTTCGTCTTCGGGCACATGTATGGCAACCTCAAGGCCTTCGCCGGGCACGACGCCTTCAACGAATATGCGGAGCACCTGCGGACCATCGGCGTCCCGATCCTCCCGCACGGCGGCTTCCTCTGGATCGCCCGCGTCGTCCTGCTCAGCTCCCTCGTCATCCACGTGACGTGCGGCCTCAAGTTGTGGCGCCGCGCGAAGAACGCCCGCAGCGTGAAGTATCAGGTCAAGAAGCACACCGGCGCGATTCCGGCCAGCCTCATACTGCGCTGGGCCGGTGTCGTGATCTTCCTGTTCCTGATCTGGCACCTGCTCGAGTTCACCATCGTCAAGATCGACGTGTCCGGGACCCACGCCCAGGTCCAGGACCCGTACGCGCTGATGGTCGCGTCGTTCAAGGTCTGGTGGCTGACGCTCATCTACCTGGCCGCGCTGACCATGCTCGGCGCGCACCTGCACCACGGATTCTGGGCCGCGTGCCAGACGCTGGGCTTCAACCGATCGGCACGGGCACGCGCCACGTCACGCCGGTTCTCGCTGGGGCTCGCCCTGGTCATCACCATCGGATTCGCGGCCGTTCCGACGTCCGTCATGCTCGGCATCATCAAGTAAGGGAACGCACACATGGTTGACATGCCGGACTCCACGTTCACGCACCACGAATCGGCGCTCGGCGAGGGCCACGAGCCGACCGACGATGCCGCCGGCTACTACACCCTCGGTGAGCCCCTCGAAGACACGAAGGCGCCCGGCGGACCGATCGCCGACCGCTGGCAGACCCGCAAGTTCGAAGCCCGGCTGGTCAACCCGGCCAACCGCCGCAAGCTGAACATCATCATCGTCGGCACCGGCCTCGCCGGCGGTTCAGCCGCCGCGACGCTCGGCGAGGCCGGCTACAACGTCAAGTCGTTCTGTTACCAGGACAGCCCGCGGCGCGCGCACTCGATCGCCGCGCAGGGCGGCATCAACGCGGCCAAGAACTACAAGGAGGACGGCGACTCGGTCCACCGGCTCTTCTATGACACGGTCAAGGGCGGTGACTACCGCTCCCGCGAATCGAACGTGTATCGCCTCGCAGAAGTGAGCACCAACATCATCGACCAGTGCGTCGCGCAGGGCGTCCCCTTCGCCCGCGAGTACGGCGGACTGCTCGACAACCGTTCCTTCGGCGGCGTGCAGGTCTCGCGGACGTTCTACGCCCGTGGCCAGACCGGCCAGCAACTTCTGATCGGTGCCTACCAGGCCCTGGAGCGCCAGGTGAAGGCCGGGACGGTCCAGGCATTCACGCGACACGAGATGCTCGAGCTCGTCGTCGTCGACGGCAAGGCCCGCGGCATCATCGCCCGCGACATGGTCACCGGCGACATCGAGACACACATGGCCGACGTCGTGGTGCTCGCGTCCGGTGGCTACGGCAACGTCTTCTACCTGTCGACCAACGCCATGGGCTGCAACGTCACGGCATCGTGGCGGGCCCATCGCAAGGGCGCCTACTTCGGCAACCCCTGCTACACCCAGATCCACCCGACCTGCATCCCGGTCACCGGCTCGCACCAGTCGAAGCTCACGCTGATGAGCGAGTCGCTGCGCAACGACGGCCGCATCTGGGTGCCCAAGAACGCCGCCGACTGCGACAAAGATCCAAGATCCATTGCTGAGGAAGACCGGGACTACTACCTGGAACGGATTTACCCGTCCTTCGGCAACCTGGTCCCCCGCGACATCGCCTCCCGCGCAGCGAAGTACCAGTGCGACGACGGCCGCGGCGTCGGCCCGAAGGTCGACGGCGTCCGGCGCGGCGTCTACCTCGACTTCGCCGACGCGATCGAGCGCCTCGGACGCGAGGCCATCGAGGAGAAGTACGGCAACCTCTTCGACATGTATGCCCGGATCACCGGCGAGAACCCGTACGACCTGCCCATGCGCATCTACCCGGCCGTGCACTACGTCATGGGCGGCGTGTGGGTCGACTACGACCTGATGAGCACGATCCCAGGGCTGTTCGTGACAGGCGAGGCCAACTTCTCCGACCACGGCGCAAACCGGCTCGGTGCTTCCGCGCTGATGCAGGGGCTGGCCGACGGCTACTTCGTCCTTCCGCACACGATTCGCGACTACCTTGCCGACGCGCCCTTCCCGGAGATCCCGGACGACCACCCCGACGTCGTCGCGGCGCGCGAGGCCGTCACCAAGCGGATCGACCACTTCATGAACGTCAACGGCACCCGCAGTGTCGACTCGTACCACCGCGAGCTCGGCCACATCATGTGGGAGTACTGCGGCATGGAGCGCACGGCCGAAGGCCTGAAGAAGGCCATCGACCTGATCCGGACGCTGAAGGACGACTTCTACCGGAACGTGAAGGTGCTCGGCACCTCCGATTCGCTGAACCAGTCGCTGGAGAAAGCCGGCCGCGTCGCCGACTTCCTCGAGCTCGGTGAGCTGATGTGCATCGACGCGCTCGACCGGCGCGAGTCCTGCGGTGGCCACTTCCGGGGCGAGTCGCAGACCGAGGACGGCGAAGCGCTGCGCCACGACGACCAGTTCGCCTACGTCTCAGCGTGGGAGTTCGCCGGCGACGGGCAGACGCCGATCCTGCACAAGGAAGAGCTGGTCTACACCGCCATCGAGATGAAGCAGAGGTCGTACAAGTGAAGGTCACTCTCAACATCTGGCGCCAGGCTGACGCATCGGCCAAGGGCAAGATGCACACGTACGAGCTGGACAGCGTCTCGGAGGACATGTCGTTCCTCGAGATGCTCGACGTCCTCAACGAGGAGCTCAACACCAAGGGCGAGGAGCCAATCGCGTTCGACTCGGACTGCCGCGAAGGCATCTGCGGCATGTGCGGCCTCGTCATCAACGGCGAGCCGCACGGCCCGGAAGTCACGACCACCTGCCAACTGCACATGCGCTCGTTCAAGGACGGCGACAAGATCACCATCGAGCCGTGGCGCTCAACCGCGTTCCCGGTGCTCAAGGACCTCTGCGTCGATCGATCGGCGTTCGACCGGATCATTCAGCAGGGCGGCTACATCTCGGTCAACACCGGTGCGGCCCCCGAGGCCCACTCCGTTCAGGTGCCGAAGGACGCAGCCGACCGCGCATTCGACGTCGCCACCTGCATCGGCTGCGGCGCGTGCGTCGCCGCGTGCCCGAACGGCTCGGCATCGCTTTTCATGGGCGCCAAGATCACCCACCTCGGCGAGCTGCCGCAGGGCCAGGCCGAGCGCCACCACCGCGTCGTGAACATGGTGGCCCAGCACGACGCCGAGGGCTTCGGCGGCTGCACGAACATCGGCGAATGCACCGCGGCTTGCCCCAAGGAGATCCCGCTGGACGTCATCGCCCAGATGAACCGGGACCTCCTCACGGCGCTTCGCCACGGGCTTTGAGCCACTCCCCCTGACCCCGCGGCGGGTCTACGTTGCCAGCATGGCCACCGGGGATGCCGCCGTCTCGCTGCAAGGCGTTCAGAAATGGTTCGGCGACCTGCACGTCCTACAGGACATCAACCTTGAGGTGGCCCACGGCGAGGTCGTCGTCCTGATCGGGCCCTCAGGCTCCGGAAAGTCGACCCTCTGCCGCGCAATCAACCGGCTCGAGACGATCGACGAGGGCACGATCCTCATCGATGGCCAGAAGCTGCCGGAAGAGGGCAAGGCATTGGCCCAGCTTCGTGCGGACGTCGGCATGGTCTTCCAGTCGTTCAACCTCTTCGCGCACAAGACGGTGCTCGAGAACGTGACGCTCGGGCCCGTCAAGGTCCGCAGGGAGTCACGCAAGGCGGCCGAGGAGAAGGCGCACGAGCTGCTGGCCCGGGTGGGCGTCGAGCAGCAGGCCAACAAGTACCCGGCCCAGCTGTCCGGTGGCCAGCAACAACGGGTCGCCATCGCCCGCGCCCTGGCCATGAGCCCGAAGGTCATGCTCTTCGACGAGCCAACATCCGCTCTTGACCCCGAGATGATCAAGGAAGTGCTCGACACGATGGTCGATCTCGCGCATCGGGGCATGACGATGATCGTGGTCACCCACGAGATGGGATTCGCGCGGACCGCCGCGCAACGTCTCCTGTTCATGGCCGACGGCCGCATCGTCGAGCAGAACACCCCCGAGCAGTTCTTCACGAGCCCGGAGTCGGAGCGCGCCCGCGACTTCCTCAGCAAGATCCTCAAGCATTGAACAGTTGCTGACGAAAGGAACTGACATGAGAACTCGACTCGCCGCCCTCGGCGCGGTGACGGCCCTCCTGCTCGCCGCATGTGGCAACGCCGGACAGGAGGAAAATAACCCCGTCCAGAACAAGGTGGAGAAGAACGCCGCCAGCACGTTCGACAAGGAAACGGCCATGTACGACTTGGCCAAGTCCGGCAAGGTCAAGATCGGTGTGAAGTTCGACCAGCCAGGTCTCGGGTTCAAGCGGGCCGGCGAGAACACACCCACTGGCTTCGACGTCGAGATCGGCAAGATCCTGGCCGCGAAGCTTGGCATTGCGGCCAGCAAGGTCCAGTGGGTCGAGACGATCTCGGACAACCGCGAACCCTTCCTGCAGAAGGGCACCGTCGACTTCGTGGTCGCGTCGTACTCCATCACCGACGAGCGCCGCAAGGTCGTCGGCCAGGCCGGCCCCTACTACGTCACCGGGCAGCAGCTCCTGGTCAAGAAGGGCAGCTCGATCAAGGGCGTCGATGACCTCAAGGGCAAGGAGGTCTGTTCCGTCACCGGCTCGACCTCCCTGAAGACCATCGAGGACAAGGGCGCCAAAGGCCGTGGCTTTGAGACCTACTCGCAGTGCCGAGACCAGGTCCTCGACGGCGCTGTGGAGGCCATGACCACCGACGGGTCCATCCTGCTCGGCTACGCCGCCCAGAATCCTGACGAGCTCGAGGTGGTTGGCAAGCCGTTCTCCGAGGAGCGCTACGGCGTCGGCTACAACAAGGACAAGCCGGAGCTGTGCCAGTTCATCGGCGACGCCATCAAGGGCGCCGAAAAGGACGGCGACTGGGCCAAGGCGTTCAAGGCCACCTTGGGCAAGTCCGGCGTGAAGACGCCGAAGCGGCCCGCGATGGACCCGTGCCCCTGACCTGCTGACCGACGACAACGCGAGCAAGGAGGGGTCGGCATGAACGTGCTCATCGACAATGCCGGTCTCCTCGTTGCCGCGTTCGGCGTGACGCTCAAGCTGGTCATCGTCGCTGGCGTGCTTTCGCTGGTGTGGGGCACAGTGCTCGCCGCCATGCGCGTCGGCCCGGTGCGGGTGCTCAACCTCGCCGGCGGGCTGTACATCACCCTCTTCCGCAACACGCCCCTGCTGGTGATCCTGCTGCTGATCTTCTTCGGCCTACCCAAGATGGGCATCACCTGGGGATACTTCTGGCCGAACATCATCGCCCTCACGCTGTACACGTCGTGCTTCGTCTGTGAGGCCCTCCGGGCAGGCGTGAACGCCATTCCGTTGGGCCAGGCAGAGGCCGCTCGCTCGCTCGGCATGACGTTTGGCCAGTCGATGCGCGAGGTGGTGCTTCCGCAGTCATTCCGCGCCGTGGTCCCTCCGCTGGTGAGCGTGCTCATCGCCCTGACCAAGAACACGTCGCTGGTGGCGATCTTCGGCCTGCCGGACCTGACGGCGCGGATGAAGGACCTGCTCACCGACCACGCGTCCGACCTGCTGTGGATCTTCTTCGGCGTCGCGTTCGCGTACGTCCTGATCGTCGAGGCGATCTCACTGGTCGCAATCACGCTGGAGCGACGCTGGAGGGTCGCCTGATGGCATCCTCGGTCCTCTTCGACGCTCCGGGCCCCCGCACGCGCGCCCGGCACCGCTTCTACGCCGTCGTCTCAGGCCTCGTCATCGCCGCAGCGGTCGGGACGGTCCTGTGGCGGCTCTGGGAGCGCGGTCAGTTCAACCCCGACCTCTGGGAGCCGTTCGTCACCCCGCGGATCGTCAACGCCTTGCTGTGGGGGCTCGGCCAGACCGTGCTCATGGCCGTGGTGGCCGTGGTCATCGCCGTCGTCACCGGCGCCCTGCTCGGCATCGCGAAGCTGTCGGACCATGCGCTCGTCCGCTGGCCGGCGTGGGTGTTCGTCGAGTTCTTCCGTGCCGTCCCGCTGTTCATGCTGATCCTGGCCACGTGGTACCTCCTCGGGCCGCAACCGGGGGGCAACGGCTACTGGGCCGTCGTGATCGGGTTGGTGCTCTACAACGGATCAGTGATCGCCGAGATCACCCGGGCCGGCATCCATGCCCTGCCCAAAGGACAGGCCGAAGCCGCCTACGCCTTGGGCATGCGCAAGAGCACCGTCATGCAGGTGGTGCTCCTCCCCCAGGCCGTCAAGATCATGCTGCCGGCGATCATCAGCCAGTCCATCGTCGCCCTGAAGGACACCAGCCTGGGTTACGCCGTCCTGGCGCCCGGCCTCACCTTCATCGGCAAACAGGTCTTCGGGGAGTTCCGCAACATCATCCCGACAGCCCTCGTCATGGCCGCGGCCTACATCACGCTGAACCTGCTGTTGACGTGGCTGGCCACCTGGGCACAGCACCGCTATGCCGGCGAGCGGAAGGTCGACGTCACCATTGCTGCGGCCGGGCTCGCGGACACCAGAGCCGACGCCAGCACCAGGGACGCCCCCTGACCGGCGCGGCAAAACCGGGATGGTGGCCCGCCGCCGAGTAACTTTCTGCCATGACTCCCGGGAAAGGTCTTCAACGCTGGGCCGTCGTCGCGATGACCCTGCTCGTGACCGCGTGTGAAAGCTCCGCGCCGGTCCAGACCGAACCCGATCCCGTTCACATCCCCGTCGACAGCCATGCCATGAGCCGGTTTGCGCCGTCCAGTCGCATGCATGCACTGGCCAAGGCCGGCACCGTGAAGATCGGCGTCAAGGTCGATCAACCCGGGCTCGGCTACAAGCCCGCCGGCGCGGCAACCCCGACCGGATTCGACATCGAGATCGGCAAGATCCTCGCGGCCAAGCTCGGCATCCCGGCCACGAACGTGCAGTGGATCCCCATCGACTCCGAAGACCGCGAACGCATCCTGCGCAAGCACACGGTGGACTTCGTCGTCGCGTCCTACTCGCTGAGCGATGAGCGCCGGCTGGTCGTCGGGCAGGCGGGGCCGTATTTCATCACCGGACAGCAGATCCTGGTCGAGCGGGGCAGCCCGTTCACCAGCGTCGCCGACCTCGCCGGCAGGACGGTCTGCGCGGTTGCCGGGTCAACCGCGTTCGACCGGATGAAGCAGCAGTACCGGGTCCGCGTGCAAGCCGCGCCGACCACGCGACAATGTCGCGATCGCGTCCTGAAGGGCACCGCGGACGCCATGACCGCAGACGGTGGAACGCTGCTCGGATACTCGGCGGAGGATCCGGACAACCTGGCGGTCGTCGGAAAGCCGCTGACACGCGAGCGCTACGGCGTCGGTTATGCCAAGGACCGGCCGGAGCTCTGCCCGTTCATCACCGACACCATCGCGGCTGCCGAGCAGCAAGGCACGTGGAGCAAGGCATTCGCCGCGACGCTGGGCAAGGCTCGCGTCGACACTCCAGACCCGCCGGAGATGGACGCGTGCCCGTAGGGGCTAGCGATTCTTCTTGGGCGTGACCCAGATCCGGATGGTGCCCTGGACGACGACCGTGCCGTCCTTGCGGGTTGCGGTGACCTTGACCGGCACGTCGGGCGCGTTGGCCCAGTCCTCGTCGGTGGTCTCGGCCACGCAGCGGATGTCCGAATCGGACAGGGCGAGGTACTCGATGTCCATGCCCTTGGGCAGCCAGCGGTAGCCCTTGGGGGTCGTCGCCTCGGCCAGCAACCCCATCGCAGCCTCCAGCCCATTGGCCACTGCGATCGCGTGAACAGTTCCGATGTGGTTCTGGACGCTGCGCCGCTTCGGGATCAATACCTCCGCGCGGTTCTTGTCCATGTCCAGGACCTGCAGGTGAACCGACGCGAAGTAGGGCGCCTTCTGCGAGAACAGCGTCGAGAACAGCCTCTTGCCACTCGGCAGAGCCGACAGCGTCTTGTAGATCTCGAAGGTGTCCTTCGGCAGCGCGGGCAGGTTCTGCAACGACGGAAGCGGCGGCATATCCGGAAGCCTACGACTTGGTCTCCCGACGTCGACTAGACGGTTGCCCCGTCGAGCTCAGCACGGACGACGTCGAAGGCCACCTGCGGCGCGTAGCCCTTGCGGGCCAACATCGAGGTCAATCGCCGGATGCGGGTGGTGTCGTCCAGCGACGCCATGGACCGCAGCTTCTTCTGCACCAGCTGATGCGCTGCCTGGCGCTCGTCGTCCGGATCGATGTCGGCGAGAACCTCGCGGATGATCTCGTCGGCGACGCCCTTGCGCCGCAGCTCCATCGCCAGCAGCCGTGGCGCAAGCCCGCGTGTGCGCAGCCGCGATTGCACCCACTGCGAGGCGAAGTCGGCATCGTCGATGAGGCCGACCTCCTCGAACCGGTTGAGCAGGCGCTCAGCCAGGTCGTCCGGGACGTTCTTCCTGGCCAACGCGTCGGCCAGCTCGGCCCTGCTGCGGGGCTGGTCTTCCAGCCGCCGCAGCAGGATCTGACGAGCGAACGCCTCGGACCCGGGATCGCCAGGCATCAGAACTCGATGTCCTCGCCGTCGGGCTCGTCAGCTGGCGATTCCTCGACAGCCTGGACACCCACACCGAGCTGGGCCTTGATCTTGGCCTCCACCTCGTCCGCGAGGTCAGGGTTGTCCTTGAGGAACTGGCGGGCGTTCTCCTTGCCTTGCCCGAGCTGATCGCCTTCGTACGTGTACCAGGCGCCGGCCTTGCGGATGATTCCGGCGTCGACGCCGACGTCGATGAGGCTGCCTTCGCGGCTGATGCCCTCGCCGTACATGATGTCGAACTCGGCCTGCTTGAACGGTGGCGCGAGCTTGTTCTTGACCACCTTGATACGGGTGCGGTTGCCGACCATGTCGGTGCCGTCCTTGAGCGTCTCGATGCGACGCACGTCGAGCCGCACCGAGGCGTAGAACTTGAGCGCCTTGCCGCCCGTCGTGGTTTCGGGCGAGCCGAACATCACGCCGATCTTCTCGCGCAGCTGGTTGATGAAGATAGCCGTGGTGCCCGAGCCGTTGATGGCGCCGGTCATCTTGCGCAGCGCCTGGCTCATGAGCCGGGCTTGCAGGCCGACGTGGCTGTCACCCATCTCGCCGTCGATCTCGGCGCGTGGCACCAGGGCAGCCACCGAGTCGATGACGATGATGTCGATGGCGTTGGACCGGATGAGCATGTCGGCGATCTCGAGAGCCTGCTCACCACTGTCCGGCTGCGACACCAGCAGCGCGTCGACATCGACGCCCAACTTGGCGGCGTACTCCGGATCAAGCGCGTGCTCGGCATCGATGAATGCCGCCACACCGCCGGCCTTCTGGGCGTTGGCCACCGCGTGCAGGGCCACCGTCGTCTTGCCGGACGACTCCGGCCCGTAGATCTCGACGACGCGGCCGCGAGGCAAGCCGCCGATGCCGAGCGCAATGTCGAGTGCGGCAGAGCCGGTGGGGATGACCGCGATGGGTGCCCGCGTGCGATCGCCCAACCGCATGATCGAGCCGTTGCCATGGGCCCGATGGATCTGTGCCATGGCGTTGTCGAGCGACTTGGTGCGCTCAGCATCGTTGGGACGGGCATCGGCAACGGCACGCAAACCGGCGATGTGTTCGTGGGCTGGTGCGGAGTTACGGGGAGGCATGGGGCTGTCCTTTGTGTCGTGGTGGCCAGGCATCTTCGACGCTACGAGAGCCCTCAGACATTTCCGGGCCTCCTCGACCCGCCTGTGGATTCCGCTTTCGCGGCGTCAACCTGTGGACGAATGTAGCCCGAACACCTGTTCGAACACGGCATTGACCGCGCGGCGTGTCGTCAACGCTCGCGCGCAGGCAACTCCAGCGCGGCGTGTACAGCGCGCCACACGATTTTGGGATCCTCCCCAGCCGACAGTGCTTCCTCGACGGTCCGGCCGCCCAGGCCGCGCAGCACTTGCGTGTCGGCCCACACCCGGGCATAGCCGCGACCCAGATGGCGGTCGAGCCGCTCCCAGAGTTCGCTGTGGCGCATGGGGCCGTCAGGCCGCGGAAACTTCGACGCCGGGCCGCTCCGGCGCAATGCTCGAGACGCTGGCGAGCTCGGTGCCCTCTTCGATCGCCAGCAGTGTGCTGACGTCGAGCAGAACCTGCGACAACGGCACATCGAGGGCGCCGACGAGAGCAGACAGGAGCTCTGAGCTCGGCTCCTTCTGACCCCGCTCGACTTCGGAGATATAGCCCAAGCTGACCCGCGCGCGTGCGGACACGTCGCGCAACGTGAGCCCGGCCGCGAGCCGACGGGCACGCAGAACCTCGCCGACGAACTGCCGCATCGTGGTCATTGCGTGCCTCCCTTCGGGGAACTCAACCGACCGGGTCGGCTGATTGTTCCTCCAGAGTAGCGAGCAGCAACGACAGCACCGCAGCGGTCGTCGCTCGGCGAATGGCGCCACGGTCGCCGGGCAGGTCCAGTTCGCGCACGGCGGAGGCATCCGGGCCGGAAACGGCGACGAAAACCGTCCCCACCGGCTTGCCCTCGGACGATTCCGGGCCGGCCACGCCGGTGGTCGCAACGCCCCACGTCGCGCCCAACCGCAGCCGGATGCCGTCGGCCATCTGCCGCGCGACGTCGGCGTCGACGGTGCCGTTCGTGGCGATCAGCTCGTTCTCGACGCCCAGCACGGCGGCCTTCACCTCGGGCACGTAGGCCACCACTCCGCCGCGGACCACCGCGGACGCACCGGGCGCATCGACCAGCGTCGCGCAAACCAGGCCACCGGTCAGCGACTCCGCCGTGGCGACGGTCTCGCCGCGATCGAGCAGTCGGTCAAGCAGGTCTGCGGCTATCTCCGCTACGGGCCTCATGCGGGATCACGCCAGCCCGGTGAGGGCCTTCTGCTCGCGGCGCAGATGCACGGCATCCCGCACGTACTGCACCGCCGTCACCAACGTGAACGCAACCGCAACCGCCATGGTGACGTGAATACCCCAGCGCAGGACATGGCTAACCGTGTTGTCCCACAGCTCGAACGGCAGGAGGTAGCCGCCGATGGCCACCGACTGCAGCGTGGTCTTGATGCGACCGCCCTGGCTGGCCGGCATGACGCCGTACTTCTTGACGACGAAGCGCATCAGCGTGATGCCCCACTCACGCACCAGCAGCACGATCGTCACCCACCACCAGAGGACGCCGATGATCGACAGTCCGACGAACGCCATGCCGGTGAGCGCCTTGTCGGCGATCGGGTCGGCCAGCTTGCCGAAGTTGGTGACCAGCCCGCGGGACCGCGCGATGTCGCCGTCGATGCGGTCGGTGATCATCAGCAGGCAGAAGGCGACGAAGGCCCAGATGCGTTGGCGGACGTCCGTGCCGTGCTGGTCGAGGAGCAGCCAGCCGAACAGCGGCACGCCCGCGATGCGCAGGACGGTGAGCGCATTGGCAATGTTCAGGTTGCTGGGCTTCTGAATCTCCGGCGCAGTCTCGTCAGGCTGTGGGCCCGTCACCATGGTTGCCCTTCGTCGGCGGCGTGGTCCCTCAGTATGCGGCAGCGGCCCGTCGGCGCGCCAACTCCCCCGCGGCCTCCGCCACGGAAACCGAGGTGGTGAATCCAACTGGCGTGACGTAGGTGTTGCGCGCGTCCTTGCTGGTGATGCGGATGCGCGCATCGCGACGTCCCGCCGCGGGTTCGACGACGACTTCGCCGATCTCGCGCCACAGCAGTCCGACCCAGTTGTCCCGCACGTGCATGCGGACGCCGTGCTCGTCGGCGACGAAGACGGGCGTCTGGGTGTCGGCGATGCCCGGCACAGCCGCCACGCCCAGCACCAGCAGCACGATCGCGAGCGGCCACAGCCACGGCACGTCCCGGAGGTAGGCCGTAAGCGCCACGCCAGCGGCCGCGACGGCGGCGGCGATCGCCGTGGCGAGGTAGAGCCCAGCCCGGCGAAACACCTGGAACGGCACCGGTTCCGCGGCCGGGCCGGGATGCCGCTGGTCGACGTGCTGGCCGGTGTGCGTCTCGTCCGAATCGGTCATGACCGAACTCAACCTTCGGCCCCGATACTCGCCAGCACGTCGTCGAGGTCGTCCGGCTTGATCAGCACGTCGCGCGCCTTCGAGCCTTCGCTCGGTCCGACGATGCCACGGCTCTCGAGGATGTCCATCAGCCGGCCTGCCTTCGCGAAGCCGACGCGGAGCTTGCGCTGGAGCATCGACGTCGAGCCGAACTGCGTGGTGACGATCAGCTCGATCGCCTGGACGACCAGGTCGAGGTCGTCACCGATGTCGTCGTCCAGGTCGCGCTTGCTCTGCTGCGGAACGGCCACGTCTTCGCGGTAGATCGGCTGCATCTGCTTCTTGCAGTGCTCAACCACCTCGTGGATCTCCGCCTCGGTGATCCACGCCCCTTGCATGCGCATGGCCTTGTTCGCGCCCATCGGCAGGAACAGTCCGTCGCCCTGGCCGACGAGCTTCTCGGCGCCCGGCTGGTCGAGGATGACCCGGCTGTCGGTCTGCGACGAGGTGGCAAACGCCAAGCGGCTGGGAACGTTCGCCTTGATCAGGCCGGTCACCACGTCGACCGAAGGACGCTGCGTGGCCAGGACAAGGTGGATGCCGGCCGCACGCGCCAGCTGGGTGATACGGACGATCGCGTCCTCCACATCACGCGGAGCGACCATCATCAGGTCGGAGAGCTCATCGACGATGACGAGCAGGTACGGGTAGGGAGCGAGGACCCGTTCGCTCCCCACCGGTACCTGCACCTTGCCAGCACGGACGGCCTTGTTGAAGTCGTCGATGTGGCGGAACCCGAAGTTGGCCAGGTCGTCGTAGCGCATGTCCATCTCGCGCACGACCCACTGGAGAGCTTCGGCAGCCTTCTTGGGGTTGGTGATGATGGGCGTGATCAGGTGCGGGATGCCCTCATACGCGGTGAGCTCCACCCGCTTGGGGTCGACCATGATCATCCGGACCTCGTCCGGCGTGGACCGCATGAGGATGGACGACACCATCGAGTTCACGAAGCTTGACTTGCCGGAGCCGGTGGCTCCCGCGACGAGCAGGTGCGGCATCTTGGCGAGGTTGGCGACGACGAATCCGCCCTCGACGTCCTTGCCCAGGCCGATGACCATCGGATGGTGGTCGCTGCGGGCCCGCTGGGACCGCAGGACGTCGCCGAGCGACACCATCTCCTTGTCGACGTTCGGGATCTCGACGCCGATCGCTGACTTGCCCGGGATCGGGTTGAGGATGCGTACCTCGTTGGAGGCGACCGCGTAGGCGATGTTGTTGGCCAGCGACGTGATCTTCTCGACCTTGACGGCCTGTCCGAGCTCGATCTCGTACCGCGTCACCGTCGGGCCACGGGTGTAGCCGGTCACCTGCGCGTCGATCTGGAACTGCTCCAGCACCTCGGTCAGGCGCTCGACGACCTCGTCGGATGCGGCCGAGCGCGCCTTGTGCGGGCTCCCTTCACGCAGGAACGTCGAGTCGGGCAGCGTGTAGACGACGTCACCCAGCGAGAGCTGCTCGGCGCGCACCGGAAGCGGCTCGGTGGGCGGCGGGACGACTTCGGTCGTCTCGTCCTTGCCGGCGTCCTTGTCAGCCTTCTTGGGCTTGACGGGCACCTGGCGCTCCTCGTCGGGGCCGTCGATGAGCGGGTTCTCGAACGGCTCATCCGCGATGACCGTGCGCGGGTGGCGCCGCGGAGCCGGCGCGGGGACCTCGACCTCGGCGTCGGCCGGGCCGTGCAGCAGTTCGCGCAGGCGCTCGGGAACCGCGTGAAGCGGGGTTCCCGAGATGACCAGGATGCCGAAGCCGACGAGGAGCACCAGCAGGGGCGCAGCCACGTACGAGGTGTGGAAGAGGTCCTTCAGGACGGCGGAGAAGAGGAAGCCGATGGCACCGCCGGCCTCGCGGACCTGGTCCATGTGGTTGGGGCGAGGGACACCATGTGCGAGGTGGACGAGGCCGAGGATGCCGCCGGACAGCGCCATCCAGCCGATGACCTGCCGGCCGGCTGGACCGTTCCGGTCAGGGTGCCGCAGGGTGCGCCAGGCGGCGACGCTCAACACGATCGGGAGCGCCCACGCCAGCAGGCCGACCGATCCGGTCGCGGCGGCACGGACGACGTCGCCCATCAGCCCGGTGATCTGCCACCACACTGAGGACGCGACGATGATCGCCAGGCCGAGCAGGCCGAAGCCGATGCCGTCGCGCCGCTGCTCGGGCTCCAGCTCGGACGCGGATTCACCGATCCCACGGGCAACGGCGCCGGCCAGGCCGGCCAGGCCCCGCCACAGCGAGACGAGCAGCTGGAGCAGCCAGTTCAGGAAGACGACGACGGGGCTCGGTCCCGTGCGTCGAGGTGCGGGCCGCCGGGCCGGCTTGCGGGCGGCAGGCTTGCGCCGCGCCGGCTTCCGCTGGGCGGGCTTGCGTGCCGCCGGCTTGCGCTGCGCCGGCTTTCGGGCTGCCGGACGCTTCGCACCCGCGGACGGGCGTGCGTGCCTTTGGCGTGTTGGGGAAGAAGTCGCCATGTTGGCAACCCTAAAGGACGAGTTGAGCGTTGGCCCGCATCCCGCGCCGGAACCTCTCGGCCGTCAGGGCAGGCCCACGGCGGGCGCCAAGGCGCCGAGCGCTTGCTGGCAGCGCTCCAGGACCAGCCGGACGAGGCGGCGATCGGGGCTCGCTCCGTCGAGAATCGGCGCCGTGACGAGGTCTGCGCCGGATGCGCGCAGCTCATCGGCCGTGGCGCCGGGCGTCAGGACGTAGGACGAGACGACCACTCGCTTGCCGTACGCCCGCGCGATGTCGATCGCGTCAGATATGAGGGTGTCGCTGCCGCTGAGGGATCCGATGTGCACCGGGCCGCCCCAAACAGCGCTGAGCAGCTGCGCGGCCCGCGAGTAGTCGGCGATGACGCCGGGATCGTCCGATCCGGCCACGCCGAGCACGATCGTGTCGCCGTGGTGCGCCCCCGCGTCCACGAGGCGACGCACGCCCAGCTCGGCCAGCAGCCAGTCCGGCCCGAGCGCGTGCGACACGACCAGATCGGGGTCGCGCCGCCGCTCGGCGGCCAGTGTCTGCGCCACCGGCTCACGGTCGGACAGCGACAACGGGACGGCGACCCGCGGATACGGCGCGGACTCCCCTGCAAACGCGTGGTGCCCCCAGTCGTCCGGCAGATGGTCGACGGGGACGTCCCGGACCTCCAGCCCTGGCGCCGCCCGCCTCAGCACCTTCACGAACGAGCCCATCACGGCACGCACCCCGGGTTCATGGGTCACCGGCGAGCAGACGAGAACGGTCCCGGTGAACAGTGGGCCGCTCGTCACCGTTCGGACGCTAGATGTCCCGTGTTTCGCCCCATCCCACTCGCGTGTTTCGGGCGCGTAAACGATCCATGGATCGAGATCACCCCAGGTCTGCGATCCGGTGGGGTGATGCCGACCAGAATCGCTGGACGACGATGTCGACCAGGCGAGCGTCGACGCGTACGCCGCTGCTCAATGGCGCAGTGACGACATCGGCGCTGCTCGCCTCGAGCCGCGAGGCGAACTGGCCCGGCGCAAGCAGGTAGTTCGCAGCGACCACCCGACCACCGGGCTCAAGCGACGCGCGGGCTTCGGCGAGTACATCCTCCAGCGCTCGACCCGAGCCGCCGAGGTGACCTACCCGCACGCGGCGGCGAAGCCTTGCGGCAAGCATGGACGCAGCCCGGTCCGACGCCAGCCGCGCCCGCACATCGCTCGATCCGGCGACGGCCAGCACGACCGCGTCGGCCGACGTCAGGCCGGCCTGATCGAGCCGATCTGCGAGCAGGCCCGTGATGCCGGCATCGGGGCCAAGCGTCGCGGACGTCGCCGTCGGCTGCCCCGACGCGACGCGCTCATTCACCGCGGTGGCGATGTCGACGTGGACGTGGAATCCGGCCCCGAGCAGGAGCGGTAACACGGTGGCCGGGCCATGAACGGAGGCGAGGACCGCCGGAAGGTCAGGGTCCTCGATGTCGACGAACGCCTGCACGACCTCGACCTGTGGCAGCCGGTCCTGCACCGCCTCGACCAGCCGCCGAATGGCCCCTTGGCCGCGCGGGTCAGCCGTGCCGTGGCTGACGGCAACGAGTGCCGGGTGAAGCGCGCTGTTCACGACGGAAGCACCGCCAAGGCATAGCCCCGCTTGACCACCGTGCGGACGACGTCCTTGCCGACGATCTCGCGCAGTCGCGCCACCGCAACCTCGGCGGCGTGTGGGTCGCCCGACTCGCCCGGCATGACGGACAGCAGCTCCTCGCGGGACTTGACCCGGCCGGGCTCGCGCGCCAGCTCGCGAAGGATGGCGAGGCCGCCCGGCGACAAGGACAGGACCTGGTGGTCGAGCGATGCCGCGGTCGCACGGACGCGCAGCACGCCCGCCGGCGTCCTGATGCCCTCGGCGTTCTCGCCGCAGTGGGTGATGATGAGCCGAACGAGTGCGCCGAGCCGAAAGCGCTCGGGAACGATCGGCTCGAATCCGGCCGCCACCAGCGGCTCTGCCGTGACGGGCCCGACGGCGGCCAGAACCAGCGAGCCGTCCTTCGTGGCTCGCGCGATCTCGTCGTCCACGCCTTCGGCGCGCGCGGCGGTCAGCCAGGCGGCGGCTCCTGGGGCGGAGGTGAAGGTGACCGCGTCATAGGCCCCGTTGGCCGCATCGCGTACCGACGCCCGCAGCGCCGCGGCATCCGGCGGCGCTCCCCAGCGGTACACGACCAGGCCTTGGGTGGCGGCCCCCGCTGCGGTAAGCCGCTCCTCGAGGTGATCGTCGCCGGCGCCATGGTGCTGCACCGCGATCGACTGGCCCGCGACGCCTTCGGCCAGGAGCAGCTCGGCGATCTCCGCGGACGTCTCGGTCTCGGCGACCCAGTCCGGCGTGAGCCCGGCGGCCTGGAGCGCGCCGCTTGCTTTCGGTCCGCGCGCGATCAGGCGCGTACCGCTCAGTGCGTCGACCAGTGCGGCTCCCAGCCCGGCCGCCTCTGCGGTCTCCAGCCATCCGCGAAATCCGATCCCGGTGGTCAGGATGACGACATCGACGCCGTCGTCGATGACGCGCTTCGTCTGCGCGAGCAGCGCATCCTCGTCGATGTGTGATTCGACGCCGATGGACGGCGCGATCGCCACACTGGCGCCGCGCCGTTCGAGCGCGAGCGCCAGGTCGCTGGCTCGCCGTTGGGCCGTGATGAGCACTTTGGTGCCGGCCAGCACGGGACCCAGTTGCTTATTGATCAATCTCGACCATCCCGTCAAGGACACGCACCGGCCACGCGCGAAGCGCGACTGACTCATCATCCAGGCACTGGCCGGTCGTCAGGTCGAAAACCTGCTTGTAGATCGGCGACGCCACGGTCGGGATCTCGCCCCGCGTGCCGACCAGCCCGCGAGCCATGACATTGGCACCGCTGAACGGGTCGTGATGGTCGACGGCGTACACGTCGCCGCTCGCCAGCCGGAAGATCGCCACCTGCTGCCCCTCGACGAGCGCCGCCGCACCCCGGTCGACCGGGAGCCGCTCCAGATCGCACACTGCTGTCCAGGTCATGCCCGCACGTCCTCCATACGTTGTTCCATCCGGCGGATCGGCAGGCTGTCGCCGGCGATCAAGGTGGCCTTCTCCTCATCGCGGGCCGGCCGCAGCTGGCCGCGCTCCTCGACGTACATCAGGTCGGGGTCCGACTCGTCGGGCGCGTTGACGAATGCCGCGAACTTCTTCAGCTTCTCGGGATCGTTCAGCGTGGCCGCCCACTCATCCTCGTAGCCGCCGATGTGCGTCGCCATCGCCGCATCGAGGTCGGCGACGATGCCGAGGGAGTCCTCGAACACGACCTTCTTCAGCGCTTCGATGCCGCCCTCGTAGGCCTCCTGCCACGGCGCGGTGCGCTGCAGCCGGTCGGCCGTGAACACGTAATACATGAGGTATCGGTCGATCGCCTTGATGAGCTCGTCGGTCGAGAGGTCCTCGCCGAACAGGACGGCATGCTTGGGCATGAAGCCGCCATTGCCGCCGACGTACAGATTCCAGCCGTTCTCGGTGGCGATGACGCCGACGTCCTTCCCGCGCGCCTCGGCGCACTCGCGGGCACAGCCTGAGACAGCCAGCTTGAGCTTGTGCGGCGAGCGCAGGCCGCGGTAGCGCAGCTCGAGCATGATCGCCAGCCCCACGGAGTCCTGCACGCCGTAGCGGCACCACGTCGAGCCGACGCACGACTTCACGGTCCGAAGGCTCTTGCCGTAGGCATGGCCGGACTCGAAGCCGGCATCGACGAGCCGCTTCCAGACCGCGGGAAGCTGCTCGATGCGCGCGCCGAACAGATCGATTCGCTGGCCGCCGGTGATCTTCGTGTAGAGGCCGAAGTCCTTCGCGACCTCGCCAATGGCGATGAGGCCCTCCGGCGTCACCTCGCCGCCGGGGATGCGCGGGACGACCGAATAGGTGCCGTCCTTCTGCAGGTTGGCCATGACGTGGTCGTTGGTGTCCTGCAGGGACGCGTTCTCGCCGTCGAGCACGTGTCCCTTGCCCAGCGAGGCGAGGATCGACGCGGCGACGGGGCGGCAGATGTCGCAGCCGCGTCCGGTGCCGTGCTTCTCCACCAGCTCGCTGAAGGTGGAGATGCCGCTGACGCGGACGATGTCGAACAGCTGCGCGCGGGTGAACGCGAAGTGCTCGCACAAGGCGTTGCTGACCTCGATGCCGGCTTCGACCAGCTGGGTGTCGGTGAGCTTCTTGACCAGGTTGACGCACGACCCGCAGCCCATGCCTGCCTTGGTGCAGGCCTTCACCTCGGCGACGTTCATGCAGTTGTGGTCGGTGACCGCTGTACGGATCTCGCCGGCCGACACGTTGTAGCAGGAGCAGACGTTGGCCTCGTCCGGCAGCGACGTGCCGCTGGGGGGCTCGACGCCCTCGGGCAGCAACCACGCTGTCGGGTCGGAGCCGAGTGCGCCCCCGACCATCGGCCGCAGGCTGGCGTAGCTGGACCCGTCGCCGACGAGCATGCCGCCGAGCAGGGTCGACGCGTCGTCGCTCATGACGAGCTTCTTGTAGACGCCGGCCAACGGGTCGGCGTAGACGACCTCGAGGCTTCCGGAGGTGGCGGCGAACGCGTCGCCGAAGCTCGCGACGTCGACACCGAGCAGCTTCAGCTTGGTGCTGAGGTCGGCGCCCTCGAAGGTGGCCTGGCCACCGAGCAGGCGGTCGACCACGACCTCGGCCATGGAGTAACCGGGGCCGACCAGGCCCCAGATGCGCTCAGCGATGTAAGCGACCTCGCCGACGGCGTAGATGTCGGGGTCGCTGGTGCGGCAGGCCGCGTCGGCCAGGATGCCGCCGCGCTCGTGCACGTCGATGCCGGCGTCGCGGGCCAGCTCGTCGCGCGGGCGGACGCCGGTGGCGAAGACGACCACATCGGCCGGCAGCCTGCCGCCATCGGAGAAGCGCATCTGCCCGACGCGGCCGTCACGCCCGGCCTTGACCTCGGTTGTCGCCGTGGACGTCATGACCTTGACGCCCATCTGCTCGATCAGGCGGCGCAGGGCCTCGCCGCCGGCGCGGTCGACCTGCAGCGGCATCAACCAGTCGGCGAACTCGACGACAGTCGTGTCCGCGCCCAGTGCCGTGAGCGCGCCAGCGGCCTCGAGGCCGAGCAGACCACCACCGACGACGACGCCGTGCACCTGGCGACCGAGCTTCTTGGAACGGTCGAGGACCCACGCCCGCAGTTCGGCGACGTCATCGACCGTGCGGTAGACGAAACTTCCGGGTAGCTCGCTGCCCTTGACCGGGGGCACGAATGCGTATGAACCGGTAGCCAGGACGAGGGCGTCGTAGGCCACCTTCCGGTTGCGGGCCGACACGGTCTTGGCCTCGCGATCGATGGCCGTGACGGGCGCATTGCGGTGCAGCCGGATGCCGGGCCGCTTCCACAGCTCCTGGTCGCCCAGGAGGAGGTCTTCGGGGTCCTTGTCGCTGAAGAACGACGTCAGCGCAACGCGGTCGTAGGGCGGACGCGATTCCTCGCCGAAGACCTCGATGTCCCAGGTTTCGGTGGCTCCGCGCGCCTCAAGCGCCTCGACCAGTCGCTGGGCGACCATGCCGGCGCCGACGACGACGAGCCTCTGCTTGTCGGTCACTGCCTCACTCATGACACCGACGGTAGGTTCGGCAGATTTCGCGACCGGCATACGCCTGTTACCGCCCCGTAAACCCTTTCCGCACGCCCGAGTGACAGGGTCCGTGAGATCGCCGTCGTCCCGGCGAAAAAGCCCACCGGACCCCTCCGGCGAGACGCAGGTCACACCCTCGATTGTTTCGGCGGCCTCACGACTTCGTCGTCAGCTCTTCCGGACGAACTCGGATTTCAGTTGCATGGCTCCGACGCCGGGGACCTTGCAGTCGATGTCGTGGCCGCCGTGGCTTTCGGACAGCCGGATGTTCTTGACCTTCGTGCCGACCTTGACGACCAATGAGGAGCCCTTGACTTTGAGGTCCTTGATCACCGTGATCGTGTCGCCGTCGGCCAGTAGCGTGCCGAACGCGTCCACGACCGGCGATGCGCCCTCGGCGTCCGCGTGCTGATCCGGTGACCATTCGTGGCCACACATCGGGCAGACCAGCAGCGCGCCCTGCTCATATGCGTAGGGCTCGCCGCACTCTGGGCACGGCGGAATCGGGTGGGACATCGGCTACTCCAGTTCGCTCTGACTATGGATGGATCTCGTTGACCAGCTCGCGGGCTCGGCTGAGTGCGACGTTGAGGTCCTGATGGACGAGGCGACGTGACCGCAGGTGCTCGGCGACCGAGAGCCGCGCCAAGATGGCGTCATGCTCGGGGTGGATGCCGGAGATCATGACCACTTTGCCTCTCGCTTCGAGCTGGGAGATCACATCATCGAGCGCGTGTGCGCCGGTGGCATCGATCGTGGTGACATGCGTCATGCGAAGAACGACGACGCGGACGTCTGGCACTTCGCGCAGCGCCACCAGAAAGCGGTGGGCATCGGCGAAGAAGAGCGGTCCGGCGATGCGATAGACGACGATGTGCCGTTTGAGCAGTTCGTGCTCCTGGTCGGTCGAGTCGCCGCGGATGACCTCGACCTCCTCCACGTGAGCGGCCTGCGCGATCGACTGCAGCGCCATGAACATCGCCGCGATGACACCGATGCCCACCGCGTCGACGAGGTTCAGAAGGACCGTCACCGCGAACGTCAACACCAGCACGACAGCGTCCCCGCGGGTGCTTCGCAGGAGTGCGATCGTGGACCGCAGGTCGACCATCTGAACAGCCGTAGCCACGAGGACACCGGCCAGCGCACACATCGGCACGTGCCCGACGGCGCGCGCGAAGACGCTCACGATCGCCAGCAGCGCGAGCGCATGGAAAGCCGCGGCCGTGCGTGATCGAGCCCCAGCGCGCACGTTGACCGCAGTCCGCGCGATCGCTGCCGTCGCCGGTACGCCGCCGAAGAACGGGACCGCGATGTTGGCCAAGCCCTGCCCGACCAGTTCTCGATCCGGGTTGTGCCGCTCGTCGCCGGTCATCGAATCGGCAACGGTCGCACAGAGCAGTGATTCGAGTGCAGCGAGAGCGGCCACGGCCAGCGCGGCGGGCAGGAGAGTGCCCAGTTCGGCGACGTGCAGGAACGCCGTCGACGGAGCCGGCAGCCCAGCCGGGACGTCTCCCAGCGCTGCCACCCGGACGGCACCGATCGACGAAGCAGCCGTGGCGGCGGCCAGCACGATCAACGACCAGGGAAGTGTCGGCTTCCAGCGATGGCCCGCGAGGATGGCCGCCGCAACAAGGTGGGCGAGGATGACGGGCGCCCACAGCGGATGGTGGACCCACCGCCAGAAGGCCGTGAAGGCGACTTCCCACGCGTAGTCGCTCCGCCGGCCGGAGGTTCCGAGCATCGCGCCGGCCTGCTGCAGGACGATGGTGACCGCGATCCCCGCGGTGAACCCCTCGATCACGGGGACTGGAAGGAACCGCACGTACTTGCCGAATCCGAACCAGCCTGCCGCCACCAAGACGACTCCCGCCATCAGCCCGACCAAGAGCGCGCCGTCAACGCCGTGGGCATGGACGACCGGGACGAGCACCACGGTCATGGCTCCCGTCGGGCCGGAAACCTGCAGGTTCGAGCCGCCGAAGATCGCCGCGATCAGCCCGGCAATGACGGCAGTGACAATGCCGGAGCGAGCACCGAGCCCGCTGATCACGCCGAACGCCAGTGCCAGCGGCAGGGCCACCACCGCGACAGTGAGGCCGGCGATCAGGTCGTGCACCGGATCACGCTTCATCGCCGCGAGGTCCGCCCGCCCGGGTAGCAGGCCGGACAGCCGGTGGACGACGCTGCTGCCGATCACCGCCGTGACGTCACTCGTCGTCGAGGTTCGATCGGAGCTCCGCCAGCAGCCCGCCGGTGTCCTCCCACATGGACGCGAGGATGCGCCGACCGGCATGCAGCAGGGCCGCGACATCGGGCGTGCTCAAGGCATACGTGACCGTCGACCCGTCCCGACTCGACGTGACGAGTCCAGACCGACGCAAGACCCCGAGCTGCTGGGACAGGCTCGACGACTCGATCTGCAGATCGGCCAGGAGGTCGCGGACGGGCAGCGGGCCGGCCTGGAGCAATTCGAGCACGCGGATCCGGGCCGGGTGGCCGAGCGTACGAAACAGCTCGGCTTTCGCCTGGTAGAGCGGAACGCTTGTCTTCACGGCACCCTCGAACGGTCCTTGACTTGTGTCATGAAGGCTACACAAGCTGAAGATGTTTGCATATCTGCGGGTCCCGCTTAGTGAAGCACGTCCAGGTTCGGGTAAGTTGACTCCAGCCCACCGCTGCGTGACCTCGACAGCCGTGAGTTGGGTGCTCAGGGCCAGAACAGATGGCCGTGGAGTCCCCGCCTTCCTCCTCCATGTTCGGCAGGTACCCTGCCGAGGACATCTTTTGTCTCTCTCTCATGCGTTCCGCGAAAGGCCCACCATGACTGACGTCGATGGCGTTCTCGATGCCGCCGGTCTCACCAACGAATCCGTACGCGAGTACGTGAAGTACTGGTTTGGCGTAACCGGTGCCGAGCAGATCGAAGTGGTCAACGCCTCCGACGAGGCCCGCCTGACCCAGGAATCCCTGGACGCCGGCGAGCTGCTGCCCGTCACCGGTGGCCGCACCTACTCGCGCTCCTACTTCAAGGACACCGCCCGCGCCGAGGAGCGCACGATCGTCGCCACCGCCGACCCGGCGGACAAGGGCGTGTACAACAACTGGCAGCCGTCCGGCCCGGCCAAGGAGAACTACCTCTCCCTGGTGACCGGGGCCTCGGCCGGAAAGACCATGTACGTCGTGCCTTATCTGATGGCACCGCAGGGCTCGCCGCTGGAGAAGTTCGCCGCGGGCGTAGAGCTCACCGACAGCCGCACCGTCGTGCTGCACATGATCAAGATGGCGCGCGTCGGCGTGAAGTACATCAACGAGCTGGCCGAGCCCGACCACTTCGTGCGGGCCGTTCACGTGACCGGCGACCTGCCGAACCTGGGCCAGGGCACACCGGACGACAAGCGCTACTTCTACACGATCGCCGACGAGCGCACGATCATGCACTTCGGATCGTCCTACGGCGGAAACGCCCTGCTCGGCAAGATCGCGCACGGCCTGCGTCTGGCGTCCTACGACGGCTGGAAGAACGGCTTCCTGGTCGAACAGTTCCTGCTGCTCGGCATCAACGACAAGGAGACCGGCGCCAAGTACCACGTCGTCGGCGGCTTCCCGTCGGCGTCCGGCAAGACCAACCTGTCGATGACCCTCGCGCCAGACGCACTCGGCGACCGGTACGAGATCGAGTTCTACGGCGACGACATCGCGTGGCTGTGGCCCGGCGACGACGGCAAGCTCTACGCCTTCAACCCCGAGTACGGAGTCTTCGGCGTCGCGAAGGACACCAACGAGGCGTCCAACCCGACAGCCATCGACGCCATCCAGCCCGGCTCCGGCACGATCTTCACGAACGTCGCGTACAACGAGAAGACGCAGGACGTCTGGTGGGAGGGCAAGTCCAAGAACCCGCCGGAGGACCTCGACGGCTGGCTCGACTGGAAGGGCAACGCGATTGCGGACCGCTCCCCCGAGGACGCGGACGAGCCGTGGGCCCACCCGAACAGCCGCTTCACGACGTCGATCTCGCTGGTACCGAACACGTCACCGGACTACGCCAAGCCGGAGGGCGTCCCGGTCGACGCGATCATCTTTGGTGGCCGCACCCGTGACCGCGAGCCGCTGGTCCGCGCCATCACCGACGTGGCCGAAGGCGTCTACGACGGCCTGACGCTCGGTGCCGAGGCGACCTTCGCGGCCGACGGCCTCGAGGGCGTGCTGCGCTACGACCCGATGTCGATGCGTCCGTTCATGTCCTACGGCGAGGGCGACTACGCCCAGCACTGGCTCGACGTCATAGGCAAGGTCAGCGAGAAGCCGATCTTCGCCCACGTCAACTGGTTCCAGCGCGACCCGGAGGACGGGCACTTCCTGTGGCCGGGCTACCGCGAGAACGTCCGCGCCCTCGTGTGGCTGATTCAGGCCAAGCTCGGCGAGGTCAAGGGCAACTCCACCCCGGTTGGCGTCATCCCGACCAAGGACGAGCTCCTCCTCGAAGGCCTGGAGACGGAGCCCGGTGACCTCGAGAAGCTGCTGGAGATCGACGTCGATCGCTGGAAGCAGGAGATGGGCTACCGCGAGGAGCACCTCAACGGGTTCACCAACGTCCCCGAGGCCATCTGGGAAGCTCACCGCCGCGTCGCGGCAGCCCTCGACCAGAGCTAGTAGTCGTCAAATTCACTGGTGTGCCCCGGCCCTACGGCTGGGGCACACCGCTTTTTGGGCCAGCGTTTGCCGCCGATAGGCTGGGCTGGACATGACTGATCCGCTGATCGTTCCCTCCGTTCTTCCGGCGGACTTCGCCCGGCTCGGCGACGAGGTTCGCGAGCTGTGCGAAGCGGGCGTCGACCGCATCCAGTGGGACGTCATGGATGGCGTCTTCGTCCCGAACCTGACGTTCGGGCCCGACGTGATCGCTGCGGCCAAACCGCACAGCACCGTCGGGTTTGAGGCGCACCTCATGGTGGTCAACCCGGATGAGCTGCTCCCCCGCTACATCGACGCCGGCTGCGAGCTGGTCATCGTCCATGCCGAGGCCTGCACGCACCTGCACCGGACCTTGGCGCGCATCCGCGATCTAGGCGCCCGTAGCGGCGTCGCGCTCAACCCGCACACGCCGGCCGACGTCGTCCGATACGTCCTCGCAGAGGTCGACCTCATCCTGCCGATGACGGTCAATCCGGGCTTCGGCGGACAGAGGTACATCGCGGCCGTCGAGCCCAAGGTCACGGAGCTGCGACGGATGATCAACGAGTCCGGCTACTCGATCGAGCTGGAAGTCGACGGCGGCATCACGGACCAGACCATTTCCGGCGCTGCCGCCGCCGGAGCAGACGTGTTCATCTCGGGATCCTGGATGTACGCGTACCCGGACGGGAAGGCTGCCGCGGTCAAGACGCTCCGCGCGCTGGCCGCACAAGCGACAGCGGGGAATGCCCCCGGAGGAGACGCACAGTGAACGACAAGCTCGCCATCGACACCCTGCGGTTCCTCGCGGCGGACATGGTGCAGAAGGCCAACAGCGGCCACCCCGGCATGCCCATGGGTGCCGCACCGATGGCGTGGACGCTGTGGAGCCGGCACCTGAAGCAAGATCCGTCGGACCCGCACTGGGCCGACCGCGACCGCTTCGTGCTCTCTGCCGGGCACGGTTCAGCGCTGATCTACGGCCTGTTGCACATCTTCAACTACGGCCTGCCGACCGAGGAGTTGGAGAACTTCCGGCAGCTCGGCTCGCGCACGCCCGGTCATCCGGAATACGGCCACACTGTCGGCGTCGAGGCCACCACGGGGCCGCTCGGCCAAGGCATCGCCATGGGGGTCGGCATGGCGCTGGCCGAGCGCATGCAGAACGCCCGCTACCCCGACCTGATCGACCATCACACCTACGTCATCGCCGGTGACGGCTGCCTGATGGAAGGCGTCAGCCACGAGGCCGCCTCGTTCGCAGGCCACCAGAAGCTGGGCAACCTCATCCTGTTCTGGGACGACAACTCCATCACGATCGACGGCAGCACGCATCGGTCGACGAGCGACGACCAGATCGAGCGGTTCACCGGCTACGGCTGGCACACGCAGGGCCCGATTGAGGGCACGGACATCGACGCGATCGACGCGGCGATCACGGCAGCCAAGGCCGACCCGCGGCCCAGCTTCATCGCCGTTCGCACGGTCATCGGCCAGGGCGCCCCCGGCATCGAGGGCACGGCCAAGGCGCACGGATCACCCTTGGGCGCCGAAGTGCTGGCCGAGACGAAGCGCCTCGAAGGCTGGACGTACGACCCGTTCGTCGTCCCTGATGAAGTGCAGTCCGACTGCGCAGCTCTGGGCAAGGCTGGAGCTGAGGCGCACGCTGCGTGGCAGGAGAAGTTCGAGGCCTTCCAGTCGTCGAACCCCGAGGCCGCCGCGGAGTTTCTCCGCACCGAGAACCATGAGCTGCCCGATGGGTTCGCCGAGGCGCTCGACGGCGTCGTCGGTGAGGCGCCACGCGCCACCCGGCAGTCGTCGCAGGCCTGCCTGAAGGCGCTGCTCCCGGTGATGCCGGAGCTGGTCGGCGGCTCGGCCGACCTCGCGGGGTCAACCGGCACCGCGCACGGCGAGCTGGTCGAGTCGGACAACTACGGCGGTACCGAGATCGCGTTCGGCATCCGCGAGTTCGGCATGGCCGGCATTGTCAACGGCATGTTCCTGCACGGCGGCTTCCGGCCGTTCGGCAGCACCTTCCTGGTGTTCAGTGACTACCTGCGTCCGGCCCTCCGGCTGGCTGCGCTGATGAAGATCCCGGTCATCCATGTCCTGACCCACGACTCGATCGCCGTCGGCGAGGATGGCCCGACGCATGAGCCGGTTGAGCACGTCGAGTCGCTGCGCCTCATCCCGAACCTGCAGGTCCTGCGACCGGCCGACGATGCCGAGACGGTCCAGGCCTGGCGGATGGCACTGGAGCGCACCGATGGGCCGACCGCGCTCATCCTCACCCGTCAGAACCTGCCACAGCTTGACCCGTCGACGTTCGACAGCGCCGATGCGAAGCTCGAGATCGTGGCCACCGGCTCCGAGGTGTCCACGGCCCTCGGCGCCGCCGAGATCCTGCGCGCCGAGGGCGTCTCCACCCGCGTCGTCTCGGTGCTCGATCGTCGCGACTACGAGCCATCCGATGGCGTCACGACGGTCAGCGTCGAGGCCGGCGCTACAGGGGGCTGGCACGGCACTGTCGACCTGGCCATCGGCATCGACCACTTCGGCGACAGCGGCAAGGGCGACGAGGTCATGGCGCACCACGGCTTCACGCCGGAGAAGGTCGCCGAGCGCATCCGGGAGTTCCTCGCGCGCTGACGCATCGGGAGCCAGGCAAGATTTGCGCGCTCGTTGCTGACGATCCGCCCGTTTCGTTGACGATTTGCGCGCAAATCTTGCGGACTGTCGAGCGACTGTCAGGTCAGGCGCGCACGGCCTGCGGCTGCACCGCACCCTGCTCCGCCGGTGGATCGACTTCGGTGAGCCAGTCGACGATGCCGCAGACGAGCGACTTGCAGCCACCGCAGCCGGTCGTGGCGAGCGTCTTGTCGGCCAAGTCCTCGACCGTGGTGCTGCCGTTCTCCCATTCGCGCACGAGATCACCCTTGGAGACGCCGTTGCAGCGACACACGGTCGTGCCGGACGGCATCGTGGTCGGGTTGACCGCCTCCGTGACGGCACCAGCCGACGTACCGAGCAGCAGCTGCAGCGGGTCGGCCGGAATCATGCCCGGGCGGTCGAACTGCGTGCTCAGGTGCGCCGCGATGTCCGGTGCGCCGACGCAGGTCACGCCGATGAGCGTGTCGTCGCGCACGACGACCTCGATGTGCCGGCGAGCTGACGCGTCATGCAGGTTGACGACGCGGTCGTGCGAATCGGCCGTCGATGCACGGCGGCCCATCGTGACGACGTCCAGGCCCACGGCCTTGAGCTTCATCGCCGAGCCGGTGATCTCGACCGGCTCGATGAGCGTCCCGTGGACGAGGCTCCGTGCCAGCTCACGCGCCTGCGCCCAACCGGGCGCGACGAGGCCTGACGTGCCGGTCGGCGTCTGCGCGCAGTCACCGATCGCCGAGATGTCGCGGTCGAGCGTGGTGCGCAGGTCGTGGCCGACGACGATCCCCTGTGCCGTCTCGAGCCCGGCGGCCGCCGCAAGCGACGATTCAGGCACGACGCCGGCAGCCAGGATGACGAGCTGTGCGTCGACGACGCGCCCGCCCGCGAGGTTGACTGCCGACACCTGGCCGTCCCGGACGGCGACCGAGTCGATGCCAACACCGCCCAGGAACTCGATGCCCAGGTCGGACGACGCCGCCTCGACGATCTCGGCGACGCTCGCGTCGAGGTCGCGGTCGAGCAGTGCGGTCTCCAGCGACAGCACGGTCACGCCGACACCGCGGTGACGCAGCGCTGCGGCAGCCTCGAGCCCCAGCGGCCCTCCGCCGATGACGACGGCATGCCGGGCGTTCAGGGCCGCTGCCTTGATGTCGCGGGCGTCGTTCAGTGAGCGCAGCAGGTGTGCGCCGCGCGGGAGCCCGTCGCGCAGGCCGGGGACCGGGATCACGCGGCCCCGGGCACCCGTGGCGAAGACCAGGTGGTCGTAGGCGATCGAGTCGCCCGCGGTGATGACGAGCTTGCGGTCGCGATCGATCTCAAGGGCGGGCGACCCGAGCCGGACGTCGACCGTCGCATCGTGCGCGGACATAGTGAGCCCGGCCAGGTCAACCCGACCGGCCAGCAGCTCGGTCAGCAGGATCCGGTTGTACGGCTCGTACTCCTCCTCGCCCAAGAGCGTGATGCCGACCGACGGATCGAGCCGGTGAAGCTCCTCGGTGAAGCGGTGGCCGACCATGCCGGCACCGATGACGACAACCCTCATGAGTCGCTCCTCTTGATCGTCACTGCACAGACCTTGAACTCGGGCATCCCCGAGATGGGATCGGTGGCCGCGTTCGTCAGTGCGTTGACCATGCCTTCGCCGGCGAAGTGGAACGGGACGAAGACGGTGTCCGGCCGGATGTCCTTGCTGATCCGGGCCGGCGCCCGCATCGTTCCGCGGCTGGACCTGACCTCGATGTCCTCCAGACCCTCGACGCCGATGCGCTGGGCGAGCACGGGGTGGATCTCGACGTAGGCCCGCGATTGGGCGTTGTTGAGCTTCTCGACGCGCCGGGTCTGAGCGCCCGACTGGTAGTGCTGCAGCACCCGACCCGTGACCAGCCAGACCGGCGCGTCACGTCGCAGCGAGTCGTCCGGGCCGAGCCAGCGGACGGCGATCAGCTTCGCCTTGCCGTCCGGCGTCGGGAACGTCTCGGTGAACAGCCGCGGCGTGCCGGGGTGCGCTTCGGCTGGACACGGCCAGTACAGGGCCTCCCCCGCATCGAGCCGGTCGTAGCTGATGCCGGTGTAGTCGGCTTTGCCGCCCGCGCTGGCCTTGCGCAGCTCGTCGAACACCTCGCGAGGCTCGGTGGACCACCGGCCCGGGGCGTCGAGACGCTTGGCCAGCTCGGCAAAGATCTCCAGCTCGCTGCGTACGCCCGCAGGCGGGGCAATCGCCTGACGCCGGCGCAGCACGCGGCCTTCCAGGCCGGTCATCGTTCCCTCCTCCTCGGCCCACTGGGTCACCGGGAGGATGTAGTCGGCCAGCATCGCCGTCTCGGACGGCACGAAGTCGCACACGACGACCAGGTCGAGGGAACGGATGCGTCGCGCGATGTCGGTGGCGTCGGGTGCGCTGACGACCACGTTGCTGCCGTGCACGAAGAGGGCCTTGGGCCCACCCTCGGTGCCCAGGCTCTGGAGCAGCTGCACCGCCGGCAGCCCCGGCCCGGGAAGGATGTCCGGGTCGACGCCCCACACCGCGGCCACGTGCTCGCGGGCAGCTGGATCGGCGATCATCCGGTAGCCGGGCAGCTGGTCAGCCTTCTGCCCGTGCTCGCGTCCGCCTTGGCCGTTGCCTTGGCCGGTGATCGCACCGTACCCGCCCCGTTCCGCGCCGACGAGTCCCAGCACCAGCGCCAGATTGATGGCCGCGGTCACGGTGTCGGTGCCGTCGGTGTGCTGCTCGGATCCGCGGCCGGTGAGGACGAACCCGCCACGGCCGCCACCATGCGTCGACGCGTGGGCGAGCATGTGCGCCACCCGGCGCAGCTGGGTCTCGGGAACGCCGGTCGTCGCGGCGACCCGCTCTGGCCACCACTCGCTCACGCTGCGGCGGAGCGCATCGAGGCCGGTGGTGCGCTGCCCGACGTAGTCGGCGTCGTAGAGCCCCTCGGCGAGCACCACGTGCAGGAGGCCGAGGAGGAAGACCAGGTCGGTGCCTGGGACGAGCTGCACGTGCTCGCCGGCGCCGTTGTCCGTCAGTTGCGCGGTGGCGCTGCGTCGGGGGTCGACGACGATGAGGCCGCCACGCTCGCGCACGGCACCGAGATGCTGGACGGACGGCGGCATGGTGTCGGCGACGTTGCTACCGAGCAGCAGGATGGCGTCACCGTCGTTCAGGTCGCTCAGGGGGAACGGCAGGCCGCGGTCGATGCCCAACGAGCGGTTTGACGCGGCGGCGGCCGACGACATGCAGAAGCGGCCGTTGTAGTCGATGTTCTTGGTGCGCAGGGCAAGTCGCGCGAACTTGCCGAGCTGGTAGGCCTTCTCGTTGGTCAGTCCCCCGCCGCCGAACACGGCGACAGCGTCGGTGCCGTGCTCGTCGCCGATCGCCCGTACTCGGGACGCGATGTCGTCCAACGCCTCTTCCCACGACACGGACTCGAAGCCGTTCCCGACACGTCGCTGGGGCGTCGTGATGCGATCAGCGACGCGCAGCAGGTCCGCGCTCGTCCAGCCCTTCTGGCACATGCCGCCGAGGTTGGTCGGGAAGTCACGCGGCTCAGCGGCGAGGGACTCTGGTCCCTCGCCGCTGAGCTTCTGCGCGCATTGCAGTGCGCAATACGGGCAATGTGTGTCAGTCACGCCTGCTCAGACTCCCGCCTTGCCCATCGCCGACCGCTTGGACACGTACACGAAGTAGGTCACCGACAGACAGACCACATAGAACGCCGTGAAGATGAGGAAGGCCGCCTTCACCGCGGACACGGGGTCGGTCACCCACGGCGCACCGAAGGTGATCGGGATGAGGAAGCCGCCGAAGGCACCGACGGCACCGATGATGCCCAGAGCTGCCGAGCCCTCCTTGACCGCCTTGGCCTCCTCCGCGTACCGCTCGACCGTGCCTTCGGCCGTCTTGGCGTCGGCCTGAGCCTTGAAGATGTGCGGAATCATCCGGTAGGTCGAGCCGTTGGCGACGCCCGTCGCGGCGAACACGAACAGGAACATGGCCAGGAACAGCGGGAAGATGCCCGAGTTGTGGTTGACGGCATCGACGACCGGCGGCGCGAAGCCCGGGAACGTCGACGGGTCGGCCTGCCACATCTTCAGCTTCACCGGGTCGGGGACTGGGACCGGCTTCAGCATCGTGAGGGTCCAGTAGACGCCAAGGGTGCCGACAATCATCGCCGAGAAGCACGCCAGCGTGACCTTCGCGCCGCCGATCTTGTCAGCGAGCCAGCCACCGAACGGGCGGGTGATCGAGCCGACGAGCGCGCCGAGGAAGGCGTAGTAGGCGAAGTTGATGCCGATGGACTCGGTCGGAATCGGCGAGCGGAAGAAGTTGATCTTGATCAGCAGCGGCATGGCGGCCGAGTAGCCGATGAACGAGCCGAAGGTGCCGATGTACAGCAAGGCCATGATCCACGTGTGCTTGTACTTGGCCACGGCCAGCGTCTCCCGCGGCTTGCCGACCGCGCTGGTGAGGTTGTTCATGAACCAGTACGCGCACACCGCAGCCACCACAGCGAGCGTCGCGTAGAGGTAGCCGGCGTACTGCAAGTTGACCTTCTCCGCCGCCTTGACCAAGCCAAAGGCTCCGCCGGCGCCGACGATGATCGGCAGGAAGAACTGGATCAGTGAGACGCCGATGTTGCCACCGGCAGCATTCAATCCGA
Organism: Aeromicrobium sp.; assembly: GCA_045806885.1. Lineage (GTDB taxonomy): Bacteria > Actinomycetota > Actinomycetes > Propionibacteriales > Nocardioidaceae > Aeromicrobium. The sequence continues at coordinate 78,778 of JBJMIJ010000020.1, forward strand.
GTGCAGCGCCCTTGAGCCGCGCCGGGTAGAAGTAGTTGATGTTCGTCATCGACGAGCTGAAGTTGCCGCCGCCGAATCCGGCAGTGGCCGCGATGACGATGAAGACCCAGTAGGGCGTCTCCGGCCGCTGGACGAAGTAGGCGAACAGCGCGGTCGGGATGAGCAGCAGCCCAGCGCTGATGATCGTCCAGTTGCGACCGCCGAACTTCGGCACCGCGAACGTGTAGGGCAGGCGCAACATCGAGCCCACCAGGTTCGGGACAGCCACCAGGAAGAACAGCTGCTGCGGCGTGAAGTTGAAGCCGACCTTGGCCAGCAGTGCGGCGCTGACACTCCAGAGCAGCCACACCGAGAAGCCGAGGTGCTCGGCGAAGATCGACCAGATCAGGTTCCGCTTCGCCACCGTCTTGCCGGTCGACTCCCAGAACTCGGGATCCTCCGGCTGCCAGTCATCGATCCAGCGGCCGGTGCGGCGCTTGGCCGCATGGTCGGCAACAAGGTCTGTCTGCAAAGTCATCGTCTGCTCCGTTCAGGGGCCCGGCATCTTCTGCCGGAGCGTTGTCCCGAAGGTACGAAAGGGATATTTCGACGATGCATGAATGACGTGCGCGCGTTGGTAACACCTGACGCACAGTGCTGTAAACGAACATGTGAGAAGCCGGGTGACCCCGGTCACGGAAGGGGCAATTCACGCTGCATTCCCCGTAAAAAACTGGCCGTGACCAGCCGAAATGCCCCCGTAACAATCTCGCGCTCAGGCCTCCAGCACGAGCGGAATGATCATCGGGCGCCGCCGCAGCTTGCGGCCCAGGTACGAGCCCAGAACCCGGCGCATGATCTGTTGGAGCTGCACCGCGTCGTGGGCGCCTCCAGCGAGTGCATCCTCGAGAGCTTCGACAACCCGCGGGCGAACCTCGTCGAAGACCGAATCGTCCTCCGCGAGTCCGCGGGCGTGGATCTCCGGGCCGGAGACGATCTTGCCAGTGGTGGAGTCGATGACCGCAACGACGGTGATGAAGCCCTCGTCGCGCAGGATGCGCCGGTCCTTGATGAGCGAATCGGAGATGTCGCCGACGGTCGACCCATCGACGTACACGTAGCCACATTGCTCGGTACCGGTGACCTTGGCGTGTCCGTCGATGAGGTCGACGGTGAATCCGACGTCGGCGAGGATCACGTTGGGCACGCCGGTCGCCGTCGCGAGGTCGCCATTGGCAACAAGATGACGCACCTCCCCATGCACCGGCATGACGTTGGTCGGCTTCACGACGTTGTAGCAGTAGAGCAACTCGCCGGCCGATGCGTGACCGGAGACGTGGACGAGCGCGTTGCCCTTGTGCACCACCCGCGCGCCGAGCGCCGTCAGGCCGTCGATGACCCGGTAGATGGCGTTCTCATTGCCCGGGATGAGCGACGATGCCATCAGGACGGTGTCGCCGCGTTCGATGCTGACGTCAGGGTGCGAGTTGTTGGCGATGCGCGACAGTGCCGCCATCGGCTCGCCCTGCGAACCGGTGGACATCAGGACGAGCTTGTGCGGCGGGATGCCGCCGACCTTGTCCGCGATCACCCCGTTCGGCACGTGTAGGTAGCCGAGCTCGCGGGCGATCTGCATGTTACGCACCATCGAACGGCCGACGTAGACAACCTTGCGGCCGTGCTTGGCGGCCGCATCGAGCACCTGCTGGACGCGGTGGATGTGCGATGCGAACGAAGCAACGATGATCTTGCCCGGGCTGGACGCGAAGACTGCGTCGATGGCCGGCGTGATGTTGCGCTCGGCGACCGTGAAGCCCGGCACGTCGGCGTTGGTGGAGTCGGTCAGGAACAGGTCGACGCCGGCCTCCCCCAACCGGGCGAAGGCGCGCAAATCGGTGATGCGGCCGTCGAGCGGCAACTGATCCATCTTGAAGTCGCCGGTGTGCAGGACTACGCCCGCCGGGGTGGTGATCGCCACAGCCAGCGCATCGGGGATGGAGTGGTTGACGGCGATGAACTCGAGATCGAACGGCCCGAGGGTCAGCTGCTCCCCTTCGGCGACAGTGTGGATGACCGGCGACTTCAGCCGATGTTCCTTCAGCTTCGGCTCCAGCAGCGCCAACGTGAGCCGCGATCCGGCCAGCGGGATGTCACGACGCTCTCGCAGAAGGTAGGGCACGGCGCCGATGTGGTCTTCGTGACCGTGCGTGAGCACGACGCCGACCACATCGTTCAGCCGGTCCCGTATGGGTCCGAAGTCCGGCAGGATCAGGTCGACGCCCGGGTGGTGCTCCTCGGGGAACAGCACCCCGCAGTCGACGACCAGGAGCTTGCCGCCGAACTCGAAGACCGTCATGTTGCGGCCGACCTCGCCCAGGCCACCGAGCGCCATGACGCGCAGGGCGCCGTTCGGCAACGACGGCGGAGAGCTCAGGTCAGGATGAATGTGGCTCAAGGCGGGTCAGTTCTCGAGGACGCCGAAGTCGACGAGAGCTGCCCGGAGAATGGCAACCTGCTCGTCGGTGGCTCGGGTCAATGGAAGGCGGACTTCGGCGTTCGGGATGACGCCAAGCAGGGCCATGGCGGCTTTGGCCGCGATCGCACCCTGCGTCTGCCCCATGATGGCGCGAACGACCGGGACGAGCTTGGCGTTGAGCGACTGGGCCGTGGCAAGGTCGCCGGCGTCGACTGCGCGCACCATCTCGGCGTAGGCGTCACCGGCAACATGGGTCGTGACACCCACGACGCCGCTCGCACCGATGGAGAGCCACGGCAGCGTCAGCGCGTCGTCACCGGAGTAGATCTTGAGGCCGGTCTCGCGCAGCAGCCAAGCGCCGCGCTCGAAGTCGCCGACCGCGTCTTTCACGGCCACCACCAGCGGGTTCTTGAGGAGTTCGAGGTACGTCGACTCGGCGATCTGGATGCTGGACCGGCCGGGGATGTCGTAGACCATCGTGGGCGTGCCATCACCGGCGCGAACCACCTCGTTGATGTGGGCCACGACGCCCGACTGCGGCGGCTTGTTGTAGTAGGGCGTCACGATCAGGAGCCCGTTCGCACCCAGCTTCGCTGCCTGCTCGGCCAGCTCGACGCTGTGGCGCGTGTCGTTGGTGCCGACCCCGGCGACGACGGATGCGCGATCGCCGACCGCTTCGATGACCGCCGCCAGCGTCCGGCCGTCCTCGTCGGTCGTCGTGGTCGGCGATTCCCCCGTGGTTCCCGAGACGACGATGCCATCGCTGCCGTGGTCGACCAGGTAGGTCGCGAGCCGCTGCATCGCGTCGAGATCGACAGCCCCGTCAGCCGTGAACGGGGTGACCATGGCGGTCAGCACCCGCCCGAACGGCGCCGCCTCGCTGGCCAGCGGAGAAGTCATGACAGGAGACTATCGGGATTCACCGACGGCTCCCTAGGTGCGGGACTACCGTGAGTCATGGCGCCGGAAACTCGCTACGCCAAGAAGGGCGACATCAGCATCGCCTATCAGGTCGTCGGTGACGGGCCGACGAACGTTGTGCTGTCCAGCGGGATCGTCTCTCACATGGCCCTGATGTGGAGCGAGCCGGAAGCCAATGCGATGCTGCAGCGAATCGCGTCGTTCGCACGTCTGATCCTGTTCGACAAACCCGGAACGGGCCTGTCCGATCCAGTCGCCGGCCCGCCATCCGCCGAGCAACGGGCCGAGGACATCAAGGCCGTCATGGATGCGTTGGACGTTTCCAGCGCCGTCATCCTCGGATATTCCGAAGGCGGGACGGCAGCCGTGCTATTTGCCGCGATCTATCCCGAACGATGTGACGCGCTGGTTCTACTCGAAACGGCCGCGAAGTGGTCCAGGGATGGTGAGTACCTGCGGGACGTGCCGGGCATGGAGACCCTTGAGTACATGTTCGCCCACGGTGCCGATCGCTGGGGAAACGGCAACATCATGGGCGGCCTCTGGGCTCCAAGCGCCATCAGCGTCCCGGGTTCCATGGCGGTCTACGGCAGCGCCGAGCGGATCTGTGCCAGCCCTGGCATGGCAAAGGCATTGTTCCACGCGTGTCCGCTCATGGACGTCCGGCCGGTCCTGTCTGACATCACCACCCCGACCCTAGTCCTTCACCGGGAGGAGACCTTCGTCCCGATCGGGATGGGTGAATTCCTGGCCGAGCACATTCCGAAGGCAAGACTGGCCCGCTTCCCCGGCAAAGACCACCTCATCTGGGTCGGGGCGTGGGAGCCCATCGTTGACGAGATCGAGGAGTTCCTCACCGGTGCACGACATGGCTCGGACCCTGACCGCGCGCTCGCGACGATCCTCTTCACCGACATCGTCTCGTCAACCGAGCGGGCCGCCGACCTGGGGGACGAACGATGGCGAGCCCTGGTCGAACGTCACGACGAGATCATCATCGGCGAACTCGGACGTTACGACGGTCGCCCCATCAAGACGCTCGGCGACGGCTTCCTGGCCGTTTTCCCTGGTCCGGCCGCGGCCATTCGGTGCGCCCGGTCCATCGCACCGGCGGTCCGTCAGATCGGGATCGAGGTGCGATCCGGCGTTCATACCGGCGAATGCGATCGGCGTGGCGAGGATCTGGCCGGAATCGCCGTGAACGTGGCAGCCCGCATCATCTCGCACGCGGGAGCCGGCGAGTTGGTGGTGTCCAGCACAGTCAAGGAATTGGTCCTCGGCTCCGCGTTCGAGTTCACCGAACGCGGCACCCACGTTCTGAAGGGCATTCCCGACGAATGGCGCCTGTTCGCCGTGACCGGGGACCGTCGTGGCGACGCCCGCCCAGTCAGTGAAGTCTCCGCAGACATCGCTGCACTCACACCCGGACCGGGCGAAGCGCTTCGACCGCGTGACAAGGCGCTTCTCGCCGCCGCCCATCGAATGCCCGGCGTCCTCAGGACGTTCGGCCGCCCACTGTTCCACCGGCAACGCCCGTGGGCCCGTCGGACGTGAAAAACTCGTACGCTTGGCTCAATGGTTGGCTCGAGCGCCACGAGGGAGACGGTCCGGCTGGGCGTTCTTGGCGTGACGGTCGATGTCGCGCTGGAGAACGCGAGGCGGGCGACTTTGGCGCGCGTTCGCGCAGCGTGGCACCAGTGCCTCATCGAGCCGACCGACGTTCCGGCCAACGTCGTCGTGGACCTCGGGCCGATCGACGACGCGGACGCACTGCTGCACCGGCTCTCCCAGGAGGTCACCCTGCGGGCCATCGATGCGCGCGCCGGGCAGCTCCTCATGCTGCACGGTGCAGCGCTGGCTGACGCGACCACCGGCGCCACCCTTGCGGTTGTCGGGCCCTCCGGGATGGGCAAGTCGACGTGGCTCCAGGCGCACGGATCGGGCCGCCGATACCTGTCGGACGAGACGGTGGCCATCACCGCCGATCTCGGTGTCGTCGCCCACGCGAAGCCGATCTCCGTCGGGAATGGGTCGCTGAAGAGCCAGCTCCCACCACGCGACCTGGGACTCCGACCGGCCAAAGGAACGGAACGCCTCGCCGGGCTGTGGCTTCTGATCCGCGACAGCTCCGTGCCGGCTCGGCTCGAACCGGTCGACATGCTCGACGCGCTCCCCCTGCTGGCCGAGCACGCATCGCACCTGTCCGCCATGGCTGCGCCGCTGCAGGCGTTGGCCGCGGTTGTCGACGGATGTGGTGGGCTGTTTCGAGCCCACTACGCGGAGGCCGCCGACCTTGCCCCGTTCGTCGACGACGCCCTGCAGGCCCGCCGATGATGACCCGACGCGCGCCCGACCTCGTCGACTTCTACCGCCACGGCTCAGAATCGGTTGCGATGGCCGGCACGAACGTCGTCCGGCTGACCGAGCTGTCGACGCACGTCGTCGAGACCTGCTCGGAGTGGACGCCGATCGCCGACCTCGCCGTCCGCCTGACCGACCACTTCGGCATGCCACCGGGCACCGACAGCGCACTTGCCATGACGGCGGACGCCGTGCGCGAGCTCACCGACCTCGGCGTGCTCGAGACACGCGACGCCGACATTCCGCTGCAGGTCAGCGAGGCTCGCGACGTGCTCGCCGCGATGGTGTCACGGGTGGCCGCCGACGGCGGCATCGACCTGCTGCTCATCAAGGGGACCAGCATCTCCCACCACGGCCTGCGCACGCCGCGCGCGTGGGGCGACGTCGACGTCCTGGTCCGCCCGGGCACCGAACCGATGCTTCGCCGGATCCTGGCGGAGGTCGGCTGGACCGTCCCAAACGAGCCATCCCCGCGCCCGTTGCCGATACCGCTGCATGCCCTGACCCTTGCTCATCCGCGCTGGTCCACCGAGATCGACGTCCACCACTACTTTCCCGGCTGCTACGGCGATCCGGCGGACGTGTTCGAGCTCTTCTGGTCGGGACGCACCGTCATTGATTCGGCGCATCAGCCTGTCGCGACGACCGGGCTTCACGCGTCAGCCCTGATCGCAGGTCTCAACCTGATGCGCGGGCCTGAACAGCCGTGGACCCGATCCGAGACCGAGGAGTGGCTGGCCGCCGTCAAGGCGTGGGATCCCGGCGACCGCCAGGCTCTCGCCGAGCTCGCTGCCGCCGCCGGCGCCACCGACACCATTGCCGACCTGCTGGGACAGGCCGGGGTGACGGCAGTGGAACGAGGCACGACCTCGGCAGCCGACCTGGCCGACTGGGGCGACCGCGTCGCGGCATCGCGCGGCGACGGGTACGAATGGGGGCTGGCGATCAGTCGGGCGCCATGGCTCCGCAAGCCATGGATTGCGATTCAGGCCGTCATGTTCGACGCCGATGCCTACCGCCACGGGCTCCCCCAACCGCATGGCCTCCAGCGTCTGCGGCGGTCGGCACGTCGATGGCCGAAGGCCTGGCGGTGGCTGGCCAGCCAGCTGCGGAAGGGTTCGCGGTCATGACGCAGCAGCATTGGCGGCGCGGTCCAGATGTCGCGTGGACCGGCGATGCCGAACGCGTCATCGCGGCCCGCACCAGCCCACCTGACCCCGACGGACCTCGCGTCCTCGAGGGTTCTGCAGCGTGGGTCTGGCTCGCCTTGTCCGAGCCGGCGACCGCCGAGCAGCTGGTTGCGCTGGCACTTGGTGACGGGGCTCCGGAAACGGCGCAAGCCGATGTGGGTGCCGCCTTGGCCAGCCTGAACACTGCGGGCCTGACCCGCCCAGCCTGAATCATCGCGGAACGGCGACGGTCGGCCGTCCTCCTGGTGGGCATGCCCGTGGGCGCCCCACCAATCACACCCCCCGGTGTGAGGCCCGTCCGACCGTCGCCTTCCGCATCGCTGATGCGGTCCACGCTGAACGCTAACTCCGATCAGGCCTCGTCTGTTACGGGTGTGTACCCACGTCGCCAGATCAGGCGACGGACGGCGGCGTTCCGACGCCGCTAGACGACCAACACCTCGAAGGTGCCCAGGGCAGTGCGGACGCGACGGAGCAAGCGGGGCTTCGAGAACCCCGCTTGGACGATCAGCTCCGGGATCAATCCGCGGCGGTTGTCGTTGGTGGTGGCGAACCCGTCGAGCAGCTGGAGCGCGGCGAACCCCGCACTGGCGACCACGTCCTGCGGTTTGGCCCAGTCGGCGAGGATCAAGCGGCCGCCGGGACTGAGGACGCGGCGCATGTCAGCCAACGCCGACCGCTTGGTGCCGAGCGGCAGGTGGTGAAAGACCAGCGACGTCACGACGACGTCAACGGAGCCGTCGACACATGGCAGCGAGCCGGCCAATCCCTCGACCCACTTGACGGCCTCGGCACCCGGCTTTCGCTGGGCGAGAGCGAGGACCTCCGGGTCGCCGTCAATGCCGACGACGCGGGCCTGTGGGAACCGCTGCGCAATGGGGATGCTCAGCGAACCGGTGCCGCAGCCGACGTCGACAACCACCTTCGGTGCCCGTTCAGCGACTGCGTCGACGATGAGCGGACGCCAAAGTCGCTCGCGCATCGTCAGTCGCACACCGGCGTCGTAGAACCGCGTGAAGCCGGCCCGACCGGCAGCCGGGACGTAGCGCGTATCGCTCATGCAATCCGGACGGGGACGCCGGAGAATGCAGCGTTGCCGCTGATGTCGAGCCGCTCGGGATCGGTCAGGTCATTGATGGAAACGCCATCCACCTGCGATGCCTGGGCCAGGCGGATGCCCTCCTTCTGGTGCCCGTAGCCATGCGGCAGCGAGACGACGCCAGGCATCATGTCGTCCGTTGCCTTGACCTCGACGAGCACCGTCCCGACCCGGGACGAGACCTTGACCATGGCGCCGTCGAGGAGGCCACGGGTGGCCAGGTCGGCCGGGTGGACCAGCAGCTGGTGCCGCGGCTGGCCCTTGGTCAACCGCTCGGAGTTGTGCATCCACGAGTTGCAGTTCTGCTTGTGGCGGCGCCCGATGAGCATGAGCTCGTCGCCTGTTGGCAGCTCCTGCGCTTCGAGGCGGGCCAAGTCGTCAACCACGTAGGCCGGCGCCGCATTGATGCGCTTGTTCTTCGTCTGGAGCCGGCGCGGGAACTGCCCCTCCTGCAGCGCCCCGAGGTCGACGCCGGCAGGATTCGCCCGCAGCTCCTTGAGCGTGGTCTTGCCTCCCTTGCGGAGCAGCAGCCCGATCAACCGCGTGGGGCTCATGGCCATCCGCACCCCTGTCGCCACCCGCTTTGCGATGGGCGGCTTCGCGTCAAGACGTTTGGTCGTCCGGCGCACGATCTCCCGGAAGATCTCCCAGTCGTGACGGTCCTCGCGACCCTTAGGGAAGATCGCCGGCGTGAACCGAGCCGTGTTCCGCACCGAAAGGACATGAAACACCAGGTCATACTGCTCGCGCTCGAGTGCCGACGTCGGCGGCAGGATCACGTTCGCGTGCCGCGTCGTCTCGTTGAGGTAGATGTCGACCGACGCCATGAAATCCAGGCCGTCGAGCGCTCGGTCGAGCGACGCGCCGTCGGGCGTGGAGAGCACCGGGTTGCCGGCGAGCGTCAGCATCGCCCGGATCTGACCGCTGCCCGGCGTCTCGATCTCCTCCCGCATGACCGACACCGGCAGCTCGCCCCCGAACTCCGGGATGTCGCGGACCCGTGACCGGAATCGATCGATGTGCCCTCGCCCCACCAAGCCCATGTCGATCACATCGATGGCCGGGGTCGTCAGCATCGCGCCACCCACATGGTCGAGATTGCTCGTCACGATGTTCAGCATCTGGATGGCCCACTGGCAGACCGTTCCGAACTCCGCGGTCGAAACGCCCATCCGGCCATAGGCCACGCCACCATCGGCGGCAGCGAACTCGCGCGTAATCCGCCGGATCGTCTCGGCTGGAACGCCACTGGCGGCCTCGGCCCGCTCCGGGGTGTACGGCGCGACGAACTGAGCGACCTCATCCAGTCCGTCGACGTAGTCCAGCGGCTTGGTGAGGCCCTCGACGAAGAGCGTGTTGAGCATCGCCAGGAGGACCCAGGCGTCCGTGCTCGGACGAACGAAGACGTGCTCGCTGGCCACCTTGGCGGTTTCGGTGCGACGCGGATCGAACACGATCATCTTTCCGCCGCGTTCCTTGAGGTCGCGCAGGCGGTTCGGGAAGTCGGGCACCGTCATCAAGGACCCGTTGGAGGCCATCGGGTTGCCACCGAAGACGAGGAAGTACTGGGTGCGGTCGATGTCCGGCACCGGAAGCAGAAGCTGGTGGCCGTACAACAGGTACGACATCAGCTGGTGCGGCAGCTGGTCGACCGAGGTCGCGCTGAACTTGTTGCGCGTGCGGAACGACTGGATCATCGCGATGCCATGCGTCAGGGAACCCAGGCTGTGGGCGTTCGGGTTGCCCAGGTAGATGCTCATGGCGTCCTTGCCGTGCGCATTGATCGCCGACGCAAAACCGTCGGCCACCGCGTCGAGCGCCTCGTCCCACGAGATCTCTTCCCACGTCGCGTCCGGCCCGTTCCCAATTCGTCGAATCGGACGGCGCAGCCGGTCGGGATCGCTGTAGATGTCCGCGATCGCCACGCCCTTCGGGCAGATGTATCCACGGGAGAGGGGATCCTCTTTATTGCCACGAACGCCCGTGACCGCGCCGTCCTCGATGGTCAGTTCCAGTCCGCAGATCGCCTCACACAGATTGCAGGCCGCGAGTTGCTTCACCATGCCTTGCAGTCTGGCACGCATTCCCGATTCGGACGAGGGCCATGCTCGTCACAATCACCGCGGCAGCGGCAAGGATCGCGCCCATGGGGTTGGTGACGGCGAACTGCGGAATGCGGCGTTGCGGGATGGCGATCGCGAACACGAAGGCGAAGCACAGCCCGATGTAGTTGCCAGTCATGTTGCCGCGATGACTGGCGATGTTGCCGCGCATCGCGCCGAGGATGCCAAGGGGCACGGTGACGATCGTGACGAGCGACAGGATGTGCAGCGGGCTGAAATGCCCGGGGCGAAGCTCCTGGATCCAGAACGATGAGACGGCGACGTAGTACAGCGCCAAGACCCACACCCAGCCGACGTATCGGTGTGCCGTCGTCCCCTTCTCGCTGATGAACAGCTGCCAGCCGCCCAGAAGCAGCGAGGTCAGCGCGGCGAAGGCGTGGGTGGCGATGAGCGGTGTCATGAGTCGGTTCCTTCGACGAGTGCGCGCAGCAGCGGATCGGTGATGGCCAGCACGTCGGAACGCCTGACGCCGGTGTGGTCGAGCAGGCTCGCGAACGCCTTCTCGAGGTGAGCGGCGGCTTCGTCGACCACGCGCTGGCCCTTGTCGGTCAGCGTCACCACGCGCCGGTTGCCGGTCCCCGGTGTCGAGTCGGCCGCGGCAAGCCCGGCGTCCTGCAGCCCGCGAATGGCGCGGCTCGCCGACGGCTCGGTCACGCCGAGCGCCTCTGCGATCGCACGCTGCGTCGCTCCCCCGAGCCGCTCGATGGCCAGAAGCGCCTGGAAGCGGCTGTACGTGAGGTCGAGCTCGGGAAGGATGCTGTCGGCCGCCTGGTCCAACAGGAAGACCAACGCGTGCAATGCATAGGCCGGATGACGGGTACGGTCGATCACGTCACTATCTTGCACACACTAAGTTGCCGTGGTCAAGTTGCTAAGGCGCAGATCTCCACGACCTCGTGGCGCGGGCGCTTCCGCGGCCCTTCGCCGAGGTACGACGCCACCAAGGCGACTTCGGCGAGCTGCCACGTCGGTCCCCGGTACGCGTTGAGGAGGCGCACCCACTTGCTCGCCTCGATGGGACGGCCCACGCGGGCCAGCGTGAGGTGCGGCCGGAACCGCTCCCCCGACGGCGGGGACCCCGCGGTTCCGGCGGCCGCGCGACAGCCTGCCGCGAGCCGATCGAGCTCTTCGGCGTCATCGACGTCGAGTCCAGCCCACAGCACCTTTGCGGCGTCGACGCTGGGGAACGCCCCTCCGCCCGCTATGGCCGCCGTCACGACCCGGCGCTTGGCAGCGGCACGAGCGAGCCGGTCGACCAGTTCGTCCACGGCGTGTTCTGGGACGCCGGCGAGGAACGCAAGCGTCAAGTGAATCTGGTCCATGGATGCCCACCGGAACTCGCCATGCTCTCGCCGTGGCTCCAGGAAGGCGCCAAGATCCGCCAGCACGTCTGCCGGCGGATAAGCCGCGACGAACATCCGCATCTCTACGACCGTTGATAGGTGACGATCTCGAACGATGGATCGCCCCCGTGCGGAATGCGTACGACCGGCACCCACCGTTCCCAGTCGACGGGCGGGAACCGGACATCACCGTCGGGCGCAGCGGCAACTCGGGTGATCACCATCAGGTCGACCAGGCCGCTGTCGAGCGCTTGGGCGTAGATCTGGCCACCGCCGACGATGAAGATGTCGCCGTCGAGCTCGTGCGCTCGCGCCAGAGCCGAGTCGAGATCGGGGGCGACTTCGACGCCGTCAGCCGACCACTCCGGATTGCGGGTGACGACGATCGTCGTGCGGCCGGGCAGTGCGCGGCCGATGGAGTCGAAGGTCGCGCGGCCCATGACCATGGGATGGCCGAGGGTCAGGGCCTTGAAGTGCTTCAGGTCCTCCGGCAGGCGCCACGGCAGGTCGCCGTCGACGCCGATGACACCGTTCGCCCCAACGGCGGCGACGAGCGTGACGGTCATATGGCGATGGGCGCCTTGATGAGCGGGTGCGGGTCGTAGCCGGTGACCTTGATCGAGTCGAAGGTGAATCCGTCGATGGACGTGACCGCAGGATCGAGCCACAGCTCGGGCAGGGCTCGCGGCTCGCGGGTGAGCTGCTCGCGCGCCTGGTCGAGATGGTTCAGGTACAGGTGCGCGTCGCCGAAGGTGTGGACGAAATCGCCCGGCTGCAGCCCGATGACCTGCGCGACCATGTGCGTGAGCAGCGCGTAGGACGCGATGTTGAACGGGACGCCGAGGAACACGTCGGCCGACCGCTGGTACAGCTGCAGTGAGAGCTTGCCGCCAGCGACGTAGAACTGGAAGAACGCGTGGCACGGCGCCAAAGCCATCTTGTCGAGATCGGCGACGTTCCAGGCGCTGACGATGTGGCGCCGCGAGTCAGGATTGGCCTTGATGTCGTCGATGACCTTGGCCAGCTGGTCGATGGTGCGCCCGTCCGGTGTCGGCCACGACCGCCACTGGTGGCCGTAGACCGGGCCGAGCTCGCCGGACTCGTCAGCCCATTCGTCCCAGATGGAGATGCCGTTGTCCTGCAGCCACTTGACGTTGGTCTCGCCGGAGATGAACCACAGCAGCTCGCCGACGACGGACTTGAGGTGGATCTTCTTGGTGGTGACCAGCGGGAAGCCCTCGGAGAGGTCGAAGCGCAGCTGGTGGCCGAAGACACTGCGGGTGCCCGTGCCAGTGCGATCGGACCGGTCGACGCCCTCGTCGAGGATCCGTTGCATCAGATCGAGGTACGCCCGCATGTGGGCAGAGTACCAATCACGACCCACGATCCCCATGTGATCGCGCTGCGCGCTCAACACCCTTGTTCGCTCGCGGTCGACACGCGAGCGTGCCGCCGCTCGCTCACTTCAGATGTGCGAAACTCATCCCCATGCGCATCCCAGAATTCGATGCTTCGCCGGCCGAAATCCGAGGCTTCGCGGTCGTCCAGGTCCTTCTGGTCGGCGCGTTCCTGGCCGTGTTGTTCTGGGCGTTTGGCGGCCGCGACGGCACAATTCCGGCCTGGTGGCTCATCATCCCGCTGCTCGCCGCGCCCGCGGCAGCCGCCTTCTTCGCCGAGCGCGTCTGGCTGGACGCCCGCCCGCTCGATCCAGCCGAGCCGCCGGAGGAACTGCAGGCCGAGGCCGTGAGCGTCTTCGCGGGACAGACGCTGCTCAAGCTCTACTACTGCACCGCCAGCATCATCTTCGCGATCATCGTCGGCTTCGTCTTTCGCAATTGCGCCGGCTGGCCGATCCTCATCGGCGGCGTGCCGAGCCTCGCGGTAATGGCGTTCGAGATCTGGCCGTCAGCCCGCAACACGTCCATGACCGAGGTCATGCTGAACGCCAACGGCGCCGAGTCGAAGCTGGTCCAGACCTTCCTGACCTGACGCCGGCTACAGGAGCACGTCCAGCCCGACCGTCAGGCCCGGGCGTGAGCCGACCGCGCGCAAAGCCGTCAGGACCCCTGGCATGAAGGACTCGCGGTCATGCGAGTCGTGGCGCAACGTGAACGTCTCCCCCGCATCGCCGAACACGACCTCCTGGCTGGCGACGTAGCCGCGCGCCCGGATGGCGTGGACGGGAATGCCGGCGACGGACGCGCCGCGCGCACCCTCGGGATCGGTGGTGGTGGCGTCGGGGATGGCGCCCAGCCCGGCGGCCTCGCGCGCTTGGGCAATGAGCTCGGCCGTCCGGACGGCCGTGCCGGAGGGCGCGTCGATCTTGTTCGGGTGATGCATCTCGATGACCTCGACCGACTCGAAGTACTGCGCGGCTTCGGTGGCGAAGCGCATCAGCAGAACCGCGCCGATGGAGAAGTTGGGCACGACGAGGACGCCGACCGCCGGGTTGTCCCCCAGCAGCTTGCGCACCTCCTCCAGCTTCGATTCGCCGAATCCGGACGTGCCCACGACGACGTTCACGCCGTTCTCGATGCACCACCGCACGTTGTCGAGCGCTGCGTCGGGCTGGGTGAAGTCGAGGGCCACCTCGGCGTTGGCCGTCGTCAGGGCAGCGAGGTCGTCGCCCACGTCAACCTGCGCCACGACCTCGAGGTCATCTGCGGCCTCAACGGCCGCCACCGAGGTCGAACCCATGCGGCCCTTGGCCCCGAGAACTGCAACGCGCGTCATGGAGCGAGCCTACCGAGCGCGGACCCCGGCCCAGATTTGCGCCCGAATGCACGCGATCCGCGTGGGAGACGGTGCATTTCGGCGCAAATCTCGACCGGGGGTTGATTACTCGGTGATGACGTCGGCGGCGTCGTCGGCCTCGACCTCGGACTCAGCCGAAGCCTCGCCCGAACCCGCGCCCTCGAGCACCGGGATGAGCGAAAGCTTGCCACGGTCGCCGAGCTCGGCGATCTCGACCTGGATCTTCTGGCCGACGGACAGGATGTCCTCGACGTTGTTGACCCGCTGGCCGTTGTTGAGCTCACGCAGTTTGCTGATGTGCAGCAGTCCGTCGCGGCCCGGGCTCAGCGAGATGAACGCACCGAAGTCGACCGTTTTGACGACGGTGCCGAGGTAACGCTCGCCGACTTCGGGCATCGTCGGGTTGGCGATCGCGTTGATCATGTCCCGAGCCGCCTCGGCCGCCGCGCCATCGTCGGCGCCGACGTAGACAGTGCCGTCGTCCTCGAGCGAGATCTTGGCGCCGGTGTCGTCCTGGATCTGGTTGATCATCTTGCCCTTCGGGCCGATGACCTCGCCGATCTTGTCGACCGGGATCTTGAGCGTGATGATCCGCGGTGCGTACTGGCTCATCTCATCCGGGACGCTGATGGCCTCGGCCATGACGTCGAGGATCGTGAGACGTGCGTCCCGGGCCTGCGTCAATGCACCGGCAAGGACGTCGGTCGGGATGCCGTCGAGCTTGGTGTCGAGCTGCAGGGCGGTGACGAACTCCCGGGTACCGGCGACCTTGAAGTCCATGTCGCCGAACGCGTCCTCGGCACCGAGGATGTCGGTCAGCGTGACGTAGGTGGTCTTGCCGTCGACTTCACCGGAGATGAGCCCCATGGCGATGCCGGCGACCGGCGCGCGCAGCGGCACACCAGCGTTCAGCAGGCCGAGGGTCGATGCACAGACCGAGCCCATCGACGTCGAGCCGTTGGAGCTCAGCGCCTCGGAGACCTGACGGATCGCGTAGGGGAACTCCTCGCGCGTCGGCAGGACCGGCATGAGCGCCCGGCCGGCCAGTGCGCCGTGACCGATCTCGCGCCGCTTCGGCGAACCGACCCGGCCGGTCTCACCGGTCGAGAACGGCGGGACGGTGTAAGTGTGCATGTAGCGACGGCTGGTCTCCGGCGAGAGCGTGTCGAGCTTCTGCTCCAGGCCGAGCATGTTGAGCGTCGTGACGCCCAGGATCTGGGTCTCACCACGCTGGAAGAGGGCCGAGCCGTGAACCCGTGGCACCACGCCAACTTCGGCCGACAACTCGCGGATGTCGGCCAGACCACGACCGTCGATGCGGACCTGATCGCGCAGCACACGCTCGCGGACCAGGTTCTTGGTGACGGACCGCATGGCCGCTCCGACCTCTTTCTCGCGGCCGTCGAACTGGCCGGCGAGCTGCTCGAGGACATCTGCCTTGATCTCGCTCTCGCGAGCCTCGCGGTCAGCCTTGCTCACGATCGTCAAGGCCTCGGCCAGCGGTGCCGAAGCGACCTTCTCGACAGCCTCGTAGACGTCGTCCTGGTAGTCGAGGAAGACCGGGAACTCCTGAACTTCCTTCGCTGCCTTGGCCGCGAGGTCGATCTGGGCCTCGGCGAGCTGCCGGATGAACACCTTCGCGGCCTCGATGCCCTGCGCCACGATCTCCTCCGTCGGCGCCTGAACACCGGACTGGACGAGATTCCAGGTCGAGTCAGTCGACTCCGCCTCGACCATCGTGATGGCGACATCATCGCCAGCGATGCGGCCCGCGATGACCATGTCGAACACGGCCTCCTCGAGCTGGCTGTGCGTCGGGAAGCCGACCCACTGGCCGTCGATCAGGGCGACGCGGGTGGCGCCGACCGGGCCGGTGAACGGCAGGCCGGAGATCTGGGTGGACGCCGAGGCCGCGTTGATCGCGAGCACGTCGTACGGGGTGTCGGGGTTGAGCGCCAGGACCGTGATGACGACCTGGACCTCGTTGCGCAGGCCCTTCTTGAACAGGGGGCGCAGCGGACGGTCGATCAGGCGGCAGGTGAGGATGGCGTCCTCGGACGGACGGCCTTCGCGGCGGAAGAACGAGCCGGGGATGCGGCCGGCGGCGTACATCCGCTCTTCGACGTCGATGGTCAACGGGAAGAAGTCGAACTGTTCCTTGGGGTGCTTGCCGGCCGTCGTGGCCGACAGCAGCATCGTGTCGTCGTCGAGGTACGCGGCAACGCTGCCGGCGGCCTGACGAGCGAGGAGTCCGGTTTCGAAGCGAACCGTGCGCTTGCCGAACGGTCCGTTGTCAATGACGGTTTCGACGGTTGTGATGTCACTCATAGATGTCCCTTTCACAGGCCAGAACGGCCTGCAGGTGAGGGACGAGACGGCGTAACAGCGGTGATGCTGGCGGTCATCGATCGAGGCTCACGGCCCTGAGGAATTCAACAGGGTTGCCCGGAAGCCACTACCGAGGACCGTAGGCCGCTCGTCCCGTGGATTGGTGATGCTTTCGGTATGAAGTTGTAGGAAGGCGGCCGCTCCCAGAGGGAACGACCGCCTCGAAGTCAGCGGCGGAGGCCGAGACGCTCGATCAGCGCGCGATAGCGCTCGATGTCGTTGTTCTGCAGGTAGTTCAGCAGCCGACGACGCTTGCCGACCAGCAGCAGCAGACCACGACGACTGTGGTGGTCGTGCTTGTGCTCCTGAAGGTGTTCGGTCAGGTACGCGATCCGGCCGGTCAAAAGTGCAACCTGCACCTCCGGGGAACCGGTGTCGCCGTCGCTGAGCGCGTACTGCTTGATGATCTCTGCCTTGGGCACGTTCGCCACGGTGGGGACAGCAGACTTCTTCGCCATTTTTCTCCCTGGAGGGTTTCGTTGCACGGTGCGCCCGGGCTGGTTCACCGGGGCTCTCTGAATCCGTGGCCGATTTCACGGCAACGTCAAGGGTAACAGCGGCCGATCACGGACGGCGAATCGACATCGTCGCGCCTATGCTCCTGTTCGTGACTCGCTCCCCCTGGCCGCTACTGATCTCGATCGGCCTGACCGTGGCCATCGGGATCGGCTCGTTCGCCACCCGCGACGACCGCGGGACGTCTGAGTCGTCGGCCAGCGCGCCCGACCCGGCCGGCGGACCCGGTGACGAGGATGTGATCGGTCATCGGGTGAGCCTAGCCGCCGGCTTCCGGTTCGACCACGCGGGGACCGGATACCATGACCCCAGCCCGCCCCCGGTGAGTGCCATGCACCGACCCCTCTCCCTGGCCCTCGTCTTC
>JBJMIJ010000021.1:0-93577 GCA_045806885.1 Aeromicrobium sp.
CCGCGGCGGTGCTGCTCGCCGCCGGTACACCGGGCAAGCGGCTGGCGCTGCCGAACAGCCGGATCATCATTCACCAGCCGGCCACCGAGGGCACCTACGGCCAGTCCAGCGACATCGAGATCCAGGCGAACGAGATCCTCCGGCTGCGCGCGCTGCTGGAGAAGATGATCGCCGACGCCAGCGGCAAGTCGCTGGAGGAGGTCTCCCGCGACATCGAGCGGGACAAGTTCCTGACCGCCGACCAGGCGATCGAGTACGGCCTGATCGACGACGTCCTGCAGACCCTCAAGGCCCCGGTCCCAGCCGGCGTCTGATTCAGGTCGTCACTGGTGATCCGCACGGCGCGGGTCACCGGTCATGACCCGGCGGAATCCGCCTGTCGGGCTGTCAAGAGCCTGACGCGTTCGCCACCGGCGTAGTCACAACCCGGTGGCGAGCGCGGTTTTTCGGCCCGGGACGGGGTACCGTCGAAACCGGATCGGGGTACTGACGACCGTCCCGGTTCCTGCGGCCTTACGCCCTCCCGGCCCATGGATTCGAATCTGCACAGTTCGATCGCGCATAGAAGGGATCTGCCCCGGTGGCACGCATTGGTGACGGCGGCGATCTGCTCAAGTGCTCGTTCTGCGGAAAGAGTCAGAAGCAGGTCAAGAAGCTCATCGCCGGTCCCGGCGTCTACATCTGCGACGAATGCATCGATCTCTGCAACGAGATCATCGAGGAGGAGCTCAACGAGGGCTCCGAGGTCGGTCTCACCGAGCTGCCGAAGCCGCGGGAGATCTACGACTTCCTCAACGCGTACGTCGTCGGACAGGACGTGGCCAAGAAGGCTCTCGCGGTGGCGGTGTACAACCACTACAAGCGGGTCCGTGACGGGCAGGGCAGCTCCAGCGCCGGCCGGCACGCGAAGGACGAGGCCGTCGAGCTGGCCAAGTCGAACATCCTGCTGATCGGCCCGACCGGCTGCGGCAAGACCTACCTCGCGCAGACGCTGGCCCGGATGCTGAACGTCCCGTTCGCGATCGCGGACGCGACGGCGCTGACCGAGGCCGGGTATGTCGGCGAGGACGTCGAGAACATCCTGCTCAAGCTCATCCAGGCAGCTGACTACGACGTCAAGAAGGCCGAGACGGGCATCATCTACATCGACGAGGTCGACAAGATCTCGCGCAAGAGCGAGAACCCGTCCATCACCCGTGACGTGTCCGGTGAGGGCGTCCAGCAGGCCCTGCTCAAGATCCTTGAGGGCACGACGGCGTCGGTTCCGCCGCAGGGTGGTCGCAAGCACCCGCACCAGGAGTTCATCCAGATCGACACCACCAACGTGCTGTTCATCGTCGGGGGTGCCTTCGCTGGGCTCGAGGAGATCATCGAGCACCGCAACGGTAAGGTCGGCCTCGGCTTCAACATCGGCGGCAACGACACGGCCAAGAAGAAGTCAGAGCCGCACAAGGTGTACTCGCAGGTGCTGCCCGAAGACCTGTTGAAGTTCGGCCTCATCCCCGAGTTCATCGGCCGCCTGCCCGTCATCGCGGCGGTCGACAACCTCGACCAGGACGCCCTGGTCGCCATCCTCACGACGCCCAAGAACGCCCTCACCAAGCAGTTCGTCCGGCTGTTCGAGATCGATGGCGTCGAGCTGGAGTTCACACAGGACGCCTGCGAGGCCATGGCCGAGCTCGCGCTCGCCCGCGGCACCGGGGCACGCGGGCTGCGCTCGATCATCGAGCACGTCCTGCAGCCGGTCATGTACGACATCCCGAGCCGCGAAGACGTCGCCAAGGTGGTCGTCTCGGCCAAGACGGTCGAGGGCCTCGAGGGTCCCACCGTGCTCACGCACGATGAGGTCGAGAAGAAGGCCTCCTAGGCCACATTCGCTAACCTGAACGGATGTTTCACCGCCACCCGTTCCTGAGCCTCATGACGTTCGCGTACATGGGGTTCGTCGCGATGGTGACGCTGACGCCTTCTTCGCGGGCCCCCATCCCGATCGGGCTCGTCGTCCGGGTGCTGGACGCACTTCACCGGCGCGGCTACGTGGAGACGCTGACGGTCGACCGGATCGAGTTCCTGGCGAATATCGCCATGTTCGTCCCGATCGGGGTCTTCCTGCTGCTGCTCGTGGGCGCCGAGCGCTGGTGGATCGCGGTGTTCCTGCCGTTCTTCATGACGGTCTTCATCGAGACGGCGCAGCGCAACATTCCCGGCCGAGTCCCCGACCCGCGTGACATCCTCGCGAACACGGTGGGCGGCGTCGCCGGCGTCTTCGTCGCGATGATCCTGACGCTGCCGGGAACGCTACGGCGTCGGCGGCGGCGCCGGCGTGAGAGCGCTGCTGTCGGGTTCTACTAGGGCCGGTTCGCTCGCCGGTGCGCTCGCTGGAGCGATCGGAGCGTTGGGGTTCTTCGGTTTGAAGATCTTCGGCGGGACCTTGTCGGGCAGCACGACGGACGGGCGGCCCGGAATCGGCGGCACGCCGGGAATGGGCGGCGGCACCGTCTTCAAGGCGGGCGGCACCGTCACCTGGGGGAGCGTGGGCTCCGGGATCGGGAGCGGGTTTGCGGTGGGAATGATCGGGTCGGGAATGACGATGCTCGCCGCTGCGGCCGCAGGGGCGACGGTCACCATCGCGACGACGGGGGCAGACCAGGCGGTAGCTCGGAGAATCGACCGGCGGGACACTCCGTGTGCGCCGGTCGACGTATGGTCTCCGTCATCAGTCATAGGACTGAAATACTATGCAATTTTCGCGGTTTCGCATAACGATTTGATGAATTTCACTCTGTGAGCGTTGTCTCCACCGTCAATTCACCCTGGCCCGCCGCGAAAGTGACGTCGCCGGTGACGTTGCCAGCGGCGCGGACGTCGCCCAGCACGGCGTCGAGCCGGGCCAGTGCCTCGGCCGGCCCGGACACCGTGACCGAGAGGACCTCGGTCTTCTGGCTGACCTTGGCCTTTGACTTGGCCCCGCGGATGCCGGACAGCACCTCGGCCGCTGTGGCGAGGACCTGCGGGTCGCCGTCGCCGGCGCCCAGCTCGGGTCCGGTCGGCCACGATGCGCGGTGGATGGAGCCGTCCTGCCACCACGACCACACTTCCTCGGTGACGTAGGGCAGGAACGGGGCCAGCAGCCGGAGCTGCGCCGACAGCGCGAGCACGAAGGTGGCGCGAGCCGACGCGTCCCCGCTCTTGCCGCGCTCCTTGACCAGCTCGAGGTAGTCGTCGCAGAAGTCCCAGAAGAATTTCTCGGTGACCTCGAGCGCCGATGAGTAGTCGTAGGCCTCGAAATGCGCCGTCGCCTCGTCGATGACGCCGCGCAGCCGGGCCAGGAGGCCGAGGTCGAGTGCCTCTGTCACCAGCGCGGAATCGAGCAGCGACGCGTCGGCGCCGAGCCCGTACTGCTCGGGCGTCGCGAGGACGAACTTGGACGCGTTGAGCACCTTCATCGACAGCCGTCGGCCGACCTTCATCTGGGTCTCGTCGAAGGGTGAGTCGGCGCCCGGGCGGGCGAGTGCGGCGCGCCAGCGGACGGCGTCGGCACCGTACTTGTCGATGATCTCGTCCGGGACGACGACGTTGCCCTTGGACTTGCTCATCTTCTTGCGGTCGGGGTCGACGACGAAGCCGGAGAGTGCCGCGTGGGTCCACGGCACGGCACCGAACTCGAGGTGGGCCCGGACGGCGGTGCTGAACAGCCAGGTGCGGATGATGTCGTGTCCCTGCGGGCGCAGGTCCATCGGATAGGTGCGCTCGAACAGGTCGTCGTCGCGCTCCCAGTCAGTCACGATCTGCGGCGTGAGTGACGACGTCGCCCAGGTGTCGAGGACGTCGGGATCAGCGATGAAGCCGTTGGGCGCTCCGCGCTGCGCTTCGTCGTAGCCGGGCGGGGCCTGTGAGGCCGGGTCGACCGGGAGCACGTCCTCGCTGGCGAGGATCGGCTCGTCGTGGTCGGGTTCGCCGTCGGCGTCGAGGCGGTACCAGACCGGGAACGGGATGCCGAAGAAGCGCTGGCGGCTGACCAGCCAGTCGCCGTTGAGCCCCTCGATCCAGTTCGTGTAGCGGCTCTGCATGTAGGGCGGGACCCACGTGAGCTCGTCTCCGCGCTTGACCAGCGCCTCGCGCAGATCCGCGGAGCGGCCACCGTTGGCGATGTACCACTGCCGGGTCGACACGATCTCGAGCGGCTTGTCGCCCTTCTCGAAGAAGTTCGCGACCCGCTGCGTCGGCGTCGGCTCGCCGTCGAGGTCACCCGATGCGCGGAGCGCCTCGACCATGACCTCGCGGGCGCTGAACGTCGTCTTGCCCGACATCTCGGTGAACACGGCCTGGCCATTGTCGGAGGTGATCCAGTCGGGGAGGTCGCGCAGGATGCGGCCGTCGCGACCGATGATCGTGCGGTTCGGCAGTTGCAGCTCACGCCACCACTGGACGTCGGTCAGGTCACCGAACGTGCAGCAGTGGACGAGGCCGGAGCCCTTCTCGGGATCGGCCAAAGTGTGCGGGAGGATCGGCACCTCGACACCGAAGACCGGCGACGTCGCCGTCCGGCCGAACAGGTGCTGATAGCGCTCGTCATCGGGGTGAGCGATCAGAGCGACCGCGGCCGCGGTCAACTCGGGACGGGTCGTCTCGATGTAGGCCGGGCCGTCGGGGGTGTGATACGCGACGCGGTGGTAGTGGCCGGGGTAGTCGCGCGCCTCCAGCTCGGCCTGCGCGACGGCCGTCTGGAACGTGACGTCCCACAGCGTCGGAGCGTCCTGGCTGTAGGCCTCGCCGCGGGCGAGGTTGCGGAGGAAGGCGCGCTGGCTGGTGGCCTGCGCCTCCGCGCCGATGGTCGTGTACGTCTGCGTCCAGTCGACCGAGAGGCCGAGCGTCCGCCACAGGCCCTCGAAGACCTTCTCGTCCTCCTCGACCAGCTCGTTGCACAGGTCGATGAAGTTGCGCCGGCTGATGGCGATCTGGTTCTTCGGATCCGGCGTCGCTGGGGGCGTGAAGTCCGCGTCATAGGGCAGTGACGGGTCGCAGCGCACGCCGAAGTAGTTCTGGACGCGACGCTCGGTCGGTAGGCCGTTGTCGTCCCAGCCCATCGGGTAGAAGACCTCGCGGCCGCGCATGCGCTGGTAGCGGGCGATCAGGTCGGTGTGCGTGTAGCTGAAGACGTGACCGACGTGCAGTGACCCGGAGACGGTCGGCGGTGGCGTGTCGATCGAGTAGATCTCGTCGCGCGTCTTCGTCCGATCGAAGCGGTAGGTGCCCTGCTCCTCCCAGAGCTGGGACCAGGTGGCCTCCAGCCCTTCGAGGACGGGCTTCTCGGGGACGGTCACGAGGGAACAGTCTAGGCAGGCCTGCGATACTGCGAACCTATGCGTCCGACATATGCCGAGGTGGAGCAGGCGTTGCTCGGACGATGGCCCGAGAGCCGGCTTGATCCGTCGCTCGACCGTATTCATGCCCTGTGCCAGCTGCTCGGCGACCCGCAGGCGGGTTATCCGGTCATCCATCTCACCGGCACCAACGGCAAGACCTCGACCGCGCGCATGATCGACGCCCTGCTGCGCCAGCTTGAGCTGCGCACCGGACGCTTCACGAGCCCGCACCTGCAGTCGATGACCGAGCGGATCAGCATCGACGGCCAGCCGCTGGAGGAGGACGCGTTCGTCGACGCGTTTGCCGACGTCGCGGCTTACGCGCAGATCGTGGACGACTCCGCAGAACACCCGCTGTCCTTCTTCGAGCTGACGGTGGCGATGGCGTTCGCCGCCTTCGCGGACGCTCCGGTTGACGTCGCCGTCGTAGAGGTCGGCATGGGCGGTGCGTGGGATGCGACCAACGTCGCGGACGGCGTCGTCGCCGTCATCGGCCCGATCGGGATCGACCACGCCGCATACCTGGGCGACGACATCGTCGCGATCGCCGGCGAGAAGGCCGGCATCATCAAGCCGGGCGCGCAGGTGGTGGTTGCCCGCCAGGACCCGTCCGCGATGGACGTCATCGCGCGCCGGGCCGCGGAGGTCGGCGCCACGATGGTCGTCGAGGGCGTCGACTTCGGCGTCACGGATCAGTTCCCCGGGGTTGGTGGCCAGCAGGTCACGATTCAGGGACTCGGGCGGACGTACGACGACGTGTTCATCCCGCTGCATGGCGTGCATCAGGCGCAGAACGCCGCGTGTGCCATCGCCGCCGTCGAGTCGTTCCTCGGCGGCAAGGCGCTGCCGGCCGACGTGGTGTCCGACGCGTTCGCCGACGTCACGTCCCCGGGGCGGCTGGAGATCGTCCGCCGAAGCCCCGCCGTGCTGCTCGACGCCGCCCACAACCCGCACGGCGTCGAGGCGACCGTCGCCGCCATCCAGCAGAACTTCAACTTCTCCCCGCTCATCGGCGTGGTGGCGGTGATGGCAGACAAGGACGTCGAGCAGGTCCTCGAGCTGCTCGAGCCTGCGCTGGCCCAGATCGTCTGCACCGAGAACAGCACGCCGCGGTCCATGCGGGCGTCGGAGCTCGGCGAGCTGGCCTATGGGATCTTCGGGTCGGATCGCGTCATGGTCGTCGCGCGGCTGGATGATGCGCTGGAGCGCGCCATCTCGCTGGCCGAGACGGCCGAGGGCTATGAGGAGGCGCTGGGCAGCGGCGGCGTGCTCGTCACCGGGTCGGTGGTGACGGTCGGCGAGGCGCGGGTGTTGCTGGGCGGCGAGCCGCAGTGACCGGACGCTCGACCCGGGGCATGTGCTCGGCGGTGCTCTCCTTCGAGGCCATCCTCATCCTGCTGGCCATCCCGGTGATGATGACCGTGCCCGTTCTTTCGACGGCGTTCGCCGTGGGCTGGGGCGTTGGCCTGGCGCTTGCGTACGTCTTGGTCATCGGGCTGCTCGGGCGCCCGTGGGGCTACGCCGTCGGGCATGTGCTGCAAGTCGCGTTCATCGGGTTGGGCTTGTTCGCTGCCGGCCCGGCCGTCCTCGCCGTGGGCGTGCTGTTCGCCGCCCTGTGGGTCGCGGCGTACGTCATCGGCATGCGCATCGATTCTGCGCGGGCGATACGGTGACCGACGTGTCAGAACGAACTCTCGTCCTCATCAAGCCGGACGCCGTGCGCCGTGGGCTCGTCGGCCGGGTCCTGACCCGTTTCGAGGAGAAGGGCCTGTCGATCGTCGCGATGGAGCACCGCTCGATCGACGCCGCGATGGCCGACGCGCACTACCGGGATCACGTCGAGCAGGAGTGGTACCCGCCGCTGCGCGACTTCGCCACGTCCGGCCCCCTGGTCGCGCTCGTGCTCGAGGGCGACGAGGCCATCGAGGTCGTCCGCGCGATGAACGGCGCGACCGACGGCCGCAAGGCCGCGCCCGGCACCATCCGCGGTGACTTCGGCCTCTCCAACCGCGAGAACCTCGTCCACGCCTCGGACGCCCCCGAATCCGCCGCCCGCGAGATCGCCCTCTGGTTCCCTTCGCTCTAGCCCGGACGCATCTTTATACATTCATGCGGTGTGCCGCGCGATGTATCGACGTTTAGGCCGCAATAGCCGCCTCAACGTCGATACATCGACGCGCGGCGCCCAGTCTCGTGTCGCCGCCATGCGCTGAAGTTGATCGGCGACGGCCAGTGGCTCGTGGCGTATGGCGAAGGACGTGAAGGTCAGGTGGGGACGTCCGGCGATGACGATGTTGTTCGACCGCGTCACGTCTGCGTCCCAGTTGGCAATGTCGCGATGTGGGAGTCCGTGAACCTCGACTCCGAATCCGAGAAATGGGCACCAGGCGTCGAGGAAGTACGTTCCGTCGTCGCCCTGCACGATGCGCTGGTGTTCGAGCGGCGGCAGTTGCAGGACAGACCAGATCTCGGCGAAATCTCGCTCGGGCAGCGAATGCTTGCCACCCTCGACGTCGAGAGTTGATTCCAAGATCACGCCCCGGTGCCGGCATGGGCCGCGTCGAGTGAGCGAGTCACGGATCTGTTCCGGCGTTGCCATGCCCTGCTGTACGGCTGCGACGATCACCCACCGCGCTCGACGAGCCGATCCGCCCCATGACGCTGCGTCCACCGCACTACGCGCTGGTCGAGTGCGGCGCGGGGAACGGCTGGGGTGAACGTCGAGCTCGCTGAGCTCCACACTCCAGTGCGTGGCCACTCCCGCCACCTGCTGCGCGCGGCAGCCCGGTGGCATGACCACGAATCGGGTCGTGGACCGGGGGCCGTCGAAGCCATCGAGCCGGAGCGCGGTGAGGCCTGCCAGCGCGGCGCCCGGCGGAGATGCCGCGAGCGCGACAGCATCACGCTCGTCCTCGTTCAGCTGACCGCTGTGTGTCACCACGACACCTCGCGCGGCGCGCTGCCAACGTCCACTGTCGATCTTGTGGCGGACGTGGCGGGCACCGAACTGGGCGTTGGCGGACTGGATGGTGAGGATCGTGTTCATTCCCCAACGGTCGGACGGCAACAGGTGCCAGATCCACCCCGCGGCCGCCGCTGTGGATAGCGGCCTCGGCCGCACGAGCATGTGAAGTATCGACGTTTGGGCGGCTATTGCGGCCAAAACGTCGATACATCGGGCGTCCGACCGCAACTATGTCTAAAGATGCGTCCCGGGTGGGCGGCAGGGTACGGGCGTTCGCTGGTGCAGTTACCCTTGACGGCATGTCTGTCGAGTCGGTGTTTGCGCGCCTGGAGCCTGTTTTGCCGCAGGTCAGCAAGCCGATCCAGTACGTCGGCGGCGAGCTGAACGCGGTCCTGAAGGACTGGGACTGTGCTCCTGATGGCGTCGCCGTGCGGTGGGCGCTGATGTACCCGGACGCCTACGAGGTCGGCCTGCCCAACCAGGGCGTCCAGATCCTCTACGAGGTGCTCAACGAGCGCGACTGGATCCTCGCCGAGCGCACCTACGCGGTCTTTCCGGACATGGAGAAGGTCATGCGGGACAACGGCATCCCGCAGTTCACCGTCGACGGGCACCGGCCGGTCGGCGCCTTCGACGTGCTCGGCGTCAGCTTCTCGACCGAGCTCGGCTACACCAACCTGCTCACCGCGCTCGACCTCGCCGGGATCCCGCTGCACGCCGCCGACCGGACAGACGCCGACCCCATCGTCCTTGCCGGCGGCCACAGCGCGTTCAACCCCGAGCCCATCGCCGACTTCATCGACGCCGCCGTCCTCGGCGACGGCGAGGAGATCGCGCTGGCCATCAGCGAGGTCGTCCGCGAGCACAAACGCGAAGGCAGCCCCGCCGGAGACATGGGTACGGCCCGCGACGAGCTCCTCCGTCGCCTCGCCGTCTCCGGCGGTGTGTACGTCCCGAAGTTCTACGACGTCAATTACCTGCCGGACGGGCGCATCCAGCGCGTCGTCCCCAACCGTCCCGGCATCCCGTGGCGTATCTCGAAGCACACGGTCATGGATCTCGACGCCTGGCCGTACCCGAAGAACCCGCTGGTTCCGCTCGCCGAAACGGTCCACGAGCGCTACAGCGTCGAGATCTTCCGCGGCTGCACCCGCGGCTGCCGCTTCTGCCAGGCGGGCATGATCACCCGTCCTGTCCGCGAGCGCAGCCTCCAGACCGTCGGCGAGATGGTCGACCGCGGACTGCAGAAGTCCGGCCTCGACGAAGTGGGCCTGCTCAGCCTGTCCAGCGCGGACCACACCGAGATCGGCGAGATGTCGAAGCAGCTGGCCGACCGCTACGAGGGCACCAACATCTCGCTGTCGCTGCCCAGCACTCGCGTCGACGCCTTCAACATCGACCTGGCCAACGAGTTCAGCCGTAACGGACGCCGCTCCGGCCTGACGTTCGCGCCGGAAGGCGGCAGCGAGCGCCTGCGCAAGGTCATCAACAAGATGGTCAGCGAGGAAGACCTCATCCGCACCGTCTCAGCCGCGTACTCACACGGCTGGCGGCAAGTGAAGCTCTACTTCATGTGCGGCCTGCCCACCGAGACCGACGAGGACGTCCTGCAGATCGGCGAGCTCGCCAAGCGCGTCATCGACGTCGGCCGCGAGGTCTCCGGCCGTCGCGACATCCGCTGCACGGTCTCGATCGGCGGATTCGTCCCCAAGCCGCACACCCCGTTCCAGTGGGCGTCCCAGCTCGACGCCCAGACGACGGACGCCCGCCTGCGCAAGCTGCGCGAGTTTGTCCAGTCCGACAAGCGCTACGGCCGGGCCATCGGCTTCCGGTACCACGAGGGTGAGCCCGGCATCGTCGAAGGACTCCTCTCGCGCGGCGACCGCCGCGTCGGCCGGATCATTGAAGCGGTCTGGCGCGACGGGGGCCGCTTCGACGGCTGGAGCGAGCACTTCTCCTACGAGCGCTGGTCGGCCATGGCTGCCGAGGCTCTCGGGGACCACCCAGTCGACCTCGACTGGTTCACCGTGCGCGAGCGCGAGTACGCCGAGGTCCTGCCCTGGGACCACCTCGACGCCGGCCTCGACCGCGACTGGCTCTGGGAAGACTGGCAGGACGCCATCGATCCCACGCCAAAAGAGGTCGACGACTGCCGCTGGACGCCCTGCTTTGACTGCGGCGTGTGTCCCGAGATGGGCACCGAGATCCAGATCGGCCCGACCGGCAAGACGCTGCTCCCGCTCTCGGTCGTCTGATGAGCGGCGCAACCACGCTGGCAGGCACCCCGAACCCGGAGGCCCCAAACCCGCAGCTGCCCGTCGTCCAGAAGCTGCGCATTCGCTATGCCAAGCGCGGCCGGCTGCGCTTCACCAGCCATCGCGACTTCGCCCGCGCCTTCGAGCGGGCGGTTCGACGCTCGCGGCTGCCGATCGGGTTCTCCTCCGGCTTCAGCCCGCATCCGAAGATCTCCTACGCCAACGCGGCGCCGACCGGCTCGGCGAGCGAGGCGGAGTTCCTCGAGATCGGCCTCACCGAGTCGCTGCAGCCCGATGACGTCCGCGCGGCCCTCGACGCTGCGCTCCCGCCCGGGCTCGACGTGCTCGACGTGGTTGTGGCGGAACCCGGGTCGCTGGCCGAGAGGCTCGAGGCCAGCGAGTGGCGCATCGAGCTTCCCGGCGCCGACCCCGCTCAACTGGACATTGCCGCCTCGGCGTTCCTCGCCGCCGACGAGATCGCGGTCGACCGGATGACGAAACGTGGCCTGCGCTCCATCGACGTCCGCGGTGCGGTGGTGGCGCTAGCCGCCGAGGGCGGAACGGTCCGTGCTGTTGTGCGCACGACCGTCCCGACCGTGCGGCCCGACGACATCGTCGTCGGCCTGCGCGAAAACGGCCTCGCCTGGCTGGGAACGCCCATCGCGCAGCGACTCGAGCAGGGGCCGTTGACCGGCGCCGAGGTGGGCGACCCGCTGCGGCATTGACGTGGTGAGCGGTCCGGATCACGGTCGCTGTGCGATACTGGTCGGAATCGGTGATCCATTCCCCTGACCGCGACGCGCATGCGCTGACCGCGGCGGGCAGATGAATCGCAGGTTGCGACAGAGAAACCTCAGGCTTACCCGCACGCTCCCGCGGACGTTCCGCGAGCACCGTGCGGCACAGAATTGAAAGCTCGTCTTCGCGCATCATGTGTGCGTGGCGGGCGAAGGAGAGCAAGTGCTCGACGCAGACGTTAATTCCGCCGAATCAGCCACGCCCGAATCCGACGAAGCCACCACGCGGCCGCGCCGTCGTGCAGCCGGCCGTCCGGCCGGTCCGCCCGCCGCGGCTGGTCTGATGTTTCAGGCCCCTGACACAACGTTGCTTCCGCCGCTGCCGCGGGAGGAAACCGACGACAGCGACGCTGGGGACGATCCCGAGCGCGACGCCCCCACCCGCAACAGGTCCGGAAACGGCAGTGCAGATGGTGGGTCCACCGGCGGCGACGGCGCCCAGCGGCGCAAGCGCAGTCGGGGCGGACGCCGTCGGCGCAAGAGCGACGACGACGGCGGCGACAACGGCACCGAGTCGTCTGCCGACGACGCCGACGACGCTGACGAGGCCGACGACGAGTCCGAGTCCGACGAAGGCAACGGCACGCGTCGCCGCCGCAAGCGGGCTCGTGCCGGCGAGGGTGCCGCCGCGTCCCCTGACGATCCGGACAACACGGTCGTCAAGGTGCGCGAAGGCCGCACCGCCGAAGACGAGATCGCCGGCTTCACCGGATCCACCCGGCTCGAAGCCAAGAAACAGCGTCGCCGCGAAGGCCGCGAGGCCGGACGTCGTCGTGCGCCCATCGTCTCGGAGGCCGAGTTCCTGGCCCGTCGCGAATCGGTCAAGCGCGAGATGGTCGTCCGCCAGCACACCGGCGCCGGCGACGACAACTACACGCAGATCGTCGTGCTCGAGGACAACGTCCTCGTCGAGCACTACGTCGCCCGCGAGTCGCAGACGTCACTGATCGGGAACGTCTACCTCGGCAAGGTGCAGAACGTCCTGCCCAGCATGGAGGCCGCGTTCATCGACATCGGCGCCGGCCGCAACGCCGTGCTGTACGCCGGTGAGGTCGACTGGAGCACGCTCGGCGACGGCAAGGCGCGCAAGATCGAAGAGGCGCTCAGCCCCGGCCAGACGGTCTTGGTCCAGGTGTCGAAGGACCCGATCGGCCAGAAGGGCGCGCGGCTCACCAGCCAGATCAGCATCCCGGGCCGTTTCCTGGTGCTTGTTCCCGGCGGCCAGACCAGCGGCATCTCCCGCAAGCTCCCCGAGGGCGAGCGCAACCGACTCAAGACACTGCTCAAGGAAGTCCTTCCGGACGACTCGGGCGTCATCGTCCGCACGGCGGCCGAGGGTGCCACCGAGGAGCAGCTGACCCGCGACGTCACCGGCCTGACCGCGCGCTGGGAGGACATCGCCAAGAAGGCCGAATCCGGCCAGGCGCCGCAGCAGCTCTACGCCGAGCCCGACCTCGTCATCAAGGTCGTGCGGGACCTCTTCAACGAAGACTTCAACTCGCTCGTCATCGACGGCTCGGACGCGTGGGACAACATCAACGGCTACATCAGCCACGTGGCACCGGATCTCGCCGAGCGCGTCACCCGGTGGGAGAAGCCCGAGGGTGACGGTGCTGATTCTGGGGGGGCGCCGGCCGACGCCTTCGCGGCGTACCGGATCGACGAGCAGATCCACAAGGCGCTCGAGCGCAAGGTGTGGCTGCCGTCCGGCGGCTCGCTGGTCGTCGACCGCACCGAAGCCATGACGGTGGTTGACGTCAACACCGGCAAGTTCACCGGCACCGGCTCCGGCGGCAACCTCGAGGAGACCGTCACCAAGAACAACCTGGAGGCGGCCGAGGAGATCGTCCGGCAGCTCCGGCTGCGCGACATCGGCGGCATCATCGTCATCGACTTCATCGACATGGTCTTGGAGAGCAACCGCGATCTCGTCCTGCGTCGCCTGGTCGAGTGCCTCGGTCGCGACCGGACACGTCACCAGGTCGCCGAAGTCACTTCGCTCGGCCTCGTCCAGATGACGCGCAAGCGCATCGGCACAGGCCTGCTCGAGTCGTTCAGCCACGAGTGCGAGGCGTGCAACGGCCGCGGCGTGGTCATCACGGCCGAGCCGGTCGAGCCCAAGAAGGACGAACCGCGTACGCCCGGCACGCGCAGCCGTCGCGGTGGGCGCAACCGGAGCCGTCCGGCTGCGGGCGGCCAGGCCGCCGATTTGCCCGAGGGCGAATAGACTTCGTAGAATGGCCGGTCGGTGCTGTGAGCGCCGACGACTTGCCGGCGTTGCGCCGGTACCCCAGATTTACTCGACGAACAGGACGATCCAGTGGTGTACGCAATCGTGCGCAGTGGCGGAAACCAGCAGAAGGTGGCCGTTGGCGACGTCGTGCAGATCGACAAGGTCACCGACAAGGTCGGCGACACCGTCTCGCTGCCCGCCGTCCTGCTGGTCGATGGCGACGCGGTGACCACCGACGCCGACAAGCTGGCCAAGGTCAAGGTGACGGCTGAGGTGCTCGGCCAGACCAAGGGCCCCAAGATCATCATCCAGAAGTACAAGAACAAGACCGGGTACAAGAAGCGCCAGGGCCACCGGCAGAAGTACACCGAAGTCAAGATCACCGGGATCAAGTGAGGAACTGACCGATGGCACACAAAAAGGGCGCAGCCTCCACCAAGAACGGCCGCGATTCCAACTCCCAACGGCTTGGCGTCAAGCGCTTCGGCGGCCAGCTGGTCAACGCCGGCGAGATCATCATCCGCCAGCGCGGCACCCACTTCCACCCCGGCACCAACGTCGGCCGTGGCGGTGACGACACGCTGTTCGCGCTCGCTGCCGGTGCCGTCGAGTTCGGCACCAAGCGTGGCCGCAAGGTCATCAACATCGTTCCGTCGGAGAACTGACCGACGTTTCTCCCAACCGAAATCGCGGTCCCCAGTCGATAAGCACTGTGCGGGCCGCTTTTTCTTTTCTCCTGAAAGGATGACGACGTGGCGATCCCCAGCTTTGTCGACCAGGTGACGCTGCACGTCGCCGGCGGCAACGGCGGCCATGGCGTCGCGTCCGTCCACCGGGAGAAGTTCAAGCCCCTCGGCGGGCCCGACGGCGGCAACGGCGGCCACGGCGGTGACGTGATCCTGCACGTGGCGCAGGACGTCACGACGCTCATCGACTACCACCACGAGCCGCATCGGAGCGCGTCCAACGGCGCGCCCGGTGGCGGCAGCCACCGCAACGGCGCTAACGGCGGCGACCTCGTCCTGCGGGTTCCCGACGGCACCGTCGTCCGCGACGCGGAGACCGGCGAGCTGCTGGCCGACCTCGTCGGGGTAGGCACCGAACTCGTCATCGCCGCCGGTGGGCGCGGCGGCCTGGGCAACGCCGCCTTGGCGTCTCCCAAGCGCAAGGCGCCCGGTTTCGCCCTCAAAGGCGAGCCGGGGGAGGCCCGCTCGGTCACCCTCGAGCTCAAGGTGGTCGCGGACATCGGTCTGGTCGGCTTCCCCAGCGCCGGTAAGTCGAGCCTGATCGCGTCGATCTCGCGGGCGCGCCCGAAGATCGCCGACTATCCCTTCACGACGCTCGTGCCCAATCTCGGCGTGGTCACGGCCGGCTCGGTGACCTTCACGGTCGCCGACGTGCCCGGCCTCATCGAGGGCGCCAGCGACGGCCGTGGGCTCGGCCACGACTTCCTTCGGCACGTCGAGCGCTGTGCCGCGCTCGTTCACGTCATCGACTGCGCGACGGTGGAGCCCGGCCGTGATCCGCTGACCGATCTCGACATCATCGAGGCCGAGCTCGCCGCCTACAGTGCCAAATTCGGAGGGGGCTTGGAGGACCGGCCGCGTCTTGTCGCCCTCAACAAGGCGGACGTTCCCGACGCAAAGCAGATCGCCGAGTTCGTGACGCCCGATCTCGAGGCGCGCGACTACGACGTCTTCACTGTGTCCGCGGCCAGTCACGAGGGCCTGCGCGAGCTCTCATTCGCGATGGCCGAGATCGTCGCGCGTCGCCGCGCGGCCGAGGCGGCCCCCGAGCCGACCCGCATCGTGTTGCGGCCGCAGGCCCAGGCCGGCGTGGGCGACGAGTTCGCGATCACGGTCGAAGACGGTCAGTACCGGGTGCGTGGCGACAAGCCCACTCGCTGGGTGAGGCAAACCGACTTCGCGAACGACGAGGCCGTCGGCTACCTGGCCGACCGGCTCAACCGGCTGGGCGTCGAAGGGCGGCTGTTGGAGCTGGGCGCCGAACGCGGGGACGACATCGTCATCGGCGATGGTGCCGATGCCGTCATCTTCGACTTCGATCCTCAGGTCGACGCCGGTGCCGAGAATCTCGGCCGACGCGGCGAAGACCATCGCTTCTACGACCGCTCCCGCCGGACGAACGTCGATCGGCGCGAGGAGCTGGCGGCCAAGCGGGCCTTCGAAGCCGACGCGCGCACCCAGCGCGAGACCAACGATGACGACGACGAAGGCACGTCATGAGCCGGATCGTGGTCAAGATCGGCTCGTCCTCGCTCACGGCCGGCGGGGATGGACTCGACGGCGATCAGGTCGACGCACTCGTCGATGCCCTCGCCGCGGCCCGCGCCCGGGGTGACGAGATCGTGCTGGTCAGCTCCGGAGCCATCGCGGCCGGCCTGCCTCCGCTCGGCCTCAGGGCCAGGCCCCGCGACCTGCCCACCCAGCAGGCCGCCGCCAGCGTCGGCCAGGGCCTGCTCGTTCACCGCTACACAGAGCGGTTCGCGTCCCACGACCTCGTCGCGGCGCAGGTGCTCCTGACCGTCGACGACGTGACCCGACGCAGCCACTACCGCAACGCCTACCAGACCTTGGCCCGCCTGCTGGAGCTCGGCGTCCTGCCCATCGTCAATGAGAACGACACCGTGGCCACGAGCGAGATCCGCTTCGGCGACAACGATCGGCTGGCCGCGCTCGTCGCGCACCTGGTCCACGCCGATCGCCTCGTCCTGCTGTCCGACGTCGACGGCCTCTACGACCGGCACCCCGACGATTCCGGCGCCGAGCGCATCGACGAGGTCACCGACCTCGACGCACTGGGCTACGTCGACGTCAGCCGGGTGGGCTCCGCAGTTGGCACCGGTGGCATGGTCACCAAGCTCGAGGCGGCGCGGTTGGCCACCGAGGCCGGCATCCCGGTCGTGCTGACGGCTGCGGGCAATGCCGCGGCTGCGCTCGCCGGAGAGCCCGTCGGCACCCGGTTCACCGCGACCGGCAAGCGTCGATCGAGCCGCCTGCTGTGGCTGGAGCACGCCAGCGACACCAAGGGCTCGCTCTACATCGACGCCGGGGCCTG
Organism: Aeromicrobium sp.; assembly: GCA_045806885.1. Classification (GTDB taxonomy): domain Bacteria; phylum Actinomycetota; class Actinomycetes; order Propionibacteriales; family Nocardioidaceae; genus Aeromicrobium. The sequence goes on from JBJMIJ010000021.1 coordinate 16,695, forward strand.
GACGGCGCTCGCCGAGCGCAACGCGTCGCTGCTGCCCGCAGGCATCACATCGGTATTTGGCGCGTTCGTCGCCGGCGACCCGGTCGACGTTCTGACGGCCGACGGCGCCATCGTCGCCCGTGGCATCGTCACGTACGACAGCGACGAGCTGCCGGGTCTCCTCGGACGCTCGACGAAGGAGCTCGCTGCTGAGCTCGGCGCGGACTACGAGCGCGAGGTCATCCACCGGGACGACCTGGTCGTCCTGGCGCGATCCTGACGGATCCGGCTACCTGGCGCGGTGCAGGGCTGAGACGCCCCAGCCAGGGCATGCCGCGTGGTGGTCGGCGACGAACGTCCGCTCGGTCGCGCCGGGGATGAGCACCTCGAGCCTCACCGCGCCGGTCTTGCACACGCCCGGCTCGAAGTTGTCGGGATTGGGGAACCGGATGTCGGCCGTGACCGTCTCCTTCGGCGCCAGCACGAGGTCCTTGGCGCCGCCGTTCGAAAAGGGCCGCGCAGTGTCGCCGACCTGCCGGTTCGCCGAGTCCTGGAGGGTCAGGGAGGGGTAGCCGCGCACGAAGCAGGGGACAAGGCCGGTGTTCGTGAAGCGGAGCCGCACGTACTCCGTGCCGGCCGCGTGCTCAGAATCCCCCACGGCGACGTCGAGCGTCTTGCACGGTGCGGCCTGTGCCGCGGAGTTGGAGGGCAGAGGTTGCAGGGGCCCCGGCGGCAGGTCCGACCCGGCTCGGCCGCTCATCGGGTCGGCGTGCGAGCACCCCGCGGCGAATGCCAGCGCGGCCAGCAGCAATCCAAGACGCTTCACACGACCACCCTAGAGCGAGAACCTAGGATGGACGCGTGAAGCAGCACGTCGAAGATGCCGCTCGGCGCGCACGGGTCGCCGCTGCAGTTCTCGCGACGACCCCCCGGGCGGTCAAGGATGCGGCGCTGAACGCTGCCGCCGACGCACTGATCGCCGCCACTGACGGCATTCTCGACGCGAACGCGCAGGATGTCGCCGAGGCACGGGCCGCCGGGACGCCTGAGCATGTCATCGAGCGGCTGGCGCTGGACGCCGGGCGGGTGGCCGCGTTCGCGCAGGGAGTCCGCGACCTCGCCGGCCTCGCCGATCCGGTCGGCGAGATCGTCCGGGGGTCCACGCTCGCCAATGGCCTGCGCATGCAGCAGATCCGCGTCCCGATCGGCGTCATCGGCATGATCTACGAGGGACGCCCGAACGTCACTGCCGACGCGGCCGGCATTTGCCTCAAGTCGGGCAATGCCGTGCTGCTGCGCGGATCGTCGTCGGCCGCACACTCGAACGCGGTCATCGTCGAGGTCTTCCGCGCGGCCATCGCCGGCGCCGGCGTTCCCGCGGACGCCGTGCAGGGCATCGATCCGTCAGACCGCTCGTCCGCCACCGAGCTCATGCAGGCGCGCGGGCTGGTCGACCTGGTCATCCCGCGCGGGGGCGCGGGGCTGATCCAGACCGTCGTCGAGCAGTCGACCGTGCCGGTCATCGAAACCGGCGTGGGCAACTGCCACGTGTACGTCGATGCGGACGCCGACCTCGACATGGCCCTGTCGATCGCGCTGAACGCCAAGACGCAGCGCACGAGCGTCTGCAACGCAGCCGAGTCGTTGCTCGTGCACAAGGCCGTGGCAGACGCATTCGTCCCGCGCGTGACGCAGGCGCTACGCGATGCCGGCGTCGTCATCCACGGCGACCCCGCGTTCGCCGCCGCCGACGCCGCCGTGCTGCCGGCGACGGACGAGGACTACGCCACCGAGTATCTCGGGCTGGAGATCTCGGCCAAGGTGGTCGACTCGCTCGATGCCGCCATCGATCACATCCGGCAGTTCTCGTCGCATCACACGGAGGCGATCGTGACCCGCGATCTCGCAGCGGCGCAGCGGTTTGCGGCCTCCGTCGATGCCGCCGCCGTCATGGTCAATGCGTCGACGCGGTTCACCGACGGCGGCGAATTCGGCTTCGGAGCCGAGATCGGGATCTCGACCCAGAAACTGCATGCCCGTGGGCCGATGGGCCTGCAGGAGATGACCACGACCACCTATGTCGTCACTGGCGACGGCCATATTCGCAACTGATAGTCCCCCAAGGTCTACGACCAGGGGGTACCCCCACCCCAAGCACTTCGTGCAGGGGGTGCCCCCAAGGCCGCATCACCTTTGTCAACTCGTTCCGCTAGCATTTCCGCATGCTCGAGATCCTCGCCGCCACCGAAGAGCACGTACGTGACATCGGTATTCACCCGTACGCCGTCGGCATCCTCGCCCTGACCATCCTGTTCAGCGTGATGGGTGCCGTGCTGGCCTTCGGCAAGGGCCGCGAGCACACCTGAGCACGCAGAGCCACCCCTTGGGCGCCCGCGTCGGGGTGATGGGCGGAACCTTCGACCCCATCCATCACGGTCACCTGGTGGCCGCCAGCGAGGTTCGGTCGCGCTTCGACCTCGACGAGGTCATCTTCGTCCCGACGGGCGCTCCGTGGCAGAAGTCCGATCGCCAGGTCACGGCTGCTGAGCACCGGTACCTCATGACGGTCATTGCCACCGCCGCCAACCCACATTTCACGGTCAGTCGGGTCGACATCGACCGCGACGGCCCGACGTACACGATCGACACGTTGCGCGAGCTGCACGTCTCGCTTCCCGACACCGAGCTCTACTTCATCACCGGAGCCGACGCCCTGCAGCAGATCCTCGGCTGGCGCGACCACGGTGAGCTGTTCGAGCTGGCGCACTTCGTCGGAGTCACCCGGCCGGGCCACCCGATGACGCCGGACATCCTCGACGGCCTTCCCGAGGACCGGGTCACGCTGATGGAGATCCCGGCACTCGCCATCTCGTCGACCGACTGCCGCGAGCGCGTCCGCGCCGACGAGCCGGTCTGGTACCTCGTGCCGGACGGGGTCGTCCAGTACATCGGCAAGCACGGGCTGTATCGATGACGGCTGATGAGCGTGCGGTGGAGCTGACCCGCGCTGCGGCTGTGGCCGCCGGTGACAAGCTGGCGCAGGACGTCCTCGCGTTCGACGTGTCCGGCCAGCTGGCCCTCACCGATGTCTTCCTGCTCTGCTCGGCCGCCAACGATCGGCAGGTCAAGGCCATCCAGGATGGCATCGAGGAGCGGCTCCTCGAGCTGGGTGCCAAGCCGATCCGGCGCGAAGGCGAACGGGAGGGACGCTGGGTGCTGCTGGACTACGGCGACATCGTCGTCCACGTCCAGCACGCCGAGGAGCGGGTCTACTACGCCCTCGAGCGGCTGTGGAGCGATTGCCCGCTGATCGACCTGTCGGCATGACCCCCCTCACATGACCCCCCTCACATGACACGGCGCATCATCATCTGGCGGCACGGCCGGACGGCCTGGAACCTGGCCGGACGGGTGCAGGGGCAGACCGACGTCCCGCTCGACGAGGTCGGGCGGGAGCAGGCCAGGGACGCTGCGGCGCGGCTGGCCTCACTGCGGCCGACGCACATCGTCTCGTCGGACCTGTCACGGGCCCGCGACACGGCCGAGGAGCTCGGACGGCTCGCCGGCGTCGCCGTTGCAACTGACGACCGCCTGCGCGAACGCAGCTTCGGGGTGCGCGAAGGCCTGACGATGACCGAGGCGTGGGAGCAGTTCCCGGAGCACATGGCGCGGTGGGCCGCCGGCGACGAGGCGGGCATCCCGGGCAGTGAGTCGAGCGCCGCCGCCGGCGCGCGCTTCACCGCCGCCCTGCAGGACCACCTGCAGTCGATGGGGCCGGACGACACCCTCGTCGTCGTGGCGCACGGTGGCGTGACGCGGGCCGGGACCTTCACCTTCCTCGGCTTCCCGCGCGAGACGTGGGAGTCCTTCGGCGGCCTGAGCAACTGCTCGTGGGCCGTCCTCGAGGAGGGCGATCTAGGCCTTGGGGTGCGCTGGCGGGTGGTCGAGTGGAACGCCGGGACTCTGCCCGAGCCGGTTCTCTCCGACGAGGAGCCCGGCTAGGCGCGGGGCAGCAACACGGTCACGGTCATCGCATCGTCGTGATCGCAGGCGACCTCGGGGGCGCGTCCGTCGGTCCAGTGATGACCGCCGTGGCACAGCCGAAGGGATCCGCCGGCGCGGGCGACCAGCGCCTCGACCAGCGCGAGCCCGAGCCCGGCTCCCGGCCGGCCACGAGCCGAGTCGGCGCGGGTGAATCGGCGCGTGGCGTTCTCCAGCAGCTCGGGTGGCATCCCGGGTCCTTGATCGACGACGCAAATCCGGACCCAGCCATCGGCAGCGGCTGATGTCGTCACGGTTGCCGGGGGAGCGCCGTGCGTCATCGCGTTGTCGACAAGGTTGGCCAGTATGCGCTCGAGATCGACGTCGGCGAGGCTGACCCGGAGCGGCTCCGGCGCGAGCTCGGCGGCGATGGCGCCTGGTGGGGCAGCTCCCATCCGGGCTGTGAGCACGCGGCGCGCGACGTGGGTCAGATCGCCTGCCTGGCGGGGTGCCTGTGCATTCGCGGCCCCGACTTGCAGCAGGTCCTCGGCCAGGCTGGCCAGGCGGTTCAGGTCGACCTGGAGCTCACCGAGGATCTCCTCGTGCTCCGCCTGGCTGCGCAGTCGGCGGCGGGCGAGCTGGATGCGGCTCGTCAGCAGGGTGATCGGGGTGCGCAGCTCGTGGCTGGCCTCATTGACGAATGCACGCTCACGGTCGAGAGCACGTTCCAGGCTGGCCAGCATCTCGTTGAAGGTGTGCCCGAGCCGGGTCACTTCGTCGTCGCGCCCGGCCGGGACGTCAAGCCGGAGGTCTGCGGCGCCCGAGGCGATTGCGGCCGCCTGCCGGCGATACTGCTCCACCGGCCGGAGTGCGGCGCGCGCCAGCCGCTCACCGACGAAAGCGGTGAAGGCGAGCATCGCGACGCCGGCGACGGCGAGCTGGGCCAGGAGCTCGCGCAGTGCTTCGTCGCGGTGGTCTCTGCGAACCGCGACGACCAGGTAGGCGTGCGGAGGGCCTGGCTGGCGCGTCACGCGCAACCGGTGCGGCTTGGTCGAGACGGGCAGGAAGTCGCCTACGTTGTACGTGCGAGTCCCGCTCTTCAGGCTGGCGAGATGTTTCCGGCTGACCAGGCGTGCCGAGCTGGCCGGGCCGCCGTGATCGAGCACGCGGCCATCAACCGTGAGCACCTGCCACGCGACACCGGATGCATCTGCTGCGTCCTGGTCGGCGATCGCGCCGGTCGGGCCCATGAGCTTCTCCAGCGAATGGCTCGCTTGCCGAAGCTCGGTGTCCAAGCCGCGATCAAGGGCGTACTGCACGCGCCAGTACACGAACCCACCGGCCGCAATGAGAGCGAGGAGGGTGGCGGCGGAGAAACCAGCCACGAGGCGAACGCGCAGGGGGAGCCGCGAAATCCGATCCGGCGCTGTGAGTCTCATCTGGCGGCCGGCGACTCAAGGCGATAGCCGACGCCGCGAAGTGTGGTGATCGTGTCGGTGCCGAAGGGCTTGTCGATCTTGGCGCGAATCGCGGCGAGATGGACGTCGATGACGTTGCTGCGCAAGTCGGTCTCGCCATCCCAGACCTCGTCCAGGATCGTGAGCCGGGTGATGACTTGGCCGGCGTGCGAGGCGAGCAGGTGCAGGATGTCGAACTCCCGTGCCGACAGCCGCACTTCAGTGTCGCCGCGTCGGACGCGCCGCGAGATCGGGTCGACGGACAGGTCACCGACCTGGACCGGCGCCTGTCCGGCGTAGCTGCCGCGGCGGTAGAGGGCGCGCAGCCGTGCGAGGAGCTCGTCCAGGTCGAACGGCTTGGGTAGGTAGTCATCGGCGCCGGCGTCCAGCCCGTCGACCCGGTCGCGCACGTCGGCGCGGGCGGTGAGCATGAGGATGGGCGTCCCGAGGCCGAGGCTGTGAAGCCGCCGCGTCACTGTGACGCCGTCCATGCCGGGCAGCATCCAGTCCAGCAGCGCCACGTCGTACGTCGTGTCCGCGAGGAGACGCTCGTAGGCCGTGCGGCCGTCATGGACGACGTCGGCCCGCCAGCCAGCCTCGGTCAGCGAGTCCTGCAGGACGGCAGCGAGCCGGACGTCATCTTCGGCGACCAGGATTCTCATGGGCGCCTCGCCTCGGTCGACACGTCTTCACGCTAGTCAGGTCTTCATGAAAAGGCGATGAAGCCGCAGCTAGCCCAGCAGCGTGCGCATCCGCTTGATCTCGGCGGTCTGCGTCTCGATGATCGCGTCGGCGAGGCTGAGCGCCGCGGGGAACGAGCCGTCGCGCTTCTCGTCCTTCGCCATCGCGATCGCTCCCTCGTGGTGGGCGATCATCGCGGTGAGGAAGAGCCGGTCGAACGCGGCGCCGTTGGCCTGCTTGAGCTGGCCCATCGTCTTGTCGTCCATGATCCCGGGCATGCCGTGGCTCATCTGACCCGAGGATGCGTGCTCATCCCACCCCTTGAGCCAGCCCCGCATCGTCCGGATCTCTGGGTCCTGCGCCGCTTCGATCGCGTCGGCGAGATCCTTGACGTCCTGGCTCTTGGCCCGCGTGTCGGCCAGCTTCGCCATCTCGATGGCCTGCTCGTGATGGGGAATCATCATCTGGACGAACATGACATCGGCGTCGTTCGGCTGGGAGCCGCTGCTGCTCGTCGAGCCACAGCCGACAACCGTGAGCAGTGCGGCGGCAATGGCCGCGGCTGGCTTGCGCATGGTGTTCTCCGTTCGCGTGCGATGCCGGATCGGGTTCATGACGGAGGCAACTATACCCCTCGGGGGTATTATTCCACGTACGTAGGCGTCAGATCAGTTGACCCAAGCTCACCGACGTTGAGGGCAGCCACATGAGGATGCCGACGGCGAAGACCGCGTAGAGCGCGATGCTGCGGCCGCGCGTCATGGGCCGTCCCTGCCGTGCCTCGCTGGCGAGATAGGCGTAGACGCAGCCGAGCGCGAAGACGAGTTCGATCGCGATAGCCAGGACGGGTGCGTGTCCGTAGGTGTCGAGCGAAACCTGCGGGCTGTTGGGGCCGAGCAGCTCGTGCTTGAAGCCGACGAGCAAATCGCACAGGACGTGGATGACCGCGAGCGCGCCGCACCACAAAGCGAGCGGACGATCGCGCCAGATCGCATAGACCACCGCGAACACAATCACGCCCTGGATGAACCCGGGAATGAGGTTGTGGCTGTACGTCATGTGAACGTCGATGTTCGGGAATGTCGCGTCGAGCAGCGACGCTGGTGTCGTCGGCTCCACACCGGCCAGCGCGAGCGCCAGCCAGAGGAACTCCGGGACCATCGCGCACAGCATCAGCAACCAGAGCGGCCGGCCCTGCAGCCGGCTGTAGGGAACGAGCGCTGCCGCGTAGTGGCCGACGATCATGGCTTCCGCCGCACGATGGCGTGGATCAGGACGAAGAAGATCGCATAGACGACGATCAGCGCCAGGACGAGGGTCTGCACACTGCGCAGCCTAGAGTTCGCCGGCTTTCGAACTCAATGCCCAGACGAGCGCCAAAAAATGGCCGGCACAAGGCCGACCATTGTCCGTGGAGCATAGGAGTCCCCCAAGCTCTCCGCGCTTCGCGCTACGAGCAGGGGAGCCCCCATCGAATCATGTGCCTGATAACGACGTTGAGCCCCACACAAGGCGGGGCTCAACGTCGTTGTGGCCCTATCGAGTGTTGATACAAACAAATGGAAGGCCCTGTTGGAACAGGGGTGGGAGCGAGTTCGGCCACCAGAACCGCCCAATCATGGCCATCGACAGTGTCAGAAGCGGCTGACAGAGGCCGATATCGCCCGAATGGCGGCCCGATATGCCGAAGGCGGCACTGTCTACCGATTGGCAAAGGAGTTCGGCGTAGCGCGCACCACAGTGGCCAACCGGCTCAAGAAGGCTGGGGTCTCAATGCGTGGGCAATCACCCGCTGCTGAGCAGGTCGACGAAATGGTGCGGCTCTATGAGTCCGGGCAGTCGCTACATGCCGTAGGTCAGGAGCTCGGGTTCGATCCAAAGACCATCCACACTCGGCTGCTTAAACGTGGTGTTGCGATGCGTGACTCCCACGGCCGAGTGCGTTCGTCTTGATCCTTCGCCTGCTGCTGCGTCATGTGTCCGGCAAGCATGGTGAGAGGACGAGCGAGCTGTTCAGCAGGCAGGTCAGGGCAAACGATCGGCTTCACGACGACAAGCTGGCTGCTTCCGCTTCTCAGGGAGGCGGTTATGCGTCTGGAGGTATGGCTTGGTCGTGAGGCGGGGCACTCAGTTCGCAGGTGTCCGCGTCGCGCCGACGTATGAATTGACTGCATCGAACAACTGACGGACATCGGCCTCGTGTTCGGGCTTTAGAACACCGCCCTTCGTCGTGAGGCCAGATTTCGCCGTGATTTCACGGGCTTCTTTGTCACGAACGTCGTCGGTTGGAATGGCCAAGAACTTATAGCTCGGGAAGGCGGTCTGTAGTTCCGTCTGCCGGTTGACCTTGTCCGCATCCAAGATCCCCACCACCCGCTCGAAACCGAGCGACTGGAGCAGCTTCACGATGTGCACCATCTTCTCTGCACCCCCAGCGCCCCAGCCAAAGAATTCTGCGTCGAGCCCGATCCCTAGCTGTGATGCGAGAGACCGATAGATCACGACATCCTCTTGACCCTCGACGACGATGACGTCGTCATCCAGGAAGAACACCTCGGACGCTTGGATTCCAAGTGTGTGGGGGTTATTCAGGTCGCGGGCGCTAGCCGCCAGCTTGTCGACTGTGGGTCGATTGGCAGTAGAAATTTTCGACGATCCGTCACCAAGATGCACGCGCGCGATGACAGCACCGTTGTCGAGATCCGACCAATCAACGAAGTAGGGCGAGTGTGTGGCAATGATGATTTGGCGGTCGATCGCGTACCGGCTCAGAACAGAACTCATCCGTCGTTGATGAACCGGGTGAAGTGATAACTCGGGCTCGTCGATGACGATCACGTCACCGGGCTGTGAGTCGTACAGGACATCAGTAATCACCATCGCGCTAAGGGTGCCCTCTCCTAGACCATCGCTGCTGTGCATGGATGCCGTCGCTGTTCGAATTTTGATGAAGTACTGGCCGGTGTCTTGCCGATCGATTGACCAATCAAACTGGTGTCCCAGGATCTCGCCTACGAGGTCGTTGAAGGCTTGCTGATGCCCCCCGCGTTCCATGCTGAGCATTCGTCCGGTGAATCCCTCGAGTTGTTGACCCCGAAATGCTGGGATGCCGAAGCCTCCTTCTAGGTCACGGCGCGAATGCACGCCATCGCCAAAGTACGGGTTGAAACTCCGCCGCGACGGGATGTGAACCAGCCGTACGATCGCCCCGTTTTTATCAGTCTCGCTTGAACCGTCACGAACAGATTGCAGCGAGCCGTCTGTTCCGTCCTGGCGCCAGCTGATGTGGACAGAATCACCTGAGTTGGCGTTGCGCTGGCCCTGCGCAAACATGACCGGCCGATGTTGGGCGGGGGCCCTGAGCGCTTCCAGAATCGTGGACTTTCCCCCGCTGTTGGGCCCGACAAGCACAGTTAGACCGCTTCCAGACCGACTTCCATCCGGTTGGGCGAAGTCGATCCGTTGCTCAACCGCGAAGCCGCGGAGGCCCTGGACTGTCAGATATTCAATTGGCATGCGGGTATTTTCCGATCAGTTGGCGCGTTCGAGCCAGGCTCGTACTCGGGTCAGCAATCCGGGCTTCGTGGCTGCCTCGCCCTGCGCGGCCTCGACGCCTTCACGAGACTGGTAGTAGTCACGAAGGTCATCCTGATCCTTTTGGAGGACCGCTTTGATCTCCTTCTTAGAGAAGGTCCGATGCCAGATCACTTTATTTCGACGAATCACGTAGTGCGACTTGCACGAGGATTGCCAACGTCCGATAGATGGCCACAGGGAGACAGTTTCGCCGTCGTAGGTAAGTGCCCATTTCACAGGCTTTATGGGCGTCACCACCTTGTCACCGCAACCACACGCACACAGATGTGAAGCAGTGCGGAACCTGATCGAGATGTAGAGGCGGCCTGGCTCCAAGTCCTCAGGTGCAGTCTCGACAAACTCCGGGACGATCGCGGTTTGTCTCACTCGGCCAGGTCCCCACTAACAAGTTGGTTGGTCGCAACCGTGTAGGTGCTGTTCAGCTCATTCTTGCTATCCACGTAGTAGCCGACCGTCTTTTTCCACTTCAGCACCGCCATCGCCGCGTTCATCATGTTGAGGTCTGCCGTCTGAATGTTCCAGTCATACTCGTTCGCATTCACATCTGCATACGCCACCCGTCGCGGTATGTGGTCGTAGTGGTCGGGGGTTCCAGCGGTTACGCGGAGCTTGCCGCGCAGTGAGTTTCCCATTCGCTGGACGCCCATGCCGGCGTCAACAAACGATGTTCCACGAGACTGCAGGTGCTCGATGATTACCTTCTTTTCGGGGCCAGCATCCATCGACAGAAACACAAAGTCCATCGCGTCAAGCTCATGGAGCGTTGCTTCGTTGAGCCGTACGGGATGCGGGGTAACGGCTCGATGCATTGCGTCGTAGGTGGTCGCGAGGTAGTCAACCTTGAGAGGCGATTCGCGCAACTCCTCGAGTGATGCGGCGCCGGGCGCCCGAAATGCGTTGTGCGCGAAAAGCACGTCGTCGTCGAACAGGTGGATCTCGCTCACCGGCGTCTTGGCGACAAGGTCCAGGATGTACGAACCCGTGCCGCCCAGCCCAACGATCGCGAGCCTTCCGCCCTTCAACTTTTCGGTGACCGCGCTCAGCCCGGATCGGCTGGTCGCCGCGTCGTGGTAACGAAAGACTGATTCTTCCGCTGAAGTTTCCCGTAGAGGAAAGTCCAGGTGCGTGGCTGACGCGTCAACCGCTCGCGCGAAGCGGCCTAGCACCGACACGTAGTTAGTAATTTTGTGGTGATAGTCCCGCGGCATCTGCCCGCCCGGCTTGCCCGAGAGTCGACAGCACGCCACAAGCCCACCGCCATAGTCGAACGGCTCTTCGTCGGCGATGATGCTGATCTTGTTGCCGAGGTGGTCGTGAGGTACGTCGCCGACGATCCAGACCTCGTGACGGCCAGGCTGGATGGTCCGCTCTCCGTCGGTGGAGAGTTCCGAGACGACGATGCCGTGCACCACGTCCCCTTCGCTGTTAACGAACGGAACGTGGTGCACCAGGAGGTTGCCGTCACGGACCTCGATGTCGTACCCGTCCTCCAGGAGCTGGAGAAGGTCGGGACTAAGACCGACCAGTGTCGTCGACATCGAACTGGGTGTTGTTTTTGATGGTGACCGTCTGGCCCGATACCAGCTCCCCTTCGTGTGGATCCTTCCCGTGTTCGAAGGTGACTGCGTAAATCGTGCCGTCGACGGGTGCGGCTACGAAAAGGCGGACGACTTCGTCATAAGTCAGAACCTCGTGATCGACTTCCTTTTCGACGCCGTTCACATAGATCTTGTAGTGCTTTCCCTCATCTGCTGCCATTGGTTTCTCCGTAGTGCTGGTGTAGGTCAATTTTATCATGTTTAGAACTGAAGTTCGACAGTTCTCTTGGAGTGGAATGGACAACACCCGCTAGGATCCGGTGTCACCCGTGAGACCAGATGACCCGACGCGCGGGCTCCAAACCACGTCCCTACTTGAGGTTGAACGGCTTGCCACATGAGCCACAGCGGACCACGCCGGGGCTGTAACCCGCGATCAAGAACTTGCTACGGCAATACGGGCAAGCGACGGTGTAACCGTTGGATCGGCGCTTCATTGGAGACTCCTCGTCTCTTTGCGGGTTGAGCTCGATGAGGAGTGTCGCTAGGCTCGTGGCGCTTAACCGGTTGCCTTGCGACCTCCTCGAGACGGGCGTTGGCGCGCCCGTCTCGAGCTTTTCTGGGCGATTCAGTTTTACGACCCGGGCGTCCTGGGTCCTGGCGTTGCGCCTGGCTTCGTTGGCCCGTTTCGGGAATTATACAACTGTCCGTACGTTATAGTGTAACGAGATCGGTTACAACTTTGCAGGTCTATTACAGCGATAGCAAGCTCGCGAAGTTGTGCACCAACGAACGCGAGATGCAGAGGAAGCGAGCAGACATAGCCCCACGGCTCAAGCTGCGGATCAAGGCGCTCGACGTTGCCCAGAACGTTGGAGAGCTCGCAACGATCGACCCTCTCGGGGACTGGCATGAACTAACCGCAAATTGGGCTGGCCACTGGGCCGGCAAGCTCAGTGCCAACTATCGACTTGTGATTCGGCCTGAGGGAGCGAGTGAAACCTGGGAAGCGGTCACCGTGACAGTCATCGAGATCACCGACTACCACCAGCGGCGCTAGACCCACAGGAGAGGAGAGGCCATGACCGCGACCAATTACGCAGTACCGCCAGGCGCGTACCTAGAAGAATGGATCGAGGAGCACGGTCTGTCACAACAGGCGGTCGCCGACCTGCTCGGCTGTAGCCGAAAGCAGGTGAACGAGATCGTCAACGGCCGGGCACCGGTCACGAGTGAGACTGCTCTGCGGCTGGAACGCGTCGTCAGCATTCCTGCCGATGCATGGCTGCGATACGAAGCGACATATCAAGCCGACAGAGCGCGAATTGCAGCCGAGGAAGACCTGGCGCAACACATCGAAGAAATTGACCCGAAGGCGGTGAGTTACCTCAGGAAGCTCGGCGCAACGTCCGCTACTAAAGCGAAGCCGGGGACGCTTGTCTCCGACTTTCTTGCCTTCCACCGATGCGGAACCTGGGAGGCGTACCGGCACCTGCATGAAAGTGCGACGAAGGGTGACTTTGCGCTTGCAGCGCTTAAGGACGCCAAATCTGACATCGACATGACGCTCCTCACCACGTGGTTGCGTGCCGGCGAACTGCAGCCGGAATGGGACGCAGCGCGCGCGTTCGACTTCCGCCGTGGCGAGTTGAAGCGACTCCTGCCGGATCTTCGTCACCGAGCACAGAGGCCCGACCGGCAGATGCTCAACGACATGGCAGCGATGCTTGCAGAAGTCGGCGTGGCATTCCTTGTCGTTGAACCTCCCAAAGGTTTCCCGCTGCTCGGCATAACGCGGTGGATTGACAAAGCGGTCCCGGTCATTCAGCAGACCGGCCGCTGGGATAAGGACGGGTTCGTCATATGGACCCTCTTTCACGAGTTGGGTCACGTCTTGAACGACCCTCGCGGCGAGATGCACTTGGAGTACACGACAGAGAAAAAGAGGAAGAGTGCCGCAGAGAAGAGCGCAAACAAGTTCGCGATGGACGTGCTATTCGGCGATGACGGAATAAGCCAGTTCCGAGGGCTTCAGTACGACTCCGACATTAGACGCGCGGCAGAGGTGGTTGGCGTGTCCCCCGGAGTGGCTGTCCATCAGCTGCATCGTCGTCGGCTACTCGACTACAGATTCGGCAACAAGCTCTGCGTCAGCCTCGCGGGCACGTACACCGCGCAGCTCAGCGACTGAACAACCGAGTTCCTTGACAAGCTGGCGCTGCCCTCGAAATAACGCGGCACCTGCGCTCGCTCAAGGTCCCGAAGCCGGTTCTTATGAATTCCTCTGTGCGAGGACGAGTGAAAAATCGTCCTCGAAAGGCAGCGTGCTGCGATACGGCACCCATCCCGTCAACTTTCCTACTCTGCGATTCTGCAGTCGTTCGCGAGCTGTCATGCACTGGGCCACGTGTTCAAACGGAGACATGTGGCCGTCGCCCAGGAGGCGCTGGCCCAGTTCGATGTCAGCGCTTACGTCCCTTAGACCGTGGTGCGTCAGATAACTAACCCGGGCGCAACGAGCTGCTGAGACCCTCGCCCATACGATCGGCTCCTTCTCGGCTTCTGGGCGTTCGTCGGGCTGGATGAGTGGAAGATGCCAACCGCCTTCCTCAACATCTGCTGGCGTGGCTGCTTGTCGCAGGTCGAGCATCAGGCGCGCAATTGTTTGAATTTCTGGTTGAGCTCCTTCTGCCGTGCGTAGGGCGAAGAAGTTGTTCCAGTCTGTTGCCGTCGCAATGACGGTGTGCCATAGAAACGGTTCGAGCAGACGATTCGCGATCTGCTTATGGACGTCGAGCCGCCCTGGCGCAGCAGAAGCTGCCCTGACCTCGTCGAGCAGTTCGTCGCGCTCCGAAATCGAGTCCGGCAACTCCGAGACAGCGTCCTTGCCTGCCAATAGCTGAAGGACTGCAACGACGGCTGCATCGCGGGCGCCCAGCCAGACTGTGACTGCTTCGTCATGCTCAGCGCCAGCAAGGTGCTCAGCCGCGCTCATTCCGCGCTGGTTTCTACCGAATCGGGCCGGAATAAATGGATCGTGAAGCACCTCATGCAGTTTCTTGTGCACAGGAACGGCCCGTGAACTTGCGGAATTTCGAGAGATAGCGCAGTGAGTGTTGAACTCGCTCAGCACGAACCGTGGGAAGGTGATTTCAAATGTCGTTAAACGATCACCTGCCGGCGACGTCGAGTCTGCCAAAATGTCGGCTGCATAGGCCATAGGTCCATCTTCTCGTACTTCTCAGACGCTGGGCTTTCGAGCGACAACCAAGATCTCTTTTGCCCTTGCGTCGGATTCGTCAAGGACCTGCGACCGTGTCCAGGACCCCGCCTGGACGGGCGTAGCGCGCTCCACCTCCAGGCCTGCGTTTTGAATCATGGCCACAATTTCCGCCAGTGTGAATCGGCGGTCGCGAACGATCAGTTCTGTCGCCAAAGCTGCACCGGGCGCCGTGAAAGCTTCCTTGCGAAAAAAGATCCCGTTGCGCTCGACGCAAAGCGAGGGATCAAACACGTCTCCTGTTGATTCCATGGTGCCCGAGGACGGTAGTCGCTCCAGCGCCGTCACGAGGTCGGCATCGTCGCTCGCACGGACGAGGTGAGGCGAACTGAGCATGGGTGCAGCGTTCATGACGCTGATAACAACGTGGCCACCCGGACGGACGAAGGACGCAATTCCGTCAAGGAGTCGTTCGTCGTCACCAGAGTTCGTGGAAGATCCGACGACGTCATAGAGAGCAAGCACCAAGTCGGCGTCGCCCTTCCCGCGCTCTTCGCGCACGTCACCCTGGCGGTATCGGACATGCGAGTCAGGATTCATCGATGTGGCGCGATCGATCATGCCGGCAACGAAATCTATTGCCTCAACCTCGCACGACGAATCGGCGGCTTTCAGCGCCTCCGAGTGGCGACCCACGCCGCAGCCGACGTCGACGACTCGGCCGCCAGCGGGGAGGTACTTTCCGAGAAACTCAGTCTCGGCCTCCGTGTGCCGCATCCATAGATGGTCTTCGTTGAGACTCATCCGTGCGTAGGCGGCCTCCCACGACTCAGAACTAGAGGTGAGCAGGTGTTCCAGCCGCGAGGAACCCATGTCCTTTGGATCCTGGTCCCCGAATACTGCCGCAAACCATTCGTGGCCTTCAGGCAATTCCTTGCCGAGACCCCAAGGGCGGTCTTTTCGTCCTGCATTCTCCTTCATTGTCTGGACGTCAGTGTGATCTAAATAGAACACAGTGTCAATAGTAGTTAAGACTTTGCCTTCCTCGTCCCGGGCCAATCCGGCAGCTGCGTATGGGATCGATTCCCCTAGCGCTTCGCAGAGCTCATCGCCGCGTTCAACGATTAGCCGGCGTGAGCAATGTCGTCGGGTCGTTGTCTCGAGCGCACGCACCGCGTAAGGGTTGGCCGTCGCGAGCCCCCAGGCATAGGCGCCCGAGAAGTTCCACGCCGAGAAAAGCAGCTCGGTCGCAAAGCGAAGGTTCCGGTACTGCTCTGCGACGACCAGCTGCGACACCCAATGAACCTTGCCCCGGTCGGGCACGTCGCACCGGATCACCACCGAATAACCCGCCAGAGACCCATCGATTCGCACGACGCTCAAGCTGGCGTCGTCATAATCCAGGAGACCTTTCAGATGTCTCTGCGATATGTGCACCCGCTCGCCAGGGCGCGGGCCCCGAGATCCCCAACGCCCGTAGTGACCATTGAAGAGCGCGACACACTCACCAAGTAGGTCAGGATCCGCTGCCGCGTCGCGGCCAGACACAAGCTGGGTGCTCTTCTGACCGCCGTGGAGAAATGACGGCGTTGCAGACACATTGGGCGATGTCATTTAAACCCGGATTTCAGTTAACTGCGAGGTGGCGTGGCATTCTGCCAGGAACTTCAGCATCGTACGTGCGTAGACGAAGCAGATGTTGCGGCCAGGCACGGTCGGGCCAGTCGAGCGGCCACCCGCCTGGCCGCGAGCGCTCGGCGCATTTGGCATCGGCACGTACGAACCGGCGGTTGCTTGGAACGGTTTCTTAACTCTTGGCCAGGCTTTGAAGCGCCCTCTGAAGTCGTAGGCGCGATACGCGGTTGTCATCCAAGAACGACTGCGGCACCTTCTCAGCCAAACGAGAGACCGTGACGCCTTCCCTGTTCGCAGAGACCTCGTCGAAGACGGCGAGCGCCGCGCCGTGAGAATCACGCCATCCGTGGGCACTAAAGAGCGTGACCACGGCCCGCAGCGCTGCGCGGTCGGAGTTGCCGAGGTCATGGACCGTGACGCGTACAGTCTCGCTCATAATCGGCGGCACACTCTCAGGATGGACTTAGAGCCCGAACTGCGCCCGTAGACAAATCGAGGTAGCCGTACGCCGCGGCCAAGCGTGCCGTGTCCGCGCCATCCCAAAGCGTTCCGACTGCGGCGGAACCTTCGGCGCGGCGCGAGACGATACCTCGCTGAAGCTGGCGTCTTACCGATGCCTCGATCTTGCCTACAAACTGGACCACGAAGAGTTCGGCAGGCTGTAGCAGCATCCGATCGATTTGGTCACCGTTGCTGCCGAGGTCCTTGGGACGCAGGACTTTCCGTCGGAGGCCCGGGCCCTTGAACATGAAGGTAGTTGTTACCCGCCGCGCCTTGAGTTGGGCCTGTCCACTGAACATGTCATCAAATTCACCACCCCAGTCTTTCTGCACATACGGCTCCCCAGCAATTTCAGCCACCATGCGCTTTATGTAGTCCTCGGGCACGTCAAAAATCGGAGCCGCGTACTTAGCGACATCCGTCGCCGCAACCTCAGAAGACCTGGCGAAGGTGTCGACATCATCGAGATTGATGATCGCGGGCAACGCGTCGGACGTCACGGGGCGGAGTGCTTCCAGCAGTTCCTCTCCGCTGCTCTGAATAGCCGCCACGACGACGCTTGCTGGGACGCGGTTTATCAAGAGAAACCCCCGGGGAATGGCGGCACGCAGTGCGGGCCCACCCGTCAAAGCGTCTGGGTCTGCAAGCACGGCGCGCACGACAGCGAGCCCCACGCCCTGACGATCTGGCCAACCACGGTCGGCCAGCAGGTCCATCACCAGCCGGGTCGCGGCTTGGACGCTGGGTCCGGTCATCAACCCTTCCAGGGCGGTAGCTTGCGCAACTGACGTTCGACCTTCAGTGCTCGCGCAAGCGAAGTTTGCGTCAACACGATGCCCTTCGCTGACCGAGTATGCGGTCGGATGAGGTCCCAGTCCTCGACCAACTTGTCCAATTTGCGGGAGACCGTCGTTTGCGAAGGCTTGTTTCTCCCCTTCTTCAGCACTTCGACGATTTCTGCCTGGGAGCGCGTGCCGTCGACGGCAAGGAAAACCTCGGCCAGGACTTCGTCTTTCTGCATCTCTTCGAGGATGTCCTGCAAAGCCCCACTGCGACGAGTGAGTGCGGACACGGAGCGGTTCATATCGTCGACCTGGTCCCGCAGCATGGCGACCTCGGCAAATAGGTCGGGTGTCTCAGGCATCGAGCCTCCTCGCGCTCATTTGATGGTCCGTGTAGACGCTCGCTTGGCCGGCGTCTTACGTGACCGCGACAGAGCCATACGCACAGCGTCGGGGGATTTCCCGAGCAGGTCGGCAATTTGCCGGTAGTCGAGGCCCGCATCCTCGAGCAGCTGAGTACTTGGCCGGTCGGTTTCTTGCGTGGCCTCACGCTGTTCTAATGCGAGCATGAGCAGCGCGCGAAGCAGGGGTATGGCGTCTTCGGGAGACGGTGGCCGGCTGGGCTCATGCGTCGTGGCGGCATTCTTGGCGGATGCTCGCGGGCTCATTCGCTACCGCCCTTGGCGCGAGCGCGGCTGATTGTCTTCTGGACAGTCCCCGGCTTCTTGTTCAGCAAACGGCCGATCTCGGGGTACGTCAGGCCAGCGTCAGCCAAGACAACCTCAGTCTTCCTTGGGCTTGGCGGCACTCCAGCGCTGCGCGCGAGTCGTTCCTCGCGGTCAGCTGCCATCAGGGCGAGAATTCCCGCGAGGGAACTCGCCGTGGCGAGTGGAGCTGTTTCATCATCGTTTGCCATAGGAATCAGTCCTTTTTCGAAAGCTTGGCGCGTGCGATTGCGTTGCGCACAGTCGCTGGCGAAGTGCCGATTAGGTCTGCGATCCGGGTGGGGATAATTCCGGCGCGGTCGAGTTCCAGAATCGCCGCGTTCTGACTATCGAGGCCGCGCCGCAGTTCCAACACCTTCAGGCGCACTAGTTCATCGAGGTAGTTCGGTTCGTCCGGCATCGTGACCTCAATCCTGGTCCTTCTTGACTGTGTTCTTCGGCTTGTCCTTCGCGAGCAGCTGGCCCACAGCCTAAGGCGACTTGCCGAGAAGGCAGGCGACTTGGACCTGGGTCAATCCGAAATCGGTCAGCATCCGGTCTACGGTCCGCGGACGTGGCTTCGCCATGTCTGAATGCCGCAGAAACTGCTCAACCTGGACACCAAGGATGGCCGTGAGCACTGTCTCGATGCGCTTGAGGGCTTCAAGATGTTCAGTGTCTGTCATCGAACTTCCGACTCTCGTGAACGAAGGATGCGTGAGAATCATCATCGCAGGAGCGGGCGACGTTTTCAGTGATCGACGGTTCCTCGGTCGGCCTATCGTCGGACGTGCCGCAAGCGCGGCCGTGCGGTGTAGGCCGATCTCGCCGCCTTCTTGCGCAGTGGCGCTACGGCTGTATCTGTCCTGCAGACGATCGACACGAGTCGTTCGGAAATTCTCGGCCGCACGCCACATCAGACAAGGTTGACCGGCGACTCCGCGGCTGGGGATGAGCTTGTTCGGTCGGCGTGGGCGGCCGACGGCGAGTTAGCCACCGGTACCTCGATCTTGTCGCCTTCCCAGGCCGACAGGGAATCTAGTCTCTGAGTCTGCTGCAAAAATCAATGTTGCCAGCGCCAGCGTGAAGCTCCCAAGTACTTATTTGCTAGAGAGCGCGTGATGCGTACGTTGCCAGCCCGATCACTGAGATTGCGACTCTCGGTCCGCGAGCTTAACGTCGCAATACCCGGGCGCTGGCGGATTCAGATGCCAGACCGACCCTACGCTGCTGCCAGTCTGGCTACTGATAAGTCTGTAGACCGCTCAGTAGCAGCCCAGCCAAGGTCAAGGCCGTGGAGGGCGAACTGCAGCGGCGTTTGGGCGACAACCTGCGCGCGCTTCGCGTGGCCCGGGGATTCAGTCAGGAAGCATTCGCGGACGTCGTCGGCGTCCACCGCACGTATCTGGGCGGCCTCGAGCGCGGCGAGCGGAATCTGACCCTCAAGTCAGTCGAACGCTTGGCCGCCATCTTGAAGGTCGACCCACTCGATCTGTTGAAGTGACTACCGTCTGCTGTGGCAGCTGCTGCGCGGGCCGATCACGGCTTCAGAGGTGGGCGAACGTCTCGGGTAACGATGGTGGATTCTTGGCATCCGTGCGAATGTGTTCACAATCAGCGCTCAAGAAGGAGCCCAATCGTGACGGTACTGGACGACCGCGGGAGCCAGATGGAGGATCTCTCAAGGGACGAGCTTAACTTTGTCTGGCTGGAAATAACCGGGCGCTGCAACTTGACGTGCGTCCACTGTTACGCCGAGAGCGGGCCTACTGGAACGCACGGATCCGTAGCAACCGAGCGATGGCTTGAACTCATTGACGAGGCCGCCGTGATGGGAACGATGCTGATTCAGCTGATTGGCGGCGAGCCGACACTGCATCCTGACTTCACCCGTCTGCTTCACCGGGTGCTTGCGAACGGAATGGAGGTTGAGGTCTACTCGAACCTCTTCCAGATCAGCGAACGAGTCTGGAAGGTGCTTCAGGCGCCCGGAGTCCGGCTGGCCACCAGCTTCTATTCGGCAGACGAAGAGCGTCACGATCGCGTAACAGGACGAGCCGGTAGTCAGCAGCGCACCCTGGTGAACATCGAGAAGGCCGTTGCGCTCGGGATTCCGATTCGTGTGGGCATCATCAACATGGACACCGAGTCGTCTGGCGAACAAGCGGCCGACACGCTTCGCGCTCTCGGCGTTGACGCAGTGAGCATCGACAATCGGCGGGACGTGGGGCGGGGCGCCGCCCCGGACGCCGATCTGACATTGACAGACCCGTGCGATGAACTATGTGGTGCCTGCACATCAGGGTCCGTTGCGATCCTGCCGGACGGCACCGTCCAACCTTGCGTGTTTTCGCGCTGGCTGCCCGTCGGGAATGTGCTGGAGTCGCCGCTATGTGACGTCGTCAGAGGTTCCCTGATGAGGGAGACAACGAGGGTTCTGGACGAGTCATTCGCGAAGCGTATCCAGCTGTCGGAAGACCCTGACGTGACCTGTCCTCCGCTTTCGACCGTTTGTCCTCCGAAAACCAATCCTCCCTGTCAGCCCAGTTCGGGCCCCTGCATGCCGACATCGTGCAACCCCAACTGCGAACCATCTCTCTACTGCGTCCCCAGGCAGAGTCCTCCTCTGTAACCCGCCCGCCCTATTTGAGTAGGCCGCTCGGATCGACATCGAGTCGCGCGGCCAGCGCTTCGACGCCACGAAGCGAAATGTTGCGTTCTCCGCGTTCGAGAGCGCCCAGGTAGGTGCGGTGGAAACCGAGCTGGTCAGCGAAAGCCTCCTGTGAAAGGCCTCTGGCACTCCGTATGGCTCGCACGTTCCTGCCGAGTCGTCGTTGCAGATCGCCGTCCATGACGGCTATGAGAATTCTGCGATGCTACTTGAAGGTCTACAGACTTATAAGTAGCATCAGGTCGAACCCGGCAGTAGGAGTGTGGCAAATGAGTGGTGGCGGCGGATTGGCTTTCGATGCGTACCGACCGAGCGCCATCAGGCGGCTGCTTTGGGCAGCGCGGTCACTTCTCGAGCGAGTGTCCAAATAAACGTGACTTGCGCCTGAGGCAGAAGCCAGCCTGGAACTTCTAACGCAATGGAGCGCGATGTCTTGTGCTGTGACAGGTCGGTCACCCAGGGCTGTTTGGCGCTTGACACCAGGTCAGTCACCCGCAGCACGGCGATGTCCGTGTCGGTGTAGTCAAGGGATATCGAGAGGTCCTTCGTCGGCTGGGTCATCGCAATCTGCAGCCAGTGGCCTTCTTGCGTCATCACCGCCCGCAATGTGTGTCGGATCTTGACGCTCTTGCCAGCACGCAACGCTTCGTCACCGAGGTCGACCGAATACGTCTGACGGGTCTTACCCGCCGTGCGGCGTATGGGCCGCTCCTCACCGTCGACGCTGAACTGCAGCAGCTCGTAGGCAGCTTTGTCCGATGGAAGGAAGCCAGTTTTCGGTGAGAGATACCAGGTAGCCGTGGCCGGCACCTCACTTAGCAACTCTCGGAACTCGTCTCGAACACTGACGCAGGCGAACTTGTGGATCTGCGTACTCGGGACGACCTCGTAGTCCCACGTCACCACAACCTCGAACAGCGACGGTCCTGTGGATCGAGGAGCGCCTGCGACGCTCCTCTCAGATATATCTGAGAGCTTGATGGCAACGTCCATGTTGTGCCACCGTTCGGGCGTGCGGATCGCCTGCTCGAGCAACCCCGAGTAGATTTCTGAAGCGAATCGGTCGTCGCCGAGTCTCAGTGCCAGCGCGTTAGTCGCCAACCGATCAAGCGTTTCGTCTGTCGCAACTCCACGCATGTTGTCGGGAGTTTCGGCGAAACCTGAGATCACCGCATCTCGGAAATCTGGCGCAGCCTCCTTCAGGAGCCCGCGCAGCCGCTCGGTGTCAGCTGCTTCCTTGTCCTTACCGGTGAAGAAGTCGACGGCGATCCCGATCGCGCCGGTGACAACCAGCACGTCCGAAACCGCGCTGAGCACGGACACGAAGAGGTGTGGTGCCGACGTGGTGCTGAGCCAGTCGGCGAGTAGCGACACGAGGATGCCAATGAGAGCAAGGACTGTGCCCAGAAGTAACAGCTTCAAACGGTAGATGCGCTGGAGATATTTGCTACGCATTCATAGATAATTATCCGCTATTCAAGCGAAAAAGTGAACACCCCTTTTCCGCGTCATTGCGACATCGGGCTGCGGCCAGCCGGTTCGGCCTCGCGGTGTGGCAGACCTTGAGCTAAGACCGGTCCCCGAATTCAGCGTCAGATCAACGGAGACTGACGGCAATCAGGGACGCCGGGCAATGGATCCGGTGCGTTGCCGAAGTGCTCGCACGGACTTTCACGCACGGCCCCCAAACAACCTTTTGAGCGATTCGCGAAGAGAGAGAGCGGAGTCTCCCCAATGTGACTGCCGGACGGCATCCTGACGCTCCAATATGCCCGAGAGCAACTCACTTAACGTCGCAGCGTCGGGTTCAGTAATCCCTAGGTCGGAGGCCCCGGCTGACTTGACGTACACGAGAAGTCTCCGCCTGAGTTCGACTGGGTCTTCGGCAAGTCCTGGGTCTATCCGCATGCCAGTCACCGCGTAACCCTGTATTGCAAATTCCAGTCGACGTCCGTGGCTATCGAAGGCTTCGTAGCGACCCTCCTTCACGTCGTACGCCTCGAGCCAGGCACGCACGTCCTCTACGGATGAATACACCTCAATATCGCCGTCCTCGTCGACGACGATCGGTGGAACAGGGGCCGGCATAGTCATCAGAATCGGTCCCTCCAGCTCTTGTCTGTGGGCTTGGACTCCCATGGCCGATGGCGGCTCGCTCCTTGTCCTGGTCGGACTCTCCCTGAACCGTCCCTCCGCGCTACGTGGTAGTGCGGCAATCGCGCTGGCCGGTTGGCTGAGCCGTTGGACAGCCTCGCCGCCTTATTACCCAGTGAAAATCTGTACTTCCCGATGCTGAGTTCACGACCTGACCGCCATCCAGAGACCAGCCCCTTAACCCTAGGCGCCACCCGGGCCGCCTTCGCGAGCGCGGCCAGCCGAACGCCACCGAATACGGCATCGGCCTCACCGACGAAGGGAACGGCCAACAGCGCCAAAAAGAGGATGTCAAGTCCGTGCTTCTTAAGCCATTTCTTCCAATTCTTTCTTCCGTCTAGATCGAACATGTTGACGGGGTCGACCGGATATGTGTATGGGTTATCGGAGCCGCCGGGGACCGGGTCTTGGGTAAGGAACAGCCCCGTTCGCGGGTTGTAGAGTCGCACGCCCATTAGGACGAGGCCACCGATGCTGTCGTTCGAGCGTTGTTTGGCGCCAAGCCATCCATATTGAGTGGCGGGGTTGCCGTAGCCCGCTTCGGTGAGCCCATATTCAGAGGCGAAAGTGAAGTGATCCAATGCCGCGCTGGTGAGGTTGGCCTTGTTGGCCATGGTGGCGACGATGTCCCCGTGCAGGTTCGTCACCTGTATATTGCTGGTGCCGTCCGACTCTTGGATGATGCCCATGTCCCCGGCAGGGGAGGCGACGTACCGTTCCCAAGTGTTCTTCCACGGATCGCTGGCCGTAGCCCGTGATTGCGTAGCGACCCAGTCGGGGCTGTCGCTGTTGTCGCTGTAGTGGTCGACCGCCACAGACAGATCTGTGCCTGCGACGTTGGTGGAGATCTGCGACAGTCGCCCGAGCGGGTCGGTCGTGTACGTCTTGATACGTGCTTGGCCACCGGTGGTTTGGGCCAGCTTGGCCACCATGTCGTTGCTGTCGTAGTTCACTGCCAGGGCAGATCCCGTCGGTTGGTCGGTATCGACCGCCGGCAGGCTGCGGGTGCGGCCGAAATCGTCATAGGTGTACCCGGTATTGGTGATCCTGGAGTCGGCGGCGAACGTGGAGTTCACCGTTGTCGCGGTCGTCCCGCACGTACCGTCGGTGTTGGCGGCAGTTGTCTTGAGGGCGAGACGTTCAGAGTCGGGGGCGAACGTGTAGTCCCGAATCGTGCACGTCGGGTTCTGGTCCTTGACGCTCGTAAGGCGGCCGAGGATGTCGTAGGTGTAGGTGCGGCTTGCGCCTAGGAACCCGTTGATTCTGGTCCGCCCGTCCCGGTCGGGATAGTTGGCATCGGACATAAACGCGGCCCCGTTCAGCGAATACACCACTTGGGTGCGCTCACCCGTGACGTCGAACGTATTCGCTGCAACCACCCCGTTGGGATAGCGCATCGTGGTCATATTGGCGCCGGCGTCGTACGCAGCGTTGAACTGGGTTGGTCCGGATGGGAGCCCGGTATCGAGTTTGGTGATCAATCCGCGACGTTCGGCCAGTCCGGACGCGTCGTTACCGTCATATGTGTAGGTGGTGGTTCCCTTGCCGTCATTGAAGGTCTTGACCCTGCCGGCCGAGTCGTAGGTCGTGGTCGCCGTGTTGCCGGCGCCGTCGGTGTGGGTGAGTTCGCGTCCCCAGGTGTCGTAGGTGACGTTGACGCTGTTGCTGCCCTGGGTCGTGGACTGCAGCATCCCGTTGGACTGTGAATACGCGTAGGTCGTGTCGGCGACAGCGATATCGCCGCTAGGCGCGCCGGCCATGGAGACCTCCGACTTGATCATGCGTCCGGCGGCGTCATAGGTCGTCGTGGACGTTCGCGTCATCGCCCCAGACGTTTCGACGGAGACCTTCGGGTTGAGTTGGTAGTCGAAGCTCGTGTTTGTGGTCGTCGGGTCAGCGCCACTAGAGGCAGCCGGGCCCGTTTGGCACACGAGGCTCAACCATTCGGGATGGTTGCGGCACCCGGAAATCGGACTGGATCCGTCAACGGTGAAGTAGTTCGTGATCGTTGACTTGGCATCCGAGCCAGGGCCGTCGGTGGTCGCCACGCCGCCGGGCGTGCGAGTTTCGGTGACCTGGCCGTAGCTGTCGAACCTGGTAAGGCTCGTCGAGGCGAGCGAGGTGCCGTAAGCCTCCGTCACGCGCGTGGGGATTTTGAGCTTCCAGCCGTCCCCATCTGAGCTGACTACCTTGTCGTAGCGGTGATAGGTCCAACGTTTGTCGTAGACGGTGCCCTCGGGATGGACGTAGAACTCGCCATCGGCTGTTGAGATCGCTTCAGATTTGGCGACCAAAACATCAGGTTTAGGCGCATTGGGGTCCGTCGAAGGTGTCGGACGGCCAGGCGTCGCGAACCCGTTGGCCGCGGCTTCGTCGTCGTAGACATACTCAGTACGCCGCCGGCCATACATCTGCGTGCCGTCGTCTCGGATCATGTACTTGTCCGGCTCCAGCACGAGCTCCGGACGCGTGCCTGTGGCGTTGTACCAGGTCCGAGTGGAGAGCATGAAGTTCAACCCGTACTTGTTCCAGCCGACCTTCAGCCCCCACGCCAGGGCCTCCGGAGTCAGTTGCCAGGTCTTGTTGCCCAATTGGTCGTAAGCGACCGAACTGATCTGCCATGCCCCGGCTCCGTAGCTGGCGGTGTTCGTCGTGACGCCGGACCTAGTGAAGTAGGTGATGTCGGCGTAGGTCATGTCGTTGTAGTCGGTCGCGTCGGGCCCGAACACTGCGGTGGCGTCTTCTGGTGCGGTGCGTTGCCACCAACGGTCGACGGCTGCCTCTGTGAGGTTGGGCAGCCCTGAGCCGGACAGGCCGATGTTGTAGCGGATTTTCCATGTGGCGGTGCCGCCGACTGCGCTGTCCTGTTCGCGGCTGACGGTGTCCAAGGTGCCATCGGAGTTGATGGTGAACTGCCACGGCTTCTGGCCTGGTTCGGTGGCGGTGGCCAGATACGTTTTGCCGTTGACCTGCTGGTATGTGAATGTCGTCTGCAGATGGGCCCCACCACTGTCGAGGCGCGGGTCGTAGTAGCTGGCCAGGCGGTCGCTGCTGTCGTAGGTGTACTTCTGAATGACAGTGGTCGTCATTGCCCCGGCACCAGAGTTGGCGGCAGGGTCCCAGGTCTTCAGGCTGACGTCACTAAGCCGCTGGCCGGAACTGGTCGTGTTGTAGTTGAACAGCATCGCGTGGCAGCCCTTGATCTGCGCCGCGCTGCTACAGGGCTGCGTCAGACCGGGAATCCCGGCATACATGCCGGTCACGAATCCGGACCCGTCATAGGAGTAGGTCGTCGCGGGTGCACCGGTTGGGTTGAGCACCGTGCTGACGTTCCACTGATTTGAACTGGCGTTGCTCCAGGTCGTGACCGTGCCGTCGGCTTCGGTCAGCTCCATGGTCTTTGGGCTGCCACTCTTGATCTCGAGTTTGTCGTTGTCGGCCGCATTCTCGCCCACCGGGGTGTAGACGCCCACGGCTTGGGCGGTAGTGCCGCCGGATGCAAACTGGTAAGTCGCGGTGTCGCCCCCGGAACCGAGCAGGGAGATAGTCCCGTTGGCTGCGGTGTTGTCCACGACGCGGGCGTTCGCGTACCCCTCGGTAGGTCCATCGAGATCGACGGTCCATCCAGGCCCGAAGACGCCCTGCGCGGCCGAGCCCGCCACTGCGAACGAGGAGTACGTCGCACCGAACGACAAGTCGTCGCCGAACCCTGGAACGGTCGCCGAAGGGCCGGACAGCTGGAACTTGCCTGACTGCAAGGCGACCTGGGCAGGCCCGACGGTGGCGGTCGGGAAACTGCCGCCGAAGGCTTGAGCAACCAGATTGACTGCCGTTTGCGCGGTGCAGCGTTGGGCGCCGCCCGAGTAGACGAAACAGAACCTGGCCTCGAGTGCGCTGGGGGTGGTCATCCCTGCCTCAGCTGAGGCGTCCCATGTCAGGTCACCGGTGAGCGCCATCGACCCTTGGGTTGAGACCAGGCCGGTCCAGCCGATGAAGCCCTGCTTGACCGCGGTCGCGGTGTTCCAGGTTGAGGTTCCGGCGTAGCGCCATTGCAAGTTGGCGCTCAGTGCACCGGCCTTGGAGTCAGCACCGACGGTGAAAAGCGCGGTCGAGCGCAACCCCGGGGCCGGGCTGGTCAAGGCGCCAGAACCGACACCGAAGAAGTACTTGCTGGTGCTGCCGTTTCCGGCTTGATCCAATGCGATGGTACGTAGATCAAACACGCCGTCGGCGGGAACGTTGAAGGTCTCGGTTGTGCTGTTTCCGGACAGCGTCCGGAATCCGGCATTCGCACGATTCAACGAAACGTCGAGAGAGTCGGTGCCAGCGGCCACCGTGATCGTGCAGGTCGTGGTCGGGCCCGGCGCCGTGTCGTACCAGGCGTTGTTCGCTGTGCCCGAACAGGAAATGGTCGGTGCAGCGGGAGCGACCGTATCGATTACGACAGTGACTGGCGAGGACCACGCTGAGGTCTTGGAACCGTCATCAGCCTGCCACTGCGCCACGTAGGTCCCGTCGGCAATATCGGTGGCAGGCTGGCGGACGACCCGCGAACCCGACGGCACGGGGTCCAGAGTGGCCGAATAGACAACGTTTGAGCCTTGCATCAGACGGAACTTCGGCGTCACCTGACCGGCATCAGGGTCGGAGATGATCGAGGCAAAACGTGGTCGTGACGAGCTCGACACCTGATTGCCGCTGACAGTCAGCGCTGGCTCAACCTCAGAGGCGGTCGGCACCGAAGGCGTCGTGTTGGAGGTGATCTCCAGCGTTGGAGCCTTAGCCGGCGAGCCGTTCTCCGACGACCGGTACTTGCGAAATGCGGTAACCGCAGATTCATCTGCCGATTTGATCTGCACGCCATAGTTCGCTGCACCACCAAGCCAGGCAGTGACAATTTGCAACACGTTGAAATCGACGGTCGCCTCGTCAGGACAACCGGCAGCACCATGTGCCTCGGAAGTGGAAGCGGCACCATCAGGCACCGTTGCCGGCTGCTGCAGATAGTTGATTGACGACGCCGTCCAGGCAGCACTCACCCGCGACACGGTGACCGGTGTGCCGGCACATGACCCGGTCTCAAAGTTCGAAAGATGCAGCTTCGCCGACGTGATATCGGCAGCGGGCACGCCCGCCCAACTCGACAGATCGAACTGAAGGTAGGAACGTGCGACGGCCAAACCGGAGTTGCTTGGCCCGACCCGCAGCTCGGGCGAAGTTGACTGGCTGGAGGTTTGTCCGAAAAGACCCTCTACCCACGTGTCAGTTGTCGGTACGACGGACACCGTGGGGTCGATTGTCACCGGATAGACCGTCGAGGGATCGGTCAAGAAGTCCATGTCGGGTGCATAGGTGAGAACCGGTGAACCACCCGACGAATCGACCGACACAGCCACGGGGCGTACGTCCCGAGCCTCCGATTCCTTCGCACCACCATCCGTCGAATCTCCAGCTGACGCTGACGCTGAATCGGAAGGCGTGGGTGTCGGATCAGCTTCAACTAAAGCGGCGGGCTTCGCCGATGGCTCCTCACTTGCCGGGGAGCTCTCTGGCGTGGGAGCGGCGCTGGGTTCGGGTGTCGACTGTTCGGGCGCCGGACTCGACGACGGGGACGTCGGTGAAGACGATGGTGCAGCGGGAGCCGGTGTCGCAGTTTCTTCCGTCGGTTTGGTACTCGCTGGCTTAGCCGACTCCTTAGCCCACATGATCGGCGTGGAGACCGTCGCGACAGTCTTCCCATCGTCGACAATCTGCGCCGAACCGTCAGCCGCGATCTTCGCTTCGCCGCCTGCCACGTTCAGCGGAACCCGGATCCGGACCGGGCCCGTCGAATCTGGCGCCCGGCGCAGTACGACCGAGTAGTTGAATCCTTCGGCCAGAGAGGTGACCACCAAATCCCTGCCAGGCCCTGCCGCATCGGTGTATGTAAGACGGTTCCCGGATACGGTCGGTGCCGGAAGAGCGCTCAACCAACTGATAGACAGTTCGGCGCCCGAACGGGTCGCGACCTTGCCGACGGTCTTGCCGCCGCCATCGGCGAACGCGGCCGAACCCGCGGCGGCTCGGGCTTCGTACTTGCCCTTGCCCCTTACGACCGTGGGGTCAGGCGCCACCCAGTTGCCGTCAGCGTCTTGCACTCTCGTGACTCCGGCTGAAGCTTCGGTCGTCCACGAACCGTCCGGGTTGGCGAACAGCGAAGTCGAAGGCGTCCGAGACGCCAAGTCCTCGACTGCGGTCTTCGATGACTCCGCGGCGGCCATGGCCGACACGCGGTTAGGTCGATCAGGTGCGCCGTCACCGTCGGAATCGTTTGGCTCTGGCGCCGTTTCAGCCGACGCTGCGACGGGCTTGATTGGATCGGCGATCGCAGGCGCGCCCGACGCGAACAAGCTCAACGTGGTCAGACAAACCACAGCCAGACCAGAGCGTGACGAGATTGTCGACAAGAAGCGATGCACGGAAGTACCACCCAACGCCGCCGGGACGGCATCGACCCAATGGGTCTGGCTCACGTCGACCGTTCGCCAACGCGATGAGCTCCTTGCCAAACCCAGGAGGCTCCCGCAGCTCTGGCGCAGACAGTAGAGCCTCTCGATTCCCCGCCGCAGCAAAAATCCCGAATTGACGCCCGAATTGTGGACGCGTCAACCATTCGCCAGGGCACGACGCGGATCCGGCGCCAGCCTGGCCATCTGCATCCGGCGATGAGTTCAGTCGAGGGTCGACGATAGTTGCCCGGAAGGCTTGCCGAGCGCTCGTTGCTAGTGGCGGTTTTGTCAGTGCTGTCGGTTACAACAAGAACATCGGCCATCAACAGCGACAGGAGTATCACCATGGTGGGACGGAAGACGAGCGCGAAGGCGGCGAAGGCTGCATCGAAGGTCCTCAGGGACGGCCGCAGTGGCAAGGCATCCAAGACGGCGGCGGGCTCGGCCCTGAGTCAGCGTGCTCCCAAGCGCAGCAATGGCACGCGGTAGCGAGGATGGCAGTCCATTGGGTCAACTACGACCTCAACAAGTCGGGCCAGGATTACACGAAACTTATCGACTATCTGAAATCGCACGAAGGCTGGGCAAAGCCGCTGAAGAGCAGCTTCTTCGTCAGCACCACCTTGACGGCCAGTGAACTGCGTGACGGGATCAAGAAGCACATTGACACGAACGACGATGTTGTGGTGATTCCCGTGGGTGGTCAGGGATGGGCTACGTTCGGCCTCGCGAAGAACATCACCGACTGGATGCACAAGCACATCTGACGCGGAATCTCCTAGCCGCGGACGGTCGGGCCAGTC
This sequence comes from Aeromicrobium sp., assembly GCA_045806885.1. Classification (GTDB taxonomy): domain Bacteria; phylum Actinomycetota; class Actinomycetes; order Propionibacteriales; family Nocardioidaceae; genus Aeromicrobium. Next base: position 46,886 of record JBJMIJ010000021.1, read on the forward strand.
GAGCCGCCACCGGTTGATCACGCAGACCGGGCGTCGCTCCATGCGGCTCTCTGCGGTCGCGCCTTCTCGACGGGCGCCGGGCTGCTAGCGTCGCGCCCATCCAGAAGCCGAGGCAGAGGCGGTGGACGCGTGGTTAATTGCCTGGTGGCGCAAACGCTGCAGGTTGACAGAGATGACTGACAGCACACGTTGGTCTGTCCTGTGTGGCGAGCTGCGCAGGGCACGCGAGGCTGCCGGACTAACTCTTGCAGATATCAACGTCCTAAGTCCTGGCCACCTTTCCCGCATCGAGCGCAACTTGGCCACTCCTACGGCCGCTGTGGTGGAGGCGTACGCGGCCGCGACCGGCGCCCAGGGTCTCATCGCGATGTACATGCAGAACGCCCGGCCTAAGTCCGGGGAGCCAGGCACACAAGAGACGGGGGAGTACACGCTCTCCCACGCGATGGTGGACGAATTGGCGACCACCATACGCATTGCAGCCAACACCCACGTGGATGAGCGCCGTACCATCCGAGCCCGGGTTGAGCCACTGGGGACTCTGCGCATTCAACAGGCAATATTTCAGGAGGCGGAGAAGCCGCAATTGCTCGACCTCAACGCCGTCAAGGCCCGAATTGATTCGACCACCTGGGTAGCGCGCCGGTACTTGTTTATCAACCTCGAATTCCCCCGCGACCTGATGATCGGCGAGTCACATCAGTTTTCGCTGTTGTACGAGTTTGACTTCATCTACCCGCGCTATACGTTCACGCCACTTGTGCAGGCTCGCAAATTCTCCCTCACCATCCAGTTCCCGCACAGCAATTACACGGCTTTCGACTGTGCCGGCTTGCCACCAACCGTTGCCGACGACTTCGCGGAGGCCGCACTTCGACATGAAAGCCATGGGATGCCGCCTCTCGGACTCGACCGCTTCAATTGCGTGGAGCGAACATACGAGAATATAACAACAGGATATGCTTATGGTATAATATGGCGGGAGGAATAACATTCATGGAGCCAAGCAACTAACAAAGATTGTTCTGGTGCGCAACGAGTTGCGAAGGCGACGAATTGCACACTTAGACGCAACAAAAGCCAACCACGGTCAGATGTGGTTGGCTTTTTGCTTACCAAGGTCTTCCCGATGATGGAAGGAGACGCCCCATGACCGCGACCGCGATTGGCGACGGTGAGGTGCTTACGCGCGTGCTCATCCCTTCACAACGAGAGTTCGACCGTCTGACCTCGGCGAGCGTCGCACTGATAGGCGCGCTCGACCGCCTGGCCTTCGCGATGCACGAAGAGGAGCCAGAGTTGGCCAGCGCGATCGCTGCGTTAGTCCATCGCTTCGAAGGTGCCTTAGTCGAACCGGTCCTGACGATGTAGTCGCGCAAGCTCCGGACCTCGGAAAGCGAGACGGCCGTGCGCTAACACGACCGTCTCATTGACAGACCGACCCATCCACGCGAATGAACGAACGGAGTTGTCCCATGAAATCTAGCAATCGACTGGTGCACGCAGCGGCGCCCGTTTACTGACCTTCCTGCTGTACCTCGCGCTCGCAGCGTGCAATACGTTCCTGGTCGGATTACCCGCTCAAGGTAAAGCCATACAGGGCACGTGTCCCCATGGTGTCCTCCTCGCAGCTGACGTTCGCGTAGACGCCAGTGGCACCTTCATCGCTTCGGACGTTGGTGGCGACTTTGAGGCCGTGCTGCGCGATGTCGCGGCACGCACGGCAGTCTGTGGCGGGCACCTTCGAGTCAGCGCGTTCTCCGGCACCAGCGCAGGCACAGCGACGCTCTTCGACGACGAACTCGGACTCGTCGGGGCCACCGAGAACGCTCGGTTTCGCCGCATCCCCGACATACAGGACCACGTGGTCGGCGAGGTTTCGAAGAAGTACGGCGACTTCCAAGGTCTAGCGGGTGGATCCGACGTCGTTGGTCAGTTCCGGTTGGCCGATGAGTATGTGCGTCAGCTCGGCCAGGGTTACGTTCTGCAGGAGTACGTCGTCAGCGACGGCATGCAGAACAAGGCCATCGACATCGGCGACGCGTCGGATAGCACTGAAGCTGAGGCGATGGCCCATCAGTTGGTCGTCCCAGACCTTTCCGGTGCCGACATCTTGATCACGGGTCTTGGCAATCGCAACGGTGCAAAGCCCTCCTCGAAACACGCTGAACTCTTGGTCGCCTTCTACACGGCGCTGTGCTCTCGGATGAACGTCGCCAAGTGTCTGGCGAACACTGAGTACGTCTCAAAGTGGGGCCGGTGATCGCCATGGGACTTCTGTCGAGATTGTTCAATGGCTCGCAGCCCGCTAGTCACCACCTGACCAGACGCGCAGACAAAGTCGTGATCGAGTCTCCGTCGCATGTGACGGGAGCGATCCTCCGTCCTGGCGGCGCCAAGTACGACGTTGAGCGCGAGTACACCATGTTCGGCTTCGAACAGCAGAAGATTTGGCAAGCCGATGGCTCGAGGGCGAGCCGCCCGTACTGGGTCAGGGCTGAAGCCGTGAGTCCGCAGGCGTCCACAGTGCGCGATCTGATGGACGCGGCGTGGAACCGGGTGCGGACGACCGGCGAGGCCTACGACCAAATTGGGAGCCGCCTTCAGCCGTTCGCGCCACAGCGCCCGTTCGAGGCCAAGCGGTATGTCGTCACCTGGGTGGCGCTCGTGCTGGGCGACATCGTCGGAATCTTTGGCGCCGCCTTGAGTTACGGCGAGATCCCGGCGAACGCTCTCGGGCAGGCAATCTCGTCCGGCGTCGCGGCCGTGACGGGCGGCCTAGTTGGGGCGGATGTCAAGAACGCGCACGTTGCCAAGGCGATCCGGTGCGCGGCGACCACGGATCATGACTACGCCGAGTACGGGATCGTCGGGGTGCTGTCTACGGACCGGAAGACTTACGGGCTGGTGTTGCGGGTTTCCGCGGCATCGGCAGCGGCGCTGGTCGTCGGCATCTTCGCCTTACGGCTGACGATCGAAGGCCTGACCGGCGGACTCGTCTTCTGTGGGCTATCGCTTGCCGTGGCGGCGGCGTCTTTCATCAACGCTTGGGTGCACGCCAATCCCGCAGCCGACCTCCTGGAGGCGTACAAGTACGCGCACGAACAGGCTCAGGCCCAATACCTGACTCTCGGTGCTCATCAGTCGCTGGCCGACGCGGCAGCCGCCGAGTCCGAGGCTGCGCTCATCGAGGCCGAGCACAACATCCGCGGCCAGGCGGCGCTGCACCACGTCGAGGCGCTCAAGTGGGGCATCCTGCGCCGTCATCCGCAACTTTTCGGACACGGCAGGAAGGAGTCACCTGAGCAACTGGTCGATCCGCCACGCCTGATGCCGTTACATAGGCGATCACGGACGAGTCGGAATGGCCTTGTAGGTCACCACGAATGAGCGCTCTCAAGGATTGCGGGATGACCGCGGCCTCCATCGTTGTAAACGTCACAACGTCGGCCACGGGCGTCACAAACGGCACCAAGCGATTCGGCGGCAGCCCCGCCAGGGGTGGGCGCGTTCGCTTTGCAGATCGCTGGTCGAAGTTGCGGTTCTGGGGCTTTATCTCAGCGCGAAAAGAGCGCATAAATACGGCCAGAACTGCGAATAAGCGCAGCGTGACCAGCCTGACGAAAGGAGGCGATCGCCCATGAACATTGAACTAGCAACAAGGAACCAAGCGACCCAGCGGTTCGCGTTGGTCTATGCGGATCCGCCGTGGAGCCCGGGCCAAACCAGCAAGCGCGGTGCGTCAGAGAAATACGACCTGATGTCGACGGAAGACATTTGCAGGATGCCAGTCGGTGACCTCGCCGCCGACAACAGCGTCTGCCTTCTCTGGGTCGTGTCGAACGGCCTCCAGGACGGTCTGGACGTGCTGAAGGCGTGGGGTTTTCGGTACGTGACCATTGCGGTCTGGGACAAGTACTACATGGGCCTGGGGAACCACTTCCGTGGCAGCCACGAGATCCTGCTGCTTGGCGTAAAGGGATCCGTGAAGCCGAAGTTCCGGGGCCAGAAGTCCGTCTTCCAAGAGCCGCGCCTTCACCACTCGTCGAAGCCCCAAGAGGTAATCCAGAAGATTGTCCGAATGTACGACGGCCCGTACCTTGAGTTGTTCTCACGGCAGCGTCCTAACTGCCGCGAGCGTTGGGCGGTTTGGGGCAATCAGATCGCCTCTGACGTATTTCTCCCAGGCTTCCCCGTGCCGGAGTACACCCAGCTCGGGCTGGCACATCGGGCATTGACGGAGGGTCGTGATGGACGATGAACGGCTCCAGTCCCTCCCTACATTCGAAAGCATGGGGCGCCGTTATCTCCCTGCTTGGGATCGTCGTCGCACTGGCGTGGATCGTGAGCATCGTTCAGCGAATTTGGCCTTGGCTGGTCGCCGTCGCTGTCGCCGCGTTCATGGTCACGGTCGCCGTCCTCGCGCTTCGGCACTGGTGGGATCGCGGGCGCTGGTAGCGCAGAAGGCCCTGCGATGAGTGGCACACCGATACGGGGCCGGGGACGCCCTCAATCATCTAAGACCTTCCGGGTCGTTCCCTACCCCCACAGCAAGCCGGAATATCGCAAGATCGGTGCCGCCTTGCTCGCGCTCGCGGTTCACCAACAGCAACTCGCTGAGGCCGCCGATAAGGAAAGCCACCATGAGTAGGCGACACCCTCAGTTGGAGTGGCGGCAGCTGTGGTGGCCTAGCCGCTTGGACCCCGATCTGGGACTTGAGTTACTTGATCGAGTCTGCGCCGACCACAACGTGGGTCCTGTCGCGTTCGAGGCACGCGCTCACAATGCCAAGATCACGTACCTGGTAGGCGCACAGCCAGGTCACATCGCCAATCTGCAGGCTCTGATCAGTTCACTGGTAACCGACGTGCGTGTGAGCGACCCGAAAGCACACGCTCGCAAGCCGATGACGTTCGCTGGACACTTGAAGACGTCGCACTCGTCGCTGGCGTTGAACGTCGACCGCGTCACCGCGGTCACAAGGTCCGTGCTCGCGGGATTGGTTTCTGCAACGGGTCCAGATGAAGATCTCGTCCTACAAGTTCTCATCGGTGGACGGCTCGCACCACGATTCGTCGCCCCAGACGCCAATCAACCGACAGACACGTGGTTCGACCTCGCGTGGCGTGGTCGCCGCGCAGTTAACGCTGATACGCGGACCAGCATGAAGACTCGCGCGTCATTGCATGGTGCGAAGGTGACCGTCCGACTTGGCGCGAACGCCGCGTCCAGCGGTCGGATCCAAAACCTGATCACTCAGACCCTTGGTGGACTGCGCGTGGCACAGGCGGCTGGCGTGCGAATCAACTTCGCCCGCGAATCGGCTGTCCGGCTGAACCGCCCGTCGATCCCGTGGCGTTATCCGCTGGCATTGTCATCCAAGGAGCTGGTCGCGTTGATGGGCTGGCCGCTGGACAAGTCAGGCGACGTCGCTCTCCCCGGCCAACCCGCCAAGCACCCGCAGCAGTTGGCAGCTGATGTGAATCTCCTCGCGAGCCGCAGACCCTTCGCCGAAACCACAGCACCCGGGTTAAGTGCGCAGGTGGGCATCAGCGCCCGCGACTCCCTGCATCACACGCTTCTGTTGGGCCCAACGGGTTCCGGAAAATCGACCGCCATGCTGGCGATGATCATGGATGCGATCCGTGATGGGCGCAGCGTTCTTGTGATTGATCCCAAGGCCGACCTGGTCAACGATGTCCTCGCCCGCATCCCCGACGAACGCGCTGACGATGTCGTGGTCATCGATCCCACCAGCCGCAGGCCGGTCGGCTTGAACCCGCTGCGTAGGAGCGAACGCCACGCTGCGTTGACCGCCGACTCGATGCTGGCGGTGTTCAAGGAACTCAGCGGCGAATCGTGGGGGCCACGAACGGCCGATGTTCTGACCAGCGCGCTGATGACGCTGGCACACCACAAGGGCGCGACGCTGGCGATGCTTCCGGCGTTGCTCACCGACACAAGATTTCGGCACCGCATCACCAAGGAGATCGACGACCACCTTGGTCTGTCGAGCTTTTGGACGGCCTACGACGCGATGAGCCCACAGCAGCGAGCGCAGGTGATTGCACCTGCGATGACGCGACTCCGCCAGTTTCTGTTGCGCCCACAGCTGCGGGCGGTGCTTGGCCAGGCTGATCCAGAGTTCGACCTTGCGGACCTTTTCAGCAAGCACCGGATCGTGTTGGTCAGTCTCAACAAGGGGCTCATCGGCGCTGAGGGAGCTCGTCTTCTCGGATCGCTGATCGTCGGGCAGCTGTGGCCGTTGATTCTGGCGCAAGGAAGCAAGCCGCCCGAGCGGCGACGCATCGTGAATCTGTACATCGACGAGGTACAGGACTACATCGCACTGCCGACGAACCTCGAAGATGCGCTCGCACAGAGCCGAGGTCTCGGGGTGTCATGGACGATCGCGCACCAGTACCGACGGCAACTCCCACCTGCCTTGCGATCGGGAGTCGACGCCAACACCGCCAACAAGGTCATCTTTGGGCTCAACGCCGAAGACGCGAACGAACTCGCTAAGCAAGTGCCGACACTCGAAGCAGCGGACTTTATGTACCTGCCTCGGTTCGGCGCCTACATGGTCCTGAAGCAGAACGATGAATCTACGGGCTGGTTCGCTGCGCGCACCCTGGCGCCAGACGCCCCGATTCGGGTGCCGGCCGAACTGCGTGCCCGATCAGAAACGGCTTACGGACGCGACGCGGCCGAAGTCGAGCTGGAAGTACTTAAGGCCATCGGTATGGACCGAGAGCGGAAAGCCAGGCGCGGCGACTTTGACGAGCCGATTGGCCGACGCCCTATCAGTGGAGGTCGGCCGTGAGTGCCTTTCAGATCGCCCTTCGGGTCGCGTTGGCTCGTGTGCTTAGGTTCCCGCCGTTCTGCGCCCGATTCACCGCCCTGCTGGAGGTGACTGTGCTGGCACTTCATAGTGCTGCCAGGCCTACTGTTCCTGGAGGTCGGTCGTGAGTCGGCCCCAAGTCAGCAGCCGGTTGAGCGAGCGTGACTGGCAGATTCTCGCCACAGTGCGGGCGTTCAGATTCCTGACTACACGGCAACTCACTCGTCAACATTTCGCGATGATCGATCCCAATGGCGCCATCCCCAGGAATGCCAACCTGGCTCTGCAACGCTTACGAGACCTCGGGCTGCTTGTGAACCTGGACCGCCGGATCGGCGGTGTCCGTGCTGGGTCCGGTGGCCACGTCTGGCAGATGACGGACTTAGCGAACCGGCTCCTGGTCGATCACTTCGGCGAAGAGTCCCAGCCGAGAATTAGACCAAGCGAACCCACCACGACATTCCTCGACCACACGCTGGCCGTTGCCGAAGTCGTCATAACGCTCCAAGCCACTAGTCGCGACGGTGTCGAAATTGAGCGATTGCAGCTTGAGCCGGGCTGCTGGCGCACCTTCCTCGGCGCTGCGGGGGAGCCTCGGACTCTGAGGCCGGACCTTGCCTCCACCAGCAGAACGGGAGCGTTTACCGACTTCTATTTCTGGGAGGTCGACAGGGCGACAGAGGCACCGAGCCGTGTCGTCAGAAAGTGCCTCCAATACCAGCAATACCGTGACACGGGGGCTGAGCAGCAGGCGCACGGCTTGTTCCCGGCGGTCGTATGGGTCGTGCCGAACCGACGGCGCTTCGACCAACTCGCCAAGCGGCTTGCGGTCGAGCCAGGCATCGATCAGCGATTGTTCACCGTCGTTCAGCTCGACCAGATCCGCGAACTCACCCGACTGGGTACGGACGAATTCAGGCTACGGGCGCGGCGGGAAGGCGGCGCTCCGTCGTGAACTCTGACGAGCCCAAACGCCTCCACGAGTTATCCACAGGCTTACCCCCAATAACCGGCAGGGAAGCCAATTTCGCTCTGGACTCAATCGACGAAACGAGCGTCAATGAAGGCAGTAATCAAGGAGAGGAAAACCCGTGAGCCCGACCGCTGCCGCCGACCCCATCAACACAATGGCCGAAGCCTTCACGCCCAAGGTTGCCGCCAGCTACCTGAGAGTCTCGACAACCGGCCAAGCGCGGCGCGGGGGTGGTGATGACGAAGGATTCTCGATCCCTGCCCAGCGTGACGCAAATAAGCGCAAGGCGGCCGGTATGGGCGCAATGATTCTCAAGGAGTTTGTTGACCGAGGTGCCTCCGCCCGATCCGCAAACCGCCCAGAACTTCAGCGCATGCTCGAGTACGTAAAGGACCACGACGTCGATTATGTAATCGTTCACAAGCTCGACCGGCTCGCCCGAAACCGTAGCGACGACGTCGAGATCGTGCGTGCGCTCGAGGCCGCCAACGTCCAACTGGTGTCCACAACCGAGGCCATCGACGCCACGCCATCGGGCATGCTGCTGCACGGCATCATGAGCTCTATCGCTGAGTTCTACTCACGCAACCTCGCAGCCGAAGTAACCAAAGGCCTCACGACGAAGGCGCAGCGCGGCGGGACGGTCAGCAAGGCACCCATCGGGTATCGGAACCACCGCACCGTTGATGACCAAGGCCGCGAACTGCGCACCGTCATCGTCGACGAGGAGCGCGCGGAGCATGTCAAGAACGCATACCACCTGTACGCCACCGGGGCATGGACCGTCGCTTCGCTGACTGAGTTCCTCGTTCAGCGCGGATTCACAACCGTGCCGTCGCCCAGGGTTCCGTCCAAGCCCATCACCGAAGGGTTCCTGCATCGCGTGCTGACCAACCCCTACTACAGGGGAATCGTCACCTACAAAGGCGTCCAGTACGACGGCCGTCATGAGCGGCTGGTCGACGACGAAATGTGGCTTCGCGTTCAAGCCGTTCTTGACACTCACTACAACGGCGACCGGATCCGCAAGCACAACCACTACCTGAAGAGCACGCTTTGGTGCGGGCAATGCGGCGAACGAATCCTTGAACAACACTCCAGGTCAGCAACAGGGGAGATCTACCCGTACTTCTTCTGCGCAGGACGCCAGTCCAAGCGCACCACCTGTACTCAAGGCTCGGTTCTGATCTATGAGGTCGAGCGGAAGGTTGAACACCTGTACCGGCGCGTTCAGATTGACGCGACCTTCCGTGCCCAGCTTGAGAAAACGATCCGCGCAGAGGCGGCAAGCGCGCAACGCGAGGCCGAGGACTCGCGGTCCGACCTGAAAAAGCAGCAGGAAAAACTCGGCCGCGAACGAGGCAAGCTGATGGAAGCCCACTACGCCGGTGCGATCCCTGTCGACCTGCTGAGCCAAGAACAAGATCGGATCACGAAGGCGCTCGCTGCCCTTAACAGCCAGCTGGCTGCGACCACCGCCGAGTGGGAGACCGTCGAGCGGAATCTCCAGAGGGCGCTCGACCTTGCTTCGGACTGCCACGCGGCGTACGCGAGCGCGCCGGAGCACATCCGGCGCATGTTCAATCAGGCCTTCTTCGAGCGAATCCTCATCATTCGCGACGACGACGATCATGTCGGTCTCCGCGTCGACGCTCAACTCGCTTCACCGTTCGACCTACTTCTGCAGCGGGGTCGCGGCATGGAGGTGGTCAGGAGTTCAACGAACAGCCTCGAGGGTCGAAAAAACCCCACCGAAGTCGGCGGGGCTGACTCGACCCCAGTTGGGGCAGCGAACTTGTCACTTAGTTTTGATAAGCGAGCCGTGGTGGCCCTATCGAGTGTTGATACAAACAAATCGGGCTCGGCAGTGACTAGGTCACATTGTTTGAATAAGGAACTTTTGGTGGAGCATAGGAGATTCGAACTCCTGACCTCTTCCATGCCATGGAAGCGCGCTACCAACTGCGCCAATGCCCCGTAAGGGTGGCCGCGTGCGGCCGGGAACCGATCTTAGCCGGTCTGGGGGAAGCGCCCCAAACCGGGTTTCAGGCGTCGACGGTGACGGCCGTGTCCGTCGGTGAACGCCGACGGCTGACGAAGACAGCGACCCACCAGACGATGAGGCCGGCGCCCAACGCGAACGCCAGATTGGTCAGGAACCCGACGACCCCGATGGCGAGTGCGATCGCCCAGTGAGCGGGTTTCGTGAGGTCGCGAAGCAGGGCGATGTGCAGGAGCCCGGCGACGGCGAGGAGGCCGGCGAGGATCGGGATGGGGAAGGCGCCGAGGAGTGTGGCGAGGCCGGCGCCAACGCCGAGGGCGAGCACGACCAGGGTGGCGCCGATGAGCGCCGGAGCACGCCATGTCCGTGCGCCGAAAGCCCGGTGCGCGGTCATGCCGCCGGCGCCGTGGCAGATGGGCATGCCGCTGACGGCGGCGGCAAGAAGGTTGGCCACGCCCAGGCTCATCGCGAGGCGTCCCGGCCGCACCCGACTCGCGGCGTCACCGAAGTACGTGCGCGCCGCATCGGCGGTCGCCAGGCACGAATTGGCGAAGGTCAGCGGCACCTGCGGGATGACGAGGACGGCAAACGCCGTCGCCAACGTCCCGCCATCGATGTGGGAGAGCCTGATGGCAGAGGGTCCCCACGCCAGCAGGTCGGCCCGCAGTGCGATCGCGACGACCGCCACGCCCACGAGTGCGAGGGCAACCGGCTGGCGACGGAGGGCCAACGCGAGGACGACGCACCCGAGGGTCAGCCCGATGAGCCAGGTCGCCGGCGTCTTGTGGTCCAGGAAGGCGGGTGGCGTGTCCATCACGAGGTTGTAGGCGATCTTGAGGAAGAGCAGTCCGACGGTGAGCTGCACGCCCCGAATGAGCGGCTTCGGGAACGCCTTGGCGACCAGGTCGATCAGGCCCGTGGCGCCCAGTGTCAGGAAGATGACGCCCATCAGCACCGCACCTGACGCGATGACGTCCACGCCGAGGCCCTTCGCGATGGCGATCGCGCCGAAGGCCTTCAACGGCTGAACAGGCACCGGCAGGCGATAGATCGCGGACGCGGCCAGATACAGCAGCCCGGCGGGCAGCAGAACCGCCGTCGGTGACAGCCCGTTCGTGACGATGAGCGCCACCGCGATGGGCACCAGGACGCCGAGGTCAGCGAAGGCTCCCGCGATTTCCCGGCGATTCCAAGAGCCTTCAACAGACGTCATGGGCCCAGCCTAGGCAACGATGGCGGGATGGACGTGCGCTTGGTGTTCACCGCCGACGACACCGGCGCCGCCGCCGACTTGCTCGACGCCTTCAACCGCGAGTTCGGCGCCCCGACGCCCGGCGCAGAAGCCATCGCGAACCGCCTGGCCGAGCTGCTGGCCGACGAGCGCACGTTCGCCCTGCTGGTCGGCAGCCCGCCGGTCGGCATCGCGCTCGTCACGCTTCGGACGAACGTCTGGAACTCCGGCCTGGTCGGAATGCTCGACGAGCTGTACGTCGCGCCGTCACAGCGCAACGCCGGGCTCGGGTCAGCGCTGCTGGGCGCCGCCGAGGCGGAGGTCGCCGCTCGCGGCGGCGAGGTCCTGGAGATCAATGTCGACGGCGAAGACGTTGATGCGCAGCGGTTGTACGAGCGACAGGGCTACGTGGACCACGACACGTGGAGTCAGCAGTCGTCGCGGATGTACTTCCGTGAGCTCAGGCCGCGACCGTGAGCTTCGCTCGTCGCTGGGAAGCCAGGACGGTGACGATGAGCGGGATGGTCAGGACGGCCGCCGCGGCGTTGAGGATGCCGTAGCCGAAGTTCGCGACGATCAGCCCGGCGAGCAGGCCGCCGACGGCGCCGGCGAGATGCATGCTGAGGTCGCTGATGCCCTGGACTAGCGGACGGACCGCGCCGTCGGTCGACTTCGCGACGAGCGCGGCGCCGGCGATGACGGAGGCCGACCAGCCCACGCCGAGCAGGCCGAGTCCGGCCATGATGCGCGTCTCTGAGTGCCCGGACGTTCCCGCGAGGGCCACCGCCGCGATGAGGGCGACCTGACCGGCCAGGATCGTGCTCATCGGCCCGATTCGGTCGCTCACCCACCCCATCACCGGTGAAAGTGCGAACATGCCGGCGATGTGGATGCTGATGGTCAGGCCGACGATGCGCAGCGTGGCGCCGTGGTCCTGCATGTGCACGGGGGTCAGCGACATGATGCCGACCATGACGGCGTGCGCGGTGGCGATGGCGTAGATGGCCAACGCGACGGTCCCGCGAATGTGGGGGAGTGCGGAGCGCATGGACGGCCGGATGACGGTGCGCCCGATCGACTCCTCGAGCGGGTCGGGGCGCAGCAGCGTGAACGTCATGACCGCGGCGACGAGGAAGCCGGCGCAGGAGAACACCATGGGCCCGGCGAGCGACGGAATGTCCAGCCGGCGAGCAACGGTGGCGCCCGGCTCGACCAGGTTCGGCCCGACGACGGCGCCGATCGTTCCGGCCCACACGACAAGACCGAGCGAACGCCCGACCGATTCGGGTTCGGCGCGGTCCACGGCGGCGAATCGGGACTGGAGGCTCGTGGCGGTTGCCGCGCCGAAGAGGCCGAGGCCGAGCAGCACGATCGGCAGCGAGTCGGCCTTGGCGGCGTCGATGCAGATGAATGCGCCGACCGCGGCCAGGCACCACCCGGTCAGGAGCGCCGGCCGTCGTCCCCAGCGGGTCGCCATCTTGGCCAGCGGAACCGTGACGCTGGCAGCACCGATGACCTGCACGACGGTTGCGAGCCCCGCCCAGCCGGTCGAGCCGGTGATGTCCTTGACCAGCAACGCCCCGATCGTCAGGCCGGCGCCGACGCCGAGCGAGCCGACCACCTGCGTCGCCGCCAAGGTCGTGACGATGCGCCGCTGGGTGTCCACGAGTGGACTCTAGGGCTCAGACTCACCAGATCATGACGCGCTGCTCCGGCTCGAGCCAGAGGTTGTCGTCCGGCGTGACGCCGAACGCGTCGTAGAACGCGTCGATGTTCCGGACGACCTGGTTGCACCGGAACTCCGGCGGCGAATGGGGATCGACGGTGAGTCGGCGCACGACCTCGGCCGGCCGAACCTTCGCCTGCCATGCCTGCGCCCAGGACAGGAAGAATCGCTGCTCCGGCGTCAGACCGTCGATCGGCTGCGGCGACGGCGCGGTCAGGCGGAACGCCTGGTACGCGATGCCGAGCCCGCCGAGGTCTCCGATGTTCTCGCCGATGGTGAGCGGGCCGTTGACCGTCTGGCCATCCGCACCCTCTGGCGACAGCTCGTCGTACTGCTCGATGAGTACCGCCGTCAGCTTCTCGAACGCCGCGCGGTCGTCGTCGGTCCACCAGTTGTTGAGCTGGCCGGTCCCGTCGTACTGGGAGCCCTGGTCGTCGAACCCGTGCCCGATCTCGTGGCCGATGACGGCGCCGATGGCCCCGTAGTTGACCGCGTCGTCGGCCTCAGGGTTGAAAAACGGCGGCTGCAGGATGGCCGCCGGGAAGACGATCTCGTTCATCGTCGGGTTGTAGTAGGCGTTGACGGTCTGCGGCGTCATGTACCACTCGCCCCGGTCGATGGGCTTGCCCAGCTTGTCGAGCTCGCGATCCATGGCGACGGACAGGGCCCGACGTGCGTTCCCGACCAGGTCGGTGGCGTCGGTCGCGAGCGCCGAGTAGTCCTTGAACTCGTCCGGATGCCCGATCTTCGGCGTGAACTGCTCGAGCTTGTCCATCGCACGCTTCTTCGTCGCGTCGCTCATCCACGGCAGCTCCGTGATGCTCTGCCGGTACGCCGCGATGAGGTTGTCGATCAGCTCGGTCATCCGCTCCTTGGCGGCCGGCGGAAACTCCGCGGCGACGTAGATCTTGCCGACGGCCTCGCCCATGGCGCCCTCGACGAACCCGACGCCACGCTTCCAGCGCGGCCGGAGCTCGGCGGTGCCGCTCAGCGTCTTGCCATAGAAGGCGAAATTCTCGTCGACGAACACGCTCGACAGGTAGGGCGCCGCTCCATGAAGCAGCTGCCAGCGCAGCCAGTCGCGCCAACCGTCGAGGTTCGGTTCGACCAGCAGCTCGGCGAGGCCGGTCAGGAAGGACGGCTGCGCAACGACGACCTCGCCGAGAGCTGCCGCCGGGATGTCGGCCGCATCCGCCCAGGTGCCGAGGTCGAACGGGGGAACCAGTGCCTGGAGTGCCTCGCGGTCGACGAGGTTGTAGGTCTTCTGCGTGTCGCGGCAGGCGACCCGGTCCCAGTGATGGGCGGCGATGCGCGTCTCGAGGTCCATCACCCGCGCCGCGCGCGCTTCTGACGCGTCGAACCCGGCGAGCGCGAACATGGCCGCGATGTGCGCGACGTAAGCCTCGCGAATCGGCGCGAACGGCTCCTCGCGGTAGTACGACTCGTCGGGCAGGCCGATGCCACTCTGCGAGAGATGCGAGATGTAGCGGTCGGGCCGGCCGCGGTCCGGTGCGATGTAGAGGCCGAAGACGCTGCCGACGCCGACGCGCTCCAGGGATCCGAGAATGCGCACCAAGCTGGCGATGTCGGTCACGTCCTCGACGCGGCCGAGATCGTCGGCCAGGGGCGAGGCGCCGAGTGCCTCGACCCGGTCTTCGTCCATGAAGCTGGCGTAGAGATCGCCTATCTTGCGCTCCTCGCCGGAGGTGGGATCGGACTGGCAGGCCTCGATGATCGCCCGGACCTTCAGCTCCGCCGCGTCGAACAGCGTCATGAAGGCGCCGGCCGTCGCCCGGTCGGCCGGGATCTCGGCGGTGCGAAGCCAGGGGCCATTGACGTGCCGGAACAGATCGTCTTGCGGCCGGATGTCCGGGTCGAATGCAGCGGTGTCGAGGATCACGGCAAGTAGGCTAGCCCGGTGCGTGTCATCACCTACGGGACGTTTGATCTGTTCCATGAGGGGCACGTCCGCCTGCTCGAGCGGGCGAAGGCGCTCGGCGACTACCTGATCGTCGCCGTCACGACCGAGAACTTCGACGACGCCCGCGGCAAGCTCAACGTCCAGCAGTCCTTGATGGACCGCATCAAGAACGTCCAGGACAGCGGCCTCGCCGATGAGGTGATCATCGAGGAGTACGAGGGCCAGAAGGTCAACGACATCCAGAAGCACCGCGTCGACGTCTTCGCCATCGGCTCGGACTGGCTCGGCAAGTTCGACTACCTCAAGGACTACTGCGAGGTCGTCTACCTCGAGCGCACCAAGGGCATCTCCAGCACGCAGCTGCGCAACGAGGACGCCGGCATCCTGCGCCTCGGCGTTGCGGGTACGGGGCGCATCGCGCACCGGTTCGTCGACGAGTCGCATTTCGTCAGCGGCGTTGACGTCGAGGGTGCGTGGTCGCGGGACGCCGACAACGTCAAGACGTTCGTCGAGAAGCACGAGCTCGACCTCGGCGCCGGGTCGTATGAAGAGCTGCTGGACGCCTGCGACGCCATCTATGTCGCCACTCCGCACGGCACGCACGTCGACTATGCCCTGCGGGCCATGGCGGCCGGCAAACACGTGCTGTGCGAGAAGCCGATGGCGCTCACCGAGGCCGACGTCGTGCGGCTGCAGTCCGCCGCCGCAGACGCCGGGGTCGTGCTGATGGAGGCCATCAAGACCGCGTACTCACCTGGCTTCCAGCGCATGGTGGCCGTGGCGCGCAGCGGGTCCATCGGCGACATCCGCTCCGTCGATGCGACCTTCACCAAGCTCACGTCCGGCGACGTGCGCGAACTCGACGCCGGCCAGGACGGCGGCAGTCTCGCCGAGCTCGCCAGCTACCCGTTGCTCGCCGTCGTCAAGCTGCTGGGCGAGGACTACGTCGACGTCCGCACGACGTCGTTCAAACCGGACGGCGCCAGCGTCGACCTGTACTCCCGGATCGACTTCCGCTACCCGCATGCGGTCGCATCTGCGCGCATGGGTCTGGGCGTCAAGGCCGAGGGCGACCTCGTGGTCGGCGGTACCCAGGGCTATCTCTACGTCCCGGCGCCGTGGTGGAAGACGGAGTACTTTGAAGCCCGCTTCGAGAACCAGTCGGACAACAAGAAGTACTACTACAAGTTCGACGGCGACGGCCTGCGCTACGAGATCGCCGAGTTCAGTTCGATGATCCGGCGGGGCGATCGGGAGACGTTCCGGCTTCGCCTGTCCGAATCGCAGTGGCTCGCGCGCGTGCTGGAGCTGGCCCGGACTGACGCGCACGTGTTCGGCTGAGACCTTGTCCGACCGCCTCAAGGACCTACTGCGCCGCGTCATCGAACGGGCCCGTGTCTCGCCGAATCCCGTCATGCGGCTGGGGCTCAACGTCGCGCAAGACGCCTTCCGGTTCGTCGGCCTGATCCTCCCGGGTCTCGGCCTGGGATGGATGTCGGCACTGCGCAGTGCTCGATGGGACGGCGACGACCTCGTCCTGCGCGGCTGGTCGCTCGTGCGCGGGTCCGACCACGGCGGCTCGCCGCGGCACGAGGTGTACCTCCGTCGCCCCCGTCACCCGGTCTGGCTGGGCGGGCGCGTTGCCCGCGCGACCGTGCATCACGTGGCGGATCCCGACGTCATGGGTGGACCCTCGCGCTCGGAGGTCGACTACAGCGGCGCCACCTGGGAGGCCCGCTTCCCGGCGGCCGTCCTCGCCGGCCTGCCGACGGGCCAATGGCAGCTGCACGCCAAGGTCGTGCGTGACCTGCGGCGCTCGTGGGGTCCGGTGCGGAACGCCTACATGTTCGGCTCGCCGGTCACGGCAGTCGCGCGCCAGATCGGCAAGTACATCGTCGGTTCGCTGGTGGTTCGCGATGGGGACGGGGCCTTCGTCTTCGCCGCCCCCTTGGGCATCCCGGCGCTCGCGGTCGCTACGGACGGCCGGGAGGTCAGGATCGAGGTGTCGGCGTCCGACACCGAGCGCCTCGGCGCCGGCGAGCTCCGCGGCCGGGGCCAGACCCCGGTGCCCCTCACGGCAACGCCCGAGGGGTACCGCACGGTCCTGAGGGCGACGCTGCCGGCGGGCAAGAAGTTCACCGATCGATTGACCGGCGTCCGGTACCCACCGCGGTGGACGGCCGTCGCCGAATCCGGTGAGCCCATCACGCTCCTCGCCGATGACATCGCCCCGCGGCCCTTGCTTCCGGGCGACCTCGTCGTCCGCCCGACGACTCGACGCGAGCTGGAGCTCGTCGACGTCCCGCACGTGGTGGAGGTCGACTCCATTGCCCGTGACGGCGACGAGCTTCGGATGACCGGCTCGATCGTCGGTGATCCGAGTGGCTTCTCACTGGTGCTGGCGGCACCGCGGAGCGAGCTCCCGGTCACCGTCGACGACGTTGCGGCCGATGGGACATTCACCGCGACGGCGCCTCTCCGGGTCAGCGCGTGGGGTGGACCGCCGCTGCCGCCGGCTCGCGGCGCCTATGTGCTCGAAGGGCGACTGGCCGGGCTGAGCGGCGAAAATGCGCGCTTCGCGACGTTCGTCTCGGATGGATACGCCGAGTCCGTCCCGATCATCGAGGCCGGCGATGACGTGCGGCTGCGGTTCGAGGTCAATGCGCAGCCACAGCTGCTGGTGCGCGTCACGCGTCCGCGGGCCGAGGACGAGTACGGCGCCTACAACCAGCGGGTGCTGTTCGAGCAGTACGCGAAGGGCGAGACGCAGCCGGTCGACGCGCTCTACTTCGAGAGCTTCTTCGGCCGCAGTGCGACCTGCAATCCGCGGGCCATCGATGCGGAGATCGCCCGCCGCCGCCCGGAGCTGCCGCGCTACTGGTCGGTGGACGACGCGTCGGTCGCCGTTCCGGCGGGTGGCATTCCGCTGGTCATCGGGACGCGCGAATGGTGGCGCATCCGCCAGTCGGCCCGGTGGATCGTCACGAACGAGTGGCTACGCGGCCGCTACGTCAAGAAGCGGTTCCAGACGGTTCTGCAGACCTGGCACGGCTCGATGTACAAGCGCATCGGCCTGGACCGCGCCGGCGGCGGACAGACCGGTCGCGCCCGGGCGGAGCGCGCCAACTGGGACATGTTCATCTCGCAGAACGGCGACACCACGCCGATCATCCAGCAGGCTTACGAGTTCCAGGGCGCCGACGCAGGGGCGGTGCTCGAGATCGGCTACCCGCGCAACGACGACTTGACCCACATCGACCCCGCCCGCGTTTCCCGGATCCGCGAGGTCGTCGGCATCCCCGACGGCGACCGGGTGGTCCTGTACGCGCCGACCTGGCGGGAACCGGGCCAGCAGGTCGAGCTGCTGAACCTGATCAGCCTGGCCAAGGAGGTCGGGCCGGGATTCACGTTCCTGCAGCGCGGCCACGTCCGCACGCTGGAGGAGGGCGAGCGGGTGGGCTCGAAGGCGGTCATCGACGTCAGCACCTACCCGCAGATCAACGACCTGTTCATGGCCGCCGACCTGCTCATCACCGACTACTCGTCGATGATGTTCGACTACTCCGTCACCGGCCGGCCGATGCTGTTCTACACACCGGACATCGAGGAGTACACCGACCCCAAGGTGCGCGGTGCCTACTTCGACCTCGAGGAGCTCGCGCCCGGCCCGGTCGTCCGCACCGTTCCCGACGTGGTCAAGCTGCTCGGCACGATCGACGGGTGGGCGCCCACATTCGGCGACCGCTACGACGCGTGGCGGCAGCGCTTCAATCACCTGGACGACGGCCACGCCTCGGCCCGGGCGGTCGATGCGCTGTTCGCCTTCGACCCGACACAGCACGGAGACACTCAGGTGCGGCGTCACTACGACCCCGCCGCGGGTGAAGAGGCCTAGTAGGGTCGGGCGAAAGCCACGAAGGCGAAAGCTACGAAGTGAGGAATGCCGTGCGGGTCGCTGCATTGGTGCTCGCGGCCGGTTCGTCCCAACGTTTCGGCGGTCGCCCGAAGCAGTTCGAGGACCTCGGTGGCGCGACCGTCCTGCAGCATTCCGTCCGTGCGTTCGTCGGCGTCGACGGGATCGCCGAGGTGTGGGTCGTCACCGCGCAGGAGTACGTGGAGCGCACCCAGACGCTGCTCGCCGGTGAGGACATCGCCGGCGTCATGATCGGCGGCCACACCCGGGCAGACTCCACGCAGCTGGGACTGCGGGCGCTCGCTCCCGACATCTCCCATGTCGTGATTCACGACGCGGCCCGACCGCTCGTGCCCGGAGCCATCGTGAACAGCTGCGTCAAGGCGCTGTGGGACGCCGATGTGGTGGCCACGGTGATCGAGCCGGTCGACAGTGTGGTGCTCGTCGATGGTGACAGCGTCGTCGCGACGCCGGATCGATCGCAGGTGCGGATGTACCAGACGCCGCAGGGGTTCCGGCGCTCCGTGCTGGCCGCGGCATGGGACCGGCTGGAGGGAGCCGGCGACGACGCCCCGACCGATGACGTCACGGCCGTACTCAGGGCGTTTCCGGAGCTGCCGGTCGCGTGGGTCCCGGGTCATCGGCGGTCGCACAAGATCACGCTCCCTGAGGACCTGTCCGTCCTACGGGCCCTGCTCGCCAGCGGCGAGGCGCGATGACCGAGCCAGGCCTGCCGCCCGGCGTCACCTATGTCATGCCGATCCTCAACGAGGTCGGCTATGTCGAAGCCGCGGTCAAGAGCGTGCTGGCCCAGGAGTACGACGGGCCGGTCGAGATCATCCTGGCGCTGGCGCCGTCCACCGACGGGACCGACCAGGTGGTGGCGCGCCTGGCCGCTGCGGACGACCGCATCCGCGTGGTGCCCAATCCGAAGCGCCACATCCCGGTCGGCGTCAATCTCGGCATCGCCGAGGCGCGCTATCCCGTCGTCATTCGGATCGACGCCCACACCGAGCTGCCCGAGGCGTACACCGCGCGGGGCGTCGCCGAACTCGAGCAGTCGGGCGCGGCGAACCTCGGGGGCATCATGTCGGCCGTCGGTCGCCCGGGCTTCCAGGCAGCAGCCGCCAAGGCCTACAACAGCAACCTCGGGCTTGGCGGCGCCTCGTATCACGCGCACTCGGCCGAGCCCGGTCCCGCGGAGTCGGCCTACATGGGCATCATGCGGACGGACGCGATCCGGTCGATCGGCGGATTCGACGAGACCGTGCTGCGCGGCGAGGACTGGGAGATGAACTTCCGCCTGCGCGAGGCCGGGCATCTCGTCTGGCTCGACCCGCGCCTCAAGGTGAACTACTGGCCGCGGGACAAGTGGCGCAACCTGGCGAAGCAGTTCTTCGCCACCGGCAACTGGCGGGCCGAGATCATCCGTCGGCACAAGGGCCGCAACCCGCTGCGGTTCTTCGCGCCGCCGTTGCTGGTCGTGAACTTCGGCCTCGCCCTGCTCGTCGGCATCCTTCAGGCGCTGGGACTGGTCACGGGCTGGCTTTCGCTGGTGCTCTCCGGGGTCTATGCCGGCCCGCTCGCCTACGCCTTGCTGCTGCTCGTGGCGATGGTGACGACGTCGGGCTCGCTGGCCGACCGGGTCCGCTTCGCCGTCGTCCTCGCCACGATGCACCTGTGCTGGGGCGCCGGATTCCTGCGGGGCGCTCTCCGTGGTGGAGCCGGCAGCCTCGACCGCTCGCGGCACTAGCCGATCCCGCGGCGGTGGGTAAAGGCACAGACTGTGCGGCCCGGGTGGCTTAGCGTGGTGAATGCGGCCGAACAGGCACGCTAATCCGCCGCCAGCTGGTCACGGCAGGGATCCAAGCCCGCAATTCAGCCCGCCTCGTTGAGCCAGCCGGCCTCGATCATCCGCTTGACCACGTGCTCGGCGGCGTGGCCGTCCTCGTGCGCGGCGAACCGCTCGCGCCACGACTCCAGCTGCTCGGCGTACTCGCGGGCGTAGTCGTCCGCGGCTCCGATCGCGTAGACGACCTCGGATGTGGTGTGCACGACGGGCCCGGGCGGGTCGGCCAGCAGGTCGGCGTAGAAGCCGCGTGACGCGTACGCGTAGTGCGCCAGGTCGGGCACGCAGAAGATGATCGGCCGACCGGTCACGATCCAGTCGAACATCACCGACGAGTAGTCCGTGATGAGGACATCGGTGACCTGCAGCAGATCGGTGATGTCGGGGTACGTGGTCACGTCGAGGATGCCCGGCCCGGACTGGTCGACCCCGGTGCCCCACGTCGACACGTGGCCGCGAACCAGCACGATCCAGTCGCGGCCGAGCCGGGACGAGAGGTCGCGCAGGTCGAGGTAGTCGACCATCGTCCGGCGCTCTTCCCGCCACGTCGGTGCCCACAGCGCGATCTTCAGCTGCGGATCGATGCCCAACCGGTTGTAGATCGCGTAGGACGAGCGGTCGTACTGGAACGACCGGACGAGGGTGTCGTTGCGGGGGTAGCCATCGACCCAGATCGGGCCCTTGAAGGCGTATGCCGAGCGCAGGTTCAGGGCGCTGAACTCGTTCTGCGCGAGCAGGGCGTCCCATCGCTTGCCTTCGCGGCGGGCCGCGATGCGGGTGCGGAATCCGACGTCTGGGCGGTCGCGGGCGAGCCGCTTGAGCGTCGATCCGTGCCACGTCTGGAGAACGTGCTGGTACGGGCGCCGGCGCCAGCGTTTGCGGAGCCAGTCGTTGACCACCAGAACCCGAACAGAGCGACGCGCCTGCCACCACGCCGAGGTGCCTTCGATCACCCGGACGGCGCCCATCGGAACCTCGACCGAGCCGTCGGCCACGCTCCAGTAGCGGGTTGTGTTCGGGCGGTCGCCGGCGATGAACCGGTCGATGGCGCGTGGGTTGCACGCGGCGGATCGACCGCGATAGCTCTCGAAGAAGACCGCGTCCTCGGGAATCCGCTTGCCCCGCCGGTAGGCATCCTCCAGCCGCTTCTGGGCCTGCGGACCACGCTCCAGCAGATCGTCCAGCGGCGCGCGCACGTCCATCACCAGACCCCCGGCCTCGGCGAACACCGATGCGTGGAACAGGTCGTGCCGGATCTCCAGCGGCTCGACGTCGACCGTGACGCGGCGCGAGCCGTCGGGCAGCGTCAGGCGGTACGTGCCGGCGGGGAGGGCGAGAGGCTCGCTGCCCCAGCGGGACTGCAGCAGCGGATAGGTCCAGTCGACCGCGTCAGCCCGGGCGAGCGTGCCGACCAGCGCGGCCGACGGGACGCCGAGGATCCGCAGCGTTCCGGTGCGCGGGTGGAACGCCAGTCCGGTGACGGTCGGGCGAGGCACCAGCGGAACAGGTGCGGGGTCAGTCGGGGACTTGCGCACCGTGCGCGCGAGGACGGAATCGATGACCCGATCGGCCGCGCCCGGCTCCAGGACGTCGAAGAAGTCCTGGCGGATGTGGGCCGCCTGCCGGTGTGCGGGGCCGTCCGGGCCCTCATCCAGTGCCGCGTGCAGCGACTGGAGCGTCCCGGCCCAGGTCGTCCGGGTGCGGCCGCCGGTGAACTCGTTGACGGGCACGTAGAAGCCGCGCCGGGAGGTGTAGTCGGTGAGGTCGGGGGTGAAGTGGACGATCGGCCCCCCGGCGAGGGCGTAGTCGAAGACGAGGGACGAGTAGTCCGTGATCACGGCATCGATCGCCGGAAGCAGCGGGTTGAGGTCGATGACCTCTTCGCCGCTGAGCGGCAGGACGCGTTTCGAGATCTGTGGCCCGGCGCTGAAGTCGCCGCGGCCGAGCGGGTGGTTGCGCACCAGCAGCACGGCGTCGTGGGCCTTCAGCCAAGTCGCGATCTCGCGCCACTCGTCGTCGGTCGGCACGGTGGGATCAGCGCCGCCGTCGCGCCAGGTCGGGGCGAACAGGATCGTGGTCGCACCCACGAACTTCTTGGGCAGCATCTCCCGCAGCCGCTCGGCCGCGTGCTTGGCGGCGTCCGGCGCGAGGATGACGTCGTCGCGGACGTCCCCGAGGACGACGACGTTCTCCGGCTTCGTCCCGAAGCCGCTGACGATGCTCGGCTTCACCCGCTCGGACGCGACCGGGAACAGCGAGATCTTCCGGCCGGCACGGCGATAGGCGCGGCCCACGAGGCGGCGCACGATCTTCAGGTCCGGCAGGAAGGCGACCTCGTAGGTCGACGGCGAGTCGAGGTGGAGGTGCTTGAACGGCAGGCCGTGCCACAGCTGGACGACGAACGCGCCTCGCACGCCGTACCGGTTGGCGTCGCCGAAGCCGTGGGTGACCACGACGACCTTGGCCCGCGCCGCCGTCCAGAAGCCGCGCAGCCCGTTCTTGCGGACGGCGTCGAACCCGCGGTTCCTGGCCTCCCAGTACTCGGTCTTCGTCCGGGCCATCCAGACGTGACGCTTCTCCGGGAGACGCTCGCGGGCGCGCTCGTACAGCGGGACCGCGCCCTCGCCCAATCCGATGCCGGAGCCGTAGATCCACAGCTTCTTGGTGCGTGGGACGAACAGGGTGATCAGTGCGCCCAGCGCGTAGAGGGGGAGTCCAGCGATCTTTCGGGCATTTCCGGTCCCGAAGGTGAAGCTGGCCATGGTCGGACGATTCTGTCAGATTCCACCGGTACGCGGCTGCCTAACGGCATCCGGCTCGGTTTAGGGCGCCCGGACGTGCGTCGGTAGCATTCGGACGGTGACCAGCGCCGATAGTCCGACTCCCGCTGAAGCCCCGTATCGCTACACGGCGGCGCTGGCGGCCGGCATCGAGGCGCGGTGGCAGGACCGTTGGGATGACGAGGGCACGTTCCACGCCCCGAACCCGGTCGGGGACCTCGCCGATCCGGCGCGTCCTGAGCTGCCGGTGAACAAGCAGTTCATCCTCGACATGTTCCCGTACCCGTCGGGCGCCGGCCTGCACGTCGGGCACCCGCTGGGCTACATCGCCACCGACGTCGTCGGCCGCTACAAGCGGATGAGCGGGGCAAACGTCCTGCATGCGCTGGGCTATGACGCGTTCGGCCTGCCCGCCGAGATCTACGCGGTCGAGACCGGCCGCCACCCGCGCGAGACGACGCTGGAGAACATCACGACGATGCGCCGCCAGTTGCGTCGGCTCGGTCTCGGGCACGATCCGCGGCGGTCCTTCGCGACCATCGACCCCGAGTTCGTGAAGTGGACCCAGTGGATCTTCCTGCAGATCTTCAATTCCTGGTTCGACCCGGAGCAGAAGAAGGCCCGGCCCATCAGCGAGCTCATCGAGCAGCTGGGCACGGACGACCCGGCGGTCATCGACGAGTACCGGCTCGCCTACATCAAGGAGTCGCCGGTCAATTGGTGCCCGGGCCTCGGCACCGTCCTCGCCAACGAGGAGGTCACCGCCGACGGGCGCAGCGAGCGCGGCAACTTCCCGGTCTACAAGCGCAACCTGCGGCAATGGCAGATGCGGATCACGGCCTACGCCGACCGACTGCTCGACGATCTCGAGCTGCTGGACTGGCCGGAGCCGGTCAAGCTCATGCAGCGCAACTGGATAGGCCGCTCGCACGGTGCGTCCGTCGTCTTTGACTCAGCTGGGACAGCGATCGAGGTCTTCACCACCCGGCCGGACACGCTGTTCGGCGCGACGTACATGGTGCTGTCGCCTGAGCACCCGCTCGTCGACGACCTGACGACGGCCGAGCACGTGGACGCTGTCGCCGCCTACCGGGCGAAGGCCGCGGCCATGACCGACGTCGAACGGCAGGAGAGCCGGGAGAAGACCGGTGTCTTCATTGGCGCGCACGCGACCAACCCGGTCAACGGTGAGCCCATCCCCGTCTATGTCGCCGACTACGTCCTGATGGGCTACGGCACCGGCGCGATCATGGCCGTCCCAGGGCACGACGAGCGCGACTGGGAGTTCGCGCAGGTCTTCGGCCTGCCGACGCCCCGCGTCATCCAAGGGGGCGACCTGCCGTGGACGGGTGCCGGCGTCCTGGTCAACTCCGCCAACGACGAGGTCAGCCTCAACGGACTCGAGGTCGAGGCGGCCAAGGAGCGCATCATCGGCTGGCTCGAGTCCAAGGGGCTCGGGACCGGAACCACGACGTACCGCCTCCGGGACTGGCTGTTCAGCCGCCAGCGCTATTGGGGTGAGCCGTTCCCGATCGTGTACGACGAGTCCGGGCGGGCCATCGCGCTGCCGGAGTCGATGCTGCCGGTCGACCTGCCCGAGGTGCCGGACTACTCGCCGCGGACGTTCGAAGCAGACGACGTCGACAGCGAGCCGGAGCCGCCGCTGAGCCGCGTCCAGGACTGGGTCAACGTCGAGCTCGACCTCGGCGACGGGCCCAAGCAGTACACGCGCGAGACGAACACGATGCCCAACTGGGCAGGTTCGTCCTGGTACGAGATCCGCTACGCCGACCCGAACAACAAGGACGCGCTCGCGGACCCAATCAACGAGCGGTACTGGCTCGGGCCGCGGGGAGCGAACGACCCGGGCGGCACCGACCTGTACGTCGGCGGGGTCGAGCATGCCGTGCTGCACCTGCTGTACGCCCGCTTCTGGCACAAGGTGCTGTTCGACCTCGGGCACGCCTCGAGCGCCGAGCCGTTCCGCAAGCTGTTCAATCAGGGCTACATCCAGGCCTACGCCTACACCGACGAGCGCGGCGCCTACGTCCCGGCGGCCGACGTCGTGGAGGAGGCTGACGGTACGTGGACATACGAGGGCAAGCCCGTCAAGCGTGAGTACGGGAAGATGGGCAAGAGCCTGAAGAATGTCGTCACGCCCGACGACATGTACGAGGCGTACGGCGCCGACACCTTCCGGGTCTACGAGATGAGCATGGGCCCGCTCGACGTCTCGCGTCCGTGGGAGACCCGCGCGGTCGTCGGCTCGCAGCGCTTCCTGCAGCGGGTGTGGCGTCTCGTCGTCGACGAGGACTCCGGCACGACGGCTGTCTCCGACGAGCTCGCGTCCGACGAGCTGCGGCAGGCGCTGCACCGGACGATCGACGCGGTGCACGCCGAGATGGAGGGCATGCGGTTCAACACCGCCATCGCCAAGCTGATCGAGCTGACGAACCAGGTGACGAAGTCTGAGGCGCGTCCGCGCGAGGTCATCGAGCCGCTCGTCCTGATGCTGGCGCCGTTCGCCCCGCACATCGCCGAGGAGCTGTGGAGCCGGCTCGGCCACGCCGAGTCGCTCACCTACGTGCCGTTCCCGACGGCCGACCCCGCCTTCCTGGTGCAGGAGTCCGTCACCTGCGTCATCCAGGTCCAGGGCAAGGTGCGCGCGCGACTGGAGGTGTCGCCGGCCGCGACGGAGGACGAGTTGACCGCCTTGGCGCTGGCCGAGCCCAACGTCCAACGCTCCCTCGACGGCAAGGAGCCACGCCGCGTCATCGTCCGGGCCCCCAAGCTGGTCAACATCGTCGTCTGAGCGGCCCCCGCTAGCATCGCCCCATGTCGATCGCGATCGTCACCGACTCGACCGCGTGCCTGGACCCGGCCGACGCCGGGCACGAGGGCATTTCCGTGGTCCCGCTGAAGGTGGTCATCGGCGAGGAGACCTTCATCGAGGGATGCGGGATCTCCGGCGACGACATCGCCGCGGCGCTCAAGGCCAAGAAGCCGGTGTCCACCTCGCGGCCCACGCCCGAGGAGTTCCAGGAGCTGTACGAATCTCTTGCCGCGGACGGCGCCGATGAGATCGTCTCGATCCACCTCAGCCCCAAGGTCTCCGGGACGCTCGACGCGGCCATCGTCGCCGGCAAGCGCGCGTCGATCCCGGTGACCGTCGTCGACTCCACCACCATCGGCCTCGCCACGGGCTTCGCGGCCGGGCGGGCCGCGCGGGCGCGGGACGCTGGGGGAGCGGCCTCGTCGATGGCCGCGGCCGCCCGCTCGGCCGGCGAGGCGTCGACCACGCTGTTTTACGTCGACACCCTCGAGTACCTGCGTCGGGGCGGACGGGTCACGACGGTGGGCGCATTCGTCGGCTCGGCGCTGGCGGTCAAGCCGATCCTCGCGGTGCGCGACGGCGCGGTCGTCCCACTGGAGCGGGTGCGGACGTCGGCCAAGGCGATGTCGCGGCTCCAGGCGTTGGCCGTCGCGGCGTGCATGGAGGCGGATCACGGCTTCGACATCGGCGTCCAGCACCTGGCAGCTCGCCCGGCAGCGCAGAAGTTCGCGCAGAAGCTTGCCTTGGCGCTCGGCCTGGAACGGATCGCCGTGGACGAGATCAGTGCGGTCATCGGCGCCCACACCGGGCCCGGGACTGTCAGCGTCTCGCTCACTCCGCGCTGACCGAAATCCACAGAGCGCCTGAGCCGGCCTCGCCGTCCACAGTCCCGACGGACGGCATCGTGTCAGGTGCTGGCGCCTGCCTACGGTCGCCGCATGATCGTCGAGCGGCCTACCCAGACCCGTGCGGAGATCGCCCGTGCACGCATGGCCGATCTCCTCGCATCCTTCGACGCCTCGGCCGCCGGCTCGGCCAAGGGCGAGTCGCGGTCACACGCTGCTGAGGTCTCCTGGCGCGTCCCCCCGACCCACCTGCGGGTACTCGTCGCGGTGGCCGTGGCCGCGGGGGTGCTGCTGACGTGGTGGCTGCTGTCGGCCCGGCCACGCACGGACGAACCGCAGGCGGTGCAGCTGAGCGCTCACCGTGAGCACGACGACGAGGACCATGCTGATTCGGGTCCCTCGGCGGGCACCCTCGTCCTCGACGTCGAAGGCAAGGTCAAGCGGCCCGGCATCATCACGCTCCCGCGCGGGTCGCGCGTGCACGAGGCCATCGCGAAGGCCGGTGGTCTCGTCGAGGGAGCGGATACGACGGGCGTCAACCTCGCGCGGGTCGTGGCCGACGGCGAGCAGATCATCGTGGGCAGCCAGGTGGCTGGCGCGCCGGATGGCGCCTCACCGGCAGCGGCGGCAGCTCCGGGTGGGCGGGTGAGTCTCAGCTCGGCGACGGCCGAGCAGCTGGACCAGCTTCCTGGCATCGGGCCCGTGACAGCCGACGCGATCATCGCCCACCGCACCGCCCACGGCGGCTTCCAGCGGGTCGAGGACCTCCTCGACGTCAAGGGAATCGGTGAGAAGACGCTGGCTGACATCCGGGACCAGGTCACGCCCTGAACGCCCTCTGGCCCGCCCTGCCGGCGCTCGCTGCGTGGGCCGCGGCTGCGGTCGTGCTGCGGCAGGACTCGACGTTCGCCGTCGGACTGTCGATCGGCTGCATCGCGGCGGCCGCCGGCTGTGTCGGCCGATGGCGGCCGCTCGCCGTCGTCCTGGTCTGCGTCGGCGCCGTCGCCGGCGGATCTGCATGGCGCCTGGCGGCGCGCGAGAGCTCGCCGGTCGGCACGTGGGCCACCGAACGCGCCACCGTCACCCTCGACGCGGTCGTGGCCGCCGATCCGCGACGCTTCCGCCGGTTCGGTTCGGAATCGTCCATGGTCCGCCTTGACGTGCGGCGCGCGACCGTCGACGGAAGGACGGTCAGCGGCAGCGCGCCCGTCGTGGCCTTCCTGCGGGACAACGGCGGCGACCTCAGCGTCGGCCAGCGAGTCCGGGTCCACGGCCGACTCCAGCCGCCTGACCAGCCCGATGTCGTCGCAATCCTCAGCGTCGACCACCGCTCCCAAGGCCGCGCGAGTCCGTGGTGGTGGGCGGCCGCCGATCGCGTGCGCGAGGGCGTGCGCAGTGGGGTGCGACGAGCGTCCCCGGATGCGCGGGCGCTGGTCCCCGCGCTCGTCGACGGCGACGACAAGGATGTCAGCGAAACGGTCGCCACCGAGTTCCGAAGAGCCGGGCTCACGCACCTGCTGGCCGTCTCCGGCACGAACCTGACCATCGTCCTGATGCTCGTGCTGGCGGTGGCCAAAGCGGCTGGCGTCGGCCGCCGGCGCATCCTTGCCGTCGGTTTCCTGGCCGTGATCGCGTTCGTCCTACTGGCGCGGCCCGACCCGTCCGTGCTGCGCGCGGCCGCGATGGGCTCCGTAGGGCTGGTGGCCATGTCGGTGGGCGGCCGCGGCGGCATTCGCGCGCTGTCGACTGCTGTGGTGGTGCTGCTCTTCCTCGACCCGCGGCTCGCGCGCTCGGCGGGATTCGCGCTGTCGGTCTGCGCGACCGGCGGGATCCTGCTCGCCGCCAATCCGCTGGCGGCGCGTCTCGGTCGATGGATGCCACGCTGGTGTGCCTTGGCCATCGCTGTGCCGCTGGCCGCCCAATGCGCGTGTCTGCCAGTGCTCGTCGCGCTGTCCGGCCAGGTGTCGATGGTCGCGGTCGCGGCCAACATCGCCGCCGCTCCGCTGGTCGCCCCGGCAACCATCGGCGGCCTGTTCGGGGGGCTCCTCGACCTCATCAACAGCGGGCTTGCCCTCGTTCCCGGGATGGTCGCGGCCTGGTGTGCCGTCGGCATCGTGCGCATCGCACATGTTGCTTCGGGACTTGCCGGTGCCTCCGTCCCGTGGCACGGGCCCTGGTGGGTGCTGGTGGTCGTCGTTCCCGCGGTGATGGCCGCCGTCTGGCGCTTGGCGGACCAGCCTGCGGTCATCCTCGGCCTCGTCGTCGGCGTCGGTCTTGCCATGGTGCGGCCGCCGCAGGTCGGCTGGCCCCCGGTCGGCTGGGTGATGGTCAACTGCGACGTCGGGCAGGGCGATGCC
Source organism: Aeromicrobium sp. (assembly GCA_045806885.1). Taxonomy (GTDB): domain Bacteria; phylum Actinomycetota; class Actinomycetes; order Propionibacteriales; family Nocardioidaceae; genus Aeromicrobium. Next base: position 76,161 of record JBJMIJ010000021.1, read on the forward strand.
GAGGTTGTTAACGTCGGGCCGGGCAGTGCGTTCCTGATCGACACCGGACCCGAGCCGCTCCTGGTCGACGGCTGCCTGCGACGTCTGCACGTCCGGCGCCTGCCGCTGGTGCTGATCACGCATTCCCATGCCGACCACGTGGCGGGCTTGGCCGGTGCCGTCCGCGGACGAGCGGTGGGGCGGGTCCTCCACGGCCCTTCGGGCGGGCCGGGCGCACGGACGGCTCTGGGCGACCGATTCCGGGTGGGCAGTGTGCAGGCCGACGTCATCTGGCCGCCGTGGGACGCGCCCAAGCCCAACGCGTCCGACGGCACCGAGATGAACAACTCGAGCGTCGTGATGCGTGTGCGCAGCCGGGGCGTCTGGCTGCTGTTGACCGGCGACGTCGAGACGGAGGCGCAGGAGGCCCTCATGGCCTCGGGTGAGGCGTTGACGGCGGATGTCCTGAAGTTTCCGCACCACGGCAGCGGGCGACAGCTGCCCGCCTTCATTCAGGCCGCCGGCGCTCGGGTGGCGACGATCAGCGTGGGGAAGGACAACGACTACGGCCATCCAGCCCCGTCGGCGCTTCGCCTCTTGCACGCGTCTGGCATCCGCTGGTGGCGCACGGACCACGACGGCGATATCGCGATCGTCGCGCGCGACGGACGGATCTCTGTCGTCAGCCGCCACTAGGGTGGAACACCATGAGCGGCGCATCGGCATTCGGCAGCATCCTGCTCATCTGCGGGCCAGGGCCGGGCGGCGAATTCCTCGTCGACCGCATGCGCGCTCGGGCGCTCGCCGCTGTCCTATCGACGGAGCCGGAGTGCGAGGTGACGACGGCCGCCGCCGGTGGCCTGACGCCGGGGGAGTTCCTCGGCCTGACCAGCGCATCCCTGTTCAGCCCCGCCACCACGGTGATCCTGACCGACCTGCAGGACCTCCCCGACGCGCCCTCCAACGAGCTGGTCGTCTATGCCGCCGAGCCGGCGCCCGAGGTGGCGGTCATCCTCGTCCACGCCGGCGGCCAGAAGGGCAAGAGGCTGCTCGACCAGCTGCGGGCGGCGGCGAGCGTCACCGAGGTCAAGGTCGAGGCGCCGAAGTACGAACGCGACTTCGTCGGCTGGGTCCGCGGCGAGGGCCGCGACGTCGGCGCACCCTTCGGCGACGCGGCGGCGACGCTGCTGGTCCAGGCGGTCGGCCAGGACCTGCGGGCCTTGGCCGGGGCGGTCGACCAGCTGGCGGCCACGCGCGACGGTGCCGAGCCCATCACCGTCGACATCGTCAAGCAGTACTTCGGTGGCCGGGCCGACGTCCGCGGCTACGAGATCGCCGACGCCGCCATCGACGGACGCTTCGACCTTGCGCTCGAACGCGTGCGATGGGCCGAGTCAGCAAAGGTGGCTGCGCCCATCATCGTCAGTGCGCTGGCCTCGGGCCTGCGCTCGCTGGCCAAGCTCGCCGACGCCGAGCCGCGGATGTCTGACGCCGACGTGGCCAAGCTGGTGGGCGCGCCTCCGTTCAAGATCCGCAGCCTGCGTCAGCAGCTTCGCGGCTGGAACAGCGACGGTCTCGCGGCAGCGCTGAGTGCCGTGGCCAGCGCCGATCTCGACATCAAGAGCGGCGAGGCCGATCCGGCCTACGCGGTCGAGCGGCTGGTGCTCCAGATCGCCAACGCGCGTAAGCGCTAGAGCGAGGCGGCCTTCTTGGCCACCGCGGACTTGCGGTTGGCGGCCTGGTTGGCGTGGATGACGCCCTTGGACGCGGCCTTGTCCAGCTTCTTGCCGGCCTCGGCAGCGAGGGTCTTGGCCTTGTCGACGTCGCCGGCCGCGACGGCCTCGTGGAAGCGGCGCACGGCCGTCTTCAGCGCCGAGCGCACCGACTTGTTGCGCTCGTGAGCCGCCTCGTTCTGACGGTTGCGCTTGATCTGCGACTTGATGTTCGCCACGACTGGCTGTCCTTTACCTGCTGAAACGGTGAAAAAAGCGGTTGGGGCGTGCGGACACGCAATCCGAAAGGCTACCAGCGGCCGCCCGGCCCGCCCAAATCGTCACCCGCGGCGTCGGCCCGATTCGTCGGAACGAGGCCTGAACCGGGAGAATGTCCGGGTTATGCCTCCTGCCCCCGCCGTGCTTGCTCCCGGCGCGACTCCGCCCGAGCTGCTGCGCAATTTCTGCATCATCGCGCACATCGACCATGGCAAGTCGACGCTGGCCGACCGGATGCTGCAGCACACCGGCGTCGTCGACGCCCGCGCCATGCGGGCGCAGTACCTCGACCGCATGGACATCGAGCGCGAGCGCGGCATCACCATCAAGAGCCAGGCGGTGCGGTTGCCCTTCCAGGGGCATGTCCTCAACCTGATCGACACTCCCGGCCACGTCGACTTCACCTACGAGGTGAGCCGCAGCCTGCAGGCCTGCGAGGGAGCGGTCCTCCTGGTCGATGCGGCGCAGGGCATCGAGGCGCAGACGCTGGCAAACCTCTACCTCGCGCTCGACGCCGACCTGCACGTCATCCCGGTGCTCAACAAGATCGACCTGCCCAACGCCCAGCCGGACAAGTTCGCCGCCGAGATCGCGCACATCCTCGGCGGCAGCCCGGAGGACGTCATGCGGGTGTCGGCCAAGACCGGGCAGGGTGTCGAAGAGCTCCTGCACCACATCGTGGACGAGGTCCCGCCGCCGAAGGGCGTTGCCGACGCGCCAGCCCGCGCCCTCATCTTCGACAGCGTCTACGACACCTATCGCGGCGTCATCACGTACGTCCGGGTCTTCGACGGCGCGTTGAAGCACCGCGACCGGATCAAGATGATGTCGACCGGAGCCGTGCACGAGATGCTCGAGGTCGGCGTCATCTCGCCGGAGCCGAAGAAGTGCGACTCCATCGGGGTCGGCGAGGTCGGCTACCTCATCACCGGCGTGAAGGAGGTCCGGCAGAGCCGTGTGGGCGACACTGTCACCTCTGCCACCAAACCGGCCACCGATCCGCTCAGTGGATACCAGCACCCCAAGCCGATGGTCTTCTCCGGCCTGTACCCGATCGACGGCGACGACTTCTCCGACTTGCGGGACGCTCTCGAGAAGCTGCAGCTCAATGACGCTGCGCTGCAGTACGAGCCGGAGTCGTCCGGCGCGCTCGGATTCGGGTTCCGCATCGGCTTCCTCGGACTGCTGCACCTGGAGATCGTGCGGGAGCGGCTGGAGCGCGAGTTCAACCTCGACCTCATCAGCACGGCGCCCAACGTCGTCTACCGCGTCGAGATGGAGGATGGCACCGAACTTGTGCTCACCAATCCGGGCGAGTACCCGAACGCGGGCAAGATCGCGCATGTCTACGAGCCGATCGTCGACGCCACGATCCTGGCGCCGTCGGAGTACATCGGCACGATCATGGAGCTCTGCCAAGCGCGTCGCGGCACGCTCGGCGGCATGGACTACCTCAGCGAGGACCGGGTCGAGATCCGCTACACGCTGCCCATGGGCGAGATCATGTTCGACTTCTTCGACGCGCTGAAGAGCCGCACCAAGGGCTACGCGTCGCTCAACTACGAGCCGTCCGGCGAGCAGCCGGCCGACCTGGTCAAGGTCGACATCCTGTTGCAGGGCGAGGTGGTCGACGCCTTCAGCGCCATCGTGCACCGCGACAACGCCTACGCGTACGGCGTCGCGCTGGCCGGCAAGCTCAAGGAGCTCATCCCGCGGCAGCAGTTCGAGGTCCCGATCCAGGCCGCCATCGGCGCGCGGGTCATCGCCCGCGAGAACATCCGCGCGATGCGTAAGGACGTCCTGGCCAAGTGCTACGGCGGCGACATCACCCGCAAGCGCAAGCTGCTGGAGAAGCAGAAGGAAGGCAAGAAGCGGATGAAGATGGTCGGCCGGGTCGAGGTCCCGCAAGAAGCCTTCATCGCCGCTCTCTCAACCGGGGACGGGCCGAAGGCCTGATTCCACTGAATTCACGGTGAACAGGTGGTTTAGGGTGAGCCTGATCACCTGTCACGGAGGACATGCATGAACGCAGCGGCCGTTACACCGGAGCAACTCGCCGTCATCAACGGCCGCCCACCGAGCGTGGCGCACATGTTCTTCAACCGCGTCGCCGAGTCCGGCGACCGCGAGGCCATTCGCTACCCGGACGCCGACGAGAACTGGCACTCGCTGACGTGGAGCGAGGTGGGCGAGAAGGTCACCCGCCTCGCCGCCGGTCTGGTCGCCCTCGGCATCGAGCCCGGGCAACGCGCCGCGATCGCTGCCGGCACCCGGCACGAGTGGATCCTCGCCGACCTAGCCATCAATGCCGCGGCTGCCGCGACGACCACGGTGTACCCGTCCACCGGCGCCGAGGACACCGCTTACATCCTGTCGGACTCGGAGAGCCGGATCGTCTTCGCCGAGGACGACGAGCAGGTCAAGAAGCTCATCGAGCAGCGCGGCGCGCTTCCCGACGTCACCATGGCCATCACCTTCGAGCCCAGCGGCCTGGGCGAGGACTGGGTCATCGGGCTGGACGAGCTGGAAGCCCGCGGCATCGCGTTGCTGACCGAGCAGCCGACCGTCGTCGAAGACCGCGTTGCCGCACTCGGGCCCAACGACCTCGCCACGCTGATCTACACCTCCGGCACGACCGGCAAGCCCAAGGGCGTTCGCCTCGCGCACGACGGCTGGACGTTCGAGGCGTACTCGATGAAGGCCAGCGGATACCTCAACGCCGACGACCTCGAGTTCCGCTGGCTGCCAATGGCGCACTCCTTCGGCAAAGTCCTGCTCGGTGCCCAGCTCGCCATCGGCTACGCGTCGGCGATCGACGGCCGCGTGCCGCGCATCGTGCCCAACCTGCCGATCGTCAAGCCGACGTTCATGGGAGCGGCGCCGCGCATCTTCGAGAAGGCCTACGGCGGCGTCGTGTCGATGATGGAGAAGGACGGCGGGGCCAAGCTCAAGCTGTTCCGCTGGGCCGAGGGCGTCACCTTGGCCCACGGCCGCGCCGTCCGCAACGGCACGCCGATCTCGCCGGTCCTCAAGGCGCAGCACGCCCTCGCGGACCGGCTCGTCTTCAGCAAGGTCCGCGAGCGCTTCGGTGGCCGGATCAAGTTCTTCATCTCCGGCTCCGCGGCGCTGTCGCTGGACGTCAACGAGTGGTTCCACTCGGCGGGCATGCTGATCCTCGAGGGCTACGGCCTCACCGAGACCTCGGCCGGCGCGACGCTCAACCGCCCCGACGCGTTCAAGCTCGGCACGGTCGGGCTCCCGCTCCCCGGCTCGGAGATCAAGATCGCCGAGGACGGCGAGGTGCTGATCAAGGGCCCGAACGTGATGCGCGGCTACCACAACCTCGCGGAGGAGACGTCCGCGGCGATGCTCGACGACGGCTGGTTCGCCTCCGGCGACATCGGCGAGATTGACGCCGACGGGTTCCTGCGCATCACCGACCGCAAGAAGGACCTGTTCAAGACCTCGGGCGGCAAGTACATCGCGCCGACGTACATCGAGGGCACGCTCAAGGGCATGTGCCCGCTGGTCAGCAATGTCGTCGTGCACGGCAACGGGCGCAACTTCTGCTCGGCCTTGGTGACGCTCGAGGCGGACGCGGTCAACGCCTGGGCCGCCGGCCACGGCCTTGCCGCCAAGTCGTACGCCGAGATCGCCGCGTCGTCGCAGATCCACGAGGAGCTGGAGCGCGTCTTCGAGGAGCTCAACGCCAAGCTGAACCGGTGGGAGACCGTCAAGAAGTTCGCGGTCCTCGACCACGACCTGACGGTCGAAGCCGGTGAGCTGACGCCGAGCCTCAAGGTCAAGCGCAAGGTCGTCGAGGACAACAACCGCGCCATCCTCGACGGGTTCTACAGCTGACGAAGCCGTTCGGCGTCTACGTCCACGTTCCGTTCTGCTCGGTGCGGTGCGGGTACTGCGACTTCAACACCTACACCGCCGACGAGCTGGGCGAAGGTGCAACTCGCTCGACGTATGCGTCTTCGGCCATCGAGGAGATCAAGCTTCAAAGAACCGGCTTGGGACGCCGCGCGGTTGGCACTGTTTTCTTTGGTGGTGGCACGCCGACCCAGCTGCCGGCCGACGACCTGGTCCGGATCCTGGGCGCCATCGAGGACGAGTTCGGCCTGGCTCCGGACGCCGAGATCACGACCGAGGCGAACCCGGACAGCGTTACGCCCGAGTCGCTCGCCGAGCTTCGCGCCGGCGGCTTCACCCGCGTCTCGTTCGGCATGCAGTCGGCCATGCCCCATGTCCTCGCGATGCTGGATCGCACCCATGACCCGGCGCGGGTTCCGCAAGCGGTGGCGTGGGCCCGCCAGGCCGAATTCGAGCACGTCAGCGTCGACCTCATCTACGGCACGCCGGGGGAGTCGCTCGACGACTGGCGCACGTCGTTGGAGGCCGCTGTCTCGATGGACGTCGATCACGTCAGCGCCTATGCGCTGATCGTCGAGGCCGGCACGGCGTTCGCGCGCAAGGTCACGCGAGGCGAGGTCGTCATGCCCGACGACGACGAGACGGCCGCCAAGTACGAGCTGGCCGATGCGCTCCTCGCGGATGCCGGGTTCGACTGGTACGAGCTCTCGAACTGGGCGACGTCGGACGCCGGCCGGTGCCGGCACAACGACCTGTACTGGACGGGCGCCGACTGGATCGGCATCGGCCCGGGGGCACATTCGCACGTGGCGGGTCGTCGCTGGTGGAACGTCAAGCATCCGGCCGCCTATGCCCAGCGGTTGGCCACAGGGGAGTCGCCGGAGGCCGACGGTGAGGACATCGACGAGGCGACCGCCGCGCTGGAGGACGTCATGCTGCGCCTGCGCCTGCGCGAGGGTATCGAGGTTGGCCGGTTGTCGAACCTCGATCAAATGGTGCGCGATGGCCTGCTGGTTGCGGCGAACGGTCGGGCAACTCTGACGTTGAAAGGCCGCCTGTTGGCCGACCACGTCATCCGCTCGGTCACCTAGACATCGTGCGGGCAGCGGCCCCGCTACGGTGACGCAATGGGCGATTCCAGTTGGCTGGCTTCAATGCCCGAGATCTACGACGGGCGCCTGGTCGGCCCTGTTTTTGCGCCCTATGGCGAGGATCTCGTCCGACGCGCCTCAGCGGTCGGACCTCATCGAGTGCTTGAGCTGGCGGCCGGCACCGGTGCCGTCACCGCGCCGTTGGTAACCGCCCTCCCAGACGCTGAAATCATCGCAACCGACCTGAATGAACCGATGGTCCGATACGCGCAAGCGCGGGTCGTGGGCCCGACGTGGGAGACCGCCGATGCGCAGGCTCTCGCCTACCCAGCTGGTTCGTTCGATCTGGTGCTGTGCCAGTTCGGGGTCATGTTCCTGCCCGACCGGATCGCCGCCTACCAGGGAATTCACCGCGTCCTGCGGGACGGCGGCTCATTCTTGTTCAACGCGTGGGACACGCTCGAGACGCACATCGTGGAAACTGCGGTCATCGACAGCCTGGCCGAGATCTTCCCGCACAACGCGCCGGACTTCCTGCGCCGGGTGCCACACGGCTACGCCAACCCGCAGATCATCCGTTCCGATGTCGAGGCGGCCGGCTTCGATATCGCGGCATTGGAGCGGGTCGAACTGACCGGCCGCGCAGAGTCGGCGCTGTCACTGGCCGAGGGCTACTGCCTCGGCACCCCATTGCGATTCGAACTCGCTGAGCTGGGTGACCCGGCCGACGCCGTCGCGCCGCTCGCCGAAGCCCTGACCGAGCGATTCGGCACCGGCCCGGTCGACGTCCCGATGTCGGCGCTCGTGGTGCACGCTCTTGCGTCGCGCTAGCGCGAATTTGGTCAACGCGCGGTCACGAAGTCGATGAGCTCCTCGACCCGGCCGAGCAGCTCAGGCTCCAGGTCGGTGTAGGTGCGGACGGTGCCGAGGATGCGCTTCCATGCCCGCGCGATGTCGGCCTGCTCGGCGTGTGGCCAGCCGAAGGACGCGCAGATGCCGTGCTTCCAGTCGGTGCCGCGCGGGATGACCGGCCACGCCTCGACACCCAGGCGCTCGGGCTTCACCGACTGCCAGACGTCGACGAACGGATGACCGACGACGAGGACGTGCGGGGTGCCGGCGAACTGTGCCGCGATCCGCGATTCCTTCGAACCGGGCACAAGGTGGTCGACGAGAACGCCCAGTCTGCGGTCTGGACCGGGCGAGAACTCGGCCACCGCGGCGGCCAGGTCGTCGATGCCGCCGAGATGCTCGACGGCCACGCCCTCGACGCGGAGGTCGTCGCCCCACACCTTCTCCACGAGCTCGGCGTCGTGCCGGCCCTCGACCCAGATCCGCGACGGCAATGCCACCCTCGCGCGTGAATCCTTCACGGCAACCGACCCAGATGCGGTCCGTGTGGCGGCCGCCGGGGCGGCCTTCGGGGGAGCGACCAGCGCAACCGGCTTGCCGTCCAGCCAGAATCCCGGCCCGAGCCGAAAGGACTTGCGCGCCCCGTGCCGGTCCTCGAGGTCGACCGTGCCCAGATCGGCATCGACGCGGACGATCTCGCCGCACCAGCCGGTGGTGACGTCCTCGACGACGAGTCCGAGCTCGGCCGGCTGATCCGTCGTCCGGCCATTGACGGGGCGTCGCCAATCGCCGCTGAGAACATCCGCGCCATATCGGTCATGTGCCACCTCGTTAGACTGGCAAACGACCCTGCGGAGTGCCAGAAGGCTCGCGGGACGGGCGAAAACGAGAGGTGCGCGATGGCTGACGAACGTCGTCTCGACGTCTTGCGCGCCATCGTCGAGGACTACGTGGCGACGCACGAGCCCGTCGGCTCCCGCTCGCTGCTCGATCGGCACCAGCTGGGCGTGTCTCCGGCGACCATCCGCAACGACATGGCCGTACTCGAGGACGAGGGCTACATCTCCCAGCCGCACACCAGCGCCGGGCGCATCCCGACCGAGAAGGGCTACCGGATGTTCGTCGACCGGCTGGCCACGGTCAAGCCGCTCTCGGCCGCCGAGCGCCGCGCGATCGAGACCTTCCTCGGCGGCGCGGTCGACGTCGACGACGTCGTACAGCGCAGCGTCCGCGTGCTCGCGCAGCTGACCAACCAGATCGCCATCGTCCAGTACCCGTCGCTGAGCCTGGCCACGGTCCGGCACGTCGAGATCGTGCCGCTGGAGCACGCCCGCATGCTCGTCGTCGTCATCACCAGCAGTGGGCGCGTCGAGCAGCGCATCATCGAGCTCGAGGAGTCGCTCGACGACGACTTGCTCAGCCAGGTCCGCGCCCGGCTCGTGGGCGCGACGGTCGGGCAGCGCCTCGGCGAGGCATCCGTCCGGCTGGCCGAAACCATCGACAGCTTCCCAGCGCGCCAGCGGCCCATCGTGACGTCGATCGTGTCGGCGCTGACCCACACGCTCACCAGCGAGCGGTCGGCCGAGCGCATCGCTGTCGGCGGGACGGCGAACCTGGCCCGGTTCGGGCACGACTTCGACGCGGCCATCCAGCCCGTGCTCGAGGCGCTGGAGGAGCAGGTGGTCCTGCTCAAGCTCCTGGGCGAGGCAACAGCCACGACGAGCGTGCGCATCGGCTCGGAGACCGGTACCGAGGGTTTCTCCACCTTGGCGCTGGTGTCCTCCAACTACAGTGCCAATCCCGGGGGCTCGGCCCTGGGCACCCTCGGCCCGACCCGCATGGACTATCCCGGCACGATGTCGGCGGTGGCTGCCGTTGCTCGCTATGTCGGCCGACTGTTGAACGAGGACTGACGTGGCCGCGGACTATTACGAGCTTCTCGGGGTCAGCCGGACGGCGACCGCCGAAGAGATCAAGAAGGCGTACCGGCGTCTCGCCCGGCAGCTGCATCCCGACGTCAACGACGCTCCCGATGCAGCCGACCGGTTCAAGGAGGTGTCGACGGCCTACGAGGTCCTCGCCGACCCGCAGAAGCGCTCGGTCTACGACCGCGGCGGCAACCCGCTCGGCGGCGCGCGGCACGGCTTTGGCCAGGGCTTCAGCTTCGACGACATCATGGACGCCTTCTTCGGGCAGGCGGCGCCGCGCGGCCCGCGCCCGCGCGTCCAGCGCGGCCAGGACGCGCTGCTGCGCATGTCGGTCGACCTCGCGGACGCGGCCTTCGGGACGACACGCGAGATCAAGCTCGACACCGCCGTCGTCTGCACGAGCTGCGACGGCTCGGGCGCTCGTGAGGGCGCCCAGCCGACCCGCTGCACCACGTGCCACGGACACGGCAACGTCCAGCAGGTGCAGCGGTCGCTGCTGGGCGACATCCGCACCTCCCGGCCCTGCCCGGCGTGCCATGGCTTCGGCTCGGTCATCTCCGACCCCTGCATCGAGTGCGGCGGCGACGGTCGCGTCCGCGCGCGGCGCTCGCTGAGCGTGACCATCCCAGCCGGCGTCGACCAGGGCACCCGCATCCAGTTGACCGGTGAGGGCGAGATCGGCCCGGGCGGTGGGCCGGCCGGCGACCTGTACATCGAGATCGACGTCAAGCGCCACCCGCTCTTCATCCGACAGGGCGACCAGCTGCGCTGCCATGTGACCATCCCGATGACCGCGGCAGCGCTGGGCACCCACCTCGACCTGCCGACGCTGGAGGCGGACGTGGATCGCGAGCCGGCAACCGTCGAGCTCGACATTCCGCCCGGCCTCCAGTCGGGCGAGCAGCTCACGCTGCGCGGCCACGGGGTTCCCCGACTGCGCGGCGGTAGCCGTGGCGACCTCGTCATCGAGGTGAACGTGGAGACGCCGACGTCTCTGGACGATGCGCAGCGCGACCTGCTGCGCAAGCTCGCCGAGGCCCGCGACGAGACTGCGCCCGAAGCCCGGCTGGGCCCGGCGCAGAAGAGCGTGTTCGGCCGCATTCGCGATGCGTTGAGGTGACCGACGCCGATTAGGCTCGTCCCATGGACGACAACTGCCTGTTCTGCAAGATCGTCGCCGGGGAGATCCCCTCGGAGCGTGTTGCCGAGTCCGACCTCGCCTTCGCGTTCCGGGACGTCAACCCGCAGGCGCCCACCCACGTGCTGGTGGTGCCGAAGCGACACGAGCCCGACATCGGCTCGTTGGCTGACGCCGACCCCGACTCGGCCATCGCCGTCCTGACGCTCGCGCGGGACATCGCCGCCCAAGAGACAGACGGTCAGTACCGGCTGGTGTTCAACACCGGCGCCGCGGCCCAGCAGACCGTTTTCCACTGCCACGCGCACGTGGTCGGTGGACGGCCGCTGACGTGGCCACCCGGGTAACCACGCTGGTCTACGCTTGAATCACACATGACCGACGACCCCATCAACAACAGCGAAGTCCAGCACACGTTCACGGTGCCGACGAGTCTGCCCACGGTTGCCGTTTTCGGCCCGGCAGACGAGTTCTTGCGGATGATCGAATCCGAGATCGATGGCTCGATCCACGCCCGCGGCAACGTCGTGACGGTGTCCGGCTCACCGGCCGAGGCCGCCTTCGTCGAGCGGCTGCTCGACGAGATCGTCGTCATGGCCCGCAGCGGTCAAGGCGTCACGGGCGAGCTCGTCGAGCGCAGCATCGGCATGCTGCGCGCCGAGACGTCGGAGCGCCCGGCCGACGTGCTGAGCCTGAACATCCTCAGCAACCGGGGCCGCACCATCCGGCCCAAGACGCTCAACCAGAAGCGCTACGTCGATGCCATCGACAAGCACACGATCGTGTTCGGCATCGGCCCGGCCGGCACCGGCAAGACCTACCTGGCCGTTGCCAAGGCGGTGCAGGCGCTGCAGGCCAAGGAAGTCACCCGGATCATCCTGACCCGGCCGGCGGTGGAGGCCGGCGAGCGGCTCGGCTACCTGCCCGGCACGCTGAGCGAGAAGATCGACCCGTACCTGCGCCCGCTCTACGACGCGCTCCACGACATGATCGATCCCGACTCGATCCCGAAGCTCCTGACGTCCGGCACCATCGAGGTCGCGCCGCTCGCCTACATGCGCGGCCGCAGCCTCAACGACGCATTCATCATCCTGGACGAGGCGCAGAACACCACGCCTGAGCAGATGAAGATGTTCCTCACCCGCCTCGGCTTCGGCTCCAAGATGGTGGTCACCGGCGACGTCACGCAGGTCGATCTCCCCGGCGGAACCACCAGCGGGCTGCGCGTCGTGCGCGACATCCTCGACGGCGTCCACGACATCGCCTTCACCAACCTCACGGCCCAGGACGTCGTGCGGCACAAGCTCGTCGGCCGCATCGTCGCCGCCTACGAGAGCTACGACACCGGCAGCGCGGCATCCCGTGGGGGCGAGCATGAACGTCGACGTTCTCGATGAGTCGGGCGCCGACGTCGACATCGACGTCGTTGCGCTCACGCAGTTGTGCCGCTTCGTCATGCGTCGGATGCGCCTGCACCCGGCCACCGAGTTGACCTTGCGCCTGGTCGACGTTCCGACGATCACCGTGCTGAACGAGAAGTGGATGGGCTCCAAGGGGCCAACCGACGTCCTGTCGTTCCCGATGGACGAGTTGAAGCCGGGCCGGCCCCGCAATGGGCAGGAGCCCGAGGAGGAGCAGCCCGCCGGCTACCTCGGTGACATCGCGCTGTGCCCGCAGGTCGCCGAACAGCAGGCACCCGCGGCCGGCCACTCGGCCGCCGACGAGATCAGCCTGCTGACGGTGCACGGGATCCTTCACCTGCTCGGCTACGACCACGCCACGCCCGCCGATCACAGCGAGATGTTCGGTATCCAGGGCCGGCTGCTGCTGGAGTGGCAGCGCGGCGACCAATCATGATCCTGCTGGTCGTCGCCGCGGCGGTGCTCATCACCGTCGCAGGGTTGCTGGCGGCCGTCGACTCCGCGCTGTCGTCCTTCTCCCGCGCGCGAGCGCGTGAGCTGGAGGAGGAAGAGCACCGCTCCGGAGCGTCACGGCTTGTGCAGATCCTCGACGATCCGGCGCGCTACCTGAACTCCATCCTGTTCCTCCGCGTCGTCTGCGAGACTGCGGCGGTCGTGCTGGTGACGTTCATCGTCGCCCGGCTCGTCCATGGCTTCTTGCTCTGGATTTCGATCGCGGTCCTCACGATGTCCGTCATCAGCTACGTCATGATCGGGGTCGGGCCCCGAACGGTCGGACGCCAGCGCGCCGAGTCGATCGCGCTCGCGTCCGCCGCTCCCGTCATCGCCGTCGAGTGGCTCCTCGGCCCCATTCCCAAGCTGCTGATCGCACTCGGCAATGCCCTGACGCCGGGCCGCGGGTTCCGCGCGGGCCCCTTCGCGTCTGAAGTCGAGCTGCGCGAGCTCGTCGACCTGGCCGCGGCGTCCGACGTGATCGAGTCCGAGGAGTCCCGGATGATCCAGTCCGTGTTCGAGCTCGGCGACACCGTGGTGCGCGAGGTCATGGTGCCGCGCACGGACCTCGTGTTCATCGAGCACCACAAAACGCTGCGGCAAACGATGTCGCTGTGCCTGCGCAGCGGCTACTCGCGACTGCCGGTCATCGACGAGAGCCTGGACGACGTGCTGGGCATGGCGTACCTGAAGGACGTCACGCGCCGCGTCTTCGACAACCACACGGCGGAGTCGATCGAGCGCGTCGAGTCGATCATGCGGCCGTGCCTCTACGTGCCCGACAGCAAGAAGGCCGCCGACCTGCTGCGCGAGATGCAGGCCGGCCGCACGCACGTCGCCATCGTCGTCGACGAATACGGCGGCACGGCGGGCATGGTCACGATCGAGGACATCCTCGAGGAGATCGTCGGCGAGATCGCCGACGAGTACGACACCGAGGTGCCGGACGTCGTCGAGCTGCCCGATGGCGGGTACCGCGTCAACTCGCGGTGCGACATCGACGACCTCGCCGAATTGTTCGACGTGCGCATCCCCGACGAGGACGTCGATTCCGTCGGCGGGCTGCTGGCCAAGCACCTGGGCATGGTCCCGATCCCGGGCAGCACCGCGGAGGTGTCGGGCCTGGTCCTGCGAGCCGAGGGGTCGACCGGCCGCCGTAACCGCATCGCGACCGTGCACGTCAGCCGGGCGGTCGTGGATGAGCAGTTAGCCTCTGAAGGTGACTGAACTCGAGGCGCAGGACGCCAAGCTCGTCACGCTCGCGCGCGCCTCGATGGCCCGCATCGGCGCCAGCCAGGGCGCCGCGGTGCGCGACGCCGACGGAAGGTCCTACGCGGCCGGACCGGTCGCCCTCACCTGTCTCGCGATCAGCGCCCTCGACCTCGCCGTTGCCCAGGCGGTGTCGGCTGGCGCGACTGGACTGGAGGCCGCGGCCGTCGTCACCGCCAAGGACGACGGGCAGGTCAGCCTTGCCGCGGCACGCGAGGTCGGCGGCGCCGGCGTGCCGGTCTACGTCGCGAACCCGCAGGGCGACATTGTCCAGGTGTTGAGTACCTGATGTTCCGATCCGGATTCGCCTGCTTCGTCGGACGACCCAACGCCGGCAAGTCGACGCTGACGAACGCGCTGGTCGGCGACAAGATCGCCATCACATCGTCCCGTCCGCAGACCACGCGGCACGCGATTCGTGGACTCGTCCATCGCGCGGACGGCCAGCTCGTGATCATCGACACCCCGGGCCTGCACAAGCCCAAGACGGTCCTGGGGGAGCGGCTCAACGACCTGGTCCGCACGACCTGGAGCGAGGTCGACACCGTCGGCCTGTGTCTTCCCGCCGACCAGCGCATCGGCCCCGGCGACCGGTACCTGATCAATGAGATCGCGCGGCTGCGGCGCAAGCCGGTGCTCGCGATCGCCACGAAGATCGACCTCGTTCCCAAGGAGCGGTTGGCCGAGCACCTGATGTCCATCCAGCGGGCCGGTGACGAGGCCGGCGTCACGTGGCAGGACGTCGTGCCCGTGTCGGCGGTGGCGGGGGAGCAGGTCGAGCTGCTCGCCGAGCTTCTCCTCGCGACGTTGCCCGAGGGCCCGCCGCTCTACCCTGAGGGCCAGCTGACGGACGAGCCGGAGGAGACCCTCATTGCCGAGGTCATCCGGGAGGCCGCGCTCGAGGGCGTCCGCGACGAGCTGCCGCACTCGATCGCCGTGACCGTCGACGAGATGATCCCGGGCAAGACGATCAAGGTCCACGCCAGCCTGTTCGTTGAGCGGGACAGCCAGAAGGGCATCGTCATCGGACACAAGGGTGCGCGGCTGCGCGAGATCGGGTCCGCATCGCGCACCCAGATCGAGCGGATCCTCGGCTCGCCGGTCTTCCTCGACCTGCATGTCAAGGTGGCGAAGGACTGGCAGCGCGACCCGAGGCAACTGCGAAAACTGGGGTTCTGACCGAACGCCGTTTTGCTCTTGCGAACTGTGCCTACACTCGCTCGGTGATCCTCCGACGCCGCGGCCTGGCAGCCCTGCTGCTCGGCGTTCTGCTGTTCTTGGGGATCTATTTCCGCCCGGCTCCGCAGCATTGCCCGGAGGCCGCCTGCCCGTTCGCGGCTCCGAGCGCGTTCCAGTGGGTCGAGTCCACCGAGACCGGCCTCAAGGTCTGGTGGAAGGGATCACCCAAGGCGTTCGCGTACCGCGTCGAGCTGTCGCCGAACCCCTACTTCGCCGGCCTGGACGTCGTCTCCGACACGATCCAGCCACCCACGGCTGTTGCACCGGTCGCGTTCACGGGCCTGACTCCGGGGACGGCGTACCACCTGCGCGTCACCGTTCTCGGCAAGGACCTTCGCCAAGCGAGCACCTGGTCGGTTCCGACCACCGCCGCGACCAAGGGCGCGATGCACGTCAACGTGGGCACGTACAACATCCGCAATCCGGACGACTCCTGGCCGCAGCGCGTGCCGGCAGTGGCCGACGGCATCGTCAGCCAGGGCGTGCACGTCCTCGGGCTGCAGGAGGTCTACCAGGCCGGTGATCGCCAGAGCCTGCTCACCGCGGTCAACGCCCGGAGCCAGCAGAGCGGCGGCCCCGTCTATGGCATGGCACCGGCGTGGAACAGTGACCTCGGATACGACGACCGCGTCCTGTACGACTCGCGCGCCATGGCCCTGCTGGCCGCGGGAGCCAAGAAGTACGACTACCAGGTCGGTCACGGCGAGGTGGACCGCTGGTTCTCGTGGGCCAGCCTGCGGGACGTCGCGAGCGGCTGGGCCTTCCTGTTCATCACGACGCACCTTGCGCCCGGCGACAACCATGCGGACTTCGAGCAGTGGAAGGAGCTGGTCAAGCGCGCGAACGAGCTGAAGGCCTCGCTTGGCGTTCGCTGGATTGTCATCGCCGGCGACTTCAACACCACGAAGTTCGAGAAGCCCGCGAACAGCATGCTCAAGCGGATGCGCGAGAACGGATTCGGCGACGTGCTTGGCCAGAAGTACCGCAGCTACGGCACCAGGGACGCGCGGGCCGAGGTGAAGCAGGACGTCTGGCTCAACTCGTTCAACGACTTCGACGACGACATCGACCACTACGACGTCGACAAGGACCGCAACGGCAACAGCGTCGACTGGATCTTCGCCTCCAACGATCTGCGCGTGCCCTTCTACCGGGTCTACGCGAGGTACGACCACCACAAGCTGGTGGGGACCATCCCGTCGGACCACTTCATGGTGATGGCCACGCTCGACTATGAGCCGACCGTCCCGCTCCAGCCGCTCGTCAAGACCGTCAGCACGGTCGTGCTTGCGAAGCCCCTTGAGCGTTAACTCGCCCTTTTTCGCGCACGTTATTTCGTCAGGCCTGCCTAGACCCGAGCTTCAGCGAGACGCGCCGTGTGAGCCGTCGTCGCATTGAACGTCTTGGCGAGGCGGTCTCCGAGCAGCAGGCCCGTGATCCCGGCCAGTGGACCGCTCATCGTGGCGCGCTCAGTAATGACTGTGCCCGTCTCAGTGGATTCGATGAGGTGGTCATAGGTCAGCGTCAAGCCGGGAGCCTTCGCGACCCCGGTCCACATTCTCAGTGCGTCGATGTTCGTAACGGTCGAGGTTTGAGGCATGTAGCCCTTCACACGGACCGTTATCTTCGCTCCGAGTGCGAATTCGCGGTCGATGCTCGCGGACGCGATGACGCCTCCCTGCCATACAGCGGGGTCCGTCCAGATAGCCCAGATCGCCTCAGCGGAAGCCGAACTCTGACTGCTGCCCTCGAAGGGTCCACGCTTGGCCATGCCGCGATCGTCCCACTCCCGAGCGAACATGGGTCTGAAATCCAGAACAGTCGCGTTTACTTCGCAATCTGCGTTCGCTCGGCACAGCGTTCTGTAGCCGACTTACGCGTAGTGAGAAGGTCATCGGCTCGAATTCCGACAAGCAGTCCAGCAAGGCCCTGGTCTAGCGTGTTGTTTCGTCCTCGCCGCGACGTAGTGCGGTGCGGTTGTGCACGATCTGTTCGGCGATCTCGAAGAGCTTGATGTTGCCGTCTTGGGAGAGGCGCTGCATGTAGGCGAACGCTCGGTCGGAGTTGATGTCGAAGGCGTGCATGAGGATGCCTTGGGCTTGTCCAATCGTCGTTCGGCTGGCGAGCGCCTCGTGGAG
>JBJMIJ010000022.1:0-51558 GCA_045806885.1 Aeromicrobium sp.
GGCTGTCCCTAGTACGAGAGGACCGGGATGGACGAACCTCTGGTGTGCCAGTTGTTCTGCCAAGAGCACGGCTGGTTGGCTACGTTCGGAAGTGATAACCGCTGAAAGCATCTAAGCGGGAAGCACGTTTCAAGATGAGGTTTCCCACTGGTTTACCAGGTAAGGCCCCCAGCAGAACACTGGGTTGATAGGCCGGAGGTGGAAGTGCAGCAATGCATGGAGCTGACCGGTACTAATAGGCCGAGGGCTTGTTTCTACACTTAGATATTCCGCGTCCACTGTGAGGTTCCCGAGTAACGGTCGGGAACCGCCTGAATAAGGCGAAACGATTGATATCTCAATAGAGTTTCGGCGACCATGGCGAGAGGGAAATACCCGGTTACATTCCGAACCCGGAAGTCAAGCCTCTCAGCGCCGATGGTACTGCATGGGAGACCGTGTGGGAGAGTAGGACGTCGCCGGACAATCTTTATATGCGCGAGGCCGCTCCTTTGTGGAGCGGCCTCGCTGCATTTCATCTGAATTTGATAGGTATGGCATCGGAATGAATGACGAGCGCAAGCGCAATCCGCGCCCGGGCGGCAGCGGCCGGCCGAGCAGTGGCGGTCGCCCCGGTGGCGGCGGCGGCCGGCCCAGCAGCGGTGGCCGCCCGAGTGGTGGCGGCCGGGGCCGGCCTGATGCACGCGCCGGGGCTCCCCGACGCGGGCCAGCTCGTCGACCCGAGCCGGAGGTTCGCACCGAGGATCAGCAGGTCTATGACGGTCCGCCGATCCCGGATGACATCAGCGCGAAGGATCTCGATCGCCAGGTCCGCGATCAGCTGCGCTCGCTGCCAGAGAAGCTGGCCGAGCGCATCGCCAAGCACTTGATCATGGCCGGCCTGCTCATCGAGCAGGACCCGGAACGGGCCTACAAGCACGCCCTGGCGGCGCGGGCGCGGTCCCAGCGCACGGCCGTGATCCGCGAGGCCGTCGGAGAGACCGCCTACGCAGCGGGCATGTACGCCGAGGCCCTGGCCGAACTGCGCACGGCGCGTCGGCTCTCGGGTCGCCAGGACTATGCGCCGATGATGGCCGACTGCGAGCGCGCGCTCGGGCGGCCGGAGAAGGCACTGAGCTACGACACGCCGGCCATCCGCGAATCGCTCGATCAGGCCACCGGCGTCGAGTTGAGCATCGTCGTCGCCGGTGCACGGCGCGACCTCGGTCAGGTCTCGGCGGCCTTGAATCTATTGGAATCGGAGCCGCTGCACTCGCCCTCGCGTGAGGAATGGCTGCCCCGGCTTCGGTACGCGTACGCCGACACGCTGCTCGCTGCCGATCGGCGGGAAGAGGCGGTGGAGTGGTTCCACCGCGCTGTCGCCGTCGACGGCAACAGCGTGACGGACGCCGAGGACCGGCTCAACGAGCTCGGCTGAGCCCGGTTCCATCCACAGGCGCGGTGTCGTTGAGGACCTTTCCACAGTGAGGAACGGCTGTCTTCTGATGAGGGCGCGCGCCGTCGCACCATGCGTGGATGGACAACGAATCAGAACAGAGCGATTCAGCAAACTCCGTGCGGATTGCAGGACGCGTGTCCGGGACGCCGCTCGAACGCCAACTACCCAGCGGTGACCGCGTGGTGTCCTTCCGGGTCGTCGTGCCCCGACGCGCAGCGGTCCGCCGGCGGACGCGGCGGTCGGTTGACACCGTCGAGTGCTCGGCCTGGTCAGTCCGCATGCGCCGCGCGGCGCTTCGGCTCGGCGACGGCGCGGACGTGGCGGTCACGGGCGAGCTGCGGCGCAGCTTTCGGCGCACCGGAGCGGGCGTGACGAGCTGGGTGACGGTCGACGTCGATCAGATCGACCGCGTACCGCCCGAGGCGAGCGGCTAACCTCGTCGGATGTCGCTGCACGCCTCGACGGAGCCGCTGATCGCGAAGTACGACGTCGCGATACTGGATCTCGACGGCGTGGTCTATCGCGGTGCACACGCGATTCCGCACGCGGTCGAGGCCATCCGCTACGCGAGGGGCGCTGGGGTCCGGGTCGCCTACGTCACCAACAACGCCTCGCGGACGGCCGCAGAGGTGGCGTCACAGATCCGTGGGTTCGGCTTGGACGTCGACGACACCGACGTTGTGACGGCCGGAGAGGCGATCGCGCACATCGTCGCCGAATCAGTGCCCGCGGGCAGTCCGGTCTTGGTGGTTGGGGGACCGGGCCTCACCGTCCCACTGGAGTCGTTCGGGCTGAAATGCGTGACGTCGGCCGACGATCGTCCGGTCGCGGTGGTGCAGGGCTTCCATCCAGACGTTGGCTGGCGCAACCTCGCCGAGGCGAGCTATGCGATCCAGGCCGGCGCCGCCTGGTTCGCCAGCAACGCCGACCTGACTGTCCCGACGGACCGTGGCACGGCTCCTGGTAATGGCTCACTGGTGGCGGCCGTGCGGCGCGCGACCGGCGCCGAGCCCGTGGTGGCCGGCAAGCCGGAGCGGGGCCTCTTCGACGAGACGGTGCGGCGCACCGGCGCTTCGCGTCCATTGATGGTCGGTGACCGCCTCGACACCGACATCGTCGGAGCCGTCAATGCGGGTATCGACGGGCTGCACGTCTTGACCGGCATCAGTCGGCTTGGACATCTGGTCGCGCAGCCGGCCGGCAAGCGGCCCCAGTACGTTGCGCGTGACCTGCGCGCGCTCTTCCTTCCGCACCCACCGGTGACAGTCGATGGGGGTCGGGTGGTCTGCGACGATGCGGTCGTCGATCTCGATGAGCGCGGCGACGTGCGGCTGACTCGCGGCGACCCCGGATCCCTCGCGGCGCTCCGGGCCGTCGTCACGGCGGCGTGGCAAGGACTCGATCAAACCGGGCAGGTGCCGCGGTTGATCGGCGCCGCTCTGGAACACTGATCCCATGGAGACCGACCAGCCGTTGGCGGACGTCGATGCCGACCTGCTCGACCGCGCCCGGGCCGCGGCCGCGGGGTATCCCGAGCTCGAGGATGTCCTGCGTCGCCTGGATGCGATGGGCGAACTCGACCTCGACCAGCTGCCCGCCGAATTCGACACGATCCACCGGCTGCTGCGCGCCGCCCTGGGCGACGTGCAGTGACCAAAGGGGGCACCCGACGGGTCCGGCTCGACGCCGAACTGGTCCGTCGACGGCTTGCCCGCTCCCGCGATCACGCTGCGGACCTGATCGCACGCGGCGACGTGCTCGTCGCCGGACAACCGGCGTCGAAGCCGGCCACGCAAGTGCAGACCGACCAGCCGATCGTTGTGCGTGAGACCGCCGGTCCGAGCTGGGTCTCGCGCGGCGCACACAAGCTGCTGGGAGCGCTGGCGGCGTTCGAGCCCATGGGACTGGCCGTCGCCGGCCGACGCTGCCTCGACGCTGGCGCATCCACCGGTGGGTTCACCGAGGTTCTGCTCAGCCGCGGCGCGCGCGAGGTGCTCGCCGTGGACGTCGGCTACGGCCAGTTGGCCTGGTCACTGCAGTCCGATCCGAGGGTTGAAGTGCACGATCGCACCAACGTCCGCGAGCTCACAGTCGAGACGCTCGGTGGCGACGTGGACGTGGTGGTCTCCGATCTCTCGTTCATCTCCCTTACGGTGGTGTTGCCCGCATTGACCGGTGTCTGCACCCAGGGAGGCGACATGGTTCTCATGGTCAAGCCTCAGTTCGAGGTCGGCCGCGCCAATCTGGGCAAGAACGGGGTGGTTCGCGACCCCATGCTGCACTCGAACGCCGTGTATGCGGTTTGTCAGGCAGCTCACAACTTGGGCTGGGGAACGCGGGCCCTCGCACCGAGCCCGTTGCCGGGTCCCGCGGGCAACGTCGAATACTTCTGTTGGCTCCGCACCGATGCGGGTGCGCCCTCCCTCGGCGACGCCGTCGCAGCGGTCGAGGCCGGTCCGCTCAGCGGAAGGACTGCCTCATGAAGGGACGCACCGTTCTCCTCGTGGTGCACGTCGAGCGAGACGAGGCGACCAAGATCGCCGCGACGTTCGCCAATGACCTGATCGCCGCAGGCGTGTCGGTTCGCGTCTTCGACGCTGACGCCGCTCTGCTGCGGGACGCCGGGCTGGCCGCCACCTCCGAGGTCGAGGTAGTCGAGAGCGGCGAGGGCGCCTCGGAGGGATGCGAGCTGGCGGTCGTCTTCGGCGGCGACGGCACGATCCTGCGCGCTGCGGAGATGTGCCGCGGATCCGGTACGCCGGTGCTCGGGGTCAACCTCGGTCACGTCGGCTTCCTCGCCGAGGCCGATGTCGAGGATGTCCACGAGCTCGTCCGACGGGTGGCGGCGCGATCCTGGACGGTGGAGGAGCGGCTCACCATCGATGTGCGCGTCACCGTCGGCGGTGAGGTGGCCGCACAGACGTGGGCGCTCAATGAGGCGTCAGTCGAGAAGGCGTCGCGTGAGCGGATGGTCGACCTCGTCGTCGAGATCGACGCACGCCCCGTCTCCCGATGGGGTGGCGACGGTGTCGTCTGCGCGACGCCCACCGGCTCGACGGCCTACAACTTCAGTGCCGGCGGCCCCGTCGTCTGGCCGGAGGTGCACGCCCTGCTCATGGTTCCGATCAGCGCCCACGCATTGTTCGCCCGTCCACTTGTGGTCTCGCCGGACTCCACCCTCGCCATCGAGGTCGTGGGCACGCAGTCCTCGGCCGTCCTGTGGTGCGACGGTCGTCGTACGGTCGACCTCCCCCTGGGAGCTCGCGTCGAGGTCGTCCGTGGCCACGAGCCCGTACGGCTGGCGCGGCTGCACACCGCTCCGTTCGCCGACAGGCTGGTGCGCAAGTTCGACCTCCCGGTGCAGGGCTGGCGCGGCGCGGCCGAGCAGCGGCGGAACGGCTCCTGATGACCGGTGGTCGTTCGGGGTGGGAGTCACTCACCCTGCGGAACCTCGGTGTCATCGACAGCGCAGACCTCGAGCTTGGGCCCGGGTTCTCAGTCATCACGGGTGAGACGGGCGCCGGCAAGACGATGGTCGTCACGGCGCTCGGCCTGCTGCGCGGAGCCCGCGCCGACTCGAGCCTGGTGCGGTCCGGCCACGACCAGGCTCGCGTCGAGGCGATCGTCGCGGTCCCGGACGGCTCGGGCGTCGCTGATCTCGTCGACGACGCCGGGGGAGCGGTGGAGGACGGCGTAGTCGTCCTCGGCCGGGTCATGTCGGCCCAGGGTAGGTCGCGCGCATTCGTGGGCGGGGCAACCGCGCCGGCCAGCTTGCTGAGCTCGATCACAGACGAGCTCGTCGCCGTCCACGGCCAGTCCGACCAGTTCCGGCTGCTTCGATCGGCTGAGCAGCTCGCCGCGCTCGACGCCTTCGGTGGCGACGAGATCGGTGCGGTGCTCGATGAGTACCGACCGACCTATCGGCAGCTGCGGGCCGTCGAGGACCGGCTGGCGGACCTCACCGTGCACCAGCAGGAGCGGGCGCGCGAGCTCGATGAGCTGCGCCATGGCCTTGCCGAGATCGCGGCGGTCGCACCGCAACCCGGCGAGGACACTGAGCTCGCTGCCGATGAGGGACGCCTCGCACACGCGGAGGCTCTGGCCCGCGCGGCGCAGGTGGCCCGGGAGTCCCTGGCGGGGGAGTCCGGCGCCGGACGCGATGCGCTGGCGGCCGCCGTGGTGGCGTTGCAGGATGCCGCCGGCCACGACGCGGCCCTCGACGGCCTGGCCCAGCGGGTTCGTGGACTGGCCGTCGAGGTCGACGACGTCGCCACCGAGCTGAGCGCATACGCCACGGGCATCGACCTCGACCCGGCGCGACTCGCCACCGTCCAGTCGCGGATCGCGGCCCTGACGGGCCTCAAGCGCAAGTACGGCCCAGGGCTCGATGACGTCCTGCAGTGGGCCGAGAAGTCGGCCGTCCGGGCCGGTGAGCTCGACCTGGACGACGACGCCATCGGGGCGCTGGGGTCCGAACGCGACGCACTGGCCGAACAGGCCGCGCAGCTGAGCGCGCGGCTGCACGCCGCCCGCGTGGACGTCGGCCGGCGCCTCGAGAGCCTCATTGCCGACGAGCTGGCCCAGCTGTCGATGCCCTCGGCCCGGCTGTCCGTCGTGGTCCGGCAGACGGGCCACCTCGGCCGCGACGGCGGGGACGAAGTTGAGTTTCTGTTCGCTGCCAACTCCGGCATGGACCCCAGGCCTCTCGCGAAGGGCGCCAGCGGTGGGGAGCTCTCCAGGGTCATGCTCGCGCTCGAGGTCGTCCTGGCCGACCGGACGACGGTTCCGACGTTGGTGTTCGACGAGGTCGATGCCGGCATCGGCGGCAAGGCCGCGGTCGAGGTGGGTCGTCGGCTCGCCCGGCTCGCCGAGAGCGCCCAAGTTCTTGCTGTGACGCACCTGCCACAGGTTGCCGCGTTCGCCGATGCGCACTTCCGCGTCCTGAAGGACGACGACGGCAACGTCACGAGCAGCACGGTCGTCCGGCTCTCCGACGACGACCGCGTCGACGAGCTCGCCCGCATGCTGGCCGGCCAAGAGGACTCCGAGGCAGCCCAGGCGCATGCCCGCGAGCTGCTCGCGCTGGCCGCCGATCGCTAGGCAGCGGGGGCGACGGCCCAGAGCCGGTGCGTGCCGGACAGCCCCTTGAGCTCGACGGTCTGAGCCTCGATCAGCTCAAGGTCCTCTTCATCGGCAACGGCCGCGTGGACGGCGTCGCTGGCCAGGATCTCGCCGCCGACGGCCTCGGCCGCGACGCGGGCGGCGAGCGCGACGTCGCGTCCGAACAGGTCGCCGTCCTTCTCGATCGCGGTGCCGACGTGCACACCAACCCGCACCTGGATGGGCCGCTTGCGCAGCCGTCGATCGCCGGCTTCGATGGTGGTCCGGATGGCGAGCGCGCCGCGCACGGCGTCGGCGGCCGAGGCGAACACGATCATGAATCCGTCGCCCTGCGACTTGATGATGTGTCCGTCATGCGTGGCCACCGCTGTCTGGATCAGTCGATTGTGCGAGGCCAGCACCTTGACCCATTCGGCATCGCCGAGCTGGTCGTTGAGAACGGTGGAGTTCTCGATGTCGGAGAACAGGATCGCGACGCGTCCATCGTCGCCGGCGAGCCGGGCGATCTCAGTCTGGTCCTCCTGCGTCCACCGGCCGAGGCCCTCCAGCGAGGACTTCACGACACCGCTGAAACCTTCATCGCGCATGCGAACGGCCGTGTCCAGTGCGGTACCGACGACGGCACGCATGGTGCGGGCCACCGGGCGCTGGCCGGACAGGCTGTCGTGCCGCTCCAGAGCGCGCCGGAGGCGCTGGATCTCGCGTCGCGCGTGGCGGCGGCGAACGTCGGAAACGACCCATCCGGCGGTGGCCACGCACAACGCAACGGCGAGCACGATGACTGTCAGCAGCACGGGTTCAGCGTTCCACATGACCGGTAACACGCCGGTACCCCGCCGCCGTCACCGAAACGGCCCTCGCATGACACGATGAGCGGGATGTCTTCCTCGAAACGGCCTCCCGAACCACCGGCGCCCGCGGCCGAGACGCAATTGCGCAGCGGCGACCTCGCGGTACGGCTGGAATCGCTGATGGCCAACGCAACCGAGCACATTCGGCAGGAACGCGACCTGCTGCTGGACGGCAGTGACACACCCATACTCCCGCCCAAGCTGCGCGGCCGTCCCGTGCTGGTGGTCAATCGCAAGTTCCACTGGCAGGACGACCTCGGGCAGCTCAAGCGGTGGATCAAGGATCGCGATCCGGTCCTGATCGGCGTCAGCAACGGCGTCGAGGCCCTGCTCGACGCGGGCTACCACCCCGATGTCGCGTTCGGCAAGGTCGACGAGATCTCGGACTTGGCCCTGAACGAGTGCCGTCACGTTGTCGCGGTGGTGTCCTCGAAGAAGAAGACGACGGACGACGGACGCTTCGAGCGGTTCGGCGTCCGTCCACAGTGGTTCATCAGCACGGCAAAGTCCGGCGACCTGGCCCTTCTCATGGCCGACGCGAGCGAAGTGCCGGTCATCGTCGAAGCCGGCGGCCCGGTCAGCCTGAACGATCGGCTCGGTGGATCACCGGACGACGCGGCGAGCGCGTTCGTCACCCGCCTGCGCGTGAGCTCCCGGGTCGTGGAGGCCCCTGCCGTCGCCGCACTTTCATCCAAGGCTGTATCGGCCTGGCCGGCCCTCATGATCCTGCTGGTGGGGGTGCTTGCCGTCGTCGCGGCGATCGCGATGACTCCGGTAGGCCACGAGTGGTTCGTCGGCCTGGGCGGCACCTCGGGCCAGATCGCCAACGTCGTGCGAGGCAACTCGCCATGAAGACACTCCGTCGCCGGCTGCTCGTTGCGGCCACCGTCCTGTTCGCGCTCGGTTTGGGTATCGCGCTCGGCTCTGGACCGCTCAATCGGCCAGCCGACGTGTTGCCCGGGTCGTCTGCCGACACCGGCGCTCGCGATCAGTCGCTGGGCGCATTCGAGTCCGGCTTCGTCGACGGCACCGCTGGCAAGGCGCTCGGCGGCAAGCTCAAGGGCCGTCACGTCGTCCTGATCACGCTGACTGGCGCCGACAGCGACCAGGTCGCTGCCATCCGCGGTGCACTGAAGGATGCTGACGCCACGATCGTGAGTGAGCCCAAGTTCGCGGCCAAGCTCACCGATCCGGCCAATCGCCAGTTCGTCGACAGCGTCGCGCGTCAGGCGGCGTTGAAGGTGCGCGAGGTCGAGAAGGGCCCGGCGAGCTATCAGCGCATCGGCAGTGCCTTGGCCCGCGCCCTCCTCGGCGATGCCGGCGAGAAGCCCGATGAGTCGGGTCAGGCCATCTGGGAGGCCTTCGTCGAAGGCGATCTCGTCACCGGCGATAAGCCGAAAGAGCTGGGCGATTCCGTCGTCATGGTGGCCGGCCGTCAACGCAACGGCTCGGCGTCCAAGGTGATCGCCGAGCTCGCGCGGGCGATCGGCTCGCACGGCGAGGGCATGGTGCTCGCCGGACCTTCCCGATCCAGCCTGACCAACGGCGCGATCGCCGCGCTGCGCGAGGGCCCGGGCGATGACGTCATGTCCACCGTCGACGTCACCGATTCGGTGGCCGGCCCCGTGGTGGTCGCGCTCGCACTTGGGCGTGACGCAGCCGGCAAGCCCGGCGCGTGGGGCACACCCCGCAGCGCCGACGGCCCCGTTCCCGGCGAGTGAGAGTGTCTGGCACTGACCTGCGCGAACAGTTGATAGGCTGGAGTTCCATGGAGACCCCGTGGTGAGCCAGAGCCAGAGCACGACGAAGCACGTTTTCGTGACAGGCGGGGTGGCATCCTCGCTCGGCAAGGGCCTGACGGCTTCGAGCCTCGGTCGACTGCTGAAGTCGCGTGGCCTGCGCGTCACGATGCAGAAGCTCGACCCGTATCTCAATGTCGATCCCGGCACGATGAATCCGTTCCAGCATGGCGAGGTCTTCGTCACCGATGACGGCGCCGAGACCGATCTCGACATCGGCCACTACGAGCGCTTCCTCGACGAGGATCTCGTCGGTCGCGCCAACGTCACGACCGGGCAGGTGTACTCCGAGGTCATCGCGCGCGAGCGCCGCGGTGACTACCTCGGTGACACGGTGCAGGTCATCCCGCACATCACGAACGAGATCAAGGACCGCATGCTCGCCATGGGCGGTCCCGACATCGACGTCGTCATCCATGAGATCGGCGGCACGGTCGGCGACATCGAGAGCCAGCCGTTCCTGGAGTCGGCTCGTCAGGTCCGGCACGAGATCGGCCGCAGCCACGTCTTTTTCCTGCACGTCTCGTTGGTGCCGTTCATCGGCCCGTCGGGCGAGCTGAAGACCAAGCCGACCCAGCACTCGGTGGCGGCCTTGCGCTCCATCGGTATTCAGCCGGATGCCATCGTGTGCCGCACCGACCGGCCCCTGCCGGACAGCATCAAGAACAAGATCTCCTTGATGTGCGACGTCGACCAGGAGGCTGTGGTCACGGCAGCCGACGCGCCCTCCATCTACGACATCCCCAAGGTCCTTCACTCCGAAGGCCTCGACGCCTACGTCGTGCGCCGGCTCGACCTTCCGTTCCGTGACGTCGACTGGACGCAGTGGGATGCGCTCCTGCGTCGGGTGCACCACCCGGCCGACGAGGTCACCATCGCGCTCGTCGGCAAGTACATCGACCTGCCGGATGCCTACCTTTCGGTGGCCGAGGCGCTGCGGGCCGGCGGATTCGCCAACGACACCAAGGTCCACCTGCGCTGGGTTCCGTCCGACGAGTGCCAGACCGAGTCAGGTGCCGCGCACAGCCTGGGCGACGTCGATGGCATCTGCGTGCCGGGCGGCTTCGGCATCCGCGGCATCGAAGGCAAGCTCGGCGCGCTGCGCTACGCCCGCACGCGCAAGATCCCGACGCTCGGGCTCTGCCTCGGCCTGCAGTGCATGGTCATCGAGTACGCCCGCGACGTGGCCGGGATCGAGGGCGCGAGCTCGTCGGAGTTCGACCCCAACACGCCCGCGCCGGTCATTGCCACCATGGCCGAGCAGGAGGCCTTTGTCGAAGGGGCCGGCGATCTCGGCGGCACGATGCGACTCGGACTCTATCCGGCCGTCCTCAAGCGCGGCAGCGTCATCGCCGAGACCTACGGCGACGACAAGGTCGAGGAACGGCATCGGCACCGTTACGAGGTCAACAACGCGTATCGCGCCCTGCTCGAAGACGCCGGCCTCGTCTTCAGCGGCACGTCGCCCGACTCGCACCTCGTCGAATTCGTCGAGTTGCCGCGGGAGGTCCACCCGTACTACGTCGCCACCCAGGCGCACCCGGAGCTGCGGTCCCGGCCGACCCGTCCGCACCCGCTGTTCACCGGGCTGATCACGGCGGCCCTCGAACGGCAGCGCGAGACCCGACTGCCCGTACCGGATTGAGGGGCGCGTGAGCGGCACGCATCCGCGGCTCCCGGGCGACCTTGCGCCGGCGGGTCTCGGCGATTCGGCGGCATCGTGGCCGGTGGACGGCTCCATCGAGCGATTCGGCAACCCATACCTGAGCCTGCGTACCGACGCAATCGTCGACCCCGAAGGGCACGTCCACGACCGCGTGGTGGTGCAGCCACGCGGGGCAGTCGGCATCCTTGCGCTGGACGAGGACGACCGAGTCCTGCTCGTCGAGCAGTACCGCCATCCGGTGCAGGCACGCCTGCTCGAGATCCCGGCGGGAACACTCGACGTCGACGGCGAAGCAGCGCAAGACGCAGCCGCGCGCGAGCTGATCGAAGAGGGCGACGTCGCCGCGGACGTCTGGGAAGAGCTCTTCGAGATCTCGGCGACACCCGGCTATTCGACCGAGCGCTGGCGACTGTTCCGGGCCACGGTCTTGCACCCGGTCCCCGAGCAGGACCGGGCCCAACGCCATGCGGAAGAGGCCGACCTCAAGCAGTGGTGGATGCCGCTGGACGACGCCGTAGCCGCGATCCTCGACGGCCGGATCAGCGACGCGTTGACGATCGCCGGAATCCTGGCCGAGGCCGTTCGGCGACGCCGATGACCAACGAGCTCGACCGGGCTGTGCTCGACTACCTCAGCCATCTCGGTGTCGAACGCGGCCTGGCGGCCAACACGCTGACCAGCTACCGCCGCGACCTGCGGCGCTACCTCGAACACCTGTCCGGCAGGGGCATTGAGACGCCCGATGACATCGGCGAGCCCGATGTCCTCGCTTTCCTCGGCGTCCTCCGTGCCGGCGACGCCGACCATCCCGCCTTGAGCGCGGCAAGCGCCGCCCGCACCATCGTCGCCGTCCGGGGATTCCACAAGTTCCTGCTGCGGGAACGCCTGGTGAGCGTGGACGCGTCTGCGGCCGTCAAGCCGCCGCGGCCACCGTCGCGGTTGCCCAAGGCGCTGCCGTTGTCGGACGTCGAGGCGATCCTTGCCGCGGCAGCTGCACCCGGCACGACGCTGGCCAAACGCGACCGTGCACTCCTTGAGTTCCTCTACGGCACTGGGGCGCGCATCTCGGAGGCGGTCGGCCTCGACATCGACGACTTCGACGCCGTCGAGGGCTCGGTGCTGCTGCGCGGCAAGGGGTCGAAGCAGCGCATCGTCCCGGTCGGCAGCCTGGCGGTTGCGGCCCTGCAGGACTACCTCGCCGTCGGGCGTCCGGCGCTGGTGTCGGCCAAGTCGCCCAGTGCCGCGATGTTCCTCAACGCGCGCGGCGGCCGGCTCAGCCGGCAGAGCGCATGGACCGTGCTGGTGAAGGCCGCCGAGCGCGCCGGCGTCACCGCGGAGGTCTCGCCGCACACTCTTCGGCACTCGTTCGCGACTCATTTGCTGGACGGGGGAGCGGACGTGCGCGTGGTGCAGGAGTTGCTCGGGCACGCGTCTGTGACCACGACGCAGGTCTACACCTTGGTCACCGTCGAAAAGCTTCGTGAGATTTATGCGACGGCCCATCCGCGGGCCCAGCAGTGAGTTGTAGAGTTCTTCGAAATCCTGACCGACGAGGAAGTTCATGACCGATCTGGGACCCACCGGCCGTCCACTCCCGGCTCTCCCAGAGCCCGGACCGCGCCGGCAGGGGGCACCCGCGGTTGTCCTCTCGATGTGCAACCAGAAGGGCGGCGTCGGCAAGACGACGACCACCATCAACCTCGGAGCAGCGCTGGCCGAGATGGGACGCAAGGTCCTGCTGGTCGACTTCGACCCCCAGGGCTCGATGACCGTCGGTCTCGGATTCAACGCGCACGAACTCGACCAGAGCATCTATCACGTCCTGATGGATCGTGAGCTGGCGCTGAAGGACATCATCATCGAGACCAAGACACCGGGCCTCGACCTCGCTCCCGCCAACATCGACCTGTCGGCGGCCGACATGCGGCTCGTCACCGAGGTGGGCCGCGAGCAGGCGCTGGCACGCGCGTTGTACCCGGTCCTGCAGGACTACGACATCATCCTGATCGACTGCCAGCCGTCACTCGGCCTCCTGACGGTCAACGCGCTCACGGCGTCAGATGGCGTCATCATCCCGCTCGAATGCGAGTACTTCGCTCTACGCGGCGTGGCGCTGTTGAAGGAGACGATCGAGAAGGTCCGCGACCGGACCAACCCACGGCTCCGCATCGTCGGGCTGGTCGGAACGATGTTCGACGGCCGCACGCTGCACGATCGCGAAGTGCTCCAGACCCTGGTCCAGGGCTGGCAGGATCTCGTCTTCCACACCGTCATCCGCCGCACCATCAAGTTCTCCGACGCGACGGTCGCGGGGGAGCCGATCACCGAGTTCGCGTCCACCTCGCCCGGCGCTGCCGGGTACCGCCAGCTTGCGCGAGAGGTTCTGGTTCGATGCCCCGACGCGTAAACATGCCGCCCGCGGACGAGCTGTTCCGCAACACCACGCAGGACCACGAAGCCACTGACGCTGCCGCCGATCCGTTGTCCAGTGCAAGCCATCCCGAGCCGCTGCCTCCTGCGGGACCCAGCGGCCGGGTGAAGCACAGCGAGAAGATGACGGTCTACCTGACGTCCGACGAGCTGCTGGCGCTCGAACAGGCTCGCCTCAAGCTCCGCGCCGAGCTCGGCAAGACGATCGACCGCGGTCGGCTGGTGCGGGCCGCTCTCGACCTTGCCCTGGTTGACCTCGCCGAGCGTGGCACCGACAGCGATGTCGCGCGACGCCTGGCGGTGGGGGCACCGCCCGCTGGAAAAATCAACCATTCCAGTGGGGGATCGTGACGCTGGCGAACATCGAAGAGTCGGCTCCGTCTGACTTCTCGGTCAGCCTGAACGTCTTCGAAGGCCCGTTCGACCTGCTGCTGTCCCTGATCTCCAAGCACAAGCTGGACATCACCGAGGTTGCCCTGTCGTCCGTCACCGACGAGTTCATCGGCTACATCAAGCGGCTGGGCGGCGACCTGGAGAAGACTACGCACTTCCTGCTGGTCGCGGCGACGCTGCTCGACCTGAAGACGGCCCGGCTCCTGCCGCAGGGTGACGTCGAGGACGAAGAGGACCTCGCGCTGCTGGAGGCGCGTGACCTGCTGTTTGCCCGGCTCATGCAGTACCGCGCGTTCAAGCGGGCGGCGGCCGGCTTCGAGCAGCGGCTCGGCGACGAGGCGCGCCGCTACCCGCGTTCGGTCTCACTCGATCCGCGCTTCGCCGACCTGCTGCCCGAGGTCATCGTGTCGATCGGCCCGGAGGAGCTCGCCCGGCTCGCTGCGGCCGCACTTGAGCCGAAGCCCATCCCGATGGTCTCGCTCGCACACCTGCACGCGCCGCAGGTGAGCGTGCGTGAACAGGCCCACCTGGTGGTCGACCGGCTCCGCCGCGAACGATCCGCCACGTTCCGCTCCCTGGTCGCCGATGCCGACCTGCCCACCACCGTCGCCCGTTTCCTGGCTTTGCTGGAGCTCTTCCGCGAGGGCGTCGTCGCCTTCGAGCAGGCCAGTCCGCTCGGCGACCTGCACCTGCGCTGGACCGGCGACGACGAGACCGACATCGACGTCGGGACCGAGTTCGACGAGCAGTTCGCCGAGGAAATGCCTGATGACGCCGCCCCTAACGCCGACCCCGTCCCCGAGGAGAACCCGGATGACTGACGAGCTGCGCCCGGCGCTCGAAGCGGTCCTGATGATCGCCGACCAGCCGCTGGACCACCTGACCCTCGCGCACGCCGTGGGAGCACCCCCGGCCGACGTCGAGGTGGCGCTGGCCGATCTCGCCACGGAGTACGCCGAGCAGGGTCGTGGTTTCGAGCTGCGCAACGTCGGCGGCGGCTGGCGCTACTTCACCCGCGAGGAGTTCGCGCCGGTGGTCGAGGCGTTCGTCCTCGACGGCCAGCAGGCGCGCCTGACGCAGGCGGCACTGGAGACGCTCGCGGTGGTCGCCTACCGCCAGCCGGTCAGCCGCTCACGGGTCTCCGCCATCCGCGGCGTCAACGTCGACGGCGTCATGCGGACGTTGGTCACGCGCGGGCTCATCGAGGAAGCCGGCATCGACGCCTCGAGCGGTGCCGTGCTGTACCGCACGTCCAGCTACTTCCTGGAGCGCATGGGCATGGCCGACCTCTCCGAGCTGCCGGAGATCGCGCCGATGCTGCCGGAGATCGAGGACCTGGAGCCGAGTGAAGCCAGCTGACGAGGGCATTCGTCTTCAAAAGGTTCTGGCGGCAGCTGGGCTCGGTAGTAGGCGGCGTTGCGAGGAGCTGATGGCGACCGGCCGGGTGTCGGTCAACGGCGAGCTCGTGACGCAGATGGGCGCACGGGTCGATCCGGTGCGCGACGTCATCCGCGTCGACGACAAGCGCATCCCGCCGGCGTCGGATCACGCCTATCTCGTCACGAACAAGCCACGCGGCGTCGTGTCCTCGATGGCCGACGAGAAGGGGCGGCCCGACCTACGAACCCTTGTCGGCGACCGGCCTGATCGGATCTTCCATGTCGGCCGGCTTGATACCGACACGTCGGGGTTGCTCATCCTGACGAATGACGGGGAACTGGCCCACCGGCTGGCGCACCCGTCGTTCGAGGTGACGAAAACCTATGTCGCTCTCGTGAAGGGGACCGTCACGGATTCGGTCGGCGCGGCACTGCGTGCCGGCATCGTTCTGGACGACGGACCCGCCGCCGTGGATCGCTTCCGGGTGCGCGACTCGTCGCGCGGACGGTCGCTGGTCGAGCTCGACGTGCACATCGGCCGTAAGCGGATCGTCCGACGCATGCTCGACCACGTCGGCCACCCGGTCATCGAGCTCACCCGGACCGCGTTCGGCCCCATTCGCCTGGGAGACCTCAGCGTCGGCGCCGTGCGCGACCTCACGAGTTCAGAGGTCGGAGCGTTGTTCGATACCGTGGAGGCATGAGCCAGCCCCAGATCGTTCAGGTCGTTGGCGCTGGCCTCATCGGAACGTCCATAGCCCTTGGCCTGCGCGAACGCGGCCTCGACGTGTTCGTGGACGACATCGACGACGAACACATCCGCGTTGCCGTCGATCGTGGGGCGGGCCAAGCCGGCCACGCCGCACAGCCTGACGTCGTGGTCGTGGCGGTCCCACCCGCCGACGTGCCAGACGCTGTTGAACGGGCGCTCGCCACGTGGCCCGACGCCGTCGTGACGGACGTCGCCAGTGTGAAGTCCGACGTCGCGGCCTCGGTCTCCGGCCGTCCCGGCGCCGACCGCTACGTGGGCTCGCACCCGATGGCCGGACGGGAGCGGTCCGGCCCGGTCGCCGCGTCAGCTCGCCTTTTCGAGGGCCTGCCGTGGGTCCTTGTCCCGCTGGCCGAGTCGCGCGCGGACGCCGTCGCGGCCGTCCAGGCGATCGCCGAGTCGCTCGGCGCCGCGCCACGGACCATGGACGCATTGACTCACGACCGTGCTGTTGCGCTGGTCTCGCACGTCCCGCAGGTGCTCAGCGTCCTTGCCGCCGCCCGACTGCGCGGAGCACCCGCCGAGCATGTCGCCCTCGCCGGCCCCGGATTGCGCGACGTCACCCGGATCGCCGGGAGCGATCCCGCGCTGTGGGTCGATATCCTCGATCGCAATGCCGCGGAGGTGCTGGCAGTCCTGCTGGCCGTCCGTGACGACCTGACGACGGCGATCGACGCGCTGGCCAACGAGCCGGCAGCGATTGCGAAGTTGCTCGAAGCCGGCCGCGAAGGCACGTCTGCCATCCCCGGCAAGCACGGCGACCAAGCCGTGGCGTGGGCGCCCGTCTACGTCGTCGTGGCCGACCGTCCGCGCGAGCTGGAGCGTGTCGTCGCCGATGCGGGACAATCCGGTGTCAACATCGAAGACTTGCGCATTCAGCACGAGCTCGGACGTCCGGCCGGTGTGGTCGAGATCTACGTCCTGCCCGAGCATGCCGACACCCTCGTCACGTCGCTGGTCGCCCGCGGCTGGCCCGCCTACCGCTAGGAGAGCACCCGTGAGCACCCCGATCGTCCCCGGGCTCGTCGTTGCCGTCGACGGACCATCAGGTTCCGGCAAGTCCAGCACGGCGCGCGGTGTTGCGCAGCGCCTCGGCCTGGCGTACCTCGACACCGGGGCGATGTACCGCGCGATCACCTGGGCGCTGCTGGAGCGCGGCGTCGACCTGCACGACGCGGACTCGGTTGCGAAGACAGCGGGCGACGTCGTCCTGCGCTCGGGGACCGACCCGGCCAACCCCACGATCGAGGCCGACGGCGTCGACGTCTCGGGCCCCATTCGGGAGAGCGATGTCACGTCAAACGTGAGCCTCGTGGCCGCCGTTCCCGAGGTCCGCTCGCTCCTCGTGCAGGCCCAGCGCGAAGCCATCCGGGAATCACCGAACGGCATCGTCGTGGAGGGACGCGACATCGGCACTGCGGTTGTACCCGGCGCGGCCGTGAAGGTCTATCTCGTCGCCGATGCCGACGCCCGTGCGCGCCGACGTGCGTCCGAACAGGGCCATGACGACGCTGACGCGACGCAGGAAGCACTCGCCCGGCGCGACCATCTCGATTCGTCCCGTGCGGCATCGCCGCTGGCGAAGGCCGACGATGCTGCCCTGATCGACGGCACCTTCATGACGCTGGACGAGGTCATCGACGCGGTCGTTGCATTGGTCGAGGAGGCGCGAGGGTCGTGATCGGGCAACCTCTGCGCCCGTCCGCACTGTCCGAGAAGATGCTGGACCAGCTGCGCCGCTATGCCGCCCTTTGGCTCGATCGCAACTGGACGATCCGGACCCACCAGGAGTCCAACGTCCCGCGGTTCGGGCCGGTCATCCTCGCCGCGAACCACATCGGCTGGCTCGACGGGCCCGTGGTCTTCCTCAAGGCACCGCGTCCAGCGCATGCGCTGGTCAAGCGGGAGGCCTACGTCGGCAACATCGGACGGCTGCTGAAGGCGGCGGCACAGATCCCGATCAATCGCCTCGGCACGGACGTCGGGCCCCTGCGGACCGCGGCCGAGGCCGTGCTCGCCGGTCAGGTCGTCGCCATCTTTCCCGAGGGACGGCGCGGTGGTGGGGAGTTCACGACGGTCAAGGGCGGCGTCGCCTGGCTGGCCCTCGTGACCGGCGCCCCCGTCGTGCCCGTGTCGATCTTCGGGACGCGAGCCGCCGGCGCCGACAAGGAGTTTCGTCCGCCGAAGGGCGCGGCGATCGACGTCGTCTACGGTGAGCCGATCGTGCTCGACAAGCAACCGTGGCCGCGTACCACTGAGGACATCGCTGCCGCGACTGAGAAGATTGCCGAGCATCTCCGGGCGCAGCTTGCTGCGGCCAAGGAGCTGACCCGCCGGGAGCTGCCCGGCCCAATACCCAAGGCGGTCACCCATGGCTGAACAGCCAGTTCTGGCCGTCGTCGGCCGGCCCAATGTGGGCAAGTCGACGCTCGTCAATCGCATCATCGGCCGCCGTGAGGCGGTCGTCCAGGACGTCCCTGGCGTCACCCGTGACCGCGTGCCGTACGACGCGAACTGGAACGGGCGCGCGTTCACCGTCGTCGACACCGGCGGGTGGGATCCGGATGCGCGCGGGCTCGCTGAGCGTATCGCCGCCCAAGCCGAGGTGGCTGTCCAGATTGCCGACGCGGTGCTGTTCGTCGTCGACGCGACGGTGGGCATCACTGATGCGGACGCGGCGGTCGTCCAGATCCTGCGTCGGGCGAAGAAACCGGTCGTCCTGGCCGCCAACAAGGCCGACGACCAGCGCAGCGAGCTGCTGGCGGCCTCGCTGTGGAACCTTGGGCTGGGGGAGCCATACCCGGTCTCGGCCTTGCATGGCCGGGGGAGTGGTGACCTGCTGGACGCCGTGCTCGCGGCGCTACCGGAGGCGCCGCCGGAGGACCTTGGCGCGTTCGACGGCAACCGTCGCATTGCGATCGTCGGCAAACCGAATGTGGGCAAGTCCAGTCTGCTGAACAAGCTGGCCGGCTCGGAGCGCGTCGTCGTCGACGACGCGTCCGGTACCACCGTCGACCCGGTGGACGAGCTGGTCGAGCTGGGTGGTCGCTCGTGGCGCTTCATCGACACCGCGGGCATCCGCAAGCGGGTGCGGGAGGCGTCGGGGCACGAGTACTACGCGAGCCTGCGCACCAACGCCGCGATCGAGCGGGCGGAAGTCGCCGTGATGATCGTCGACGCCAGCGAGCCGCTTTCGGTCCAGGACGCGCGGATCATCACGTCGGTCGCCGAGAGCGGGCGCGCGCTCGTCATCGCCTTCAACAAGTGGGACCTCGTCGACGACGAGCGTCGCTACTACCTCGACCGCGAGATCGAACGCGAGCTGGTGCAGGTCCAATGGGCCCCACGGATCAACTTCGCGGCGAAGACCGGCTGGCACGTCGACCGCCTGGTCCGCGCACTCGACAGCGCGCTGGAGGGCTGGGAGACCCGCGTCGGTACTGGTGCGCTGAACTCGTTCCTCGGCCGGCTGGTGGCCGAGCATCCGCACCCGGTCCGGGGCGGCAAGCAGCCGAAGGTGCTGTTCGGCACCCAGGCCTCGACCGCACCGCCGACGTTCGTCCTGTTCACGTCCGGCAAGCTCGAGGACACCTACCTTCGGTTCATCGAGCGGCGGCTGCGCGAGGAGTTCGGCTTCGTCGGCTCACCCATTCACATCCAGCAGCGGGTGCGCGAGAAGCGGAAGCGCTAGTCCCTTGTAGGGTGGTGCGTCGGCAACGGGGTGTAGCTCAGGTTGGCAGAGCGTCCGGCTGGGGGCCGGAAGGCCGCAGGTTCAAATCCTGTCACCCCGACGGATGTGCGGCGTTCCTCAACGGGGCGCCGCATGTTTGTTTTCGATGGCTGTCTGAGGTGGCGCTTAGCGTCGAATCATGACGATCCAGAAGACATACGACGACGAAATGCTGGCAACTGCTGTCGCGAGCTCCCGTTCGTGGCGGGGCGTGCTGCGCGCGCTGGGTTTGCATGTCTCGTCTGGCGGCGCCACCCGAATGATCCAGCGCGAAGTCGACCGATTGGGGCTAGATCATTCGCATTTCACCGGCCAACGCCGCTGGACCGATGCGGACTTGATTCAGGCTGTCGCTGGTTCCCGTTCGTGGAAGGAGGTAACCGCGGCATTGGGTATTCAGGGTGGCTCAAGCTATCCGTTGCTCAAGGGGCACGCATTGCGACTCGGCCTTGACACCTCCCACATTGGGGCACCTGTCGAGCGGGAAGGTTCGCCGTGGGCGTTGGTTCCGAGTCCGCGCCATCTGCGGCAAGCCGGCTCCATGCTCGCTGCATCTTGGTTTGCCTTGTGCGGCTACGAAGTCTCGTGGCCCCTTGAGCCATGCCGATACGACCTGCTTGTCCACTCCGGTGCAAAGGTCGAGCGGGTGCAAGTGAAGACGACCACACAGCCGCCGGGCACCATCGTGCGCCTCGCTCCGGGAGACAAACGGTTTGTCTATGACCCGGACGAGATCGATTCGTTCTTCATCATCGACCGCGAACTTCGTTACTACCTCATCCCGGTCGCCGTCGTGGGAGGGCGTCGCGGAATCAGTCTCCGCGCGTATGCGGACTACATCGTCTCTCGGCCGGGATTTCCTGAGGACGCCCAACTGATCGCGCTACCGTCAGACACATGACGATGCGGTTCGAGCAGGGTCCGGGCAGCGAGGAGACGCTGCTCGCCCTGTACGACGCCGTCGTCGCGGCCGAGGAGCTCGACCTCGAGGAGCAGGCCGACTTCGAGGCGCTCAGGCGCGAGTCCGAAGCCGCTGATGTGGACGGGTCCGAGCCCATCGACGTCGTCGAATCCGTCGACGAGGACCGGCCGACGATGTCGCAGGCGGTCGGGGTCATCGAGCACCTGTTGGGTGGGCACCGCATCGCCAGCGGCGATCCGGGCGTCTGATCGCGCGGCCTCCTGAGTCCTCGTCAGGTGCGCTGGGCGAGAATGGCGCCCATGGCCCGGTCACTGGCAATGCTCATCTTCGCCGTGCTCTTCCTCCCGACCGCGGCGATCGCACACAGCGAAGCCGTCGAGACCGACCCGAAGCAGGGCGCGCAGCTGACGACGTTGCCCACCGAGGCCAGCATCACCTTCGACGAAACGACCAACCACGCCGACCTGGTCCTGACCACCCCGGACGGGAAGGTCCACGCGCTCAAGGCGCGGATCGCCGATTCGACGGTCACCGCGGTCCTTCCGTCGGTCGCTCTGCGCGGCGAGTACCGGCTGGCCTACCGCGTGGTCTCGGCCGACGGGCATCCGGTGTCGGGCTCGGTGAGCTTCGATGTCACGACGGGTGCGACCGTGGCGAAGCCAGCGCCAACGGCGACGCCTCGCGGTGACGTGAGGCAGGTGGATCGGGCGTTTCCCGTCCCGACGATCGCTGTCCTGGGCCTCGCCGTCGCGGCCTTGATCGCCTTGGCGCTCCTGGCGGCTCGGCGCACGCGCCGATGACGAAGCGAACGCTCGCCACCGGAGTCGCCGCAGTCGCCACCGGCGTCGTTGCGCTCGTCGTCGCACTCCACCTGGGTGGCGGCGCGCCACAGCCGTCGCCGGACGGCCTGCCCGACGCCGGCGCCCTCGTCGGCTGGGGCCTACCGCTCGTCTCGCTGATCTCGCGTCTCTCCGCGGCGGCGACCATCGGGTTCCTCATCCTCGGCACCTTCCTGCTGCCGAACCGGGGGGACGACGTCGAGGGGTTGGGCGCGCTTGCCGTGGTCCGCGCTTCGGCCTTCGCAACCACATGGTGCGGCGCCAGCATCGCCCTGTACATCCTCACCGTCGCCGACGTGTTCGGGCAGCCACTCTTGACGCTCTCGCCGCCATTGCTGACGACCTTCGCGACCGACACGTCGCTCGGCCGGGCCCTCGTGGTCCAGGCCGTCCTGGCGGGCGTCATCGCGGTCGCTACGCGCGCCACCCTCGCGGTGAGGCGGCTCGCTTCGTGGAGCTTTGTCGCCGTGTTCGCACTCCTGCCGGTGTCACTGACCGGGCACGCCTCGGCAACCGGCGCTCATGACCTTGCGACAACCAGCCTGTTCGTCCATGTCGCGGCCGCCTCGATCTGGGTGGGCAGCCTCGGCGCGCTCGTCTGGCTGGCCAACCGGGGCAGCAGGCGGCTCCCCGCTGCCATCCAGCGCTACTCGACGCTCGCCGCTTGGGCCTACGGGACGCTCGCGGTGGCCGGGGTGGCCAATGCGGCCGTCCGCCTCCTACACCCGAGCGACCTGTTGACGACGCCGTACGGTGGCATCCTCATTGCCAAGACGACAGCCCTGCTCGCACTGGGCGCGTGGGCCTGGCACATCCGGCATCGGGTCGCCGGGGGAGCGGGCCGTTTCGCTTCACTCGCCACGGCCGAGCTGATTGTCATGATCGCGACGATCGGCCTGGCCGTGGCGCTGGGTCGCACGCCGACTCCCGCCAGCGGTGTCACGCCGACGCCGGCGGAGGAGCTGCTCGGCGGCGCACTCCCGCCCGCACCCACGTTCACCCGGCTGCTCTGGGGCTGGGAGCCGACCGGCGTCGCACTCGCGGTGGTGCTGTTCGGTGGCGCGTTCTACCTGGCCGGGCTCCGCATCATGCGGCGCCGCGGAGCTGCCTGGCCGGCCGGACGAACGCTGTCATGGTTCGCCGGGCTTGCCGTCGTCTACTGGGCCGGCATCGGCGGGATCGGCCAGTACTCGCACGTCCTGTTCAGCGCCCACATGGGCAGCCACATGATGCTCGCCATGGTTGCGCCGATCCTGCTGGTGCTGGGCGCCCCCATCACTCTGGCGTTGCGCACGCTCCCGGGTCCGCGCCAGCCGGGGGAGGTCTCTCCCCGGGCGCTGCTGACGTCGTTCCTGCACTCGCCGTTCATGCGCGTCCTTACCTACCCGGTGGTCGGCCCGCTGCTGTTCGTCGGCAGCCTCTTCGTGCTCTACTTCACCGGCCTGTTCGGCTACCTGATGACCAGTCACTGGGGCCACGGCGCGATGCAGCTGCACTTCCTGGCGGTGGGCGCCCTGTACTACTACGTGATCATCGGCGTCGACCCGTCACCGCGAACGCTGCCGCCGGCC
Organism: Aeromicrobium sp.; assembly: GCA_045806885.1. Classification (GTDB taxonomy): domain Bacteria; phylum Actinomycetota; class Actinomycetes; order Propionibacteriales; family Nocardioidaceae; genus Aeromicrobium. The sequence goes on from JBJMIJ010000022.1 coordinate 22,909, forward strand.
GTCCGCTTCGCCGTGCTCATGTTCACGATCCCGTTCCACGCGTTCTTCTCGATCGCGCTGATGTCGTCGCGAACGATCATCGCCGCTCCGTACTGGCACCTGCTCGACCGGCCGTACCGGACCAATCTTCTCGCCGACCAGTACCTCGGCGGCGGCATCTCGTGGGCCATGGGCGAGGTGCCGCTGGTTCTCGTCTTCTGCGCCCTGTTCGTCCAGTGGATCCGGTCGGACGTCCGTGAGGCGCGACGGCGCGACCGCGCCGCCGACCGCGACGGCGACGCTGAGCTCGCGGCCTACAACGAGAGCCTGCGCAAGATGCACGAACGCCGCACACGCTAGAAGCGGATGCGGCGTTCGTGAACCGGGATGGGTCTCAGAAGAGGACCTGGCCGCCTGACGTGGCAGCGGTGAAGCGCTCCTGGGCGTCGGCCCAGTTCGTGATGTTCCACCAGGCCTTGACGTAGTCGCCCTTGACGTTCAGGTAGTCGAGGTAGAACGCGTGCTCCCACATGTCCAGCTGCTGGATCGGGATGAGCGTCGCCGGGATGTTGCTCTGCTGGTCGTAGAGCTGCACGATGACGAGCTTCTGGCCGAGGGTGTCCCACGCCGTGATGGCCCAACCGGAGCCCTGGATGCCGAGGGCTGTCGCGTCGAACTGTGCGCGGTAGGCGTCGAAGGAGCCGAAGTTGTCGTCGATCGCCGCGCCGAGCTCGCCGTCGGGCTTGTCGCCACCGTCCGGCGAGAGGTTCTTCCAGAAGATCGAGTGGTTGATATGGCCACCGAGGTTGAACGCGAGGTTCTTCTCCAGCAGGTTGATCGTGGCGTAGTTGCCTGACTCCCGCGCCTCTTCGAGCTTCTCGAGGGCCGTGTTGAGGCCGGCGACGTAATTGGCGTGGTGCTTGTCGTGATGCAACTCCATGATCTTGCCGGAGATGTGTGGGTCGAGTGCCCCGTAGTCGTAGGGCAGTTCCGGAAGTGTGTAGTCAGCCACCGTGCCTCCTGATTTTGTGTCCACCGTGTCGCGTCTCTCTCAGTCTGTCACAGGGGGGTCATGTCCTACGCTGGGCTCACCTCGGGCGATCGCGCGTGAGGCCAGGAGTATGCGGAAGGAACGATGGTGACCGACCGGATCATGACGATCCCGAACTTGCTCAGCGTCGTTCGCCTCGCTCTGGTTCCGGTTTTCCTCTGGCTGGTCCTGTGGCGTCACGAAGACGAGCTGGCCCTGCTGGTCCTCGTCGTCTCCGGCATCACCGACTACCTCGACGGCAAGCTCGCCCGCCGCTTCAACCAGACGTCGGCGCTCGGAGCGATCCTCGATCCGGTGGCCGACCGGCTGTTCATCCTGGCCGTCGTCGTCGGCCTGTGGCAGCGCGACATCATCCCGGTCTGGCTCGCCATCGCCCTGCCGCTTCGTGACGTCTTCCTGTTCAGCCTCGTGCCGTTCCTGCGCACCCGCGGGTTCAGCTCCCTGCCCGTGCACTTCCTGGGCAAGGCGGCCACAGCCGCGCTCCTGTACGCGCTGCCGCTGTTGCTGCTCGGCGACGGCATCGGCACCGTCGCGAACCTGGCCGCAGTGTTCGGGTGGGCCTTTGCGGTGTGGGGCGTCGGGCTCTACTGGTGGGCAGGCATTCTGTACGCATTCCAAGTCCGCCGGCTGATGGCCACCACGCCGCGGGTCACACCCGATCGCTGACTGGAACCGTGCCGAGTACGCTCGATCCACCCATTGATCTTGCCCCTTCGATATCCCACAGGAGCGACCCGTGACGCTGGTGCCCGAGGACCTTTACTACAGCGAAGAACACGAGTGGCTTCGCCTTGAAGGCGACGTCGCGATCGTCGGCATCACGGACTACGCGCAGGACCAGCTGGGCGACATCGTCTATGTCGACCTGCCCGAGGTTGGCGCGACCGTTGAGCTCGGCGACGTCGTCGGTGAGCTCGAGTCGACCAAGTCGGTCAGCGAGATCTACAGCCCCGTCAGCGGCGAAGTCATCGCCCGCAATGCGGAGCTGGACGGAAGCGCCGAGCTCATCAATACCGACCCGTACGGGGAGGGCTGGCTGTTCAAGGTTCGCGCCTCCGAGAGCGACGCGACCGAGGGCCTGCTCGACGCCGAGGCCTACGTGGCCATCACCGGCCAGTAGCCCGAACTACGCCACGACCCGAGTCCCTCAACCGCCGGAAACCACCCGGCTCGGGTGCTACGTTGGCTGTACCGGCTTCCACCACCGATCGCCAGGAGTGAGTCTGCGATGTCGCCCGACGAACCCGTCGACGAGACGTCCTACATCCCGGTTGCCGACGCCGACACCGAAGAGATGTCGGTCGACGACGTCACGGCTGTTGAGAACCTCCCGCAGGGCAACGCCATGCTGCTGGTTCAGCGCGGTCCCGACGCCGGTGCGCGGTTCCTGCTCGACACCGATGTGGTGACCGTCGGTCGCCACCCGGAGAGCGACATCTTCCTCGACGACATCAGCGTCTCGCGGCGTCACGCCACCTTCACCCGGCGGCCGACGGGCTACGTCATCGCCGATCTCGGCAGCCTCAACGGCTCCTACGTCAATCGCGACCGCATCGACACCGAGGTCACGCTCAGCGGCGGCGACGAGGTGCAGATCGGCAAGTACCGCCTCATCTTCTTCTCCGGCGTCCCGCGGAGTGGTGCATGAGTGCAGAGCTCCTGAACATCGGGCAGATGCTCGATGAGCTGCGCGAGGAGTTCCCGGAGCTGACCATCAGCAAGATCCGGTATCTCGAGGACCAAAGCCTGCTCTCCCCGCAGCGCACGCCGGCCGGCTACCGCAAGTTCGCGTTCACCGATGTCGAGCGGCTGCGCTTCATCCTGCGCCAGCAGGCGAACTTCTGGCCGCTCAGCGAGATCCGCCAGACGCTCGACGACATGGACCGCGGCCTGGTGCCGGACATGCGCAAGGGTCGCGGCGTGCGCGTCCCCGAGCTCAAGATCGCCGAAGACGGCCTGCCGATGGTCGAGGCCTTCCGCGAGCCACGCAGCCAGCTACGCCTGTCGCGCGAAGACCTGATCGACGCCGCCGGCATCGACGAGTTGGTGCTCACCGCCGTCGAGGACGCGGGCTTGATCAAGCGGCGGCCGGCCCAGTCCTACTACGACGGTGACGACCTCCAGGTCGCGTCCCTCGTCGCCGAGTTCGCGGAGCAAGGCCTCGAGCCGCGGCATCTGCGGCACTTCTCCACGCAGGCCGAGCGCGAGGCCGATCTCATCCGCCAGGTCGTTGTCCCACGGACGCGCGGGGGCGCCACCGACGCCTCGACGACCGATGCTGCCGCGGCGATGGCGGCCATGACCGTTCGCCTGCACACCGTCCTGGTCCGGAACCGCCTGCGAGGCTGACGCCATGCGCGAACTCGAAGTCGTCGGCGTTCGCATCGAGATGCCCAGCAACCAGCCACTGGTTCTGCTGCGCGAGGTCGAAGGCGATCGCTACCTGCCCATCTGGATCGGCGCGGTCGAGGCATCCGCCATCGCCTTCGCCCAGCAAGGCGACGAGACGCCACGACCGCTCACGCACGAGCTCATCCAGCGGATCATCGAAGCGCTCGACGCCGACCTCGAAGTCGTGCAGATCGATGACGTCAACGACGGCGTCTTCTATGCGACGCTGGTCTTCGGCTCGGGCGCGACGGTCTCGGCCCGGCCGTCCGACTCGATCGCCCTCGCGCTGCGCCTCGGAACCCGCATCGAGGCCGCCGAATCCGTCATGGACGAAGCGGGCATGCTCATGCCGGCCGACGAGGACGAGGAAATCGAGAAATTCCGTGAATTCCTCGAAGACATCGAGCCGGAAGACTTTGCCTGACAGGCGAAGTCGGCGCGCGTACGTTGCTGGACATGCGCGTGCTCTCGATGGCGGTGACGGGGACGCTCTACGGCGTCGCACTCCGCGGGTGGATGCGGTTCGTGTCGACGGATCCGGAATTCTCCTGGTCGGGCACGGTCTACATCGTGGGAATCTTCACCGTGTTGGGACTCATGGCCGGTCTCGTCGACTGGGGCAGGCGCCGGGGTTGGGAGCACAAGCTGGTGGCGGCCCGGGTTGTCGGGGGTGTTCTGGCGCTCGGGTGCTTCATGGCCGCGGGCGTCGCCATGTTCCCGACGATCGTTCCGGCGGCGCTGGGCGTCGCCCGTACGGATTGGTGGAAGCCGCTTCGTCTGGCGTTGACCGCGGGCGCGGCCGTGATCGCCGAGTTGGTGGTTCTCGGCACCGATGAGCTGACCCTGCAGCGGCGGCTGGTCGCGCTGGTTCTGTACGCAGCCCTGTGCGCCGTGGAGGTGTCCCTGCTGGCCCGCATTCTCGCGCCGAGCCTGCCGATCGGCTCGGTCCGCGATGCGTCGGTCGCCATGCGGTTCTTTGTGGTGGGATTGCCGCTGCTCGCGGTGTTTGCGCTGGTCATCGCCGCTGTGGGAATTCCAACCGAGTAACCCTCAAGGTTTGCTTGAGGGTTTGCGACACGCCCGGGGATGGGCGAGGTCGTTGATTCGGGTAACCCTCATCTCTACCTTGAATGTTAATGACACGGGTGAAAGTACGCGCGTAGTCTTGGTAGCACCACGAATTGAGGCACAGATGATCGAGCACGATGCCGCCGATGGGCGCAAGGCAGCCGAAGCTGCTGCGCGTGCCGGCGATCAGGGCTTGCTGTTCACCGACGACCTCGCGGTCATGCCCGAAGACACCGGCTTCCGTGGCCCGACGGCCTGCAGCGCCGCCGGCATCACCTACCGCCAGCTCGACTACTGGGCCCGGACGAAGCTCGTCGAGCCGTCCGTCCGTTCCGCCGGTGGGTCAGGCACGCAGCGGCTCTACTCCTTCAAGGACATCCTGCTGCTCAAGATCATCAAGCGCCTGCTTGACGCCGGTGTCTCGCTGCAGCAGATCCGCATTGCGGTCGACCACCTGCGGGTGCGTGGCACCGACGACCTGACGCAGGTCACCTTGATGAGCGATGGCGCGAGCGTCTACGAGTGCCGTTCGGCCGACGAGGTCATCGACCTGCTGCAGGGTGGCCAGGGCGTGTTCGGCATCGCCATCGGCGGTGTCTGGAAGGAGATCGAGGGCTCTCTGCTCGAGCTCCCGAGCGAACGCGCGATCGACGACAGCGCGCACTCCGGCGACGAGCTCGCGGCCCGACGGGCGGCACGCCTCACCAGTTGACCTTTGCAAGCTCAGCGGGGGGCCTCGTGTCGCAGGTAGACGCGGGGCTTTCTGCTTTACGAGTACCTGCGTCCGACGGCTCGGAGGGGCGAATGCCCTGAGCCTCGGGGGCCGCGTGGCGGCTTGGCCGACACGCGGGGGGACACCCCCGCCGCGAAGGGCGTTCGTCCCGATGGGGCGTCGGACGCAGGTGCGGGCACACGAGGGTCCGGCTGGTAGATTTGCGACAGCTGGCAAGCCGCGTGGGAGAGACTGACCCCGCCAGGGCAGCGCCGAAGGGGCAATTCCTCCCCGGAACCTCTCAGGCATCCCGGACCACGCGTGCTCCGTCGATTTCGGCGGCGGCGATTCTGGAGCGCGGCGACAGAAGGGGAGGGTGACGAACACCCTCGATCCCTGGAGCCCTCTTGCGAGCCTCATCCTTTGCTGACCGGCACATCGGCCCGAGCCCGTCCGACCAGGCGGCGATGCTGAAGACGCTCGGCTACGACAGCCTCGATGCGTTGATGACCGCCGCCGTCCCGGCCGGCATTCGCAGCGAGCTGGAGGGGCTGCCCGCGCCGATCTCGGAGACCGAGGCCCTCGCGCATCTGCGCAACCTCGCTGAGAAGAACAACCCTGGCGTGTCGATGATCGGGTTGGGTTATCACCCGACGATCACGCCCCCGGTCATCCGGCGCAACGTGCTCGAGGACCCGTCCTGGTACACCGCGTACACGCCGTATCAGCCGGAGATCTCGCAGGGACGCCTGGAGGCGCTGCTCAACTTCCAGACGATGGTGGCCGACCTCACCGGACTCCCGACCGCGAATGCTTCGCTGCTCGACGAGGGCACCGCCGCGGCCGAGGCACTGACGCTGATTCACCGTGCGGCCAAGGGCAAGGCCGATCTGCCCGTCGTGCTCGACAGTGGCCTCCTGCCGCAGACCATCGCCGTCATCGAGACGCGGGCTGAGGCGATCGGCATCGCGACGGTCGTCTTCGACACCCGCGATGGGTATGACGTCGACGCTGCGGGCGTCATCGTTGCCTATCCGCGCGTCGACGGCGAGGTGGTCAGCCCGAAGCCGGCCATCGACGCGGCTCACGCGCAAGGCGGCATCGCCGTCGTCGTGGCAGACCCGTTGGCGCTCGTGCTGCTGAAGTCGCCGGGGTCGATGGGTGCGGATGTCGTCGTCGGCTCGACGCAGCGGTTCGGTGTCCCCATGTTCTACGGCGGACCGCACGCCGGCTTCATGGCGGTGCGCGAAGGGCTGGAGCGCAACCTGCCGGGCCGGCTGGTCGGGGTCTCGGTCGACGCGATGGGGCGTCCGGCCTACCGGTTGGCGCTGCAGACCCGCGAGCAGCACATCCGCCGCGAGCGCGCGACGTCGAACATCTGCACCGCCCAGGTGTTGCTGGCGGTGACGGCGTCGATGTACGCGGTCTATCACGGGCCGGACGGCCTGCGCGCCATCGCGACGCGGGTGCGGGCGACCGCGGCCGGCCTCAACCGGGCCTTGCGGGCCGGGGGAGTGGAGACGCTGCACGACGACGCCGTCATCTTCGGAACGGTCATGGCGAAGGTGCCCGGACGGGCGGCCGCCGTCGTGGCGGCAGCGCGCGAACGCGGCGTTCACCTGTGGGTGGCGGACTCGGACCACGTGGGCATCAGCACGCACGAGGGGACGACGATGCAGCACCTGGCGTGGGTGCTCGAAGCGTTCGGCGTCGACCAACCCCTCCCGCATGGCATGGACCTGGACACGTCGCTGGATCGCACCGACGAGATCCTGATGCACCCGGTCTTCCACGAGCACCACAGCGAGACGCAGATGCTGCGCTACCTGCGCAAGCTCAGTGACCGCGACTACGCGCTCGACCGCGGCATGATCCCGCTCGGCTCCTGCACGATGAAGCTCAACGCCACGGCCGAGATGGAGCCCATCAGCTACCCGGGCTTCGCCGAGCTGCACCCGTTCGTCCCGGCCGGGGACGCAGCCGGCTTCATCGAACTGATCGACACGCTGGAGACCTGGCTGGCCGACGTCACGGGATATGCGGGCGTCTCCATCCAGCCGAACGCCGGCTCCCAGGGTGAGCTGGCCGGCCTGCTGGCGATCGCGGCCTATCACCGCAGCTGCGGCGACGACCATCGCGACGTGTGCCTAATCCCGAGCTCGGCGCACGGCACCAACGCTGCGTCGGCGGTCATGGCCGGCATGCGCGTCATCGTGGTGAAGGCGACCGACGAGGGCGAAGTCGACCTCGACGACCTGAAGGCCAAGTGCGTCGAGCACGCCGACGACCTAGCCGCGATCATGGTCACCTACCCATCGACACACGGCGTCTACGAGCACGGCATCACCGAACTGTCGAACCTCGTGCATGCGCACGGCGGGCAGGTCTACGTCGACGGCGCCAACCTGAACGCGCTGGTTGGCCACGCCAAGCCGGGCGCATTCGGCGGCGACGTCTCGCACCTGAACCTGCACAAGACGTTCTGCATCCCGCACGGGGGAGGGGGCCCGGGCGTCGGCCCGGTTGCCGTGGCCGAGCACCTGGTGCCGTTCCTGCCGAGTCACCCGCTGCATCCGGTCGAGGCGAAGCGGGAGGGCATTGGCGCCATCAGCGCGGCGCCGTACGGCTCGGCCGGCATCCTGCCCATCCCGTACGCGTACATCGCGATGATGGGCGCTGACGGTCTGCGCGACGCCACGAGCGTCGCCGTGTTGAGCGCCAACTACGTTGCCAAGCGGCTGGCTCCGGCATTCCCGGTGCTCTACACCGGCGATGAGGACCGGGTCGCGCACGAGTGCATCCTCGACGTCCGCGACGTGGTCAAGGCCGCTGGGCTGAGCGTCGATGACATCGCCAAGCGGCTCATCGACTACGGATTCCACGCGCCGACGATGAGCTTTCCGGTGGCCGGAACGCTGATGGTCGAGCCGACGGAATCGGAGGACCTCGGCGAGTTGGACCGGTTCTGCGACGCCATGCTGGCCATCCGGTCGGAGATCGACGCCGTGGCGGCGGGGGAGTACCCGGCCGGCGACAACCCGCTGGTCCACGCGCCGCATCCGGCCCGCGCCCTCGCCGACTGGCAGCACGCCTACAGCGTCGAGGCCGGATGCTTCCCGGGCGGCAACTACGAGGACAAGTACTGGCCGCCGGTGGCACGGATCGACAATGCGTACGGCGATCGCCATCTGGTGTGTGCCTGCCCGCCGATGGAGTCGTACGCGTGAAGGCAGGCGCATGATCGACAACGTGGCCTTCAGCGTGACGCTGATCGCGACCGCGGTGGCCCTGTGGGCCGCATGGAAGACCATCCGGCACACCCGCATCAGCGACGCGATGTTCTACGCGATCGGGGCGGTCGAAGTCGGGACGATCGTGCTGCTGGTGTCCTGCGTCGTCGGCTTGGCGCGCACTGACCGTCATGTCGAGGGCACGCTGCTGGTGTCCTATCTCGTGACGCTCGTCCTCGTGCCGCCCGTGGCGCTGGTCTGGGGTGTCGCCGAGAAGAGCCGCTGGGGGACCGGAGTCATCCTCATCGGCATGTGGACGGTGGCGGTGATGGCGATTCGCGTCGTGCAGGTGTGGCATGGCTGAGCTCCAACACGGCTTCGGCCGCGTGGTGGTCGCGGTGTACGCGGTGTTCGCCCTGTCCGCTTCGGCGCGATCGCTGTACCAACTGGCCACGAAGGCGTCGCAGGCCCCGGTGGCCTATGGGCTGTCGGCCGTCGCCGGCGTCGTCTACGTCGTGGCCACCTTCGCGCTGGCCACAAATCGGCGGCGGCTCGCGACGTCGGCCATCGCCTTCGAGCTGGTGGGCGTGCTCACCGTCGGGTTGCTGACCATCTACGACCGGTCGCTGTTCCCGGACGCGACCGTCTGGTCGGACTTCGGGGCGGGCTACGGATTCGTGCCGCTCGTGCTGCCGTTCGTCGGCCTGGCCTGGGTACTCCGGTCGCGTCGCGCAGGCTCCTGACGGCGGGCGGTGGGTTTGGCACGCCAAATCGGTCATTTTGGGTGCCAAACCCACCGCTCCCTGGCACGCGTGTCGCTGCCGTGATTGGTGGTGCAGGTGAGGTGGAATTGATTCAGTAGCCCCGCGTCGTATGAGAACGCGGGGCTTCAAACGTCGCGGGTCTCGAGACGCCGTCTGTGGCGGCTACTCGACCATTGACTGGCCGGGCCAGTGAGGCGAGAGCGTGACGACGTCGCCGACGACGGTGACGGCGGGTGGACGGGCACCGGCGGCGGCCGCGATCTCGGCGATGGTGGCCAAGGTGCCGACAGTGACGCGCTGCTGGTCGGACCAGCCGGACTCGATGACGGCGACCGGCGTTTCGGGGTCGTGGCCCGCGGTGACGAGCTCGTCCGCCGTCTCGCCCAGGCGCTTGACGCCCATCAGCAGGACGAGGGTGTGCGAGCGGTCGGTGGGGAAGTGGCCGATCGACTCATGGCCGGTAAGGACGCTGAATCCGCGCGCCACGCCGCGATGGGTGACCGGGATGCCGGCCGCGGCGGGGACGGAGATCGAGCTGGTGACGCCGGGCACCACCTCGACCGGGATGCCGGCCTCCTCGCAGGCGAGCCGCTCCTCGCCGCCCCGGCCGAAGACGTAGGGGTCGCCGCCCTTGAGGCGCACGACGATCTTTCCCTGCTTCGCGCGGTCGATGAGGATCCGGTTGATCTCGTCCTGTGGGATCGGGTGGTGGTCGGGCATCTTGCCGACGTCGATGACTTCGACGTCCGGCGCCAGCTCGGCCAGTAGGCCAGTGGGGGCGAGCCGGTCGACGACAACGACGTCAGCCTGTGCGAGCAGGCGTCGTCCGCGCACGGTGAGCAGGTCAGAATCCCCGGGGCCGCCGCCCACGAGTGCGACGTAGCCGTCCGGGTGATGCGTGCGGTGACGCAGTGGTAACTCACCGGCCTGGAGGACGGCCGCGACACCATCGCGCAGGCTTGACGCGCGGCCGGCGTCGCCGCCGCCGCTGACCGAGATCAGGACATCCTCGACGCGCGCCACGGCTGGCATCCACGCGGTCGCGTCGGCCGGGTCGCCGCCCTTGAGACACCAGATCTGGCGCTCCTCGGCGTCGGCGGCCACCTGGTCGTCGACGGCGGCGTTCGCGGTGGCGGTCTGAACCAACCACGCGCCGTCGAGGTCCGCCGCCTCATACGTCCGCTGCAGCCAGGTGATGCGGCCGGTCTCGGCGAGCTCGGTGAGCCGCGCCGTGAGCGTGGGGGACACGACGGTGAGCGCTGCCCCCGCATCGACGAGCGCATGCGCCCGACGGGTGGCGACGTGGCCGCCGCCGACGACGACGACCTTCCGGCCGGTCACGCGCAGGGTGAGGGGAAAGCTCCCTGACGACGTCATGGGAAAACCCTAGTGACGGTCAGCTGTGGAGCCCGCACTCGGTCTTGTCGAGCCCGGCCCAGCGGCCGGCGCGCGGGTCCTCGCCCGGCGCGACCCGGCGGGTGCAGGGCGCGCAGCCGATCGACGGATACCCGTCATTCAGCAGCGGGTTGATGATGACGTCGTTCGCGGCGGCGTAGTCGAGCAGCTCGTCGAAGGTCCACGCCGCAAGCGGATTGACCTTGACCATGCCGTTCTTCTCGTCCCACTCCACGAGCGGCGTGCCGGCCCGCAGGAACGAGTCCTCGCGCCGGACACCGGTGATCCAGACCTCGTAGTTCTCCAGTTGCTCGGCCAGCGGCTCGACCTTGCGCATCTGGCAGCACAGGGCCGGATCGCGGGCGAACAGGTCCTTGCCGTACTTGGCGTCCTGCTCCTCGACGGTGAGCTTGGGCATGACGTCGACGATGGTCAGCTGCATCGTGGACTCGACGGCGTCGCGCGTGCCCTCGGTCTCGGGGAAGTGATAGCCCGTCTCGAGGAAGAGGGTGTCGACCCACGGGAGGTGCTTCTGCACGACGTGGGGGAGCACGGCGTCGGCCATCGAGCAGGCAACCGCCGTGCGGTAGCCGAACTCCTCGGCGACCCAGGCGAGCACCTCGTCGGCGCCGGCCTCTGCGAACTTGATGCTCGCGGCCTCCGCGATGGACTTCAACTCGTCGCGGCTGCGGACGGGATGGAGGAGACCGTCACGCTCAGCGGCATGCGCGTCACGCTCAGCGTCGTGCCTGAGCTGACGTTCGCGCTGTTGCTGAAGCGTGGACACGCATCCTCCTCGTGGCGTAGGGGTGCCAACACTCAAGGGTAGTGACGTGTTCCCACTGCTGGCGAATGCGTCCAGGCGCTGAAAACTCGTCCGGCGGCGTGGCACGATCGGGGACATGTGGGCGACGACGATTCATGGGCCAGGCGACATCCGGTTCGAAGAGGTCCCCGATCCGCGGATCGAGCAGCCGACGGACGCCATCGTTCGGGTAGTGCGCAGTTGCATCTGTGGGTCTGACCTGTGGCCATATCGAGGGATCGATGAACCGAACAAAGGTTCGACCATCGGTCACGAATGCATCGGCAAGGTCGTCGAGGTGGGCGCGGACGTCTCGACGTTCAAGCCGGGGGACTTCGTGGTCGTGCCGTTCGACCACTGCGACAACACGTGCGTCCATTGCCGCGCAGGGATGCAATCTGGATGCGTGAATGGGGGGTTCACAACGTCCGGACAGGGGGAGTACGCCCGGGTGACCCAAGCAGACGGCTCGCTCGTCGGAACGCAGGGGAGTCCGGATGAGGCGATGCTGCCGGCGTTGCTGGCTCTGTCTGACGTGATGGCAACCGGGTGGCATGCGGCAGTTGCGGCACAGGTGCGGCCCGGGTCGACCGTCGTCGTCGTGGGAGACGGGGCCGTCGGCCTGTGCGGCGTCCTGGCGGCGCGCCAGCAGGGAGCGGAGCGCATCATCGCCATGTCCCGCCATGAGCCCCGCACGGCCGTGGCGCGCCAGTTCGGCGCGACGGACGTCGTCGCCGAGCGCGGCAAGGAGGCAGCCGAGCGCGTACGTGAGCTCACGGAGGGTGTCGGGGCCGACGCCGTCCTCGAATGCGTCGGTTCAGCGGACGCGATGGACACGGCCATTCGCGTGGCACGGGCCGGAGCGACTGTCGGCTACGTGGGCGTGCCACATGACGTGCATTTGCCGACACGGTCGATGTTCTCGCGCAACGTGGGCCTGGCTGGCGGCATGGCGCCGGTGCGCAAGTACCTGCCGGAGCTCGTCGATCTCGTGACGTCCGGCACCATCGACCCGAGTCCCGTCTTCGACCTGACGCTGCCGATGTCCGATTCGGCCGAGGGCTATCGAGCGATGGACGAGAGGAGGGCCATCAAGGTCCTGCTCACGCCATAACTGACATAATGTGCATTATCGGCGCTTGGGGGATCCGGGCTGATGCCACGATTTGGGCGGTCAATACCGCGTTTGAACCGAAAAGCGCGCACCTATCGCCCAAATCTCGATCGAACCGACGTCAAGCGCGCAGATCGGTACGAAAAGCCCGTCGGACCAACGACGCGACGGCCGGCCCGGCAAAGCTGATTCCCGGCACCAGCATCGCCGAGATCAGAAATCCCCAATACCAGTTCTCCGGCCGCCCCACACAGGCGAAGACCGCCAGGTAACCGACGGCCAGGGCGACGATCTGATTCGCCAGCGGCGCGCGGATCGACAGCCATCCGAGCAGCGCCAAGGGCACGACGAGCGGCGCAATCGGCTGGACCAGCAGAAGAAGCGACGTGGAATCGATCGTCGTGAGACTGAAGGGCCAACCGCCGCATCTCGTCCATCCCTGCGAATGCCGGTCTGCGGCGGTGACGTGATGCGACACCGCCGCAGCGTGCATCGCCAGTGCTGCCGCGCCGATCCCGCCGACCACGGCCCAGACGGTGAGCTCCCGCCAGCGTCGACCGAACAGAGCCATCAATCCCAGGATGGCCGGCGCCAGGAGGGCGAGGTCACGGATCAGGACGCTTGCCAGGATCAATCCGGCGCTGGGAATCACCCGATCGCGGCGGTACAACAGGAGCCCAAGGGCGATCAAGGCACCTGCCCACGTCTCGTGCCGCGCGGGCAGGCTGGTCAGGCACATCGCTGCGAAGCCGGCGCCCCACAGCAGCGCTGCGATCCACCACTGCCAGCGGGCAATCCCCAGCTGGTCGAGCCGATGGGCCCCCAGAACCGCGATCGCCACCAGCAAGGGCGCCATCAGGATCTTCAGCCCGGTCAGCCCGCCGACGGCCGCTGTGATCCATGCCAACGTCGGTTCGCGGACGGTCACGAAAGGGTGGAGCGGATAGCCGACCTTGCGGTGTTCCCGCACCGCCGCGTCGTAGTAGTTCTCTCCCCTGCGCACGTCTGCGGCCACCGCCAGGTACAGGCCGGTGTCAGTGGACTTCAGCGTCGCCGGGTCGTAGGGCAAGGCAGGCCGGTCAGCGCCGAACCCGATGGCGACGAGTGCCATCGTGGCTGCGAGCAGGGCCACCGCCGTCCAGCGCGGCCAGGCGTCGAAGCGGGTGTCAACGCGCGACATACTCGGCCAGATGCTGACCGGTCAGGGTCGATTTGGCCGCAATGAGCTCAGCCGGGGTTCCCTCGAACACAACGGAGCCGCCGTCATGGCCCGCCCCAGGCCCCAGGTCAATGATCCAGTCGCCATGCGCCATGACGGCCTGGTGGTGCTCGATCACGATCACCGACTTGCCGTCGTCGACCAGCCGGTCCAGCAACGCCAGCAATTGTTCGACGTCTGCCAGGTGCAAGCCGCTGGTCGGCTCGTCGAGGATGTAGATGCCGGCGTCGTCGGCCATCTGGACGGCCAGCTTGAGGCGTTGGCGCTCCCCGCCGGACAGCGTCGTCAGCGGCTGACCCAACTTGACATAACCGAGCCCCACGTCCCTCATCCGGGCCAGGATGCTCGCCGCAACCGGCGTCTTCGCCTCTCCGCCGGCGAAGAACGCGTAAGCCTCGGCCACCGACAGGTCCATCACCTCGGCAATGTTCAGGCCACCGAATGTCAGCTCCAGCACGGTCGCCTGGAACCGCTGTCCTCCACACGCCTCACACGGCGTCTCCACCGTGTCCATGAAGCCGAGCTCGGTGACGATGACACCGGCACCGTTGCACGTCTCGCAGGCGCCCTCGGAGTTGGCGCTGAACAGTGCCGGCTTGACGCCGTTCGCCTTCGCGAACGCCTTGCGAATGGGCTCGAGCAGGCCGGTGTACGTGGCCGGATTGCTGCGCCGCGAGCCCCGGATTGCGCCTTGGTCGACGACGACCACGCCGTCGCGCCCGGCGATCGAACCGTGGATGAGCGACGACTTGCCCGATCCCGCGACACCCGTGACGACCGTCAGGACGCCCAGCGGGATGTCGACGTCGACGTCCTTGAGGTTGTGCTCGGATGCCCCACGTACCTCCAGCACGTTCGACTGAGTGCGCACCGACTCCTTGATCCGTGCGCGGTCGTCCAGGTGCCGCCCGGTGACGGTGTCCGATGCGCGAAGCCCATCGACCGTTCCCTCGAAGCACACCGTACCGCCGTCCGGCCCGGCGCCGGGACCGAGATCGACGACGTGGTCGGCGATGGCGATGGTCTCCGGCTTGTGCTCGACGACGAGCACCGTGTTGCCCTTGTCACGCAACGCCAGCAGCACCTCGTTCATCCGCTGGATGTCATGCGGGTGCAGGCCGACCGTCGGCTCGTCGAAGACGTACGTGACGTCGGTGAGGGCCGATCCGAGGTGCCGCAGCATCTTGATCCGCTGCGCCTCGCCGCCGGACAGGGTGCCTGACGGTCGATCGAGCGACAGGTAGCCGAGCCCCAGTGCGACAAATGAGTCGAGGTGCGCGCCGAGCTGCGCGAGCAACGGCCCTGCGCCCGGCACATCGAGGTTGCGGACCCACTCGGCGAGGTCCGTGATCTGGATGGCACACACGTCCGCGATGTTCTTGCCGTCGATCCTCGACGATCGCGCGCCCTCGTTCAGCCGTGTCCCACCGCATTCCGGGCACGGCGCGAACGTCGCGATCCGCTCGACAAAGGCCCGGATGTGCGGCTGGAGGGATTCGATGTCCTTCGACAGCATCGACTTCTGCAGCTTCGGGATGAGGCCCTCGTACGTCAGGTTGATGCCGGCGAACTTGACCTTGGTGGGCTCCTTGTAGAGGAAATCCTCACGTTCGGCCTTCGTGTACTTCTGGATCGGCTTGTCGGCGTCGAGGAACCCCGACTCGCTGAACTGCCGCGTCGCCCAGCCGTCCGCGGTATAGCCGGGCACCTTGATCGCACCTTCGCTGAGCGACTTCGAAGCGTCGAAGACCTCGTCCAGGTTGATGTCCGAGACTGTCCCGCGTCCTTCGCAGTTCGGACACATCCCGCCGTGGTAGATCTGGTTGCGCACGATCTGCTTCGCACCGGTCGCCGACGTCATGACGCCGTTCGCGGAGCGCGTCGGGATGTTGAACGAGAACGCGATGGCCGGGCCGATGTACGGCTCCCCCAGCCGGCTGAACAGGATGCGCAGCATCGCGCTCGCATCGGTCACGGTGCCGACGGTCGACCGCGCGTTGGCGCCCATGCGCTCCTGGTCGACGATGATCGCCGGCGTCAACCCGTCCAGGACGTCGGCGTCCGGGCGCGGCTGCGTGGGCATGAATCCCTGCACGAACGCGCTGTACGTCTCGTTGATGAGCCGCCGCGACTCGGCCGCGATCGTCCCGAAGACGAGCGAGCTCTTGCCCGATCCGGACACGCCGGTGAACACCGTCAGCTGCCGCTTGGGGAGCTCGACGTCGACATCCTTCAGGTTGTTCTCGCGCGCGCCCTGGACGCGGATCAGGTCGTGCCGGCGATCAGCGGTCTCCATGCGGGTCAGCGTAATTGCACCTTCGTCGCCAGCTACGTTGGCTGAATGCACGTCACGCGCTTCGGGCACTCGGCCGTATTGGTCGAGGTCGCCGGCCAACGCATCCTCATCGACCCGGGAGCCTTCAGCAGCCCGGACGTCTTCGAGCTGGAGGGGCTTGACGCGATCGTCGTCACCCACCAGCACGCCGACCACCTCGACCGTGATCGGGTTGTCCGTCTGATCGAGCGCAACCCGTCGGCGCTGCGGCTGGCCGATCCGGAGACGGCCGAGCAGGTCGAGGCGTTCGCGCCGCACATGGACGGCAGCATCAGCGAGCTCGGCGCGGTGACGATCACCGGCGTCGGCACGACGCACGCCGAGATCCTCCCGGTCATCCCGCGCGTCACCAATACCGGCGTCCTGATCGCCGGCGAGCGCGAGCCGACGTTCTTTCATCCGGGCGACTCCTACGCGTCGGCGCCGGACGGCGTCGAGGTGCTTGCCGTCCCGCTGGCGGCGCCGTGGGCGAAGGTGTCGGAGACGGTCGACTTTGCCCAGCGTGTCGCACCGCGCGTCGTCTTCCCGATCCACGACGCCGGCGTCACGCCTCTGATGTATGGCATCTACTGGGGCCACCTGAGCACGCACGCAGGCATCCACGACGCCCGCCAGCTCGGACCGCGCGACTCGGCGACGTGGCGGTGAGCGAGTCGCCGCGGTGGCTTCGCATGGCGGCCGTGCCGGCCATGCTGGTGGCTGGAGGGCTGGTTGCCGTGCAGTCCAATATCAACGGCGCCCTCGCCGTCGCCCTGGGAACCGGGCCTCGCGCTGGGTTCGGCGCCGCCGTCATCAGCTTCGGAACGGGCCTCGTCCTGGTCGGCCTCGTCACCGCCCTGCTGCCGAGCGGACGAACGGGCGTGCGCGGCCTGCGCCGCGCACTGGATGTCGGAAGCCTCCGGCCGGCCGAGATGATCGGCGGTGCCTTCGGCGCATTCCTTGTGGCGACGCAAGGCCTGACGGTCGGCACGATCGGGGTGGCGCTGTTCAGCATCGCCGTCACCGCGGGACAGTCGGCCAGCGCCCTGCTGGTCGACCACGTCGGCCTCGGGCCGTCGGGTCACCAGCCGCTCAGCGTCCCGCGCCTGGTGGCGGCGGCGTTCGCCGTCGTCGCGGTCATCCTGGCAGCCGGTGAGCGCCTTGCCACGTCCTTCGGCTGGCAGACGGCGTTCTTCGCCCTGCTTCCCCTGCTCGCGGGCGCCGGGACGGCGGTCCAGCAGGCACTGAACGGCCGACTCGCTGCCGTGGGTGGACCGTGGGCGACGACGCTCAACAACTTCGTCGTCGGTACCGCCGTGCTCCTGGTGTGCTTCGCCGTGAGCCTGCTGGCCGACGGCCACGTCAAAGAGCTGCCGTCCGATCCCGTGCTGTACGCCGGCGGCGCCATCGGTGTCGGCTTCATCTGGCTGGCCGCCGTACTCGTCAAGGTCCACGGTGTGCTCGTTCTCGGCTTGTCGATGATCGCCGGCAACGTCATCGGTGCCGAGCTGATCGAGCTGGCCGGCTCCGATGCCCGCATCGGATGGATCGGCGTGTGCGCCGGGGCCCTCACCGTTTTCGGCGTGCTGATCGCCGTCCTCGTACGACCCAAGGCGAAGGTCTTGGCGTAACTCATATGTGAGATATAGAGTGAGTCCTTGTGACCCAGCGTGATGACTACCTGGCCCGCATCGGCGGCCTGATCCGCGACGCGCGGCAGCACAGCGGACTGACGCAGGCGCAGCTCGCCTCCCAGTTGCGCACCAGCCAGAGCGCCATCAACCGCATCGAGAAGGGCGCGCAGAACCTGACGCTCGACATGCTGGCCCGCATCGGCTCGGTGCTCGACTCCGAGCTCGTCAGCGTCAACGTCGGCGCCGCGACCGGCCCGAGCCACCTGCGAGTGGAGGGCGGCACGACGCTGTCCGGGTCGATCGACGTCAAGTCCAGCAAGAACGCCGGCGTCGCCCTGCTGTGTGCCGCCCTGCTCAACGAGGGCACAACCGTCCTGCGCAAGGTCGCGCGGATCGAGGAGGTCAATCGCATCCTCGAGGTCCTCGAGTCCATCGGGGTAGGGGTCCGATGGCTGAATGACGAGAACGACCTCGAACTGGATGTCCCGCACGTCCTCGACCTGGCTGCGATGAACGTCGACGCCGCCCGCCGCACGCGCAGCATCATCATGTTCCTCGGCCCGCTGATGCATCGCGTCGAGCGGTTCGATCTTCCGTACGCCGGCGGCTGTGACCTCGGCACCCGCACCGTCGAGCCGCACATGATGGCGCTGCGGCCGTTCGGCCTCAAGGTGGTCGCCACCGAGGGCAGCTACCACGCTGAGGCCGCGCCCGGCGTAGGGCCCGAACGCCCGATCGTCCTCACCGAGCGGGGCGACACCGTCACCGAGAACGCGCTACTGGCCGCCGCACGGCACGACGGCGTGACGATCATCCGCAACGCCAGCCCGAACTACATGGTCCAAGACCTCTGCTTCTTCCTGCAGAAGATCGGCGTCGACATCGAGGGCATCGGCACCACCACGCTCCGCGTCACCGGCAAGTCGGTGATCAACACCGACGTCGAGTACGCGCCGAGCGAAGACCCGATCGAGGCGATGAGCCTGATCGCCGCCGCCATCGTCACGCAGTCCAGCATCACCGTGCGCCGCGTGCCGATCGAGTTCCTCGAGATCGAGCTCGCGCTGCTCGAGGAGATGGGCTTCAACTACGACCGCAGCAAGGAGTACCCGGCCGAGAACGGCCACACCCGGCTGGTCGACATCACCACGCACCCGTCGCAGCTGCACGCGCCGATCGACAAGATCCACCCGATGCCCTTCCCCGGCCTCAATATCGACAACCTGCCGTTCTTCGCCGTCATCGCGGCGATGGCCGAGGGCCAGACGATGCTGCACGACTGGGTCTACGAGAACCGCGCCATCTACCTGACCGAGCTCAACAAGCTCGGTGCGCAGGTGACGCTGCTCGACCCGCACCGGGTGCTGATCGAGGGCCCGACGCACTGGAGCGCAGCCGAGCTGATGTGCCCGCCAGCGCTGCGGCCGGCGGTCGTCGTCCTCTTGGCGATGCTGGCGGCCAAGGGCACGTCCGTGCTGCGCAACATCTACGTCATCCATCGCGGCTATGAGGACCTTGCCGTCCGGTTGAACAAGCTCGGCGCCAACATCGAGACGTTCCGCGACATCTGAGCCGGCGTGTCGCAGCTCTGGGACTCCCCCGGCCCCTACGCCTGGGCACATCGGGGCGGTGCGCTCTTGCCGGCGAACGTCGGCATCGAGAACACGCTGCGGGCGTTCCGGAATGCGGTCGAGCTCGGATACACGCTGCTGGAAACTGACGTGCACGCCTCTCGCGACGGAGTGCTCTACGCCTTTCACGACGCCAACCTGCTGCGGATGACCGGGCGGGCCGCGCGCATCAACGACCTCACGTCGGCCGAACTGGACGACCTGCGCGTCGACGGGCGCGAGCCCATCCCCCGCATCGCCGAGCTGGTCGAGGAGTTCGCGGACTGCCGGTTCTCGATCGACGTCAAGGCAGACGACGCCGTGGACCTCGCCGTGGACGAGTTCAAGCGGCTGGGCATGACGGACCGGCTCCTCATCGGGGCGTTCGACCATGGCCGGATCGTCCGGCTGCGGGCCGGGCTGCCGGGCGTCGTCAGCGCCCTCTCGCAGCGTGAGATCGCACGCCTGGCCGCCGGCCTGCCCATCCCCCGCAACACGGTCGCGTCCGTCCCGGTGTCGTGGCGTGGCGTGCCGGTCATCACGCCGCGGTTCGTCGCCCGCGCCCAGCGGCGCGGCATCCCGGTGTTCGCCTGGACCATCGACGACGCAGCCGAGATGGCCCGCCTGCTCGACCTGGGCGTCGACGGCATCATGGCCGACCAGATCGACGATCTTCGCGATCTGCTGATGGAACGGGGGCAATGGTGACGCGCGCGACCCCGGAGCAGCGGGCCTGGTTCTTCTACGACTGGGCGAACTCGGCGTACATCACCACCGTCGCGACCGTCCTCATCGCTCCCTACCTGACCAGCGTCGCCGAGCGGGCGGCGTGCGGATATGTCGGCACGGTGGACCTGCGGTGTGAGCAGCACCTGTCGGTCTTCGGCCTGTCCGTGTCGGCCGGCTCGCTGGTCTTCTACGTGATCACAGCATCGACGCTGATCTCGGCGTTCGTGCTGCCGTTCGTCGGCGCGATCGCCGACCGGGTCGCCTCGCGCCGCCTTCTGATGGCGCGGCTGGCCTGGAGCGGCGCGCTGGTGACGGGCTTGCTCTTCTTCGTCACCGGGACGAACTGGCAGCTCGGCTGCCTGCTCCTGCTCGTCGCGAACATCCTTTTCGGCGCCTCGATCGTGGTCTACGACGCGCTGCTCATCGACCTGGCCGGGCCCGACGAGCGCGACCGCATCTCGTCCCGTGGCTGGGCGTTCGGCTATCTCGGTGGCGGCCTGCTGCTCGCCCTGAACCTGGTCTTCGTGACGATCAAGCCGTTCGGCGTGACGACCGAGCTGGCCGTACGCGTCAGCCTCCTGTCGGCGGCGGTGTGGTGGGCGGCGTGGACGATCATCCCCTACTGCGGCATCGCCGATCGGCCGCCGCCGGCGGCATCGGTCCCCGGGACGCTGGCGCAGCGCAGCTTCGGCCAGCTGTGGCACACCCTGCGCGAGATGCGGCAATACCCGCAGACGTTGCTAGTCCTGCTCGCGTACATGATCTACAACGACGGCATCCAGACAGCGATCTACTCAGCCTCCGTCTTCGGCAGCAAGGAGCTGGGCTTCGGGTCGAACGTGATGATCGCGGTGATCCTGCTCGTGCAGATCGTGGCTTTCGTCGGGGCGCTCACCTTCGGCTGGTTGGCCACGCGCGTCGGCGGCCAGCGCACGATCCTGGCCGGGCTGGTGGTCTGGACCGTCATGGTCTCCATCGCGTTCCAGCTGCCGGTCGGACGCCTGGCACCGTTCGTGGTGACGGCGGCCGGGATCGGCCTGGTGCTGGGCGGCACGCAGGCGCTCTCGCGGTCGTTCTACTCGCAGTTCATCCCGCGTGGGCGCGAGGCCGAGTACTTCAGCCTCTACCAGGCCTGCGAACGCGGGACGAGCTGGCTCGGCACGCTCGTCTTCGGCCTCGTCCATCAGGCCACCGGCTCCTACCGGCCGGCCCTGCTCGCTGTCGTCGCGTTCTTCATCGTCGGCGGCGTCCTGCTGTGGCGGGTCGATGCGCGGCGCGGCATCGCCGAGGCGGGGAACCCGGCCCCGCGGCTGGTGTGAACGACCCGGTGCGCCCGAAGGGAATCCTTTGGTGGCCTTGTTCGTTCGTACGGTAGAAGAGCGAGCAAAGGGGAATCCACGATGGCTGAACGCTCACTGCGCGGCGCTCGACTCGGGGCACAGAGTTTTGAGGACGAACGCGGGGTCGAGATGGCACCGCGCCAGAACATCGTCTACGTCTGTCCAGACGGACACCAATTCAGCGTGATGATGGCCGACGAGGCCGAAGTCCCGGACGAGTGGGAAGACCCCAAGACGGGCCAGCTCGGACGCCGGATCGACAGCGGCGACGCGCCGCCGAAGGTCGAGAAGCCGGTGCGCACCCACTGGGACATGCTGCTCGAGCGGCGTTCGCTGCCCGAGCTGGAGGAGATTCTCGCCGAGCGGCTCGACATGCTGCGCGCCGGCGAGATCGGGCCACCGCACCTGCACCGCCGTGGCCGCAAGCGACAATCGGCCTAACCCCGCCTGAACCACCGCGCGATTCCCCAGACGGTGACCCGCCAGAGAGCCTCGAACACGATGCTCGACGTCATCTTGGACGCGCCGTGCTGCCGCTCGACGAACGTGACCGGCACCTCCCGGATGGGCAGCCCGGCGTCATGGACGCGGCGGGTCATGTCGATCTGGAAGCAGTAGCCGTGTGACGCGACCGTGTCGAGAGAGGCGGCTTCGAGCGCGTGCCGCGTCAGGACCCGGAACCCGGCCGTCGCGTCGTGCACGGGTAGGCGCAGCATCAGGCGCGCGTACGTCGTGCCGGCTCGCGAGATGAGCTGACGGCTGGCCGGCCAGTCGACGACCTTGCCGCCGCGTACCCAGCGGGAGCCGATCACGAGGTCGGCCGCGTAGGCCGCATTGCGCAGGCGACGGAGCTCGTCCGGCCGGTGTGACCCGTCGGCATCCATCTCGACGAACCAGTTGTAGTCCGGCCGTGCCAGCCCCCAGTCGAACCCGGCGCGGTACGCGACTCCCAGTCCCGCCTTCTCCGACCGGTGCAGGACGTGCACGGCCGGGTCAGCCGCCGCCAGCTCGTCGGCCAGCTCGCCGGTTCCGTCGGGCGACGAGTCGTCGACCACGAGCACATCGGCGTCGGGGGCGTGGGTGCGCAATGCGGCCACCAGCCCAGGCAGGTTCTCGGCTTCGTTGTACGTCGGGACGACGACCAGTGTGCGGCTCACCAGCGCCGCCACCCCACGCCGATCGCCAACAGCGCACCCACCATGAGCCCATATTGCGGCCACGGACCAAGGTCCACGCCGACGGTGGAGCCCGCAGCCAGGGGAACGCCGGCTGACAACAGCGCCGGCTGGTGCATCGGTGCACGCGCCAGCACGTCACCCTTGGCGTCAACGATCGCCGAGATGCCGTTCGTCGACGGGATCAGCACCCACCGTCCGGTCTCGATGGCTCGCAGCCGCGCGATCTTGAACTGCTGCTCAGGCTGCGCCGTGCCGGTGAAGCTGGCGTTCGACGTCTGCACGACGATCATCTGCGCGCCGCCCTTGACCGCTTCGCGCAGCAAGCCATCGAAGGCGATGTCCCAGCAGATGGTGTCGCCGAGCATCACCCGGCCGGCGGGCAGGACGTTCGGCTGGTCCCCCGGCAGCATGTTGCGCGGGATGAAGCGGTTGAACTTCGGCACGAGGGGTCCCAACACGGCACGGAAGGGCACGTACTCGCCGTACGGCACGACTTTGCGCTTGACGTAACGGCCCTCTGGGCCGCTGGCCGTCCACACGACGCCGGCGTTGTACGCCGTGTCCACGGTCGGCCCGTCGAAGAGTCCGCCGACCAGGATGGGCGCACCGAGCGTCCCGGCCAGCGTCTCGATCCGTGCCGCCTGCTGGGCATCGTGGAAGGGATCGACGTCCGTCGAGTTCTCCGGCCAGAGCACTACGTCCGGCTTTGGCTCGTCTCCGTGCGCGATCCGCTCGACGAGCCGGTCGGTCTCCGCGGCATGCAGTTGAAAGATGTCGCCGGGCTTCCAGGTGAGGAACGCGCCCGGGATGTTGCCCTGCACCAGTGCCACCTCGGCCGATGCTCCGGCCCCGCCGTCGCCGCCGGCGAGGCCGGTCGGCAGGAGCGCGCCCACGAAGAAAGCCACAACCGCCGCGGCGAGGATCGACCAGACGCGTTCGCGCGGACGGATCACGAACCAGGCGAGCCCGGCAGCGAACAGCGCGACGATGTACGACGTCGTCGGCTGGCCGAGCCATCGGACGTAGCCGGCGAGCGGCGTGTCAATGGTGACGTGAGCGAGCCGGCCCCACGGGAAGCCCGAGAACGGGAACGCCGAGCGGACGGACTCGCCCAGCACCCAGACCATCGGCATCGCGATGGGCCACCACGGCTGCCACGCGACCACCCGCAGGCCCATCAGGACGGCGGCGAAGTAGAGCGCCTCCACCAGCACCAATGCGATGTAGGCGCCGTGGCTGATCGCATTCATCCACCAGATCAGCGGCCCCATGAACCCGAGACCGAAGGCAATGCCGATCGAGGCCACCTGCCACCACGTCAGCACGAGCCCAGCCAGCTTGTGCGCGAGTACGAAGAGGGCTGCAACGCCGACAATCGCGGCATACGGCAGCGCGACCGGGTCGAAGTTCAGCGAGACGACGAGGCCGGCGAGCAGCGCGGCGATGAGGTAGCTACGGATCTCGCGCACGGGTCAGCCCAGCGTCACGAGGTCGCGCGGCGTCGTGTTCAGCACATCGAGTCCGCCGTCCGGGCCACTGCCCGTCGTGATGACGATGTCCTCGATGCGCGCGCCGTACCGTCCCGGGACGTAGAAACCCGGCTCGATGGAGAACGCCATGCCCGCCTCCAGCAGCTCGGTGTTTCCGTCGACGATGTAGGGATCTTCGTGGGTCTCGAGCCCAATGCCGTGGCCGGTCCGGTGGATGAACAGGTCGCCGTAGCCGGCGTCCCGCAGGATGCGCCGGCCCACCTCATCCACGGCCGCCGCCGCGACTCCCGGCTGGGCAAACTCACGCTGGGCTGCCTGAGCCCCCTGCAGGACGGCGTACGCAGTGACGAACTCGTCAGGTGCCTCTCCTCCGGCCACGTACGTCCGGGTCGAGTCGGAGCAGTAGCCGGACGGCATCGTCCCGCCGATGTCGACGACCACCGGATCGCCGGGCTCGATGACGCGGTCGGAGACCTCATGGTGCGGCGACGCGCCGTTGGGGCCCGAGCCGACGATCACGAAATCGACGCTCACGTGACCCTCCTCGACGATCGCGCGGGCGATGTCCGAGCCGACGGCGCGCTCGGTGCGTCCGGGCCGTAGCCATTCGCCCATGCGCGAGTGGACGCGGTCGATGGCGCGCGCTGCCTCGCGCAGCCAGCCGATCTCCTCGTCGTCCTTGCGGGCCCGCAGCGGTCGGATGACCTCACCGGCCAGGCTCACCGTTGCGGCCGGCAGGACCGATTGCAACGCCAGCACGCGCTCGGCCCACATGTGGTCGTCGACGGCGATGCGCGCCGCACCCGCCAGGTGCCCGGCCACGAGTGCGAAGGGGTCATCCGTCTCGGACCAGGCCACGACCTCCATCGAGACGTTAGCGGCGGCGGCAGCTGTGACCTCCAGTTCCGGCACGACGAGGACTGGGTCGCCCGCCGCCGACAGAACCAGCGCCGTGAGTCGCTCGAGCTGCTTTGCCGCGTAGCCGGTCAGGTAGCGCAAGTCGGCACCCGGGGTGATGACCAGCGCGTCGATGCCCTGCTCGGCCGCGGCGGCTCGGGCGCGCGCCCATCGCGATGTCACAGCGACGAGACTAGCCAACCTGTTAGCGTCCCCAAGTGTCATCCACCCTGCACGTCTTCAGCACCTATGGGCGCGGCTCGGCCAGCCCTCGGGTGCGGGCGTACAACTGGGTGGAGTTCCTCGGACTCGGCGCTGAAACGCACGACTATCTCGGCCGGACGACCGCCGGCGCGCGGGATCTCCTCGCCCATCCGCTGGCGTGCCTGCGGGCCGAAGCAGGGCTCCGATCAGCCACCGGCCTGGATCGGGTCCTCGTCCAGCGCGAGACGTCGCCGCTCAGCACCGGAGCGCTCGAGGAGCGCATCCTCGGGACCGCCGGCCTGGGCGTCTACGACCTCGATGACGGCTTCCCGTGGGACACAGCCGGAACAGTTCGCCGCCTGGTTCCGAAGGCCGTCAAGGCCGAGCGGGCCGCGAAGGCAGCCGACCGGGTCATCGTCGCGAACGCCGTACTCGCCGACTGGGCGACCCAGCACGCCACGGACGTCCGCGTAATCCCGAGCTGCGTGGACGCGGCTGACTACGCTGTGAAGGGTGCCTACGAGGTCGGGGACCGCCCTGTGATCGGGTGGATCGGGACCCGCTGGACCCTCCCCTATCTGCGGACGATCGAGCCCGCGCTGCTCACGATCCACGCCGAAACTGGCGCTCGACTCGAGCTCGTCGGTCCGACTGGCGGCTCGCTGGGCCGGCTCGACGCGATCGCCGACCGCGTCGCATGGAGCACGTCCGAGGCTTTCACCCGGCCGGCCCAGTGGGACGTGGCCATCGCGCCGCTGTGGCACGGCGCGTTCGAGCGCGCCCGCTCGTCGTACAAGCTGGTCGAATACGCCGCGGCCGGCGTGCCCTCCATCGGGTCGCGGTGGGGCGCGACAGGCGACCTGGTGACGGCCCTGGGCGCCCGGGGTGCAGACTCAAGCGACGAATGGCTGGCTCAGCTGCGTGACGTGCTCGCCGCCCCCGCGGACGTCCGGGCCGCCGAGGGCCGTGCGCAAAGGTCTGCCGTCGAGCACGGGTATTCCTACAATGCGTGGGCGGACGCGTGGCGGAGTGCCGTCAGTGCGTGAAGCCCGAGGGGTGACAGTGAGAGTCGGTGGCAGAGCGACTGGCAGCGTATTGCGTTTCCGTGCCCTCGCGTGGACGTTCGCGCAGCGCGAGCTCAAGGCCCGGTTCAAGGACACCGCGCTCGGCTGGATCTGGTCGCTCGCCATCCCGCTGTCGACACTGGCGGTCTACTCCGTCATCTTCGGCGTCATCTTCAAAGCCGTCGCGCCGCCCTTCGGCACTGCGCGAGAGCCGATCTACGCCGTGTGGCTGTTCTGCGGTCTGGTGGCCTTCAACTTCTTCGCCGGTGGCGTGCTCCGCGGCATCGACGCGTTGATCAGCTCCACCACCCTGATGCGGAAGGTGTACATCCCGCCCTTCGCGCCCATTCTCGGCTCCTTGCTGGCTGGCGGGCTGCAGAGTCTCGTCGAGCTCGGGCTGGTCCTGGTCGTACTCGGCGCCCTCGGTAACGTCGCGGCGACCTGGTTGCTGGTGCCGATTTGGGCGGTGCTGTTCTTCGGGTTCACCGCTGGCTGCGCCATGGTGTTCGCCATCGCTGCAGCGCACCTGCGGGACGTCGCCCAGATCACCGCTGTGATGTTGCAGTTTGTCTTCTTCGCGACCCCGGTGCTCTACCCGATCGACCAGATTCCCCCCGACGCTCTAGGCGGCGCACTGCGGACCGCGCTCGAGATCAACCCGATCGCCCACTTCGTCGAGACGTTCCGCGACCTGACCTACGAACTCCATACCGGCAGCGTCGGCGGCTGGATGTATCTGCTGGTGGCGAGCGCGGTGGCCTTGGCACTTGGGGCGGTCGTCACCCAGCGGTATGGCCGAGACCTGGCGGAGCAGTTGTGAACGCGATCGAGATCCGGGGCATCTCGAAGGAGTTCCAGCTCCATCGACAGGTACCGACGACGGTGCGCGAGCGGTTCGCCCGGCGGCCCCACACGCAGCGCGAGATGTTCTGGGCTCTCCGCGACATCAACCTCGAGATCGGGACGGGCACCTCGCTCGCCCTCATCGGTGACAACGGCTCGGGCAAGTCGACCCTGCTGAAGCTGATCGCTGGCATCCATCGCCCGACGTCGGGGACGATCAGGACCCGCGGGCGGCTGAGCGCGCTGCTTGAGCTCGGCGCCGGGTTTCATCCCGATCTGACCGGGCGAGAGAATGTCTTCCTCAATGGGACGATCCTCGGCCTCCGGCGCAAGCAGATCGAGTCGCGACTCGATGAGATCGTCGCATTCGCCGGAGTGGCCGAGTTCCTCGATTCACCGATCAAGTTCTACTCCAGCGGCATGCTGCTGCGGCTGGCCTTCGCGGTCGCCGTCAACGTTGAGCCCGAGATCCTGTTGATCGACGAGATCCTGGCTGTCGGCGATCTGGAGTTCCAGCGCAAATGCATGGAATACCTGTACCGGCTCCGCCGCGACGGCACGACGGTCGTACTGGTCTCGCACAACCTCTCAATGGTGCGCGACCTGTGTGAAGAGGCGCTCTGGCTCGCCCACGGCGATCCGATCCTCGTCGGTCCAGTTGGTGACGTCGCCGACGCCTATGTGAACGCGGTGAACGAACGGGTGGCCGACCGCATGCGCGTCGGCGGTTCGTCCGGCGCCCTCGAACTCGATTCCGGCACGGTGCTCGGGTCGGGCGAGATCCGGGTTGTCTCCGTGGAGCTTCTACGGGGCGGTGAGCTGGTCGCGGCTGGCTTGTCTGGCCGCCCACTGACCATCCGGTTGAACTACCGAGCCGAGGCCGTCGTCGAGGAGGCGGATGTCCTGCTGTCCATCCACCACGAATCCGGTGCCATGGTTGCTCAACCGAGATCGCGCGACGCGACCGATCCCCTGCGATTCGTGACAGGCCCCGGGTATGTGGAATTCGTGATGGACGAGCTGCTGTTGGCTCCCGGCTTGTACGAACTGTCGACGGCCATTTCGCACCAAGGGCATGCCTTCGACTGGCGTGCCCACCGATACGAGCTGCCGGTTCATGCCTCGGGCCATGATGTCGGTGGGCTCGTTGGGCTGCCCGGACGGTGGCAGATTCGGGCCGGCTCTGCGGAAGGATCCGACGCATGAACAGTCTGACCTGGCTGGCGAACGAAACCCGGCCCTGCCGCTGCAAGGTGTGCGGTCGGGACGGGGACGGCTCGGCCATCGCCGTCATCCGCACCAAGGCGGGTCGGGAGATCGAGGCAGTTCGCTGCCCGGAGTGCGGAAGCGTGGACCTGCTCGATGACCCGCAGGACGGCACGCCTACAGACCGCCAGGTCGATGACTACATCGAGGTCGGTGCCGGCCTGTCGACCATTGCCCGTGCGTTCATCGGCATCGACCCGAGCCGGGTCACACGCTTCCTGGACGTCGGATGTGGGTACGGCTTCGCGTTGGACCTCGCGCGTTTCGAGTTCGGCTGGACCGTCGTGGGGGTTGAACCGTCATTGACCGGTCGGCGTGGCGCGGCCGAGCTGGATTTGGACATTCGACCCGAA
>JBJMIJ010000023.1:0-24044 GCA_045806885.1 Aeromicrobium sp.
CTCAAGAAGGTGCTCAAGGAGATCCGCACCCGCGGCGACATCATCCTGTTCATCGACGAGATCCACACCCTCGTCGGCGCCGGTGCGGCCGAAGGTGCCATCGATGCCGCCAGCATCCTCAAGCCGATGCTGGCCCGTGGTGAGCTGCAGACCGTCGGCGCCACCACGCTCGACGAGTACCGGAAGCACTTCGAGAAGGACGCTGCGCTTGAGCGCCGCTTCCAGCCCATCCAGGTGGCCGAGCCGTCCATCGCGCACACCATCGAGATGCTCAAGGGCCTGCGCGACCGCTACGAGGCGCACCACCGTGTCACCATCACCGATGAGGCGCTGGTGGCCGCCGCCACGCTGGCCGATCGCTACATCTCCGACCGGTTCCTGCCGGACAAGGCCATCGACCTGATCGACGAGGCCGGCTCCCGCCTGCGTATCAAGCGCATGACGGCTCCGCCGGACCTGCGCGAGTTCGACGACAAGATCGCCGACGTGCGTCGCCGCAAGGAAGGCGCCATCGACGCTCAGGACTTCGAGGCCGCGGCGTCACTTCGTGATGAGGAGAAGAAGCTCATCCAGGCCAAGGCCGAGCGCGAGCGGCAGTGGAAGGCCGGCGACATGGACGTCGTCGCGATCGTCGACGAAGACCTCGTCGCCGAGGTCCTTGCCAAGGCCACCGGCATCCCGATTGTCAAGCTCACCGAGGAGGAGTCCAGCCGCCTGCTCACGATGGAGGACGAACTGCACAAGCGGGTCATCGGCCAGGACGAGGCCATCAAGGCCTTGTCGCGTGCCATTCGCCGCACGCGTGCCGGCCTCAAGGACCCGCGCCGTCCCGGTGGGTCGTTCATCTTCGCCGGCCCGTCCGGTGTCGGCAAGACCTGGCTGAGCAAGGCGCTGGCCAACTTCCTGTTCGGTGACGACGACGCGCTCATCCAGCTCGACATGAGCGAGTACGGCGAGAAGCACACCGTGTCGCGACTGTTCGGCTCGCCTCCCGGCTACGTCGGCTACGAAGAGGGCGGCCAGCTCACCGAGAAGGTGCGTCGCAAGCCCTTCAGCGTCGTCCTGTTCGACGAGGTCGAGAAGGCGCACCCCGACATCTTCAATTCGCTGCTGCAGATCCTGGAGGAAGGTCGCCTGACCGACAGCCAAGGCCGGGTCATCGACTTCAAGAACACCGTCATCATCATGACGACGAACCTCGGTACGCGTGACATCTCCAAGGGCGTCAACCTGGGCTTCTCGCGCACCGACGACGTCGCCGGCTCCTACGAGAAGATGAAGGCCAAGGTCTCGGAGGAGCTCAAGCAGCACTTCCGTCCGGAGTTCCTGAACCGTGTCGACGAGATCGTCGTCTTCCCGCCGCTGACCAAGGACGAGATCATCCAGCTGGTCGACATGATGGTCACCGGCTTGGAGGAGCGGCTCAAGGACAAGGACATGGGACTCGAGCTCACGACGGCAGCCAAGGAGCTGTTGGCCGCACGCGGATTCGATCCGGTGCTGGGTGCTCGGCCGCTCCGGCGAACCGTCCAGCGCGAGATCGAGGACAGCCTCGCCGAGAAGATGCTCTACGGCGAGCTGCGTCCGGGCCAGATCGTGCTCGTCGACGTCGAGGGCGAAGGCCCCGAGGCGACCTTCACCTTCCGCGGCACGGCCAAGGCAGACCTGGAGCTGCCCGAGGCCGGACTGCCGCCGGCCGTCGAGGCCGGAACCGGCGCCGACAACTAGAGGCTGAACTTCGCGTCGGCGGTCTCGTGGACGAGGCCGTCGGCGAGGAGTGACGCCAGGCAGCGTTCGCGCTGCTCGTCGTCGTCCCACGCAGCGTTCAGTGCGGTTCTCACAACGGGACCGTCGGCGTCGCGGAGGACGTCCAGGAGTCGGCCGCGGACCTGCCGGTCCGTGCCGGCGTATGCATGTCCGCGTCGCGGCGGTCCGTCGTGCTCCGGCCGGCCGGCGGCAAACCAGGCGCAGTGGTCGACGGCCGGGCAGACACCGCACTGTGGAGACCTGGCCGTGCAGATGACGGCGCCGAGCTCCATCGTCGCGGCCGCCCAGCGGTCCGCGTCGCGCGCCGGCATGAGCGCGGCAGCAAGCGCGCGCTCGGCCGCTGACACTGTCCCCCGCGAGCGGGAGGTACCCCCAGACTCGGGGAAAGCGACTCCCTCGATGGTCCGGGCGAACACCCGCCGGACGTTGGTGTCGAGGACGACGTGACGCCCGCCGAACGCGAACGATGCGATGGCGGCGGCCGTGTAGTCGCCCACGCCGGGCAGCGCGCGCAGGTCGTCGATGTCGGATGGCACCTCGCCCCCGTGCTCGTCGACGATGGCCGTCGCTGCGGCGTGCAGGCGAAGCGCGCGGCGCGGATATCCGAGCTTGCCCCAGGCCCGCACTGCCTCGCCCGGGGCGTCGGCCGCCAGGGCTGCGGGCGTCGGCCAGCGCTCCATCCACGCCTCGAACACGGGCAGGACCCGGGCCACCGGCGTCTGCTGGAGCATGAACTCGGACACCATGACCGGCCATGGCCGGGGATCGGTGCGCCACGGGAGGTCGCGGGCGGCGACGTCGAACCACGCGAGCACGTCGTCATGCATTTCGTGAGCCTGGACCGTCATGGCGCGTCCATCGTCGCACGGCCGCCGCAGCCGGTTAGCGTGGCGCTGTGAGCAGAAACGTCCCGCGCTCGGTGTATGTCCGGCGGCGGTTGCTTCTCCTCGCAGCGGGCCTCCTGATCGCGTGGGGCGTCGTCCAGTTGTGGCCCTCCGGGTCGCACGACGGCGCCAACCCGACCAGCACGTCCACCGTGACTGCACTGCCGCCGTCGTCCAAACCGACGGGATCAGCATCAGCCTCGGCCACGCCGACGCCGGCCGCCCCGACCACGCCTGCCGAGGGCTCCGCCACGACCGTGCGGCTGGCGGGTGGTTCCAAGGCCTGTGAGAGCAGCGACGTCGCCATGGTGCCCTCCGTGAAGAGCCCGCAGAACGCCCGGGAAGCCGTGCTGGTCGACGTCGCGATCACATCGTCGGCGAAAAAGCCGTGCGTGTTCACGCCCAAGGGGCTCGACCCGCTCGCCGTCATCACCCACGACGGTGAGTCCGTGTGGGATTCGTCGGTCTGCGCCACCGCGATCGTCCTCAAGCCAGTCCAGTTGGCGCCCGGGTGGGCCACGACGGTCCAGGTCACGTGGATGCCGCGCGAATCTGGCACAAACTGCTCGGGCGACGAGCCCTGGCTCGCCCCAGCCGACTACACGTTGCGCGTCGGCACTCTGGGCGGTGAGCCTGGCCGAGCGGACTTCACCCTCGTCGAGCCTCCTCCACCGCCCACCCCGACGCTGACCCCGGAACCGACTCCGCCGGCGACGCAGCCCCAGCCGCAGCCCGCGCCGCCGGCCACCCCCTCGGCCTAGCCGGGGCGCGTCGCGCCTTGTCGGCGAGGTTGGCGGTGGGTTGTCGTTGGTTTCGCGCACTCAAAACCACCGGAACCCACCGCTAGCGACGGATCTTTAGGCGTTTGTGCGGCTATGACGGCCTAAACGTCGGTACTTCGGCGGCTAGCCAATGCCGCCGGCGAGCGTCTTGACCGCCGTGCGAACGTCGCCAACCGGGTAGACCGTCAGCTCGGCCCGCAGGGCGGCCAGGTCGTGGTGTCCGGCCGGCACGACTGCATGCTCGATGCCAAGCCGGGCGGCCTCGCGCAGCCGTTCAGCCAGGTGCCGGACCGGACGGACTTCGCCGGCGAGCCCGACTTCGCCGATCGCGACAAGTCCAGGCGGAGCGGCCTGGCCCGATGCGCTCGACGCCGCCGCGATGACGACGGCGAGGTCGATGGCCGGCTCGATGAGCCGGGCGCCACCCACGGTGGCCGCGTAGAGGTCGTGGTTGGCGAACCTGATGCCGCAGTGGCGATCGAGCACGGCGAGCCCCATGGCCACCCGCGCGGCGTCGAGTCCGCTCGCCGTGCGTCGCGGCGACGGGTTGGCGGTGGGAACCGAGAGCGCCTGGACCTCGGCCAGCAGCGGCCGACGTCCTTCCATCGCGACGGTCAGGCAGGTGCCGGGGACCGGCTGGTTGTGTCGGGAGACAAAGAGCCCGGTGGGGTCGGTGACCTCGACCAGGCCGTTGTCGCCGAGGTCGAAGCAGCCGATCTCGTCGACGGGGCCGAAGCGATTCTTGGCGGCGCGCAACAGCCGGAGCCGCGATGAAGGGTCGCCCTCGAACTGCAGGACCGTGTCGACCAGGTGCTCCAGCGCGCGCGGGCCGGCGACGGTTCCGTCCTTGGTGACGTGTCCGACGAGGACGGTGGCGATGGCGAGCGTCTTGGCGCGAGCGATGATCGCGCTGGCGACCTCGCGGACCTGCGTGACGCCACCAGGGACGCCGTCGACGTCGGCCGAGCCAATGGTCTGGACGGAATCGACGATGAGCAGCGACGGCGACAGCGACTCGATGGTGCCGAGGATCGATCCGAGGTCGGTGTCGGCGGCCAGGTAGAGCCGGTCGTCGAGCGCGCCGGTGCGTTCGGCCCGCAGTCGCACCTGTGCCGCCGACTCCTCGCCGGAGACGTAGAGGACCGTCCGGCCGGACGCGGCCCAGCGGTAGGCCATGTCGAGCAGCAGCGTCGATTTACCGACGCCCGGCTCACCGGCGAGCAGGATGACGCCGCCGGGCACCGCGCCCCCGCCCAGCACGCGATCGAGCTCGCCGAGGCCGGTCGACACCGCGTGCGCGGGCTCGGTCCGGATGTCCGTGATCGGTTGCGCGGCCGTTGCGGGAGCCACGGCGACCGTCCGGCCGATCGAGCGAAGCGGACGCGCTTCGTCGACCGTGCCCCACGCCTGGCACTCGCCACAGCGGCCGACCCATTTGCTGGCCGTCCAGCCACAGGCACTGCAGGTGTAGCTCGGCCGGGTCGCGTTCTTCGTCGCCATGGCCGCGACGCTAGCGCCCCGCGCCGACGATTCAGGTCAGATGCGGACGTCGCCGGCCGGCGTGCGGAACGTGGCAACGGAGATGCCGGGCATGCCGTGCGGTGCCGTCCACGAGACCGCGATCGATTCCAGTGCGGTGATCGCGCCCTCGCCGAGCCAGTCCTCGACCCGCGTCGGGTCGCCCGCGATCTCCAGCGCCGTCAGCTCCACGCCGGTGTCGGCTGCCTGCGACGGGTGTTCGCTCGCGTCGATCTTCCACTCGGTGACGAACGGCAGCTGCGGGTCGGCGGCCATGCCCTTCAAGCCGACCTGGAGCCACTCGAGGTTGAACCCGTCCGGCCGACGACGGTTGCCGGGCACCGCGTGCCGGCCCAGCTTCTGCTCCGTGGAGGTGATGTCGTCGACGGAGATGGCCCAGCACAGCCAGCCGCCGCCGGCTTCGGAGCGGTTGCGCACGGCCTCGCCGAACACGGCCTTGTCGGCGGCGGGGTGATCGAGGACCTCGACGATCTCCAGGTACTGGCAATTCGCCAGCGGGAGGATCCGGTTGCGCGTGCCGAAGCGGGGATGGATGCCGCCATCCAGGAACTCGGCTCCGAGCAACTCGCCCAGTTCCTTCGTCGTCGCATCGAGCCCGGCCGGGCCGGCGGCGTACGAGAGGTGGTCGAGATGCATGGAGGCCATTCTTGCCAGACGCGATTTTCGGTCGGCAAGGGGGGTTGCCCTGTCGTAGTCGTCGCGTCAGTTCCTGCTGGTCGCGGGGTGGACGGCCGACGAGCGCGACGCCTCGAAACTCGCGCAATGGGCCTCGAGCTCGGCATACCCCGCTGCGCCCATGAGGGCAATCAGCTCGGCCCGCTGGCTCAGATAGACCGGCTGCGTGCCGACGTGTGCGTCGGTGTTGGACGTGCAGTACCAGTCGAAGTCATGGCCGCCGGCGCCCCAGCCGGCACGGATGTATTCGCCGATCTCGACCTCGGTGTACTCGTCCCCGTCGCCGGGATCGATGTTCGTGAAGCGGCGCCGGATGGGCAGCTGCCAGCAGACGTCCGGCTTCAGGGTTAGCGGCTCGACCCCCTCGGCCAGTGCGAGGCCGTGCAGCGCGCAGCCGTAGCCGCCGGCGAAGTCGCGCGAGTTGTGGAACACGCAGGCGCCGTTGATCGCGCGGGTCTTCAGCTCGCCGTCGGCGTCGGTCTCGGTCCACGCGTCGGCGGCGACCCCGTGCTTCTCCCATTGATCGGGCGTGAGACGCGCGACCGCGGCAGCCACCCGGTCATGGTCGCCGTCGTCGGCGAAATGCGCGCCGTGGGCGCAGCATCCGACGTCAGGAGCGGTCTTGTAGACCCCGGGACACCCGTTGCCGAAGATGCACGTCCAGCGCGACGTCAACCACGTCAGGTCGCACTTGAACACCTCGGTGGCGTCTTCCGGATTCGCGAAACTCACCCACTGCCGGGGGAATCCGAGATCGACTTCGGGCATCCGCCAAGCCTACGCGGGTCTACACAGGCGGATGGGAGGATGACGCCATGCGCATGGGCGTCCTCGACATCGGGTCCAACACGGGTCACCTGCTGGTCGTCGACGCCTACCGCGGTGGCCCGCCGGTGCCCGCGCACACGTTCAAGGAAGCGCTGCGGCTGTCCGAGCAGCTCGACGGCTCGGGCGCCGTGACGACTGAGGGCGTCGCGCGACTGGTCAAGTACGTGGGCGAGGCCCGGCAGCAGGCCGAGGAGCAAGGTTGCTCGACGGTGCTCGCCTTCGCCACCTCTGCCGTGCGCGACGCGGTCAACTCCGACGACGTGCTGGAGGCCGTCCGTGCGGAGACCGGCGTGGTGATCGATGTCCTGCCCGGCGAGGACGAGGCCAAGCTCACGTTCCTCGCCGTCCGCCGGTGGTTCGGCTGGTCGGCGGGACGGGTCGGCGTGTTCGACATCGGCGGCGGCTCGCTGGAGTTGGCCGTCGGCGCTGATGAGGAGCCGAGCGTGGCCAGCTCACTGCCGTTGGGCGCGGGTCGCCTCACCCGTGACTGGCTGGCCGTCGGCCGCTCCTACGACGAGCTCCGGCTGTTCGTCCGCGCCGAGATCGCCGATGTCGCCGGTGCCATCCTGCGCGGCGGCCCGTTCGACCGCGCGGTCGCCACCAGCAAGACCTTCCGGTCGCTGGCTCGCATCTGCGGGTCGGCGCCTTACGAGGACGGTCCCTACGTCCGTCGAACGCTCAGCCGCGTCGACCTCGGCAAAGCCGTCACCGACCTCGCCGCCCTGGGCGACGACGAAATCGCCACATTGCCGGGGGTTTCGCTGGACCGCGCGCACCAGATGCGCGCCGGAGCGGTCGTCGCCGAGGCTACGATGGACCTGTTTGATCTCGATGAGCTCGAGATCTGCCCGTGGGCCCTGCGCGAAGGCGTCCTGCTGCGGCACATGGACCAGTTGTAGGGGTCGTAGGCTGGTGGATGTGCCGACTGAGAAGCGTCCTGACCTGCGCGTAAGCCTGTCGACGTCCTCGGTCTACCCGGGTTCGACGGCAAGCGGCTTCGAGGCCGCGTCGCGCCTGGGCTTCGACGGCGTCGAGGTCATGGTGAGCATCGATGAGGTCAGCGGCGACGTCGACGCGGTACGCGCCCTCAGTGACTTCCACGAGATCCCGGTCGTCTCCGTCCACGCGCCCTGCCTGCTGGTGACCCAGCATGTCTGGGGAACCGAGCCGTGGGGCAAGCTGCATCGCAGTGCCGAGATGGCGCTCGAGCTCGGCGCCGAGGTGATCGTGGTGCACCCCCCGTTTCGCTGGCAGCGCGACTACGCGCGGGCCTTCGTGCAGGGAATCGCCGAGCTCGAGACGGAGTACGCGCTCACCTTCGCCGTCGAGAACATGTACCCGTGGCGCACCGGCCGGCGCGAGTTCCAGGCGTACGCACCGGGGTGGGACCCGCGGACCGAGGAGTACGCCCACGTCACCGTCGACCTGTCACACAGTTCGACGGCCAACGTCGACGCGCTGACCATGGCGCGTGACCTCGGGTCGCGCCTTGCGCACATCCATTTGACCGATGGATCCGGCTCGTCGCGGGACGAGCATCTCGTGCCCGGGCGAGGCACCCAGCCAACGCACGCGTTCCTCGAGTACGTGGCGCAGTCCGAGTTCGATGGCGAGATCGTGGTCGAGATCAGCACGCGGCGTGCGTCGTCGCAGCAGGCCCGTGAGGACGACCTCATCGAGTCGCTGCTGTTCGCCCGTCGGCACGCCAGTCGCCAAGTCGTCTGAGCAAGGGGGAAACGTGGACGAGGAATCGGCATCACAGGAGCAGCCGTTTGCCGACGTCGTCGGCCGGGAGTCGGTCGACCAGGTGCTGCTCGAGTCACGGCAAGAGCTCGTCATGCTGGTCGGCCAGGCCGACATGAAGGCAAGCATCCTCATCGGCGCCTGCTCGCTGGCCATCACCGGGGCACTGATCGGCTGGTCCGTTGTCTGGCCGGGCGCCTTGGCCACCATGGCCGCATTCTCCGTGATCTCGCTGGTGCTAGCCGTGGCCGCGGTGGCGCCGGGCCCCATGAACAAGGTGCCAGAGGGCGGCGTCAACCTCATGTACGTGGGGCACTTCGTCCACCTGGAGCGGGATGAGTTTGTTCGCCGCTGGGCTGCCATGGCCCGAACCGACGAGGACCTGTATCGCGCCGCAGTCCTCGACCTGTGGAGCCTGGGGCGGCACCTGGTCCGGTCGAAGTACCGGTATCTGCGCTTGGCGTACTACGCGTTCCTGGTCGGGACGGTCTCAGCGTCGGTGCTCGCGGCCCTTCACCCGCTGGGAATCATCGGCTGAGCCGGCTGGCGATGACGCCGCCGGCGATGATCTGCAACTGGTGGTAGATCATCAGCGGCAGCACGATGAGCGCCACTTCCTTCTGGGGGAACAGCACTGCCGCCATCGGCAGACCAGTGGCCAGGCTCTTGTTCGACCCGCAGAACAGCAGGGCGATGCGGGCTGGGCGGGTGAGCCCGAGCGAGCGTCCGAGGCCGACGAGCCAGCCGCAGGCGGCGGCCAGCAGCAGGGCGCACACGCCGACGACCGCAGCAATCGCCCAGACCGACAGTCTCGACCACACGCCTGCCGTGGCGCCGACGCTGAAGGCGAGGAACACGACGAGCAGGATGCTGGATCGGTCGACGTGCTTCAGCCAGCTGTCATTGCGCGTGACCCAGGCGCCGATCAGCGGCCGGACCAGTTGACCCAACACGAACGGTGCGAGGAACTGAAGGACGATCCGCACCACGGAGTGCGTCGTCACCGTGGCGTGGGCTGACATCAGCAGCGCCACCAGCGCGGGCGTGAGAAAGACCCCGATCAGGTTCGACAGCGAGGCCGCGACCACTGCTCCGGCCGTGTCGCCACCGGCCATGCGCGTGAACACGACGTTCGACTGCACCGTCGTCGGAACGAGGCAGAGCAGCAGCAGGCCGGCCGCCAACCCGGTGCCGACGACGGGTTGGGTCAGACCGCGAAGCAGGAGTCCGGTGAGTGGGAACACGATGAACGTCGTGGCCAGGATCGCGCCGTGCAGGCGCCAATTGACCAGTCCGGCGACGGTCTCCGCAGTGGAGAGCCGGACGCCGTACAGGAAGAACAGCAGGCCGATCGCCACCATCGAGACGGCCCGCAGTACGTCATAGGTCTCACCCGACGCGGGCAACACCGTGCCGAGCACTGCCACCGCCAGCAGGGCGACGACAAACGGGTCGAAGCGGGACGAAAGGCTGCGGGCAGGCACCGCACTAGTGTGAGGGCATGGTGACCCGGATTGCGATTCTCGGCGGTGGTGTCATGGGTGAAACGCTGCTCACGACGCTGGTCGCGGCGGGTCAGGATCCGGCCACGATCGCCGTCGCGGAGAAGAGCGGCGAGCGCGCCGAGGCCCTGCGGACCACCCATGGGGTGGAGGTGACGGACGGTGCCGCCGCCGTCAAGGGCGCCGATCTCGTCCTGCTCGTCGTCAAGCCGCAGGACGTCCCGCAGGTTCTGGCCGACATTGCCGCCGACGTGAGCCCCGGGGCCACCGTCGCATCGTTCGCGGCTGGTGTCCGCATTGCCCAGATCGAAGCCGCGCTCGCGCCCGGCACCGCGGTCATCCGCATCATGCCCAACACTCCGGCCGTCGTGGGCGAGGGGATGTTCGGTGCATCGCCGGGCTCGTCGTGCTCTGCTGAGGACGTCGGGACGCTCGAGCGACTCCTCTCCGCCGGTGGTCGCTTCATCGTGATCGACGAGTCCCTGCAGGACGCTCTGACCGCCGTGTCTGGCTCGGGCCCCGCCTACGTCTTCTACCTGGCCGAGGCGATGATCGCCGGCGGCGTCGAAGCCGGCCTCGACGCCGAGACGGCCCGGGTCCTCACCACGCAGACCATCCTGGGCGCGGCGAAGCTGCTGGCCGACTCGGACGCCGACGCCGCCGAGCTGCGTCGGCGGGTGACCTCCCCGAACGGCACGACCGCTGAGGCCATCGCGACCTTCGACGAGCGGGGCGTCAAGGCGGCCATCGCCGCCGGTGTCCAGGCCGCCGCCCGCCGATCGGCCGAGCTCTCCGGGGCCTGAGTGCCGGCCCGCCCCACACTCGTCTGGTCAGATTCCCTGACCGACTACAACCTCGGGCCGGACCACCCGCTCGCGCCGATCCGGGTCGCACTGGCCATCCAGCTGGCCCGCGAGCTGGGCGTGCTCGACCGGTTCGACATCGTCGAGCCGCGGCCACTGACGGTCGACGAGCTCGCCACCGTGCATGCGCCGTACTACATCTCCGGCGTCCAGGAGCTGAGCGAGTACCCGTACGAGTCCGATCCGGCGCTGGGGCTGGGCACCGGCGACAACCCGGTCTTCCATGGGATGCACGACGCGAGTGCACTGGTTGCCGGCGCCACCGTCGAAGCGGCCCGGCGGGTGTGGACGGGCGAGACCAAGCGGGCCGCCAACATCGCCGGTGGGCTCCACCACGCGATGCCGAACCGCGCGAGCGGCTTCTGCGTCTACAACGACCCCGCCCTCGCCATCCGCTGGATGCTGGACCACGGAGCCGAGCGGGTCGCCTACGTCGATGTCGACGCGCATCACGGTGACGGCGTCCAGGCCATCTTCTACGACGACCCTCGAGTCCTGACCGTCTCGATCCACGAGGGCCCGCGAACCCTGTTCCCCGGCACGGGCTACCCGGACGAGACTGGTGGACCCGGCGCTGAGGGCAGCGCGGTCAACATCGCGCTACCGCCCGGCACGACGGACGCCGGCTGGCTGCGTGCGTTCCATGCTGTGGTGCCACCGGTGGTCGAAGCCTTCGCGCCACAGGTGCTGCTGAGCCAGCACGGCTGCGATTCCCATGCGCACGACCCGCTCACCAACCTCGCTCTGAGTATCGACGGGCAGCGGGCGTCGTATCTGGCGGTCGAACGGCTGGCCGAGGAGCACGCGGGCGGCAACTGGATCGTCACCGGAGGGGGCGGATATGCGCTCTACAGCGTGGTGCCGAGGGTGTGGACGCACCTGCTCGCCATCGTCGCCGGTCGTGCGCTCGATCCACTGACCGCCACCCCGCCCACATGGCGGGACGATGTGGCTCGCATTTCAGGGAGGCCAGCCGAATCGGCGATGACGGACGGCGTCGCGCCGGAGTACCGGAGCTGGATCCCCGGTGCGCCCGACGACAACCCGGTTGACCGGGCAATCCAGGCCACCCTCAAGGCGGTCTTCCCGCTGATGGGCCTCGAGCCAAACGGGTGAAAACGTCCCGGAGTGGGGCCAAAGGGGATTGTGGGGAAATTTTCGCTTCCTACCCCTCTGACGTCACAAACGACTACTCTCGTCCCAAGCACGCGCGCCTTCTCTCCGGTGGGGAAGCCGGGGAGCGCGCGTGCCCCTAGAAGGGGAAGGGGTGGCGGCCATGGCAACGGGACCGACCTTTTTGACGGTCGCCGAGGTTGCGGCGCAGATGCGGGTCTCGAAGATGACCGTGTACCGCCTCGTGCATGCCGGCGATCTGGAGGCTGTGCGCGTCGGACGCTCATTCCGCGTGCCGGAGAAGGCCGTCGAGGAATACCTCGGCCGCTCGTACTTCCAGGCTGGCTAGAGGGCTCAACCCCGAGACAATCAACACGCCGGGCCGATTAACGACCCGGTGGCTGAACCCCGTACGCTAGGGGCCTCCAATCAGCCAGTCGTAGAGGTCAGTCGTGGGTTCAGTCGTCAAGAAGCGTCGCAAGCGGATGTCGAAGAAGAAGCACCGCAAGATGCTGAAGCGCACGCGCGTCCAGCGCCGCCGTTTGGGCAAGTAGTCCATGGGCCGGGTCGTCCTCGTCACCGGCGTGGCCGGCGAGTTCGCCTCCCGGGTCTCACGCGCTCTCGCTGAACAGCCTGGCGTCGAGCGGGTCGTCGGCGTCGACACCCGCCCGCCGGCCGGCGACCTCGGCGGCGTCAAGTTCGTGCGCGCCGACATTCGTACCCCCGTGATCGGCAAGGTCATGGCGGTCGAGGACATCGACGCCGTCGTGCACCTCGACGTCAGCCCGTCCGAGCAGTCGCGCGGCCGCAGCGGCGCCAAGGAGCGCAACGTCATCGGCA
The DNA here is from genome assembly GCA_045806885.1 of Aeromicrobium sp. Lineage (GTDB taxonomy): Bacteria > Actinomycetota > Actinomycetes > Propionibacteriales > Nocardioidaceae > Aeromicrobium. The sequence goes on from JBJMIJ010000023.1 coordinate 12,537, forward strand.
CGATGCAGGTCCTCGCCGCGGCCCAAAGGTCCGAGTCGGTGCGCAAGTTCGTGCTCTGGTCGGCCACCTCTGTCTATGGAACCTCGCCCAAGGACCCGGCACTCTTCACCGAAGCCGACAACGCTCGCGGTGGGACGAACGTCGGTTTCCCGAAGGACGCCGTCGAGGTCGAGAGCTATGTCCGCGGCTACTCCCGGCGCCGGCCAGAGGTCATCGTCACGACGCTCCGCGCTGCGCAGATCCTGCACCCCGAAATCCCGGCGCCGATGCGCAACTACTTCGCCAACCCCCTGCTCCCGGCGGTGATCGGCTTCGACCCGCGCCTGCAGTTCCTGCACCTGGACGACGCCATCGCGGTCATCAGCGAAGCCGTCGTCCACGACCGGTGGGGGACGTTCAACGTCGCCGGCCCAGGCGTGATGCTGCTCTCGCAGGTCTCGCGCCGCCTGGGCAAGCCGACCATTCCGCTGCCGCCGATCGGCTTCGCTGCGGCGAGCAGCCGCGCAGTCCGCATGATGGGCGGCGACATCTCGCCCGACCTGTACCGTCTCCTGACGCACGGGCGCGCGGTCGACATCACTGCGCTCCGCGACATCTTCGGCTACGAGCCCATGTACACCACCGAGGAAACGTTCGAGGCGTTCCGTGCCGCCGTTCGGCCTGGCCCACTGGGAGTGTTGGGGTTGACCTCATGAATGACGATCGCCGCACCATCGGCACCGCCGGGACTGCCGGCCGGGGCAACCGGTCGACTCGGCCGTCGGCCGCGGCCCGCTCGCTCGCCGGCGACCGCGCGGCGACGAAGAAGCCCGTGACCAAGGCGAAGGCCGCCAAGGCGGCCGAGACGCCGGCCAAGGCCGCGAAGAGGACGCCCGCCAAGACCACCAAGGCCACACCCAGCGCGCCCGCTCCCAAGCCGGCCACCAACTCGGCGTCGGCGCGCAAGACGGCCCCGATCAAGTCGGCAGCGACCAAACCTGCGGCGCGCAAGACGACCCCGCGGAAGACCGCGGCACGTGCGACCACCGCCGATGGCCAGCCCCACCTTCGCGCCGTCACCGATGAAGACGCAGCAGCGGCAGCGGCAGCGGCCGCCCTGGCAAAGGACTCGGGCAGCTCGCTCATCCCCGGCGGCATCCCGCTGGACGACATCGTGCTGGCCATCGTCCACGCAGCGCAGCGCGTCATGGGCTCGGACTGGGAAGGCCGGCTGGCGGCGTTCGTCGCCGCCCTGCGGCGCCGGCTCACCGGGGACTTCGAGGTCGACGAGTTCGGATTCGATCCGCAGATCACCGAGGTCCTCAGCGCGGCCGTAGAGCCGTTGGCTGAGAAATGGTTCCGCCTCCAGGTGCGCGGTGTCGAGAACATTCCGATGGAGGGCGGCGCGCTGCTGGTCGCCAACCACTCAGGCACGGTTCCGATCGACGGCGTGATCACCTCGTACGCCGTCCACAAGTTCACCGGCCGCAACCTGCGGCCGCTGGGCGCCGATCTCGTCTTCGCGCTGCCCTTCGTCGGCCAGATGGCCCGCAAGGTGGGCGCCACGCTCGCATGCACCGCCGACGCCGAGCGCCTGTTGACGTCGGGCGAGCTCGCCGGCGTCTGGCCCGAGGGCTTCAAGGGCATCGGCAAGCCGTATTCCGAGCGGTACAAGCTGCAGCGATTCGGCCGCGGCGGTTTCGTCTCGTCGGCGATGCGCGCGGGCGTGCCGATCGTCCCGGTGTCGATCGTCGGCGCCGAAGAGATCTACCCACTGGTGGGCAACGTACCGTCGCTCGCGCGCCTGTTGGGCCTGCCCTATCTGCCCGTCACGCCGTTCTTCCCACTGCTCGGCCCGCTGGGCATGATCCCGCTGCCGAGCAAGTGGATCATCGAGTTCGGTGAGCCGATCCGCACCGATGCCTACGAGCCCGACGCAGCGGACGACCCGATGCTGCTCTTCAACGTGACCGACCAGGTGCGCGAGACGATCCAGCAGACGCTGTACAAGCTGCTCGTCGACCGCGGGAGCGCCTTTTTCTGAGCCCGGTTCAATGAGCGGTGACGAGGTGGCTCATGCGGGCCGTCCCGCCCGCGGCGTTGGTCACGGTCAGGGTGACCAGGTAGCTGTCCGCAGCGGGGAATTCATGGCGCCGCGGGTTCTGTTCGGTGGAGTGGGCACTGCCGTCGCCGAAGTTCCAATCCCAGGCGGTGGCATCCGCGCTGGAGGCGTCGGTGAAGTCGACCCGTAGCTCGTTGCCGACCCCGGGGCTGCTGGACCACGTGAACTCTGCCGTCGGCGGCACGGGCGTGGGGGGCGTGCTCGGTGTCGTCGGCGTGGTCGGTGTTGTGGGGTTGCTCGGCATCGTCTCGGGCGGCAGCACGGGGCTCAACGGCGGCGCGGGCTGAAGCGCCGGTGTGTCCGCGTCCGAGTCGCTGTCCGATTCGTCGGATTTCGTCCCGGAGTCAGTCGAGTCGTCGTTGGAGGACGTGGAGGTGACCGGCTTGCCGATCGGTGCGGGAAGCGGGGCCGGGAGGGGAGCTTCTTCGGTCGGCGCAGCCGTCGGGGGCGGCGGCGCGATGGTGGGCTCGGTCCCGTTCAGCGCGCTCATCACGTCCGGCTCGATGCCGCCGCAGGCTGGGCACAGGCTCGCCGTTGCCTGGACGATGGCGGCCAGCTGGCTCTGGGCCGAATTGAGCACCGACGCGGCAGGCCCGTTGAGCCTGCCATCCAGGCTGGCCAGGCCGCTTGCGGCGTGGCTGGCAAAGTGGTTGATGGCGATGACATCTGCGCGGTGATGCGTGGACTTGAACGACCGCACGAGCGCGTCGGAACCGAGACGTGCCTGCTTGGCGAACTCCCTGAGCGTCTGCGCCTCCAGCGTCGACGCGACCGAACGGCGCTCGGTCAGCCCGTTCGTCTCCTTCAGCCGTTCGCTGGCGAGCTCCAACCGGAACGCGCCGCGTGCGGAGTCGCCGCGCTTGACCGCCAGCTGGGTGTTTTCGATGCCACGCTTGACCGGGTACAGGGTGTCGCCGGGTAGCGCGGAGGCGCTCGCGGCCGACATCCCGACCAGTCCGAACACAGTCGCCAGGACCGCCGTCAGGATCGCGACCCGCCGCCTGGTCGCAGCCGGCAGCGAGATCGGCCGACGCTGGGTCCGGACTGCGGCCGCGGTGGGCCCAGTGGCAGTGAGCGCGGTGGCCGCCTCGGTCATCAGCGACGTGCGCAGGGTGGCCTGGAAGGCCGGCGACGGCTGCACGCTCGCAGCGGCCGCACACAGCCGCTCGGCGACGGCGACGAGGTCCGCCACTTCGCGTGAGCTCGGCTTCGCCCGCCCCGCCAGGGCGTCGGCGAAATCACGCGCGTCGCGTGTGCGCCAGCTCATGCCGGGGTCCTTGCCATTCGGGAGCCATTAGGGGATTCAACGAGTGGGTGAGTGTGCGGGCTACGGATGGTGGTGGGTATCACGGCGGCGTCACCGCCTCTTCGCTCACGGCCTTGGCGAGTCGTCGCACGCCGCGCAGCTGCAGCTGCTTGACGGCGCCTTCGGACTTGCCCAGCACCTGAGCCGTCTCGGCGATGCTCAGCTCCTGGATGAACCGCATCAGGATGCAGTCGCGCTGGTCGGCCGGCAGGCTGTTGACGGCCCGCAGGAGAGCCTCGTTGGAGATTGTCGCGAGCGCGTCCTCGTCCGGCCCGGGCCGACCGGTTTCGCGCTCGGGCGGAACGTCGGTGACGATCTCGAGCTGGGTGCGCCTCGACTTGTAGTGGTCGGTGATGAGGTTGCGCGCGATGGTGGTGAGCCAGGCGCCGAAGTCCTTGCCCTGCCACGTGAAGGTGTTGATCGATCGGAGCGCGCGCAGGAAGGCCTCGCCGGTGATGTCCTCAGCCAGCTGCGTGGAGCCGACGCGCGCACGCACGAACCGGAAGATCGAATTCACGTAGTGGTCGTAGAGCTGACCGAAGGCGTCAGCGTCGCCCTGCTGTGCGAGCTCGACCAACGCGCGCAGCCGTTGCTGCTCGTCATCGTCGTTGGGGCGGTCGAAGTGGCTGCCGAGTGCCCCGCTCAAGCGGTGATCGTCCGGCTCGGCGATGGCGTAGGCGATGGCAGGGCGCAGCGTCGACCCCCATTCGATCACGATGCCCTCCCCACCCGCCGGGCCGATTCTAGTGGCGGAAGCGGCCGCGCGTCAGTTTCCGGCCGACGCTCCAGGCCCCCGCTGCCGCGGCTCCCGTGCCGGCGATCTTGAGTCCGGCCCCGGCGGCGCGGCGGCCGTTCCGATAGTCGCGGATGCGCCAGCCGTTCGCCTTGGCGTGCGCCCGCAGTGTCGTGTCGGGGTTGACGGCACACGGGTTTCCCACCAGGGAGAGCATCGGGAGGTCGTTGCTGGAGTCGGAGTACGCGTAGCAGCGCTCGAGGTCGAGGCCCTCGCGTTCGGCCAGCGCCTTGACGGCCACAGCCTTGCCTTCGCCGTGCAGCATCTCGCCGACGAGGGCGCCCGTGTACACGCCGTTGACCTGTTCGGCGACCGTCCCGAGGGCGCCGGTGAGTCCGAGTCGTCGGGCGATGACACTGGCGATCTCGATGGGCGCGGCGGTCACCAGCCAGACGCGATGCCCGCGGTCCAGGTGCCACTGCGCCAAGGCGCGCGTCCCGGGCCAGATGCGCCGCGCCATGTTCTCGTCGAAGATCTCCTCGCCGATCTCGGCAAGCTCGCTGGCCTCGCGACCGGCGATGACGGACAGCGCCGAGGACCGCGCGCTCGCGATGTGCTCGGGGTCCTCCTTCCCCATGAAGCGGAAGTAGAACTGCTGCCAAGCTGCCTTCGCGATGGTCCCGGTGGTGAAGAACTGGCGACGGTGCAACCCGCGGGCGAGATGGAAGATGGACGCGCCCTGCATGACGGTGTTGTCCACGTCGAAGAACGCGGCCACCTGTGGGTCAGGCGTCAGTCGGAGCGCCGACTCCATCTCGCTGGCGGCGGCCGCGGCTTGGCCGGCGAGCATGGAGCGCGACTTGAGGTTGCGCGGTTGATCGGCGCTGGTGGCGGCCATGTTCTGAACCTTACGCGGGTGCGGTCGCGTGTTAGTCGCGTGTGATTGACTCAACGTGTGGCCGTGAATCTGAGCGAGTACCTCCATGCGGCGGCCGTGGACGACCCGGAGGGCGTTGCGCTCGTCGAGGTGTCTGCCAAGGGGGAGTCGCGACGGACCTTGTCGTGGAGCGACGTCGATTCGGCCGCGGATGCGGTGGCCCGTGCGCTGACCGGCCGGGGCCTGGTCGCCGGCCAGCGGGTCGCGCTGGTCATGGCCAATCGCGTGGACCTGCCGCTGGCGTACTTCGGCATCCTGCGTGGTGGCATGGTGGCTGTGCCGATCAACCCGCGTTCGACGGCGAGCGAAATCAGCCGGATGCTGGCCGATGCCAAGGTCAAGGTCGTGCTCTGCGACGGAACGGGCGTCGAGGCCGTCCGCGAGGCCGTCGGCGAATATCCGTGCGACGTGGTCGTCGACGCCGTTGCCCGGGGCGCGGCCGAGACATCCTTCGACGACTTCATCGGCGAAGCGATCGATGCCGAGCCGGTTGCACCGCGCGATGCCGAGGCGCTCGCGGCGATCCTGTACACATCCGGTGCGAGCGGCAAGCCGCGCGGGGTCATGCTGAGCCATCGCGCGCTGATCGCCAACGTCGAGCAGGCCGCTGCCGTCGAGCCGCCGCTGGTCACGCCCGACGACAGGGTGTTGGGCTTGCTGCCGATGTTCCACATCTACGGGCTCAACGCCGTCCTGGGCTATGCCGTGCGTGCTGGCGCCCGGGTGGTGATGGTCGACGGGTTCGACCCGTCCGGCCTGCTGGACATCGTCCGGGACGAAGGCATCACCAACCTCCCGCTCGCACCGCCTGTCATCGCGGCGTGGGCGGGTCGCGCCGGCGTGCGCGAGGCGTTGGCGGGCGTCCGCGTGGTCGTGTCGGGTGCATCGACCCTCGACCCCGAGCTGGCCAGTCTCTTCGCCGAATCATCCGGGCACCCCGTCGAGCAGGGATATGGCATGACCGAGGCATCGCCGGTCATTGCGGTGACCCTCGCGAGCCGGCGCGAGCCGGGGTCCCCGCCCAAGTCGGCCTCGGTCGGTCACTCGCTGCCCGGCATCGAGGTCCGGACGATGGGCCCTGACGGCAACGACGTCGAGAACGGCGACCTGGGCGAACTCTGGATCCACGGCGACAATCTCTTCTCCGGGTATTGGCCCGACGGTTCGGACGGGCCTGACGAAGACGGCTGGTACCGCACCGGCGATGTCGGCTGGGCCGACGACGACGGCGACCTGACGCTCGTCGACCGGCTCAAGGAGCTGGTCATTGTCTCTGGCTTCAACGTCTACCCGTCGGAGGTCGAGGAGGTCATTCACGAGGTCGACGGTGTTGCGGAGGTCGCCGTCGTCGGCGCTCCGGACGAGGCCACCGGCGAGGCCGTCCTCGCATTCGTCGTGCCGAAGGCCGATGCGCCTGCCGAGACCGACCTGATCGCCGCCATCAACGAGCACTGTCAGACGCGGCTCGCTCGGTTCAAGCATCCGTCGCAGGTCGTCATGATCGAAGGACTCCCGCACTCGGCGACGGGCAAGGTGGCCAAGGGCCGGCTGCGGGCGATGGCCCGAGGCGAGATGCTCAATCTCGGGCCCTCATGACCCGTTCGGCACCGATACACGCCGACGATGCGCGCGTGGTCGTCTACACACGGCTCGGGTGCCACCTGTGTGATCTCGCGCTCGAGATCGTGGCGTCGGTGTGTGCCGACACCGGTGACACGTGGACCCAGGTCTTCATCGAATCCGACGACGACCTGACGCAACGCTTCACCGATCAGGTTCCGGTGACGTACGTCGACGGCGCCCAGCACGACTTCTGGCGAGTGGACGAGGAGCGGCTCCGCAGCGCGCTGGAGCGTTAGGCCGCACAGCGGCCGTCGGGATGGTCTCGCGAGTGATACCTGCGGTTCCACCACCGCCCGGGGCCAGGCGAGGTGCCAAACCCACCGCCCGATGTGTAGGAACCTCGGTGAGATCGGACGCTTCGGGGCCCTTCTGCCCCTCCCGCCTCGCTTCGCTCGGCTAGCGCGCGCGGCGCCTCGGCGCTCGCGCCGATTTGGTGCAGCCGTTCACAAACTCATAAACTGGCGGACGCGCTGCGCGGTAGACCCGTTGTTTCAGGGAAATCCCAGACCGTGTGCGTGGGAGACCAGTGACTCTTCTGAATACGCCCGCCTTCCGGAACATCCCGGAAGCGACCGTTGCCCGGCTGCCGCTCTACCTGCGGGCGCTGGCGACGTTGTCGGACCAGGGCCTCAGCATCTGCTCGTCCAACGACTTGGCGACCGCTGCAGGCGTCAATCCGGCCAAGCTGCGCAAGGACCTGTCATACCTGGGCTCCTACGGCACCCGCGGCGTCGGCTACGACATCGAGTTCCTGCGCTACCACGTGGCCCGCGCGCTGGGCCAGACGCAGGACTGGGACGTCATCATCGTCGGCGTCGGCCGGCTGGGTTCGGCGCTCTGCGCGTACAACGGCTTCAGCTCCCGTGGCATTCGCATCGCCGCCCTCGTCGACAACGACCCGGCCAAGGTCGGCACGACGATCGGCGGTCTGACCGTGGCGCCCATGTCCGAGCTGGGCTCCCTCGTTCGCGAACATCACGTGGCCATCGCCGTCATCGCGACGCCCGGTGCGGCCGCGCAGGAGGCCGCAGACGCGCTCGTTGCGGCCGGCATCACCAGCATCCTCAACTTCGCGCCAGCGATCGTCTCGGTGCCCGAGAGCGTCACCGTCCGCAAGGTCGACCTGTCCATCGAGCTGCAGATCCTCGCGTATCACGAGCAGCGGGTTCGGGGGGTGGCTGGATGAGCGTCCTCGTCGTGGGCATGTCCCACCGGTCCGCGCCGATCGAGCTGCTCGAGCGCGTTTCGCTCGACCCGTCCGCGGCCATCAAGCTGTCCCATCTCGCGCTGGAGGCCCCGTCGGTGACGGAATCGGCCGTCATCTCCACGTGCAACCGGGTCGAGATCTACGTCGAGACCGATCGCTTTCACGGTGCCGTGGAAGAGGTCTCGCGGCTCCTGGCCGAGCACGCTCACCTCGACCGCGACCAACTGGTGTCCAACGTCTACGTCCACTACGACGACTCGGCCGTCGCCCACCTTTTCGCCGTCGCCTCCGGCCTCGACTCGATGATCATCGGCGAGAGCCAGATTCTCGGCCAGGTTCGCGACACGCTGCACACCGGCCAGTCGGAGTCGACGGTCGGGCCCGCGCTCAATGCGCTGTTCCAGCAGGCGCTGCGCATCGGCAAGCGCGGACATGCCGAGACCGGCATCGACCATCTCGCGCCCTCGATCGCGACGGCTGCGCTCGACGCAGCCGGCGACATCGCCTCCGCCCCGACGACGCGCTTCGTCGTCGTGGGCGCGGGGGCCATGGCCAGTTTGGCCGTCCGTTCGCTGATCGATCGCGGCGTCAACCCCGAGCGCGTCACCGTGGTGAACCGGACGAGCGAACGTGGTGAAGACCTCGCCGCCTCCGTGGGGGCCGTCGCGGCGGGGTGGGACGACCTCGACAGTGTGCTGCTGGATGCCGACGTCATCATCAGTTGCGTCGGTGCCGCCGGCATCGTGCTCGACAGCACTCGCCTCGCGAGCGCGTCAGCCAACGGGCCCACTACCGTCCTCGACCTAGCCCTTCCGCGTGACGTCGCGCGCGATGCAGCCGAGCTTCCCGGCGTGACGGTCATCGACCTCGCGGTGCTCGCCCGCCGAGCCGGCACGGACGCAGCCGACGACGATGTCTCTGCCGTGCGGGCGATCGTGGACGACGAGGTCCGTACCTTCCTGGCCGCGAAGGCGTCGTCGCGGGTCACGCCGACCGTCGTCGCGCTCCGCTCCATGGCCACGTCGGTGGTGGAGACCGAGGCCGAGCGCCTCTCCAGTCGGATGCCCGACCTTCGGGCCGACGAGCTCGCCGAGGTCCGCCGCTCCTTGCAGCGCATCGCGGACAAGCTGATCCACGCACCGACGATCCGGGTCCAGGAGCTCATCGACGGCCCCGCTGGGCTCACGTACGCCGAAGCGCTGACCGACCTGTTCGCGCTCGACCCGGCCGCCGTCGAAGCAGTGACCCGCGTCGGGGGTGAGGTCGAATGACACTTCGACTCGGAACCCGCGCCAGCGCCCTTGCCACGACGCAGGCGCAGCACATCGCCGACCGCCTGAAGGCGGAGGCGGGCGTCGACGTGGAGCTCGTGACCATCTCCACAGAGGGCGACCGTGACCAGGCCACGCCACTGGCGACGCTCGGTGGCCAGGGTGTCTTCGTCGCCGCCCTCCGCGAGGCCGTCGTGAGTGGGCAGGTCGATTTCGCCGTGCACTCGCTCAAGGACCTCCCCACCTCGCCCGACCCGCGCCTCATCGTCGCGGCCGTGCCGACCCGCGAAGACCCCCGGGATGCCGTCGTCGCCCGCGACAACCTGACGCTCGGCGAGCTGCCGGCCGGATCCACGGTCGGCACTGGTTCGCCCCGCCGCACGGCACAGCTCAATGCGCTCGGCCTCGGGTTGAACGTCGTCCCGATCCGCGGCAACGTCGACACCCGCATCGACAAGGTGCGCCAAGGCGACGTCGATGCCGTGGTGCTCGCGCTCGCCGGCCTGAAGCGGCTCGGTCGCGCAGACGAGGCGACGGAGCTGCTCGACCCCCTCCAGATTCTTCCCGCACCCGGCCAAGGCGCCTTGGCCTGTGAGTGTCGCGCCGACGATGGCGCGACCGCCGATGTACTCGCGGTGCTCGACGACGCCGAGACCCGGTCCGCCGTCACCGCCGAGCGCAGCCTCCTCGCCACCCTCGAGGCCGGCTGCTCTGCACCTGTCGGAGCACTCGCCGATGTCGCCATGGGCGACGACGGCGACGAACTGTGGCTGCGCGCCGTCGTGGCCGACGTCTCCGGCAGCCCATCCATCCGCCTTTCCGCGACGGGATCGCCCGATCACGCCGTCGCGGTCGGCCAGCAGCTCGCTGCCGAGCTCCTGGCCGAAGGTGCCGCTGAACTCACGCACGTCACAGCGAGTACCGCCTCATGACCAACCGGCAGACCAGAGAGAAGACCATGACTACCGACCTCATTGGCACGACCCCCACAACAGCTCGGCGGACGACCGCCAAGTCTGCAGCCAAGGGTTACGTCAGTTTCGTAGGAACGGGCCCCGGCGACGCCAGCCTGCTGACGGTCCGCGCCGCCGACCTGCTGCGTCAGGCCGACATCGTCGTCACCGAGCAGCCTGAGCAGGCCGCGTTCGTCGACGCGCACGTGGAAGTCGTCGATGGCGGCGTCGGCGAGGATGGCGAGACGCTGACGCACGCCGCGCGTGCTCGCCTCGTCATCAAGCTCGCCAAGTCCGGCGCCCACGTTGTCCGCCTCATCACCGGCGACCCGTTCACGTACTCGACGTGCCCCGAGGAGGCGGCCGCGTGCGCCAAGGCCGGCATCGGGTTCGAGATCGTGCCCGGCGTGTCCTCGGTTTCCGCCGTACCGGCCTACGCCGGCGTCCCGCTGACCAACCGGTCGAGTCGGACGTACGAGGTCGTCAGCGTCGGCGACGCGACCATCGACTGGTCCAAGCACGCCGCGGTCGACACGCTCGTCCTGCTGTCCGCGGTGGGCCGCATCGGTGAGGTCGCCGAGGGACTCGTCGAAGCCGGCTGGTCCGCCGAGACCCCGGTTGCCATGACTCGCGTGGGCACCACCACCGACCAGGCCACCGTGGTGTCGACGCTCGCCACCATCGCCAAGGACGCCGCCGCTGCGGGAATGGCGTCGCCGGCCATCACCGTCGTCGGCCAGGTCGTCAGCATGCGCGACTCGCTGTCGTGGTTCGAGACCAAGCCGCTGTACGGCTGGCGGGTGCTGGTGCCACGCACCAAGGAGCAGGCAGCCGGGCTCGCTGCCCGTCTGCGCTCCTACGGTGCCGTCGGCGAGGAAGTGCCGACCATCTCGGTCGAGCCGCCCCGCAACCCGCAGCAGATCGACAAGGCCGTGCGCGGGCTCGTCGAGGGACGCTACGAGTGGGTCGCCTTCACCAGCGTCAACGCCGTCAAGGCAGTTCGGGAGAAGTTCGAGGAGTACGGCCTGGACGCCCGCGCGTTCTCGGGCCTGAAGATCGCCGCGGTCGGCGACAAGACGGCCGAGGCCATCGAGACCTGGGGCATCAAGCCGGACCTCATCCCGTCCGGCGAGCAGTCGGCGCAGGGCCTGCTCGAGGACTGGCCGCCGTACGACGAGCTGCTCGACCCCATCAACCGGGTCTTCCTGCCGCGTGCCGACATCGCCACGGAGACGCTCGTGGCCGGCCAACGCGTCCACGAGGCTGGTGGCCGACGCCTCGGGGGCGAGGACGTCGACCCGCAGGCCGTGCTCCTGCGCCGTCTTGGCCGTGGCCGGTCCGATGCAGGCGACGACCGTCGCGGCGTGGGGCTTGCCC
>JBJMIJ010000024.1:0-17479 GCA_045806885.1 Aeromicrobium sp.
ACGTCCGGCCACCTGCCGTACTACGGCGAGGGGATGTTCCCGGCGCTCGACGTCGACGGCATGGACTACCGCCTCAAGGCCATGAACTGCCCCATGCACAACCTGATCTTCCGGTCGCGGCAGCGCTCCTACCGCGAGCTGCCGCTGCGGATGTTCGAGTTCGGGTCGGTCTACCGGTACGAGAAGTCCGGAGTTATCCATGGCCTCACGCGCGTGCGCGGGCTGACGCAAGACGACTCGCACTCGTATGTCACGCCTGAACAGGCGCCGGGCGAGATCCAGCACCTGCTGGAGTTCATCCTCGGCCTGCTGCGGGACTTCGGCCTCGACGACTTCTACATTGAGCTGTCGACCCGTGACGACGCCAAGCCGGACAAGTTCGTCGGTTCCGACGAGGACTGGGCGATCGCGACCGAGGTGCTGCGCAAAGCGGCCGAGGACACCGGCCTCGAGCTCGTCCCCGACCCGGGCGGCGCCGCGTTCTACGGCCCCAAGATCTCGATCCAGGCCAAGGACGCCATCGGCCGCACCTGGCAGATGTCGACCATCCAGTACGACTTCAACCAGCCGCGGGGCTTCGAGCTGGAATACGTCGCGCCGGATGGCTCGCGCCAGCAGCCGGTCATGATCCACTCGGCCAAGTTCGGCTCGATCGAGCGATTCCTCGGCCTGCTGGTCGAGCACTACGCCGGCGCCTTCCCGCCGTGGCTCGCGCCGGTACAGGTCGTCGGCATTCCCGTCGCCGAGCGGCACGCCGACTACCTCGACGTGGTTGCAGCCCAGCTCAAGCAGCGTGGGATCCGGGTCGAGGTCGATCACTCCGACGAGCGGATGCAGAAGAAGATCCGCAATGCGCAGACCCAGAAGATCCCCTTCATGCTCATCGCGGGCGACAGTGACATCGAGTCCGGTGCCGTCTCGTTCCGTTTCCGCAGTGGGGAGCAGGAGAACGGGGTCGCCGTCGCCGACGCCGTCGAGCGCATCGTCGCCGCCATCGAATCGAAGGCCCAGGTCTGACATGAGCCGCGACGACGCCGAGTTCATCGAAGGTGTGGGGGAGCCGGACGCCTTCCAGCGCCTCTGGACGCCGCACCGCATCGCATACGTCAAGGGCGAGAACAAGCCGGATTCGGGGGAGCCGGCCGAATGCCCGTTCTGCCGCATCCCGACGCTGGACGACACCGAGGGCTTGATCGTCCACCGTGGCGAGACGGCCTACGTCGTGCTCAATCTCTATCCGTACAACCCCGGCCACATGTTGGTCTGCCCGTTCCGGCACGTCGCGGACTACACCGACCTGACCGCGGACGAGACGGCCGAGGTGGCCGAGTTCACGAAGCGCGCGATGTCTGCGATGCGCGACGTCAGCGGCCCGCAGGGATTCAACATCGGCCTGAATCAGGGAGCGGCAGCGGGCGCGGGCATTGCCGCGCACCTGCACCAGCACGTCGTGCCGCGGTGGAGCGGCGACTCGAACTTCCTTCCCGTCATCGGGCGGACGAAGACGGTCCCGCAGCTGCTGAGCGAGACGCGCGACCTGCTGGCCAAGGCGTGGGACGGGGGAGTGAGCTGATGCTGCAACGGTTCCGTGAGTTCTGGACGAAGGTGTTCTCGGGTCCGGCTGACCTGCTGCTGAAGCTGGGCGTCACCCCTGACCAGGTGACCGTCGTCGGGACGATCGGCGTGGTCGCCGGGGCGCTGTGGTTCTTCCCGCGGGGGCAGCTGCTCACCGGCGTTCTCGTGATCACCGCGTTCGTCTTCAGCGACCTGATGGACGGCTACATGGCCCGCAAGACCGGCCAGACGTCGAACTGGGGCGCATTCCTGGACTCGACCATGGACCGCTTCGGCGACGCGGCGATCTTCGGCGGACTGCTGCTGTATTACGCCGGCCCGCACGCCGAGACGATGCTCGGGGCGCCGAAGCTCTACGTCTATCTCTCCTTGGCGTGCCTCATCCTCGGCAGCATCACCTCGTACATCCGGGCACGGGCCGAGAGCCTGGGCATGACCGCCAAGGTCGGCGTCGCCGAGCGGGCCGAGCGGCTCGTCCTGATCCTGGTGGCGACCGGCTTCAACGGGATCTTCGGCCTGCCGATCCTCACCGAGCTCGCGCTGTGGCTGCTGGTCGTCGCGGCTGGAATCACCGTCATCCAGCGGATCCTCGTGGTCCGCAAGCAGGCCATCGAGGCGTAGCGCCCAGGCCCGTAGAATGGCCCCGTGACCAGCGCAGAGAACCCGACCACCGGCACCACCCCCGTTAAGCGCGGCATGGCCGAGATGCTCAAGGGCGGCGTCATCATGGACGTCGTCACCGCCGACCAGGCCAAGATCGCCGAGGACGCGGGCGCCGTCGCCGTCATGGCGCTGGAGCGGGTGCCGGCCGACATCCGCGCGCAGGGTGGCGTTGCGCGGATGAGCGATCCCGACCTGATCGACGGCATCGTCGAAGCGGTGTCGATCCCGGTCATGGCCAAGGCGCGCATCGGTCACTTCGCCGAGGCCCAGATCCTGCAGTCGCTCGGCGTCGACTACATCGACGAGTCCGAGGTGCTCACGCCGGCCGACTACACCAATCACATCGACAAGTGGGCCTTCACCGTCCCGTTCGTGTGCGGTGCGACCAATCTCGGGGAGGCGCTGCGTCGCCTCACCGAAGGCGCGGCGATGATCCGCTCCAAGGGCGAGGCCGGCACCGGCGACGTCTCCAACGCCGTCACCCACATGCGTAAGATCCGTGGCGAGATCCGTCGTCTCCAGACGCTGCCCACCGACGAGCTGTACGTCGCCGCCAAGGAGCTCCAGGCGCCGTACGACCTGGTCAAGGAGGTCGCCGAGCTCGGCAAGCTGCCAGTCGTGCTCTTCACCGCCGGCGGCATTGCGACGCCGGCCGACGCTGCGCTCGTCATGCAGCTCGGCGCGGAGGGCGTCTTCGTCGGCTCGGGCATCTTCAAGTCGGGCAACCCGGCCGAGCGGGCCGAGGCCATCGTCAAGGCGACAACCTTCTTCGACGACCCGGACGTCATCGCCAAGGTCTCCCGTGGGCTGGGCGAAGCCATGGTCGGCATCAACGTCGAGGACGTTCCCGAGCCGCACCGGCTGGCCGAGCGCGGCTGGTAGCGCCCGGTAACGGTCTTCCGCTGGGGCGTCGCATCTGAGTGCCGTTGGTGACGGTGGGGTGACTTATCGATCGACGTCACTCAATCGTCACCCCACCGGCCCCTTCGCAACGGTTTCGCAACCAATTGCAGGGCGCGGGGCACGTGCTGACGCCCAAGGATGGTCGGTGGGACAAGTCGTCCTTGAGCCCCGACCAGGGCATCGCGCAGGAATGGACCCATGCCATGAAGAACGAATCTCTCAACACCGTCATCGACGGGCCCACGCAGGGCAGCGCCAAGCTCCGCGTCGGCAAGACAACCAAGGGAGCCATCGCGGCTGCGGCCGCTGGAGTGCTCCTGCTCGGCGGCGCCGGCACGCTCGCCTTCTGGACCGACACCGCAACGGTGAACGGCACAACGATCAACAGTGGTCATTTCAAGCTGGATTCGACGGCCTGCACGGCCGCCACCTGGAAACTCGACGGTGGTGCGACCTACACGACCCAGTTGCTGATCCCCGGCGACGTCCTTACCAAGACCTGTGCGGTGACGGTCGACGTTGCAGGTGCACACCTGCTGAACGCTGACTTCGCGGTTACGAATCCGACCGAAAGCGGCTCAACTGCCCTGACTGACGAACTGTCTCCGACAGTCGACATTCAAAAGGGTGGCTCCTCGCTGGGAACCACGGCCGTTCCGGTTGCCGACAATGACACCTTGGATGTCGTCATCACGATCACGTGGCCATACGGTGTCCAGGACAACGACTCGAACGTCGCCGCGGGGCTGTCGGCAACGATCAGCAACCTCACTGTTGTCGGAACCCAGAACCACAACTGATCTGAGATCACCCCATGGGTTGGGTTCGGCGCGTTCTCGCGTGGCTGGTGATCCTCGGAATCGGCACGATCGTCACGATCAGTGTGCTGATTCCGAGGATTGGCGGCGCCACGCCCTATGTGGTCCTGACCGGTTCGATGCGACCGACCATGCCGCCCGGCACCATGGTCGTCGCGCGGCCTGTGAAAGCTCAGCAGTTGGGCATTGGAGACGTTGTCACCTACCAGCTGAAGTCCGGCGAACCTGCGGTTGTCACTCACCGCATCGTGGGGATGGCCAGCTTTCAAGGAAAGCCGATCTTCCAGACCAGAGGCGACGCCAACAATGTCGCTGACGAGAAGTGGGTCCGACCAGTCCAGATCAAGGGGGCCAGGTGGTACGCCGTTCCCTACCTCGGGTACGTCACCTCGGCGATCAGCGGACAACAGCGACACGTTGCACTGATCGCCATCGTCACCGTCCTGTTCGGATATGCGGCGTACATGTTCCTCTCGGCGGCGCTCGACCGTTCTAGGCAAAAGCGGCACCCGGTGCCGGCAACGAAAGGAGAATCGCCGTGAAGTTCATGGTTCCTCTTTTCGTCGTCTGCGCCCTCGGACTTCTACCCAGTGCTGCCTGGGCAGCCAACGAACTCGGGCTCAGTTCGGACGGCTCGCACTGGGCTCCAAAGCTGAACACGCCGCTCTTCGACGCCAATTTCCGTTGGGTGCCGGGTGACACGGAGACGGCTTCGTTCTGGGTCCGCAACCAGTCCGGGGACAAGGCGACCCTTGACGTTGCTGTCCTCGGAAACGGCATCGACTCTTTGATGGGTACCGGTGACCTTGCGGTGACCGTCAAGGCTGCCAATGGGTCCGGGACAACCACCGCGTCAGTGGGGCGCCAGGAGCTGATCGCTTCGCGCGTCGAGCAGCCGGGACAGGTGGAGCGGATCGACGTCACGGTTGCGTTCGATCGGGCTTCGCCGAACCAGTCTCAGCTCAAGGCCTTCGACCTGCAGTTCGAGGTCCGCCTGACTCAGGGTTCAGCGTCCGGTGGGGGCCGCGACTCCGACAACTCGGACGACTCGGACAAGTCCGATGACTCTGATCAGCAGAAGGTCCGCGACGGAATGCTGCCAGGCACGGGCGGGCCCGTCTGGTGGCTGCTTCCGACTGGAATGCTCGGCGTCGCGGCCGGCTGGCTGACCGTCGCATCGTCTTGGCGCAAGGAGGCTCGTGATGTCTGATCACCGGGCCTCCCGATCCAATCGCGCGAGCGATGCCGGCGATCGTCGCACCGAACGCCGTGCCCCGCGCGCGCGCCGTGGCAGCGGGTCGATGCCGTGGTGGCGCTCGGTTCCGCTGCGCGCCGCATTGAGCCTCGGTCTCGCGTTGGGCGTCGGCTCTGCCGGCACCTTCGCCTATTGGACGGACAGTTCGACCGTCACGGGCATTACTTTCACCGCGGGCACCCTCGACCTGAAGGTCAACAACCTGGACAACGTCACCGGCTACACATCCCTGAACATCTCCAACATGATCCCCGGTCAGAGCGTCGCGGCAGTCCTGACTGTCAAGAATGCCGGCAACGTCGGGTTCACTTACACCGCCAACGGCACGGCAACCAACGTCGACAGCAAGAACCTTCGGGGCGCCCTTGTCCTGAAGGTCACCGGCGGAAGCGTGACCGGGTCGTCGCCCAGCGCGACCTGCTCCGGTTCGGCGCTCACCGGTTCCGGGACGTCGCTCGGCGCGACGTTCACCCTTTTGGGCACGGCCCGTTCGCTTGCAGCCAGCGCCAGCGAGCCGGTCTGCGTGGAAGTCTCGATGCCCTCCAATGCCTCCTCGTCGCTGCAGGGGTCAACGACGGATGTGGTCCTCACGTTCACGGCAACGCAATGACCGACGCGCTTCGCCGGACCAAAGAGATCCTCCTGACCGCGGGAGCAATCGGCGGGCTGGTCTGCATCCTCTTCGCCCTGAGCTGCGTCGTGTTCGGGCTGACGCCGTTGATCGTGCAGTCGGGATCCATGGAGCCGACCGTCAAGACCGGCTCGCTCCTCATCACGCGCGACACGCCTGCCGCGCAGTTGCGGGTGGGTCAGGTCGTCACTGTGAAGCGGCACGACCACACTCTGGTCACGCACCGCATCGTGCAGATCACGCATCGAGGTGCTACCGCATCGATCGAGCTCAAGGGCGATGCGAACAAAGTCAGGGACCCAGAGGTCTACGACGTACGGCAGGCCGGCCGCATGGTCGTCGCCATCCCGTTTGCCGGACGGGTCGCGGCATGGATGTCCGGCTCGACCGGACTGTTCTTCCTGGGCATCTATGTCGCATTCCTCGTTGCGGCCGTGTACGCAGACTGGAAGGCGAGCCCCCGGCCGCCTAACGGAGGTGCCCGCGGCCTGTCGAAGCGCGACGCAAGCGCCGGCGCCGCGGCTGTTGCCGGATTGCTGATGCTCGGCGGATCGCTGGGACTTCCGGTGACGCCGGCTCCAACCTGGGCGGCGTGGACCGACTCCGCCACGGTGAGTACGAGCACGCTGAGCGCGTACACCGTGCCGAAGCCGGTATGGGTGAGCTGCACCGTGACGGGTGGGGCGCTGTCCCAGAAGACGGCGACGATTGTTTGGCAGGAGGTGTCCTCGCCCTACGCGCTGGACTACACCGCAACGATCCGCGAGACGGGTGCGTCGATGACGGTCACGGACAACGGTTCGACGCGCCAGACACAGTTCAACGCCGGGTTGCTATCCACGATTCTGAACCAGTCGTATCACATCGACATCGTGGCCAAATTGCCTTCTCCCAACGGTTCCTGGGTCTCCGGCACCATGTCCCAGCAGGTGACGATCACGCTGCTTGGCATCGGCATGACCTGCGATTCACACACCTGATCTGCTCCGCGCCCGGTGAGCCGACCCGGGCTTGAACGACCACTTGATACGGTATTCCTGCGCCCAGGAGCCGGGAGTCTCCGAAGGCGCCCCGAGGGGGAGTGACCGCGCTTGCGCTGGCACTGGCTCCTCGATCCCAACCGGGAGGGAACCGAGAGGGAGCGACGGCGGTGGTCTTGGTCCACCCCCACGCCACCGCCGTCGCATGGGGCCTGGCAACTAATTTGGCGGGTCCTGATCCATCGGTCGCTGTCATGTGGTTGCATGCCCGGGGGTCACGACAAGGGAGATGGACGCTGCATGACCGAGGACTTCTGGTTCGGCAAGCGAGTTTTGATCACTGGTGGTGACGGCTTCGTCGCCACCCATTTGGCGGACACGTTGTTGCGTCGTGGTGCCGTGGTGACGGTGACGGTGCGGCACAGTCGGCCGCTGCCGACAGCCAGTCTTTTGGACCTGGACCGCGCGGGTCCAGCCGATCTCGGACCGGACATCGAAGTCAGCGAAATGCTCGACTACGACCAGGTCCAACGCATCTGCAATCGGCACCAGATCGACACGATCTTCCACCTCGCCGCCTCGGCGATCGTCGGCGACGCGGCAAACGCGCCGATGAGCACGTTGGTCAACAACATCAACCCGACGATCAACCTGTTGGAAGCCGCCCGCGTCAACAACATCCCCCGCGTTGTCATCGCCTCGACGGACAAGTCCTACGGCGATCACGCCGACGCCGACGACCCGGAGCCGCTGCCCTACCGGGAGCAACATGCCCTGCGCGGTCTGGACGTCTACAGCGCGTCCAAGGCTGCGGCCGACCTCGTCGCGCAGACGTACGCGTACCAGTTCAAGCTCCCAGTGCTCGTTGTGCGCAGCTGCAACATCTACGGGCCCGGCGACCTCAATTTCTCCCGGCTGATCCCGCGCACGATCCTGCGCCTGCTCGCCGGCCGGCCGCCGGTGATCAACCTCGGCAACGCCGACGTACTTCGCGAGTACGTTTACGTGTCGGACCTCGTCGATGCCTACATGTTTCTGGCCGAGAACGTCGAGCGGCACTACGCCGATCCGATGCCGGCGAGTGGCCGGACCACGTACGGATGGTCGGCCTACAACGTTGGCTCAATGGGCACAACCGATCTGCCGCCGAGCGAGTTTGACAACATCCAGAGCGTTACGAGTGTCATCGAGATGCTCCAGGAACGACTGGCTACCGCTCTGGCGCCGAACACGATTCCCAAGCCGGACAATTTCATCGAGATTCCTGACCAGTTCCTCAACAGTCAGAAGCTGCACGACTTCGGATACGTCCCACAGACATCGTTCGACAAGGGCGTCGAACAAACGGTCGAGTGGTACCAGCAGAACCGTGCCCTCCTGTCCAAGCTGGGCAGCCGATACGTCAGCTGACGCTCTCGTAGCCTTGTGATGTGAACCGACCGACTGTTGGCGTGCTCGCGCTGCAAGGTGACGTGCGCGAGCACCTGCGCGCGCTCGCCGGTGTCGGCGCGGACGCCGTCCCCGTGCGCCGGCCGGGCGAGCTCGAGGGCCTGGATGGGCTGATCCTGCCGGGCGGCGAGTCCACCACGATGGCGAAGCTGGCGCGCACCTTCGAGGTGTTCGAGGCAGTGGCCGACCGGATCAAGACCGGCCTGCCAACCTTTGGCACCTGCGCGGGCATGGTGCTCCTGGCCGACCGGCTGCGGGACGGCGCCGAGGGTCAGGAGACATTCGGCGGCCTTGACATCACCGTCCGGCGGAACGCGTTCGGCCGCCAGGTCGACTCCTTCGAGGGCGAGGTTGCCTTCGACCTCGACGATGCGGCGTTCGCCCAGCCTGTGCATGCCGTCTTCATCCGGGCGCCGTGGGTCGAGGAGGTCGGCAAGGACGTCGACGTCCTCGCTGTCGTCGACGTTCCGATGGTCGGCGATAGGATCGTCGCGGTTCAGCAGGGATCGGTGCTGGCGACGTCCTTCCACCCCGAGGTGAGTGACGATCTGCGGCTCCACCGGTACTTCATGAGCCTCATCACCGGGTAGGGAAGGTAGCGCCATGTCAGGCCACTCCAAGTGGGCGACGACCAAGCACAAGAAGGCCGTCGTCGACGCCAAGCGCGGCAAGATGTTCGCCAAGCTCATCAAGAACATCGAGGTGGCGGCGCGCACCGGTGGTCCCGACCCGGCCGGCAATCCGACGCTCTACGACGCCATCCAGAAGGCCAAGAAGTCCTCGGTCCCGAACGACAACATCGACCGCGCGGTCAAGCGTGGCGGCGGCGCCGATGGCGGGGGAGTCGACTACACGACCATCATGTACGAGGGCTATGCGGCCGGCGGCGTCGCGCTACTCGTCGAGTGTCTGACCGACAACCGCAACCGGGCGGCCATGGAGGTCCGCACGGCCATGACGCGCAACGGCGGGACGATGGCCGATCCCGGCTCCGTCTCGTACCTGTTCTCCCGCAAGGGCGTCATCATCGTTCCGAATGAGGACGGGTCCACCTCCGAGGACGATGTCCTCATGGCGGTGCTGGATGCCGGCGCCGAGGAGGTCAATGACCTCGAGGGATCGTTCGAGGTCGTGTGCGAAGCGACCGATCTGGTCGCCGTGCGCACGGCACTGCAGCAGGCCGGACTCGACTACGACTCGGCGGAGGCCTCCTTCGTCCCGTCCGCCACCGTGGAGGTCGACGCCGAGGTCGAAGGCAAGATCGTCAAGCTCATCGACGCGCTCGAGGACTGCGACGACGTCCAGAACGTCTACGCGAACTTCTGACCGGGACTCCCAATTGAGGCCCTCTTGCGGAGACCGCCTGTTCACCGGTGAGCGTCTGACCGTCTATCCGGTGGCGATCCTCGTCGTCAGCCTCCTGCTGCTGGCCGCCAACATCGTGCTCGGCCACCCGCCGCTGACCGCGACAGGTACGGCCGTTCTGCCCGACTTTCTCGCCTACTGGACTGGCGGCAATCTCGTGGCGGATGGTCACGCCGCCCAGCTCTATGACCCGGCCGTGCAGGCGCACCTCCAGCGGCAGGCCGTGCCCGGCGTCGGCGACAGCCTGTCGTGGTTCGTCGCGCCGCCGTTCGTGGCGCTGCTCTACTGGCCGTTCGGCGCCCTCCCGTACCCGGTCGCAGCCAGTCTGTTCACGGCGCTGTCGCTCGCCGCGCTGTACCTCGTCGCACAGATGCTCCAGCCGACTGTCGCGGGCAGGGCCGACGTGCCGTCGAGGGTGTTCTGGGTCGCAGCCGCCGCCTCGCCCGCGGTGTTCGAGGCCCTCGGCGCCGGACAGAACAGCCCCTGTCTGCTGTTGCTGTGGGTCGTCGCGCTTCAGCAGCTCCGGGCCGGTCGAGACACAACGGCGGGCGCGTTGCTGGCGTTGTCGGCGTTCAAGCCGCATCTCCTGCTCCTGATCCCGATCTGGTTCGTCGTGCGACGCAACTGGCGCGCGCTCGGTGGCTTCGCCGCCTGCGGGGTCGTGCTGTTCGCCGCTTCGCTCGGCTTCCTCCCGCCCCACACCTTCGGCGCCTGGCGGGCGGCCCTGACGAGCGACACGTTCGGCCAGCAGGTCCAGGTGGGCCAAACCTGGAAGATGGAGTCCCTCAGCGCGCTGCTCACCGACGTCACCGGCTGGTCGCGCATGGATGCGGTCGTGCTGGCGGCCGGCGCGCTGGTGCTCGCCTGGTGGCTCCCGCGGCTGAGCCCCGACCCGTTGCGGGACCTGGCGATCGTCGCCGCTGTGACGGTCGCCTGCGCGCCCCACGTCCTGCTCTATGACGCCGTCCTGCTGATCATCCCGATCGTGTGGCTCGTCAGCGAAGGTCGCCTAAGGGACCTGCGGTGGCAGCTGCTGGCGCTGTTCGTCGTCCAGTTCACCACCGCCGGGCGGCACCTGCTGTCCGCCACGACCGTGATGCTCGGGTGGCTCGACTGGGCCTGGGCCGCGGTCCCGATCGTGATGATCGTTGTCGCGATGTACCGCCTGACGCCTCGGCGCGTCGCCCGGTGATCTGGCGAAGTGCGGGTTAGCGTTCGAACATGCGTTCGCAGGAAACTCGGGTCTTGGGCGTCGACCCCGGCCTCACCCGATGTGGCATCGGCGTGGTCGACGGAAGCGTCGGCCGGCCCCTGACGCTCGTCGATGTGCGGGTCGCCCGCACGCCCGCCGACCTCGATATCGCCTTGCGACTGCAGCAGCTGGAGGAGCAGATCGAGGACGCGATCACCACCCATCGGCCAGACGTCGTGGCCGTCGAGCGCGTGTTCAGCCAACACAACGTCCGCACCGTCATGGGCACAGCGCAGGCCAGCGCGGTGGCCATGCTCGTGGCCGCGCGGCACGGCATCGACGTCAGGCTGCACACGCCCAGCGAGGTCAAGGCAGCCATCACGGGCAGTGGTCGGGCCGACAAGGCGCAGGTCGGTCACATGGTCGCCCGCTTGCTCCGGCTGGACGAGCTGCCCAAGCCCGCCGACGCCGCCGACGCCCTCGCCCTGGCCATCTGCCAGATCTGGCGGGGCGGAGCCACCAACCGGTTGCAGGCCGCCGTCCTCAAGGCAGGTACCCGATGATCGCCTTCGTCCGCGGTCGCGTCGCCGCTCTCAACCTCAACGCCGCGGTGCTGGACGTCGGGGGAGTCGGCTACCACGTCCTCTGTGCGCCGGCCACCATCGCCGGCCTGCGGCTGGGCACCGAGGCCGAGCTCGCCACCTCGATGGTGGTGCGCGAAGACTCGCAGACGCTCTACGGTTTCGCCGACACCGACGAGCGCGACATGTTCGAGCTGGTCCAGACCGCCAGCGGCGTCGGTCCCAAGGTCGCGCAGGCGATGCTCGCCGTGCTCCCGCCCGACCGGCTGCGCGCGGCCATCTCCGGCGCCGACCACAACGCCCTCATGGCGGTGCCTGGCATCGGCCGCAAGGGCGCCGAACGCATCATCCTCGAGCTGAAGGACCGGGTGGGGCCGGTCGTCTCGGTCAGCACGCGGTCCGTCGGGGCCTGGCGCGACCAGGTCCGCGACGCACTGCAGGGACTCGGCTGGTCGGTGCGCGACGCCGACGCGGCCGCCGATGCGGTTTCACCCGAGGCCGAGGCTGGAGCCGACGTCGCGACGCTGTTGCGTGCGGCCCTGCGGTCGCTGGCGCGGACGTAGGTGACGACGCATGTCTGACGAGTTCGACGCCGTGATGGCCCGAGTTGCGGCCGACGCCAACCCGGAGGAGCGGGCGTTCGAGGCGGCGCTGCGGCCGCGGACGCTCACCGAGCTGATCGGGCAGGAGCGCGTTCGCGAGCAGCTCGCGCTGATGCTCGAGGCGGCGGTGGCCCGCGGCCGGACGCCCGACCACGTGCTGCTGTCCGGCCCACCCGGCCTCGGCAAGACGACGCTGGCCATGATCGTCGCGGCCCAGTTGGCCGCTCCGCTGCGTATCACCAGCGGCCCGGCCATCCAGCACGCCGGCGACCTCGCCGCCATCCTCTCCGGGGTCAACGAGGGCGACGTGGTCTTCATCGACGAGATCCACCGGATGTCGCGGCCGGCCGAGGAGCTGCTCTACATGGCGATGGAGGACTTCCGTGTCGACGTCATCGTCGGCAAGGGGCCGGGCGCCACCGCCATCCCGCTGGAGATCCCGCCGTTCACCGTCGTCGGCGCGACGACGCGGGCCGGCCTCCTTCCCGGCCCGTTGCGCGACCGGTTCGGCTTCACCGCACAGCTGGACTACTACGAGACCGACGAGCTGCACCGCATCATCGACCGGTCGGCTGGCTTGCTGCAGATCGAGACCGCCGCCTCTGGTGCCGGCGAGATCGCCGGACGGTCACGGGGTACGCCGCGCATCGCCAACCGGCTGCTGCGACGGGTTCGCGACTATGCCGAGGTTCGCGCCGGCGGCGTCATCGACCAGGACATCGCCAAAGCGGCGCTCGAGCTCTACGAAGTCGACGAGCTCGGTCTCGACCGGCTCGATCAATCTGTGCTGCGGGCGCTGTGTGCGTCGTTCGGCGGCGGGCCCGTCGGCATCTCGACCTTGGCGGTTGCGGTGGGCGAGGAGCGCGAAACCGTCGAAGAGCTGGCCGAGCCGTTCCTGGTCCGTGCTGGCTTCCTGGCCCGGACTCCGCGCGGACGCGTGGCCACCCCCGCGGCGTGGCAGCACCTAGGACTCACGCCGCCGGCAGGAGGCCCCAGCCAACTGGCATTCGAGTAGGGCTCACCGCCTAGACTGCACGCCGTGTCTTCACCCACGACGCGCCGGAGCATGCCGAGGCCGCGCCGCACCCTCCTCATCTTCCTGGCCTTCGTCCTCGGACTCGTCGGGCTACTGGTCGGCCTCGACCTCAACGCGCCGAAGCATGCGCCGTCCGTGTGGGCGCCAAAGCTCGGCCTGGACCTCGAGGGCGGCACTCGCATCACGCTGCAGGCCAAGACCGACAAGGGCAAGACGCCTGACCCGGAGAAGTTGCAGCAGGCCCGCTCGATCATCGACCAGCGCGTGAACGCCACTGGTGTCTCGGAGGCCGAGGTCACGACGCAGGGCGGCGACCAGATCATCATCGAGATCCCCGGGCAGAGCAAGCAGGCGATCGCGGACCAGGTCGGGCGTACCGCGCAGCTGCGCTTCCGCCTCCTGTGGGCCTCGACGGCGAGCTCCACGAAGCCGATCTCGGCCGCGGAGAACGCCAAACTCGAGGAGATCGTTGCCAAGGCGGACTGGTCGAGGCTCTCGCTCGACGAGCTGCTCAAGGCCGAGACCGAAGGCCTTCAGACGCTGGCCAGCAAGCCCAAGGAGTTCACGACCGCGCTCGAGGCGCTGGCCAGGCAGGCGCAGGGATTCGCGTGCACGCACAAGTCGCTGCCCAACAACGACCGGGCCGACCTTCCGCTCGTCACCTGCGACCCGAAGACCAAAGAGGTGATGATCCTCAGCCCGATGATCATCCCGGGCACGGACGTCAAGAACGCGACCCCCACCGTCCCGACCAACTCGGTGCAGTGGGTCGTGGCCATCCAGCTCAAGGGTGAGGGGCGCAAGGCGTTCGACACGGCCAGCGCTGCACTGTACGGCCAGACCCAGGCCGGCCAGGAGGAGAAGAGCCGGTTCGCGATCGTCCTCGACGGCGAGGTGCTCAGCGCGCCGACGATGCAGGCGCACATCACCGATGGCGCATCGCAGATCCAGGGCGACTTCACCGCGGCGTCCGCGCGGGCCCTCTCCAACGAGCTCAAGTACGGCGCGCTGCCGCTCACCTTCGAGCTCAACGGCAGCTCGTACGAGGGCCCGACGCTCGCCGGGACCCAGTTGCGGGCCGGTCTCGTCGCGGGGGCCATCGGCCTCACGCTCGTCATCGTGTACCTGCTGCTCTACTACCGCGGGCTCGCATTCGTCGCCGTCAGCTCACTGGGCATCGCGGCTCTGCTGACGTACCTCTTCGTGCTCCTGCTCGGCAAGGGCGTCGGATTCACGCTGACGCTGCCCGGCATCGCGGGTCTGATCGTGGCGATCGGCATCACGGCCGACTCGTTCATCGTGTTCTTCGAGCGATTGCGGGACGAGGTGCGCGACGGCAAGTCGCTGCGGCTGGCCGTCGAGGCCGGCTGGGAGCGGGCCCGAAACACGATCCTGGCCGCCGACTCCGTCTCCATCCTGGCCGCGCTCATCCTCTACATCTTCGCGATCGGCGTCGTTCGCGGCTTTGCGTTCGCGCTCGGCCTGACAACCCTGATCGACATCCTCGTCGTCTTCGTCTTCACCAAGCCGGTGGTGACCCTGCTGGCTCGCACGAAGTTCTTCGGCGAGGGACACAAGCTGTCCGGCCTCGACGCGGCGCACTTGGGCATCAGCGGTCGCAAGGTCAACGAGATCGGGCGGGGGACCGCGGTACGCCCGGTCGTCGCGGAGCCCGCGGAAACGGACGGGGGACTCTGATGGGGCGCCTCAGTGAGTTCGGCCAGCACCTCTACTCCGGCCGCGTCTCGTTCGACTTCGTCGGCCGTCGTCGGCTCTGGTACGGCCTGTCCGGCCTGATCCTCGTACTCGTGGCTGCCGGGTTCTTCCTGCGCGGCTTCCATTTCGGCATCGAGTTCAAGGGCGGCGTCGAGTTCACTGCGCAGGTCCAGCACGCCGACACGCACGCCGTCGACGCGATGACATCGGCCGCGCGCACGGTTCCCCAAGCCGGCGACCCGATCGTCAACACGTCCGGCGAGCACATGGTCCGCATCCAGACGTCGCCGCTGACGCAGGCGCAGGCCACGCGGGTCGAGGCGGCCCTCAGCAAGACCGGCGCCCGGGAGG
This sequence comes from Aeromicrobium sp., assembly GCA_045806885.1. Lineage (GTDB taxonomy): Bacteria > Actinomycetota > Actinomycetes > Propionibacteriales > Nocardioidaceae > Aeromicrobium. The sequence continues at coordinate 15,118 of JBJMIJ010000024.1, forward strand.
TCAGCCAGGATCTCATCGGGCCCTCATGGGGCAAGCAGGTCGCGCAGAAGGCGCTGATCGGCCTGATCGTCTTCCTCGTCATCGTCGTGCTGTTCATTTGGGGCTATTTCCGGGAATGGCGAATGTCGGTGGCAGCGCTGGTGGCGCTTGCGCACGACCTGATCATCACCGCCGGCGTGTACGCGTGGTCCGGATTCGAGGTGACGCCGGCGACGGTCACCGGCTTGCTGACGATCCTCGGCTACTCGCTCTACGACACTGTCGTCGTCTTCGACAAGGTGCGCGAGAACACCAAGGGCATCCAGCGTTCCGTCACCAGGACGTATGCCGACCGGGCCAACCTTGCTGTCAACCAGACGCTGGTGCGGTCGATCAACACCTCGGTCACGGCACTGCTGCCGGTCGCGGCCCTGCTGGTCGTGGGTGCGGTCGTCCTGGGTACCGGACCGTTGAAGGACCTGGCGCTGGCGCTGTTCGTCGGCATGGCCGCAGGCACCTATTCGTCCATCTGCATTGCGACGCCGTTGGCGGTCCAGCTGAAGGAGCGGGAACCGGCGATCAAGGCTCATACCGCTCGAGTCCTGGCCAAACGCGGTGAGGCGCAGGCCAAGGCGGACACGGGCGTCATCGCCGCTCCGGCGCCGACGATCTCGCGTCCGGTTTCCGCCTCAGGGTCCGCCAAACGGAACCAGCCGTCGCGCTCGACGCGTTCCAAACGGAACAAGGGTTGAGCACGTTGTCGTCAGTTCGCGTGACATGCTGATCCCTATGTCGTTCCTCGGTAAAGCTCCCGCTGCCATCGCTTCGGCTGTCCTGCTCGCTGCGCTCAGCGGGTGTGGCGGGGGAGACGGCCCGGACAGCGACTACTGCAAGGACCTCGAGACGGCCGCGCCCAAGTTCGCCGCGCTGCGCACCAACGACACTGCCCAGCTCGAGGACGTGTTCAAGGCCTCTCACCAGCTCGCCGACGAGGCGCCCGGAGCCGTCAAGGACGACTGGGCCGTGCTGGACAACGGCATGACGGACATCGAGAAGGCGCTCAAGGACGCCGGCGTCAAGTTCTCGGACTTCGCGCAGCTGCAGCAGGGCAAGATTCCCGAGGGCGTCGACGTGGAGAAGCTGCAGGGCCTGCCGGCCAAGTTCCAGAAGCTCGACAGCCCGGCCTTCGACAAGGCGTCCAAGAACATCGGGCAGCACGCCAAGGACGTCTGCAAGGTGACGTTCGAGTCGTGAGCCAGCAGCAAGCGCGCCTCGTCGCGCTGGTCCTCGTCGGCGTCCTGGTCCTCGCCGCCGCGGCGACGCTCATCAGCCAGATCGCCGCAGGCCTCTGACCAGCGCCTTGTCGTCCGTCGCCTGACTACCATGGGGTGAGGAGGTCGGATGACGGAGAGCGTGGAGGTTGGTTCGGCGGCCGAGCCGGCGGACGTACCCCCGCGCGCGGGAGGTGCAGCCAGTGTCGATTCGGCGCCGGCTTCTGCGCGCGTGCGCAGCCGTCTCGCCCGCATCGGCCGAGGCTCGTCGGCCAATCCGGTGCTCGACCCGCTCCTGCGCACCTATCGGGAGGGCCACCCGAAGGGTGACGCCGACCTCATCGTCAAGGCGTACGGCGTCGCCGAGCAGATGCACGAGGGGCAGCTGCGCAAGAGCGGCGACCCGTACATCACCCACCCGCTCGCGGTAGCCACCATTCTGGCCGAGCTCGGCATGCCCGCGCCGGTCCTCATCGCCGCCCTCCTGCACGACACCGTCGAGGACACGACCTACACGCTCGATCAGCTGCGCGAGGACTTCGGTGACGAGGTGGTCCAGCTCGTCGACGGCGTGACCAAGCTCGACAAGGTCAAGTACGGCGAGTCCGCGCAGTCCGAGACCATCCGCAAGATGGTCGTGGCGATGAGCCGCGACATCCGCGTGCTCGTCATCAAGCTCGCCGACCGGCTGCACAACATGCGCACGCTGCGCTACCTGCGGCAGGACAAGCAGGAGCGCATCGCCACCGAGACGCTCGAGATCTTCGCACCGCTGGCGCACCGGCTCGGCATGAACACGATCAAGTGGGAGCTCGAAGACCTCGCCTTCGGCACGCTGCATCCGAAGGTCTACGACGAGATCGTCCGTCTGGTCGCGGACCGCGCGCCCTCGCGCGAGCAGTTCCTCGAACGCGTCGTCAGTGACGTCGAGTCCGACCTGCGGCACGCCAAGGTCAAGGCGACGGTCACTGGCCGACCCAAGCACTACTACTCGATTTACCAGAAGATGCTCGTCCGAGGTCACGACTTCACCGACATCTTCGACCTCGTCGGCGTGCGCATCCTCGTCGAGTCGGTCGCGGACTGCTACGGCGTGCTCGGCGTCCTGCACG
>JBJMIJ010000025.1:0-104239 GCA_045806885.1 Aeromicrobium sp.
CCGCGGTAGCGCGAGCCGGCGACCAGTGCGCCGAGGTCGAGCGTGTAGATCTGCTTGTCCTTGAGCGTCTCGGGGACGTCGCCCTTGACGATGTCCTGCGCGAGGCCTTCGACGACCGTCGTCTTGCCGACGCCGGGCTCACCGATGAGCACCGGATTGTTCTTGGTGCGGCGGCTCAAGACCTGCATGACGCGTTCGATCTCGTTCTCGCGGCCGATGACCGGGTCGAGCTTGCCCTCGCGGGCGGCCTGAGTCAGGTTCCGGCCGAACTGGTCAAGCACGGCGGACGAGCTGGGGACCGACTCGCTGGAGGTGCCGACGGCCTCGGCTTCCTTGCCCTGGAAGCCGCTGACCAGCTGAATGACCTGCTGGCGGACGCGGTTGAGGTCGGCGCCCAGCTTGACGAGCACCTGGGCCGCGACGCCTTCGCCCTCGCGGATGAGGCCGAGCAGGATGTGCTCGGTGCCGATGTAGTTGTGGCCCAGCTGAAGGGCCTCACGCAGGCTGAGCTCGAGGACCTTCTTGGCGCGCGGGGTGAAGGGGATGTGCCCGCTAGGAGCCTGCTGGCCCTGGCCGATGATGTCCTCGACCTGGCCGCGGACGGCCTCGAGGGAGATGTCGAGGCTCTCCAGCGCCTTGGCGGCGACGCCTTCGCCCTCATGGATCAGGCCCAGAAGGATGTGCTCGGTGCCGATGTAGTTGTGGCTGAGCATGCGCGCTTCCTCTTGCGCGAGCACCACCACGCGCCGAGCGCGATCGGTAAACCTCTCGAACATGAGTCCCCCTCGGACCGTGTATTGACTTCCCAGTCTAAAGGCGACCGAAAGTGCAGTGTTACCTCTGATCAAACTCCGTTACGGCAGGCGGTGTTCCGCTGTTCGCTAGAGGCGAAGCGAGCCGCTGGCACCCGCGTATTCTTCACGCGTGCCCAGGCAACCGCTGCAGCGCCGCATCGCGGCGCGCGTCGTCGCCAGCCGCCTTGCGCGTCGGGCCTTGAAGGCGAAGCTCTTCGATCGGTCGTACTACGAGCGGCAACACGGCAGCAGCTTTCCGAATGACCTGGCGGCTGCGCGCCACTACTTCCAACACGGCGAACGCGCCGGCCGCGCGCCCAACCGGCTCTTCGAGCCGGCCTGGTACCGACGCAGGGCGGGCGCCGGCAACGGCCTGGCGCACTTCCTGGGTCCGGCGGGACTGGCGGGCTCCGTTGGCCCGCAGTTCGACACCGACAGCGGCGGGCCGCTGGGCCACTACCTCGAGCATGCGGACGACAGTTCGCCGACGTACCCCGGTGATGGCGTGGAAGCCACGACCTGGGGGAGGTTGCGCGCCTGCCTCGATGAGCGCGCCACCGAGTACGCGACTCAGGCGGCGCTGGCGAAGTCCCCGGGCTACCGGGAGCCGTCGATCAACTGGGACGAGGCGCGGAACAAGCCGCGTGTCGCCGGACGCACGTCCATCCTGATGCCGACGTTCCGTGACTGGCGCATGACCGAACGGGCCGTGTCAGCCGTCTTTGCCAATTCGACGGGCGACGTCGAGGTCGTCGTCATCGACAACGGGTCACCACGCTCCGTCACGTCGATCCTGTCGGCGCGCTTCCTCGCCGAGCCGCGCGTCCGGATCATCCGAGTCCCCGTGAACACGAACTTCGCCGGCGGGTCCAACCTGGCCCTCGTCGAGTCGACGGGCGAGACCGTCGTCTTCCTCAACAACGACACCCAGGTCAGGCCAGGCTGGCTGCCTCCCCTGATCGAAGCCCTCAGCGAGCCGGGCGTCCTGGCTGCGCAGCCGCTCCTTGTCTACCCGGACGAGACCGTGCAGAGCGCCGGAACGGTCTTCTCCGGCGAGAGCAGCATCCCGGTGCACCTCCTGGCCGGCCACCCGGTCGAGGACGTCCATGGTGTCGAGGAGACCCGGTTCGATGCCATCACGGCGGCGGCGATGGCGATGCGGGCCGCGGTCGCGATCGCCGCGCACGGCTTTGACCCGGCCTACGTCAACGGCATGGAGGACGTCGATCTGTGCCTCCGCCTGCGCGAGCAGCCGGGCGGACACTTCGTCGTCCGGCCCGCCTCGGTCGTCGTCCACCACGAGAGCAAGACGCCCGGCCGCGGGCGCAACATCGAGCCCAACCGGCTCCTGTTCCTCAGCCGTTGGGAAGGACGGCTGCCGGGGGCGCAGGTCCAGCCGTGGCAGCGGGCCGGGTTCGACGTGACCGGGTTCGACGAGGGCAAGCCGCTCCCCGTCAGCGGCCGCCACACCATGCGGACGCCGATCCTGGCGAGGCCGGGGCAGCGCGTCGAGTTCGGGCCGGCGGCCGGCCTCCCCCGGCTGCGATGGGCACTCAAGACCAGTGCGCCCGGCGGCGAAGGCGGTGCGCGCTGGGGCGACGTCGCGTTTGCGCAGGATCTCGCGGCCGGCCTGCGGCACTGGGGCCAAGAGGTGGTGATCGATCGCCGACCGGCCCACCGCCGGAGTTCGTCGGAGCGGTTCGACGACGTCACCGTGTCCCTGCGCGGCCTGGCGCCGGCCGTGACGATCCCCGACGCGACCAACATCGTGTGGGTCATCAGCCACCCGGACGACGTCGAGCTCGACGAGCTGGCGGCGTTCGACCTCCGGTACGCGGCCAGCCCGAAATGGGCCGACGACCACGGCGCCCGCCCTCTCCTGCAAGCCACGAACCCCGACCGGTTCCGGCCGGACGGGCCTCGGATGGCCGGGCTCGACGTCGTGTTCGTCGGGCGCACCCGGCAGGTGAACCGCCCGATCGTGCGCGACGCGATTGCCGCCGGGGCCGACCTCGCGGTGTTCGGCAACGGGTGGGACGCCTTCATCGATCCGCGATTCATCCGCTCGAACCACCTGCCCAACGACGAGGTACCGGCCGCCTATCGGGGGGCACGAATCGTGCTCAACGACCACTGGTCGGACATGGCGCAGCACGGGTTCCTGTCGAACCGGCTCTTCGACGCCACGGCTTGCGGCGCCCGGGTCATCAGCGATCCAGCGCCTGGCCTCACCGACATCTTCGGATCGACGATCCAGACCTACTCGACTGTCGACGAGTTGAAGGCATTGATCGCCGACCCCGGACCGACTGAGGACGAGCGCCTGAAACTCGCCGAACGGATTGCTGCCGAACACTCATTCATCGCGCGGGCACACACCTTGCTGTCCGACGTGCTCACGCTACGAGGGTGAAATCGGCGGTTTCGGCTGGGACGATCTGTCCGGTCGGCAGGAGCCACTGAAGGATCTGGTGTCCCTTGTGGTTATGGTGCCGCCTGCACAGTGGCCAGAGGTTGTCGCCCGAGGTAGACCCTTCGGGCCAAGGACTTCGATGGTCGAAGTCGCACTGGCCGGCTGGTTTGCAACAGCCCGGGGCCTGACAGACCGCGTACTTGAACAGCAGGGCCCGGCTCAGGACATCGGGTGCGTACCTGCCGACGTACTCATGCGCGAGAACGTCGTCGGTGACGGGGTCGATGACCATGCGGTGCCAGAAGATGTGGGACCGCATGAATTCATCGAGTGCCCAGCTGGTGGGGATGCCCCACTGGCCGTCAGCGCTGATGGTCGGGGCTCCCGTTCCGCCGGTCAGGGCGGTGACGGGAAGGGTGACACCGACATCGATGTTCAGGTTGGCCGGTGCGTGGTTGTCGGCAAGTAGCCACTGACCGAACAGGTCGGCACGACGATGGTCCTTGGTGCGATTGTCCTCGGGGTCGGCGCCGAGCTTCTGCGCGATGGCTCCGGCTTCGAGCCGAACGTCGATGGCAGCAGCCAGGTGAGACGGAACATAGGCGTCGACCCAGCTCATGCCATCGTCGCCGTGGACGATCCTGACGTAGCGCTTCCGGCGTTCTTCGTCGGCCCGAGCGTTGAACTGCTCGGGTTCGATGCGCGCGACGAATCGCTTCAACCAGCCGCGCAACTCGGCAACGGTGTGCGTTTCGGCGTACGCAAGCCCGAGCTTGTCGAGTCGCTCATGGGACTGCGCAAGCTTGAGCTTGTCGATGGCACGACTGATCTCGCGAACCCGAGCACCATCGATGCGCCCCTTGCCAAACGACTTCCATGTGCGCGGGGTCTTCGCTTGGACCCGGCTGGCGATCGCCAATCTCGAAGAGACCTGACCCTCCGACAATCCGATCAACTGGCCGATCGTCAACGGGATCGCCGAATGCTCCACCATGCGCCGGAAATACTCATCCTGCTCGTTGACCTGCTCCCACAGCCGATCGGCCACAGTGAGGATCTGGTCCCACTGATCGAACTCAGCCCGTGCAGCAGCACGCGTCGAGGACACCAACGCGGCTTTCGACTTCGCGTCCATCTCGAGCTTCGTACCGAACATGCTTCCAACCTAGATCAGGCCTCTGACAGTCAATTTCGACTGCAATTCCAACCTAGACGCGACCACTGACACTTGCTCCAGACGCGGGTCAGACCTCGCGGCGGGAGATCGGGAACAGGATGGCCTCCCGGATGCCGATGCCTTGCAGGAGCATCACGAGGCGGTCGACGCCGAGTCCCATGCCGCCGGCCGGCGGCATGCCGAACTCGAGCGCGCGCAGGAAGTCTTCATCGACGTCCATGGCCTCCGGGTCCCCGGCGGCCGCCAGTCGCGCCTGCTCCTCGAGCCGCTCGCGCTGGATGACCGGGTCGTTCAGCTCCGAGTAGGCGGGAGCGAGCTCGACGCCGTTGATGATGAGGTCCCACGCCTCGACCAGGCCGGGCGTCGTCCGGTGGCGCTTGGCCAGCGGACGCACCGACTCCGGGTAGTCCCGCACGAACGTCGGCTGGATGAGGGTGTGCTCCACCAGCTTCTCGAACAGCTCGAGCACGATCGCGCCGGCGTCCCAGTGTGGCTGGAGGCCCACGTCGTGGCCGGCGGCGAGGCTCCGCAGGTCCTCAGCGGAGGTCTCCACGGAGACCGTCTGGCCCACGGCCTCGCTGACCAACTCGTGCAGGGTCGCGTGCCGCCACGGGGCTTCGAGATCGATGGTCGAGCCGTCGCGCGCGGGCACCACCGTCTTGCCGGCGGCGCGTGCCGCGTCGACGACGAGGTCGCGGGTGAGCTCGGCCATCGTGTCGTACGAGCCATAGGCCTCATAGGCCTCGAGCATCATGAACTCGGGGTTGTGCGAGTTGTCGACGCCCTCGTTGCGGAAGGTCTTGCCCAGCTCGTAGACCCGGTCGATGCCGCCGACGAGCGCACGCTTGAGGTGCAGCTCCAGCGCGATGCGCAGCAGGGCGGCTTCGTCGAACGCGTTCACGTGGGTGTGGAACGGACGCGCCGCCGCGCCACCGTTCGTGTGTTGAAGGACGGGCGTCTCGACCTCGACGTACGAGCGCGCATCGAGGGTGGCGCGCAGCGACCTGAGCACGGCCGCCTTGACCCGGACGTTGTCGCGCGCCTCGGGCCGGACGATGAGGTCGACGTAGCGCATCCGTGCGCGGGTCTCCTCGGAGAGCGGCTTGTGTTCGACCGGCAGCGGTCGGAGCGTCTTGGCGGCCAACTCCCAGGCGGTCGCCTGGACGCTCAGCTCGCCACGGCGCGACGTGATGACCTCGCCCGTCACCGCCAGGTGATCCCCGATGTCCACGGCGTGCTTGAAGGCGGCCAGCCGCTCCTCGCCGACGAGGTCGAGCGAGAGCATGGCCTGCAATTCCATGCCGTCACCCTCGCGGAGCCGGACGAAGCAGAGCTTGCCGGTGTTCCGCAGGAAGATCACGCGTCCCGCCACCGACACGGTCTCGCCGGTGTGGACGTCCGGGCCGAGCGCCTCGGCATCGTGGATCGCGACGATCTCGCGCAGGGTGTGCGTGCGGGCGACCGTGACCGGGTAGGGGTCCGCTCCGCTGGCGATCAGCTCGTCGCGCTTTTCCCGGCGGACCCGCAACTGCTCGGGGAGATCGTCCCCCTGCTCCTCAGCCACGGGACGCAGCCTACTGGCCGCGGTTCCTAGGCGTGGTTGCGCTGGTGCACGAGCCGCAGGCCGTCGAGGGTGAGGAACGGGTCGCGGTCCGTGATGGTCTCGCACGCCTCGATGACTGCCTCCGGGAAGGAGCCGGTCACGACCACCGTGACGTCCTCCGCCGCCACTCCGAGGCTGGCGATGATGCGCCGCACGATTCCGTCGACACCGCCGGCGAAGCCGTAGACCACGCCGGACTGGATGGCCTCGACGGTGCCCTTGCCGATGACGCCCCGCGGCATGGCGAGCTCGACGCTCCGCAGTTGCGCCCCGCGGCGCGACAGCGCCTCCAGCGACAGCTCGACGCCCGGCGCGATCGCCCCGCCGATGTAGGCCCCGCTCTCGTCGATGACATCGAAGATCGTGGCCGTGCCGTTCATGTCGACGACGATGGCCGGCCCGCCGTACAGTTCGGCGACCGCGAGCGCGTTGACGATGCGGTCGGCGCCGACCTCGCGCGGGTTGTCGGTGTGGATGGGGACGCCGGTCTTCACGCCGGGGCCGACGATTGAGACAGGCGCCTCGGCGTAGTAGCGATCGATCATGGCCCGGATCTCCACCAGGATGGCGGGCACCGTGCATGCCACGGCGATGGCTTCAACCTGGGCGAGGGTCGTGCGGGTGATGAGGCCTTGCAGGACGAGGTACCACTCGTCCGACGTCCGGTGCTCGTCGGACTTGACGCGCCAGTGCGCCGTCAACTTGTCGCCCTCGAAGATGCCGAAGGTGGTGTGACTGTTGCTGATGTCGAGCGCGAGCAGGCTCATGTCGTGACTGAGCCGGTTTCGTAGCCGACGTACGTCACGTCGCCGCGCAGCAGCCCTTGGCTGGGCAGCGCCTCGGCCGGATCGTGCCCGGTGCCGATGACGCGGTTCTCGGAGTCGACGAACACGACGTGCGGCTGGTACTCGCGGGCCTCGGAATCCTCCATCTGCGCGTAGGCGATGAGGATGACGCGGTCGCCAGGGTGAACCAGGCGCGCGGCAGCGCCGTTGATGCCGATGACGCCCGACCCGCGCTCGCCGGAGATCGTGTACGTCTCCAGCCGGGCGCCGTTGTCGATGTCGACGATGTGGACGAGCTCGCCCGGCAGCAGGTTCGCTGCGTCGAGCAGGTCCTGGTCGACGGTGACCGAGCCGACGTAGTGCAGATCCGCCTGCGTCACGGTGGCGCGGTGGATCTTGGACTTCATCATCGTGCGGAGCATGGTCAGTTCCCCCCGTGATTGGTTGGGTTGGTTGGAAGGGTCAGGTGGATGTTGTCGAGGAGCCGCGGCTTGCCGACGCGGGCCGCGACGAGGAGTCGGGCGTCGTCCCCCGGCTGCGGCTCGCCCAGGTTGGCATCGGTGAGGGCCAGGTAGTCGAGCTCAATGCCCGGTGCGCTGCCAAGGACGCCGTGGGCGGCGGCGAGGACGGCGTCGGCACCCCCGGGCGCGGCGGCGACCCCGGCGGTGAGCGCCGCGTACAAGGCCGGGGCCTGAGCCCGCTGCTCCGGCGTCAGGTAGGCGTTGCGCGAGCTCATCGCGAGGCCGTCGGCGTCACGTACGGTCGGGCATCCCTGGACGTCGATGCCGAGGCACAGCGTCTCGTTCATCTGCTTGATGAGGGTGAGCTGCTGGTAGTCCTTCTCGCCGAAGACGGCAACGTCGGGGCGGACGAGCCCGAACAGCTTTGCGACGACGGTGAGCACGCCGCGGAAGTGGGTGGGTCGGGTCTTGCCCTCGAGGATCGTGCCCAGCGGCCCGGGGTCGACCGTGATGGCGCCGTCCAGCTCCTCTGGGTAGAGGGTCTCGACGGACGGGGCGAAGACGACGTCGACGCCCGCCTCCGAGCAGCGCTCGAGGTCGGCGTCGAAGGTGCGCGGGTATTCGCTGAAGTCCTCGCCCGGCCCGAACTGCGTCGGGTTGACGAAGATCGAGGCGACGAGCGTCTCGCCCAGCGGGCGGGCGTGCTTCATCAGCTGCACGTGACCGTCGTGCAGCGCCCCCATCGTCGGGACGAACGCGATGCTGCGGCCGAGCGCGCGCAACTCGGCCGGCGTGCGGACCACTGCTGGGGACGTCATGCGACCACGACCTCGGCAGCCAACGCTTCCCACTCGGCTTCGCTGAGCACCTGACGAAGCGCGTTCGCGGTGGCGACATCGATACGTCCGCTGGCCACGGCCCGGGCAGCGGTGGCACGCGCGAGCGCGATGTACGAGTCAAGGATCTCGGTTTCGCCGGCCAGCGTCTCGGTGTGGGCGCGGACGGTGTTGACGTCGCCACGTGCGACCGCGCCGGTGAGTGCTGCGTCGCCGTAGGCGAGCGCGTTCTCGAGGCCCGCGGTCAGCAGCGGGCGCAGGACGGCCGACGGATCGGCGACGCCCGCCGAACGAAGGACGTCCATCGCCTGAGAGACGAGGGTGTTGAGGTGATTGCCGCCGTGGGACAGCGCCGCGTGATACATCGTGCGGTCGGCGTCGTCGATCCATTCGGGCGTGCCGTCGAGCTCGGCGACGAGGGCCTCCGCGACGGCGCGGTCGTCGGGGCGGGCGGTGAGCCCGAAGGCACATTGCCGGTCAAGGTCGACTTCGGTGCCGGTGAACGTCATGGCCGGGTGGAACGCGATCGTGCGCGCGCCGGCTGCTGCCATCGGCGCGAGGACGTCGAGTCCGTGACGTCCGCTGGTGTGCAGGATGTTCTGGCCCGGTCGCACGAACTCGGACAGCTCCTGGGCCACCTCGGCCAACGCGTCGTCCGGGACGGCCAGTACGACGATGTCCGCGCCCTCGACCACCTGCTCCGGCGTCAGGGTCTCGACTCCCGGGAGCAGGGTCTGGATGCGCAGCCGCGACGCCGGCGAACCACCGCTCACGCCGACGACCTCATGGCCGGCAGCACGGAACTTCGCAGCGAGCACGGCACCGACTCGGCCCGCGCCAATCACACCAACAGGTGCACGCGACATCTGCTTCTTGCCTTTCGTTCCAGTCCCGCGAGGGGTACCAGACGTTGACGGACCAAGTGTATGTCGCCGCAGGTCAGCCGGGAAGGGGCAATCTGGTGTGGTCACGGTCACAGCCAGCGCGTTTAGGCTGATCACATGACCTTTGTGCCCTGGCGGGATGCCTGGAATGAGGCGCTCTACGGGACCGATGGGGTTTTCGTCACAGCGCGGCCGGCACAGCACTTTCGCACCGCGGTCACGTCGTCGGACGTGTTCGCCGAGGCGGTGGCGCGGATGGCTCGCGAGGAGGGACTGACCACGATCGTCGACGTGGGCGCCGGTGGTGGCGAACTGCTCGCCCGCCTGAGCGTGATCGATCGGGGCCTGACCCTGGTCGGCGTCGACCTCGCACCTCGTCCCGAGCATCTGCCCGACACCATCGCCTGGCACCGGAAGGTCCCGCTGGAATTCGACGGCCTGCTGCTCGCGCACGAATGGCTGGACAACATCCCCTGCGAGGTCGTGGAGCTGGACGACGACGGAGACGTTCGCATGGTGCTGGTTGACCCCGAGACCGGCCATGAACGTCTCGGCCATCCCATCGACTCCGAATGGCTGGACGCCTGGTGGCCGCTCACCGAGCCCGGCCAGCGGGCCGAGATCGGCCAACCGCGTGACGAGGCGTGGGCCCAGGCCGTCGAGTGCGTCACCGGCCTGGCCATCGCCATCGACTACGGACATCTGGTCGATGCCCGGCCGCCCTACGGGTCGCTCGCGTCCTACCGGGAGGGGAAGGAGGTCGACGTGCGCCCGGACGGGACGCGCGACGTGACCGCGCATGTCGCCGTCGACGCCGTCGCTGACCGGGTCGGCGCGTGCCTCGAGCGGCAGCGCGACGCGCTCGCCCGCCTGGGCGTCGACGGGTCGCGGCCACCGCTCGAGCTGGCGCACACCGACCCCCCGGCGTACCTGAGCGGACTGAGCCGTTCGGGCGATGCCGCCGAACTCCGCGCGCGCGGCGGCTGGGGCGACTTCTGGTGGATCGTCACCGATACCCGCGTGCGACACTGACGCCCATGGCTCGCGAGATCACCGCCGCGCTCGGCAGCGGATTCGCGACGACCGACATGGTGCTCAACATCGGCCCACAGCACCCCGCGACGCACGGCGTGCTCCGCCTCCGGCTGACGCTCGACGGCGAGCGCATCGTCCACTGCGAGCCGATCATCGGCTACATGCACCGCGGCGTGGAGAAGCTGTTCGAGGTCCGCGACTACCGCCAGATCATCATGCTGGCCAACCGCCACGACTGGCTCAGCGCCTTCAGCTCAGAGCTCGGCGTCGCCCTGGCAGTGGAGGACATGCTGGGTATCGAGGTGCCCGAGCGGGCCACCTGGATCCGCACGCTCCTGGCCGAGCTCAACCGCACGCTCAACCACCTGATGTTCATGGGCTCCTACCCGATCGAGCTCGGCGCCATCACGCCGATCTTCTACGCCTTCCGCGAGCGCGAGACGCTGCAGGAGGTCATGGAGGAGATGTCCGGTGGCCGGATGCACTTCATGTTCAACCGCGTGGGCGGGCTGAAGGAGGACATGCCGGTCGGCTGGCTTGGACGCACCACCGACGCCATTGCCGCCGTCCGCAAACGCATCCAGCAGATCGAGGACCTCATCCTCGGCAACGAGATCTTCAAGGCCCGGACGGTCGGCGTCGGGGTCCTCGCTCCCGAACTCGTGCATGCCTACGGGATCTCCGGTCCCATCGCCCGCGCGTCCGGCGTCGACATCGACCTGCGCCGGGACGAGCCGTACTTGGCGTACGGCGAGCTCGGCGATGCTGTCCGCGTCGTGACCCGTACGGCGGGCGACTCGTATGCGCGCTTCTCGGTGCTGGTGGAGCAGGCCAAGGTCTCGCTCGACATCGCGGATGCCTGCATCGCACGCATTGCCCGACTGCCGGCTGGACCGGTGAACGTACGCCTGCCCAAGATCGTCAAGGCGCCCGAGGGCTCGACCTACGTCTGGACCGAGAACCCCCTGGGCCTGAACGGCTACTACCTCGTCTCGCGCGGCGAGAAGACGCCGTGGCGGCTCAAGCTGCGCACCGCGTCGTTCAACAACATCGCGGTACTGCCCGAGCTGGTGGGTGGCTGCGTCGTCGCCGACCTGGTGGCCATCCTCGGCTCGATGTTCTTCGTCGTCGGGGACATCGACAAGTAGTCAGGCCGCCGAGGCTGCGGCGCCGTTGGCCTCGGGATCTTCATCGTCGGTGCCCGGGATGTGGCAGGCCCACTCCAGTAGGAGGGCGGCCGCGACCAGCAGCAGCCCGGCGAGCGCAGCTCCACCGGCGTGCCACACCCGGTCAGAGCCCAGCGGGGTGTCGAGGTCGGGGATATAGGAGATCGCGAAACCGCCATAGCCCCCGCCGAACAGGCCGCCGACGATCAGGCTCGACCGGGACAGCGCCAGCATCTTGATGCCGTGATCGGACGTCATCCGCTCGTGCCGCCTGTGCAGGCTCTGCCACGTGGTCCACGCGAGCGCTCCGACCAGCACCGCGAAGACGAACATCATCGTGGCCGGACCCCAGCCGACCTGCGGCGGCGTCGTGCCGAGCCTCGCGCTCACCGGACGAACCAGGACGCCGAAGATGACGCCGGCGCCGACCAGACCGACCAGCAGCAGGGGCGTTGCCCGCCTGAGTTGCCTCACAGGCCAAGTCTCACAGAATGAGCTCGAGGTCCTCGCGCTTGCGGATGCCCGACGTGTCGACACCGCCGATCAGGTCCGCAACGAAGCCGTGGCCGGGGATCTCGCCCTCCGGGTCGACCTCGAGCCATGGCACGAGGACGAACGCGCGCTCGTGCGCACGCGGGTGCGGGAGCGTCAGCTTGTCGTCATCCGCAACGCGCTGGCCGACGACGATCAGGTCGACGTCGAGGGTGCGCGGCGCGTTCTTGACCGAGCGGTCGCGGCCGAAGGCGTCCTCGATCGCGAGGGCCCGGTCGAGCAGCTGGTGGACGGTCAAAGTCGTGTCGATGAGAATCACGGCGTTCAGGTACTTGCCGGAATCCGGCGGGCTGTCGACCGGGTCGGTCTCGTAAACCGACGAGACAGCGACGATCTGGACTTCAGGGGTGTCGCCGATGGCGTCGACTCCGCCTTGGAGGCGCTGCAGCCGGTCCCCGAGATTTGATCCGATGGCGATGAGGGCCTGCCGGATCGGACGCATGCCACCGGTCATGGTGTCGGCGTCGAGCACGTAGGGCGTCGGGGCTTCGGTCACTTACTTCCTCCGCTCAAGGGTGACGCTGACATCGGTAAACGGGACCTCAATCGGCGCCATTGGTTTGTGCACGGTCACACTGGCCCACTGCACGGGGGGGTACTGCAGGCACAAGTCCATCACACGCTGGGCAACCGACTCAATGAGTTGCAGCGGCTCAGCTGAAATGACCTCGTGAACTCTCCCCGCGAGGTCACCGTAGTCGACGGTGCGGGCCAGGTCGTCGTCGGCCGCAGCGGGGCTCAGGTCGAGGCCGAGGCACACGTCCACGACGAACCGCTGACCGCTTTCGCGCTCTTCGTCGTGCACGCCGTGGTAGCCCCAGCCACCGATACCGGTGAGCTCGATCCGGTCGAGCCCCTCTGGACAGGTCATGTCTTCTCCCCGGTCGCTTCCGACATTCGCGCCACGACCCGGACGGCGTCGGCGCTGGGCCGCGGCTCGTGCACCCGGACCGCCCAGGCTCCGGCGGCCGCCGCCAGCGTCGAGACTGCCACGGTCGCGTCCTCACGGTCGTCGGTGGGCCTAAGCTCGCCTGCCGGATCGGCCAGCAGCTCGCCCAGGAACCGCTTGCGGCTGGCCGCAATCAGCAGCGGGAAACCGAGCCGGACGAAGGCCGTCAGGTTCGCGAGAACCTCCCAGTTCTGCTCGGCCGTCTTGGAGAATCCGAGGCCGGGGTCGATGACGATCCGGTCCTCCGGGATGCCCACCGCCAATGCGGCGTCGACCTGGGCGGACAGCTCGGCGAGCACGTCGCGCACGACGTCGTCGTACGTGGCGAGGTTCTGCATGCTGGCCGAGTGACCCCGCCAGTGCATGAGCACGATGGGCGACTTTGCCGCCACGGCGACGTGCGCCATGCGCTCGTCGGCGCGACCGCCCGACACGTCGTTGATGAGGACGGCGCCGGCGTCCAGCGCGCGCTCGGCGACCTCGGACCGCATGGTGTCGACCGAGACGACGACGCCCTCGGACGCCAAGCCCTGCACGACCGGGATGACCCGGCGCAGCTCCTCGTCCGCGTCAATGCGGATGGCGCCCGGCCGGGTGGACTCGCCACCGACGTCGACGACATCGGCACCCTGTGCGATGAGCTCCAGGCCATGCCGGATGGCCGTCTCCGGGTCCAGCCAGCGGCCGCCGTCGGAGAACGAGTCGGGCGTCACGTTGATGACACCCATCACGCGGGTGCGGCCCAATGGCGTGAACAACGGCGCGGTCACCGGAGACCTATCGCGCGTGGGAGTTGATCAGCCCCATGGCCTCGGCCCGGGTGGCCGGATCGAGCAGCTGGCCCCGCACGGCGCTCGTGATGGTCTTCGCGCCGACCTTGCGGACGCCCCGCATCGACATGCAGAGGTGCTCGGCCTCGATGACGACGATGACTCCGCGCGGGCTCAGGACCTCCTCGAGCGCATCCGCGATCTGGGTCGTCATGCGCTCCTGCACCTGCGGACGGCGCGCGAACACGTCGACGAGGCGCGCCAGCTTGGACAACCCGGTGACGCGTCCGCCGTCCTCGGGGATGTAGCCGATGTGCGCGACGCCGCCGAACGGCACGAGGTGGTGCTCGCAGAGCGACCACATCTCGATGTCCTTGACGAGCACCAGCTCGTCGTGGCCGACGTCGAAGACGGCCGACAGGACCTCCGACGGGTCTTGGTCGATACCGGCGAGGAGCTCTTCGTACGCCTTGGCGACGCGCGCAGGTGTGTCACGCAGCCCGTCGCGGTCCGGGTCCTCACCGACCGCGAACAGGAGCTCGCGAATGGCGGCCTCGGCCCGCGGACGGTCGACGGTCATTCCGCAGCCGAATCGTCGCCGGCCGGCGGCTCGTCGGGCCCAGCGTCCGGCGCGATGACGTTGTCGGCGTCGGTGGTGTGCCCGCCATCGATCTTGGCCGCCTCGATGGCGACGGGCGGGATGGTCGACGGGATGCGCGAGTCGGACCCGGTCCACGCCGGCCGGATGTTGCGCCGGCGCAATGGCTCGAAGATGGCGGCGACCTCCGCCTTGTCGAGCGTCTCCCTCTCCAGGAGGTGGACGACGAGGTCGTCGAGGACGTCGCGGTTCTCGGTGAGGATGTCGAACGCTTCCTGGTGCGCCTGGGTGAGCAGCTTGCTGATCTCGTCGTCGACGATCGCGGCGATCGCCTCGGAGTAGTTGCGCGAGTGCATCAGATCGCGGCCGAGGAAGGGCTGGCCTTCGCTCTCGCCCAAGCGGACGGCGCCCAGGCGCTCGGTCATGCCGTACTGCGTCACCATCGCGCGGGCCAGGTTGGTGGCCTTCTCGATGTCGTTGCCGGCGCCCGTAGTCGGGTTGTGGAACACGAGCTCCTCGGCAGCGCGCCCACCCAGCATGTAGGCGAGCTTGTCGAGCAGCTCGGCCCGGGTCTGCGAGTACTTGTCCTCGTCCGGCATCACCATCGTGTAGCCCAGGGCTCGGCCGCGCGGCAGGATCGTGATCTTGTGCACCGGGTCACTTTGCGGCAGCGCAGCCGCGACGAGCGCATGCCCGCCCTCGTGGTACGCCGTGATGAGTCGCTCGTGCTCGTTCATCAGCCGCGACTTCTTCTGCGGTCCGGCCATCACCCGGTCGATGGCTTCATCGAGTGCGACGTCATCGATCGTCTTCTTGCCGATGCGTGCGGTGAGCAGCGCGGCCTCGTTGAGGACGTTGGCCAAGTCAGCTCCGCTGAAGCCGGGCGTGCGACGTGCGACGGCCTCGAGGGCGACGCCCTCGGCGATCGGCTTGCCGCGGGCGTGCACCTTGAGGATCTGCGTGCGGCCCTGCAGGTCGGGCGCCTCGACGCTGATCTGCCGGTCGAAGCGACCGGGCCGCAGGAGGGCCGGGTCGAGGACGTCAGGCCGGTTGGTGGCGGCGATCAGGATGACGCCGCCGCGCACGTCGAAGCCGTCCATCTCGACGAGCAGCTGGTTGAGGGTCTGCTCGCGCTCGTCGTGGCCGCCGCCCATGCCGGTGCCGCGGTGGCGGCCGACGGCGTCGATCTCGTCGATGAAGACGATGGCCGGGGCGTTCTCCTTGGCCTGCTCGAACAGGTCGCGGACGCGGCTCGCGCCGACGCCGACGAACATCTCGACGAAGTCGGAGCCGGAGATCGAGTAGAACGGGACGCCGGCCTCACCAGCGACCGCGCGGGCCAGCAGCGTCTTTCCGGTGCCGGGCGGGCCGTACAGCAGGACGCCCTTGGGGATCTTGGCGCCGACGGCCTGGAACTTGGCCGGCTCCTGCAGGAACTCCTTGATCTCGCCGAGCTCCTCGATGGCCTCGTCGCAGCCGGCGACGTCGGAGAACGTCGTCTTGGGGGTGTCCTTGGTGATGAGCTTGGCGCGCGACTTCGCGAACTGCATGACGCGGCCGCCGCCGCCCTGCATGTTGTTCAGGAAGAACAGCAGCAGGCCGAAGATCAGCAGGATCGGCAGGAAGCTGAACAGGAAGGAGACGAATGCGTTCTGCTTGGGCACCTTCACGTCGAAGGTCTTCAGCTTCTTCGCGGCAACAGCCTTCTCCGCCTCCTCGACCAGGCGAGCACCTTGGTCACCGAGCCACTTGGACCGCACCTTCGTGCCGTCCTTGAGGGTCGCCTGGATCTCCTGATCGCCCTCGACGAACGTGACGTCCTTGACCTTGTCGTCGTGCAGATAGGTCACCATCGTGGCCGTGCGGATCTCGCGCGACCCGCTGGCGGACCCGGCGAACTCCACGACGACCAGCACGGCCACCGTGATGAGCAGGATCCAGAAAAGCGGACCGCGGAGAATACGCTTGAGATTCATCGGTGATTACCGTAGTGGAACGGGTAAAGCACCCGCCTGACACCGGCCGAAATTGGTCAGTCGTGGACGCCGTCGGCGAGGGTCGCGATGCAGCGCAGATTGCGGTAGCGCTCGGCGTAGTCGAGGCCGTAGCCGACGACGAATGAGTTCGGGATGTCGAAGCCGACATAGTCGACGTCGATCTCCATCTGCATCGCGTCAGGCTTGCGAAGGAGGGCCGCGATGCGGACGGACGCCGGGCCACGGGACCGCAGGTTCGCGACCAGCCACGACAGCGTCAGGCCGGTGTCGATGACGTCCTCGACGATGAGGACGTCACGCCCGGCGACATCGGTGTCGAGGTCCTTGAGGATGCGCACGACGCCGGACGACTTGGTGCCCGAGCCGTAGGACGACACCGCCATCCAGTCCATCTCGACGTGCCGCTCGATGGCGCGGGCGAGATCGGCCATGACCATGACGGCGCCCTTGAGGACACCGACGAGCAACAGGTCCTTGCCCTCGTAGTCGGCCGTGATCTGCTTGGCCATCCGGTCGAGGACGCTGCGGATCTCGTCCTCGGTGATCAGGATCTGGTCGAGATCGACCTCGTTCTCGACGCGCTGCAGGTCCATTTGATTAGCCTCCCACAGGCGTCGGCACGAAATGCAGGGCTTCCCCATCGCGCATCGCGCTGACGCCGCCGGGCAGCTCGACGCGGGTCTGGCCGTGCCAGTCGGTGACCAGCCGATCGAGCGCGTCGACGTGACCGGCGGACAGGTCGGTGGCACTCGCGCCAGCGCCGAGCGCGGCGGTGCGCAGGACCCGTGACCGCAGGGCCCGCGGAAGCGCCAACAGGCCGGCAACACCCAGATCGCCGGAGACCGCCTCCGTGGCCAGCGCATCGAGGAACTCGACGTCCTGGCGGACGAGACCCGCGGTGCGGGCGAGCGCCTCGACGACTCCTCCGCCCAGGACATCCTCCAGAAGCGGGACGACCTCGTGCCGGACGCGCGGCCGGCGGAAGCGCGGATCAGCGTTGTGCGGATCGGACCATGGCTCCAGGCCGGACACCGCGCACATCCGCTCGGTCTCCGCCCGTCGGATTCCCAGGAACGGCCGGTGGAAGACGCCCGAGCGCGACGGCATCCCGGCGATCGAACGGGGACCCGAACCGCGACCGAGGCCCAGCAGGACGGTTTCGGCCTGGTCGTCCATCGTGTGGGCCAGGAGAACTACCGTCGCCTGCTGCGCCTCGAGCGCCGCATACCGGGCCCGGCGGGCTGCTGCCTCCACTCCGCCGTCGCCCTCGACGAGAACTGGGACGACTTCTGCCGTCAGTCCAAGCCCGCGCGCTTGACCCGCGGCCTGCTCGGCGACGTCAGCGGAGCCGTCCTGAAGGCCGTGGTCCACCACGACGGCATGGCAGTCCCAGCCTGCCTTGGGACCCTCGAAGGCAAAACACGCGGCCAAGGCCAGCGAGTCGGCTCCACCACTCAATGCGACGACGACCCGCTCGCCCGGCTCGATGTCCTCCAACGCGTCACGTAGGGCGCGCCGGCCCTTGGCAACCGCCACATCGAGCCTGCCCTCAGGCATGGACGCGCTTCACCCACTTGTCCGGCGAAAGGATCTCGGCCCGGCTCGGCAGGTTGGCCGGCTCGGCCCACACGGCATTGAAGCCGTCGCGGCCGACCTGCTCGGTGACCGACCGGACGAACACCGCGCCGTCGCGGTACTGCCGCATCTTGGCGTCGAGCCCGAGCAGCCGACGAATGATGCGGTCGAGCCCACCGGTTCCCTGCCGGCGCTGCTCGAATGCGCGCCGGATCTTCGCGACGGTGGGGATGACCTCCGGCCCGACACCGTCCATCACCACGTCGGCGTGGCCTTCCAGCAGCGACATGACGCCGGTCATCTTGTCGACGACCTCGCGCTGGGCGTCGTTCTGCAGGATGTCGAGCAGGCTCGCATCGGACGCACCGCGGATGATGCGCACGATCTCGCCGACGCCGTTGGCCAGGAGCTTGCCGACGGCCGCCGGGTCGAGGTCGGTGGCCTCGGTGAACTCCCCGATCAGGCTCTGCAGGTGCTCACCCAGCCACGGCACCGCGGTGAACTGCACGCGGTGCGTCTCCTCATGCAGGCACACCCACCGGCGGAAGTCGTGCGGATCGGCGTTGAGCTGGCGCTCGGCGTGGACGATGTTGGGCGCCACGAGCAGCAGCCGACCGCGGTCGGTGAACGGGTCGAACTGGCCCAGCACCTTGGTCGACATGAACGAGAAGAGCGCGCCGACCTCCACGCCGTTGATCGACTCACCGACGGCCTTGGCGACGCCCTTGGGCTCTCGATTCTCCTCACGCAGCTTGGTGAAAACCGGCTCGAGAAGGACGCGCGACGAGGCAAGATTCGCCTCCACCCAGCGGGTCCGATCGACCACCAGCACAGGCGTCTCGGCAGCTGCAGGAGGCGTCAAGCCGGTGAACTCGCGGACCGGGCCCTCGGCCTCGGCTGCGGCTCGCCGCAGGTCGGCAACCACCGCGTCGACCTGGTCGGCGGGCATGGACGGTCCCGGCGGCACGAGCCGCTCGGCCGTCTTGAGCGCGAAGTCCCAATCGATCATGGACCCACGTTACGTGCGGAGCACGAACAGCGGACCAACGCGGCGGGGACGGCGTCCATCGCGGCCTCGGCATCGAGGTCGGGGACGTCCTTGACGTGGTCGGCCATGACGGCGAACACGATGGGCGAGCCGTTGCGGTCGATCACGTACCCAGCGAGGGAATGGACCTCGGTCAGCGTGCCGGTCTTCGCCCGGACCACACCCTTCGCCTCGTCAGCCTTGTGGAACCGGCGTCGCATCGAGCCGGAGAAGTTCGCCGTCGGGAGGTCCGCGACGAGACTTGCCGTGCGGGGATCGGTGGACGCCTTGGCGACGACCTGCGCCAACGTCGTCGGAGTGATGCGGTTGTGCCGGGACAAGCCGCTGCCGTCGTGGATTTCCAGCCCGGCGGTGTCGATGCCCTTGGCCCGCAAGACGTCCTGCATGGTCGCGACGCCGTCGGCGAAGGACCCCGGATGCCCGGCGCCAATTGCTGCCTGCCGCAGCAGGACCTCCGCCGCCTCGTTGTCGCTGGAGGAGATCAGCTGCTCGGCGATGCGCGCGACCGTCGCGCTCTTGGCGTCGGCGACCGCGGTGGCGCCGGCCGGAACGGTGACCGAGTCCGGGTCGCCGTTGACGTCGATGCCGGCATCCTCCAGCTTGTCCTTGAAGGCGTCCGCCGCGCTCTTCGGTGGATCGGCCGACCACACTCCATGGACGTAGCCCTCGTCCACCCACAGCGCGCTGATCGGCGCGACGAGCCGTTCGGCGATGTAGGAGTCCTCCCACGCCGGATTGATGGCCGGGCCGACGAAGCGCGACGCGTTGTAGTCCAGGTGCACACTCGTGACGCCGCTCGACCCAAGCGCTGCCGCGGTGCGCTTCGCCAGTGTCCGGATGTCGGCCTCGACGGCGAAGATCGGCTTCTTCGGGGGCTTCGACCACAGGTACGGGTCACCGCCGCCCACCAGGATCACCTGGTTGCCGGACCGGACGACGCTCGTGACGAACCGCTGCTGAGGATCGAGGTGCGCCAGCGCCGTCAGCACGGTCAGCAGCTTCGTCGTCGAGGCGGGAACGAACGCGCCGGAGCCGGACGAGTTCACCGCTTCGCCCGTCCGCGGGTCGACCGCCGCGAAGCCGACGTGGTCGCCGAGCTTGTCGCTGCCCAACGCATCTGCGACCGCCGACTGGATCGCGGACGCGTTCAGGTCGCTCGCGACGTCCGGCGGTGCGGCGACCGCGGCGTCCACCGGATCGAGGTTCAGCCCGTCCGGCTTCCGGATGGCGGCAGCTCCGCAGTCCCCGCCACAGATGAGGTTGTTGAACGCCCCGCCGTTCCAGAGCGCAACGATGATCACGGCGAGCGCAGTGACCGTCGTCACCAGCAGGGAGACGGTCCTGAACCTGCTCGTCCGCCCAGCCGCCACATGGGCCACACTAGAGGGCGTATCTACTGGCAGCCGGCTCTTGTCGCCGGCCCACATCCGGAGGCATCCGTGATCTTCGACGTCACCGTGGAAATCCCCAAGGGCGGGAGCAACAAGTACGAAGTCGATCACAAGACGCACCGCATCCGGCTGGACCGCATCCTCTTCACGTCCACGCAGTACCCGGCGGACTACGGCTTCATCGACAACACGCTCGGCCTGGACGGCGACCCGCTGGACGCGCTCGTGCTGCTGCCCTCCCCGACGTTCCCCGGCTGTGTCATCAGCTGCCGGCCGATCGGGATGTTCCGCATGACGGACGACGCCGGCGGCGACGACAAGGTCATCTGCGTGCCGGCCACCGACCCGCGACAGGAGCACCTACGCGACCTCCACCACATGCCGGAGTTCGACAAGCTGGAGATCCAGCACTTCTTCGAGGTCTACAAGGACCTCGAGCCGGGCAAGTCGGTCGAGGGTGCCGGCTGGGTCGGCCGCTCGGAGGCGGAAGCCGAGATCGAAGCCAGCTTCGCCCGGTTCAACGAAAACGGGGGGTACTGAGCATGAGCGCTGCGGAGCTGGCCACAGAGAAGTGCATCGCCTTCACGACGTACCGCAAGAGCGGCGAAGCCGTGACGACTCCGGTATGGGTCGCCCCCGTCAGCGACGGCCGCCTCGGCTTCTGGACCGCGATGGGATCCGGCAAGACCAAGCGGCTCAAGAACAACCCGGCGGTTGCCGTCCAGCCCTGTTCCTTCACCGGCAAGCTGAAGCCCGGAACCTCCCCGGTCAGCGGCACCGCCGAAATGGTGCAGAGCGGCCCGCTCTTCGACGAGGTCCATCAGACGGTTCACAAGAAGTACGGCTTCATGACGTTCCTGACGAAGACGATCGCCACGCTGACCGTGATGCGCAAGGCCGGCATGACGTACGCCGACACCGTCGTGCTCATCCGCGTCGAGGGCTGAACGCGAGCTAACCCGCGCGCACTCGCGCCGGGCGGGTGACGCCGCGCAGCAGCGTCCGCATGGTCTCGCCGACGATGTCGACGTCGAGCTTGGCATCGAGCGACCGCATGGCGCCGACGCCGATGCCCAGGCTCAGCACTGCAACCGCCGCCTTGTCGGGGTCGAAGGCGACCTCGTAGCCGGCCTCCTCGACCACCTTGCGCAGCAACCGGGAGATCTCGGCAGTGATGGCGCGATGCCGGTTGCGGAGCTGTTCGGCCAGGTACGGGCTCTGCCGCGCGGCCGCCGAGAACTCGGCCTCCAGTGCGGTGACCAACGGGTTGCCGAGCTGCAGGCGTGCCCAGCGGGTGAAGGCCTCGATGCGACCGTCGAAGTCAGTCTCGGCGGTGAACGCCTCGACGACGCCCAGGAGCAGGTCGGCATGGATGGCGTCGAGTACCTCCATGCACAGCTCCTCCTTGCCGGAGAAGTTGGAATATACGGCGCCCTTGGAGAAGCCCGCGGCCTCGGCAACCTTGTCGAGCGACGTGGCGGCGTAGCCGTCGGCGATGAACAGGTCGCGGGCCACCTCGATCAGCTTCTCGCGCGTCTGGGCCTGCCGTTCGGCACGGGAGGCACCCGGCGTCTGCTTGCTCACGCGTCCTCCTCGCCCGTCCGGAGCCGCCTCATGGGGCTCTGATCCCCAGGACGTTGATGTCCCGCATACCGATAGTATCCAAAACGTGATCTGCAAAGACATCGTCGTCATCGGGACCGGCTTTTCCGGCATGGGTGTGGCGGTGAAACTGCTCGAATCGGGTCGCACGGACTTCGTCATCCTGGAGAAGGCGAGCGACGTCGGCGGCACATGGCGAGACAACACCTACCCCGGATGTGAGTGCGACGTTCCGAGCCACATGTACTCGTTCTCGTGGCGGCTCAACCCTGACTGGAGCAAGAACTTCTCCGCGCAGCCGGAGATCTGGGCCTACCTGCGCAAGGTGGCCGACGAGAAGGGCATCCGGCCGTACATCGACTTCGGCGTCGAGGTCACCGGACTGGAGTGGAACGACGAACGCTCGCTCTGGACCGTCCACACGACGTCCGGTGAGGACTACGAGGCACGGATGGTGCTCTCCGGCGTCGGCGGGCTGCACGTCCCGAACGTCCCCGAGATCTCGGGTGCGGACTCGTTCGCCGGTCCCCGATTCCACTCGGCCGAGTGGGACCACTCGGTCGACCTGGCCGGCAAGAAGGTGGCGGTGATCGGCACCGGCGCAAGCGCCATCCAGTTCATCCCGATCATCGCCGAGGACGTCGGGCATCTGACCGTCTTCCAGCGCACGCCCCCGTGGGTGCTGGGCAAGAAGGACAACCCGATCCACCCGCGCCGGCAAAAGCTCTTCGACACCGTCCCCGGGCTCACCCGCGCGTACCGCAACGCCATCTACTGGGCACTGGAGGCGCGCGCCATCGCGTTCAACGGACACCTCAACGTTCTGCCGTACGCCGAGAAGCTCGCCAAGGCCAACATCGCCCGCGCCATCGACGATCCCGAGATGGTCCGCAAGCTGACGCCCGACTACCGGCTCGGCTGCAAGCGCGTACTGCAGTCGAACACCTACTACCCGACCTTCAACCGCGACAACGTCGACCTGGTCACAGACCACATCAAGGAGATCGTCCCCGACGGCGTGATCGACGCCAACGGCGTCAAGCACGACGCCGATGTCATCATCTACGGCACCGGCTTCCACGTGGTCGACGCGTTCGACTTCCTCGACGTCCGGGGCCGCAACGGCATCGACGTGGCGAAGCAGTTCCGCGAGCACGGGGTCGAGACGTACATGGGCATGGCCATCCACGGCGTGCCCAACCTGTTTCTCATGCTCGGCCCCAACACAGCGCTCGGCCACAACTCGGTCGTGTTCATGATCGAGCAGCAGACGAAGTACATCCTCACCATGCTCGACGAGATGGAGAAGCGCGGCGCTGACGTCGTCGAGCCGACGAAGGACGCCCAGGATGACTTCAATGAGGAGATCCAGCGCCTCGTCAGCAAGGGCATCTGGACCCAGGGCGGCTGCACCAGCTGGTACCTCGACAGCCAAGGCAAGAACCGCACGATCTGGCCGAAGTTCACGTTCCAGTACTGGTGGGAGACTCGCCGGGTCATCCCCGAGCACTTCGTCTGGTCGTCCTCCAAGCGGAAGGCGGCGGCCGGCGCGGCCGCGTAGCGGACGGAATGGCACAACGCGCTAGCCTCCGGACTATGCGCGCCATCCAGATCGTCACGCTCGACGGGCCCGACGCGGTCCAGCTCAACGAAGTCCCCCAGCCGGAGGCCGGCGACGGCCAGGTCCTGATCCGGGTCCGGGCTGCCGGTGTCTCCTTCCCCGAGCTGCTGCAGACCCGCGGGCTCTACCAGTTCAAGCCGCCGCCCCCCTTTACCCCGGGCTCAGAGGTGGCCGGCGACGTCGTCTCGGCTCCCCAAGGCTCCGGCCTCGCTCCCGGCGACCGGGTCGCGTCGATGGTGATGCTCGGCGGGTTTGCCGAGTACGCCCTCGGCACCCTCGATGGCACGTTCAAGCTGCCCGACGCCCTGTCGTACGCCGAGGGGGCAGCGCTCCCCCTGAACTACCTCACCTGCCACTTCGCACTGGTGACCCGCGCCCACATCCAGCCAGGTGAAGTCGTCCTCGTGCACGGCGCAGCGGGCGGCGTCGGCACCGCTGCCATCCAGACGGCCAAGGCGTTCGGTGCCGGCCGCGTCATCGCCGTGGCATCGACCGAGGAGAAACGGGCGGTGGCCTTGGCCGCCGGAGCCGACGACGCGGTGCCCGCGGACGGCTTCCTGGACGCCCTCAAGGAGCTCCCCGGTTTTGGCACTGAGTTCGATGGCGTGGACATCGTCGTCGACCCGGTCGGCGGTGACCGGTTCACCGATTCGCTGCGCAGTCTGCGCAGGCACGGGCGAATCCTCGTCATCGGCTTCGCCGACGAGGGACACATCCCGGAAGTCAAGGTCAACCGATTGCTGCTCCGTAACACGAGCGTGGTCGGCGTCGGCTGGGGCGAGTACGCGCTCACAAACCTCCCGTTCCTGCGCGAGCAGTGGGCGGCGCTGCTCCCGCACATCGAGTCCGGCATCATCAAGCCCCCGGTCGGCGCCGAATTCGACCTGGCCGACGCGGCGAAGGCGCTGACCCAGATGGACGGTCGCGGCGCACTGGGGAAGATCGTCCTCACCACGGGGCAGGCCGATGAGTGAGTTCCACGGTTTCCCCGAGGAGGCCCTCGACTTCTACGAGGACCTTGAGAACGACAACACCAAGTCGTTCTGGGAGGCCAACAAGGCGGTGTACAACACGGCTGTCAAGGTTCCGATGCTCGCGCTCACGACCGCCCTCGAAGACGAATTCGGACCGGCGAAGATCTTCCGGCCGTTCCGCGACGTCCGGTTCGCGAAGGACAAGTCGCCGTACAAGACCCACCAGGGCGCGTACGTCGCCACCGGACCGTCGACCGGCTACTACGTCCAGGTCGGTGCGGCCGGCGTGTTCGTCGGGGTGGGCTTCTACGAGGCGTCGTCGGCCCGGTTGGGCGTCATCCGTGAGGCCATGGCCGACGAGGCGCACGGCAGCCAGCTGGCCGACCTCCTGGCCGGGCTGGAGGCTGACGGCTGGAAGGTCGGCGGAGACACGCTCAAGACGGCACCGCGCGGTTACGACGTCGACCACCCGCGGATCGAGCTGCTGCGGCACAAGTCACTGACCGTGGGGACTGACTACGGCTTCGAGCCGGTCATCCATTCGCCCGCGCTCGTCGACCGCATCCGCGAGGATTGGCGCCGGGCCACGCCGTTCCTCGAATGGGTCGAGGCCCACGGCAAGGCCTGACTCCATCCCCTGCGTCCGGCGATCACCCAGGTGGATCAGGTGCCACCAGCGTCCGGCCGCTGGGCAGCAGCCAGCCGGCGTCATCGCCAGCATGCACGGTGCTGTCTTGCACCAGCGCCACCCGCGGCCGGTCCTGGTAGAAGATCCGCGTCAACATCTCCGTGACGATGCCGGTGGTGATGAACTGCATGGAGAACACCAGCAGCAAGATGCTGACGAGGAACAGCGGTCGATCCCCGACGTCCTGGTGCATCGCGTACTTTTCGACTCCCAACACCGCCATGCCCGCGCTGCCGAGGAAACCCAGTACGAGTCCGATCGAGCCGAAGAAGTGCCCCGGCCGCGCCTGGAACCGCATGAAGAAGAACACCGTGAGCAGGTCGAGGATGACGCGGAAGGTCCGTGAGATCCCGTACTTGCTGCTGCCGAACTGCCGAGCCGAGTGGCTGACCGGCGTCTCGGCGATGCGCTCGGGCGACGTGATCATCGCCGCCCACACCGGGATGAACCGGTGCATCTCGCCGTAGAGCCGGACTTCCTTGATGACGCTCGCGCGATAGACCTTGAGGCTGCAGCCGTAGTCGGTGATGTGCACGCCAGTGACACGTCCGATGAGGCGGTTCGCGATCTTGCTGGGGAACTTCCGCATGAGCATTGCATCTTGGCGGTTGGCCCGCTTGCCGGCCAGCAGGTCGAGGTCGCGCGACATCATCTCGTCGACCATGCGCGGGATGTCGGCCGGATCGTTCTGCAGATCGCCGTCCAACGTGGCGATGACCTCACCCCGGGCAGCGTCGATGCCCGCCTGCATGGCCGCGGTCTGCCCGTGGTTGCGGGCGAACCGCAGGACGCGGACGTACTCGCCGTGCTTCTGGGCCTCTTCGAGCAGGCGCACGCCGGTCTCGTCGGTCGATCCGTCGTCGACGACGATCAGCTCCCAGGACCCGGGATAGTCGGCCAGGCCGGCATGGACGCCCGCCACCATCGGCGCGACGTTGTCCTGCTCGCGGTACATCGGGATCACGACGGACAAGCTGGGCGCCTCGGAGCCGTCAGCGCTCGTCGAGCTTGGGATCACGAGGGGATTTTCGATTGCAGTGACCTTTAGGTGCGGCGTGGCTGGCTCAGCCAAGCATAGGCCCCGCCGAGCAGGGCGATGCCCAAGACGAGTAAGTGCAGGTCGACCGCCGCAGCCAGCAATTTCGGGCCGTATTCGTGAACCGACGCGACCAATGCCACGACGCCCGCCTCGTAGGTCCCGAACCCACCCGGTGCGTGAACCGGCAGGACGGTCGACAGGTCGCCGCCGATCGCGCCCATCAGCGCCGCCGGCAGCGGAAGGTCGGCGAGCACCGAGAACACGACTGCGAGAGCCGCCAGCTTCAGGGACCACGCCGTCCAGCTCAGTCCGATATCGATCAGCACCTGCCGGATGTGGCCGGGGACGCCGTCCAGCAGCTTTCGCGTCAGGCTGGCAACCTTCCCGTTCCGTCCCGCGAGGATCCGACCGGCATGAGCGTGGATCGGCAGGGCCAGCAGTGGGGCAAACACGCCGGCCAGGCACAGCACGATGACGACGGCAACGGGGATGCCCGGGAAGAGTGAGGGGCCGAGCACGCCGAGCGCCAGCACCGCGAGGACGCCCAGGTCGAGCAGGCGCAGCCACAGCAGCGTGCCTGAACCCTTGGCCGCGTTCACCCCGAACCACCGGCTCATCAGGAGCGGGAAGCTGGCCTCGCCCGTGCGCGCGGGCAACAGCAGATTGGTGATGTTGTTGAGCAGGATCAGCTTGAGGCAGTCGTGCCAGCGGCCGCGCGGGATCTGCGGCTCGGCGTGGTAGATGCGGAACGCACGCACGGAGTAGCTGCTGAGCTGCGCGAGGACCACGAGCGCGACGAGCCCCGGAGCGACGCTCTTCCACGGCGCGAACAGCTTCTGCCATCCCCAGTAGTGGTGGACGGCCCACGCGAAGACAACGACGACCAAGACGCCAAGCACTCGGCCCCACGGCAGGCCACGCACCGTCATCGAGCGCGCGTCACTGGCTGACGGCTGCCTGCTCGGCAGCCAACGTCTCGTCCAGCCACGCGGCGAAGTGCCGCAACCCGTCCTCGAACTCGGTGACGGGCGAGTAGCCGAGCAGGCGCTGCGACTTGCCGATGTTGGACCAGGTCCGGCGCATGTCGCCCGGCTGCCAGTCCTGCCAGTCGATGATCGCCTCCCGGTCGAGGACCGTCTCGAGGTGGCGGATCATGTCGGTCAGGCTGACCGTCCGGTTGTGCCCGAGGTTGAAGACCTCGTAGGCGCTGAGCGCTGGGTTCATCGCGTGACGCATCGACCCGATCACGCCGGAGACGATGTCGTCGCAGTAGGTGTAATCGCGCTCGGAGCTGCCGTCGCCGAAGACCGGGATGGGTTCGCCGGCCAGGATCTTGCGCGCGAACTTGTGAATCGCCAGGTCGGGGCGCTGCCGCGGGCCGTAAACCGTGAAGAAGCGCAGGCCGACGAACCGCATGCCGAAAGTCGTCGCGTAGACGTAGCCCAGGTGCTCGTCGGCCAGCTTGGTCGAGGCGTAGGGGTTGATGGGCAGGAGGTCGAGGTCGTCCTCGCTCCAGGGCAGCCGCGGGCAGTTGCCGTAGACGCTGCTGGAGCTGGCGCAGACGAAGGGCTTGATGCCGCGCTCGTAGGCGAACGTCAGGAGGTTCTGGGTGCCGACGATGTTGGTCATCTGGTAGCCGAGCGGGTCGAGCAGGGAATTGCGGACACCCGCCTTCGCGGCGAGGTGGACGATGACGTCGTAGTCGCCGTCGAGCGTCGCGATGGCGTCCGCGTCGCGGATGTCGACGGACTTGAACGTGAAGCCCTCGTGCTGCTCGTGGCCTGCCATGTTCCGAAGCTTCTGCGCCTCCGGGTAGTACGGCTCGAAGTTGTCGATGCCGGTGACGCGCCAGCCTTCGGCCAGGAGACGGTCAACCAGATGACTCCCGATGAAGCCAGCCGAGCCGGTGACGAGGGCGTGCCCGCCGGGGTCCTGCACAGTCATGGGCCCGAGCCTACGGGAGCAGGATCGTGCGGGAGACTGTGCGGCGTGAACCGATCAGACTTCGCCCGCTGGATCTCCATGCCGGTGCGCTGGCGCGACATGGATGCCGTCGGCCACGTGAACAACGCGACCTACTTCGTGTACATCGAGTCCGGACGCATCGACTACTTCGACGCCCTCGGCGCGCGGGTCGGCGGGGACCTGGTGGGCGGCCCGATCCTGGCCGACATCCAGTGCAGCTTCATCGGCCAGTTGAAGTACCCGGCGCAGATCGACATCGGCACCAGGACGACGAAGATCGGCGGTAAGAGCTTCACCGTCGAAACCGGCATCTTCATCGCCGGCACAGACGAGCTCGTGGCGACGTCGCGCGGCGTCGTCGTCTGGTTCGACTACGAGAACCAGCGGACCGTGCTCCTCCCCGACCTGGTGCGCGAGCGCATCGTCGAGATCGAGGCCGTTCCCCCGGAAATGTAGAAACGGCGAACTTCTCGGCAAGGCCACACTGCGGCCGTACCTTGGGAAACATGAGGTTCCCCCGCATGCCCGAGCGCCGCACCGTCGCAGCCGTTGGTGGCGGCGCACTCGTGGTCGCCGTCCTTGCGTATGCGACTCAGTGCTCGGCGGCAACCACCGGACCGACACTCACGGTGGATGCGACGAGCGACGTTCACGTGATCCCAGACGCCATTTACGGCATCAACTTTGCTTCCCAAAGCACCCGGAACGACCTCCAGTTGCCGGTCAATCGCTGGGGCGGAAACGGGACCTCGCTGTACGACTACCGGAACGACGCCTTCAACAACGGCAACGACTGGTACTTCGAGAACCAGGTCGGCAGCGACAGCGACCATCAGGTCAGCCCGTGGGTGGAGGCGAACCGGGCGACGTCCACCAACAGCCTCGTCACGTTGCCAATGGTCGGCTGGGTCGCCGACGGCAGCAAGCCGACCAACTGTGGGTACAGCAAGGCGAAGTACGGCGCCCAGCAGCAGTACGACACGTGGCGTCCCGACTGTGGCAACGGAGTGCGGCTGGACGGCGCGCGCATCGTCAGCAACAACCCCACCGATTTCGCCGTCCAGGTTGATCCCGCAACGCAGGCCACGGGCATGGTGCACTCGCTGGTCTCGAAGTTCGGTGCTGCATCCAACGGGGGCGTCGGCTATTACGAGCTCGACAACGAACCCGGGCTGTGGAACGACACCCATCGCGCAGCCCATCCGTCACCCCTCAGCCGGGATGAGCTGTTCACTAAGTCCCTCGCCACGGCGGCCGCCGTGAAAGCCGCAGACTCGGGGGCCGCAGTGGTCGGCCCGTCCGACTGGGGCTACTGCGGTTGGCTGTACGCCCCCGCAGACGGCGACCCGACTGACGGCTGTGACCCGCCGACATCGGGCTCCACCGAGGAGTTGACCGGCGCCTACGTTCGCGCGTTCAAGAGCTACGCCGATACACATGGCGGAAAGCGGCTGCTGGACTATCTCGACCAGCACTACTACCCGCAGTCGAACGGCGTGGCCCTGACGACGTCGCCGGGCTCGACCGACACGCAAGCCCTGCGATTGCGATCGACCCGATCACTGTGGGACCCGACCTACAAGGACGAGTCCTGGATCGGTAACACCCAGGATGTGAACGCCCCGCCCCTGCAATTCATCCGGAAGCTGCGGGGCTGGGCATCAATCTATCCCGGCACGAAGACCGCCATCTCCGAATACAACTGGGGTGGGACGAACAGCATCAACGGAGCATTGGCCCAGGCCGACGTCCTCGGAATCTTCGGCCGCGAGCGGCTCGACCTCGCCACCTACTGGAACTACGACAACGCCATCGACGGCACGTCGGTCGAGGCGGCGTTCCGGATGTACCGCAACTACGACGGCCATGAAAGCCACTTCGGCGAGAACGGCGTCAGCGCTTCGAGCACTGACCAGGACCGCCTCTCCGTCTACGCGGCCAAGGGGCAGCGGAGCCTGACGATCATCGTCATCAACAAGACGAATGACGACCTCTCGTCATCGCTGAACCTCTCCGGCTACGCGCACCGCTCGCCGGCGCAGACGTACACGCTCGGCCCCGCCAACCCGGTAACCATCACGACCGGTTCGACCGGCACCGGACGCGCCAGATTCGACTACCCGTACCCCGCGCAGTCGGTGACGCTTTTTCGGATCAGCCAGCTGCGATTCAGTGAGGCTGAGGTGCAACCCTTGCCGGCGCGCCCGGCCTCCGCGCCCACTGATTCCGTCGACGGCCCGACCGCGATGCGAGACGATGGCTCCGATGAGGACGACTCAGATGTCATTGTCGGATCAGCCGGTCCTCCCGCGCGGGGAGACCCTGCTGCGCGACCCGACAGCGGCAACGTCACGCAGGCCCAGCCTGTCGCGATCAACCGGCCCATGAACACGTCAGCTCGGCCTGGCCTGCCCGCGGGACTCCTCGGCCTGGCTGTCATCGGCGTGCTCGGCGCGGGCTCGCTCGCGTTGATCCGTCGTCGGCGGGGCGCGCACCATGAGGACTGACGCCCAGGCCCGTGAGCTCGCGGAGCTCGCTCAGCTGAGGCGGGCGAAGGACCTCATGGATCGCGAGTACGACCAGCCACTCGACGTCCCGCGGATGGCGCAGGAGGCGTGGATGTCGCCGGCGCACTTCTCGCGGCAGTTTCGCGCCGCCTTCGGCGAGACGCCCTACAGCTACCTGATGACCCGGCGCATCGAGCGGGCGATGGCGCTGCTGCGGCGCGGCGACATGAGTGTCACAGACGCGTGCATGACCGTGGGCTGTACGTCACTTGGTTCGTTCAGCGCCAAGTTCACCGAGCTCGTCGGTGAGACGCCCTCCGCCTACCGGGCCCACGTCCACGAGCCAACCGGCCTGCCGGCCTGCGTCGAGAAGGACGCGCATCGAGCAGGAATCAAGAAGCGCCGGAAGACGCCCTGACCGAGGGTTGAGCCATGACGATCACACTGAATAACACCTTCCTCACCGTCCACGACAAGGACCTTGCCCTCGCCTTCTACCGCGACACGCTGGGCCTCGACTTCGTCGGCGACGTCGAGCGCGGGGGCTCGTTCTGGGTCACCGTCGCGCTTCCCGACCAGCCCGGCGTCAACATCGTGCTCTCGGACCCGTACGGCGGCCGTTCGCAGGAGGACGGCGATGCCATGGCGAAGCTCATGGCCAAGGGCGCGCTCAGCGGCGTGAGCTTCGCGGTCTCGAACCTCGAGGAGACGTTCGAGAAGGTGCGGGCGTCCGGCGCCGAGGTCATGCAGGAGCCGATGGACCAGCCATGGGGCGCCCGCGACTGTGCCTTCCGCGACCCGAGCGGAAACATGGTCCGGATCAATCAAGCCTGACGCCGCAGCAGGTAGACGTCCATCACCCAGCCTGAGTCGGCTTTCGCCTGGTCGCGGGCTCGGGTGATGGCGTCGGCGACCTCGGCGCCGCGGCCGGCCACCAGCCGCTCGGATGCCGTGCCGAGGTTGGCGCCCCACCAGACGGACCAGTCTTCGAGGCCGTCGAGGTCGACGGACGCGCTCAGCATGACGAGGACGTTCTCCGCACCGGCGTCGACCGCCTCGCGCAGGCGCCGCCCGGTGGTGACCAAGATCGGTTGGCCCACCTCGTGGAGCACGATCCGGTGCCGCGCCGCGAGCAATTGCAGCGCCGAGATGCCGGGTACGACGTCCCACTCGAATTCGAGGTCCCCGCGGTCGAGGACCTTCTCGACGATGCGAATGGTCGAGTCGTAGAACGCCGGGTCGCCCCAGACGAGGAAGACGCCGCTGCCCTCGCGCTCGGCGAGCACCCGCTCGTAGCGGGCCGCGCGAGCGTCGTGCCAGTCGGCGACGACGCCCTCGTAGTCGGCCTTGGCGGCGGTGGACGCGGCTGACCGGTCGCGTTCCGGGTCGTCGACCTCGACGATCTCCAGCCGCGGCGCATATTGGTCGACGATCGCCTTGCGGGCCGCCAGCAGCGGATCGTCCGCTCCCTTGCGGGCGGCGATGGCGAAGTCCGCGGCCTCGAGCGCGTCCACGGCCTCGACCGTGAGCTGACCAGGATGGCCGCAGCCGATCCCGACGATGCGTACCCGACTCACCACGTGCGCGAGTCTCTCAGATGCGCTTCGCGCGCGATCGTCGGCGAAATGTTTTGTCGGTGGTCTCTCCTACTATGGAACTAGTCCTCGATAGTTAGGTCGGATCATGACAGTGGCCCCGCTCCCCGCTCCGCCGGAGTTGGCGTGGCTGGATGCGGTGGAGGCCGCGCTGAATCTGCCCGACGATGCCGACGTGCCGACCGAGGCGTCGCGACGAGCGATTGAGCGGATCAGCCGGGTCGAGGCCCGGTTGGCGGCCCGCAAGTTGCCGCACCTGCGCAACCTCGAAGCCGCTGAGTTGGCCAAACATTCTGGCGCGACGTCGACGGGGTCGTTGATCTCGGGTGACTTCGGGGGCGATCAGGTCACCTGCAGTCGGCAGGTGCGGGCAGCGCAGAACCTGAAGGTCGCGACGCTGACCGAGAAGGCGTTGGAGGCCGGTGAGATCACGTTCGACAAGGCTGAGGTGATCGCCCGCACCATGGCCGGACTGCCGGAGTCGCTGGACGAACTCACCCGGACGCGGGTGGAGAAGCATCTGCTGATCGACGCCAAGCTGTACTCGCTGCCGCAGCTGCGGCGCCGGGTACTGCGGGTCGCCGACCTGTACGCACCCAGGGATGAAGCCGACCTTGATGAGGACGCCAAGCTGCGGCGACAGGAAGCACAGGCCTGGCAGGCCACCGAATTCTGGGGCGGTCAAGCCCGCGACGGCCTGGTCACCGGCGGGTTCAAGATGCCAGCCCTGGATTTCGAGCTGCTGATGAACCAGCTGGGCGCCATCGCCGCACCCCGCCGCCACGAAGAAGGCCACGAAGACCTCACCCACGCCCAACGTCTCGGGCGGGCGTTCTGCGCCTGGATCGAACGCATCCCCACCGACGGACTGCCCACCACGGGTGGGACGCCAGCAACATTGACGGTCAACCTCGACTACGACGCCCTCACCCAGACTGTGCGCGAGTCGGCCGGCACGCTGTCCACCGGCGAGCGCATCTCCGCCAGTGAGGTCCGCCGACTCGCCTGCACCTCAGGCATCCTGCCGAGAGTCCTCGACGGCGCCAGCCAGATCCTCGACCAAGGTAGGTCCAAGCGCCTGTTCACGACCGCCCAACGGTTGGCGATGGCCGACCGCGACGGCGGCTGCACCTACCCCGGCTGCGACCGCCCACCAGCCTGGACCGAAGCCCACCATGTTGATTGGTGGGCCAAAGACGGCGGCAACACCGACCTCGATCGCGGAACTCTCTTGTGCGCCAGACACCACCACTGGGTCCACGCCCAAGACATCAACATCCGCAGACACGGCGGACACACCCAATTCCGCATCAACGGAATCTGGAAAACCAACCACAGGTGGAGGCCCTAGGAATCAGCGGTCCTCGAGATCGCCTTCGAGTTCCAGGTAGACCTGCTGCATCTGCGCCATGAGATCCGGGTCCGGCTCGGCCCACAGGCCGCGGTCAGCGGCCTCTTTCAGGCGCTCGACGATGCCGCGCAGCGCCCACGGGTTCGACTGGCGCATGAACGCCTGCGTCTCCTCGTCGAGCACGTATTCCTGCGCGAGCTTCTCGTACATCCAGTCGTGCACGACGCCGGCGGTGGCGTCGAAGCCGAACAGGTAGTCGACCGTCGCGGCCAGCTCGAAGGCGCCCTTGTAGCCGTGCCGCTGCATCGCGCCGATCCAGCGCGGGTTCACGACGCGCGCCCGGAAGACACGTGCGGTCTCCTCGGACAGCGTGCGGGTGCGGACGGCGTCGGGCGTCGTCGAGTCGCCGACGTACGCCTTGGGATCGGCGCCGGTCAGCGCTCGGACGGTGGCGATCATCCCGCCGTGGTACTGGAAGTAGTCATCAGAGTCGGCGATGTCGTGCTCGCGGGTGTCGATGTTCTTCGCCGCCACCTGGATGCGTCCGTAGTTGGCCCGCATGTCCTCGGCGGCCGGACGCCCGTCGAGCCCGCGCCCATAGGCGAATCCTCCCCACGCGGTGTAGACCTCGGCCAGGTCCGCGTCGTCGCGCCACGTCCCGGACTCGACGACCTGCAGGATGC
The DNA here is from genome assembly GCA_045806885.1 of Aeromicrobium sp. Classification (GTDB taxonomy): domain Bacteria; phylum Actinomycetota; class Actinomycetes; order Propionibacteriales; family Nocardioidaceae; genus Aeromicrobium. The sequence continues at coordinate 34,060 of JBJMIJ010000025.1, forward strand.
CCGCGCCGTACGAACCAGGGGCGGACCCGAAGATGCGGGTGGTCGCGCGCCGCTCGTCGCCATGCTCGGCGAGGTCGGCCTGCGCGTGGGCGCGGACGAAGTTCTGCTCAAGCGGTTCGTCGAGCCCGGCGACCATTGCGATCGCTTCGTCCAGCATCGCGACGACGTGCGGGAAGGCGTCCCGGAAGAACCCCGAGATGCGGACGGTCACGTCGATGCGTGGACGTCGCAACTCGGCCAACGGCACCGGCTGCAGCTCGGTGATGCGGCGCGACGCCTCATCCCACTGCGGCTCGACGCCCAGCAGCGCGAGCACCTCGGCGATGTCATCGCCGGACGTCCGCATGGCCGACGTGCCCCAGACGGACAGGCCGACCGAGCGCGGGTATTCGCCGGTGTCGTCCAGGTGCCGCTTGAGCAGCGAGTCGGCCATGGCGACGCCGGTCTCGTAGGCCAGCCGCGACGGTACGGCCCGCGGGTCGACGGTGTAGAAGTTTCGCCCGGTCGGCAGGACGTTGACGAGCCCGCGTAGGGGCGAGCCCGACGGCCCGGCCGGGATGAACCCGCCGTCGAGCGCGTGCAGCACGGCGTCCAGCTCACCGGCGGTTCCCGCCAATCGCGGCACGACCTGCTCGGCGGCGAAGCGCAGGACGCGGGCGACCTCCGGATCATGCGTGACGACGTCTGCATCGGCACGGCTCCAATGACCGGCTTCCATGCGTTCGAGCAGGTCACGCGCCTGTTCCTCGATGGCGTCGACCTCGGCGCCCGGCGCCCCGTCCTTCAGCCCCAACGCGGCGCGCAAGCCGGGCACGGCGCCGCTCGTGCCGCCCCAGACCTGGGCCGCCCGCAGGATCGCCAGGACGAGGTTGACCCGGGCGGCACCGTCCGGCGCCTGGCCGAGGACGTGCAGGCCGTCGCGGATCTGGGCGTCCTTGATCTCGCACAGCCAGCCGTCGACGTGCATGACGAAGTCGTCGAACTCGTCGTCATCGGGTCGATCGTCCAGGCCGAGGTCGCGGTGCATCTCGGCCGCCTTGAGCAGGGTCCAGATCTGCGAGCGGACCGCCGGCGCCTTGGCCGGGTCCATGGCCGAGACATTGGCGTACTCGTCCAGCAACTGCTCGAGCCGGGCAATGTCGCCGTAGGCCTCGGCCCGCGCCATCGGCGGAATGAGGTGATCGACCAGCACCGCATGGGCCCGGCGCTTTGCCTGAGCCCCTTCGCCCGGGTCGTTCACGAGGAACGGGTAGATCAGCGGCAGGTTGCCGATGACGGCGTCCGTCGCGCAGGAGGCCGACAGTGCCGCGTTCTTGCCGGGCAGCCACTCCAACGAGCCGTGCTTGCCGAGGTGGACAACAGCGTCGGCCTTGAAGCCACGCTCCAGCCAGCGATACGCCGCGAGGTAGTGGTGCGACGGGGCCATGTCCGGGTCGTGGTAGATCGCGACCGGGTTCTCGCCGAAGCCGCGGGGCGGCTGGATGAGCAGGACGATGTTGCCGGCCTGCAGCGTGGCCAGCACAATCTCGTTTGCGTCGTTGACGAACAGCCGACCCGGCGCCTGGCCCCACGTGTCGACCATCTCGGCCATCAGGTCGGGGTGGACATCGCTCGTCCAGGCCCGGTAGTCGTCGGCGCTGATGCGGACGTGGCTCTCGTTCAGCTGCGCGCTGGTCAGCCACTCCTCGTCCTGGCCGCCGGCGTCGATGAGCGCGTGAATGAGCGCGTCGCCGGCAGCCGTGTCGTCGTCCATCTCGAGGATGTCCGTGACGGCGTTGGCCGAGCCGAGGTCGTAACCCGCCTCCCGAAGTGCGCGCAGCAGCCGGACGGTGGACACCGGGGTGTCCAGACCGACGGCATTGCCGACACGGCTGTGCTTCGTCGGATAGGCGGACAGCATCAGCGCGACCCGCTTCCCCGAGTTCGCGATGCGGCGCAGGCGGGCGTGACTGATCGCGATGCCCGCCACCCGCGCCGCACGTTCCGGGTCGGCGACGTAGCGCGGAAGTCCGTCGGCGTCGATCTCCTTGAAGCTGAACGGCGCGGTGATGATGCGGCCGTCGAACTCGGGGATGGCGATCTGGCTGGCCGAGTCGAGCGGGGTGACGCCCTCGTCGGACGCCTCCCACTCCTCGCGGCTGGACGTCAGGCACAGCGCCTGCAGGATCGGGATGTCGAGGGCGGCCATGCGCTCGACGTCCCATGCTTCGTCGTCGCCACCGGCGCTGGCACCGGCCGGCGTCGTGCCGCCGGCGGCAAGGACGGTGACGATCAGGGCGTCGAGGGTGCCGAGGGCGTCGTACAGGTCGTCCGGCGCCGAGCGCAATGAGGAGCTGAAGATCGGCAGGCCGACGGCCTCATGGCGCCCTTCCACATGCACTGCGTCGATGGCGTCGGCCAGGGCGTGCGCGAACCCGTCGTTCCCGCTGGTCTCGTGGGCCCGGTAATACAGGATCCCGATGCGCAGCGCGTCGCTGTTCAGCGAGGCGCGATCGCTCCAGCCCCAGGCCGGGACGATCGCGGGCGGCTCGAAGCCCTCGCCGGTCAGCAGGACGGTGTCGGAGAGGAAGGCGTGCAGCTGCGCGAGGTTCGCCGGCCCGCCCTCGGCGAGGTAGCGATGCGCATCCGCAGCGACCCCGATCGGCACGGTCGAGTGGCTCATCAGCTCGGCGTCCGGCGTCTGCTCGCCACCGAGAACCACCAACGGACGTCCCGCGGCACGCACGACCCCAAACCCGTCCTCCCACTGACGCACCGATCCGAGGATGCGCAGGACGACCAGGTCGGCGTCCGCCAGCAGGCTGGGGAGACCGGCGACGTCCAGCCGAGCGGGGTTTGCGACGACGAAGTCTGCGCCGCTCGCCCGCGCCGACAGCAGATCGGTGTCCGACGTCGACAGCAGGGCGATGCGCATCAGGCAAGGTTATGTGCCCCACCACGCGGGTAACTTCGGTGGGGTGAGCGGCCTCTCCACCGACGAGATCGCCCAGGCGCTGGAGGAATTCCACGGCTGGGGCTACGACGGCGACGCCCTGATCAAGACCTTTGAGTTCGACGGGTTCGCCGCCGCGATCGACTTCATGTCGGCCGCGCGTCCGCGCATCGACGAGCTCAATCACCATCCGGAGTGGACCAACGTCTACGACCGGGTCGACGTCCGGCTGAACAGCCATGACGTCGGCGGCGTCACGGAGCGCGACTTCCGGTTGGCCCGATTGCTGGACGAGGTGGCCGGGACGTAGGACTGTTGCCCCATGAAGGATTTGACGGGGCGCACCGCGCTTCTCACCGGCGCTTCGGGCGGCATCGGCCTGAAGATCGCCGCAGCGCTCGCCGACGCGGGTGCCAATGTCGTCGTCTCGGGTCGCCGCGAGGCCGCGCTCGCCGAAGCCGCCGCATCGGTCACGCAGCGCGGCCGGAAGGCGGCCGTCGTGCCGGCCGACCTGTCCGACTTCGAGGCCATCAACCCGCTGGTGGCGGCCGCCGAGGCGGCGCTCGGGCCCATCGACATCCTGGTCAACAACGCGGGCATCGAGATCATGGCGCCCTTCACGAAGTTCACCCGGGACGAACTGACGTCGCTGATCGACGTCAACCTCACGTCGCCGATGCTGCTCACCAGCGGGTGCTTCCCGGGATGGTCGAACGCGACGCCGGCAGCATCGTGTTCGTCGCTTCGGCTGCTGGGCGATTCCCTGCGCGTCGAGTACGCCGATACGCCCATCGGGTTCTCGGCGGTCAGCCCGGGCTATGTTGGCGGCGACGGCATGTTCCAGCGGATCATCGACAGCGGCGTCAAGCCATCCAAGATCGTGGGGATGACGACGACCGAGCGGGTGGCCGCCGCCGTCGTCCGCGCGATTCGCCGTGACCTGGTGGAGGTCCTGATCACCGGGTCACCCGCACGGCCCATCGTCGCGCTTGGACTGATCGCTCCGAAGACGCAGGAGCGCCTGCTGGCTCGGCTTGGCATGCACCGAGCGTTCGCCGAGGCCGCCCGCCTGCGCGGACGGCTCGGCTGACCGACGTCAGTTGGGGAGCTTGTCCCGCTGCTGCTTGTAGTAGTCGATGGCGCGTTCTACGTCGTTGAGCCAGTCCTCGTACTTGCCGACCGCGTCCCCGTCGTAGCCCATCTGCTTCCAGGCGCTGAGCTGTGCCTTGATCTGGTCTCGCTGCTTCTCGTACTTCCCGATCGCGTCGTCGAGATCGTGCCGGTACTTCTTGATGTCCCCGGAGTCGTAGCCGTCTGAGTTGTCCTGGTTCCCGCTGTGGGGCTGGGTCGGGGGCTGAGGGGCAATGGTCTGCGCAACCGTCGGTTTCGGCGCGGGCATTGCCTTCGTGATCGCGCCGCTCGTCGACCAGGAAGCCCGGTCACCCTTAACGAAAGCTTCCTCCACGGAGATCCTTCCCCCGTCAGTCTGGCTCGTCGGCACCTCCATGCAGACCGTGTAGTCCTCGGTGTCGCCCTTCGCCATCGGCGGCGGATCGGCTGACGCGTCGCCGCCCCCGACGACGCCGCAGCCGGACTCGTCGAAGGCCCGCCCGTCAGCCCGGATGAACTGAGCGGTGAGGTCGGCCCACAGGTCGCCATCCTTCTTGCCGATGTACTGGGCCTTCACCGTGGCGACGAGGATCCGCTGGTTCGCACCTTGGTGGAGCGTCACGTCGGTGACGGCGACGCGGTAGTCCGGACTGATTCGGGCGAACGTTCCACGTTCGAGCGGCTTCGCGGTCGGCCGAGCGTCACTGGCTGCTTCGGGCGCGCGGGCCGTACTGGACGGGTGTGAGCGCTCCGCGTCCGAGCTCGCCCAGCGAATCGACTGCGTTGCCACGGCTCCTGCCGCGAGCACGACAACGAGGCTCGCCACCAGCGCGAGCCTGATCCGGCCCGATGCGCGCATCCACCACCGCACGGTCGAACGCTACCCGTTACCCGGCCAGCAGGTGCGACGTGACGAGGTCAGCGGATCGGTCCGGCTGTTCCCAGAAGAACAAGTGACCGACGCCGTCGAACTCCTCGAACCGCGACCCGGGAATCAGGCCGGCGAGACGTTCGCCCGCCGCGGGCAGGATCACCTCGTCGGCCGACCCGTGGATGACGAGCGTCGGGATGCCGAGCGTCGCCAGCCGGTCCACAGAGTCGAAGACCGCGGCGGCCTGCATCTGCATCAGGACGACCGGGCCAGGCACCCGGACCGATTCAGCGATCGACGCGAACTCCTCGAATCGGCCAGCTTCGACGGCGAACGTCTGCGACACGTTCGCGGCGAACATCAGCCGCGCCGACTGCTCGGCGTCGCCGCTCATGCCAGCCTCGGCCAGCTTGCCGACGCTCGCGCCCCAGACCGGGTTGGCTCCGTCCGTGCCAGGCCACGTGCAGCCGAGCACCAAACGGCGCACTCGCTCGGGGTGCCGGAGCGCGAGCTCCTGCGCAACCGTTCCGCCCATGGAGATGCCCATGACGTGGGCGCTCTCCCACCCGACGCTTCCCATGACGGCAGCAGCGTCGTCCGCGAGCTCGGTGATGGTGAACTCACGATCGGCGCGAGCCGATTCGCCGATGCCGCGATGGTCGAAGGCGACGACGTCGAAGCTCTTCGCCAGCGCTTCGAGGAACGGCTCGCCCCACATGCCGTGGTGGCCGGCGACGCCCATGATCAGGAGAAGCGGCTCGCCGGAGCCCCGCCGCTCGTAGGCCAGGCGACCACCCGGCGTCTCTGCAAACTCCACGTCAGCCATGAGCGAACGCTACCCATACGCGCCACGCAGTCTCCTAGCCTCGCCCCATGAGCGAATCGAGCAAGACGGTCACCTGGCAGGATCCACGGCCCACCGCGACGATCGCCATGCAACTGAATGGCCTGGAGTTTCTCGGCCAGATCGTGTCCGGCGAGCTCCCGCCGCCACCCATCTCCCAGACGCTCGGCTTCCATCTCGTCAAGGTCGAGGAAGGCGAGGCCTTCTTCGAGGCCACCCCGGATGACTCGCACTACAACCCGATCGGCATCGTTCACGCCAGCCTGGCGATGACCATGCTTGATTCGGCCGCGGCGTGCGCCGTGCACAGCACGCTCCCGGTCGGGCTGGCGTACACGTCGCTGGAGACCAAGGTGAGCTTCCTCCGCGCGGTCACTTCGGCGTCCGGGACGCTGACCGCGCACGGGTGGGTCACGAAGCCCGGCCGGCGCGCCGCGTTCGCCGAGGCCGACCTGCGCGATGCCGACGGCAATGTCTACGCGACGGCATCCAGCAGCTGCTTGGTCTATCCGGTCGGCTGATCTCTGCGACGATGGCGCGGTGACAGGTCGTTCCTACGCAGACCGCTGCCCGGGCGTACTCCGCCCGTGGACCGCCGAGGACGGCGCACTCGTGCGGCTGCGCCTCATCGGCGGCGCACTGACCAGCCAGATGCTCACCGACTTGATGGCGATCTCGGCCGAATGGGCCGACGGCGCCGTGCTGCTGACCAAGCGGGCCAACCTCCAGTTGCGCGGCATCGAACATCTGCCCTCGGAAGACGGCACTCGCTGTGTGCCGCTGGGTTTCGTCGACGCCGTGACCGAGGCCGGTTTCCTTCCCGCGCCTACCCATGAGCTGATCCGCAACATCATGGTGTCGCCGTTGAGTGGACGCGTCGGTGGGCGAGCCGACCTGTTCCCGACGGCCCGTGCGCTCGACGAGGCGCTCTGCGCCGACCCCCTGTTCGCCGGGCTGTCAGCGCGCTTCCTCTTCGTCCTCGACGACGGACGCGGCGACCTCGTTGACCGGAAGCTCGACCTCGGCGCCATGGCGGTGGACGACGAGAGCGTGCAGATACGCATCGGCTCGGACACCTGGGGCGAGGTCGTCGACCTCGCCGACGTCCCGGACGTCCTGATCGACCTCGCCGCTCGATTCGTCCGCGCGCGCGGCGACAACCCGGATGCGCCCTGGCACGTCGACGAGCTCGAGACGCCGCTCACCGAGCTGCACCACGCCCGTGACCTGCGGACGCAGGTGACGTCCCTGCACCATCCGTCCGGGGAGTTCACCCAGGACGACGGCCGCACGGCTGAGGTCGTCGAGGTGCCCGACGGCGTCCTGACGCACGAGCTGGCCACCCGCGTCCTCGCCCGCGCCGGCAGCGACCTCATCGTCACCCCGTGGCGCAGCCTCGTACTCCCCGACCTCGGAGAGCCTGCGGGGGCTGCGGGACAATCGACCTCGTGAAACGGCCGACCCAGCACTACCGCTACATCGACGACGGCGCGGCCATCTACGTCGACTCGTTCGCGACCATCCGCCGCGAAGCCGACCTCAGCGCCATCCCGGCGGACGCAGAGAAGGTCGCCGTCCGCATGATCCACGGCACCGGCCAGACCGACCTCGCCGGCGACCTGGTCATCCATCCCGGCCTCGTCACCGCGGCGCGCGGCGCGCTCGAAGGCGGAGCGCCCATCCTGACCGACGCCCACATGGTCGCGTCGGGCGTCACACGCGCACGCCTGCCGAAGGACAACGACGTCGTCTGCCTGCTCCGGGACGAGCGCGTCCCGGCCCTGGCCCGCGAGATGGGAACCACCCGCTCCGCGGCCGCGTTCTCGCTGCTTGAGGACCGGCTCGAGGGCGCGGTGGTGGCCATCGGCAACGCACCCACCGCCCTCTTCCACCTGCTGGAGATGCTGCTCGACGGCGCACCGCGACCGGCCGCGATCATCGGCGTCCCTGTCGGATTCATCGGCGCCGCGGAATCGAAGGAAGCCCTGGCCGCGTTCGGCACCGAACACGGGATCGACCTCCCGTACCTGACCATCCGCGGTCGACGTGGGGGCTCCGCGATGGCGGCATCCGCGCTCAACGCACTCGCCCAGGAGCGCGAGTGACCGCCGGTCGGCTGTACGGGGTGGGCCTCGGCCCGGGCGACCCCGAGCTCATCACCCGCAAGGGTGCCCGGCTCATCGGCGAAGCCGACGTCATCGCCTACCACCAGGGCGTCGGCAAATCGTCGAACGCTCGGCGCATTGCCGCAGACCTGATCCCGGCCGGCGCCATCGAGGAGGTCCTCGAGTACCCCGTCACCACGGGGACCACCGACCACCCCGGCGGCTACGCCGGAGCCCTCGCCGACTTCTACGACGCATGTGCTGCCCGCCTCGCGGCACACCTCGACGCCGGCCGCACCGTCATCGTCCTCGCCGAGGGCGACCCGATGTTCTACGGCTCCTACATGTACGTCCACGAGCTGCTGCGCGACCGCTACGAGACCGAGGTCGTTCCCGGTGTGCCCGCGTTCGCGGCGGCGACGGCCGCGCTGGCCGAGCCGCTGGTGCGGCAGACCGAGGTGCTCACCGTGCTGCCGGCGACGTTGCCGGAGCCCGAGCTCGCGCGCCGGCTGGCCGACACCGACGGCGCGATCATCATGAAGCTGGGCCGGACGTTCCCGAAGGTCGTCGCGGCACTGCGGCAGGCGGGCAAGCTCGAGGGCGCGATGTACGTCGAGCGCGCATCGACGCGCGAGGAGCGGTGGCTTCCGGTGGCCGAGGTCGATCCGGCGACCGTCCCGTACTTCAGCCTGATCGTGGTGCCAGGGACCGGCGGGGTGGCCGGGACAGCTCCCTCCCGACCGGACACGTCCGGTCTCGCGGTCGCCGTCCCGGCCACCCCGCCTCGTCGCGTCTTCGTCGTCGGGCTGGGGCCGGGGCCGGATCGATGGCTCACGCCGGAGGTCAGCGCCGTGTTGGCCGACGTCGACCACGTCGTCGGCTACGCCCCGTACGTGAACCGCGTCCCGCAGCGCGCGGGATTGCAGCGGCACGCGTCGGGCAACACGGTCGAGGTCGACCGGGCGCGGTTCGCGCTGGAGCTGGCGCGCAAGGGCGAGCGCGTTGCCGTCGTGTCCGGCGGTGATGCCGGCGTCTTCGGGATGGCAGCTGCGGTGTTCGAGGCCGCCGATGACTTCCCGGACGTCGATGTCGAGGTCCTGCCGGGCGTCTCGGCGGTCCAAGCCGTGGCGGCGAAGGCGGGGGCTCCAATCGGCGCCGACTTTGCGGTGGTGAGTCTGTCCGATCGGCTCAAGCCGTGGTCGGTGCTCGAACAGCGGCTGCACGCCATCGGCGCCGCCGACCTCGTGCTCGCGGTCTACAACCCGGCGTCCCGCTCGCGGGTCACGCAGGTCGCCGAGCTGCAGAAAATCCTGCTGGAGCACCGCTCGCCCGACACCCTGGTCGTCGTCGGCCGCGACATCGGCCGCGACGAAGAGTCGCTGACAGTCACGACGCTGGCCGAGCTCGACGCGTCCACCGTCGACATGAAATGCCTGCTGATCGTCGGTGCCAGCAGCACGCGCGTCACCGACACTGGACGGGTATGGACGCCCCGGGGGGTACCGCCCGCTGGAAAAATCGCAGATTCCAGCGGGGGATATGTCGAAGAGGAGAGCCGGCATGAGTGACATGTACGAGTCGATCACCAACCGGCTGCGCGAGTTCATCGAGCAGCAGCACGTCTTCTTCGTCGGGACGGCGGCGCGCGACGGGCGGGTCAACGTCTCGCCCAAAGGCATGGACACGCTGCGCGTGCTCGGACCGAACCGCGTCGCGTGGCTCAACCTCACCGGCTCCGGCAACGAGACGGCCGCACACCTCCTCGACACCAACCGGATGACGTTGATGCTGTGCTCGTTCGATCGCAAGCCGCTGATCCTGCGGATGTACGGCACCGCAACCGAGGTCCAGCCCGACCAGCCGGAATGGGCCGAGCTCAGCGCCCACTTCCCGGACCTGCCCGGCGCACGGCAGATCTTCGACGTCGCCGTCGAGGTCGTCCAGACGTCCTGCGGCTACGCCGTTCCGCGCATGTCTTTCGATGAGGAACGCGAGCTGCTGTGCACGTGGGCGAACAAGAAGGGCCCGGACGGCATCGAGGCCTACCACCAGGAGAAGAATCAGGTCAGCATCGACGGCCTGCCGACCGGCTTGCGGACGTAACCGTGGGCACCGTTCGGCGTCAGTTCTGGCAGGGCATCGAGGTCATCCACGACGTCGTCTACTTCGCGCCCGACATCCGTGAGCGCTTCGAGGCCGTCGGCCTCAAGGGCTGGTGGATGGCGTACTTCGCGCAACGATCGGCCGCTCTGGGAACGCCCGGCCCGGGACTCGTCACCGCGCTCTTCCACGGGTTCGCGCCACGGCTGGTCGAGCGCGCGCTGCCGGACGCATGGACCATGGCCGATCGGGACCGGATCCTCGCCGCCCGGCTCGAGCTGGCGCGCGACCAGCTGCGGCCGACCGTTGCCGGACCCGACAGCGACGCCGCCGTCGAGAGCCTGGCGCGGTCACTCGAGCTGATCGTCGGCCGACTCGACTTCGCCGGCCGTCCCCTGGCTGCCTCCCACGCCTCGGTTCCACGCCCCGACGACCCGCTCGGCCGGCTCTGGTGGGCAGCGACCGTACTGCGGGAATATCGCGGCGACTCGCACGTCGCGATCCTGGTCGCCGCCGGCCTGGATGGGGCGGCCGCGAACGCCCTGGCCGTCGCCGACGGCCGGGCGCCGTCGACGCAGCAGCAGGCGCGCGGGTGGGACGACGACGAGTGGATGGCGGCGTTCGAGCACCTTCGTCGGCGGGCGTGGGTCGACGAGTACTTGGGCGTCACCGATTCGGGCAAGGCCGCGCGGGCCCAGATCGAGGACGCCACCGACCGTGTCTCGTCCGCCTGCTTCGACGAGGAGATGCAGGCACGCGCCATCACCAGTGAACCGGCGCTGGTCGACCTGGCCCGCGCCATCAATGCCGCCGACGCGGTCACCTTCCCGAATCCCACGGCAACCTTCCTGCCATAGGTCCGCCACCCTCCGGCGCCCAGAACTAGGCTGCGTCCGTGGACAGGCACCTGGCGGACGCACGTGCCACACCCGGCAATGCCCCATCCAACGTCTTCGGTCCAGCCGTCACCGCCGTGGTGACCGGGTTGTCGGGATACATCGTCCTCGTGGTGTCGGCGCGGACGCTGAGCCCCACGGACAATGCCCACTTCCTCGTCTACTGGGGCCTGCAGTACATGGTCTTTGGCACCCTCGTCGGGATCACGCTGGAGACAACCCGCTCCGTTCACCAGGCCACGCGCTCCGCAACGCGCCTGGCCACGCGACCGATCGCCTGGTTCGCGGCAGCCATCACCCTCTCCTGCGCGGTCAGCCTGGGCGCGACTAGCCCATGGTGGGCGCCACGGATCCTGGGCCCGGGTGCGGCGATCGAGGTGGTCGGACTGTGCGTGGGGGCAGTGCTCTTCGGCCTGCAGTGCTCCGTCACCGGGGCGTTGGTGGGCACCGGCCAGGTGCCCTCGTATTCGCGCGTCCTCGAGGTCGAGGCCGTCTGTCGGCTGGCTCTTGTGGGGCTCGTCGCGATCTTTGCTCCCACGGTGCCGATGTTCGCGCTCGCCGCAAGTCTCGCGGCCGGTGGCTGGCTGGCGTTGGGCGTCATCCGGCGCCCGGTACGTCAAGCCTTGTCGGCGTCGGCGTCCGAACGCGGCACCCATCAAACCGTTCGGCTCCTGGCAGCTATGGGCTCGGCCGCGGGCTCGGCACTGCTCGTCGTCGGATTTCCCGTCCTGGTTGCCCTGACCTCAACGGACCGCGAACTTGCCGGCGCTGCACCCGTGCTCCTGGCGGTCTCACTGACCAGAGCACCTCTCCTGCTTCCACTGAGCATCTATCAGAACCTCATCGTCACCAGGGTCGCCGAACGCGGTGTGGCGGCTCTCCGGATGCCGGTCGCGGCGACGGTCGGCCTGTCGTTCTTCGGAGCGGCTCTGGCGTACGTGATCGGGCCTTGGGCCCTTGAGCTTGTGCAGGACGGTTACGTCGTCTCACCCGGTGTGCTCGCCGGGTTGGTGCTCGCGGCGGGCTGCACGGCCCTGATCACCCTGTCCGGAGCCGCGGCCCTGACCGTCGGCCTGCCCGGCGCGAACCTCCTCGGCTGGCTGGCTGCGGCTGCGGCCGGCACCGCACTGCTCACTCTCGATCTCCCGCTCGACACGCGCATCGTCATCGCGCTCTTCTGCGGCCCGTCGATCGGCGCGGCACTGCATGTCATCGCCATGATCACGGTGCGCCGCAGCCGTCGCGCACGCATGCTGGATCGTGCCGAACCGGTTTAGGGTGTGCCCGTGGCCGACGAACTTTCTGAGCGCGTCCTGGCCGTTGTGCCCGCATGGAATGAGCGCGGTTCGGTCGCCGCCACCGTGAAGGAGATCGCCGAAACGGGCCTGAGCATCGACATCCTGGTCGTCGACGACGGCTCCACGGACGGCACTGCGGCGCAGGCGATGCAGGCCGGCGCGATCACGTTGCGGATGCCCTTCAATCTCGGCGTGGGCGGTGCCATGCGGGCCGGATACCGCTACGCGGTGGAGCACAACTACGACGTCGCGATCCAGATCGACGCCGACGGCCAACACGACCCGGCCTTCGTTCCGGACCTGCTGGCCGCCCTGTCCTCCGCGGACATCGTGATCGGTGCCCGGTTCGCACGACGCGACGACCCGTACCGCGTACGCGGACCGCGCCGATGGGCGATGATCCTGCTCGCAGCCGTCCTATCGAGGCTGACGCGGACCCGCTTGACCGATGTGACCTCCGGGTTCAGGGCATGCAACCGCAAGGCAATGGCGGTCTTCGCGGCGCACTATCCCGCCGAATACCTGGGCGACACCGTCGAGTCACTCGTCATTGCCCACCGCATGGGATGCACCATCGCCCAGGTCCCGGTCGACATGCGACCGCGCGCGGCGGGCCAGCCGAGCACGTCGCAGGGCCGAGCTGCCCTCTTCCTCGGACGCGCGGGCGTGGCCCTGCTCCTGGCGCTGGTCCGGCAGTGGCCTGCACATCCTGAACCGTCTGGTGGAGATACACGATGACCAGTGCAAACATCTTGGCCATGGCTGCGTCAGCCATCATCCTCGTGACGCTCTTCGACATGCTGCGCCGGAACCGGCTGCGCGAGAAGTACGCCGTGTGGTGGTTCGTGATCGCGGTGGCCTCGTCCGTCACCGCCGTCTTTCCCGCCCTGCTCGCCGGCGCCGCCAAACTGCTCAACGTCCAGGTCCCGTCCAACCTGGCGTTCTTCCTCGGCTCCCTCGTGCTGCTCGCCATGAGCCTCCAGCACAGCGTCGAGCTCGGCAAGCTCGAAGCGCAGACGCGAACGCTGGCGGAGGAGGTGGCGATGCTCCGCCTCCGCCTGGACGCCGAACCAGGCGACCGCAGCGCGCCGTGAACACCGTCCATTTTCTGGTTGCGTACTGGGGCGACCCAGACTTCCTCGATGCAGCCGTCGCGAGCGTGATCAGCCAAACCGACGACCGCTGGCTCCTGACGATCGTCGATGACGCCTACCCTGGCGGGCGGGCACGCGACCGCTATGCCGATCATCCGGATCACCGCATCGAATACCTCCGCAACGAGGTCAATCTCGGTGTCGCCGGGAACTTCGAACGGTGCCGCACGCTGGCCCGCGGAGATCTCGTGGTGTTCCTCGGCTCCGACGACCTCCTGCGACCAGACTTCGTTGCCTGCGCCCGGTCGTCGGCCGCGACGACGGATTGGACCATCCTGCAGCTGGGCGTCGAGGTGATCGACGACGACGGACGTCCCGCCCGCACGCTCACCGATCGGGTCAAGGCCTGGCTCGCTCCGAACCGACCGACGACTCTTCGCGGCGAACCGCTCGCCATCAGCCTCCTCCGCGGGAACTGGCTCTACTGGCCATCGCTGGTCTTCCGGCGTGGCGCCCTGGATCGGCATGCCTTCCGGCAGGACCTGCCGATCATTCTCGACCTCGCGCTGATCATGGAGCTCGTGCTGGACGGCGCCAGCCTCAGTGTTCGCGACGATCCGGTCTTCGCCTACCGGCGCCACTCGGCGAGTGCTTCCTCGGTCAGTCTCCTGGAGGGCGAGCGCCTCGCAGACGAGCGGCGGTTCCTCCGGGAGATGGCCCACAGGCTGCGGGATCACGGCTGGCGTCGAGCAGCTCGCGTGTGTCGCTGGCGCGTTGTCTCGCGACTTCAGGGTCTCGCGTCCCTGCCGACCGCCGTGGTTCTTTCGGTCCGTCGGCAGACGTGGGAGCCCCTGAAGCTCGTCGCCGCGAACGCGTTTCTGCGTTGAGCGGCCCGGGCGGGCACGGACTGGTCAGCACCCGCCCACCTCTCGATACACTTCCGCGGTGGACCAGTTCGTCTCCTATGCCCAAAATGGCGAAGATGTCGTGCTGTGGCGAGCCTTGGGCCACGTCCGCGACGGACGCTACGTCGACGTGGGTGCCTGCGAACCCGAGCATCTGTCGATCACCAAGGCGTTCTGCGATCGGGGCTGGCGAGGCGTCGACATCGAGCCGGTTCAGCATTACGCCGACCTGCTGCGTGCCGCCCGGCCCAACAACGAGATCGTCCAAGCCGCGATCACCGACGAGCCCGTCACCGAAATCGTGCTCCACGAGGTCGAAGGCACCGGGTTGTCGACGCTGGACGACAAGACGGCCCGGGGGCACACCTCGTTCGACCAGAGGGACGTCGTCGTTCCCGCGCGGACGCTGGATGACGTGTGCTCGGCAAGTGGCCTGCTCGAAGGCGAACTGCATTTCCTGAAGGTTGACGTCGAAGGGGCGGAAACTGCCGTCCTCCGCTCGGTGTCCCTCGACAAGTGGCGGCCCTGGGTTGTGGTCGTGGAAGCCACGCGACCGCTGTCGGGCGTGCTCTCGCACGATGAGTGGGAGCCCGAACTCACCCAGGCCGGCTATGAGTTCACCCTGTTCGACGGGCTCAACCGGTTCTACATCTCGCCGCACCACCCGGAGCTGCGGGAGCCGCTCAGCTACCCGGCCTGCGTGCTCGATGGCTTCATCACCGCGGGCGCCAAGAAAACCGCCGAAGAGTTCGGCGCCGTCCGCGCCGAGATCGTGCACTGGCGCAATCTTGCCGTGGGCGGATTTGTCGAGTCGACGTCCTTGGCCCAGGCCGAGCATCAAGAGGCTCGCGCCCTTCGCCGCCAGGTCGAACGCCTGACGACGAATCTGGAGAAGACCAAGGACAACCTTCTGCTGGCGCGGACCCGCAATCAGAACCTGACCAAGAAGCTCGCGTACGTCGAGTCTCGTCTCGAGGTCCGGGCCCGACGCAAGGTCGGGCGCTTGTTGCGCGGGATGCGAGGACGCTCGTGACGGTCGGCTTCCTGACCGCGAGCGAATCGATGCGGTCGGAAGCCCTCGAGGCAAGCCACCGCCGGCTGTTGGCCGCACGCGAGGCCCTGGGAGTCGACGCGACCGAGGAGACCCGAAACGACCCGGCCCTGCTGCTGATGGCACTGCTGGGGCACGCGGCTCGAATGGAAGGCCTCGAGGGCGTGTGGCTGGTTCTCGTCGCCTTGATGGGTGCCTATCCGGGCGAGCCGACCGTCCGAGCCACGGGGCGCCTCTTGGAGGTCGAGAAGCCGAGCGAAGTCCTGCGTTGGCTGCTGAGGACCGCTCAAACAGAAGCCCGTAACGTCGGCTCGCTGCAGTCCGACATCGACATCGTGACCGACCGTGTGGTGGTTGACGTCAACGTCAGTGCCCGCTGGCCGCACGTGACCGGTGTGCAGCGAGTCGTGCGTGAGACGGCCCGGCTGTGGAAGCAGGACCACGACGTCGAACTGGTGGTGTGGAACGAGACCGGCGGCGGCTACCGCCGCCTGACCAGCACCGAGTGGGCCCGGATTTCCGATCCCGCCCAGATTCGTCCTGTCGACGAACTCGTGTCCGCCGACGAGCTTGAGACGGTCGATGCCACCGTCGTCGTGCCGTGGGGGGCGCCGCTGATCCTGATGGAGGTCCCGTTCACGCCGCAGAGCCCGAGGCTCTCGGCGTTGGCCCAGTTCTCTCCCTCCCCGATTCGCCTCGTGGGCTATGACTGCATCCCGGTGGTGAGCGCGGACCTCGTCCCGCGGGAGGAGCCGGAGAAGTTCGGCCACTACGTGGACGTGGTGAAGGTGGCCGAGCGGATCGCTGCGATCTCGCACAGCGCGAGCGAGGAGTTCCGGGGCCTCGCCTCCGCAGTGACGGCCCAAGGACTGAGCTCGCCTGAGGTGACGCCCTGTGTGCTGCCGAGCGAGACCGATCTCGGCTCAGGTGAAGTTGGGGACTCGGAGGTGCCCGGCCTTCCGCTCGTCGTGGCGATCGGCACGCTGGGACCGCGGAAGAATCAAGCAGCGATCCTGGTGGCGGCCGAGCTCTTGTGGCGCGAGGGCCTGCAGTTCGAGCTTAGGCTCCTCGGGCACGGCGCCGGAACAGGAACGGTGCTGGCAGGGCTGATCAAGCGGCTCGAAGCTGCCGATCGCCCGCTGGCTTTGGAGAAGAAGGCCGACGACGACCGCGTCGCGGAGTCGCTGTTGCACGCGCGATGTGTGGTCTTCCCGTCGCTGCATGAGGGATTCGGGCTCCCGGTGGTCGAAGCCCTCTCGGCCGGGGCACCGGTCATCACCTCCAACCACGGCTCACTGGCTGAGATCGCCGAAGGCGGTGGAGTCCTGACCATCGACCCGGAAGACACCGATGCCCTTGCGGACGCCATGCGCCAGCTCCTGACCGACGACGTCCTCCATGACCGATTGGTCGAAGAGGCGAAGGCACGCCCCGTGCGGACGTGGCGTGACTACGCCACCGACCTGTGGGCGGTCTTGGGATCATGACGACGCGACAACTCCGCCAGCTCGAAGCCGGCGATGCCGGCATCCATGCGCTCGCTGACGAGGAGCTTCCGGCCGGCCTGCGCACCGCCCTGATCGAACGGTGCGCCACTCTCCTGCGGGTGTTCGAGCAGTCGGATGCCGACTGCACCGATCTGCTCGACTGCGCGCGGGCGCTCGACAAGGCGGTCGGCTCGTCGCTCGATCGACTGTGGCTTGCGCGTGCGGTCATCGGCGCCGACCTCCCGACCGATGTCGAGATGCACGAAATCGTGGCCGACTTCAAGCTGGACGGCCTGTGGGCCGCACTGCGGCCGACGCTGGAGCGCATCGCCAACTACCGACGCCACGTCGACGTCACGGTCATTCAGGACGCGGTCACCGTCGACGTCGGCGACACCGCCGGATCGACCTACCTGACGGGCATCCAGCGCGTCGTTCGCGAGACCTGTCGTCGGTGGATGGCCCATCAGTACGAGGCGCTCTACCTGAACTGGTCGGGCCGAGAGCGACACCTGCGCCGCCTGACCGCCGAAGAGCATGCTGCCCTGTTCGACTCGGACACCCCCGTGCCCGAGATCGATGAACGCGAAGTCATCATTCCGTGGCACGGGACGCACCTGATTCCCGAACTCGCGGCGCGACCGGAACGTACGGCTCGTTTGCTGCCGCTCAATCGCTACTCCGGCTGCGAGGTCGCCTACATCGGGTTCGATTGCGTCCCGATCATGGCCGCCTCCACGGTGGGGCCGGGCATGACGACCAATTTCTCGTGGAACCTGGCCGCCATCAGGGAGGCCGACCGGGTGGCAACCATTTCCCACGCGACGGCCGACGAGTACCGCGGATGGCGGACGATGTGTTACGGCCGCGGCGCCTCCGGCCCGGACATCGTTGCGGTCCCGCTGCCGGTCGAGGCCCGCGAGCCAAGCGCCGAGGAGCTGGAGCAGGCCCGTCGGCTGTTCACCCTTCGGGAGCTTCCGATCGTCCTGGTCGTCGGAAGCCACGAACCCAGGAAGAACCACATTGCCGTGTTGCACGCCGCTGACCTGCTCTGGCGCGACGGACTTGAATTCACGTTGGCCATCGTGGGCGGCGGGTCGTGGAATGCCGACCAGTACGAAGCGACCGTTGCGACGCTCGCCGGAGCCGGGCGATCCCTGATGTCGATGCGCGCGCTGCCCGACCACTTGCTGTGGGCGGCCTACAAGGTCGCGGACTTCGTGGTCTTTCCGTCCCTGCATGAAGGCTTCGGCCTCCCCGTTGCCGAATCGCTTGCTGCCGGTACCCCGGTCATCACCAGCGACTTCGGCAGCATGCGCGAGATCGTCGCACCCGAGGGCAAGCCGCTGGGCGGCCTGCTGGTCGACCCGCGGGATGACCACTCCATAGCCGACGCCATGCGCACCCTGCTGACGGACAGGGAAACGGCAGCGCGACTCGCCGCGGAAACCCGGCAACGGTCCGTGCGCACGTGGGACCACTACGCGACGGAGCTCTGGGACTATCTGGCCAACGGCCGCCCGCTGTCGGACAAAGCCTGATCGCGCTGGCGCTCATCGCGCCGGATGATCAGGCCGAACGACGTGGAAACCGATGTTCCGAGCGCGATCTTCAGGTGCTGCGGGAGAAACAGCCTGCCGGGAACCGTTTCGAAGTGGTCCTCCAGCGGATCGGGGAGCAACTCCCCGCCAGGCTGGGCGACCGGGACTTTCATCCCGAGGTTCTTGGCACGCACCTGCGAAGGAGACCTTCGCAATTTCGCCAACGCGCGCATGAGATTGTCGGGGAGTTCGGCGACCCATTCTTCGCTCGCCCTATGCTATGTCTTCGTGCAGGCCGAAAAGATTGTCATCACCGGTGGCGCAGGCCTGGTGGGGCAGAACCTCCTCGTGGAGCTCGCCCCCGACCCTTCCTATGACGTTGTGGTCATCGACAACAGGCCGGCGAACCTGGCCGTGTTGCGATCACTGTTTCCGCAGGTGAAGGCGGTTCAGGCTGACCTCGCCGAGCCCGGAGACTGGAGCGAGCAGTTCGACGGGGCGGCTGCCGTCGTCCAGCTGCACGCCCAGATCGGCGCTCCCACCCGCGAGCCCTTCGAACGCAACAACGTGCTGGCCACCAAAAACGTTCTCGAAGCCATCGAGCGGCACCACGTCCCCTACCTCGTGCACGCCAGCTCCAGCGTCGTCGTCTCCGTCGCTGACGACTTCTACACGCAGACAAAGCGAGAGCAAGAAGAGATGGTGGTCGCCAGCGGAATCCCGAACGTCGTGCTGCGACCGACGTTGATGTTCGGCTGGTTCGACCGAAAGCACCTCGGCTGGCTGTCCCGTTTCATGAAGCGCATCCCGGTCTTTCCCATCCCCGGTCGCGGCCGATTCATGCGGCAGCCGCTCTACGTCCGGGACTTCAGTCGCGTCATCGCCAGCGCGCTTCGCCAGCGCCCGGTCGGTGAGATCCACGACATCACCGGACAGGACCGGGTCGACTACGTGGACATCATCCGGACGATCCGCACGGCAGTTCGCGCGAAGACCCTGCTGGTATACATCCCGGTGCCCCTGTTCGGCGCACTGCTGCGGGTGTGGTCGATCTTCGACAAGAACCCGCCCTTCACCGATCAACAGCTGCGCGCCCTGGTCGCCGGCGACGAGTTCGAGACCACCGACTGGCCAGGTCGCTTCGGAGTGACGCCAACCCCCTTCGCAACAGCGATCGACGAGACGTTCAATAATCCGACGTTTGCTGACGTCGTTCTGGACTTCTGATGACCCGCGTCGCCGTGCTCGGAGCCGGGCCCATGGGTCTGGCCGTGGCCTACCAACTGGTTCAGGACGGGCATCAACCCGTCATCTACGAGGCCGGCCCACGCATCGGCGGAATGACCACCACCTTCGACTTCGAAGGCACGGTGATCGAGCGCTTCTATCACTTCCACTGCACCTCAGACGTCGACTACTTCGAGCTCCTGGACGAGCTCGGCCTCGGCGACAAGATGAAGTGGAGCCGCACCCGCATGGGCCTGTACCACGGCGGCCGCGTGCAGCGGTGGGGAGACCCGATTGCGCTGCTGCGGTTCCGTGGCATGGGGCTGATTGCCAAGTTCAGGTACGGGTTGCATGCCTTCATCTCGGTCAAGCGCAACAAGTGGGACAAGCTCGACAAGCTCGAAGCCACCAGCTGGGTGCGCCGCTGGATCGGCCAGAAGGCCTACGACGTCACCTGGCGCGCCCTGTTCGACCTGAAGTTCTACGACTACGCCCACTCGCTCTCGGCCGCGTGGATCTGGAGTCGGGTGCGCCGCATCGGCCGATCCCGCACCAGCATCTTCGCCGAGCAGCTGGGTGCCCTGGAGGGCGGCAGCGACGTCTGGCTGGCGGCGATCGAGCAACGCATCGTCGAGGGCGGTGGTGAGATCCGCCTGTCGACGCCCGTCACCGAGGTGGTGGTGGCAGACGGGACCGTCCAGGGTGTCCAGACCGCCTCCGGCCTGGACGAGTACGACCGCGTGGTCAGCACGGTCCCGCTCCCCTACGTCGCGCCCATGATCCCCGCGCTCCCCGACGAAATCCTCGACAAGTACCGCGCGCAACGGAACGTCGCCGTGGTCTGCGTCATTGCGAAGCTGCGCCGGTCGCTCACCGAGAACTTCTGGCTCAACGTCAACGATCCAGACATGGACATTCCGGGCCTCGTTGAGTATTCGCATCTGCGCCAGGACCTCGACGCGCACATCGTGTACGTGCCGTTCTACCTGCCCGGCGAGCATCCCAAGTACGCCGATGCCGACGACGTTTTCACGACCAAGGCGGTCAACTACTTCAAGCGGATCAATCCCGAGATCACCGACGACGACATCCTCGCCATCCGCGCCAGCCGCTATCGGTTCGCTCAGCCGGTGTGCGGACCGGCGTTCCTGGAGACGCTGCCCCCGTGGCGGCTGCCCGTGACGGGCCTCTTCGCCGCGGACACGTCGTACTACTACCCGGAGGACCGCGGCATCTCCGAGAGCGTCAAGTTCGGCCGCATGCTTGCCACCGAGATCGTCCGGGACTGAGAGCTGACCATGCCTGCTGCGTCCCAGACCGACTCAACCCGCTTCATCCGGTTTCTCGTCACCGGCGGAATAGCCGCGTTGGTGAACTTCGGCTCCCGGTTCGTCTTCAGCACGTTCACCAGCTTCTCGATGGCAGTCATCCTCGCCTACCTGTGCGGCATGGTCACCGCTTTCGTGCTGGCCAAGCTGTTCGTCTTCGGCGAGACCAGGCATTCGGTGACCACCTCCGCTGCGTGGTTCACTGTGGTCAATGTGGCTGCGGTCATCCAGACGTGGGTCGTGAGTGTCGGCCTGGCCCATGTGATCTTCCCCAAAATCGGCTTCACCACGGCACCGGAGGCCGTGGCGCACGCGATCGGCATCGTGGTTCCGGTGTTCACCAGCTACCTGGGCCACAAGAACCTGAGTTTCCGGGCGGCGCACACATGAGCGGCGACACTCCGGCCAGCTCGCTTCCGCCCTTGGTCGTCGACCTGGACGGAACGCTCATCGCCACCGACCTGCTGCACGAGACGGCCACCCGCTTCCTCGTCGCCCGCCCCGCGGGCATCCTTCGCCTCCTGGCCTGGGCCGCGAGCGGCCGGGCGAACCTAAAGGCGCAGCTGGCCGAAGCCACCGAGCTGGACGTGTCGGTGCTGCCGTACCGGCCCGAGGTTCTTGCCTGGCTCGAGGCTGAGGCGGCGGCCGGCCGGCGGATCATCCTCGCGAGCGCCAGCCACGATTCACTCGTCCAGGCCGTGGCGAGCCACGTCGGCCTCTTCGAGGCCGCGCTCGGAACCACCGCCGACAACAACCTGCGATCGTCGGCCAAGGCAGCCGAGCTCGAGGCACGGTTCGGCGACAGCGGCTTCGAGTATGTCGGCAACCACCAGCACGACCTCAAGGTCTGGAAGGCGGCGTCAGCAGCCCACGTGGTGAGCCGCTCTGCGTCGCTGGCCCGCTCCGCGTCGTCACAGACGACCTTGGGACGGACATTCACCCCACCGACCGGCCGCGTCCGGGCACTGGTGAAAAGCATGCGGCCCCACCAGTGGGTGAAGAACCTGCTGGTGCTCGTGCCCCTGTTCACGGCCCAGATCTTCACCGACCCCGATGCGATCAGGCATGCGCTGCTCGCGTTTACCGCGTTCTGCCTCGTCGCCTCATCGGTCTACGTCCTCAACGACCTCGCTGATCTCGACAACGACCGGCACCACCCCGAGAAGAGAAACCGTCCCTTCGCGGCGGGCTCGGCGAGCCTCCTGCACGGCTGGTTGCTGTGGCCGCTGTTGGCCGTGGCCGGCTTCGCCATCGCCGTGGCCTTCGAGCCCTGGATGTTCACGGCCGTGCTGACGGGCTACTTCGCGACCACCGTGCTCTATACGTTCTGGCTCAAGCGCGTCGCGGTCATCGACGTCGTGCTCCTCGGAGCCCTGTACACGGTGCGCGTCGTGGCGGGTGTGGCAGCCATCAGCGTCTTGGTGTCGATGTGGCTCCTGACGTTCTCGTTGTTCCTCTTCCTGAGCCTGGCCTTGGTCAAGCGCGTCAGCGAATTGACGGCAGCGCGCCGGGAAGGAAACTCAAGCCGTGGTCGGGGCTACGTCAATCGCGACCTCGAGCTCCTCGCGTCCTACGGCGTCTCGTCAAGCATTGCGGCCGCCTTGATCTTCGCGCTCTACGTCGATGACCCCGAAACGCAACGGCTCTACCAGACCCCCGAGCTTCTCTGGGCCGCCTTGCCCATTCTGCTCGCCTGGCTGATGCGGACGTGGATCATCGCCCACCGCGGACTGATGCACCAGGATCCCATCGTGTTCGCCATTCGCGATCGCAAGAGCCTCGCCGCCGGCGTCCTGGTCCTTGCGGTCTTCGTTGCCGCGAAGGTCGTGACCTTGTGACGTCGACGTGGGGTTGGGGCCGTTTCCCCGTCTCAGACGGGGAGCTGATCCGCGCACGCAGCACCAGCTCCATCCGCGAGGCGGTGAAATCGGGTCCGGTGATCCCACGCGGTCTCGGGCGTTCATACGGCGACTCCTCGCTCGGCGACCGCATGCTCGACCTGACCGCACTGGACGCCTTTCTCGCCTTCGATGAGCAGACGGGCGCCTTGACGGTCGAAGCCGGCGTCAGCCTCTCCGAGATCCTGACCGTGACGCTGCCGCGTGGGTGGTTCCTGCCGGTCACGCCCGGAACGCGGTTCGTCACCGTCGGCGGAGCCATCGCATCCGATGTCCACGGAAAGAATCACCACAAGGACGGCACAATCGGCGATCATGTGGTCTCGATGAAGGTGCTCGTCGCCTCCGGGGAGATCCTCACCGTCTCGCGTACGGAACACCCAGAGCTCTTCCATGCCACCTGCGGCGGCATGGGGCTGACCGGGGTCATCGTCGAGGCGACGGTGAACCTGCTGCGCGTCAATTCGCGCAACGTCGACGAGACCGTGGTCAAGGCGCCCAACCTGGACGCCGCGCTCGCAGCCTTCGATCAGTACGCAGACACCAAGTACTCGGTGGCCTGGATAGACCTGATCGCATCCGGAGCTGCTCTCGGACGGTCCCTGGTCATGGTGGGCGAACACGCCGACGACGGCGACCTGGTCGTGCGCTCGGATGCCACGCTCGCCGCGGTGCCGTTCAGCCTCCCGTCGGCCCTGCTGAATCCGCTCTCCGTCAAGGCCTTCAACGGGCTGTACTACGAACGCGTTCGCCAGCCCGTGTCTCAGCACCGGGTGGGCTTTGAGCCGTTCTTCTACCCGTTGGACAAGGTGGCGGAATGGAATCGGGTGTACGGCAAGCAGGGGCTGATTCAATATCAGTTCGCCATCGGCTTCGAGGCCGGCCGCAGTGTGCTGCGCGAGATCGTCGAACAGATCGCGCTCGCCGGGCTTGCGTCGCCGCTCGCCGTCCTGAAGGTGTTCGGGCCGGCGAACGACAACCACCTCTCCTTTCCGCTTGAGGGCTACACGCTGGCGCTGGACTTCAAGGCGACACCCGACGCCTTGAAGCTCGCCGAGCGGCTGGACCGCCTCGTGCTCGAAGCAGGTGGCCGCCTCTACCTCACGAAGGATTCGAGAATGTCCGCCGAAACTTTCCACGCGAGCTACAGCAGAATCGACGAGTTCGAATCGGTGCGTCTGGACTACGGAGCCACCGGGGTGTTCGTGTCGGCGCAGTCACAACGATTGGGGTTGGCATGACCACCATCGCCGTCCTGGGCGCAACGAGTGCCATCGCACACGGCGCCCTGCGCGACTGGGCCGCAACAGGCGTCGAGTTCAGGCTGGTCGCCCGCGATCCTGAGAAGCTCGGCCGGGTCGCGACGGACCTGAGCACGCGCGGTGCCACAGTCCGTTCGATCGTGCGCGACCTGGGCGACGCGGCCGGCGTCGAAGCGGCCGTTGACGAGGCATTCGCCGGCGGTGCCGTCGACGTCGTCCTCGTGGCATTCGGGACGATGCCTTCGCAGGCCGAGGCCGACGCCGACCCGGCGGTGGCGGCGAGCCTGCTGACCACGAACGGGACTCTCTGCCTTCTTGCCGCGCACCTGGTGACGTTGCGATTGCTTGACCAAGGGCATGGCCACCTAGGCGTCATCGGATCGGTGGCCGGCGACCGAGGCCGGCAGTCGAACTACCTGTACGGAGCGGCCAAGGCGATGGTTGCCACGGGAGTCGCGGGCCTCCAGCATCGTGTGGCGGGCACCGCCGTGCGCGTCACGATGGTCAAGCCCGGGCCGACGGCGACCCCGATGACCGATCACCTTCGTGGCGGATCACTTCAGCTGGCGACGGTGGAGACCGTGGCCCGGGACCTGGTGCGAGCCGTCGACGCCGGCAAGCCGGTCGTGTACACACCGCGCAAATGGGCGCTCATCATGACCATCATCCGACTGCTTCCGCGGCGTCTGTTCGAGCGAACCAAACTCTGATGCCGTGACAGTGCCCCGGATTTCCGTCGTCACGATCGAGGCCGATGCCTCAGCAGTGGCATGCAACGCCGACCTGAGGGAGACCGATGGGGAATTCGTTGCGCTGCTCCATCCGGGCGACGTGCTCGACCCCGAGGCGGTCCCAATGGTTCTCGGAGCCATCGACGCCGCTGCGGCGGCCGGCAAGGTGGTCGACTTCTGCTACACCGACGAAGCCCGGCTCCAGGCCGACGGGACCGAGCGGCCGTGGCTGAAACCCGACTGGAGTCCCGAACGCCTGCGGCACCAGATGTATGCCTCGCGCCTCGCGGTGATGCGGCGGTCGGTCGTCCTCGACGTGGGCGGATTCCGGCCGGGCTTCGAAGGAGCACACCTGCACGACTTGGTGCTGCGCGTGACCGAACGGACCGCGGGGATCATTCACGTGCCGACCGTCCTGTGTCGAACCTCCGCTCCGGAAGAGACAGACGGACCGAGCCGGCGTGCAGCGATTCGAGCCGTTCAGGAACACCTTGACCGCGTCGGGATCGACGCCCAGGCTACGCCCGGCGCGACGCCGTCGACCGTCCGGATCACACGGGTTCCGGATTCGACGACCTCCGTCTCCATCGTCATCCCGACCAACGGAAAAGAAGACCGGGTCTGGGGTGAAACCCGCTCGCTGGTGACGGAGTGTGTGCGCTCGGTGCTGAGGCACTCTGCGCACGAGTCACTGGAGTTCATCGTCGTGTATGACCCGCCCACGCCGGCGGCAACGCTCGACGAGCTCCGGTCCATCGGGGATGAATACGGGGTTCGCATGCGCCTGATCGCCTACCGCGAACCGTTCAACTTCGCAGCCAAGTGCAACGTCGGGGCATGCCACGCCACGGGCGACGTCCTCCTGTTCCTCAATGACGACATGGAGGCGGTCAGCAACGGCATCGTCGAGACGCTGATCGCACCGCTCCGCGAAGAGGGTGTCGGCATGACCGGGGCGAAGCTCTTGTTCGAGAACGGAACCATCCAGCATGGGGGCGTCGTCTATGGCGACGGTGTGATCGCGAACGCCTTTCACGGAGCACCGGGCGACGAGCCGGGCCCGCACGGTGATCTCACGATCAACCGCGAATGTTCGGCGCTGACGGGTGCCTGCATCGCCATGAAGCGCACGATCTTCGAGTACGTCGGCGGGTTCAACGAGGCACTGGCGGGCAGCTTCAACGATGTCGACCTCTGCCACAAGGTACGCATACTCGGCCTGCGGCTGCTCTGGCTGCACGACGTGGTGCTGTACCACTTCGAGTCGCTGAGCCGTGACCCACGCGTGAATGCCCGCGAACTCCGCGAACTGACCACCCGCTGGGGTAGCTACAAGGCGCAACGAGACCCCTTCACGCCGTCCGCGGCAAGTACATTGGTCGCGTCCGTACGGAACCCGACTCCCTGATCGAAACGAGGATTACGCGTGCCTCGCCAGTCACTTGCGGCTTCGGACGTCCCGCGTCGGATCGCTCGAAAGGCCGCGAGTCTGCTCCGATCGGTCCGCGGGACCTGCACACTGGCGCCACTCGCGAACGTGGAGGCGCGTGGCCCGGGACGCTACTACGCGACGAACGACGACCCGAAGCTCAAGGTGACACCCCCCGCGGGTGTTCCCACCGGCAATGTCCGCGTCGACATGCGGGTCAGCACGGACATCGAATATCCGTACGCACCGCAACTGTTCTGGACAGCTGGACCGCGTTGGAGCGGGGCCGACTCGGTCCGGCTCCCCGCACCGACCGCGGGCCGGCTGAAGGCCACGATCGGCATCCCGGCTGACGCTCGCCGCTTGCGGTTGGACGTCGGCGACGAACCCGGCGAGTTCCAGGTCGAGGCCTTCCGCCTCCGCCGCGAGTCGGCCATCGTCAGGGCCGCGGCAGGCCTGCGAGGACGTCGGCACCTGACGACGCAGCAGCTGTTGGGCCCTCGGGACGACGGCACGCTTGAGGACGCGACGGGGCGGATGCCTGAGCTCGACCTCTATGCGTCAGCCGACAACCTCAGCCGCGCGCGCGAGGTGAGCGCCAGCCCACGGTTCGCGGCAGGAAGCGCCGCCCCAACGACGCGCGGAGTGTCCGTGGTCGTCCTCACCCTGGAGAAGCCGGAGCTGATTGTGCCGTTGCTCGATCGCCTCGAAGCGGAGCAGCGTGCCTTCGAGGCGCGCGGCCTGCGACTCCAGGTGCTCATCGGCGACACGGGCAGCACCAACCCGGAGGTGCTGGAGCGCTACGCCTCGCTGGGGGCCGACTTCGTGCTGGAAACCGGCCTGGCCTACCACTTCTCACGCTGCAACAACACGGTCGTCGAACAGGCCTCCTGCGACACCCTGCTCTTCCTCAACAACGATGTGATCTTCCCCGACGATCGACACCCCGTGCTCGAGATGTACGACGTGCTGCATGCAGACGACCGAAACGGCGTCGTCGGCGCGTGCCTCTACTTCGAGGACGGACGCGCACAACATCTCGGGATCGATTTCCTGCGGGATGCAGGCCGCCGGGGGCTGCCGCACCACCCGAAGCGAAAGAAGCGCGCCGACGTCGAGACGCTGCCGTCGTCGTGGCAGGTGCCTGCCGTCACCGGAGCCTGCCTGATGATCCACCGCGACCTCTACCTCGCGGTAGACGGCATGGATGAGGGCTATGACGCCGAGTGCCAGGACATCGCGATGTGCCTCGCTGCACACCGGTTGGGTTACGCCTGCCAGGTCGTGAACGCGGGACCCGTCCTGCACCTGGAGAACGCCACCCGGCCGGTGTACGAGAAACACTGGCCCGACCGGCAGCGGTTCCTGCGCCACTGGGGCAGCTACATCGAGGCGGTCTTCCTGTGACGACGGTCCTGTTTCTCACCGTGCGCATGAAGATGGGCTACGGCGTCGACGAGGCCGTCGCCCAGGTCAGCCGCCAGCTCACGGATCGCGGTCATCGCGTCGTGATCGGCTGCCGAAGTTCAGAAGCCGGCTTCGACGACTTGCACATCGAGCACGTCCGGTCCGATCCGGTTCAGATCGCCGCGCTCGCCAAGCGCGTGCGCGCATCGGTGATCGTCGCGCACACCAGCCCGTTCTTCGAAGTTCTTCCGGAACTGGCGTCGCAATGGCCGTGCTGGGCTTGGGAGTACGGCGATCCAACGCCGGCGATGTTCGATTCGGATCGCGAAGCGCGCCAACGCATCAAGGACGACAAGGCCCCCATCTACCCGCAACTGCGGGGCGTGATCGCCATTTCGGAGTTCATCCGATCGGACATCGACTATCCGGCGGCACACGTCATCTACTGCGGTTGCGATCACCTACCGCCCGGCCTGCCCAAGACGCCTGACGAACTCGGTGCGGCCACCGGACGCCCGCTCAAGGTGGGGACTCTCATGCGGCTCGGAGCCGGCGAGGCGAAGTACAAGGGCAATGAGCTCTTCCGCGAGTTCGCTGCGGCCCTCAAACAGCAGTCGTCGTCCGCCGAGCTGCACGTGATGGGACGCGGAACAGCCGAGGACGCCGAGGCATTCGAGCAGGCGGGCATCCGTGTCCACCTCAACGCCACCGACGAGGAGAAGTCGGACTACCTCCGGTCGCTCGACGTGTTCCTCTCCTGCAGCCTGTGGGAGGGCTTCAACCTCCCTCTGGCCGAGGCGGAGACATCCGGCACGGTCGGATTGGCGTTCGACACCGGCGCCCATCCTGAGGTCACGCCGCTGGTCATGCGAAACGTCGGGGAGGCGGTGGCGCAGGTCCGGGCGTACGACCGCGACCGCAACCTGCTGGCGAAGCACTCCGAACGGTGCCTGAGCCACGTGCGCGAGCGCTTCACGTGGCGCCAATGCGCCCTCGATTTCGAGCGACTGGCTCTTGGCGGTTCCAAGGCGTGAGCTGACGCATAGTGTGAGCGGCGTGGAAATCGCGGTCGAGGAGACTGGCTCCGCCCGACACGTGTTGGCCGGAATGAGTCGCACTGAAGATGTCGCCTTCAGCCCAGACGGTCAGACCATTGCCATCGCCAACTACGGTCGCGATCAGGTTGCGTTCTTTCGCATCGAACTGGCTGGCCCGAGGGTTCGCCTGACCCACGCCGCATCGATGGCGAGCACCGACCTGCTGGAGCCGCATGGCCTGTGTTTCGTCGACACCGAGCGCATCATCGTCGCGAGCCGCGCGGGCGCTGCCAGCGTGTTCAAGGTCCCAGCGGAACTGGACGGGGAGGAGCACCGGACTGACGCACTCGCCATCTTGGGCGAGGGAGCCCCTGCGCAGCGGACACCAGGGTCGGTTGCGGTGCACCGGCTCGGCGAATCAGCCTATGACGTGCTCGTCTGCAACAACTTCGCTCACGAGGTCGCGCGGTATCGGCTCGACGTCAACAACCTGACCAGCCACAGCCCGGAGCGGCTGCTGGTGAGGCGCTGGATGGACATCCCGGATGGGATAGCCGTCAGCCCGGACGGCGGATGGATCGCGATCAGCAACCACCTCGCGAATGCCGTGATGCTCTACCGAAATGACCCTTCCCTCCACCCCGACTCCGATCCCGATGGCATCGCCCGCGGCGTGGCGTTCCCGCACGGCCTGACCTTCAACGGAGATGGAACGCGTTTGTACGTTGCCGACGCGGGCAGTCCGTACGTCCACACGTACGCACCCGGCCCGATTGGCTGGGCGGGTATGCATCATCCGCAGTGGTCGACCCGCGTGATGGATGAGGAGACCTTCCGCCGGGGCCGCGCGAACCCTGCCGAAGGCGGTCCCAAAGGCATGGCTTTGCATCCGAGCGCCCCGCTGATGGCCCTGACGTGCGAGACGCGGCCACTGTGGTTCGTGGAAATCGACAAGCTCACGGCCACGGCGGCGATCGCCACGGCCAGCGCGCAGGTGGCCCTCGAACTCGACCGCATGGCCGAAGCCAGTGGTGGGCGGCAGGCCGGCCGCGAGGCTGCAGCCGCGCTGGCCCGGCTCGTCGAGATGGACCACGAGGTGAGCCGGCGCGAGCGTCAGATTCAAGGCCTCTCGGCACAGGTGATCGAGTTTGAGGAGAGGCGCCGGCGGGCAGCAGCACGAGCCGCACGGGCCGAGCGACGACTGGCCGAGCTGCGGAGGTCGCGCTCGTGGCGCTGGACTGCGCCCGTGCGATCGGCCGTCGATCGATGGCGTCGCGTCGCCGGGCGCTAGCCGGAAAGCCGGCGCTTGACTCGACGTGCGAGGCCGGCGAAACCCCGCGTTTCAAGCTCCCGAATGCGAATGCGTTGCGCTCGTACCGTCTCGCGCTCCTGCTCGAGCCGCGCCTTCAGCTTCTTCCGGCGTTCGGCCTCCCGATCGGCCCGCGCGCGGGCGGCACGCGCCGTTGCCTCCAGCCCGATGATCTGGTCTCGGATCCGAAGCTCAGCGCGCATCCGGTCCACGGCAGCGTCCGTGTGCTGATCGCGCGTCAAGGCGCTCCTTCCGACGCAGGCCGATGGCTCGAACTCAGGCTATCGCCCACGTCACAGCCAGCGAGATCTTGCCGGACGACATCGGTAGCCTTTCGGCGTGTCCAACCGAGCTGAATCGACCCGCTTCAGGATTCCGGCGTCCTGGCTTCCGTGGTTTGGACCGCTGGCCGTTTTCGCTGCCCTCAGCCTCGGGGGCGTCACGACGTCGTCGATCGGCGTCGACATGCTGCGCCAGGACTCGGCGCATCCCACCGGGACAACGTGGGGGCAGTCGCAAGACATCCGTTCGGACGAGTTCCTGACCGACTCCCCGTTCACGCTCGGCAAGATCACCAGCGGGCGCGAGGACGGCACGTCCAATCCGCTCAGCATGCCGAACGACTACCTCCATCAATTCCCGACCGGGCCGGTCAGCGCGATCGTGTTCTTCGACGGGACGTTGAGCCAGCTCGGCGGCCCGTGGCTACCTGACGCGATGGTCTTCGCCGCCAAGTGGTGGCTACCGACGTTGCTGCTCTTCATCGGCGTACCGGCGTGGTTCCATCAGGTGACCGGGAGGCGACGATGGGGCTACCTGGCCAGCGCTCTGATCTTCTTCTCTCCTGCCAACGCATGGTGGAGCGGCGAACCGGTCGCCATCCTGGGCTTCATGTTTGCGGCGTCAGCCCTGCTGATTGCCGCCCACAACCAGCTCGAGCGCAGAAAACGGCTACGGGCCGTGGGGCTCGCGCTGCTTTCGGCGGCGCTCATGGCTCGCTTCCCAGCGTGCTACCCGCCATGGGCCATCGTCCTCGGGTTTCCGGTGCTGGCCGCGACCGCTTTGTTCATCCTGACGCGCGCCGGTGGACGATCAGCGAAGCTGCAAGCCCTCGCCTTCACTGCGCTTTCTGCTGCGGCCCTCACGAGCCTGTCAATGCTGGAGAATCTCGAAGCGATCCGCGCCGGACTCGACACCGTCTACCCGGGACAGCGCCGGGACGCACCGTCGCCCATGGGTCTCACCCGCGTGTTCGCTGCCGCTGCGCTCGGCGGACTCGAAGGTTCGCAACACGACCTCGCCGGCACCAACGCGTCTGAGACAAGTTCGTCCTTCACCGTTCTGCTGCTGGCCACCGGGATCCTGATCCCCGCCGGATGGCGTTGGGTCAGCGGGCCCGGCCGATGGGTACTAAGCACCGTCGGTGCAGCCGCTGGCTTCTGGCTGCTGTGGTGCACGGTAACGCTCGGGAACAAGGCGGCTCTCGCCAGTTCCATTCCGCTGATCAGCCTCGTCCCAGCAGCCCGCGCAGCGCAGGTGATTGGGTTCTTGGCAATCGTCTGCTTCTGCCTTCTGCTGGCGTTCTGGGAAGGCCCCGGATCCCGTGGGCATGCGCTCGCAGCCGGCCTGGTCGTCGCATGGCTGACGTTCTATGCCGGTTCCGCCATGCGGATGACCGATGTCCCCCTCACCCCGGGCTGGGCCATCGTCGCGGGCGGGCTCGTGGCCGGCGCGTGCGTCTACGCTCTGGCCGCATATCCAGGCGCCAAGATGCCGCTCGCGCTCACCGCGGTCGCGGCCGCGCTTCTCACCGGGTTCGTGAACCCCCTCCAGGTCGGCCTCGCCGACCTACGCGGAACGCCGGCCGCCAACTTCATGATCACGGAGGGCCGAGCCGCACGGCAGCATCGGACCGTCTGGGCAAGTGACGCCCGAAGCGTCGACGCCCTCTTTCTCGCGACCGGGACGCCGGCGCTGTCGACTCGCCAACTGGTCGGCCCCAATCGCGCCGCTTGGGCCAAGCTGGATCCAGCCCTCCACCACATCAACCAGTGGAACCGCGGCGGCGCACACATCCGGTTCGACTGGACTGATTCGTCCAAAATCGTTTGGGATGCCGATACCGACGATCCGGACAAGATCGAGATTGCGATGTCGCCGTGCACGCTGGCTCGAGCCATTCCCGAATTCCGACACGTGATCTCATCCGACGAACTCGACGGTTCCTGCCTGACGTTCCGGCGTCGACTGCGCTACAGCGATGACCGCTTCTACGTGTACACGATCACGCAGGCGACGCCGGCGCCCCGTTCGGCCGAGTCTTCGCCCGGCGATCCCGAGAAGCGGCATACAGGTACGACTCGGCGCCCCTGACGTCGGCAGCAAGCGCACGACCGACCAGGATCACCGCCGCCTGCCGAAGGTCAGCGACTTCCACCGCGTCGGCGATGTCCGCGAGGGTTCCGCGGAGCACCCGCTCCTTTGGCTGGGAGACGTTGGCGACCACGACGACGGGACATTCGGAGCCGTAGTGCTCGGCCAGCGAGGCGGCGAGCTCCCGGATCCGGGTGATCGCGAGGTGGAGCACCAGGGTTGCGCCCGTGGCGGCGAAATTGGCGAGCGCTTCCGCGTCGGGCATCGGGGTGGACCGCGCCTGGGTGCGCGTGAGCACCACCGACTGCACCAGCTCGGGGACGGTCAGCTCGACACCGACGAGCGCAGCTGCGGCGGCATACGCGGGCACCCCCGGCGTGACGTCCCATGGCACGCCAGCCACGTCCAGGCGTCGGGTCTGCTCGTGCAGCGCGGAGTAGAGCGACGGATCGCCGGATGTGAGCCGGACGACTTCGCGGCCGGCGGCATGCGCGTCGACCAGCTCAGCCGTGATCTGGTCGAGGTCGAGATGCTGCGCATCGACCAGCTCTGCGTCGTGCCGGGCGTGGCCGAGCACGGCGTCGTCCAGGTAGGTGCCCGGGTAGATGACGACATCGGCATGGGCCAGGAGTGATGCCGCACGCAGCGTGATCAGGTCGGCGGCGCCAGGGCCCGCGCCGACAAAGTGAACGGTCATGGCACTGCCGGCTTGCTGACAGCCCACTGGACGATGGCCCGGCTGGGCTTCCAGCCAGTGAACGAGCCGATCGGCTCGGCGTGCTCGACGTGATGACGCGTGAGCTCACCGCCGCGCGCTGCATGAGACTCGGTCAACACGCGTTCGGTTTCCAGCGTGACCCCGTGCACGACCAGTCGGCCGCCGGGCCGCAGGGCG
Organism: Aeromicrobium sp.; assembly: GCA_045806885.1. Classification (GTDB taxonomy): domain Bacteria; phylum Actinomycetota; class Actinomycetes; order Propionibacteriales; family Nocardioidaceae; genus Aeromicrobium. The sequence goes on from JBJMIJ010000025.1 coordinate 67,190, forward strand.
GCCCAGCAGGCCTCCAGCACGCCATCCTCGGTGGCACCCCCGCCGACGAAGATCGCGTCCGGCGTCGCCAGCTCGGCCAACGCCTCGGGCGCGTGCCCGATGACAACACGCAAGGAGCCCACGCCCAACCGCACCGCATTCTCGGCCGCCCGCTTGGCGCGGTCCCCGCGGGCCTCAACGGCGACGGCGCGGCACGTCGGATGCGCCCGCATCCACTCGATGCCGATGGAGCCGGCGCCGGCGCCGACGTCCCACAGCAGCTGCCCGGGGGCGGGGGCGAGCCGCGACAGCGCAGACGCGCGGAGGTCGCGCTTGGTCAGCTGTCCGTCGTGGTCGAACGCGTCGTCCGGGAGGCCGGGTGTCCACGCCAGGCCATCGCCGCCGCGGCAGGTGATGGCGATGACATTGAGCCCGTCAGCGCCGGGCTGCCACTGTGCGGCGACTCCGTCGACCCGCTTCTCCTGAACCCCGCCGAGGTTCTCCAGCACGGTGAAGTCGCTGTCGCCGAAGCCGGCGTCGGTGAGGAGCCGTGCCGCGTGGTCCGGAGTGGAGGCGTCGGCGCTGAGGACGAGGATCCGGTTGCCGGCGGCGAGGTGACGGGGCAGCTCGCGGTATTCGCGCAGGACGGTGACGCTCTCCGCAGGCCAGCCCATCCGGGCCCGGGCGAGAGCGACCGACGAGATGGCCGGGAGCACCGTCACCTTGTCGCCTCCCACGAGCTCGATCAGGGTGGTGGCGATGCCGGCGGTGAGCGGATCGCCGGACGCGAGCGCCACCACGCGGCGGCCATTGATTCCGTCGAGCAGCGCTGGCAATCCGTCCCGCAGCGGATGCGGCCAGGGAACGCGCTCGGCCGCGACGCCGTCAGGGATCAAGTCCAGGTGGCGTCCACCGCCGAGAAGGACGTCGGCCTCCTCCACAGCGGTACGGCGAGCGTCATCGAGACCGGACCATCCGTCCGCGCCGATGCCCACCACCGTGATTTGCATAGCTTGAGGTTAGTCGTCCCGATCGGCCCGGTTACCCTGAGACCTCACGGTTTCCGGAGTCACTCATGTCGCAGCACTTCCCGTTCAGCGCCGTCGTCGGCGCCGACGACATGGCGCTTGCCCTCACGCTGACGACGATCTCGCCGGCGGTGGGCGGCGTCCTCGTGCGCGGCGAGAAGGGCACCGCCAAGTCGACGATGGTGCGTGCGCTCGCGTCCGTGCTGCCGCCCATCGAGGTCATTGCCGGCGACCGGTTCAGCTCCGATCCCGCCGAGACCAACCCGCTCTCCCCGGATGGCCCGTTCGCGGCCGACGCGCCGACCGAGACGCGGGCCGTCCGCCTGGTCGAGCTCCCGGTCGGCGCCACCGAGGACCGCGTGCTCGGCTCACTGCACCTGGAGAAGGCACTCAGCGAGGGCGTCACCACCTACGAGCCCGGACTGCTGGCGCGTGCGCATCGCGGGATCCTCTACGTCGATGAGGTCAACCTGCTGCACGACCACCTGGTCGACCTGCTGCTCGACGCCGCCGCGATGGGCCGCTCGACGGTTGAGCGCGACGGCGTCTCCATCGAGCACGCGGCGCGGTTCGTGCTCGTCGGGACGATGAACCCGGAGGAGGGCGAGCTGCGGCCGCAACTGCTGGACCGCTTCGGCCTGACCGTCGACGTGCGTGCGCCGCGCGACCCGGCGTCGCGAGCCGAGATCGTCCGCCGCCGGCTCGCGTACGAGTCCGACCCCGCGGCGTTCGCCGCGCGTTTCGCCGACGACGAGGCTGAGTTCACCGATCGCATCGTCCGCGCCCAGAAGCTGGTGGAGCAGGTCGAACTCACTGACCACGTCCTCACGACCATCGCGGAGCTGTGCGCCGCCTTCGACGTCGACGGCATGCGCGCCGACATCGTCACGGCTCGTGCTGCCGCGGCCCATGCGGCCTGGAACGGGCGCACCGACGTTACGAAGGAAGACATCCGGGTCGCGGCCCGCCTCGCCCTGCCGCACCGTCGCCGCCGCAAACCGTTCGACGCGCCCGGCATCGACGAGCAGCAGCTGGACGACCTGCTCGGGAACGACGACGAGCCGGATCCGGATGACCCGGGCCCCGGCGACGGCGGCGGTGGGTTTGACACCTCCGATCCGTCGGACGACGTGCCTAACCCACCGCCGACGCAAGACAGCATGCCCAACCCACCGCCGAGCGCTGGCGCGGCCGAGAACCGGGCAGCGGCCGGCGATCCCTACCGGGCGCGGCTGTTCACCGTCACGGGCGTCGGGACGGGCGAGGCCGGCAAGCGGTCGCGGGCGGTCACGTCCTCCGGCCGCCGCATCGGAGCCGAACGCGGAACGACCGGCGCGATCCACCTGACTGAAACGATCCGCGCGGCCGCGCCCCATCAGGTTGCGCGCGGTCGCAGGGCCGGGAAGCTCGACCTGCGGGCCGACGACCTTCGCGTCGCCGTCAAGGAAGGACGCGAGTCGAATCTCGTCCTGTTCTGCGTCGACGCGTCCGGCTCAATGGCAGCCCGTAAGCGCATGGGCCAGGTCAAGACAGCTGTGCTGTCGCTGCTCCTCGACGCGTACCAGCGCCGCGACAAGGTCGGTCTCATCACCTTCCGCGGCAACGAGGCGAAGCTCGCGCTGCCGCCGACGTCGTCGGTCGACATCGCCGCCGCCCGGCTCGACGACCTGCCGACCGGTGGACGCACGCCCCTCGCCGAAGGCCTGCTGCAAGCCGCCGAGACGCTGCGCATCGAGCACGTCCGCGACCCGCGACGACGCCCGCTGCTCGTCATCGTCACCGACGGCCGCGCCACCAGCGGCGGTGACGCGGTGGCGCGCGCGCACGCAGTGGCCGCCCACCTCGCCGACAGCGGCGTGGCCAGCTTGGTCGTCGACTGCGAGTCGGGTCCCATGAGCCTTGGCCTCGCCCGGCAGCTGGCCGGCGTCCTCGACGCGGAGCACGTCCCGGTCGCCGAAGTGTCCGCCGAAGCGCTGACCTCCTTGGTCCGGGAACGACTGCCGCGTCACGAGAGCGCCGCATGACGGCCCCGCAGCCGTCGTTCTATGAAGTCATCGAGCGACGCCGGGACGTGCGCGCCGAGTTCACCGGCGAGCCCCTCGATGCCGCCACGCTGACCCGCATCCTCGGCGCGGCACACCGGGCACCGAGCGTCGGCATGTCCCAGCCATGGGACTTCGTCGTCGTCGAGAGCCTCGAGACGCGAGGAGCCTTCCGCGACCACGTGACCTCCGAGCGGGACCTGTTCCGCGACTCACTCCCACCCGAGCGCCGCGACACCTTTGCGAGGATCAAGATCGAGGGCATCTGCGAGTCGTCCATGGGCGTCGTCGTCACCTACGACCACTCCCGCGGCGGCCAGCACATCCTCGGACGGCACACCATCGCCGACACCGGCTTGTACTCTGCCTGCCTCGCCATCCAGAACCTGTGGCTCGCTGCCACCGCCGAGGGCCTCGGGATGGGATGGGTGTCGTTCTACGAGGAGGGCTTCCTCCGTGACCTGCTCGGCATCCCCGAGCACATCCGGCCGATCGCGTGGCTCTGCGTCGGACACGTCAGCCACCTGGAGACCGTCCCCGACCTGGAGCGGCACGGTTGGCGCTCGCGTCGTCCGCTGGAGGACGCCATCCATCGCGAACGGTGGCAGGCCTGATGAACGGTGCCAAACCATGAGGGGCCAGGTCGAGAACGTCCCGGACGACGGCCTGACGACGAAGGAGCGGCGGGAGCGTCCAATCACCGCCGTCCACACCGGACCCGGCAAGGGGAAGTCGACGGCGGCATTCGGCTTGGCGCTGCGCGGCTGGAACCAGGGCTGGTCCATCGGCATCTTCCAGTTCGTGAAGTCGGCCAAATGGCGAATCGGCGAGCAGACCGTCTTCGAGACCCTCGGACGCCTGCATGACCAGACCGGCGAGGGCGGGCCCGTCGAGTGGCACAAGATGGGTTCCGGCTGGTCGTGGTCGCGCAAGGCCGGCACCGCGGACGACCACGCAGCCGCCGCGGCCGAGGGCTGGGACGAGATCAAGCGCCGGCTGGCCGCGGAGACGCACGACCTCTACGTCCTCGACGAGTTCACCTACCCGGTGAAGTGGGGCTGGATCGACGTCGACGAGGTCGTCGATGCGTTCACCAGCCGGCCCGGCCGCCAGCACATCGTCCTGACCGGGCGGGATGCCGATCCGAAGCTGGTCGAGATCGCGACGCTGGTCACCGAGATGACCAAGGTCAAGCACCCCTTCGACGACGGCCAGAAGGGCCAGCGGGGCATCGAGTGGTGATGCTGCCGCGCCTCGTCATTGCCGCCCCGGCATCGGGGCACGGCAAGACGACGGTCGCCACGGGGCTCATGGCTGCCCTCAGACGGGCTGGGCACAGGGTGTCCGGACACAAGGTGGGGCCCGACTACATCGATCCCGGCTACCACTCATTGGCCACTGGACGTCCTGGACGGAACCTCGACCCGCACCTCGTCGGCGAGGAACGCCTGGTGCCGTTGCTGCTGCACGGTGCTTCCGGCGCGGACATCGCCGTCATCGAGGGCGTCATGGGCCTGCACGACGGCCAGATCGGCGGGGACGGTTTCGCCTCCACGGCGCACGTCGCACGCGTGACCCAGACGCCGATTGTTCTCGTCGTCGACGTGTCGCATGCGTCGCGGTCGATAGCCGCGACCGTGCACGGGATGGTGACGTGGGACCAGTCCGTTCGCGTAGTGGGCGTCGTCCTCAACAAGGCCGGCTCGCAGCGGCACGCGGACGAGGTCATTTCGGCGTTGGAGTCGACCGGGCTGCCTGTGCTCGGCACCCTGTTCCGCGACGACGGCATCGTCGCGCCGTCCCGCCATCTCGGCCTGATTCCGGCGGACGAACGCGACGACGCGGTCGCCGCCGTGGATCGGCTGGCTGACCGGATCGCGGCAGCCGTCGACCTCGAGGCCATCGTCCGTCTGGCGTCCGCGGCGCCGGCTCTCGACGCCAAACCTTGGAACCCGGCCGGTGAAGTCTCCCCGGTGGGTGGTGGCCGCATCGCCGTGGCGGGAGGGCGGGCCTTCACCTTCCGGTACGCGGAGACCACCGAGCTGCTCGAGGCGGCAGGCTGCGAGGTCGTCACCTTCGACCCGCTCGCCGACGACGCCTTGCCCGAGGGAACCACCGGGCTCTACCTCGGCGGCGGGTTCCCCGAGATGCACGCGTCAGCTTTGTCGGCGAACGAACTGCTCCGCGCTGAACTCCGCGCGGCGGTGGATGCCGGGACACCAACCGTCGCCGAGTGCGCCGGCCTGCTCTACCTGTGCCGCTCCGTCGACCGGGCGCCGATGGTCGGCGCGCTCGATGCCGACGCCCGCATGACGCCACGCCTCACGCTGGCCTACCGCACGGCCGTCGCGCCGGTCGATCACCTGCTGGCCCCGGCGGGCACGCGCGTCACCGGCCACGAGTTCCACCGCACGACGGTCGATCCGGCCGGCGACACGGCGTGGACGTCGACCGCCGGACCCATGGGCTTCGCGTCGCCGACGCTGCACGCGTCCTACCTGCACGTCCACTGGGCCGGGCACCCCCACCTCGCCCAGCGCTTCGCCGCGGCCGCCGCCCGCTCCCCGGCACAAGATTTGCGCGGTAATCGTCAACCATCACCCCGTTCGGTCGACGTTTATCGCGCAAATCGTGTCTCGGGGCCAACCAACCCCTTGCGGCATCACGGGGATGCCGAGGTGGGTGAGGGACTCGTCGATTTTGCGGTGAATGTGTACGACGGGCCGCGGCCGAGCTGGCTCGACGACGCACTGCGCGCAAGCCTTGACGAGGTCGGGCGGTATCCCAATCCCACCGAGGCCGAGCGTGCGCTGGCCAGACGGCACGGCCGCGAGCCGGCCGACGTCCTCGCCACGGCCGGCGCCGCCGAGGCCTTCGGCCTGATCGCCCGGCTGAGCGACTGGCGGCGACCCGTCGTCATCCACCCCCAGTTCACCGAGCCGGACGTCGCGCTCACCACAGCCGGCCACGCACCCGAGCACGTCGTCCTCGACGCGGGCAACGGATTCGCCCTCGACCCCGGCGAGGTTCCCGACGATGCGGACCTGGTGATCGTCGGCAACCCCACCAACCCGACGAGCGTCCTGCACCCGGCGGCGTCGCTGCGCGCCCTCCTTGCGCCCGGCCGGACCGTGGTCGTCGACGAGGCGTTCATGGACGCCGTTCCCGGCGAGCAGCACTCGCTGGCCGGAACGCCGTCCCATGGGCTGATCGTCGTCCGCAGCCTCACCAAGCTCTGGTCGATCCCCGGCGTCCGCGCCGGCTACGTCCTCGCCGAGCCCGAAGTCATCCGGGCCCTGCGCGACCTCCAGCCACCGTGGTCAGCCAGCGCCCCGGCCTTGGCCGCGATGATCGCCTGCGCATCCGAGGACGCCCGCGCCGAGCAGGACGCGCGGGCCAAGCGGCTCGCACGCGACCGCGTGGCTCTCCTCACCAGCCTCGCCGAGCTGGGCGTCGACGTTGCCGGCCACCCGGCCGCGCCGTTCGTCCTCGCCCGCGCCGGCGCGGGCGCTCACGCACGCCTGCGCGATGCCGGCTACGCCGTCCGCCGGTGCGACACGTTCCCAGGTCTCGACGATTCCTGGGTCCGCATCGCGGTCCGTCCGGCCGACGTCACGGCCAAACTGATCGCAGCCCTACACGCCGACATGGCGTGACGTTAGGATGGCGCAACCACGCCAACGGAAGCCGGTGGAATTCCGGCACAGTCGCGCTACTGTGACACCGCAAGAGCGGTGAAGTCAGACCCGACGGCCTGGTGAACCATCCACCTGGGACGCACGTATCCCGTAAGGAGACCAGATGTCAGTCAACGCAGTCGCTTCGCCCGTCGACGGTGTCGAGATCCCGACGATCCCGGTCGGCACGTTCGCGCCGTGGGCGCTCTTCACCCTCCTCCTCGCCGCGATCGTGGTGTTCTTCATCAGCGCCGACGGCGGGGCCATCACGCTTCCGGGCGGCCTGGCCGTTCACGAGTGGGTCCACGACGGACGCCACCTGCTCGGCTTCCCCTGTCACTGACCTGATGACGTGATGACTCCGAGCCAGTTTCTGGTCCGGGGACTCCTCGCCGGCTTCATCGCCGGCCTCGCAGCCTTCGGTGTTGCCCACGTCGTGGGTGAGCCGTCCGTCAATGCCGCGATTGCCATCGAGGAATCCCACGCCGACCATCACGCACACGCCGACGATGACGCGTCGGACCACATGCCCGTCGTCTCGCGCCACAACCAGTCGACGTGGGGCCTGCTCACCGGCACGGTGGGCGTGGGCGTCGCGCTGGGCGGCATCGTCGCGCTCGCGTCCGCCTTCGCCATGGGACGCCTGGGCCGCCTGACGCCGCGACAATCCACCGCCCTCGTGACGGGCATCGGGTTCGTGGCCGTGGCACTCGTCCCGTTCCTCAAGTACCCGGCCAACCCACCGGCCGTCGGCAACCCCGACACCATCAGCCACCGCACGGAGCTGTACTTCGCGATGCTCGGCATCGCCGTTCTCGCGGCCATCGCCGAGACAGTTTTCGGCGCCCTGCTGTTCAAGCGCGGCAACAGCGCCTACATCGCGACGGTCCTGCCCATCGTGGGCTACATCGCGGTCATTGGCGTCACCACGGTGCTGCTGCCATCGGTCCATGAAGTCGGCGCGTTCCCGGCCGACGTCCTCTGGTCGTTCCGCACCGCCTCGATCCTGACTAACGCAGCGCTCTGGCTCGCGCTCGGCATCGTCCTCACCGGCCTGATCGGCCACCTCCACGCTCGCGAGTCCGCGGCACAAGCCCGCCGCGACCTCGCGGCCAGCCTCTAAGGAACGCCCCATGGACAACGTCATCGCACCCCCGAACCACGAGGTCCGCGCCGCGGCCGCCGAACGCCTCGCCGGGCTGGCCACGCCGGCCGGCGCGCTCGGACGCCTCGGTGAGCTCGGCGTCTGGCTGTCCGCCGCCCAGGGCGTCTGCCCGCCGGAGCCGGTCGACAACGTCCGGGCCGTCATCTTCGCCGGCGACCACGGCGTCGCCGACCACGGCGTCTCGGCCTACCCCAAGGCCGTCACGCCCGCGATGGTGTTCACGTTCGTCATGGGCAAGGCTGGCGTCTCCGCCCTCGCCGCCCAGCACGGCGTCAGCATCCGCGTCCTCGACCTCGGCGTCGATGACGACCTCGCCGGCGTCGACCCGTCCGTCCAGGCCTACAAGGTCCGCCGCGGTTCCGGCGCCATCCATCTCGAGGACGCACTGACCCGCGACGAGGTCGAGCAGGCACTGGCTGCCGGCGTAGCGATCGCGACCGAGGAGATCACAGCCGGAGCCCAGCTGCTCATCTCCGGCGACATGGGCATTGGCAACACCACTCCATCCGCCGCCCTCATCGCCGCGTCGCTCGGGCTCCCGGCGGTAGAGGTGACGGGCACCGGCACCGGCGTCGACTCCGACGGGCTCGCCCGCAAGGTCGAGGTCGTCCAGGCTGCGCTGGATCGGGCCGGCGACCGGGTCGAGGACCCCATCGACTGCCTGGCCGCCCTCGGCAGCGCCGACCTCGCCGCGTCGGCGTCCTTCATGGCCGAGGCCGCGCGGCAAGGCGTGCCGGTGCTGCTCGACGGCCTCATCAGCGTCGCTGCCGCCCTGATGGCCGACCGCCTTGCTCCAGGTGCGGCAGCGTGGTTCGCGGCCGGACACCGCTCCACCGAACCGGCGCAGGCGTTCGCGCTCGAGAAGCTCGGCCTGGAGCCATTGCTCGACGTCTCGATGCGCCTCGGCGAAGGAAGCGGCGCGATGGCCGCGGTTCCCCTCGTCCGATCCGCGGCCGCGCTGCTGCGCGACGTCGCCCTGCTCGCCGACATCCTCCCCGGCTGATGCTCGACGGCTGGCGCCTCGCCGTGGGGACGTTGACAGCGCTCCCGGTGCGACCGCCGGCGAAAGTCGATGCCCGGACGGCGCGGATCGCCGTGCTCCTCGCGCCGCCGGCAGCGCTGCCGCTCGGGCTGGCCGTCGCCGCGACGCTGTGGCTCGCTCATCGTCTCGGGCTTGATCCGCTGGCTGCCGGGTGGCTGGCGGTCGGCGCCCTCGCCCTGGGCACGCGGGCCTTTCATCTCGACGGCCTCGCCGACACCGCCGACGGGCTGACGGCGTCCTACGATCGCGAACGGTCGCTGGCCGTCATGAAGGACGGCTCGGTCGGTCCGGCCGGCGTTGCCGCCCTACTAGTGGTGCTCGGCCTGCAGGCCGTCGGATTCGCCGGCCTCTCCGACCAACCGGTGGCTGCCGGGGCGCTGGTCCTCGCGTCCCGCGCCGCGCTCGCGCTCGCCTGCGTGCGCGGGATCCCCGCGGCCGCAGGGGGCGGATTGCGTGCCCCGTTCGCCGAGTCGCTCTCGTGGCCGCTGGCCTTGCTGCGCTGGGTCAGTGCGGCGGCCATTGCCGGGCTCGTCGTAGGCCTATTTGGGATGCCGTGGCAGAGCGCCGTCATCGGCTTCGCGGTCGCCACCATCGTCGTCGCCCTGGTGATCCGAAGAGCCGTCACCCGCCTCGGCGGCATCACCGGCGACATCTTCGGCGCCGTCATCGAGCTGACCCTCGCCGTCGTGCTCACCGCGGTGGCGGCGGGCTAGCCCCCGGACGGGGGTCAGAGCACCAGCACTCGGCCGGCCACAACCAAGTGCACTTCGGTGCACTCCGACGCGAACCGCTGGTTGACGACGCCGAGCAGGTCGCGGAAGATCCGGCCCGCACGGCGCTCGGGGACCACGCCGAGGCCAACTTCGTTCGTGACCACGACGACGAGGCGCTCGGTGCGCGCGAGGGCATCGACGGCTGCATCGAGCCGCGCCATCAAGACCGCCTCCCACTCCTCCTGCAGGCTGTTCCAGCCGTCCAGCTCGTCGACCTGCGCCGCGAGCCAGGTGCCGAGGCAGTCGATGATCAGCGCGTCCTCGCCGGATTCGATCGCCGCGGCGAGGTCGCGGGTCTCGTGCGTCGCCCAGTGTGTCGGCCGACGCTCCTGGTGCGCGGCGATCCTGGCCGCCCAGTCCGGGTCGGATTCCTCGTCCGGTGTGGGGCCCGGGGCGACGTACGTGACGCTCGATGCGGCCAGCAGCAGGGACTCGGCGTGGAAGGACTTGCCCGAGCGGACACCGCCGGTGACCAGCACTTTCATCGCCACAGCAGCCTCCGATGCGTCCAGTGCGTCCCCTCGATGACGCTGAGTACGCTCGTGCCAACCCTATCGGCGTCAGGAGGCCTCATGGTGTCCGTACGCGCGCTCGGATTGCTCGCCGGATACCTCGCCGATCGCCGGTGGGGCGACCCGCGCGACCACCACCCGGTTGCCGCCTTCGGCCGCGTCGCCAGCGGGCTCGAGCGCCGGATGTGGGTCGACGACCGACGGGCCGGCGTCGCGTATGCGGCGGCGCTGGTCGGCGGCACCGCGCTCGCCGGCACGCTGCTCGAGCGGCTCTCCCGGCGCAGCGCGGCCCTGCGATTCCTCGTGACCGCGACGTCGACGTGGGCCGTGCTCGGCGGTCGGTCGCTCATCGCCGAGTCCAACGCCGTGCGGACGCTGCTGGCAGCCGACGACCTCGACGCCGCCCGCGCCCGGCTCACCCACCTCGTCGGCCGGGACACCGCGAGCCTGACCGAGCCCCAGGTGGCCCGCGCCGTCATCGAGTCGGTCGCCGAAAACACCTCAGATGCGGTTGTCGCGCCCCTGCTGGCTGGCGCGGTCGCAGGCGTCCCCGGCCTGCCCGCATACCGAGCCGCCAACACCCTGGATGCCATGGTCGGCCACCGGAGCGCCCGTCATGAGAACTTCGGATGGGCCTCAGCACGACTGGACGACGTCCTGAACTGGCTGCCGGCCCGCATCGGCGCTGCGCTTGCCGTCGCCTTCGCGCCGACCATCGGTGGCGACTCGGCGGACGCACTCCGCGTCTGGAAGCGGGACGCCGACGCCCACCCCAGTCCCAACGCCGGCCAGATCGAGGCGGCCTTCGCCGGCGCCTTGGACGTCCGACTGGGCGGGGTCAACTCGTACGCCGGCGAGGTCGAGGACCGCCATGCGCTCGGCGACGGCCGGGAGCCGACCCGGTCGGACATCGAGGCTGCCAACCACCTCAGTGCCATGGTCGGCGCCGGAGCATTGGTTCTGGCGATGGCGTTCAGCCGGCGACGACGCCGACAGCCCACGCCGCGGCGGCGATCGGGTCGTTGACCGCCAGGACCCCCGCCGGCGCATCGGCCCGTCGCACGATGACGACCGTGGTGCCGCGCACAGCGGCAAGCTCCATCTTGGCCCACGTGTACGTACCGCCCGAGTCCTTCGTGACGAGCACGTCGATGTCGTACTCGTCGAACAGCTGACGCTCGGCTTCGATCGGGTATGGACCGCGACTCAGGATGACCGTCCACGTCGTCGGGATGGCGACGCCCGGCGCATCGACCACCCGAGCGAGCGTGCGGTGCCCGGCCAGCGGCCCGACGAAGCGGTCGAGGGCCTGGCGACCCACGGTGAGGAAGGGACGCTCACCCAGCCGGGCCGCTTCCGCCGCGGCCTGGTTGTGGTCATCGACCCAATGCCAGTCGTCGGCATGTTCGGCGGCGGCCCAGCCGGGACGCTCGAGTCGCAGCAGCGGGATGCTGTCCGCGGCGCACGCCGCGACTGCATTGCGTGTCATTCCCTCGGCGAACGGATGCGTGGCATCGATGACGGCCTCGACTCGCTGTTCGGCGAGGTACGCGCGCAGGCCGGCGACACCCCCGAATCCGCCGATCTGCACCGCGCCCACCGGCAATCGCGGCTGCGCCACGCGGCCGGCCAGCGACGACACGAAGCGCACGCCCGCGTCCTGCAGGAGAACCGCCAGCTCGCGCGCCTCGGACGTGCCGCCCAGCAGCAGGATCATGAGAACGCACCGGGCGCCAACAGGGGCACCTCCGGAGCACCCGTGCGGGCGAGGGCGAGCAGCGCGTCGACGTCGAGGTGCTCCTCGGCCAGGTTGCCAAGGAGGTCCAGCCGGGCCTCGCGCGCGGCGGCGAAGCTCACCGTCGACGGCTGCCAGTGCTGGCCGGTGGCGGACGCCACCAGGTCCAGCAGGATGGTGCGCGTCTCGTCCGACTCCAGCGCGCCGTGCCGCATCGTGCCCATGACCGCACCCGAGCTCGTCCAGCCACCCTCGTCGTCGACATCGCCGACGTCGACCCGGCCGTGGTGGATCTCGTACGCACCGTCGCCGTGGGCGCGCAGGACCTTGTCCTCGGCAAACGTCGTCGTGGCATCCAGCAGCCCCAACCCGTCGACGCTTCCGCGCTCGCCCTCGACGCCGTCGGGGTCGTGGATGGCGCGGCCGAGCATCTGGAAGCCACCGCAGATGCCCAGCACGGGGCGTCCCGCCGATGCGTGCGCGACGATCGCCCGGTCGAGGCCGCGGAACCGAAGCCAGGCCAGGTCGGCGAGCGTCGACCGCGTCCCCGGTAGGACCACCAGATCGACGCCGGCTACCGCCCCCGGATCATTGATCCAGGTCACGTCCACGCCCGGCTCAAGGCTCAAGGCGTCGATGTCGGTGAAGTTGCTGATGCGCGGGAACCGCACGACGCCGACGCTCAGCGGACGATGACGCCCAGCTGAGCCCACTTCCCGACGGGACGCGAGGTCGAGGGCGTCCTCCGAGTCGAGCCAGACGTCGGGGCTCCATGGCAGTACGCCATACGTCGGGCGGCCGGTGAGCGACGTCAGCCGCTCCAGGCCCGGCTGCAGCAGGCTGCCATTGCCGCGGAACTTGTTGATGATGAAGCCCGACACCAGCCCCTGGTCTTCGGCGTCGAGCAGCGCGACCGTCCCGAACAGGGATGCGAAGACGCCACCCCGGTCGATATCGCCGACCACCACGACCGGGATGTCGGCGTGCCGGGCGAGGCCCATGTTCGTGTAGTCGCCGGCCCGCAGGTTGATCTCGGCCGGGCTGCCGGCGCCCTCGCACACGACGACCTCGAACCGCGACGCGAGGTCGTCGAAGGCGGCGAACGCCGTCTCGGCCAAATGCGTACGGCCGCCGATGAACTCATCGGACGAGATCGTCCCGGCCGGCCGACCGTTCACCACGACATGGCTGCGCTGGTCGCTGCCCGGCTTGAGCAGCACCGGGTTCATCGTCGTCTCGGGCTCGACCTGCGCCGCGAGTGCCTGCACCCACTGAGCCCGCCCGATCTCACCGCCCGGGCCCTGCCCGACGACCATGGAGTTGTTCGACATGTTCTGCGCCTTGAATGGCGCGACGCTGACGCCACGCCGCCGAAACGCGCGACACAGCGCCGCGGTCACCAGGGTCTTGCCGGCATCCGAGGTGGTCCCCGCGACCAACAACGCATTCGACATCCGGCCAACCTATCTGGGAAGGCTCCCGCCGAGTCCCACGCAGGAGTACGGTCGCGCCATGGCCTTGGATCAGGACTTGAGGATCGCGATCGACGGCAAATGGCGCCACGCGCGCGTCGCCGCCCGCCAGCAGCTGGCTGAGATGAATCTGGCGTTCAACCACGAGCTGAGCATGGAAGACGCGCGCGAGCGCACCCTCGCCCAGCTCAAGGACCTGATACCCACCGGCATCCCCGCGGCCGGCTTCCGTGAGGACTGCGGCGGCGGCGGCGATCCGGGCATGGCCGTCACCGGCATCGAGATGCTCGCCCAGTACGACCTGTCGCTCATGGTCAAGGCCGGCGTCCAGTGGGGCCTGTTCGGCGGCGCCGTCCAGAACCTCGGGACCGAGCGCCACCACAAGCTGGTGCCGGACATCATCAACGTCGACCTCGTCGGCTGTTTCGCCATGACCGAAACCGGCCATGGCAGCGACGTGCAGAACCTCGAGGTCACCGCGACGTACGACGCGGAGACGCAAGAGTTCGTCGTCCATTCGCCTACGCCGAGCTCGCGCAAGGACTACATCGGCAACGCGGCGAAGCACGCGACGATGGCAGCGGTCTTCGCGCAACTGATCGCCAACGGCGAGAACCATGGCGTCCACTGCTTCCTCGTCCCGATCCGGGACAGCAAGGGACGCGACGTCCCGGGCGTGACCACCTCCGACTGCGGGCACAAGGGCGGCCTGCGCGGCGTCGACAACGGACGGATCATGTTCGACCAGGTCCGCATCCCGCGCGAGAACCTGCTCAACCGGTACGGCGACGTGGCCGAGGACGGCACCTACACGTCGCCCGTCGAGAACATCAACCGCCGGTTCTTCACGATGCTGGGCACGCTCGTCCGCGGGCGGGTCAGCGTCGGCGGCTCGGCGAGCGCGGCCGCCGAGGTTGGCCTGACGATCGCCGCGAAGTACGCGCTCAGGCGCCGCCAGTTCGGTGGGGCCGGCGATGGCGAAGTGCTGCTCATGGACTACCGCACGCACCAGCGCCGGCTGCTGCCGCTCATCGCCAAGTCCTACGCCTACCGGTTCGCGCAGAACCAGCTGGTGGCGCGCATGGACCGGCTCCAGCGGACCGACACACCGGATGAACACGAGCAGCGGGAGCTCGAAACCCGAGCCGCCGGGCTCAAGGCCGTGCAGACGTGGCATGCGATCGACGCCATCCAGGAATCACGCGAAGCCTGCGGCGGCGCCGGCTACCTCGACGAGAACCGGATTGCGCTGCTCCGGCGCGACGTCGACGTCTTCGCCACGTTCGAAGGCGACAACTACGTCCTCATGCAGCTGCTGGCGAAGGACTTGCTGACGAAGTACGCCAAGGAGGTCGCCGGTCTCGACCCAGTCGGCCTGGCGATGTTCGCGGCGGGCTCGTTCGCCAGCTCCGTCAAGGAGCGGACTGCCGCCGGTGCGCTGATCCAGCGGCTCATCGACGCCCGGTCAGACAAGGGCGAGGACAGCGACCTGCTCGACCGCGGCACCCAGCTCAGCCTGTTCGAGGCGCGCGAGGAGCGCGTCCTCGATGCGCTCGGTCGCCGGCTGCGCAAGGCCGCCAAGGCCGAGCCGGACGAGGCGTTCCGCATCTTCAACAACGCGCAGGACCACGTCGTCCGCGCTGCCAAGGTCCACATCGACCGGGTGGTGCTTGAGGCTTTCACGGCCGGCATCGCGCGGACAGAGGAGGGCGAGGCCGCCGAGCTCCTGCGCGAGGTCTGCACCCTCTACGCCTTGACGGCGATCGAAGACGACCTCGCCTGGTTCATGGGCCACAACCGGATCTCGATCCCGAAGGCCAAGGAAGTTCTCCCGCTGGTCAACGCTCAGTGTGAGAAGATCCGCCCGCACACTGAGGCGCTGGTGGAGGGCTTCGGCGTCGCCTGGGGCGCGCTGAAGATCCCGATGCTCGAGGATTAGCCCAAGCGGCGGTGGCTTAGCGTGGCGCTAACCGCCGATCGGGAACGCTAACCCACCGCCAGCCAGCCGTTCCGGCTCAGAGCAGGTCTGACCACCAGGCATCGGACGGCAACGGGCCATCGGCCGCGAACCGCTCACCCGGGCGCGGTGTGGCGACTTCGACGCCAGCGTCGGCCGCCTCGATCACCAACCACTCGATCGGGTCCGCCCAGCGGTGGAAGGCCAGGTCGAAGGTGCCCCAATGGACCGGCAACAGGACGCTGCCCCGCACGTCGAGATGTGTCCGGACCGCCTCGGCCGGGGTCATGTGGATGTCGGCCCATCGTGCGTCATACGCGCCGATGGGTAGAACCGTCAGGTCGAACGGCCCATGCGACTCGCCGATGTCGGCAAACGCCGGCGTGTAACCGGTATCGCCGCCGAAGAAGACTGCGCACCGTTCGTCACCGGAGCCGGTGGCCATCACCCACGACGACCACAGCGTCAGGTTGCGGGCGAAACCGCGGCCGGAGAAGTGCCGCGCCTCGGTGCACGTCACGGACAAGTCGGGCAGCCCCGCGCGATTGACGACGTGTGACTGGTCCCAATCGAGCTCGACGATCCGGGCTTCGGGGACGCCCCAATGCCGCAGGTGCGCGCCGATGCCCAACGGCACCACGAAAGGCACGTCCTGCAGTTCGACCAACGCGTCGATCGTCGCGGTGTCCAGGTGGTCATAGTGATCGTGGGAGATGAGCACGGCAGAAAGCGCCGGCAGGTCGGCGAGTGCCAGCGGCACCGGGTGACTCCTGCGCGGTCCCACGGCATTCGTCGGCGACACCCGGTCGCTCCAGACCGGGTCGACCAGCACCCAATGGCCACCGATCTCGATGAGGACGGTCGTGTGGCCCAGCCAGGTTGCTCCCACCTCGGCGGCCGTGTCGGGCAGCTTCGGGTCCACCAACGGGACCAGACCCTTCGGCCGCCCTGAAGCGCCCTTCCGGGCATAGTCGACGGCCATCGAGCCCTGTCGACCGGTGGGAAGAATCACCGACGGCAGCCGGTTGTGGAACACCCCATCGCGAAACTGCGGCGAGTCATAGCTCAGCCGGCGGCCCACGAACGGGCCCGCGACCGCCATAGACCGGCGGAGGTCTCGAACGGCTCGTGCCAAGCCAAGCAGCGGCCGGGGCCGACGCGCACCGGAATGCGTGATGCTCATGCCTCCATTAGTAGCAAGTCGACCCTCATGCGAAGTCGCTGGAACGCACGACCCGCAAGAGTTCATACGCTCGATCACGTTCGGCCACTGACAGTTCGCCCAGCCCGAAGTCGATGGCCATCAACGCCTTCGTCGCGCGGCGCAGGACGCGTTTGCCCTCGGTCGTCAGTGACGCGTAAACCCGCCGGCGGTCCTGGTCGTCCGGGGTGCGGGCGACGAGACCGGATGCCACCAGCCGGTCGATGGCGTTAGTCACCGAGGTCGGATGCACCATCAGTCGTTCGCCGATGACGCTCAGCGGCAGCCGTCCTTCCCGGCTGAACGACAGCAGGCGAAGGACCTCGTACCGCGCGAAGGTGATGCCCAGCGGCTTCAGGACGCGGTCGAACTCGCCGAGGAGTAGTTGCTGCACCCGCATGATCGACGTCGCGACCCGCATCGACGAGGCATCGCCCACGTGCTTCTCCCACAGCACGCCGGCACGCTCGATCGGGTCGAACGGCAATGCCTCGCTCTCGGCCATGGCCGCCATCCTAAAGCTCGTCGAACCTACTGGGTGAAATTAGTAGGACTTCCGACTATTGTAGGTCCCATGACCGAATTGCACGTGCCGAAGAACCCCGTCCGCGTCGTGACGGCGTCCAGCCTGTTCGACGGTCACGACGCGAGCATCAACATCATGCGGCGCATCCTGCAGTCACAGGGAGCGGAGGTCATCCACCTCGGTCACAACCGATCGGTCCAGGAGGTGGTCGACGCCGCGGTCGAAGAGGACGTGCAGTGCGTCGCTATCAGCTCGTACCAGGGCGGCCACGTCGAGTACTTCGAATACCTCGTTCAGCTATTGGCCGACCAGGGGGCTGGGCACGTACGAGTCTTCGGTGGTGGCGGCGGCGTGATCGTGCCAGCCGAGATCGAGCGCCTCGCCACGTCCGGCGTCACCATCTTCTCCCCCGAGGACGGGCAGCGGCTGGGCCTCGCCGCCATGGTGAACCAGATCATCGTCGCGGGAGACGTCGCCTTGACTGACCCGCCCGCCGCACTCGACACGCCCGCCGGCATCGCGCGCGCCATCACCCTGGCCGAGAACGGTCAGGTCGACGACTCGGTGCGCTCAGCGGCGGTCGAGGCCACGGTGCCCGTCCTTGGGATCACCGGCACCGGCGGCTCGGGCAAGAGCTCCCTCACCGACGAGATCGTTCGGCGCTTCCGCACCGATCACGACGACGCATTGCGCATCGCCGTCGTCGCCATCGACCCGACGCGTCGCCGTGGTGGCGGCGCGCTGCTCGGCGACCGCATCCGGATGACCGCCTTAGACGGGCAGCACACCTACTTCCGGTCGCTCGCCACCCGTGGCGGGCATGAGATGCCCGAACACCTGGCCGACGCCATCACCGTGTTGAAGGCCGCGGCCTTCGACTTGGTCATCGTCGAGACGCCGGGTATCGGCCAGGGCGACGCCGGCATCACGCCGTTCGTCGACACCTCGCTCTACGTGATGACGCCGGAGTTCGGCGCGGCCTCGCAGCTGGAGAAGATCGACATGCTCGACTTCGCCGACGTCGTCGCCATAAACAAGTTCGAGCGGCGCGGTGCGGCCGACGCCATGCGCGATGTCGCCCGCCAGCTCGTACGCAACCGCGAGGACTTCACGAAGAAGCCCGACGACATGCCGGTGTACGGCACGTCCGCAGCGACCTTCAACGACGACGGCGTCACGGCGCTCTACCAGCACCTCGCCGGGCTGCTCGGCTTCGCATTGGGCTCGATACCGAAGGTCGAGACGAAGGCGTCCAGCCGCATCCACCCGATCGTCCCGTCCGACCGCGTCCGGTACCTCGCCGAGATCAGCGGGACCGTCCGCGACTTCCACGCCACCACCGACGAGCTGGCCGAACGCGCTCGCCAGGCACAGGCCGTGGAGCGGGTCCGTGCGCTCGGTGCCGACGTCGACCTCGACGTCGAGCTGCCGGCCGACCTCAGCGAACAGTTGGAGAGCTGGCCCGCCGTCGTGGAGGAGTACGACGCCGACGCCGGCCGCACGTCCCTCTCCGGCGTACGCATCCCCCGGGTTGCCGTCCCCCGCACCCGTGACGCCGGCGAGCTCGTCCGCTACTGGCGTCGCGAGAACCTGCCGGGACGATTCCCATTCACCGCGGGCGTCTTCCCGCACAGGCGCCAGGACGAGGACCCGGCACGCATGTTCGCCGGCGAGGGCGACCCGTTCCGCACCAACCGGCGGTTCAAGCTGCTGTCAGCGGGGCAGCCCGCAACGCGCCTCTCGACGGCCTTCGATTCCGTCACCCTCTACGGCCGCGACCCCGACCTGCGGCCCGACATCTACGGCAAGGTCGGCACCTCCGGTGTCAGCGTCGCCACGCTCGACGACATGAAGGCGCTCTACGACGGATTCGACCTGTCCTCCCCGTCCACGTCCGTCTCGATGACGATCAACGGCCCTGCCCCGACGGTGCTGGCGTTCTTCCTCAACACCGCGCTCGACCAGGCCGAGGAGCGATTCCGCGACGAGCAGGGCCGCGAGCCCGATCCGGAGGAACGCGCGAGCCTGCGCGCGCAGACGCTGCGCACGCTGCGCGGCACCGTCCAGGCCGACATCCTCAAGGAGGACCAGGGCCAGAACACCTGCCTGTTCTCAACAGAGTTCAGCCTGCGCTGCATGGCCGACATCCAGGAATGGTTCATCGAGAACGAGGTACGCAACTTCTACTCGGTGTCCATCTCCGGCTATCACATGGCCGAGGCCGGGGCGAACCCCATCAGCCAGCTAGCTTTCACACTCGCGAATGCATTTACGTACGTGGAGGCATACCTCGCACGAGGTATGCGGATCGACGACTTCGCGCCGAACCTGTCCTTCTTCTTCTCCAACGGCATGGACCCGGAGTACACCGTGCTCGGGCGGGTGGCGCGACGCATCTGGGCGATCACCATGCGCGAGAAGTACCAGGCGAACGAGCGCAGCCAGAAGCTGAAGTACCACGTCCAGACGTCCGGCCGGTCGCTGCACGCGCAGGAGATGGCCTTCAACGACATCCGCACCACGTTGCAGGCCCTCCTCGCGCTGCAGGACAACGCGAACAGCCTGCACACCAACGCCTACGACGAGGCCGTGACGACGCCGACCGACGACTCGGTGCGACGCGCGCTGGCCATCCAGCTGGTCATCAACCGCGAGTTCGGCTGGTCCATGAACGAGAACCCGCTGCAGGGCTCCTATCTGGTCGACGAGCTCACCGACCTCGTCGAGGCAGCGGTGCTCACCGAGTTCGACCGGATCAGCGAGCGCGGAGGCGTTCTCGGCGCCATGGAGACCGGCTACCAGCGCGGACGCATCCAGGACGAGTCGATGCTCTACGAACACGGCAAGCACGACGGGACGATCCCGATCATCGGCGTGAACACCTTCACCCACCCCGGCGGCGAACCCGAACACGCCGTGGAGCTGCGGCGCGCGTCAGAGGACGAGAAGCGCTCGCAGCTGGAGCGGGTGCATGCGTTCCAGGAGAAGCACAAGTCGGAGTCCGCGGAGGCGATCGCGCGGCTCAAGGCCGTCGCCACTGGAGACGAGAACGTCTTCGCCGCCCTCATGGACGCCGCCCGGGTCTGCACGTTGCAGCAGGTCACCGACGCCTTCTTCGAGGTCGGCGGCCAGTACCGACGCAACGTCTGACGCCCACCTCGCCGAGATCCGGGAGTGGAACTTGTTTCACTGTTCGCCGGACACAGCCGTCGGCCGCAACTAACGTCGGTCCGTGCGCATTCCCCGATGGGTGGTCGGGGTCGTCGCGGTGATCGCGTCAACCCTCGCAGCCCCGAGTCCTGCAGTGTCGGCCACGCCGTCCCCCGACACCGATTCCTTCTACACCTACACCGATTCGAAGCCGCTCTCCGAGATCGCGCCCGGCAGCATCCTGAAGACCCGGACGGGCACGGTCACGTTCCCCGCCATTCCGCAGCCCGTCACCTGGATACAGCTGCTGTACCGCACCCGCACCCAGCTGGGCGACCCGACGGTGACGGTCACCACGATTCTCAACCCACCGGCGCCGCTACCGATCAAACGCGTCGTCTCCTACCAGAGCTTCTACGACTCCCTGACGACGCGGTGCGAGCCGTCGTACATGCTGAACGGCGGCCCGGCGAACAGCCTCTGGACCAGCGAGGAGAACTTCTACCAGTCACTGCTCCTCCAGGGCTACACCGTCGTGACCAGCGACTTCGAGGGTCAGGACCCGACGTTCGGCACTGGCCCCGTCTACGGCTACCAGACGCTCGACGGCATCCGCGCCGCGTACAACTCCGTCGACGTCGGGCTTCCGGTTGGCACGAAGGTGGCCATGGCCGGCTACTCCGGCGGCGCCATCGCAACCGAATGGGCCACCGAGCTCGCGTCGGACTACGCGCCCGACGTCAATGCCAACCTCGTGGGCTCGGCCATGGGCGGCGTGTTCGTCCACCCGATCCACAACCTGCACTACGTGGATGGCGCGGCCGGCTCCTGGTCGAGCGTCATGCCGCTCGCGCTCATCGGCATTGCGAAGGCGTTCAACATCGATCTGACGCCATACCTGAGCACGTTCGGGGCCCAGGTCGTCAACACCGTCAAGCACGACTGCATCGGCGAGCACAGCTACCCGTCGCTGACCTTCGCGTCCCTGGTGAAGCCGGAATACGCGAAGCCGGAGTCGCTGTCGTTCCTGGTGAACACAGCCAACGAGCTCATCATGGGAACCGGCGGCACGCCCACCGTGCCGCTGTTCATCCGTCAGGGAACCGACGGGTCCGGCGAAGGGACCGAGCCGTCACCGCAGTACGGCCCCGGCGACGGCGTCATGCTGGTCAACGACGTCCGCAGCCTCGCCCGCAAGTACTGCGCCGCCGGCCGTCCGATCGACTACCTGGAGAAGCCGCTCGGCCACGGCGATCAGGGAGCCGACTTCCTCGCCGAGATGATTCCCTGGGTGCAGCTGCGGTTCACGCCGACGCCTGCCCTCGATACTTGCGCGCTGATTCAGGAAGGCAACTCCCTCGAGCCGACGACTCTGCAGCAGCCCACCGAACCCAAACAGCCGGATGATCCGACGGTACCCGGCAAACCAGCGACACCGGGCCGCCCCAATCAATCAGCCGCGTCAACGGCAACCTGCCGCGGCAAGGCGGCCACGATCGTGGGAACGGCGAGCGCCGACAAGCTGACTGGAACCCCCGGCAACGACGTGATCATTGCCGGGCCCGGAAACGACACGATCGACGGCAAGGGCGGTACGGACACCATCTGTGGTGGGACTGGCAAGGATGTCTTGAAGGGTGGCCGAGGCAAGGACACGCTGCGCGGAGGTGACGGCAACGACCGGCTCTACGGCGGCAGCGGCCGTGATTCGCTACGCGGCGGCAAGGGCAACGACCGGCTCTACGGTGGCGGCGGCCGTGATTCGCTACGCGGCGGCAAGGGCAAGGACCAGCTTCACCGCGGCTCCTAGCGCTCATTGATCGACATCTCCGTGCGAGGCTCTGCCGCGAATCACTAGAGTCGGCCGGGTGAACGACGCTCCACAGATCCCCGCAGACCTGAAGCCCGCCGACGGACGATTCGGTTGTGGCCCGTCCAAGGTCCGTCCGGAGGCGCTGGACAAGTTTCCCGAGCTCAGCCGATGGATGGGCACCTCGCACCGACAGGCTCCGGTCAAGGATGTCGTCGGCCGCGTGCGCGACGGGCTGAGCCAGCTGTTCAGCCTGCCGGACGGCTACGAGATCGTGCTCGGAAACGGCGGTTCCACCGCATTCTGGGACGTCGCGGCCGCCGGCCTCATCCGTCGCCGGTCGCTCCACCTGACGTTCGGTGAGTTCACCGCCAAGTTTGCCGGCGTAGCCAAGGGTGCGCCCCACCTGGACGACCCGATCGTGGTCAGCTCCGATCCAGGCACCGCCCCCGTCCCCACCACCGACCCTGACGTCGACGCCATCGCCTGGGCGCACAACGAGACGTCGACGGGCGCGATGCTGGGCGTCCAGCGACCGGCCGGCTCGGACGGCCAGCTCGTCCTCATCGACGCGACGTCCGGGGCCGGGGGCCTTCCAGTCGACATCGCCCAGGCCGACGCCTACTACTTCGCGCCGCAGAAGTCGTTCGGCTCCGACGGCGGCCTGTGGCTGGCGGCGATGAGCCCAGCGGCGCTGGCCCGAGCCGAGGAGATCGACAGTGCGAACAAGGGGACTGACGGCGGCCGCTGGATCCCTGAATCCCTCTCGCTGACCACCGCCATCTCCAACTCGCGGCTCAACCAGACATACAACACGCCCGCCCTGGCCACCCTGTTCCTGCTGGCCGTGCAGGTCGAGTGGATGCTCGCCGGCGGCGGCCTCGAGTTCTGCGTCGAGCGCACCAGAGCATCGTCGTCACACCTCTACGGCTGGGCGGAGAAGTCCGACGTGGCGAGCCCCTTCGTCGATGAGGAGCATCGCTCTCTCGTCGTCGGCACGATCGACTTCGCCGATGGCATCGACGCGGCAGCCATCGCCAAGACGCTGCGCGCCAACGGCATCGTCGACACCGAGCCCTACCGCAAGCTCGGACGCAACCAGCTGCGCGTCGGCATGTTCCCGGCCATCGACCCATCCGACGTCGAGGCGCTCACGGCCTGCATCGACTGGGTGATCGCGAACGACCCGACGGTGACCAGCGCATGAGGGTCCTCGTCGCGGAGAACATCGGCGCCTCGGGCATCGACCTGCTGCGCTCGGCCGGATTCGACGTCGACCTCGGCACCGACTGGAGCCGGGACGAGCTCGAGAAGCGCGTCAGCGACTACGACGGACTGCTCATCCGCTCGGCGACCAAGGTCGACGCGTCGCTGCTGGCCAAGGCGACGAGCCTGAAGGCCATCGGCCGCGCCGGCGTCGGGGTCGACAACGTTGACGTCGATGTCGCCACCCGCATGGGCATCATCGTCGCCAATGCCCCCCAGTCGAACGTCGTCACGGCGGCAGAACACACGCTCGCGCTGCTGCTCGCCCTGGCCCGCCACGTCCCACAGGCTCATGCGTCGCTGACCGGCGGGGCGTGGGAGCGCGGCAAGTTCACCGGTGTCGAGCTGCACGGCAAAGTGCTCGGCATCCTCGGGTTCGGGCGCATCGGGCAGCTGGTCGCGCACCGCGCCAAGGGGTTCGGCATGCGGGTTGTCGCGTTTGATCCCTACCTCGCCGAGGAGCGGTTCAACGAGCTCGGCGTCGAACGGGCCGCCACGCCGGCCGACATCTACGCCGTGGCCGACTTCATCACCATCCACCTCCCCAAGACGCCCGAGACGGTCGGCTTCCTCAACACCGCCGCCTTCGCTCAGATGAAGGACGGCGTGCGCGTGCTGAACGTGGCCCGCGGTCCCCTGCTCGTCGACGAGGACCTGGCGGCGGCGCTGGAGTCAGGCAAGGTCGCCGGCGCGGCGCTCGACGTCTTCCAGACCGAGCCGATCACCGAGCATCCGCTGTTCGGCCACCCGAAGGTCGTCGTGACGCCGCATCTGGGCGCGTCCACGGCGGAGGCCACCGATCGCGCGGGATACCAAGCCGCCGAGCAGGTCGTCGCGGCCTTGACCGGCGGCGCCGTGACGACGGCGGTCAACATCCCTGCGATCGAGGCCGACGACCTCGCGGCCGTCGAGCCGTTCCTGGCGCTGAGCGCGACGCTCGGACGCATCGCGGTCAGCCTCGCGCCGACGTCCGCCCTCGACGGGCTCGAGGTCGAGTTCCTCGGCCACGTGGCCGAACGCGACACCCGCCTGCTCACCATCCAGGTGGTCAAGGGTGCCCTCGCCGGCCGCACCGACGAGAGCGTCAACGACGTCAACGCCCTGCCCTTCGCGGCCGAGCGCGGCATCGCGATCACCTCGACAAGCCGACCGGTCGCGCGGGACTTCACCGATCTCGTGCGCGTCACCGCGACGGCCGAGGGCACGCGTACCCGCGTCGTCGGCACCGTTCTCGGCCAGCAACACCGGCCCCACCTGCTGGAGGCGTGGGGCGCGCGGTTCAACGTCCAGCTGGAGTCGCACCTCGCGGTGTTCCGCTATCGCGACCAGCCCGGCATGCTCGGGCGGCTCGGCACCGCGCTCGGCGACGCCGGCATCAACGTCGTATCAGCGGCCGTCGGCGTCGAGACCGAGGCGGGCGACGAGGCCGTGCTGCTGGTGACGACCGACCGCGCCGTCCCGCCGGACGTCCTGGACGCCGCCCTCACAACCGCCGACTTCCACGAAGCCCGCGCCGTCAGCCTCTAGCGACGAGCTACAACGGGCTCACTTCGTCGTTCTCGGCGGCTACCTCAGCCTCGATCTCGGCTTCGGTCAGCACCGAGTCGGCCGGCGAGACGCCGATTTCCATCTTCCTCTTGGCCACGATGTACGGGCTCTCGCCGACGATCGCGTTGTGGCTGCCCCGGAACAGGTACTTACTGCCCAGGTTGATCATGGTCGCCAGCCGGTTGCGGTTGCCCAGCAGGTAAGCGACGTGCAGGACGACCCATGCGATCCAGGCGACGAAGCCCTTGATCGGCACGGCCGTCTGCGTGAACGGGATCTGCACCTCAGCGACGGCTGACGACTTGCCGATCGTCGCCATGATGCCCTTGTCGAAGTACTTGAACGGACCTGGTTCGCTCTTGCCCGCCACCTCGCGCTTAATCAGGTTGCCGACGTACTTGCCGCCCTGCAACGCCGGCTGGGCGAGCTGCGGCAGCGGGTTGTCGGGGTCGACTGCGATGTCGCCGATGGCGAAGGTCCTTGCGAGTCCGCGCACCCGGAGGTGGTCGTCGATCTCGATCCGGCCGCCACGGCCCTGCGGCACGTTCCAGTCCTTGACCGTGTCATGCGCGGTAACGCCTGTCGCCCACACGGTCAGGCCGGCGGGCAGGAACTCCTGCACGCCGTCGTGCTCGACGAGGACGCCGTCTTCGCGCACCTCCTTGACCATCGTGTTGAACCGCAGGTCGACCTTGCGCTCGTCGAGTGCCTTGCGGGCGTAGTTGCGCAGCCGTTCCTTGAACGGCCCGAGTACGCCGGCGGTGGCCTCCACGAGCGAGACGTGGATCTTGTCGCGGTCCAGCTCGGGATAGGTGGTGGGCATGTCATGGTTCCGGAACTCCGCGAACGCACCGGCCGTCTCCACGCCTGTCGGTCCACCGCCCACCACGATGATGCGCAGGTCCTCGTCCTGGCCGTTGATGGCGGCTTCCTCGAGGTAGGCGAAGAGCTGGTCGCGAACTTGAAGGGCCTGGGATCGCTTGTACAGCGGAAGCGCGAACTGCTCCGCGCCCGGCGTGCCGAAGAAGTTGGCCGTGACGCCGTTGGCGAGGACGAGGTAGTCGTAGGCCACCGTGACGCCGCCGTGCAGCCCGAGTGTGCGAGTGGTGTGATCGATCGTCAGAACGATGCCCTTGAGGAATCTGACGTTCTTCTGGTTCGACCGCACGGCACGGAGGAACCAGGTGATGTCGCCGGGGTTCAGGCTCGCGGTCGCGACCTGGTACAGCAGCGGGTTGAACGTGTTGTACGTGTGCCGGTCGATCAGGGTGATGTCGACATCGGCCTTGCGCAGCGCACGGAGGGCGGCGAGGCCACCGAATCCGCCGCCGACGATGACGACGTGAGGACGCTTGGCCTGGACAGGAGGTGTCTGCGACATGGGGGGATGGTATCGGGATCGGCCCTGGCCGGGGAGAGCAAGGCCCGTCAGCGAAGGGAGGTCCACGCCCGCGCGTCGTCGCGGCGAAGCAGGACGATCACCGCGCCCGCGGCGGCCAGCGCGACGATGCCAAGCGGGAACATGACCACTCCCAAGGCAGCCGTGCACCATGCCCACGCGAGCGTGGCGTGCCGGCCAATCGGACGCCTGGCGAGCAGGCCCGCACCGCCGAGCAGGCCGGCGAGCGCCAGCGGCACGATCGCGATCGACACCCACAGCGTCACCCGCATCATCACGCCGATTTCGCTGGCTGAAACGAGATCCTTGAACGGTCCGGTCTGCACCGCCTCGATGTACGCGTCGCGGGCGAACAGGTAGACGACCAGGTAGAGACCGGCGAAGGCGGCGGCCGCCGTGGAGCCGAGGATGGTCAGCAGCGCCGCTGTGACGACGGACGTCGGGCGGACGGGCGGCCGGACCGGCGCTGGCGCCTCGAGCTCCGGCGCGGCTGCCTCGTGGACGGGCTCGGCGGCCGGCATCGGGGCAAGCGGTGGCGGCTCGCCGCGGTACCACCGGCCGGCGTCGGATGTCCACAGTCCGCCGGCCGAGAGGAACAGCATCGAGGCCTGCAGGATGCCGAACACGCCGATCGGGAGCGAGAGGATGCCGGCAGCCACCGCCAGCACGCTCGTCATGATCCGTCCGGTCCGGTCGCCGCGCAGCGCGTAGACGGCGAAGACCATGGCCGACACCGCGAATGGGACCATCGCGAGCGTGAACCAGCGAAGCAGCCGCAGCGTCTCGGTCATCGAGAGGTGCAGGCCGGCGATGCCGAGCTGGCGGAGAGCTGGACGAAGGGCGGCCTGCATGTCGACCGTGCCCCAATCCATCAGGGCCGAGATGACTTCAGTCAGCGTCAGGAAGGCCGTGACGGCAACGAAAACGCAGGAGAGCGTGACGACGCTCGGCCGAGGATGCTTCGGCCGGCTGTCGGCCCGGTCCGTGCTCATGAGTCCATCCCATCACAGGCGATTCAACGGGTTGAGCCGGATGGCCGACCCCATGCCGACACCGAAGAAGCTCGCCATCCGCGCGGATGGTCGCGCGGCATTCTCGGCGACCAGCACGGCGAGGAGCTCGTCGGCGAACCTGGTCCGGTCGTGGCGCGCGAGGACCTCGGCGATGAGCGATTTGCCCAGGTCGGCAGCCCGCACGCCGACGACGTCGACCGCGGCACCCTGGTTGACGAGCCGAGCCGATCCCCCGGCGTCCGCGCCCACCTTCGCGTTGAGGTGCATCCCGATCGCGTCGGCCACCTCCGACGCAAGGAGCGGGCTGGCGCCGAGCTCGAGGAGCTTGGCCTCGGTGACGTGCGCGCCATGTGCGGCAAAGCATTGACACGTGTCGCCCGCGTCGCCGATCGCGGCGCGATGTGCGTCGGTGATCCCGACGTCATGCAGGAGGCAGGTGAGAAACAGCGCCTCGGGGTCGGACTCGATGCCGTCCAACTGGCCGAGCAGGTGGCCGAACAGCCACGTCCGCATGCTGTGCCGCAGCAGCCACGGCTGATGGATCTCCGCAGCCCATTGCGATGCAGCTCGCACCAGGTCGGTGGACGGCGGGGCGACGTCGACGTCGAGCCCGCTGGCACCGGCGGCCCAGCGGAACCGCACCCGGCTCGACACGTCCGTGGTCAGCGCCGTCATCGCCGCGAGCTGATGCGCCAGCCGCTCACGCCGGGTCAGGGCGCCGCCTGTCCGCGCAAGCCATTCCCGGGTACCGATCATTGCTGCAGACTACGCAGGGTGCTCGAGCAGGAGAGTCCCTCGGCTCATCGTCGTCGAGGTGTACGGTTGGTGTATGGCACGCACCAACATCGATATCGACGACGCGCTCGTCGGCGAGGCGATGCGGCGCTTTGGTTTACGAACCAAGCGTGCAGCCGTCGATTTCGCGCTCCGGCGCCTGGTCGGCATCGAACTCACGCCGGAGTTCTTGTTGAGCCTGGAAGGAATCGGCTGGGACGGCGATCTCGACGAAATGCGCGGCGGCGAGCCGCACGACCTGTGATCCTCATCGACACCTCCGCTTGGGTGGAGTACCTCCGGAGAACCGGTTCGGTCGCGGCCACTGGGGTGCACGATGTGCTCGCAGAACATGTTCAGGACATCGTCATGTGCGAGCCGATCGCGATGGAGCTCCTTGCCGGCGCCACCGACGAGCTTCGACACGCGAGGATCGAACAACTCGTCAATGGCCTGCCGACGCTGTCGATGGACGACGCACTCGACTTTCGCCAGGCAGCCGCGCTCTTCCGCACAGCAAGACGATCGGGGCGGACGGTCCGAAAGCTGCTCGACTGCGTCATCGCGAACGTCGCCTTGCGGCACGATGCGGAGCTGTGGCACCGTGACGCGGATTTCGACGTCATTGCCTCCATCGCACCGCTGCGCGTGCGTTCGCTGTTCTGAGCGTCAGGCCGGTGTGACGGTCAGCTGATCCAGCTCGCTGTCGCGGTCGACCTTGACCGTGTCGCCGTCGCGGACCTCACCGGACAGCAGCTCCTTGGCCAGCCGGTCGCCGATCGACTGCTGCACGAGGCGGCGCAACGGACGCGCGCCGTACGCGGGATCCCAGCCGGTCATCGCCAGCCACTCCTTGGCCGCCGGCGAGACCTCGAGTGTGATCCGACGGGTGGCCAGCCGCTTCGCGAGGGCCGCCAGCTGCAGGTCGACGATCTGCGTGAGCTCGGCCGTGGACAGTGGGTCGAACATGACGACCTCATCGAGCCGGTTCAGGAACTCCGGCTTGAACGACACCCGGACCACGTCCATGACGGCGTCCTTCTTGGCTTTCTCGTCCAATGCCGGGTCGGCGAGGACCATCGAGCCGAGGTTGGAGGTGAGGATCAGGATGACGTTGCGGAAGTCGACCGTGCGGCCTTGGCCGTCGGTCAGGCGGCCGTCGTCGAGCACCTGCAGCAGGATGTCGAAGACCTCCGGGTGCGCCTTCTCCACCTCGTCCAGCAGGACGACCGAGTATGGCCGGCGCCGGACGGCCTCGGTGAGCTGGCCACCCTCCTCGTACCCGACGTAGCCCGGAGGGGCGCCGACGAGGCGGGCAACGCTGTGCTTCTCGGAGTACTCACTCATGTCGATGCGCACGATCGCGCGCTCGTCGTCGAACAGGAATTCGGCCAACGTTTTGGCCAGCTCGGTCTTGCCGACGCCGGTGGGGCCGAGGAACAGGAACGAGCCCGTCGGCCGGTCGGGGTCGCTGATGCCGGCCCGCGAGCGGCGGACGGCGTCGGACACCGCCTGGACGGCGGTCTGCTGTCCGATCAGCCGACGGCCGAGCTCTTCCTCCATGCGCAGCAGTTTGCCGGTCTCGCCCTCGAGCAGTCGGCCGGTCGGAATGCCGGTCCATGCGGCCACCACCTGGGCGATGTCGTCGGCGGTGACCTCCTCGTGCACCATCAGGTCGGCGTCGTCGCCGCGCGACTCAGCAGCCTGGGCGTCGGCAAGCGCCTGCTCCATCGCAGGGATCTCGCCGTAGAGCAGCCGACTGGACGTCTCGAGGTCGCCCTCGCGCTGAGCCCGCTCCGCCGCGATGCGCGCCTCGTCGATGCGCTCCTT
The DNA here is from genome assembly GCA_045806885.1 of Aeromicrobium sp. Classification (GTDB taxonomy): domain Bacteria; phylum Actinomycetota; class Actinomycetes; order Propionibacteriales; family Nocardioidaceae; genus Aeromicrobium. Next base: position 97,089 of record JBJMIJ010000025.1, read on the forward strand.
GATCTCGCCGACGGCGTTGAGGCTCTGCTTCTCGGCCTCCCACCGCTGCTCGAGGGCACGCAGGCTCTCGGACTTGTCGGCCAGCTCGACCCGCAGCTTCTCCAGCCGGTCCTTGCTGGCCTCGTCAGTCTCCTTCTGGAGGTGCAGCTCTTCCATCTTGAGCCGGTCGACGGCGCGTCGCAGCTCGTCGATCTCGACGGGACTGGAGTCGATCTCCATGCGCAGCCGACTGGACGCCTCGTCGACCAGGTCGATGGCCTTGTCCGGCAACTGCCGCCCCGGGATGTAGCGATCGGACAGTGCTGCGGCCGCGACGAGCGCGGCATCCGCGATGGAGACCTTGTGGTGGGCCTCGTAGCGCTCCTTGAGCCCGCGCAGGATGGCGATGGTGTCCTCGACGGAGGGCTCTCCGACAAAGACCTGCTGGAAACGTCGCTCGAGCGCGGGATCCTTCTCGATCCGCTCGCGGTACTCATCGAGGGTCGTCGCGCCGATCATCCGCAGCTCCCCGCGCGCCAGCATCGGCTTGAGCATGTTGCCCGCGTCCATGGCGCTGTCGCCGCCGGCACCGGCACCCACGACGGTGTGCAGCTCGTCGATGAAGGTGATGATCTGTCCCTCGGAGGCTTTGATCTCGCTGAGGACGGCCTTGAGCCGCTCCTCGAACTCGCCGCGATACTTCGCACCGGCGACCATGCCGCCGAGGTCCAGCGAGATGAGTCGGCGGCCCTTCAGCGACTCCGGAACGTCACCGGCGACGATGCGCTGGGCCAGGCCCTCGACCACGGCCGTCTTGCCGACGCCGGGCTCGCCGATGAGCACCGGATTGTTCTTCGTCCGGCGGCTCAGCACCTGGACGACGCGACGGATCTCGCTGTCCCGGCCGATCACCGGGTCCAGCTTCCCTTCCCGAGCGATCGCAGTGAGATCGACGCCGTACTTCTCCAGCGCCTGGTACGTGTCCTCGGCGTCCTGGCTGGTCACGCGCGCATTTCCGCGGACCGACGTGAAGGCCGCCTGCAGCGCGTCCGGCGTGGCGCCCGCGGCGGTCAGGATCTTGCCGGCCGGTGAGTCGACGGTGGCGATGCCCGCCAGGACGTGCTCACTCGACACGAACTCGTCGCCCAGCTGCCCAGCCAGGTCCTGGGCACGCTGCAGCACCTCGTGCGACGCACGGGAGAGTCCCGGAGCGGCGACTGACGAGCCGCTGGCGGTGGGAAGCAGGTCGAGTTCGGCCTTGACCTGCCGTGCGATGTCGTTGGGATCAACCCCGGCCGCGGCGACGAGTGGGGCGGTCGTCCCGCCCTGCTGGGACAGCAGCGCATCGAGCAGGTGAAGGGGTTCAACGGCTGGATTGCCCGCCGCTGCGGCGCTCTGGATGGCGGCAGCCAGCGCTTGCTGGCTGCGAGTGGTGAACGTCGAGAGATCAAGCGTCATTGGTACAGGTGTCTCCCCCACTAGATCCGTACTGACCGAAGATAACGGTCACGGATTTCAACGGAGCCAGAGTTGAGTCTATTCCGCTCAACTTTGGCGTGAGGGCCAGTGCGGCATCATGGAGCCTGTGCCCCCCGCAGACGCGCCCCGGCTGGCCGTGAAGGGCGCGGTCGTTCCGACCGACAAGGCCCTGATCATGGGCGTCCTGAACGCGAGCCCCGAGTCGTTCTCCGGCGACGGACGCCCGCTCGGCGTCGACGAGATCAACGAGCACGCGTCAGCCCTGATCGACGATGGCGCCGACATCCTCGACGTGGGCGGTCAATCGGCGCGCACGAACCAGGCCGAGCTCGACGCGCTCGAGGAGATCGACCGCATCCTGCCCGTGCTCGAGTTCGTCGCATCCAAGCACCCTGACACGATCATCAGCATCGATGCCTACCGCCCGCGCGTGGTTGAGGCAGCGCTGAAGGCGGGCGCCGGCGTCGTCAACGACGTCAGCGGACTGCTGTATCCCGAGGTCGCGCAGCTGTGCGTCGATCACGGCGCGGCGCTGGTCCTCATGCACACGCGGGCCCGCCCGAAGGCGCGGCTGCAGGATCCCGAGCTGTACGGGTCCGCCGACGATGGCGTCGTCAGCGACGTCGTGGGGTTCCTGCGCGAGGGCTTGGCGCGGGCGGCCGACCTCGGCCTTGATCCCGAGGCAACCATCGTCGACCCTGGCCCCGACTTCACGAAGACACCCCACCAGACACTGCGCCTGATGCAGGGGATCGATCAGGTGCGGGCCCTCGGCCGACCCGTCCTGATGGCCCTGTCGCGCAAGGACTTCCTGGGCGCGATCATCGGCAAGCCACCGGCCGGCCGTGACGCCGCGACGCACGCTGCGGTCGCCCTGCTGGGGTCCGCGCCGGGCTCGATCGTGCGCGTCCACGACGTCGCCGCCGCGCGCGACGTCCTCGCCACGGCCAACGCCTTGGCCGGCCGCAACGACATCGATCCCGGCTTTCTCCTGACCGACGCCCTTCGCTACCAGACGCCGTCATGACGACGCGCGACGCCGAGGACTTCCTGACCGGCCGGACGAGCCAAGCCGCCGATTGGCCGATCACCAGCCTGGTGAAGCCGCCCGGCACCTCGGTCAGTGTCGTCATTCCCGCCCGCAATGAGGAGGCGACGATCGGGGACGTCGTCGCCGGGATTCGGAACGACCTGATGGTCGAGCACGATCTCATCGACGAGCTCGTCGTCATGGACTCGTTGTCGGACGACGCCACCGCCGAGCGCGCCGCCGAGGCCGGCGCCATCGTCCACTCGGTCGCCGACGTCGTGCCCGAGCTCGGCGTCGCCGCCGGCAAGGGTGAGGCGCTGTGGAAGAGCCAGTTCGTCACGCAGGGCGACGTCCTCGTTTTCATCGACGCCGACCTCACGGACTGGGGCACGCATTTCGTGGCCGGCCTCCTCGGGCCGCTGTTCGCCGAGCCTGAGGTCCAGCTCGTGCGCGGCTTCTACGACCGCGTGATGGACGACGGCAGCGCCCGTCAATCCGTCGAGGGCGGACGCGTGACCGAATTGGTGGCGCGGCCCCTCATCGCACTCCACTGGCCGCCGCTGCGCGCCATCGTGCAACCGCTTGCCGGCGAGTGGGCCATCCGTCGCTCACTGCTCAGCCAGCTCGCGATCCCGGTCGGCTACGGCATCGAGCTGTCCACACTCATCGACACCTACGAGCGCTTCGGGCTCGGCGCCCTGGCGCAGGTGGACCTCGGACTGCGCGCCCACCAGCACCAGAACCTGCACGACCTCGGCGTGATGGCGCTCGAGCTGCTCGCCGTCGCCGAGCGTCGCCTGAAACGCGACCCCGGCGAAACGCTCACCTTCGATCGGTTCGACCGCACCGCCGGCTGGGACCATCGTCGCGTCCCGGTAGGTGAGCGACCCCCGGCGTCCGAGACCGACACCTAGCCGTAGGAGGCGTGGACGTCGGTTACACACATCGGCTCGCCACGCGGCAGAACCGCACTCTCCTGACGAAGATGGGACGCATCTATCGACGTTGTTGCGGTCCCAGCACCGAAGTACCGACGTTTAGGCCGTTATAGCCGCACAAACGCCTAAAGATCCGTCGCCAGCGTGGCCCGGACGCGTCCGCAGGCCCCAGGACCTCGCGGTCCGGCCGCTATTTGGCGACGCGGACCTGGATGTGACACGGTCCCGCCGGGTCGCCGGCCTCGACCGCAGGCGCCGACCACGGCGCAGACTTGCCCGCCTGCACCTTGTCGACGTGCGTGACATGCGCCGGCCGGCTCTGGCCGTCGGAAGGGCCGACGTAGATCGTGACGTCGAAGGCGAGCGCCTTCTTCGTCGTGTTCTTGACGACTCCGCTGGCCGACCACGCGCCCGTGCCGTCAGCGGTGCAGCGGGCCTCGGTCAGGGCGTCGGTCATGAGCGTGCCCGGCCCGACTTGGGGCTTCATCGGCCCGAGCGGGGGCGTCTTCTTGGGCTCCGGCGCCTGACCGGACGCACAGCCGGCGAGCAGCGCCGGAACGACGAGCACGGACAGGAGAGCCATCCGCTTACGCATGGATCCATCCCACCACGCGCAGACTGCGCGGGGTGTGTCAACACGCACTCACGCGTCAGGGCCGCGGCGGGCGTTTCCAGACCATCAGCTGTGCGTCCCCAAGCCGGGCCGGAAGGTTGCGGACCGTTCCGAGCGCGACGTGCGCTGCGTCGAGCTCGGCCTGCAGCTCGTGCACCTTGCGCTGCAGCGCGTCGACCTGGCTCTCCAACTCGATGACGCGGCGCACACCTTCGAGCCCGAGGCCCTCGGCCGTCAGCCGGGCCACCTGGCGTAGCAACTCGACGTCGCGCATCGAATAGCGCCGGCCGCCGCCATCAGTCCGGCCGGCCTGGACGATTCCGAGACGGTCGTACGTACGCAGTGTCTGCGGGTGCAGGCCGGAGAGCTCGGCCGCAACGCTGATGACGAAGACCCGGGCGTCCGGCTCCGGGCCGGTGAATCGTGGGCTCATCGCTTGGCCTCCCCGAACAGCTTCGCGCGCGGATCGACACCGTCGCGCGCGGCGCGCAGGGCCTCGACGGCCTTGCGTGCCTGGTCGTCGAGGTCTTTCGGGACCTGGACGTCGACCGTGACGAGGAGATCGCCCCGACCACCCGACTTCGTGGGAGCACCTTTGCCGCGGGCGCGCAACGTGCGCCCGCTGGGGGTGCCGGCGGGAATGCGGATCTTGACCGGCGGGCCGTCGAGCGTCGGGACCTGGATCTCGGCGCCCAGCGCGGCCTCGTCGAACGCGACCGGGACGCTGACGGTCAGGTGCTCGCCCTTGCGCCCGAAGACGGGGTGGGGCGCGACGTGGACGACGAGATACAAGTCGCCGTCCGGAGCGCCGCCCTCGCCCTGGCCGCCCTTGCCCTTGAGCCGGATGCGCTGGCCGTCCTTGACACCGGCCGGGACGCGGACCTGAAGCGTGCGACTGGATGGCGCTCGGCCCGAGCCGTGGCAGGTGGCGCAGGGACTCTCGACGACCATGCCGCGACCGCGGCACCTGTCGCACGGCTCCGTCATGGCGAAGACCCCGCCGGAGGTGCCCGTGACCATTCCCGAGCCCTGGCACTTGTCGCACACCTTCGGCACCGTGCCGGGCTTGGCGCCCGTGCCGTGGCACGTCGTGCAGGCTTCGTCGCTGGTCATGCGCAGGGGCAGGGTCGCGCCTTCGACCGCCTGCTGGAACGAGATGCTGGCCTCGGTCTCGATGTCGTCGCCGCGCCGGCCTTGCGGCTGCCGCCGTCCGCCGGATCGACCGCGACCACCGAAGATGCCGCCCAGCAGGTCGCCGATGTCGAAGTCGGCGCCGCCGTAGTTGGCGCCCCCACCGAAGCCGCCACCCGGCTGGAACCCACCGCCGAATCCGCCGCCGCCCATACGGGAGCCGAACTGGCTGAAGAGCGTGCGCTGCTCGTCGTACTCCTTGCGCTTCTTCTCGTTGGAGAGCACGGAGTACGCCTCCGAGATGTCCTTGAAGCGGTCCTCGGCAGCCTTGTTGCCCGGGTTGGAGTCGGGGTGGTTGTCGCGCGCCAGCTTGCGGTATGCCTTCTTGATGTCGGCCTGCGACGCCGTCTTCGAGACGCCGAGGATCTTGTAGAAGTCCTTCTCGTTCCAGTCACTGTTCATGACAGCTCACCCCCTCTCGTGCTTAGTCGTCGGCTTCGCCGGCCGGTGATTCTTCGCCGGTCGGCTCTGCATCGGCCGGCTTGTCTGGCGCCTCACCTTCAAGGGGGTCAACGACACCCACCTGTGCGTGCCGGATGACCTCGTCGCCGAGGCGGTATCCGGTGCGGACGACCGAGTCGATCGTCGTCGCCTCCACGTCCGCGGACTCGCCGGCGTGGAACAGGGCCTCGTGCAGACGCGGGTCGAACACCTCGCCCGGCGCCCCGAACGCTTCCAGCCGATGCGCCTTGACCGCCTGCTGCAGGGCGTCGGCCACGGCCTTGAAACCGCCCTCGAGCTCGCCATGCTTCTCGGCCCGGCCGATGTCGTCGAGGACGGTCAGCAGCGAGCGCAGGACGGATGCCTCCCCTGCCGTGCGCGCCAGCGCGCGATCGCGCTCGACCCGCTTGCGGTAGTTGACGTATTCGGCCTGCAGGCGCTGCAGGTCAGCCGTCCGCTCGGCCAGCTGCTCCTCGAGCGACTGTTCGGGGGTTTTCTCGGGCGCGGGTTCGACGGGAGCCTCCTCCGAGGCCCCCGTCTCATCCACAACCTCTTCGGGCTTGTCCGATGCGGTCACTTGTCCTCGTCATCCACGATCTCGGCGTCCACGACCTCGTCGTCACCCTCGTCGCCGGACGACGAGCCGGCATCGCCGGTCGGAGCGCCCTCACCAGCAGCGGCGGCCTCGGCCGCAGCCGCCTCGTACATGGCCTGACCCATCTTCTGGCTGGTCTCGCCGAGCTTGACCGCAGCCGCCTCGATGGCGTCGGCGTCGTCGCCCTTGAGCACCTCGTTCAGCGCGTCGACGTCGGCCTGGACCTCGGCCTTGAGGTCATCGCCGACCTTGTCGCCGTTCTCCGCCAGGAAACGCTCGGTCGAGTGCGCGAGCGTCTCGGCGTGGTTGCGGGTCTCGACGGCCTCACGACGCTTGCGGTCTTCCTCGGCGTACTGCTCGGCGTCCTTGACCATCTTGTCGATGTCGTCCTTGCTGAGCGCGGACCCACCCGTGATGGTCATCGACTGCTCCTTGCCGGTGCCCCGGTCCTTGGCGGAGACATTGACGATGCCGTTGGCGTCGATGTCGAAGGTGACCTCGATCTGCGGAACGCCACGCGGCGCCGGCGGAAGACCGGTGAGCTCGAAGGTGGCCAGCAGCTGGTTGCCGGCGGCCATCTCGCGCTCGCCCTGGTAGACCTGAATGGCCACGGACGGCTGGTTGTCGTCGGCTGTCGTGAACACCTCGGACCGCTTGGTCGGGATGGTCGTGTTGCGCTCGATCAGCTTGGTCATGATGCCGCCCTTGGTCTCGATGCCAAGGCTCAGCGGAGTGACGTCGAGCAGGAGCACGTCCTTGACCTCGCCCTTGAGGACACCGGCCTGCAGGCTCGCACCCACGGCGACGACCTCGTCGGGGTTGACGCCCTTGTTGGCTTCCTTGCCGGCAAGGTTCTTCACCAATTCGGCCACTGCCGGCATACGG
>JBJMIJ010000026.1:0-77507 GCA_045806885.1 Aeromicrobium sp.
ACCGTGGTGTCGACGCTCGCCGCCATCGCCAAGGATGCCGCCGCGGCCGGGATGGCCTCCCCGGCCATCACCGTCGTCGGCCAGGTCGTCACGATGCGCGACTCGCTGTCGTGGTTCGAGACCAAGCCGCTCTACGGCTGGCGGGTGCTCGTCCCGCGCACCAAGGAGCAGGCGGCCGGGCTCGCTGCCCGCCTGCGCTCCTACGGCGCGGTCGGCGAGGAAGTGCCGACCATCTCGGTCGAGCCGCCACGCAACCCGCAGCAGATCGACAAGGCTGTGCGCGGACTCGTCGAGGGACGCTACGAGTGGGTCGCGTTCACGAGCGTCAACGCCGTTAAGGCAGTGCGTGAGAAATTCGAGGAGTATGGCCTGGACGCCCGCGCGTTCTCGGGCCTGAAGATCGCCGCGGTCGGCGACAAGACGGCTGAGGCCATCGAGACCTGGGGCATCAAGCCGGACCTCATCCCGTCCGGTGAGCAGTCGGCCCATGGGCTGCTCGAGGATTGGCCGCCTTACGACGAGCTGCTCGATCCGATCAACCGGGTCTTCCTGCCGCGCGCCGACATCGCCACGGAGACCCTCGTGGCCGGGCTCATCGACCTGGGCTGGGAGGTCGACGACGTCACCGCCTACCGCACGGTCCGTGCGGCGCCGCCGCCCGCGCCGACGCGCGAGGCCATCAAGGGTGGCAAGTTCGACGCGGTCCTGTTCACGTCGAGCTCGACGGTGCGCAACCTCGTCGGCATCGCCGGCAAGCCGCACCCGTCCACGATCATCGCGTGCATCGGCCCGGCCACGGCCAAGACCGCCGAGGAGCACGGCCTGCGGGTCGACGTCCTCGCCGAGAAGCCGGCCGTCGACATCCTGATCGACGCCCTCGCTGAGTTCGGTGCAGCACGCCGGCTGGCATTCCTGGAAGCCGGTGAGCCGGTGCTGCGTCCGTCGCAGCGGCGCCCCACCGCCCGGCGGAAGGCCTGACATGGACCAGCCGGTCGCGCGGCCCCGACGACTGCGGTCGTCGGCGGCGGTGCGCCGGCTGGTGCGCGAGACCCAGGTGGCGCCGGCGCAGCTGATCCTGCCGCTGTTCGTGGTCGAGGGGCTCGACGAGCCCCGTCCCGTTTCGAGCATGCCGGGCGTCGTTCAGCACTCCCGCGAGTCCCTGCGCAAGGCGGTGGCCGAAGCTGCCTCGCTGGGCCTGGGTGGCGTCATGCTGTTCGGCGTTCCCGAGCACAAGGACGCCACCGGGACCCAAGCCCTGCGGCCGGAGGGCATCCTCAACGTGGCCATCGCCGATGCCCGCGCCGAGGTGGGCGACGACATCCTCGTCATGTCCGACCTGTGTCTCGATGAGTTCACCGACCACGGCCACTGCGGCGTCCTCGACGCGGACGGCCGCGTCCTGAACGACGCGACGCTGGAGATCTACGCCGCGATGGCCGAGGTGCAGGCTGCAGCAGGCGCGCACTTCGTCGGGCCCAGCGGCATGATGGACGGTCAGGTCCGTGCCATTCGCACCGCCCTCGACGAGACCGGCTACTCGATGGTCGGCATCCTCGCCTACGCGGCGAAGTTCGCATCCTTCGCGTACGGCCCGTTCCGCGACGCGATCAACAGCTCGCTGGCCGGGGACCGGCTGACCTATCAGCAGGATCCGGCCAACGGGCGCGAGGCCGTCCGGGAGGCACTGCTCGACGTCGCCGAGGGCGCCGACATCGTCATGGTCAAGCCGGCGCTGGGCTTCCTCGACGTGATCGCGGACATCCGGGCCGCCGTCGACATCCCCGTCGCCGCCTACAACGTGTCGGGCGAGTACGCGATGGTCGAGGCCGCCGCGGCCAACGGATGGATCGACCGCGACCGTGCGATCGATGAGTCCGTCCTGTCGATTCGCCGTGCGGGCGCTGACATCGTGCTGACCTACTGGGCAGCAGAGCTGGCGCGCCGACTGCGCGCCTGACCGACTGCCTCAGGGTGCAGGCGCGGGGGGCGGCGGTGGAGCAGCCGGCTGCGTGACGCTCTTGACGACGTTGTTGACGGTGTCGGTCGTGTCCTTGACCGTCTTGTTGACGGTGTCGGTTACGCCCTTGACGGTGTTGTTGACGGTGTCAGTGACACCCTTGACGGTGTCGCCAACCGGGTTGTTCGAACCGCCGTTGCCGCCACCACCATTGCCGCCACCGCCATTGCCGCCGTTGTCGCTGTCGCTATTGTCGCCGCCACCATTGGAGCCGCCACCGCCGCCGGTTGTGCCACCACCCGTGGTGCCGCCGCCGGTGGTCGCTGCCTTCTTGGCCTCGTCCTCAGCCTTGTCGTGGTCGTCCTGGTCCTTCTTGGCCTTCTTGCGCTCGTCCGAGGACAGCGTCTGGTCGTAGGCCTGGCTGGTCAGGATGGTCGACGTCGAGTAGCCGTCGGGCGTCTGCGAGTAGAGGCCGTTGGCGTACGCGGCCGAGACCTTCATGACGAGGTCGACGTAGGACTTGTCGTTGTTGTAGCGCTGGACCGCTGCGCGGGCGCCCGGGTCGGTGGAGAGGTCGCCGGGGCCGGAACACAGGATGACGCCGGTGGTGGTGGCCTCGTCGTCGACGTCCTGGACGTTCTCATTGCCGTCGTTGTCGCCGTCCAGGATGGCGTCCTTCAGGAAGCCCGGCATGGTTCCCATCGGGCCGACCGGGATGTCGACCTTCGGGTTCTGGTCGAACTTGCCGTTGTCGGTGTCGGCAACCTTCTTGTCGGTGTGGCCGTAGATGGCGGGTGTTGCGACGCCGTCGGCCGTGAGCGCGCTGCCATCGACACGGCCGTGGTTGGACTCGACCCGGCCGATGGCCGCCACCAGGTTCCACGGAAGCCGGCACTCAGGGTCGGCGCTGGCGAGCAGCGTTTCGGCGTGGTGATACGCGTAGAGCGCAGCGGACGGAATGCCGTTCGTGGACAGCGTCGAGATGGCGCCCGGGACACCCGCCTGGGCGTCGAGGCCGCCGACCGTGCGGGTGACGGTGGCTGGTTGCTCAAGTGCCGTCGCGGGAACTTCCGGCATCGCCGCGGAGGTGCCGCCGCCTAGGGCGGTGGCAAGACCGGAGTTGCCTACCGCGACGCCCCAGGCAGCGACAAGGATCGCCATGGGAACCAAGGCGCCTGCCTTCTGCAGAGGCGACAGTTTCTTCTTGGACATCGATCCTCGAACAACCGGAACAAGGCCGTCAAACGATCGGCCTCACTGAATCCTACTTATCGGCACACAAAGGGTAAAGATTTCACAACATTTCTCCAAGGACAACGGCGGGCGGCCGCCCGGGGTTACGGGGTCGCGGACACAGCCTGCCGGCTGGCTTGGACAATGGTCCAGTGGATGATGCAGCGCCGCCCGCATCGCGGGCCTGGTTCGACCGGGCACTTCGCGTCTCACCGGGTGGCGTCAACTCGCCGGTTCGCGCCTTCCGCGCGGTCGGCGGGGCGCCACGCTTCATCGTGCGGGCCGAAGGGCCGTGGCTGACTGACGCCGACGGGAACCGTCTGCTCGACTTCGTCGGCTCCTGGGGCCCGGCACTGCTCGGACATGCCCACCCCGAAGTCGTTGCGGCCGTCACCGCGGCGGTGCAGCGCGGCACGTCGTACGGCACGCCCAGCACACCGGAAGTCGAGCTCGCCGAGGAGATCGTCGCGCGGACGCCGGTCGACCAGGTCCGACTGGTGTCCTCCGGCACGGAGGCGACCATGTCGGCCGTCCGGTTGGCGCGTGGGTTCACCGGTCGCGACCTCGTGGTGAAGTTCGCCGGCTGCTACCACGGCCACGTCGACTGCCTCCTGGCCGAAGCCGGCTCGGGACTGGTGACGCTGGGAATCCCGGGTACCCCCGGTGTGCCCGCCCATGTCACCGCCGACACGATCGTGTTGCCGTACAACGACCAGTCAGCCGTCGCCGCCGCATTCGAGACGTATGGCGAGCGCATCGCCGCGCTGATCACCGAGGCGGCACCGGGCAACATGGGCGTCGTCCCACCGCACCCGGGGTTCAACGCCTTCCTTGCCGACACCTGCCGGGCTCACGGCGCCCTGTTCATCAGCGACGAGGTGATGACGGGGTTCCGCATCACCGCGTCGGGCCACTGGGGACTCGATGGCGCGGTGGAGGGCTGGCAGCCCGACCTGATGACGTTCGGGAAGGTCATGGGTGGTGGGTTCCCGGCGGCCGCGTTCGGCGGGCGTCGAGACGTGATGGCCCTTCTCGCGCCGAGCGGGCCGGTCTACCAAGCCGGGACACTGTCCGGCAACCCGGTAGCAACGACCGCTGGACTCACCACGCTGCGGTTGGCGGACGCCGCGGCGTACGCGCACATCGACAAGGCCTCCGAGCAGGTCAGGACCATGGTCGGCGAGGCCCTGACCGGTGCGGGGGTCGAGCACGTCATCCAGAACGCGGGCAATCTGTTCAGCGTCTTCTGGGGTGTGAGTGGAGCGGTCGACGACTTCGCCGCAGCCCAGCGACAGGAGAGCTGGCGGTTCAGGGCGTTCTTCCACGCGATGCTCGACGCCGGTGTCTACCTGCCGCCCAGCTCGTTCGAGGCCTGGTTCGTCTCGGCCGCGCATGACGATGAAGCACTCTCTAGGATGGTCGCGGCACTTCCGGGTGCGGCCCAGGCCGCCGCTGCGGCAGACGAAGGAAATCGATGACTGAGCTCACGACCATCCACCTGATGCGCCACGGCGAGGTCCACAACCCGACCGGCGTCCTGTACGGCCGGCTGCCCGAGTTCTACCTGTCCGAGTTGGGACACGAGATGGCGGAAGCCGCGGCCAACGCGCTCGCCGGCCGTGACATCACCTACCTCGTCGCATCGCCACTGGAGCGGGCGCAGCAGACGGCACAGCCGGCGGCCGACCTGTTCGACCTGCCGATCATCACCGACGATCGCGTGATCGAGGCCGACAACAGCTTCGAGGGCTCGAAGTTCGGCGTCGGCTCGGGCTCGCTGCGTCACCCCTCCGTCTGGTGGCGGCTGCGCAACCCGATGCGGCCGTCCTGGGGTGAGCCCTACACGCACATCGCGGCGCGGATGCGGGCCGCGGTGGCGGACGCTCGCGAGGCCGCCCGCGGACACGAAGCCGTGATCGTCTCGCACCAGCTGCCGGTCTGGACGGCTCGGCGCTCGTTCGAGGGCAAGTCGTTCGTGCATGATCCGCGCCGGCGCCAATGCACGCTGGCGAGCCTGACCAGCCTCACCTTCGAGGGCGACGACTTCGTCGGGCTCGAGTACTCCGAGCCGGCCGGGCACCTGCTGCCGGAATCGCTGCGCGGAAAGTTCGTCGGGGGAGCCTGAGCATGCGCCCCCGGTTCGGGGTCGCCCTCACCCTTGGGTCGGCTCTGCTGCTGCTCGCCGCATGCAGTGGTACCGGCCGCGGCGTCGGCACCGGCGACTCGACGGAGGGTTTCGTCAGCTCGAACCGGGCGATCGCCGTGGTGCCGGTCAAGGAGCGGAAGCCGATGCCCGTGTTGGCCGGCCTCGACCTGCGCGGCCAGCGGCTCTCGTCGACCGAGTTGCAGGGCGACGGACGCGTCCTCGTCGTGAACGTCTGGGGCTCCTGGTGCTCGCCGTGTCGACGCGAGGCGCCCGTTCTGGCGGACGCGTCCCGGCTCTACGCCAAGCGCGGCGTCGCCTTCGTCGGCCTGCTGTCGCGTGACAAGCCGCCGGCGGCCCTGGCGTTCGTCCGTCGATTCGACGTGAACTACCCGAGCCTGCAGGACCCGGGGGGCAGGCTCCAGCTGCGATTCGCGTCGTCCCTGCCGTCCCAGGGTGTGCCGACCACGTGGGTCATAGACCGCGATGGACGCGTCGCCGCCCGCATCCTCGGCGAAGTCAGCAAGGGCACGCTGAACGATTTGCTGGACGACGAGCTGAAACGCCGATGAGCGTCACCGACACCGTTGCCGCCGGCTCGCTGCTCGTGGCCATTCCCATCGCACTTGTTGCCGGGTTGCTGTCCTTCGCGTCGCCCTGTGTCGTGCCGCTCCTGCCGGGCTACCTGTCCTACATGACCGGTGTCGCTGTGCAGGACCTCCAGACGGCGAAGCGTGGCCGGATGCTCGCCGGCTCGGTGCTGTTCGTGCTCGGGTTCACCGCGCTGTTCGTGAGTGGCGGGGCGCTGTTCGGCGGCATCGGGGCACAGCTCGTCGAGTACCAGGGCGTCATCTCCAAGGTGCTCGGCGTGATCGTGATCCTGTTCGGCCTCGCGTTCATCGGCTGGGTGCCGCTGCTGCAGCGGGAGGTCCGCCTGCCGGTGCCGGGCGTCGGCCTGGCGATGGCGCCGCTGCTCGGTGTCCTGTTCGGACTGGGATGGGTGCCATGCCTGAGTCCCACCCTCGGGACCGTCACGACGCTGGCCTACACCGAGGCGACCGCCGGGCGCGGAGCCCTGCTCGCGTTTGCCTACTGCGTCGGCCTCGGGCTGCCCTTCATCGTCGTGGCGCTCGCGTTCGGTCGCCTCACCCGGGCCCTGGGTTGGCTCCGCCGTCACCAGCGCGCGCTGACGCTGTTCGGCGGTGGCCTCATGATCGCGCTGGGCATCCTCTTGGTCACCGGCCTGTGGGACTCCCTCATCATCGAGCTGCGCTCGCGCCTCGGCAGTGGGGAGATCGCGCTGTGAGCGACGCCCCGGAGCCGGCACCGGAGCTGTCCCGCCGCGAGTTCGCCCGCTGGGCCTGGCGACAGCTCACGTCCATGCGGACCGCACTGCTGCTGTTGCTGCTGCTGGCGTTGGTGGCCATCCCGGGCTCGGTCCTCCCGCAGGTCTCGGTCGACGCGCGTGCCGTCGAGGCCTACCGGCTGCAGCACCCTGATCTCGCGCCGTGGCTCGACCGGCTCGGGCTTTTCCACACCTACACGTCGGTCTGGTTCAGCGCTGTGTACCTGCTGCTGATGACGTCGCTGATCGGCTGCATCATTCCGCGCACGATCGCCTACGCGCAGGCCTTCGCGGCGCGTCCGCCCAAGGCCCCGGCCAACTTCGAGCGGATGCCGGCCTCGGACTCGATTGAGGTCGAAGCCTCGCCCGCGGCCGTCCTCAGGCGTGCACGCGCCGCCCTGGGACGCGCACGCATCGACGTCGTCGAGCGCAACGGCGTCATGGAGCTGTCCGCTGAATCCGGCCAGCTCCGCGAAGTGGGCAACTTGCTGTTCCACATCGCGGTCGTCGGCGTCCTTGTTGGAGTGGCCGTCGGCGCGCTGTTCGGTTACCGCGGGTCCGCGGTCGTCACGGAAGGCGACGACTTCTCCAACGTGCTCACCCAGTACGACGACTTCGCCTCCGGTGCCCTGTTCAAGCCGGAGTCGCTGCCGCCCTTCGCCTTCCACGTCAATGCCGTGGACGCCCGCTTTCAGCTGACCGGTCCGCAGCGTGGCGCGCCGCGTTACTTCGCCACCCGCGGCACGTGGAGTGCCGGGACCGGAGAGCATCGGGACAAGCCGTTCGCCCTCCAGGTGAACCATCCCCTGGAGATCGGTCGGACGTCGGTCTTCCTCATCGGGCAGGGCTATGCACCCGTCTTCAAGGTGACGGACGCCAAGGGCGACGTGGTGTTCGAGGACGCTGTGCCGTTCCTTCCGTCGGACGGTACGTACACGTCCAGCGGTGTGGTGAAGGTGCCCGATGCACGTCCGCAGGGGCTGGGCTTCCAAGGCTTCTTCCTGCCGACCGCCATCACCACCGCCAAGGGCGAGGCGCCGATCTCGGCCTTCCCGGCCGCTGCCAATCCGTTCGTCGGGCTCTTCGTCTTCCACGGAGACCTGGGGCTCGACTCCGGCATCCCGCAGTCGGTGTTCACCCTGGACAAGACGCGGCTGAAGCAGTTCAAGAACTCGGACGACACGCCTTTCCGGGTTAGCCTCACGCCGGGACAGGTGGCGGACCTGCCGGGTGGCGGGTCCATCGAATTCGTCGAGCTGCGGCAGTACGCACGGCTCCAGATCAGCTCGTCGCCATTAGCCGCGCTGCCGGTGGGTGCGATGATCCTCGGCGTCCTCGGCCTCGTGCTGTCGCTCCTCATCCGGCCGCGACGGACCTGGCTGCGAGTGCGGCCGCGAGGCGACCTGGGCGGCTCGCGTACGGTGGTCGAGATCGCGGCGCTGGACCGCATCGGGCGAGGCGGCGGCGACCTCGAAGCGCACGTGCGTCGACTGGTCGAAGCACTGGAGGAGGAGTCATGACGAGCGAAAACTTCGCCTTGGCGTCCAACTACCTGATCGCGGCCGCCACCGTAATCCTCGCGCTCGCGTTCGTCGCGCACGTTGCCGAGTGGGCGCTGGCCCGTCGCGGCGCCCTCGTCACGGCAGGCGGCGTCGAGGCGGACGTCTCGTCCGCGCCGGACGTCGCCGCCGGTATCGGGCGGTCGGTCAGCGTGCTCGCCGTCGTGCTGTTGCTCACCGGCGTCGTGTGCCGCGGGCTCGCTGCCCAGCGGGTCCCGTGGGGCAACATGTACGAGTTCGGCTGCGCCGGCGTGCTCGTCGTGCTGGTGGCGTTTCTCGTGCTGGTCCGCCGGTGGGGGAGCGCGATCGACTGGGCGGGCGCGGTGGTCACCGGCTTCGGGACCGTCGTGCTGGGCGCGTCGATGCTCGTCTACGTCCCGGCCGGCCCGCTCGTTCCCGCCCTGCACTCGTACTGGCTCGTCATCCACGTGTTCGCCGCGATGCTGGCCGGGTCCGGATTCGTCCTCGGTGCGGCCGCCTCGGCCGCCTACCTGCTCAAGGTGCGGAACGAGGACGCGATGCCGCGCCTCCCGTCAGCGGCTCGGCTGGACGAGATCGCCTTCCGGGTGAACGCGTTCGCCTTTCCGATCTGGACGTTCGCCGCGCTGATCGCCGGGCCCATCTGGGCCCAGTACGCGTGGGGTCGGTACTGGGGCTGGGACCCGAAGGAGGTGTGGGCGTTCATCACCTGGGTGGTGTACGCCGGCTACCTGCATGCGCGCGCGACCGCGGGCTGGAAGGGCCGCGCCGCTGCCATCCTGTGCCTCGTCGGGTTCGCCACGTTCCTGTTCAACTTCATCGGCGTGAACCTGTTCGTGGGCGGCATGCACAGCTATGCGAAGTGAACCGCCGGCGGTGGGTTAATCAGGTCCTACACCGACCGGGCGGTGGGCAGTTCACGGTTCGAAGGCGTTCAAACCTGAAGTACGCACCGCCCACAGGTCTCGCTCGTAACCAGATGGTTCGCCGTTCAGGCCTGGCAGATGATCTCGCCGTGGAGCACTGAGAACCAGCCGTCCGGCGCTGCTGTCCACACGCGCCACCCATCAGCGATCTCGTTCAGGTCGTCGGCTGTAGCCGCGCCGGATTCGATGAGTTGCTGAGCCACCGCCGAGTTGGTCATGCGGTCGGCCCACATCGGGCCCCACCACTGCCGGTCCTCGGGCGTCGCGAAACACCACGTGCTCGAAGACGGTTCGATGCGGGAGTAACCCGCCGATTAGAGCCCGCGCAGGAAGTCTGGGTCGTCGTCCGGCCCGACCGCGCCGCCGCGACGACCCTGCCTGTTGGGGGGCTGCTTCTGCTGCGTAGAACCGAAGAAGAGCCACAGCAGGGGACCCGCCACCGGTGCCAGCACGATGAGGAACCAGACCCACTTCGGCACGTAACGGACCTGGCCGGACGGCGTCGCGTAGAGGTCGAAGAATGCGTAGACGAGCAACACCAGCGCGACAATGATCGGAAGCGCCTTGCCCATGCGTCACACGGTATCTCGTGGCTGCAATCGACTCATTATCCTGAGGGCATGAAGGCGGTCTGGAAATACACCTTGGCGCGGCTCGCCGTGTTCCTCGTGACGTATGCCGTGGTGTGGGCCATTGCGAACGCGCAGTGGAAGGTGGCGGTGATCGACCCCTTCGTCCTGCTCGCGGCGATCATCGTGTCCGGTGTCATCTCCCTGTTCGCCCTCCGCGGCTTGCGGGACGACATCGTGCGGCGCCTCGAGCTGAGGGCTGCCCACAAGGTGGCGCGCTCCGAGCTCACGCGCGAGCCCGGCGACCTCGACTGACGACGGTCAGGCGCCGACGGCGAAGCCGATCGCCAGGCCGATCGACGTCAACAGCTCTGCGACCCCGGTCTGCTGAAGCACCGGGATGAGATGGCGGCCGGAGGCTCCGCGGTGGACGGCCCGCGCTGCCGGGAGCCAAGGCACGACGCCGATGAGACCGACCAGCGCCCACGGCGTCGCGAGGCCGCACGCGGCGACGCCGAGCCATGCGACGAGTCCGAGTCCGCCGTACAGCCAGCGCGTCCGGCTCTCGCCGAGACGGACGGCGAGGGTCCGCTTGCCGGCGTCGACGTCGGTGTGGACGTCGCGCAGGTTGTTGGCGACAAGGATCGCGCAGGCGAGCGCCCCGATGACAACACCGGAGACGACGCTCGGCCACGTGACGCGCTCGAGCTGGACGAACGTCGTGCCGACGACGGCGACTAGACCGAAGAAGACGAAGACGCTCACCTCACCGAGCCCGCGGTAGCCGTACGGACTGGACCCGCCGGTGTACGTCCAGGCCGCCACGAGTGCGGCCACGCCGATGACCAGGAGCCACCACGTCGTGGTCGCCGCGAGGACGAGGCCGAGCACGGCGCCGAGCGCGAGCGACAGCTGGGCGGCCCGCTTGACCGCCCTCGGCGTCGACGTGCCGGAGCCGACGAGCCGCAGCGGACCGACACGGTCGTCGTCGGTGCCTCGGACGCCGTCGGAGTAGTCATTGGCGTAGTTCACGCCGACCTGGAGCGCGAGCGAGACGCCGAGCGCGATGGCGGCCTTCCACCACACGACGTCACCGCCGAGTGCGGCGGCACCAGTGCCGGCGACGACGGGCGCCACCGCGGCGGGAAGTGTTCGGGGACGGGCGCCTTGAACCCATGCGCTCACGGCCGTCACGGCGGCCAGTCTGCCACGGCCGTACTGTGGGGCCATGACGCAGCCGAAGTTCCCGTGGGCGCTGCTGGTGATCCTCGCGATGTTCACGTTCGTGGCCGTGACCGCACGGCCGCCCTGGATCATCGGCTTCGCGATCATCGCCATCCTCACGGCAGCGGCCGCGGCGATCTATCAGGTCATCCCTCGCAAGGACCCCGCCTTGGGCGACGGCAGTGACGTGGTCGACCCATGGGGCGACCCCGACAAGCCGTGACCCCCTCTCTCCGTCCGGTCAGCGGCAGTCCACGGGGCGTCCACGACCTGCTGGTGCCGTGGGTCCATGACGGCGGCGAGCCACTGACCGTCCGCACATCCGGGTCGTCCGGCGTGCCGAAGGAGGTCGTGCTTTCCCAGCGGGCAGTCGTTGCCTCGGCCCATGCGACCCTCGATCGGCTCGGCGGCCCGGGCCAGTGGCTGCTCGGCCTCCCGGTGTCAGGAGTCGGTGGCCTGCAAGTCCTGGTCCGTTCGATCCTCGCCGGATGCGAGCCGGTGCATCTCGGCGAGCACGACGGGCTGGCATCTGCCCTGCGGTCGTTCACGTCCAGCCGCCGGTATGCCGCCGTCGTGCCGACGCAGCTGTATCGCTGGGCCGCAGCCGGTGAGTTGCCGACGCTGGCGGAGTTCGACGCCATCCTGGTGGGCGGGGCATCGGTCGATCCCGACCTGCTGGCCGACGCGAGGCGAGCGGGTGCCCGGGTCCTGCGCACCTACGGCATGACCGAGACGTCCGGCGGGTGCGTCTACGACGGGGTTCCGCTGGACGGGGTCGAGGTGCGCGTCGACCAGGCGGGCCAGATCTGGCTCCGCGGGCCGATGCTCTTCGACGGATACGTGGGCCAGCCACACCCCGCCAGCGCCTGGTTTGCGACGGCGGATCGGGGCGAGCTCGGGCCGGATGGCACTCTGCGCGTGCACGGCCGTATCGACGACGTCGTGGTCAGCGGCGGCGTGAACGTGCCGCTGGGAAGCGTCGAGCAGGCGATCCGGGGGATGCCGGGCATTGCCGAGGTCGCGGTCGTGGGTGCTGCCGACCCCGAGTGGGGGAGCCGGGTCGTGGCGGCCGTCGTCGTCACGGATGACGCCGACGTCACGCTCTCGGACCTCCGTGACCGGGTAGACGCGCAGGGCTTGGCACGGGCATGGGCACCGCGCCAACTTCTCCGGCTCGGTCAGCTCCCGCTGGGCCCAACCGGCAAAGTCGACCGGGTTCGGCTGGCCGCGCTGGCCGCTGACCCTAAGGTCTAGGCATGCAGTTTCGGACGTTCGCCATCGCGATGCCGATCCGGTTCCGCGGCCTGAGCCGGCGCGAGGGGATGCTCGTCCAGGGCGATGCCGGATGGGGCGAGTTCAGCCCCTTTCCCGAGTACTCCGCGGCCGAATGCGTGGCGTGGCTCGAGGCCGCGCTCGAGGCCGCGACGCAGCCTTGGCCGGAGGCCCGACGGGACCGCGTCCCGGTCAACTGCACGATCCCGGCCATCGGCGCGGAGGACGCGGCTCGCATCGCTGCCGAATCAGGATGCCGGACGGCGAAGGTGAAAGTGGCCGAGCGCGGTCAGGTGCTGTTCGACGACGTCGCGCGGGTCGAGGCCGTCCGGGACGCCTTGGGGCCAGACGGCCGCATCCGGATCGACGCCAACGGCTCGTGGTCCGTCGATGACGCCGCCATCGCGGTGAAGGCGCTCGATGCCGCGGCCAACGGTCTCGAGTACGTCGAGCAGCCGTGCCCGACCGTGGAGGACCTCGCGGCCTTGCGCCGGCGCATCGATGTGCCGATTGCCGCCGACGAGTCGATCCGCCGGGCCGGCGACCCGTTGCGGGTGAAGGAGCTGGCGGCCGCCGACATCGCGGTGCTCAAGGTCCAGCCGCTGGGCGGCGTGCGTGCGTGCCTGCGACTGGCCGAGCAGCTGGACATGCCCGTTGTGGTCTCCAGCGCGGTCGAGACATCGGTCGGCCTGGCGGCCGGCGTCGCGCTCGCCGCAGCGCTGCCCGACCTTCCCTACGCCTGTGGCCTGGGGACGCAAGCACTGCTGGCCGCCGACGTCACGGCGTACCCGCTCCGGCCAGAACAGGGACACATCGCGGTCCGACGGATCGAGGTCGACGCGTGGGACCAGGTGGCCGCCGACGACGAGACCGATGCCCATTGGCGCAACCGGCTGGCCGCCGCAGAGAACGTCAGGGCGCACCGGTGAGGGCGACCGAGCAAGCACGCGAGCTGGTGAACCGGCTGCTGGCGGCTGGGACGACGGACGTCGTCGTGGCGCCCGGCTCGCGGTCGGGCCCGCTGGCCCGCGCGGCCGCGGCCGCCGACGCGCAACGTCGACTGCGCCTCCACGTCCGGGTCGACGAGCGCGAAGCCGGCTTCCTCGCACTGGGCTTGGCCAAGGTCACCGGTCGACTCACGCCGGTCATCACGACGTCCGGGACGGCGGTCGCCAACCTGCATCCGGCGCTGCTCGAGGCGCTGCACTCGTCCGTGCCGCTGTTCGCGGTCACGGCGGATCGCCCGGCGCGCTTGCGGGGGACCGGCGCGAATCAGACAACCGTTCAGCCGGGGATCTTCCCCGGTGTACTCACCTTGGCGGGCGTCGACGACATCGGGCCTGCCTTTCGCGGGCCGGCGCACCTCAACATCGAGCTCGACGAGCCACTGACGGAGTCGGTGGAGTGGGACTTCCCGGCGAGCTCAGACCCGTTCGACGGGCCGCCGTCCGATGAGCTCACCACGCTGGCCCCAGGACCTCGCACGCTTGTGATCGCCGGCGATCGCTCCGGCCGGCGGGCCCGGCAGGCGGCCGAAGCCGCGGGTTGGCCGCTGCTGGCCGAGCCAAGCTCGGGCTCCCGAACGGGTCCCGCGCTGTCGGGCGGGCGGTTGCTGCTGGGCCACGGGTCGCTGGTCGACGAGATCGAGCGTGTCGTCTCGTTCGGGCACCCGACCTTGTCCCGTGCCGTGACCTCGCTGCTCGCTCGCGACATCGAGATCGTCCACGTCGGGAGTCAGGCGACGTTCCCGGTGCCGGCCGGCCCGAACGTGACGTTCGTCGAAGGCGTGGACGTCTCCGGTCCGGACGACCCGGCATGGCTGCAGCGTTGGCAGACCGCCGATGCCGCCGTGCGGGAGGCCGCTACGGACGTGCTCGACGCGCTGGGTCCGGCAGCCGATCCGCTGCGGGTTGCCCGGGACGTCTGGGCCGCCGTCCCACCCGAGGGGCTCCTGGTCGTCGGGCCGTCCAACCCGGTCCGCGATCTCGACATCATGGCGGCGCCTTTTCCCGTCGGCGAGCGACGCAAGGTGGTCTCCAACCGCGGGCTCGCCGGGATCGACGGGGTGCTGTCGACGGCGATCGGGTCGGCGCTCGGACGCCAGTCGTCCCGCGCGTTCGCGTACGTCGGTGACCTGACCTTCCTGCACGGCAGCAACGGCCTGATGATCGGCCCGGACGAGCCGCGCCCGGACCTGACGATCGTCGTGGTCAACGACGACGGTGGCAGCATCTTCGCCGGGCTGGAGCAGGGCGGGCCGGAATTCGCGGACAGCTTCGAGCGCGTCTTCGGCACGCCCACCGGGATTGACCTTGGTGCCCTCTGTGCCGCGTTCGGAGTCGCCCATCGACGGGTCGATGTTGGCGCGCTGCCAAGGGCCCTGGCTGGTCCCGTTGCCGGCCTCGAGGTCATCGAGGTGCCCGTCCCACGGGATTCACGTCGGTACCTGTCGGACGCGCTGTCCGAGGCCGTCGCAATCCGCCTGCGGTAGGACGCCCGCGCCGCCGCGATGGGCGTACGGTGACGGAATGAGCGTCCAGTCCATCAGCACCGCCCAGACCTTCGACTCCCTGAACCCGGCGACGGGTGAGGTGGTCGGCAGCCACCCGATCCAGTCGGCCGAGGACATCGCCGCGGCCGTCAAGCGTGCGCGCGTTGCAGCCGACACGTGGCGCCGCATCGGCTTCGGCGGACGCCGCGAGATGCTCGACAACTGGAAGCGCCACATTGTCGCGCACGTTGACGACATCACCGACCTCCTCAGCCTGGAGACCGGCAAGCGGCTCGGCGAAGCGCAGATGGAACTGCTCATGACGCTCGATCACCTCGACTGGGCGGCCAAGAAGGCCAAGAAGGTGCTCGGCCGCCAGGGCGTCCCCGCCGGCCTGATCATGGCCAACAACAAGGCCTACGTGGAATACCCGCCGCTCGGGGTCATCGGGGTCATCGGCCCGTGGAACTTCCCGGTGTTCACGCCCATGGGCTCGATTGCCTACGCGCTCGCAGCCGGCAATGCCGTCGTCTTCAAGCCGAGCGAGTACACGCCCGGCGTCGGCCGCTGGCTGGCCGAGTCATTCGCCGCGGCCAACCCCGAGTACGCCGACACGCTCCAAGTCGTCACCGGACTGGGTGAGACGGGCGCAGCGCTGTGCCGCTCCGGCGTCGACAAGCTCGCGTTCACCGGGTCCACGAAAACAGGCAAGCGCGTCATGGCGGCGTGTGCCGAGACGCTCACGCCGGTCGTGATCGAAGGTGGCGGCAAGGACGCCTTCATCGTCGACGAGGACGTTGACGTTGCCGCGACGGCCGAGGCGGCGCTGTGGTCGGGCATGTTCAACGCCGGCCAGGCCTGCGTCGGCACGGAGCGGATCTATGTGCACGAGAAGGTCTACGACCAGTTCGTCACCGAGATCGTCGAGCAGGCGCGCGGTTTGCGCGCGTCGGGCGACCCCGCGGCCCAGATCGGCCCCATCACGATGCCGTCCCAGAAGAACGTCATCCGTGAGCACCTTGAGGACGCGATCGAGAAGGGCGCGACCGTGATGATCGGCGGGCCCGACACGATCGATGCCGGTCCGGGCGGGATGAACTGCATCCAGCCGACGATCCTCACCAACGTGCCGGAGAACTCGCTGGAGATGACCGACGAGACCTTCGGCCCGACCATCGCGATCAACCCGGTCGCCAGCATGGAGGAGGCGATCGAGCGCGCCAACGGGACGCGCTATGGCCTCGCCAGCACGGTGTACTCGAAGCGCCGCGGGATGGAGATCGCCGGCGAGATGCGGGCGGGAATGACGGCGATCAACCAGTACCTCAGTTACGCCGCGGTGCCGGCCCTGCCGTTCGGCGGAGTGGGCGAATCGGGTTTCGGCCGCATCCACGGCCCCGACGGGCTCAAGGAGTTCACCTACGCACACGCCATCACGAAGCGTCGCTATCCGCCGCCGTTGCGCCTGACCACGTTCAAGCGCACCGAGCGCACCGAGCGCGCCGCCCAGAGGCTCCTGAAACTCCTTTACGGAAACTGAATCAGCCGCCCAGGGCGGTCCGAACGGGCACCAGCTTCGCCTCGGCCTCGGCGAGCTCGTCGGCCGGCACCGAGTCGGCCACGATGCCGCAGCCGGCATAGAGGCGCACGATGTCGCCGCCGGCGTCCTGGTCGACCTGGGCTGAGCGCAGGCCGATGCCCCACTCGCCGTCACCGGACGCTCCGATCCACCCGACGGGCCCGGCGTATCGTCCCCGGTCCATCCGCTCCAGGTCGTCGATGAGCTTGAGTGCCTCGCGCGTCGGCGTGCCACCGACGGCGGCCGAGGGATGCAGCGATGCGGCGAGGTGGAGGACGCTCGTCTCGTGCCGGATGACGCCCGTCACGTCTGTCGCCAGGTGCATGACGTTCGGCAGGTGCAGGACGTACGGCGACTCCGGCACGTTCATGCTCGTGCAGTGCGGCACCAGCGCGTCCGCAACAGAACGCACGGCGTACTCGTGCTCTTCGCGGTCCTTGCTGGACCGGGCGAGTGAGCCGGCGAGGACGAGGTCGTGGGTGTCGTCGCCGGTGCGCCGGATGGTGCCGGCCAGCACGCGGGACGTGACGAGACCGCGTTCCAGCCGGACGAGCATCTCCGGCGTCGACCCGAAGAAGCCGTCGACGTGGAAGGTCCAGCAGCCCGGATAGTCGACCGCCAGCCGGCCGAGCGGGCTGCGCACGTCGAGGGGCGCACCGAGGTGGGCGACCAGGTCGCGGGCCAGGACCACCTTGCTGATGCCGCCGACGCTGATCCGACGCACGGCTTCGGCGACGGTCTGCTTCCACGCGTCGGGTCCGACGGCCCCGTCGGTGAACTCGACCACCTGCGGCGGCATGGGTGGGTCGGTGGCGGTGATCAGGGGAGTGGCCCCCAACGCGGTGCCGATCGTCGTCACCCAGGCGCGTCCGTCGCGACGCCCGACGACGACCTGCGGGATGACCAGGAGGCTGCCTTCGGCCGCGTCGGCGAAGGTGAACGCGCCGAACGCGACGAGGCCGGACCCGGGGACCTGGACATCGTCGCGAACCACGGAGTGGCGGGTGATCTCTCGCCACTGTGCGGCCGCGTCGAGGAATCGGTTGGGTCCGGCGAAGCTGAACTCGGCGGCGCGTCCCCACCCGACCAGGCCGTCGCCGCGGTGGATCCACGCCAGCTGGTCGGTTTGCGGCAGTAGCGCAAGCAGGGGCCCGGGATCTTCGATCTCGACGGTTCGTGCGAGCAGTGGCACAGCGGCCGCGGCCCCATCCGTCAACGTCCGGCTCACGCCGCCAAATCTATACATGCCAGTCTTGTCCGGTGAGCAGAGCCGGACTCGACAAGCAGCCGCACGAGGTTGCGCGGATGTTCGACACCGTCGCGCGGCGCTACGACGTCACGAACGACGTCCTGTCGATGGGCCAGGACCGGCGGTGGCGGCGGAAGGTCCTGCGGCTGGTCGACCCGAAGCCCGGCGAGATGGTGCTCGACCTCGCGGCCGGAACCGGCACCTCGAGCGCGCCGTTTGCGGCCGCCGGCGCCACGGTCGTCCCGTGCGACTTCTCCATCGGCATGCTGACGGTGGGTCGCGAGGCTCGTCCCGACCTCCCCTTCGTTGCCGGTGACGGGATGCGTCTCCCGTTCGCCGATTCGACCTTCGACGCGGTCACGATCTCCTTCGGGCTGCGCAACATCCAGGACCCGTCCGTTGGTCTGCGCGAGATGCTGCGCGTCACCAAGCCAGGCGGTCGCATCGTGGTCTGCGAGTTCAGCCGGCCGGTCTGGAAGCCGTTCGCGCGCATCTACACGAACTACCTGATGCGCCTGCTGCCCTGGATCGCGACGAAGGTGTCCTCCGACCCCGAGTCGTACGTGTACCTGGCCGAGTCCATCCGGTCGTGGCCGGACCAGGCCGGGCTCGCCCGCATCATGACGGGGTCCGGGTGGGGCTCGGTCGAGTGGCACAACCTTTCCGGGGGAATCGTCGCGCTGCACCGGGCATATCGCTGACTTCTCGCGGGTGTACCACCGCAAGTTCAGACCGAATTAACCGTCCGGAAACTGAGACGGGCCATTCAGGACATCGGCGCTTCCTACGGTCGAGGCATGCGTATCAACAAGCTGCAGCTCCTGGGACTCCTGACGGTCGTCGGCGTGGCGTTCATCAGCCTCGCCCTCGTGATCGTGCCCGCGCTCTCCGCACCGGGCTCTGATCACAAGGCCGATCCGGCCCCGAAGACCTCGCCTGTCGCTTCGCACCCCTTGCACTACGTCACGCCGGTGCTCGGCGCTACCGGGACGGTCACCAAGACCTCGACCTCGCCGGACATCCCATTGGGCGAATTCCAGAACAAGCTGCTCCCGGGCTCGATCGCGGGCGACCGCGGCGTGAAGCTCGGCAGCATCGGCAGCGCGCTGTTCCCGCTCGGCGGCAATGAGTACTGGACGCTGACCGACCGCGGACCGAACCTCGAGGTCGTCGACGACGTCCACAGCTTCGTCGTGCCGACCTTCGATCCGACCTTGGTGCACGTCAAGGTTCGGGGCGAGTCGATCGACGTGCTCGATGCCATCCCGATCACCAACGCCGAGGGCAAGCCCGTCACCGGAATTCCCAACCGTGCCGCCGGCGAGGAGTCGGCGCCGCTCGCGGCCGACGCCCGGGCCGTGCTCCCGTACAACATCAACGGCCTCGATCCGGAAGGCCTCGTGCGCACCCCCGATGGGCACTTCTGGATTTCTGAGGAGTACGCGACGTCGATCCTCGAGCTCGACGCGAAGGGACACGTCATCAAGCGTCACCTTCCGGCGGGCGCAGAGGACGCCTACCGCCAGGCCGGCGTCGAGTACCCCGTCGACGGGGCGCTGCCGGCTGCACTGCAGTACCGCAAGGACAACCGTGGGCTTGAGGATCTGGCGCTGCTGCCCGACGGCCACACGATTGTCGCCGGCCTGCAGAGCTCGATCGTCGTTCCCGGTCAGAAGGACCGCATCATCACCGAGCTGCTGACGTTCGACACGGCGACGGGCAAGACAGTGCACGAGTTCCCTTACCAGTTCGACGACCCGTCAACGTTCGGTGACCGGGGGCGCAAGCTGAAGATCTCCGCGCTCATCCCCGTCGATCAGGATCACGTCGTGGTCCAGGAGCGCACCGACACCCAGTGCCGGTTCTACCTGGTCAAGCTCGACCCGGCCGACGACCTCATCGCAGGGGCCGACAAGCACCTCGTCGTCAACCTCGCCGGTGTGCCCGGCGTTCCCGGCAAGGTCGAGGGCGCCTGGCTGAAGACGAAGGACACCTTGGTCCTGAGCAACGACAACGACTTCGGTGCGGTCGAACGGGCCTACGCCGACGGCGAGAACGTGCAGGACTCTGGGGCTCGCACCCAGTTCGTCGAAGTGAAGCTGAGCTAAGCCGAGTGCGGCGAAAGTCGCCGTACCTTTACCTACGGATTGGTTAATTCGTACCCGAGACGTCGCTGGTGTTCGTAGCGTTTCACGCATGGCGAAGCACGTCGCCAAGCATGTGGCGAAACGCAAGACCAGGAATGCCCGCGGAGCACAGTTCCTGATCGGCCTTGCCATGGCCGGCGGCTTCGTGGCCACCAGCCTCACGTTCACCCGTGTGTCCACGGGAGTAGTGGACGTGATCGATGCGGACGCTTCCTCGCAATCCCTCCCGGTTCCGCACCCGGCTCCTGGTACGCAGTCGACGCTGGGCCGTCAGTCGGCTCCCGCCGCCCAGTCGGCTCCCGCCGCAGAGTCGACTCCCGTCCAGCCGGCGAGTCCGGCGGTGGAGCCGCCGGATGCGCCTGAAACGTCTGAAGCTCTTACGCCGACGTCGGTGGTGCCGGCTCCCGAGCCCGCATCGGCGCCGAGCCGGAAGCCAACGTCGGCTGCCGCCGCCTACGTCAGCCCCGAGCTCGGCAAGAGCGGAACCGTGACCAAGACCGCCACCCTGCCGGACATCCCACTTGGCGCGTTTCAGGATGCGGTTCTTCCCGGCTCGATCGCCGACGACCGCGGGGTCGAGCTGGGCAGTCTCGGCAGTGGGCTGTTCCCCATCGGCGACGACGAGTTCTGGACGGTGACCGACCGCGGCCCGAACCCGGAGGTCTACGACGACGTGCGCACCTTCATCGTGCCGACCTTCGACCCGATGCTCGTCCGGGTCAGGGTCGACGGGACCTCGATCAACGTCGAGGAGTCGATCCCGATCACCGACAACAACGGCAACGGCGTCACCGGTCTTCCGAACCGCACGGCCGACGACGAGTCGACGCCGCTCGCGGCCGACGCGAGGACGGTGCTGCCGCAGAACATCAATGGGCTCGATCCGGAAGGCATCGTGCGCACGGCGGACGGCCACTTCTGGATCGCGGAGGAGTACGGCCCGTCGCTCGTCGAGCTCGACGCAACCGGTCGCGTGCTTGCCCGTCATCTTCCGGCCGGCCTTGAAGGGATCTACCGGGACGCGGGCGTGGCGTATCCGGTCGACGGCGCTCTTCCGGCGGCCCTTCAGCACCGCAAGGCCAACCGCGGCCTCGAGGACGTGGCGCTGCTGCCGGATGGCAAGACGATCGTCGCTGGCCTGCAGAGCTCGCTGGTCGTCCCCGGCGACAAGGACCGGACCATCACCGAGCTCCTGACCTTCGACACCTCAACCGGAACCACCGTGCACGAGTTCCCGTACCAGTTCGACGACCCGTCGACGTTCGGTGACCGGGGGCGCAAGCTCAAGATGTCGGCGGTTGCCCCGGTCGATGCAGACCATGTGATGGTGCAGGAGCGGACGGACTCCCAATCGCGCTACTACCTCGTCGCGCTGGACCCGGCCGACGACCTCATCGCGGGAGCAGACAAGCGGCTCGTCGTCAACCTGGCCGGCGTCGCGGGCGTCCCGGAGAAGGTCGAGAGCGCGTGGCTGAAGTCGCCGGACACGCTCGTGGTCGCCGGCGACAACGACTTTGGGCTGGTGGCGCGCCCGTACCGAGATGGCGAGCGCGTCCAGAACTCCGGGGACGGCACGAAGATCATCGAGATCAAGCTCGGCTGATCCAGCACCCGCCTGCGCCGGCCCCGAACGCGGGCGTAGGGTGTGACTCGCAACACGTTGTGAACGGATTCACAAACTCACGAGTCTGAGTCGCCGGAGGTGGAGTGAACGCCTACACGCCCATTCTCGTGCTCGGTGCGCTCGCTGCGGGCTTCGCCGTCTTCAGCGTCGCGATCGCGCCATTCACCGGCCCGCGCCGCTACAACCGGGCCAAGCTCGACCGCTACGAGTCGGGCATCCAGCCGAGTCCGATGCCGCTCGGCGGCGGGCGCATCCCGGTCCGCTACTTCATCATCGCGATGCTGTTCATCGTCTTCGACGTCGAGATCATCTTTCTCTACCCCTTTGCCGTCGCGTTCGATTCGCTCGGCTGGTTCGGGCTGGTCGAGATGTTCATCTTCATGGTCACGGTGTTCGTCGCCTACGCCTACGTGTGGCGCCGCGGCGGATTGGATTGGGACTAGACATGGGATTAGAAGAGAAGCTGCCTGCGGGGGTCATGCTGACCACCGTCGAGGGACTCGTCGGCTACATGCGAAAGGCGTCGTTCTGGCCGGCGACGTTCGGCCTCGCGTGCTGCGCGATCGAGATGATGACGTTCGGCGCGCCGCGCTTCGACTCGGCTCGCTTCGGCATGGAGGTCTTCCGGCCGTCGCCGCGGCAGGCCGACCTGATGATCGTGGCCGGCCGCGTGAGCAACAAGATGGCGCCGGTGCTCCGCCAGATCTACGACCAGATGGCCGAGCCCAAGTACGTGCTGGCGATGGGCGTGTGTGCGTCGTCCGGCGGCATGTTCAACAACTACGCGATCGTCCAGGGCGTCGACCACGTCGTGCCGGTCGACATGTACCTCCCCGGCTGCCCGCCGCGACCGGAGATGCTGTTCGACGCCGTCCTCAAGCTCCACGACAAGGTGCAGCACCAGAAGCTCGGCGCGCACCGGCTCCGTGAGATCGACGAGCAGGAGCAGGCAGCCCTGACCGCGATCCCGACCTCAGCGCAGCCACGCTGGGGGCACCTCCCGTCTGCGGAGCAGATGGGGGAGATGCGTTGAGCGACAAGACGAGCGACGTCTCGAACGAGGTCGTCGCGTCCCAGGGAATTCGCGAACTCGAGGTCATCGATGTTCGCGAAGGCTCGTTCGGGGTCCATGGGACCGGTGACACCAGCGGATTCGGCGGTCTCACCCGTCCGGTCGCCATGCCCGGTGCGGCCACGCCACCGTTCGGCGGCTGGTTCGACGACGTCTACGGCGAGCTTCCGGCCGACGCCGTCGAGAAGGTCGTCGTCGACCGCGGCGAGGTCACCTTCTTCATCCGGCGCGAGGCGCTGGTGGACGTTGCCCGCCAGCTGCGCGACGACGACAAACTGCGGTTCGAGTTCTGCTCGTCTGTCTCCGGTGTGCACTACCCGCATGACGCGGGCCGCGAGCTGCACGCCGTCTACCACCTGCTGTCGATGTCGTACCACCGCCGCATCCGCCTCGAGGTGACGACGCCGGACGACGACCGGCACATCCCGAGCGTCGTCGGTGTGTATCCGACGGCCGACTGGCACGAGCGCGAGACCTGGGACTTCTTCGGCATCGTCTTCGACGCTCATCCCGCTCTGACCCGCATCCTCATGCCGGACGACTGGATCGGCCACCCGCAGCGCAAGGATTACCCGCTGGGCGGCATCCCGGTCGAGTACAAGGGCGGAACGACGCCCCCGCCGGACGAGCGGAGGAACTACTCGTGACCCCCAACGTCAGTACAGACCCGTACGCCGGCACAACCGAGACCACGGAGGGTCCGGTTTTCCATGTCACCGGCCAAGACTGGGAGACCATCGACGCGACCGCGGTCGAGGGCGACCGGCTCGTGGTGAACATGGGCCCGCAGCACCCCTCGACCCACGGCGTCCTCCGCCTCGTGCTCGAGATCGACGGCGAGACCGTCGTCGACGCGCGGCCCGGCATCGGCTATCTGCACACCGGCATCGAGAAGAACATGGAGTTCCGGACGTGGACGCAGGGCGTCACGTTCTGCACCCGCATGGACTACGTCGCGCCGTTCTCGAACGAGGCTGTCTACGTCGCCGCCGTCGAGAAGCTGCTGGGCATCGACGACGACATCCCGGAGAAGGCCAAGGTCCTTCGGATCCTGCTGCTCGAGCTCAACCGGATCAGCTCACACTTGGTCTGCATCGCCACTGGTGGCATGGAGATCGGTGCCCTCACCGTCATGACGATCGGGTTCCGCGACCGTGAGCTCATCCTCGACATCTTCGAGATGATCACCGGCCTGCGCATGAACCATGCGTTCCTGCGGCCCGGCGGGGTCGCGAACGACCTGCCGGATGGCGCGATCGTGAAGCTCCGCGACATGGTGAAGCTGCTGAAGAAGCGGCTGCCGGAGTACGCGGCCCTGTGCAACGCCAACCCGATCTTCAAGGGCCGGCTCAAGGGGGTCGGACATCTTGACCTGCCGGGATGCCTCGCGCTCGGGCTGTCCGGCCCGGTCCTGCGGGCCACCGGATACGACTGGGACCTGCGCAAGACCATGCCGTACTGGGACTACGAGACGTACGACTTCGACGTCGTCACCTGGGATGAGCCCGACGCCTACGGCCGCTTCCGGGTTCGTCTGGACGAGATGTACCAGTCGCTCCGCATCGTCGAGCAGGCCATCGATCGGCTGGAGGCCCTCGACGGCGAGCCCGTCATGGTGGCCGACAAGAAGATCGCGTGGCCGGCGCAGCTGTCGGTGGGCGCCGACGGCCAGGGCAACTCGATGGATCACATCCGGCACATCATGGGTGAGTCGATGGAGGCACTGATCCATCACTTCAAGCTGGTGACCGAGGGCTTCCGGGTGCCGGCCGGCCAGGCGTATGCGTCGGTCGAGGCGCCGCGCGGCGAGATCGGCTGCCACGTCGTCTCCGACGGCGGCACCCGGCCGTACCGCGTGCACTTCCGGGATCCGTCGTTCGTGAACCTGCAGGGCACGTCCGTGATGAGTGAGGGCTCGATGATCTCCGACGTCATCGTCGCCATCGCGTCGATCGACCCGGTCATGGGAGGGGTCGACCGATGACCTACACCGAAGAGACCCTCGCCGAGCTGCGCGAGCTGATGGGCCGCTATCCCGAGGCCCGGTCCGCGCTGCTGCCGATGCTTCACCTGCTGCAGTCCGTCGACGGGCGCGTGACGACGGAGGGAATCTCCCTGTGTGCGGAGCTCCTTGGGATCTCCGAAGCCGAGGTGTCCGGCGTCGCGACCTTCTACACGATGTACAAGAAGCACCCCGTCGGCAAGCACCACGTCGGCGTATGCACCAACACGCTGTGCGCCGTCATGGGCGGCGACGCCATCTTCGAGCGGCTGTGCTCGCACCTCGACATCGGCAATGACGAGACCACCGCCGACGGGGCCGTGACGCTCGAGCACATCGAGTGCAACGCAGCCTGCGACTTCGCTCCGGTGATGACGGTCAACTGGGAGTTCTTCGACCAGCAGACGCCGTCGTCGGCCGTCGAGCTGGTCGATGCGCTGCGCGCCGGCGAGAAGGTCGTCAGCCCGCGCGGCGCGACGATCACGTCCTGGCGCGAGGCCGAGCGCGTGCTCGCCGGTTTCGAGGACGGCCTCGTCGACGAGGGACCCGCGGCCGCGGGACCGTCGCTCGCCGGCCTGGAGATCGCCAAGGAGAAAGGCTGGACGGCGCCGGCCTCGCCGGCCAGCAAGGGCGGTGGCGCATGACCGCCCACTTTGGACGCATCTTTATACATTCATGGGGTTCGAAGGCCGATATCTCGACGTTTAGGTTGCTATTGCGGCCAAATCGTCGAGACATCCGGGCGCTGACCGCATCTATGTATAAAGATGCGTCGAACGGGGGGTTCGCGTCATGACTACGCTGACTCCCGTCCTCACCCGCAACTGGGGCGACGACCGGGCGTGGACGCGCGAGGCGTACGAAGCGCAGGGCGGCTACCAAGCGCTGCGCAAGGCGCTCGACATCGCTCCCGATGCGCTCATCGAGCAGGTCAAGGAAGCCGGCCTGCGCGGCCGCGGCGGCGCCGGGTTCCCTACCGGTATGAAGTGGGGCTTCATCCCGCAGGACAACCCGAAGCCGAAGTACCTCGTGGTCAACGCAGACGAGTCGGAGCCGGGCACCTGCAAGGACATCCCGCTGATGATGGCCAGCCCCCACACGCTCGTTGAGGGCGTCATCATCAGCTCACTCGCCATCCGGGCCGAGACCGCGTTCATCTACGTGCGCGGTGAGGTGCTGCACGTCGTCCGCCGGCTGCGAGCTGCGGCGCGCGAGGCGTACGAGGCCGGTTACCTGGGCGATGACGTGATGGGCAGCGGTCGAAAGGTCGGCCTGGTCATCCACGCCGGCGCGGGCGCCTACATCTGCGGGGAGGAGACGGCGCTGCTCGACTCGCTCGAGGGCCGCCGCGGCCAGCCGCGCCTGCGCCCGCCGTTCCCGGCCGTCGAAGGGCTCTACGCGTGCCCGACCGTCATCAACAACGTCGAGTCGATCGCGTCCGTCCCGAGCATCATCGATGAAGGCGTTGCCTGGTTCTCCGACATGGGCACCGAGAAGTCGAAGGGCTACACGATCTACTCGCTGTCCGGCCACGTGAAGCGGCCCGGGCAGTACGAGGCACCGCTCGGCATCACCCTGCGCGAGCTGCTCGAACTGGGCGGCGGCATGCGTGACGGCGCCGAGCTGAAGTTCTGGACGCCGGGCGGCTCGTCCACGCCGATCCTGACCGCCGAGCATCTCGACGTCCCGCTGGACTACGAAGGCGTCGCCGCTGCCGGGTCGATGCTGGGCACCAAGGCACTGCAGGTGTTCGACCAGACGACCTCCGTCGTCCGCGCCGTCCTGCGTTGGACCGAGTTCTACAAGCACGAGTCCTGCGGAAAGTGCACGCCCTGCCGTGAGGGCACCTGGTGGATGACGCAGATTCTCAAGCGGCTCGACGCCGGCGAGGGCCGCGACGGCGACATCGAGCTGTTGCTGGACCTGTGCGACAACATCCTCGGCCGCTCGTTCTGCGCCCTCGGCGACGGTGCCACCAGCCCGATCACCAGCGCGATCAAGTACTTCCGCAGCGAGTTCGAGTCCGGCATGACGACGCCGTCGTGGGAGCTCTTCCCGCCGGAGCGCAGTGCTCTCTTCGCCGCCGAGGAGGTCATGGCGTGACGCTCGAAGAACTCGTGACCGTGACCATCGACGGCGTCCAGGTCAGCGTCCCGAAGGGGACGCTCGTCATCCGGGCCGCCGAACAGATCGGCATCGAGATCCCGCGCTTCTGCGACCACCCGCTGCTCGAGCCGGTCGGCGCGTGCCGGCAGTGTCTCGTCGACGTGCCCGACGCGGGCAATGGCCGTGGCTTCCCGAAGCCGCAGGCCTCCTGCACGCTCGAGGTCGCCGCCGGCATGGTCGTCGAGACGCAGGTGACGTCGGCGGTGGCCGAGAAGGCGCAGCGCGGCAACCTCGAGTTCCTGCTGGCCAACCACCCGCTTGACTGCCCGGTGTGCGACAAGGGCGGCGAGTGCCCGCTGCAGAACCAGGCCATGTCGCACGGCGACGCGGAGTCGCGCTTCACCGACAAGAAGCGGCACTTCGCAAAGCCGGTGCCGGTGTCGGCGCAGGTCCTGCTCGATCGCGAGCGCTGCGTCCTCTGTCAGCGCTGCACCCGGTTCAGCGAAGAGATCGCCGGCGATCCGTTCATCGAGCTGCTGGAGCGGGGCGCGCAGCAGCAGATCGGCATCGCCGACGGCGAGCCGTTCCACTCCTACTTCTCCGGCAACACGATCCAGATCTGCCCAGTCGGTGCGCTGACCAGCGCCGACTACCGGTTCCGGTCCCGTCCGTTCGACCTGGTGTCGACGCCCTCGATCACTGAGCACGACTCGAGTGGCGCGGCGGTCCGCGTCGATCATCGGCGCGGCAAGGTCATGCGCGTGCTCGCCGGCGACGACCCCAGCGTCAACGAGGAGTGGATCAGCGACAAGGATCGCTTCGCCTTCGCCTGGTCCAGCCAGCCCGATCGGCTCACGATGCCGCTCGTCCGCAACGCCGAGACGGGCGAGCTGGAGCCGATGTCGTGGCCCGGTGCTCTCGTAGTTGCCGCGCGTGGTCTTGCCGCCGCAAATGGCGTCGGTGTGCTTCCGGGCGGGCACCTGACGGTCGATGATGCGAGCGCCTACGCCTCCTTCGCCCGCGACGTGCTCGGCACCAACGACATCGACTACCGCGCCCGCGTCCACTCCGACGAGGAGGCGCAGTTCCTGCAGCACCACGTCCTGGAGACCTCAAACGTTGGATACCAGGACCTGGCCAAGGCGTCGACCGTCGTGCTCGTCGGCCTTGAGCCGGAGGACGAGGCAGCGACGGTGTTCCTCCAGCTGCGCAAGCGGGCGCGGGCGGGCGGCCGGATCGTCGCGATCGCCTCCCACCTCACCCGCGGGCTGGCGAAACTCAACGCCGAGCTGATCCCGACAGTCCCGGGCCAGGAGGCGGCCGCTCTCGCGGCCCTCGAGCTCGACGGCCAGGCCGTCCTGCTGCTGGGAGAGCGCCTCGGCGGTGCACCGGGCGCGTTCAGTGCCGCCCTCGGCCACGCGGCGCAGTCGCGGATCGGCTGGATCCCGCGCCGCGCGGGCGACCGGACGGCGGCCGAGGCAGGCTGCCTGCCCAACCACGGCGGCGCCGACGGTCGTGACACGACGGCGATCCTCGCAGCGGCGGCTGCCGGCCAGCTCCGCGCGCTCGTCGTCGGCGGCGTCGAGATCAACGACCTGCCCGATCCGACCACGGCGCGCTACGCGCTGGAGCAGGCCTTCGTCGTCAGCCTCGAGGTGCGCGCGAGCGAGGTCACGGCGCTGGCTGACGTGGTGCTGCCCGTGGCGCCGCCGGTGGAGAAGGCCGGCACCTTCATCGCTTGGGACGGGAACCGTCGCGCGTTCCCGCGGGTGCTCGAGACGCAGGCGCTGCCGGACGCGCGGGTCCTGCGCGGCATCGCCGCCGAGCTGGGCAAGGCGCTGAGCGTCGACGTCATGCCCGACAAGACCGAGTTCGTGGCTCCGAACGTCGAATCGGCGCAGGCGCCGGTTCTCAAGGACGGTCACGTCGTCCTTTCGACGTGGAAGCAGCTGATCGACGACGGCCGCTGCCAGGCCGGACAGCCCGAATATCACGCGACTGCTCGTCCGGCCGTGCTCAAGGCCAACACCGCGACACTCGCCGCCGCCGGCGTCAAGGCGGATGGAAGCGCCGTCATCGGTACCTCCGCCGGATCGGCGACCTTCCCGGTCGAAGTCGAGGAGACGATGGCCGACGGCGTGGTGTGGGCCCCGACCAACAACGGCCAGCACCTCGGCGCGCTCGGGATGCACCACGGCGCGGTTGTGACGTTGGGGGCGACCGATGAGTGAGCTCTTCGGGCACGAGCCGTTCTGGGTCGTCGCGGTCAAGGCTGTGGCGATCTTCCTCCTCCTCGTGCTCTACACGCTGTTCAACATCTGGTTCGAGCGCCGCGTGGTGGCGCGCATGCAGCACCGCATCGGCCCCAACGTGCACGGCCCGTTCGGACTGCTGCAGAGCCTCGCCGACGGCGTGAAGCTGGCGCTCAAGGAGGACCTCTTCCCGGCTGCGGCCGACAAGGTCGTCTACGTGCTGGCGCCGATCATCGCGACGATCCCCGCCTTCATGGCCTGGGCCGTCATCCCACTGGGTCCCGAAGCCAAGATCCCGTTCACCAACGTCACCACGCCGCTGCAGCTCACCGACCTGCCGGTGGCGGTTCTCTACATCCTCGCGATCACGTCCATCGGCGTGTACGGCATCGTGCTGGCCGGGTGGTCGTCCAACTCGACCTACGCCCTGCTCGGTGGCATGCGCTCGAGCGCCCAGATGATCTCCTACGAGGTCGCGATGGGCCTGTCGTTCGTCGCGGTGTTCATCTACGCCGGCTCGATGTCTACGTCGGAGATCGTCGCCGCGCAGAAGGACACCTGGTTCTTCCTGCCGCTGCTGCCGTCGTTCCTCGTCTACACGATCGCGATGGTCGGTGAGACCAACCGGGCGCCGTTCGACCTGCCCGAGGCGGAGGGTGAGCTCGTCGGCGGCTTCCACACCGAGTACTCGTCGCTGAAGTTCGCGCTGTTCTTCCTCGCCGAGTACGTCAACATGGTCACCGTCTCCGCGCTCGCGACGACGCTGTTCCTCGGCGGCTGGCGGGCGCCGTTCGGCATCGCTCACATCTGGCCCGGCGCCAACCACGGCTACTGGCCGGTCCTGTGGTTCCTCGGCAAGACGCTCGTCTTCATCTTCTGGTTCATCTGGCTGCGCGGCACGCTGCCGCGCATGCGCTACGACCAGTTCATGAGCTTCGGGTGGAAGGTGCTCATCCCGGTCTCCCTCGGCTGGATCGTCATCGTCGCCGTCGTCCGTCGGCTCAAGAGCGACGGCATGCTCGATCAGCAGCTGCTGATCTGGGGAGCCTGCGCGGCCGGTGTGGTGTTCCTGCTGACGTTCCTCGTGCCGGAGCGAAAGAAGCCTTTGCCTGCGCACCACGAAGAGGGCGCGGACGTCGGCTATCCAGTTCCAAAGCAGTGGAAGGTGGACCGCTGATGGGCTCCTTGCGCGAGACCCTGTGGGACCCGATCGCCGGGTTCGGCGTGACGTTCCGAACGATGTTCCGCAAACCGGTCACCGAGAAGTACCCGTTCGAGAAGGTGCCGACGCAGCCGCGGTTCCACGGACGTCACCAGCTCAACCGCTGGCCGGACGGGCTGGAGAAGTGCATCGGCTGCGAGCTGTGCGCGTGGGCGTGCCCGGCCGACGCCATCTATGTTGAGGGTGCGTCGAACACCGACGAGGAGCGCTACAGCCCGGGTGAGCGATACGGCGCCGTCTACCAGATCAACTACCTGCGCTGCATCCTCTGCGGGCTCTGCATCGAGGCATGCCCGACGCGCGCACTCACCATGACCAACGAGTACGAGCTGGCCGACGACAACCGGGCCGACCTGATCTGGACGAAGGACGACCTGTTGGCGCCATTGCGCGAGGGCATGGAGGCGCCGCCGCACCCGATGCGTCTAGGCGAGGACGACGGCGACTACTACCGGCTTGATCCGAACGCCCCTCTCGTCGACTTCGGGGACGCGTGATGACGGCGTTCTGGATCCTGGCTCCGCTGATGGTGCTCGCCGCCGTCGGACTGGTGTTCTCCCGCAAGGCGGTTCACGCCGCGCTGTGCCTGGCCGTCGTCATGCTCAGCCTCGCCGTCCTCTATGCCGCACAGGGCGCGCCCTTCCTGTTCGCCGTTCAGGTCATCGTCTACACCGGCGCGATCATGATGCTGTTCCTGTTCGTGCTGATGCTGGTCGGCGTCGAGGCGAACGACGTGATGAAGGAGTCACTTCCCGGTCAGCGCGTGCTCGCATTCGTGGTCACCCTCCTGTTCGGCCTGCTGGCCATCTTCGGCGTCGCCCAGACGATCAGTCGATCGGTGGTTGGCTTCGGCAAGGCAGACAACGTTCAAAGCCTGGCTGCCCTGATGTTCGGCCCCTACGTCCTGGCGTTCGAGCTCACGAGCGCCCTCCTGATCACGGCGGCGCTGGCGGCCATGGTGCTCGCGCATCGGGAGCGGCTCAGCGCGCGCCCGTCGCAGGCCTCCCTGTCGCGGCAGCGGATGCGGGACTATGCCGAGTCCGGCAAGCACCCCGGCAACCCGCCGACGCCGGGCGTCTTCGCGGGCAACAACGCCGTCGACGTCCCGGCGCTCCTGCCCGACGGCACTCCGGTCGAGGCGTCGGTCGCCGACAGCCTGCGGCCGCTGGAGAAGGGACCGGCCACCGATGACTGAGTACCTGACGCTTTCGATGCTGCTGTTCACGATCGGAGCCGCCGGCGTGCTCATCCGCCGCAACGCCATCGTCGTCTTCATGTGCATCGAGCTGATGCTCAACGCTACGAACCTCGCATTCGTCGCGTTCTCCCGCCAGCACGGCACCCTCGACGGGCAGATTGCGGCGTTCTTCGTCATGGTTGTCGCGGCCGCCGAGGTCGTCGTCGGCCTGGCGATCATCGTGTCCATCTACCGCACGCGGCAGACGACTTCGGTCGACGACGCGAGCCTGCTCAGGTTCTGAGGTCGACCGATGCTCGAGTACGCATGGCTCCTGGTGGCCATCCCACTGGTCTCCGGCCTCGGCCTGCTGGTGTGGGGCAAGGAAGCAGACCGGTTCGGCCATCTGATCGGCACGGCCGCGTCCACGGCCTCCTTCGTCGTCGGCGCGGGCGCCTTCATCGAGCTGCTCACCCGCCCGGCTGACGACCGGTCGTTCCACAAGACGCTGTTCACCTGGATCAGCGCCGGACCGTTCCACGTCGACATGGCGTACACCTTCGACCAGCTGTCCGGTCTGTTCGTGCTGCTCATCACCGGCGTCGGCACGCTGATCCACGTCTACTCGATCGGCTACATGGAGCACGACGCGCGGCGGCGTCGCTTCTTCGCCTACCTGAACATCTTCATCGCCGCGATGCTGACGCTCGTCCTCGCGTCGGACTACCTCGTGCTGTTCCTCGGCTGGGAGGGCGTCGGCCTCGCGTCCTACCTGCTCATCGGCTTCTGGCAGCACAAGGACTCGGCCGCCCAGGCCGCGACCAAGGCCTTCGTGCTCAACCGGGTCGGCGACATCGGCATGGCCCTGGCCATCATGACCGCGTTCGCACAGTTCGGCACGACGGTCATCGGCGACGTCAACGCGTCGGTGTCAACCGCGTCGGTCGGCGTGGCCACGACGCTCGGCCTGTTCCTGCTGCTGGCTGCCTGCGGAAAGTCCGCGCAGGTTCCGCTGCAGGCTTGGCTGCTCGATGCCATGGAGGGCCCGACGCCGGTGTCGGCCCTCATCCACGCGGCGACGATGGTCACCGCCGGCGTCTACCTGGTGGTGCGGTCCAACGGCATCTTCAACGCGTCCGAGGTGGCGCGCACGGCCGTCGTGATCGTCGGCCTCGTCACCCTGCTCGTCGGCGCGTGGATCGGCTGCACCAAGGACGACATCAAGAAGGCACTCGCCGGCTCGACCATGAGCCAGATCGGCTACATGATGCTCGCCGCGGGACTCGGGCCGGCCGGCTACGCGTTCGCCATCTTCCACCTGCTGACGCACGGGTTCTTCAAGGCCAACATGTTCCTCGGCGCCGGCTCCGTCATGCACGGCGTCAATGACGACGTCGACATGCGCCACTACGGCGCACTGCGGTCGGCGATGCCGGTCACCTTCATCACGTTCGCGTTCGGCTACCTCGCGATCATCGGCGTCCCGCCCTTCTCCGGGTTCTGGTCGAAGGACAAGATCATCGAAGCGGCCCTGGCCCAGTCCTGGTGGGCCGGCCTCGGCGCCCTGCTCGGCGCCGGCGTCACGGCGTTCTACATGACCCGCCTGTTCGCCATGACCTTCCTCGGCCAGCGACGCTGGCTGGACGACGTCCATCCGCACGAATCGCCACGGGTCATGACGCTGCCGCTGGTCGCACTGGCCGGGCTGTCCGCCTTCGGCGGCGCCCTCGCCTTCGGCGGCTGGATCACCGACTGGCTCGCCCCCGTCACCGGTGAGGTGCACGAGCACCAGCTGCCGGCACCGGCGTGGGCCATCAGCTTGGCCGTCCTGGCCGTCGTCGCCGTGGGCGTCCTGTTCGGCCTGCGGATGTACGCCGTACAGCCGATCCCCGGCGAGACCCCATCCGATCGTGAGGTGTCCGTGTTCGCCCGTGCTGGACGTGAAGAGCTCTACGGCAACGCCATCAACGACTCCATCGCCGTCCGCCCGACCCGGCACCTGGTGCGGACGCTCGTCTACGTCGACGGCGCCGGCTTGGACGCGTTCGTCACCGGCGTCGCCGATCGGCTTGGTGACGCGGCCAACGCGTTGCGGCGGCAGCAGAACGGGTTCGTGCGCAGCTACGCACTCAGCATGGTGACGGGCGCGCTGCTCGTCCTCGCGATGCTCCTGGCGGTGACACTCGGATGACGCTCACGCTGCTCATGCTGACGCCGCTGGTGGGCGCTCTCGTCCTCGGTGTCGTCCCGCGCACCGCCGAACGGCTGGCCAAGACGATCGCCGTTGGATTCAGCCTGGCGGGGCTCGCGGGTGCGTTGGCGGTGCTCGCCGAGTTCGACCTCCATCAGACCGGCTTCCAGTTGGCCGAGAAGCACCTCTGGATCAAGTCGTTCGGCGTCTACTACTCGCTGGGCGTCGACGGCATCGGCATCACCCTGATCCTGCTGACCGCGATCCTGACGCCGATCGTGCTCCTCGCCGGCTGGGACGACGTGCTGCCCGCCGGCCAGCGGTTCCACGGCTACCTCGCCTGGATGCTCGGGCTTGAAGGCCTGGCCTTCGGTGTCTTCTCGGCCACCGACGCGGCTCTCTTCTATGCGCTGTTCGAGGCCACCCTCATTCCGATCTTCTTCCTGATCGGCACCTACGGGACCGGCCAGCGCACGTATGCCGCGGTCAAGTTCCTGATCTACAACCTGGTCGGCGGGCTCTTGATGCTGGCCAGCATCATCGGCCTCTACTACATGTCGTCCAAGACGGGTCACCCGTCGTTCCTGCTGACCGACCTGGTCGGCCTGCACATGGGGTCGGGCGTCGAGCGGCTGCTGTTCGTCGGCTTCATGGCCGCTTTCGCGATCAAGGCGCCGCTGTTCCCGTTCCACACCTGGCTGCCGGACGCGGCGGCGTCGGCGACGCCATCGACCGCCGTGCTGATGGTCAGCGTGATCGACAAGGTCGGCACTTTCGGCATGCTGCGCTGGGGCCTGGGGCTCTTCCCGGGAGCCGCGCACTGGGCGACGCCGGTCGTGATCGTGCTCGCCGTCGTCAGCGTCGTCTATGGCGCGCTGCTCGCGATCGGCCAGGACGACCTGCGCCGGCTGATCGCCTTCACGTCGGTGTCCCACTTCGGCTTCATCATTCTCGGCCTGTTCGCGGTGACGTCGACGTCCACCGCGGGGGCGACGTTCTACATGTTCAACCACGGCCTGTCGACGGCCGCGCTGTTCCTCGTCGCCGGCATCCTCATCGCCCGCCGCGGCTCGGCGAGCATCGCCGACTTCGGCGGTGTCCAGAAGGTGGCGCCAGTGCTCTCCGGCATCCTGCTGATCGCGGGCCTGTCCAGCCTTTCGCTCCCGGGCCTCGCGCCGTTCGTGTCCGAGTTCATGGTGATGGCCGGCACCTTCACGCGGTACCCGGTGGCGGCGATCGTCTCGGTCCTGGCAATCGTTCTCGCCGCGCTCTACATCCTCGTCATGTACCAGCGCACGATGACCGGCCCGCTGCGCGAGGACAATGCCGGGATCCGCGACCTCAAGCCACTCGAGATGGCGTCCTTGGCGCCGGCCATCGTCCTGATGGTCGGGCTCGGCTTCTTCCCGCAGCCGCTGCTCAACGTCATCAACCCGGCGGTCGACGCCACGCTGTCGCGGATCGGGGCGGGCGACCCGGCACCGAGGACCCCGCACTTCCCCGTCGATGCTGCGTCCCACGAGGGGAGTCGCAAATGACACCGCCGACGCCGATCATCGGGGCTCCGCACATCGAGTACGCCCTCATCGCCCCGCTGCTCATCGTCAGCGCCGGCGCGGTGCTCGGGACGCTGCTCGAGGCCCTCGTCCCGCGTCGGCCGCGGTTCACGGTTCAGGCCGCCGTCGCGTTCGCCACGGTGTTGGCGGCTCTCGCCGACTCCGCGTACGTCTACGCGCACCTGCGTCCGGTGGGTGCCAATGGCCAAGGGCAGCTGTCGACCGAGGGCGCGCTCTCCGTGGACGGGCCCGGCGTCCTCACCTGGGCGATGCTGTGCGTCTTCGCGCTGCTGTCGACGGCGCTGTTCGCGGAGCGCCGCCTCGAGGGCGGGCTGAGTGCCTTCACCGGCCGGGCCGCCGATGCGCCCGGATCGCCCGGCGAGGCCGAGGCCCGGGCCGCCCAACTCGAGCACGCCGAGGTGTTCCCGCTGGCGCTGTTCGCGCTGCTCGGGATGATGGTGTTCGCGACGGCCAATGACCTGCTGACGCTCTTCGTTGCGCTCGAGGTCCTGTCGCTCCCGCTGTACGTGCTGTGTGGACTGGCTCGCCGCCGGCGACTGCTCAGCCAGGAGGCGGCACTCAAGTACTTCCTGCTCGGCGCTTTCTCGTCGGCCTTCTTCGCGTACGGCATTGCGTTGGCGTATGGCTATGCAGGCGGCGTGGAGCTGATCGACATCGCCCGGGCCGTTGCGCGGGGGGCCGAGCCGGGCGGAGCTCACGCGGCGCCGCTGCTGCTCGCCGCCATCGCACTCATGGCCGTCGGCCTGCTGTTCAAGATCGGCGCCGTCCCTTTCCACGCCTGGACGCCTGACGTCTACCAGGGCGCTCCGACGCCGGTCACCGCATTCATGTCGGCCGGAACCAAGGCGGCTGCCGTCGTCGCGCTCATGCGCGTGCTGTTCGTGGCATTCGGCGGAGCGTCGTGGAACTGGCGCCCGCTGCTCGTCGCCGTCGCCGTCGTCACCATGCTGGTCGGATCCCTGGTGGCGATCGCCCAGACGGACGTCAAGCGCATGCTCGGCTACTCGTCCGTCGCCCACGCCGGCTTCCTGCTCGTCGGTGTTGCGGGCGCGTATGCGGCAGCGGGCCGCATCAGCTCGGTGTCGGCGGTCCTGTTCTACCTGGCCGTCT
Source organism: Aeromicrobium sp. (assembly GCA_045806885.1). Classification (GTDB taxonomy): domain Bacteria; phylum Actinomycetota; class Actinomycetes; order Propionibacteriales; family Nocardioidaceae; genus Aeromicrobium. The sequence continues at coordinate 36,007 of JBJMIJ010000026.1, forward strand.
ACGGCGTCGCCTCGATCGGCGCGTTCGCCGTCGTGACGCTCGTCCGCGACGGCATCGGTGGCGGCGGTGAGGCGACCCACCTGGCGCGCTGGGCCGGGCTCGGGCGCAAGGCCCCGATCATCGCCGGGGCGTTCGCGCTGTTCCTGCTCTCGTTCGCCGGCATCCCGCTGACCAGCGGCTTCATCGGCAAGATGGCGGTCTTCTCGACCGCACTGTCCGGCGGCTTCTGGCCGCTGGTCATCATCGCGGTCATGGCGAGCGCCGTCGCGGCCTACTTCTATGCCCGAGTCATCGTGCTGATGTTCTTCACCGAGCCCGTCGGTGAAGGCCCGGACGTCGCCGTCCCGAGCCTGCTGACTACGGTGGTCATCGCGGCTGCTGCCATCGTTACGCTGGTCCTCGGCCTGGTACCGGGTCCCGCGCTCGAGTTCGCTCAGCACGCCGGACTGTTTGTTGGCTAACGGGTGGGAGAGCGACGTGGGGGACGTGGAAGGCCGTCTGGCCACCGGCCTTGCCGCCGTTGAGGCGCACCTTCACCAGGTCATCGCCAGCGACGAGCCGTTCATCACTGAAGCCGCAGCGCACCTGCTCAACGCCGGCGGCAAGCGCTTCCGGCCGATGCTCGTCCTCGTCTGCGCGGAGTACGGCGACCCGCGTCACCCCCACGTCGTGCCGGCGGGCTCGGCGGTCGAGTTGACGCACCTGGCCACTCTGTACCACGACGACGTCATGGACGAGGCCACCATGCGACGCGGGGCCGAGACGGCGAACACGCGTTGGGACAACTCGCTGGCCATCCTCGTGGGCGATTTCCTGTTCGCACACGCATCGGAGGTCACCTCGACCCTGGGCCCGGATGCTGTCGGCGTCCAGGCACGGACCTTCGCGCGTCTGGTCAAGGGCCAGATCCGCGAGACAATCGGTCCGCACGAAGGCGAGGACCCGCTCCAGCATTACCTGAGCGTCGTGGCCGACAAGACCGGCTCGCTCATCGCGACGTCGGCGTATTACGGCGCGCACCTGTCGGGTGCCTCCCCGGACGTCACGGAGACCGTGACCGAGTTCGGCGAGCGGATCGGTTCGGCTTTCCAGCTCAGCGATGACGTCATCGATATCGCCAGTGACTCCGACGACTCGGGCAAGACGCCCGGGACCGACCTCCGCGAAGGCGTGCCGACCCTTCCGACGCTGCTGGCTCGGCGCTCGGGTGATCCGGCAGACGCTGAGCTGGTCAGGGCCCTGTCCGCGCCCATCACGGACGACGACGAGGTCGCGCAGGTGCTGGCCGCCCTTCGCGTCCATCCGGCAATGGACGAGGCACGCGCCTACGTGCAGACCGAAGCCGATGCGGCGCGCGCGCTCCTTGACCGGCTGCCGTCCGGCGAGGCGACGGACGCGCTGCACGACGTCTGCGACCGGCTGGCCTCCCGCGACAACTAAACCAATCGCCCTCTCTTGCCGAAATTAGGACGCATCTTTAGACATAGATGCGGTCAGGGCTCCGATGTGTCGACGTTTAGGCCGTCATAGCCGCACAAACGCCTAAAGATCCGTCGCCAGCGTGGCCCGGACGCGTCCGCAGGCTCACGTACGCGGTGAATTGTGGGCAACGGGCCGTTGAGGGCCCGTTGCCCACAGTTCCCACTCGCCACCACTCGCCCGGACCAGATTTGCGCCCGAATGCACCCAATCCGACGCAAACATCGTGGAACTCGGCGCAAATCTGGACTGGGAACCGTCCCAACATGGCGCGAACCGGACGGGTGGGCGAGTGACGGCTAAGCAGCCACCGATTCCGCGGTTTGGCCGAGTACGCCGCGGTGGTGGCGAACGCCGTCGATCGTGAAAATCGCCAGCGCTACCCAGACCAGCACGAAGCCGACCCATGCGGCATCCGTCATCGGCTCGTGGAAGATGAGCAGGCCGAACACGAACTGCAACGCCGGCCCGAGGTATTGCAAGATGCCGAGCGTCGTCAGCGACAGCCGAGTCGCCGCGCCGCCGAACAGCAGCAGTGGCACAGCGGTGACGACGCCGGTGCAGGCCAGCAGCAGGGCGTTGGGCAGTCCGGCGTGCCCGAACGTCCCGCGGCCCGTCGCTTCGAGCCACAGCAGGAACGCCAGGGCGACCGGCGCCAGGATCAGCGTCTCGGCTCCGAGTGACTCGACCGCACCCAGGCGAGCCCGCTTCTTCAAGAAGCCATACGTCGCGAACGACGCCGCCAAGAGCAGCGCGATCCAGGGCGGGCGCCCGTAGTCCGCCGTGAGGACGGCGACCGCGACGGCGCCGAAGGCGATGGCCGCCCATTGCCAGCGGCGCAGCGCCTCACCCAACACGAAAACGCCGAGCATCACGGTGACCAGGGGATTGATGAAGTAGCCCAGCGACGTCTCGATGACATGGCCATGCGTGACGCCCCAGATGAAGCCGCCCCAGTTGATCGCGATCACCACCGACGCGATCGCGAGGAATCCGACGCGGCGCAGATCGGACCAGATGGCCCGGAACTGGGACCATCTGCCGGTGAGCACCACCAGCAACAGCACGAAGGCGAGAGACCAGACAAACCGATGGGCCAGTGCTTCGAGCGCGGACGCTGGCGCCAGCAGTGGCCAGAACAGCGGGAACAGTCCCCAGAGGAAATACGCCCCGGCGCCCATGAAGAGGCCGCTGCGGGGATGATTCACGCCATGTATGACGTCGGGCAGTGGCACGCTATTCCCGTGTCGCCACACCCAGCCCCGTTCCATGCCTACGGGCCTTCCCACATGGCGGCGTTGGCCGTCACGGCGATCGGGATCGTGGCGGTGCTGGTGTTCGCCCGGTGGGCGCCGCGTCGGCTGGATCGCGCGTTCGCGGTCGCCATTGTCGCCATCGCGTTGCCCATGCAACTGGTGCAGTTCACGCCGGCCGAGTGGAGTCTGCAGAAGTCGCTGCCCTTGCAGCTGTGCGACTGGGCGTGGCTCGTCGCTGCCGTTGCGCTCTGGACCCGTTCCCGCCTCGCCGCGACCATCACCTACTTGTGGGGGCTGACGCTCACCACCCAGGGACTTATCACGCCGGCTCTGACGACACCGTTTCCCGGGTTGCGGTGGTGGTTGTTCTTTGCGATGCACATGCTGATCGTCTGGTCAGCGGTCTATGTCATCTGGGCCATGAAGCTGCACCCGACATGGCGCACATATGCCCAGACGGTGGCAATCACCATCGGCTGGATGGTCTTCACCTTCGCCTTCAATCTCGTCGCCGGCACGAACTACGGGTACCTCAATGGGAAGCCCGGTACCAGGTCCGCCCTCGACCTGCTGGGGCCATGGCCGATGTACGTCATCGCCGAGATTGTCATCGTGGCTGGGGCATGGGCCCTGTTGACGTGGCCATGGACCCGGGAGCGGGTCCGTACCCCGCTGATTCTCTCGTAGGCCGCTGGCGGCCGCTCGGCACTAGGTTTACGTCCAGTCGGTCGTATAGAGTGACCCGCGTGGGCCAGACCGACGTGATTGACGGACGGCGTGCGCGCGGCGACGTGACGCGGCAGACCGTCGCGCGCGCTGCCGCCATGACGGCCACCATCGAAGGGCTCGACTCGATCACGGTGGGCGGTCTTGCCGCAAGCACGGGCGTGAGCAAGAGCGGCATCCTGACCGTGTTCGGCACCCGCGAGGCCATCCAGATCGCGGCAGTCGCCGAAGCCCGACGCCTCTATCGGGAGTGGGTGATCGCGCCGGCGTGGGACGAGCCGGCAGGCGTCGAGCGCCTCACCGCGCTGGTCGAGCACTGGGTCGCGTATGCCAAGGCCGGACGGTTCCCGGGCGGGTGCTTCGTCGCCGCCACTTCCGTCGAGTTCGGGCATCGGGAGGGGCCGGTCGCCGAGTCGGTCCAGCGGCTCAAGCGGGAGTGGCTCGACCTGCTCGAAGCCGACCTCGCGGTGGCCCGATCCGCGTCACCGGCCGACGACGCCTTCCGCATCGACAGCTACCTCAACATGGGCAACACCCGCCATCAGCTCTACGGCGACGTTGCCGAGATCGATCGCGCCGCGCGGTTGGCGCTGGACATCATCCGGACGCCCCGGTAGATCAGGTTCCGCTTTCCCTACACTCGGGGCATGGCTGGTCTGCTGGACGACTACGCCGCCGTCGGCGGCATCCTCCTCGCCACGATCGGCCTCGCCGGCGCGATGCTCGGCATGAACGCCTTCATGCGGCCGCGAGTCCCGGCGCGGGAGAAGGGCATCACCTATGAGTCCGGCGTCGATCCGGTCGGCGAAGGCTGGGCCCAATCCACGATCCGCTACTACGTCTACGCGTTCCTGTACGTGATCTTCGCGGTCGACGCGGTGTTCCTGTTCCCTTGGGCCGTCGTCCTGCCGAAGCTCGGCGTGGCCGGCGCGGTCGAGATGGGCACCTTCCTGGCGATCGTCCTGCTCGGGCTGGTCTACGCGTGGCGCAAGGGGGTGCTGAGTTGGACGCGGTGACGCACGAGAGCCAGCTCATTCCCCTGGGCATCCCGACCGTCGGACCGGGCACCAGGTTCGCGCCCAGGCCGGCGCGCTTCATCCTCAACTGGGGCCGCCGCTACTCGTTGTGGGTCTTCAACTTCGGCCTGGCGTGCTGCGCCATCGAGTTCATCGCCTCCTCGATGTCCCGCCATGACTTCATCCGGCTCGGCGTCATCCCGTTCGCGCCCGGCCCCCGGCAGGCCGACCTGATGGTGGTCTCGGGCACGGTCACGGACAAGATGGCGCCGGCGATCAAGCGCCTCTACGACCAGATGCCGGAGCCGAAGTACGTCATCAGCTTCGGCTCCTGCTCGAACTCGGGCGGGCCGTACTGGGATTCGTACAGCGTGACCAAGGGCGTCGACCAGATCATCCCAGTCGATGTCTACGTGCCCGGCTGCCCGCCGCGGCCGGAGGCTTTGCTGCACGGGATCGTCACGCTGCAGGAGAAGATCGCCCGCGAGAACCTCGCCGAGCGTTATGCAGAGCGCTCGACGACGTCGCTGCTGTCGCCGCGGGTGGCTAAACCATGACTGACGCAGAAGCCCTCGCCGCCAACGGCTTTGCCCCGACCCATCGCATCGTCGAGCCCGATAGGTGGCATGACGCCCTCGCGGACCTCAAAGCCGACGGCTACACCTACTTCGACTGGCTGTCCGCGGTGGATGAGGAGGACGGCGTCCGGCTGGTCGCCCACGTGCTGCGTCGCGATCCCTGGGACCACCTGATCGTGGCGACGTTCCTCGCCGAAGGCCAGCCCGCCCAGTCCGTCGTCGATGTCTACGCAGGAGTCGCGTGGCACGAGCGCGAGACGCACGAGATGTTCGGCATCCGCTTCGGCGACGGCGAGCAGCCGGAGCCGCTGCTCCTCCCGGACGGCTTCGAGGGCAATCCGCTGCGCAAGGACTTCGTCCTCGCCTCGCGCGTCGTCAAGCCGTGGCCCGGCGCCAAGGAGCCCGGCGAGTCCGACCACGACCTGCACGGCAAGTCGCCCGGGCGCCGCCGGGTCAAGCCCCCGGGCGTCCCCGACGATTGGCTGCAGGATGAATGACGTCCTCGAGACCGTCATCCGGGTCGTCGTCGTGCTCGGCGCCTTCCTGACGCTGCCGCTCGTGCTCGGCCAGATGGAGCACAAGCAGATGGCGCACATGCAGAGCCGGCTCGGCCCGATGTATGCCGGCAAGTTCCACGGCTGGGCCCAGCTGATCGCAGACGGCGTGAAGTTCATCCAGAAGGAGGCGGTCACGCCGGATGCGGCCGACCGGCGCATCTTCACGCTGGCACCGATTGTCGCGTTCGTGCCGTACGGCATAGCGCTCGTGGCGATCCCGCTCGGTCCGCTCTTCGGCAGCGAGGTCCTCGTCGGTGCCGACATCGGCGCGGGGCTGTTCTTCGTCCTCGCCGTCATGGGCGTCGGCGTCATCGGTGCACTGATGGCCGGCATTGCCAGCAACAACAAGTACAGCTACGTCGGCGGCCTGCGTGTCGCCGCCCAGCTGATGAGCTACGAGCTGCCGATGGTGCTGGTCGCGTCGAGCGTCGCGATGGCCGCGGGCTCTCTCTCGCTCACCAAGATCGCCGAGTCCTGGACGCCGTGGTGGCTGCTGACCCAGCTGCCCGGCCTCGTCGTCTTCTTCGTCGCGGGGCTCGCCGAGCTCCAGCGGCCCCCGTTCGACGCGCCACTCGCCGACGCGGAGATCGTGTTCGGGCCGTTCACGGAGTACGGCGGCATGCGATTCGGCATGTTCATCCTCGCTGAATACGCCGGGATCATCGTCCTCTGCGCGCTCACGTCGGTGCTGTTCCTCGGCGGCTGGGCCGGGCCCATGTCCGACCAGCTCGGCGGCTTGTGGATGCTGCTCAAGGTCTTCGCCCTCGGCTTCATCGTCATCTGGGCTCGCGTCGCCTACCCGCGGCTCCGAGAGAACCAGGTCAACGTGTTCGCCTGGAAGGTGCTCGTCCCGCTCGCCCTCCTCCAGGTCGCGATCACGACCACACTCGTCTTGGGGGGCTGGGCATGATCCTGTGGGGAAGCGGACTCGCCGCCGGGTTCCGGGTCACGTTGCGGAACATGCTGCGGCGCAGCGTCACCGCTCAGTACCCGGACGTGAAGCCGGACCTGCCGGCGCGCAGCCGCGGCGTCATCGCGCTGCAGGAGGAGAACTGCACGTCCTGCATGCTCTGCGCGCGCGAGTGCCCGTCGTGGTGCATCTACATCGACTCCCACAAGGAGACGATCCCGGCGACGACCGAAGGCGGTCGTGACCGCCAGCAGAACGTGCTCGACCGGTTCGACATCGACTGGTCGCTGTGTATGTACTGCGGCATCTGCATCGAGGTGTGCCCGTTCGACGCGCTGCACTGGTCGCCGGAGTTCGAATACGCCACGACGGACATCCGTGATCTGACGCACGACAAGGCCGACCTGCGCCAGTGGATGCCGTCGGTCCCGGTGCCGACCGCGATCGAACCAGGGGCGCCGCAGGTGGGTGACGCGACGTGATCGCCCAGGTTCTCTTCGTCCTCATGGGCCTGGTCGCGATCGGCTCCGGCATTCTCGCCGTTTCCAGCCGCCACCTCCTCCACGCGGCGCTCTGGTTGGTGGTGACGCTCGGCGCGGTGGCCGGCGCATTCCTGCTGCTCGGGGCCGAGCTGCTCGCGTGGGTGCAAGTGCTCGTCTACGTCGGCGCCGTCGTCGTCCTGATCGTCTTCGCCCTGATGCTCACCCGCCGACCCACGGCCGGCACCTCGGCCGCGGTGACCGGGAACCAGCGTCCGGCTGCCGTCATCAGCACCCTTGCTGCGCTCGGGCTCGGCACCGTGTTCGTCTTCACGTTCGGCGGCAGCGAGATCGAGGTGCGCCGTCCCGGCACGGCGGAGAGCCTCGGCTCGGCCATCTTCAGTGACTGGGTGATGGCCTTCGAGGTGCTGAGCGTCGTGCTGCTGGTCGCCCTGATCGCGGCCATCGTGCTGTCGCGCCGCGCCGATCCGGGGGAGCGCTGATGCCGCTGCTGTTCCCGCTCCTGCTCTCGGCGGCTCTCTTCGGCACCGGGCTCTACGGCGTGCTGGCCCGGCGCAACGCCGTGCTGGCGCTCATCGGCGTCGAGCTGATGCTCAACGCCGTCAACCTCCAGCTGGTCGCCTATGACGCCTGGTACGGCGATCGCAGCCACACCGGACAGGTACTGACGCTCTACGTGATCGCCCTCGCCGCCGCCGAGCTCGGTCTCGGCCTGGCGATCATCCTTGCCCTATTCCGGGCCCGGGGCACGGTCGACGTCGACGACGTGGAGCCCCTCAGAGATGGGCACCGTGCATGAGGCGCTGGCCCTACGTCCTCCTCACCGCCATCGTGTCCGGACTCGTCGCCTGGTGGGCGATCCCGAACCTGCACACCGAGCGGATCACGGTCCGTGCCGCCGATGCTCACGACGTCGGTCCGACCTTGCCGACGCTGTCGCTCCACACGTTCGTCTTCGCCGACAGCGCGCAGGTCATGTTGCTGGCGGCCGCCGTCGCGTTCCTCGTCCAGCTCTATTCGACGAAGTACATGGCTCAAGACAACCGCTATCGCTCCTACGCGCTGCTCATCATCCTGTTCCTCATCGCCATGGTCACCGTCGTCGCATCGGCGAACCTGTTCGTCCTGCTGATCGGCTGGGAGGTCATGGGCGTCTGCTCGTACCTGCTGATCGGCCATCACTGGGAGCGGGACGATGCGCAGTCCGGGGCGGCCAAGGCGCTGATCGTCACCCGCGCGGCCGACATCGGGCTGCTGCTGGCGATCCTGATCATCGGTCAGACCTACGGTTCCTACGAGATCCCGCAGGTGCTCGCCTCGCTCGCCGCGCAAGGCCCGCGGCACTCGACGCTCATCGGCCTGCTGCTCATCGTCGCCGTGGTTGGCAAGTCCGCACAGGTGCCGCTGCAGACATGGCTGCCCGACGCGATGCCGGGCCCGACCCCGATCACCGCGCTCATCCACGCGGCGACCATGGTGGCCGCCGGCGTGTACCTGCTCGTGCGCCTGTTGTCGCTGTTCGCCGGGTCCGACGTCGCGATGACGACGCTCGCCGTCGTGGCCGCGGTGACGATGCTGTCGGCGGCGCTGTTCGCCCTCGCGCAGAGCGACTTGAAGCGAGCACTCGCCTGGTCGACCGTCAGCCAGCTGGCCGTGATGTTCGCGGCGGTCGCCGTCGCCAACGGAACCGCCGCGATCGACCACCTCGTCTCCCACGGCGCCTTCAAGGCACTCCTCTTCCTCGGCTGCGGCGTCGCCATGCACGCGGTCGGCTCGAGCTCTCTGTCCGCGATGGGCGGTCTCCGCCGCTCGTCGAGGCTGAACTTCTGGACCATGACCGTCGGCTTCCTGGCGCTCGGGGGCATCGCTCCGACTGTCGGCTTCTTCAGCAAGGACGAGGTCCTGGAGGCGGTGCGGCACATCCCGGCGCTGTTTGCCAGCGTCGTCCTGACGTCCGTCCTCACGGCCGCCTATTCGACCCGGCTGTGGGCGCTCACGTTCCTCGGTGAGGCGAAGGGAACGCACAAGACGCCGGTGGTGATGGCGGTCCCGCTGGTGGTGCTCGCTGTCGCCGTGTTCGCGCTGTCCGTGGGCAAGCCGTTCCACCTGGAAATTGGCGTGGTGTCGACGGCCGCCGCCGTCCTCGGCGTCGGCCTGGGCTGGCTCCTGCGCAAGCGGACGTTCGAGTCTCGAATCGGCCGCGCGCTGGCTGGCGAGCTCGGGTTCGATCGCATCTTCTCCCGGTTCATCCCGGCCATAGGCGCGATGAAGGCACGGGCCGTGGTCTGGATCGACGACACGATCATCGACTCCTACCCGCGCGGCGGCGCGCACTCGGCCGCTGGCGTCAGTTGGCTGCTCGATCGTCTCCAGTCGGCCAAGGCGCAGCTTTACGCGACCGGCATCGCGGTCGGCGCGTTTGCACTCGTCGGCTACGCCGTCGCGGAGGTGATCCGATGATCGCCGCAGCACTGCTCGCCTTCGCCGTCGCGGCTACGGTGCTGGGCGTCGCGCCGGGGGCGTTCGCCGGTCGTCGCGCCGCGGAGCTCGGCGGGATCGCCTCGCTGGTCGCGCTCGTCGAGCTGGCCCGAATCCCGGTCGGCAAGCCGGGGGCGCTGTGGGCCGAGGTCGACCGCCCGTGGATCCAGCCCATCGGCGCGCGGTTCCACGTCGGCGTCGACGGCATCTCCTGGCCGCTGGCGCTGATGACGGTGTTCCTCACCTTCTGCTGCTGCGTGTGGCTGTGGCAGCGGGACACCTCGCCCGGCCTGGTGGCGCTGCTCATGCTCATCGCCGGGGCAGCCGTGGGTGTCTTCGTGGCGCAGGACCTGTTGCTGTTCTTCATCTTCTTCGAGCTCGCCCTCATCCCGATGTGGTTTGTGATCGCGCGCTGGGGCTCGGGCGAGGAGGCGCGGCGCGCGGCCACGAAGTTCCTGCTGTTCACCGTCACCGGGTCGGCAGTGATGCTCGTCGGCTTCGTCGTTGTCGCGGTCCGGGCCGGCAGTCTGCAGATCGCGGACGTGCGCGGGACCTCCTCGCTGACGGCGGCGATCCTCATCGCGCTCGGCCTCGCCGTGAAGGTGCCCCTCGTTCCGGTGCACACCTGGCTGCCCGATGCCCACAGCAAGGCCCCGACCGTCGGATCGGTCCTGCTTGCTGGCGTCTTCCTCAAGCTCGGCACCTACGGCCTGATCCGGCTGAACGTCCAGATGCTGCCCGGGCCGACCGAGCGCATCGCCCCTTGGCTGGCGGCCCTGGGGGTGCTCGGGATCCTGTGGGCCGGCTTCGCCTGCCTCGCCCAGGACGACCTCAAGCGCCTCGTGGCGTACTCGAGCATCGGGCACATGGGCTTCGTCGCCCTGGCAGTCGCGACCATGAGCCACGTTGGCGTCATCGCGGCGGTCATCGGATCGGTGGCGCACGGCCTCATCACCGGGCTGTTCTTCTTCCTGGCCGGCTCGCTCAAGGAGCGCTACGGCACGGCGTCGCTCAAGGCTCTGGGCCGCGGCCTCTACGGACGGACGCCGTGGCGAGCGGCGTCGCTGCTGACGGTCGGCCTGGCGACGATCGGCCTGCCTGGTCTGGCCGGCTTCTGGGGTGAGTTCCTGACGTTCCGGGCCGCATACGAGCCGGCCTCGCGCTTGCCGCAGACCTACTCGGTTGTGTTGATGGCGATCGCGACAGCCGGCATCCTGCTGGCCACGGCATATGTCGCGCGGTTCGCCCGCGCGCTGCTGCAGGGCGTCCCCACCAAGCTGGATCTGGACCGTGACCTGATCCGCCGCGAAGGCCTCGTCGTCGTCCTGCTGCTCCTGCCGATCCTCACGCTCGGCGTACTGCCCGGCCTGATTTTCGGCCTCTTTCCGCCGATCGGATACGCGCCATGATCCCGATCAGTTGGACGCTCTATGGCCCCGCGATGGTCATGGCCGCCGGCGCTCTCCTGGCGTTGTGTGCCGACCTCCTGACGTCGAAGCGGTCGTTCGTCCTGCCGTGGCTGCCGATGCTCGCGGGCACGATCGGCGCGATGGTCCTGAGATTCCACACCGCCGGATTGCCAGTCGGGTTCGACGGCATCGTGCTCGTCGGCACGCTGCTGATCGTCCCCGCCTCCGCCGTCCTGCACCGCGAGAACGCCATGCCGCCGGGGGAGTTCCAGTTCCTGCTCGGATCGGCTGCCGCCGGCGGCCTGGTCATCGTGGCGGCGCAGGACATCATCACGCTGCTGGTGGGGCTCGAGCTCCTCACGCTGCCGTCGATCGCTCTCGTCGGCCTGCGCCAGGCGGACCGCCGTGCGATCGGGGCCGCCTGGACGTTCTTCCTGACCTCGGTCGTCGCGACGGCGATCACGCTGATGGGCGTCGCACTGCTGTACGGGATCTCAGGCTCGCTGGCGTACGGCTACCTCGGCTCGGACGTCGTCGGCAGCGCGCGGGCGGCCATGGCAGTCGGGGTCGTGCTGACCGTCACCGGATTCCTGTTCAAGCTCGGCACGGTGCCCTTCCATGCCTGGGTGCCGGACGCCTACCGCGGCGCCTCACCGGTCGTGGCGGGCTTCCTGGCGTCAGTGTCGAAGACCGCGACGCTGGGCGCGCTGCTTGTGCTGCTGCTCGTCGGCCTGCCCGCCGAGACCGTGCCCATCTGGAAGCCGGTGATCGCCGTCGTCGCCGCCGTCTCCATGACGATCGGCAACCTCGGTGCGTTGCGCCAGCGGGACGGCGTGGCCGTCCTGGCCTGGTCGTCGATTGCGCAGGCCGGCTTCCTGCTGGCGCCGGCGGCCTCGGGCGACCCAATGCCGGCGATGAACGCGGCGGGCCAATACGTCGCGGTCTACGCGCTGGCCAACATCGTCGGCTTCGCCGGCTTGTCAGTGGTCCTCAAACTGCGCGGTTCGACGTCCTATGACGAGCTGACCGGTTTGGCGCGCACCGACCCGTTGGTGGGCGTGCCCCTTGCGTTCGCGGTCCTGGTGCTCGCCGGATTCCCGCCGGCTGTCATCGGGCTGGTGACGAAGTACGTCCTTTTCGTGCCGGTTGTGGACAGGGGCCCGATGTGGCTGGCCGTCGTCATGGCGGTCAACGTGATGCTCGGGCTCGCGTACTACCTGCAATTCGTTGCGACGCTTTTCGCGCCGGCGCCCGCGACGCCGTTCCGGAGCGTGGCCGGTTCGTCCGGTGTCCGGCTGGCGACGCTCGTCGTCGTCGTGGGTGCGCTCGCTCTGGTGGCCGCGAGCATCTGGCCGTCCTTGGTGCTCGACAACGTCCAGCCGGTCACGCTGCTCGTCGACTAGGTCGACTTACCGGTAGTTCACGAACTGCGTCGCGAAGTCGAGGTCGGCGCCCTTGACCAGCGCGATGACGTCCTGAAGGTCGTCACGGCTCTTCGATGACACGCGCAGCTCGTCGCCCTGGATCTGCACCTTGACCGTCTTCGGGCCCTCGTCGCGGATGAGCTTGGAGATCTTCTTCGCCTGCTCCTGGCTGATGCCCTGGGTGAAGGAGCCCGAGATCTTGACGTCCTTGCCCGACTGGCGCGGCTCGCCGGTCTCCAAGGCCTTCAGCGAGATGCCCCGCTTGATGAGCTTGCCCTGGAACACGTCGAGGACGGCAAGCGCGCGTTCGTCGGCGTTCGCGGTGATCTCGATGCCCAGCTCGCCGCTCCACGCGATGTTGGCGCCAGTGCCCTTGAAGTCGTAGCGCTGCGAGATTTCCTTGACGGCCTGGTTCAGCGCGTTGTCGGCTTCCTGGCGGTCGATCTTGCTGACGATGTCGAAGGAGGAATCAGCCACCCGCTCACCCTACTTCGGCGCGGCGTGGCAAGAGCGTCAGGACGACGCCAACGACCGTGGCCGCCACGAAGATGGCCGCGATGTGGCGGATGCTCGTCGGCACGCCGTCGACGAAGAACGCCGGAACCGTGAGGCCAGCGTTGATGAGGGACGCAATGATCGCGATCCAAGCCGATGACTTGCTGCGCTTCAGCCAGGCGTGAACGACCGCGAGGATGGCAACAATGCCCAGGACGACGCCGGCAATCAGGACCTCCTTCGGTGGTCCGGCCTGTGCCCCTTCCGGCATGGGCCAGGGAACGAAGTTGGCCACACCACACAGGGCGAGCAAGATCAGACCGAGTTTGTTGAGCGGGCTCCAGTTCATGGCGACTCCTTGTCGAGGTGCTCCACTCAGTTTGGAGCAACCCGCGCAGTTTGGGGCCGAGTCGAACGAGTTTGCTAACGGCGGTAATCTTGCTGGCTGTTGCTCCCTCTGGGGAGAGACACGGCAGGTTGTCCGAGTGGCCAAAGGAAGCTGACTGTAAATCAGCCCGCATCGCGTTCGCAGGTTCGAATCCTGCACCTGCCACTGGGGAGAGGAAGGCTGGACTACCAGCCCAAACCCTCTCCCCGGAGTGCCGAGGGGCGCGAGGTGAATATCAGTCATCTCGCGTCCCTCTCACACTTTTCTCACACATGGTCTTCGCTAAGGCGTTCTACTGGGCTGCCTTGACCACGCTCGCCAGAGCGGCTCCAGCGCCCGCGACGCCCTCCTGAGTGGGCTTGACATAGGTCATGAGGTGCATCTGGGTGGAGTGCCCCAGCAGTGCCGCAGCGTTGGATGGAGCCACGCCTGCCTCATGCAGCATCGTGGCCACCGAGTGCCTCGTGGCGTGCATCCCGATGGACGGAACGTGGCTGCGGGTGGCGGGCCGGAATCTGCCCGAGAGCAGCCCGACCCGCCTAACGACCCAGCCGCTGCACAGCCAACGGCAGCCGCAGCTGTCTTCGTACCCAATCTGCTCAGGCTGACGCGCGTGCGGGGTCGCCTTGAGGACGTCCGCGGTTTGTTCTAGCAGTCGACGGATACCCAGAAGTCTTGGGCGACGAAGTTGAAGGTATTCGCAGAGTTGTGTGTTCCGATAAGCACCGTCGAGCCGCTGGGTTGATGATAGATGACGCCAGCCGCGGATGTGGCGCCGACGCTGGCTTGGATGCCGCAGGTCGAGACGTCGCGGTCGAAGGTCACGGAGTAGATGCCGGGGCCGCCGGTTTGCGCGGAACTGAGCGCGTGGGAGCCGGCGGCGAGAGTCCCATCGGGGTTCACGTGAGCCCAGATCGGACGAATCAGGTAGCCGGTGACGTCCACGACGTACTGGCTAGGCGTGTTGAAGTTCTTGAGCGTGAACTGCCCATTGGCGGTGTTGGTCTTGACGAGGCCTCCGACGGCCGCCGGGAACGTCGTCGTCGAGCTCATGAACGCGGTCGCGGGCTCTGCCGAGCCTTGCGCGTAGGCCTTGAGTACGCCGATGCCACTGTCGGGTAGCGCCGTGATCGTCGCCATGATGGCGATGGCCCCGTCGGGGATCCCACAATTCGCTCCGCCGCCTGCGTTGCCCGCGCCTTGGCCGGTGCCTGACAGGTTGCCTCGAGTGTTGAAGTTGCGAGTGGCGCCTGCGGCGATCTTCTGGGCGCCCGAGTAACGTGTGTCGACGGCCCGGCACGGTGCGATCGGCACGGTTTTTGCCTCTTGATGGCTGTCATTGACTGCGGCTTGAGCCGAGTGCGGCGCATTACTGTCCTGCCCGGTTGCACCCCCAGCGCCATTCGCATACGCAAAAGCGCCAAGCGACACCGGCACCAACACACCGAGAACTACTCCCAAGCCGATCTTGAACTTGCCGCCAGACAATCTGGAACCAAACATCACGCCACCTCACAGAGATACGCCGCACCCGCTGTGCGACTTACCGCAGGGTCCCACCGAAAATCAGCCGACGCACCGGAAATCGACCCTTCCGCGGGGCAGGCGGCATGCAAGAACAAGACCCCCCGGCCTCAAATGAGGGACCGGGGCGTTGTCGCTTCGTCTGGGCCGACTCAGTCAGTAGTTGCGTAGGCCAGTCAGTAGCCGCCGTAGTCGTATCAGGAGACCCCGTAGTCGTACTCCTGTTCCTTGAAAATCCGGTGTAGCCAGCGAGGCGCCCAGCGTCATCCACACGAGTATGACGATGGGAACCGGTGGGGTAGGGGGCATCTCACCGAAATGTCACGGACGGCCCGGATGCAGACGGACGGTTACGGACGCTCTGAGGCCCTCGTCCCTCTCTTCCCTGACTGGACGACACCACCCGGACGGTCCCGGACGGTCAGGGCGGCTCTGTAAATCAGCCCGCATCGCGTTCGCAGGTTCGAATCCTGCACCTGCCACCGATGAAATAGAGGGTCGCTCCCGAAGGGTGCGGCCCTCGTTCATTTCCTGACGCATCGTCACGATTCGGTCAAACGCCGACGGAGCCGCCCGGGAACAGGGCACCCTGTACCAATGAACTCCCGCCGGTGGGTCGCGCTCGCCTTTGCACTGACGCTGGCCGTCGCCGTGGCACCGCTCACGGGGGCTTCGGCGGCGCCCCATTCCGGAATGGACATCAAGGCGGCCAAGCGCCTGCTGCCCGAAGCGCAGCAAGGCAGCAAGGCCCTGCCGGCCATGAGCGACGACGACGTTGCCGTGGCTGCCCAACGCAACGGCCGAAGCGTTGAGAACCTTCGCGGGCTGTTGAGCCACGACGACACCGCCTGGCTCAGCTCGAAGGGCCGGCTCTTCTATGTCGATCGCGCCGACGCCGCGCAGATGGCCACGGGGCAGCAGCAGGTTCCGCAAAGCGCCGCGTGGACGACGTACCCGGACTCGCTGAAGCTGCACAGCAACGCGGGCTCTGCTCACACCGCGTTCCTGGATTTCGACGGTTACACGCTGCCGAACGGTGCGGGGTGGACCGATGCGAACGTCGGGCCGACGATCCCGGCAGGCACTTATGGCGGCTTCAGCCTCGACGGTTCCGCCGCGTTCAGCTCGGCTGAGCTGACGTACATCCAGACGGTCTGGCGCATCGTGTCCGAGAAGTACGCGGCTTTCGACATCGACGTCACGACGGAGGCGCCGTCCTCGGATGCGCTGAACCGGACATCCGCAGGCGACACCACCTGGGGCACCCGCGTTGTCATCACCAACGACATGGCCGCCCGGGGCGGCGTCTGTACGGCGAACTCCGGCGGCGGATGCGTCGGCATCGCCTGGATCGATGTCTTCGACGCCGAGCAGGACTTCGGCTACGGCACCGACGGTCTCGAGCCAGCGTGGGTGTACACGAGGTTCACCAGCGCGGACCCGGTGTTCAGCGCGGGTTCGGTGGCGAACACCGCGGCGCACGAGCTCGGCCACACGCTCGGCCTGGACCATGACACGACGGCCGGGAATCCGAACGGCTACTACGCGGGCCACGACAACTGGTTCCCGATCATGGGTTCGTCCAACCGTGCCGTCGGGCACTTCACCAACGGCACGAGCTACACCGGCGAGTTCACCTATCAGGTCGACCCGAACACCGGGCTGCCCAACGCGAACGACGTCGACGTGATCGGCAAGGCCGGCGCGCCGCTCAGCGCGGATGACGTCGCCGGGACGAACGCTCTGGGTAGTGCCACGTCCTACAGTCAGAAGGGAATCATCGAGCGGCCGACCGACACCGACACATTCTCGGTCACGCGGACGTGCACGAACACCTTGACGGCGGCGGCCACGGGCATCGGGCTGGGTCAGGCCGTCGACCTCAAGGTCACGGTGCGCAACCCGAGCAACGTCGCGGTGGCTACGGCGGACCCAGCGACGTCGGGTGACACCTCGACGACGCCGAACACCCCGGTCAACATGGATGCGACTGCCACGGTAGCCAACGCCGGATCCGGTACCTGGACGATCACCGTCGAAGGCGTCGGGCTGGCTGGCGGAACCGGCTACCCCGACTTCGGCAGCATCGGTATGTACCAGCTGGACATCAGCGGTTGCCCAGCCGGGCCAACGGTGCCCACAGCGCCGGGAACGCCTACGGCGACCGCAGGTGATGCCCAGGCGACCGTGACGTGGACTGACCCGGCTGACTTCGGCGACGGGGCATGGGTGAAGTGGGAGGTGGCGAACGCCGCCGGAACGGTCTTGTGCACGCAGACCGTCCAGACGACGCGGTCGTGCACGGTCACCGGCCTGACCAACGGGACGACGTACCAGTTCAAGGTGCGCGCCGTGACGACCAGCGGAAGCGGGGCTTGGTCGCCGTTGTCGAACAACGTGACGCCCATCCTGCCGCCGGTTGCGGGAGCGTTCGTCCCCCTCGATCCGACACGAGTGCTCGAAACGCGTCCGGCCGGGAACCGGGGACCGCTGGCGCGCAAACTGACGGCGGGTGAGACCGTCTCCTTCCCGGTCGCCGGCCAAGGCGGGGTGCCGCCGATGGCAGCGTCGCCGCATGCTGGCGCTGTGGTCATGAACCTCACGGCAGTGTCGCCATCAGCCCCGGGATGCATCACGGCGTATCCCTCGGATGCTCCTTCTGTGCCGACGGTGGCAAATCTGTGCTTCTCGGCGGGCCAGACCGTCCCGAACCACGTGACGGTGAAGATCGGTGCTGGCGGGAACGTGACGCTGAAGAATGCCTCGGGGGGCACGGTGGATCTGGCCGCTGATGTGGCCGGCTGGTACGCCTCGGGTAATGCGTCGCAGGCGGGTATGTTCACGCCGGCGACGCCCACCCGAATGTTCGACACCCGTGTGGGCAACGTGTGTGTCCCGAACGGAAAGCTTCTCGGCGACGCGACTCTGTCGGTTTTGCTGAGTAACTGCCCCGGCGGTTTGGACGCGAACGCTGGCGCTGTCGCGATGAACCTGACGGTCGCTGATCCCGGTGCTGCCGGCTTCATCACCGGGTACCCAGCGGATGCCCCCAAGCCGACTGCGGCGAATGTCGTCTTCGGCGCCCATCAAACCGTCGCGAACGCGGCGACCCTGAAGCTCGGCTCCGGCGGCGCCAATGCGGGCAAGCTCAGCTTCTACAATGGGCCGACCGCTGGCGCTGCGGGTGCCACCCATCTGGTCGCCGATCTGGCCGGATGGTTCGCCCCCGGAGCAGGCACGGCAGCCGGCGCGTTCAACCCGGTCACCCCGCAGCGGCTGCTGGACACTCGCAACAGCACGCCTGTTCCCGCCCAAGGCAAGGTCACCCTTCAGGTCACCGGTGCCGGCAACCCCGCCATCCCCGGCTCGGGCGTAGGTGCGGCGGTGTTCAACGTCGCGGCCATCGGCTCCGGCGCGCCCGGCTATATCACCGCCTATCCCACCCCGGCCAACCTGCCGGATCCACCGCCAACCGCCGCGAACCTGGTCTTCAACGCCGGCCAAACCGTGGGCAACCTCGTCACCGCCAAGCTCTCCAACGCGGGCAAAGTCACCTTCTACAACGGGTCGGGCGCCGCAATTGACATCGCCGCCGACATAACTGGCTGGTACAAGAACTGAGGCTGCAGCAGGCCGCCGGAAGCAGCGGCATAGGGTGACATCGTGGGTTATGGAGGTGTGTACGACCGGGTCTTCGACAACGTCTTCGCCCACATCGATCCGGAGGTCGCGCACGAGCAGGCGTTCGCGGCCATCCGGATGGGCGCACCCTCGCTGCGTCACCTGATCAAGGTCCCGGCTGCTCCGCGCACCGTGATGGGAATCGAGTTCCCGCACGCGTTCGGGCTGGCGGCAGGCTTCGACAAGAACGCCCGCGCGGTGCCCGGCCTGCTGGCGCTCGGCTTCGGGCACGTCGAGGTCGGTACGGTCACCGCGCGGCCGCAGCCGGGCAACCCGAAGCCCCGGCTGGTCCGGCTGCTCGACGACCGCGCCGTCGTCAACCGCATGGGCTTCAACAACGACGGTGCCGCCGTCGTTGCTGGACGCCTGCACCGCCTGCGGCGAACCCGCCACGGCCGGGACGCCGTCATCGGGATCAACATCGGCAAGACGAAGGTCACGCCTCCGGACCAGGCCATCGCCGACTACGTCGAGAGCGCACGGCTGCTCGCGCCGTTCGCCAGCTATCTGGTGGTCAACGTCTCGAGCCCGAACACGCCGGGCCTGCGTGACCTGCAGGCCGTCGACGAGCTACGCCCCCTGCTGGCCGCGGTCAAGGCGATCACCGACGCGCCCCCCGGCACCGGCGATCGCGTCCCGTTGGTCGTCAAGATCGCGCCCGACCTCGCGAATGACGACGTGGACGCCGTTGCCGACCTCGCGCTGGAGCTTGGCCTGGACGGCATCAGCGCGACAAACACGACGATTCAGCGTCCGGTCACGTTGCGCACGGCGCCGGAGCAGGTGGACGCCGCCGGCGCCGGCGGGCTTTCCGGCCCGGTGCTGCGGGAGCGCTCTGTGGAGGTGTTGACCCGGCTGCGCGAGCGGGTTGGCGATCGCGTCGCGCTCATCGGCGTCGGAGGCGTGACGACGGCCGACGACGTGCGCGAGCGCCTCGATGCTGGGGCCGACCTCGTGCAGGCCTACACCGGATTCATCTATGGCGGGCCGGCCTGGCCTGCCGCCATGGCGAGAGCGGCGCGCTGAGACCGGTCGGTCGCGCTACTGCGAGGGCTGTGGTGGAGTGGGCGTCTTGCAGGTGATCTTCGGATTCGCGCCGATGTAGTTGAGCGGCCCGGCGGCGACGGTCACGACAATCGTGCCGACATCGCTGCAATTGTCGTTGCCAGTGGAGAAATAGCCGCGCTGGTACGCGGCAAAAGCCCCGATGACCAGCCAGATGATGACCAACGTCGAGATGATGCGCATGGGTGCCTCCTGTAACTCCCATTGTGGGAGTTACCCGGGCTCATCCGGCGGCATGCCCTCGATTTCGTCTGCGCTGGACGGACCCGGTATGTTTGCCCCTGTTGTTTTGACGCAGCGCGCCCCTTTAGCTCAGTCGGCAGAGCGTTTCCATGGTAAGGAAAAGGTCTACGGTTCGATTCCGTAAAGGGGCTCTGAGATGCGGTTATGCCTCCGGGCCGACCCGCTCTCGTACGGCGGGGTAGCTCAGGTGGTTAGAGCACACGGCTCATAATCGTGGTGTCGCGGGTTCGAGTCCCGCCCCCGCTACCACCAACACCCGAATCAACACCGCACCCAGATCAACAGAATGAGGCAGACCCGTGGCGAGCAAGAGCTCCGACGTTCGACCCAAGA
This sequence comes from Aeromicrobium sp., assembly GCA_045806885.1. Lineage (GTDB taxonomy): Bacteria > Actinomycetota > Actinomycetes > Propionibacteriales > Nocardioidaceae > Aeromicrobium. The sequence goes on from JBJMIJ010000026.1 coordinate 56,069, forward strand.
TCACCTTGGCCTGCACTGAGTGCAAGGAACGCAACTACATCACCAAGAAGAACCGCCGGAACGACCCAGATCGCCTCGATCTGAAGAAGTTCTGCCCGCGCTGCAAGACGCACACGGTTCACCGCGAGACCCGCTGACGCTCCAATAGGCTCGGCCCCATGTTGATCGCCGAGTTGACGACGCTTCGGCTCGGCGGCCCGGCCAGGTCGCTGCTCGAGGTGACGACCGAGGCGGAGCTGCTCGACGCTGTCCGCATCGCCGACGAGGCCGGTGACCCGGTCCTCATCGTCGGCGGCGGGAGCAACCTCGTGGTGTCCGACGACGGTTTCGATGGCACGGTCGTCCTGGTCCGGACCGCTGGCGTCGACGTCGGGGGAGACGTCTGCAGCCCGACCGGCGGTGCCGTCGACGTGACCGTGCAGGCCGGCGAGGACTGGGATGCCCTTGTGGCCCGTGCCGTCGGCGAGGGCTGGCTGGGTGTCGAGGCATTGTCCGGAATCCCCGGGTCGGCCGGCGCGACCCCGATCCAGAACGTCGGCGCCTACGGCCAGGAGGTCGCGTCCGCCATCGCCTCGGTGCGCACCTTCGACCGCTACGAGCGAAAGGTCCGGACGTTCGCGTCGGCCGACTGCGGGTTCGGCTACCGGACGAGCCTGTTCAAGCACCCGGCGCCGCGCTACGTCGTGCTGTCAGTCCGGTTCCAGTTCACCCGCGGCGACCTGGGCCTGCCGATCCGATACGCGCAGCTTGCCGAGGCGCTGGGCGTTGAGGTGGGCGGGCGTGTTCCCGCAGCCGACGTCCGCGCCGCCGTGTTGCAGCTCAGGCGGTCGAAAGGCATGGTGCTCGACCCGACCGACCACGACACGTGGAGCGCTGGATCGTTCTTCACCAACCCGATCCTCGACGCCGGCGCGGCCGAGTCGTTGCCCCCGGACGCTCCGCGCTATCCACAGCCGGACGGGTCCGTGAAGACGAGCGCGGCGTGGCTCATTGAGCAGGCCGGATATCGGCGCGGGTTCGCCGGCGCGGCAGGCCAGGTCTCGCTGTCGACGAAGCACGCGCTGGCTCTCACGAATCGGGGCGGCGCGACCACCGGAGAACTGCTCGACTTGGCGCGGGAGCTGCGGGCCGGCGTCAACGCGAAGTTCGGCATCACCCTGGAGCCTGAGCCGACGCTCGTCGCCTGCGCGCTCTGACCTGCGTCTCTGTCCTTTTGCCTGCGAACTCGGGGCCGAATCCGTAGGGTGACGCCGATGGCTGAGCTCTCCCGACGTTCGTTCCTGCGCGCATCCGTCGTCGCCTTCGGCGCCGCCGTGGCGTCAACGAGCATCGGCTTCGTACGCCGGGCCGTTGCCGTGGTCGCCGGCCGGACGACGGCCACCTCATCGATCGTGCGCGGCGCAACTGGTCCGGGCGGGTATGAGCATCTGGTCGATGGGCCTGCGTTCGCACGCCTGGTTCGAACCGACCTCGGCGGGGAAGCGGCCGCCGCGCGAACCTCCTGCCGACGCGGCGTCCTGGGCTTCGTCCAGTTCAGCGACATCCACGTCGCCGATCACCAGTCTCCGATGCGGGTGGAATGGTTGGACCGGTACGAAGACCCGGCGACACTTCCGGGTCCCGGTCTCCTCTCGTCGTCCTACCGACCGCACGAGATGCTGACGGCGCAGGTATCCGATGCCATGGTCCGCGCGGTCAATGCGCAGGCAGCGACGCCGGTTCTGCAACTGCCGGTGTCCTTCGTGGTGGAGACCGGCGACAACTCGGACAACAGCCAGTTCAACGAGGTTCGCTGGAACGTCGACTTGCTGGATGGTGGGACCGTGCGGCCGGACAGTGGTGACCTCACGAAGTACGAGGGCGTCATGGTGAGTGGCGACACCAACTACTGGCACCCCCATGGCGAGATCCCATCCGACAGTCTGCGATCCACCTACGGATTCCCAACCGTGCCGGGACTTCTGGACGCCGCCAGGCAGCCCTTCACGGCACCAGGCCTCAACGTCGACTGGTATTCGGTCTTCGGCAATCACGACGGACTCGTGCAGGGCAATTTCCCGACGAACCCGCCCCTCGGGCTGGTGCTCAATCAGGTCGCCGTCGGCGGGTTCAAGCTCATGTCACCGCCAGCTGGATTCAGCCAGGCGAACGTCGACGACCTGGTGAACAACCAGAACCTGAATGCGATCCTCACCCCGCTCCTTGCGTCGATCGGAACCGCGACCCCGGTGACCGCCGATGCCAATCGTCGGCTCCTCACCCGCGGCCAGGTGGTGGAGGAGTTCTTCGACACCTCGGGCACGCCGGTCGGCCACGGCTTCACGACGCAAAACCGGACCGATGGCACCGCCTATTACGTCGTGGACAAGGGCGACGTGTTGCTGGTCATGCTCGACACGGTGAATCCGAACGGCTACGCCGACGGTTCGCTGGACTCCGCGCAGTTCGATTGGATGAAGGGCGTCATCGACGGTGCGGCAGGCAAGCTGGTTGTGGTCATGAGCCACCACACCAGCGCGACGATGGGCAACCCGCTCGTGGCGACCGGGGCGGACCCGTCCTCGCGGGTCCAGGGCGATGCCGTCGTCACCTACCTGGTGACGAAGCCACAGGTGATTGCTTGGGTGAATGGCCACACCCATCGCAATGAGATTTGGGCGCACCCAGCGGCAGCGGGTGGCTTCTGGGAGATCAACACCGCGTCCCACATCGACTACCCGCAGCAGGCGCGGATCATCGAGATCGCTGACAATCTCGACGGGACGCTGTCGATCTTCACGACAATCCTTGATCACGCCGCTCCAGCCGGGTTCGACGACGATCTGGGTTCGAGTGATTCATTGGCCAGCCTGAGTCGTGAATTGTCGGCCAACGACCCGCACTTGAGTGCCGCCGCCACCGGTGTGGACAAGGACCGGAACACAGAGCTCCTGGTCAGGCGCCCGCCGGGCTTCGCCGCGGGCGCATCCTGCGACGGCCAGGGGCCGGGGACTGGTGGCACGGGTGGCACGGGTGGCACGGGCGGCGGATCCGGCGGAGACCACCACCACGACAACGACAGCGACAGCGACAGCGACGACAGCGACAGCGACGGTTCATCGCGCCGCAGGCGAAAGCACGTCTCTGAGATCGTGCCGCTGAGCATCCCGTCCGGGAACTAGTCCTCGCGCGCGATCCACGCGTCGATACCGGCGAGCGCCGCCGCCTTCAGGTCGTCCGGAGCGCAGGATCGCCGGATCGACATACATGCGAGCGTCGCCAACTCGTCGTCGGTCATGTCCTGCTCCGCGCGAAGCGCCTCGTACTGGCCACCCAGGCGGGATCCGAACAGCAGGGGGTCGTCGGCGCCGAGCGCGACGTCAGCGCCCGCCGCCAGCAGTGCACGGACGGGGACCTCGGCGACAGCGCTGTAGACGCCGAGCGACACATTCGACGTCGGGCACACCTCGAAGGCGACGCCTGCATCGACGGCGCGGGCCAGGACATCGGGATCCTCGGCCGCCCGGACCCCATGCCCGAGCCGCATTGGCTGCAGGTGGTCGAGGCATGCCGAGACGTGTTGTGGCCCGAGCAGCTCGCCGCCGTGCGGCACCAGGAGGAGCCCGGCCCGGCGGGCGATCTCGAAGGCCGGCGCGAACTCGGACGTTGCCCCGCGCCGCTCGTCGTTGCTCAGCCCGAAGCCGATCACGCCGCGACCGGCGTACTGTGCGGCCAGCCGAGCGAGGCTGCGCGCGTCGAGCGGGTGTCGCGTCCGGTTGGCGGCGATGACGATGCCCATGCCGGTACCGACAGCGTCCGATGCCTGGCGGGCGGCGTCGAGGACGAGCTCGGTGAACTCGGTGACGTTGCCGAACACCGAGGTGTATCCGGAAGGGTCCACCTGGAGCTCGGTCCAGACTGCGCCGTCGGCCGCGTCGTCCTCCAGCGCCTCGCGGACCAGGCGGCGGACGTCATCCTCCGTCCGCAGCACCGCGCGGGCGACATCGTAGAGCCGCTGAAAGCGAAACCAGCCTTTCTCATCGGTCGCGACCAGCCGTGGCGGCCATTCGTCGCCGAGTGCCGGCGGCAGCCGATGGCCGTCGCGCTCGGCCAGCTCGAGCAGCGTGGTGTGACGCATGGAGCCGGTGAAATGAAGGTGCAGGTGCGCCTTCGGGAGGGAGGCAATCGACCGCACCGGTCAATCCTGTCAGGTGGTGCGACTCGGTTTGGTGCCCAGTGAAGCGGCCCCCTACACTTGACCCACCGGTGAAATCTCAGGCTAGTTCGCCATGCCCACGTGGCGGTGGTCGAGTGGTGCTGGGTTCACACCTACGGCACTAGCTCAACTGGCAGAGCATCGGTCTCCAAAACCGAAGGTTGGGGGTTCAAGTCCCTCGTGCCGTGCGCAGCGCGGCGCCTGCCGTGAACGAAGGAAGAAGGAAAGCGTGAGCGAACAGCATCCCGAGCTGTCCGGAAGCACGCCCAACGTCCCCACCGTGGACCAAGGGCGTACTTCGCCGATCACGTTTCTCCGTCAGGTCATCGCCGAGCTCCGCAAGGTCGTTTGGCCGACGCGGCCGATGGTGGTCAACTACTTCTTCGTCGTGCTGGTCTTCGTCTTGGTGATGATGGCGATCGTTGCCGGTCTCGATTTCGGGTTCGGCAAGCTGATGTTCAAGATTTTTGCGTGAGGTAGATGGTGAGCGAAGTAGAAGAGTCCGTGAGTGTCGTCGAGAACGACGCTCCCATCGACGACCCCGCTCCTGAGGAAGCAGCAGCCGAGGAGGCTGCGGCTGACGACGCTGCGCCGGACGACGCTGCGTCAGAGGAAGCTGCGTCAGAGGAGGCTGAAGCCGAAGAGCCGGTGCCGGATGCGCTCAAGGAGTTCCGCGACAACCTCTACAGCCAGCCCGGCGACTGGTACGTCGTGCACACGTACTCGGGCATGGAGAAGCGGGTCAAGGCCAACCTCGAGAACCGCATAACGTCGCTCAACGCCGAGGACTACATCTTCCAGGTCGAGGTCCCGACCGAAGAGGTTGCCGAGATCAAGAACGGGCAGCGCAAGCTGGTCAAGCGCACCGTGCTGCCGGGCTATGTGCTGGTCCGTATGGACCTGACGGACGAGTCGTGGGGCGTCGTGCGCCACACCCCGTCGGTCACCGGTTTCGTCGGCAACGCCCACCAGCCGGTGCCGCTGAGCCTGGGCGAGGTCGAGAAGATGCTCGCCCCGGCCATCGAGGCCGAGGTCGCCGCCGCGGCCCCCGAGGCAGCCAGCTCCACCTCGCCGCAGCAGAAGGCCAAGGCACCCAAGGTCGAATTCGCCGACTTCGCCATCGGCGACTCGGTCATGGTGGTCGACGGCCCGTTCGCCACGCTGCACGCGACCATCACCGAGATGAACATCGACGCCCAGCGCGTCAAGGCACTCGTTGAGATCTTCGGCCGCGAAACCCCGGTCGAGCTCAGCTTCTCCCAGATCCAGAAGGTCTAGTTAGGAACCCCACATGGCCCCCAAGAAGAAGATCGCTGCCGTCGTCAAGGTGCAGCTGCAGGCCGGCATGGCCAACCCGGCCCCCCCGGTCGGTACCGCGCTCGGTCCGCACGGCGTCAACATCATGGACTTCTGCAAGGCGTACAACGCCGAGACCGAGTCCATGCGCGGCAACGTCATCCCGGTCGAGATCACGATCTACGAAGACCGTTCGTTCACGTTCGTCACCAAGACGCCGCCGGCCGCCGAGCTGATCAAGAAGGCCGCTGGCCTCTCCAAGGGCTCGTCCGTGCCGCACAAGGACAAGGTCGGCAAGATCTCGCCGGCGCAGGTGCGCGATATCGCCACGACCAAGATGCCTGACCTGAACGCCAACGACATCGAGCAGGCCGCCAAGATCATCGAGGGAACCGCCCGCTCCATGGGCGTCACCGTCGAGTAGGTAACACCCAACACAACAACCGTGGGAGGGCCTCTGTGGGCCCGCTGACCACACTTCTGAGAGGGAATCAGATGAGCAAGCACAGCAAGGCATACCGCACCGCCGCCGAGAAGATCGACCCGAACGTCCTCTACTCGCCGCTGCAGGCCGTCACGTTGGCCAAGGGGAGCGCGAGCACGAAGTACGACTCGACCGTCGATGTCGCCGTCCGGCTCGGGGTCGACCCGCGTCAGGCCGAACAGATGGTCCGCGGCACGGTCAACCTGCCGCACGGCACCGGCAAGACCGCGCGCGTCCTGGTGTTCGCCACCGGCGCCAACGCCGACGCCGCTCGCGAAGCCGGCGCCGACTTCGTCGGATCCGACGATCTCGTCGAGAAGGTCTCCGAGGGCTGGCTCGACTTCGACGCCGTCGTCGCGACGCCGGACCTCATGGGCAAGGTCGGCCGCCTCGGCCGCGTGCTCGGCCCCCGCAACCTCATGCCCAACCCCAAGACCGGCACCGTGACGATGGATGTCGCCAAGGCCGTCTCGGACATCAAGGGCGGCAAGATCGAGTTCCGCGTCGACCGGCACGCCAACGTCCACTTCATCATTGGCAAGGCGTCGTTCACGGCCGACCAGCTCGCCGACAACTACGCCGCGGCGCTCGACGAGATCCTCCGTCTCAAGCCGGCCAGCTCGAAGGGCCGTTACGTCAAGAAGGTCACCGTCTCGACGACCAACGGCCCGGGCGTCGGTGTCGACCCCCTGCGCACGAAGGACGCCGCGACGGCTGACGCCGAAGCGTAGGACTCGCCCGATAGGCTCCGGCCCATGCGCATGCGTCTGGGACTGGTCCTCGTTGTCGGGCTTCTGCTGGGGTTCGTGGCCGGCTGTGGCGGACCGGAGAAGCTGACGTCGAAGACGCTGTTCCCGGCCGTCTCGAAGGCCCAGGCCGCGGCTGGCTCGAGCCACTTGTCGATGCAGTTGACCGCGCCGACCGGCCAGACCTTCCGCTCGCACGGCGAGATGAAGCTGGGCAAGCACGCCGAGGACACCGCCATGGTGATGACGGTCGCCGGGCAGGGCAGCGGACTCGGCACGATCGAGCTCCGGCTGGTCGACCGCAACTTCTACATGGCGCTCGGCGCGTTGACGAAGGGCAAGTTCGCGAAGTTCGACCTGACTGACCAGTCGAACCCGGTTTCGCGCCAGTACGGCGAGATCATCAAGAACGTCGACCCGGCCCGCCAGATGGCGTCGTACCAGGACGCCATCACGAGCTTCGATTCCTCCGGAAAGACGGTCGAGCTCGACGGCGTCAAGACGCAGCCGTATGCGATCACGATCGACCCGAAGAAGGCGGGAACCCTGAAGTCGTTCGGCGCCAACGGCCAGCTCCCGAAGAAGATCAGGTTCACGCTGTACCTGGGACCCGACAACCTGCCCCGCCGGATGGTGTCGCTGGTGCCCGGCTCGGCCGGCGACACCCGGTTGCAGATGGACTACACAAAGTGGGGCGAGAAGGTGTCCATCAAGGCGCCGAGCAAGTCCGACATCGTCGACGACAGCCTGTTCAGCCAGCTCGGCAAGGCCAGCTGATTTGGCCCCTTCGGCGCTCGTCACCTAGACTGGCGGTCGCCGAAGACCGCTGGTTGGATCAACGTCCCGGTGACGGAGATCCCGAAGTGCCCGTGAGGGCGGCCCGCGCAGGTTACGTACGACGCTCATCATGACTGTCGCCCCGTGCCCTGCACTGGGGCGTTTCTCGTTTCACGGGGACCGCGTGACGCGGCCTGATCGAGAAGGAGAGCCATGGCAAGCCCGGACAAGGTCGCCGCTGTTGCCGAACTCGTGGAGGAATTCCGCGGGTCCAATGGCGCTGTCCTCACCGAGTACCGCGGCCTCACCGTCAAGCAGCTGCAGGAACTGCGCCGCTCGCTCGGTGGGAACGCCAACTACGCCGTCGCCAAGAACACGCTGACCAAGCTTGCTGCCAAGCAGGCCGAGATCGAGCTCCCCGACGAGCTCCTTGTCGGCCCGACCGCCATCGCCTTCATCACCGGCGATGTCGTCGAGGCGGCCAAGGGTCTGCGCGACTTCGCGAAGGACAACAAGTCCCTCGTCATCAAGGGCGGCTTCCTGGACGGCAAGGTCCTGCAGCCCGACGAGATCAAGAAGCTTGCCGACCTCGAGTCCCGTGAGGTTCTCCTCGCGAAGCTCGCAGGCGGCATGAAGGCCAGCATCGCTGGCGCGGCTGGCCTGTTCAACGCACCGCTGTCGCAGGCCGCGCGCCTGTTTGCGGCGCTGCAGGCCAAGGCCGAGGCGGACCCGTCCGTCCTGGCCGCCGCCGCACCTGCAGCCGAGGCTCCGGCCGAGGCACCCGCCGAGGAGGAGGTGCCGGCTGAAGAGCCGACCGCCGAGGCCGAGGCTCCTGCATCTGACGAAGCAGGTTCCGAGGGCTGACGCCCATCAACCATCGGACCCTGCGGGGTCACCCACGAAAGGAAACCGCCACCATGGCGAAGCTCAACACCGAAGACCTGCTCGACGCGTTCAAGGAAATGACGCTCATCGAGCTCAGCGAGTTCGTGAAGCAGTTCGAGGAGACCTTTGAGGTCACCGCGGCCGCTCCGGTTGCCGTCGCGGCTGCCGGCGCTCCCGCTGCTGCCGGCGGCGACGCCGCTGGCGCCGACGCCGAGCAGGACGAGTTCGACGTCGTCCTCGAGGCTGCTGGCGACAAGAAGATCCAGGTCATCAAGGAAGTCCGTAGCCTGACCAGCCTCGGCCTGAAGGAAGCCAAGGATCTCGTCGAGGGCGCCCCGAAGCCGGTCCTCGAGAAGGTCAACAAGGAAGCGGCCGACAAGGCCAAGGAGGCCCTCGAGGCCGCCGGCGCGACCGTTTCGGTGAAGTAACACCTCACCGCACAGCGCGACGCCCGTCCCCATCCCCGGGGGCGGGCGTTGTGTCATTTTGGCGACGTTTTCGGACGGCGCGGACCTTGTGTGACAGCGCTCACGACAGTGCGTTAGGGTCGTCCGGACTCACGCTGTGCGAGGGCCGGCCCGATGGTCACGATTCTGTAACTTTTGGGTCGACTTTCCGTTAGAGTGTGTGTCTCGAGTCACAAAATTGAGCCTCGACAGTGCATGGCGCACAGCGGGCAGCAGGAGGGGACTTCGTGGGAACAGACGTGGGGCTTATTGGGCTTACGAAGCAGTTCGGTAGTCAGGTCATTTGGCGGGATGTGACGCTGACCCTCCCGGCCGGCGAGATCTCGGTGATGCTCGGCCCGTCCGGTACGGGCAAGTCGGTCATGTTGAAGACGATCATCGGCTTGCTCAAGCCGAACTCGGGCAACGTGATGATCCAGGGGACTGACATCGCCAACTGCTCCGAGAAGGAGCTGTACGAGATCCGCAAGCTGTTCGGTGTGCTGTTCCAGGACGGCGCGATGTTCGGCTCGATGGACCTCTACGACAACGTCGCCTTCCCGTTGCGTGAGCACACCAAGAAGAACGAGTCCGAGATCCGCAACATCGTCATGGAGAAGATGGAGCTCGTTGGTCTTCTCGGCGCTGAGCACAAGTTCCCGGGCGAGATTTCCGGTGGTATGCGCAAGCGCGCCGGCCTGGCCCGCGCCCTGGTCCTGGATCCGGAGATCCTGCTGGTCGACGAGCCGGACTCTGGTCTCGACCCGGTGCGCACGGCGTACCTGAACCAGCTGTTCATCGACCTCAACCAGGCGATCGACGCGACGTTCCTGATCGTCACCCACGACATCAACTCCTGCCGCACCGTGCCGGACAACATCGGCCTGCTCTACCACAAGCACCTGGCGATGTTCGGTCCGCGCGAGATGCTCCTGTCGTCCACCGAGCCGGTGGTGGCGCAGTTCCTCAATGCCCAGCGGGTTGGCCCGATCGGCATGAGCGAGGAGAAGGACGCCGACGAGTTGGCTGCGGAGAGGGACATCGAGATGCCGCCGCTGCCGCCCATCCCGAAGCAGATCGAGCCCACCAACGGCCTGCCCCGCCGCGGAGAGCGCCCGGCCGGCCAGTGGTGCCGTGAGAACGGTGTCACGCCGCCTCCAGGGTCGTTCGGCGACGCCGTCCCGATGTCCCAAGAGTTCTCCCAGGGGACATGAGCGCGCGCCTTGCTGCGCCGGCGAAGGCTGCCGGCGGTCTGTTCTCATTCATGCTGGACATCGGGGTCGCGCTGTTCAAGCGACCCTTCCAGTTGAAGGAGTTCCTCCTTCAGGCGTGGTTCATCGTCCAGGTCACGATCATCCCGACGGCGCTGGTCTCCATCCCGTTCGGCGCGGTCATCGCCCTCCAGGTCGGTGGCCTGATCAAGCAGTTCGGCGCCCAGTCCTTCACTGGTTCGGCGTCGGTCCTGGCCGTTGTCCGTGAGGCCGGCCCGATCGCGACGGCTCTCCTCATCGCCGGTGCCGCGGGTTCGGCCATCGCCGCCGACTTCGGAGCCCGCAAGATTCGCGAGGAACTCGACGCGATGATGGTGCTCGGCATCGACCCGATGCAGCGCTTGGTCGTCCCGCGCACGCTCGCCTGCATGCTCGTCGCTGTGTTCCTCAACGGCATGGTGTCCATCGTCGGTGTCGCCGGTGGCTACGTCTTCAACGTCATCCTGCAGGACGGCACCCCTGGCGCCTACATGGCGTCGTTCACGGCGCTGGCGCAGCTGGCCGACATGTACCAGGGCCTCGTGAAGGCCCTGATCTTCGGCTTCCTCGCGGCGGTCGTCGCCTCCTACAAGGGCATGAACGCCAAGGGCGGCCCGAAGGGCGTGGGTGACGCGGTCAACGAGTCCGTCGTTATCACCTTTGTGATGCTGTTCGTCGTCAACTTCTTCATCTCGGCCCTGTACATCCAACTCGTCCCCCCGAAGGGCATGTGACATGGCTAGCGGAATCATCGGCAAGCCGCTGTCCGAGCTCGAGCGGATGGGTGGCCAGCTGCTCTTTTACGGGCGGGTGCTGAAAGCCGTCCCGTTCACCATCAAGAACTACTCCAAGGAGATCGCCCGCCTGCTGGCTGAGGTGACCCTCGGCAGTGGTGCCCTCGCGGTCATCGGCGGCACCATCGGCGTCGTGGTCTCGATGTGCTTCTTCACCGGCACCGAGGTCGGCATCCAGGGCTACGCGGCGCTCGACCAGCTCGGCACGGCGGCCCTGACCGGATTCGTGTCGGCCTACTTCAACACGCGCGAGATCTCGCCGATCGTTGCCGGCATCGCCCTCGCCGCCACCGTCGGCTGCGGCTTCACCGCACAGCTCGGCGCCATGCGCATCTCCGAAGAGGTCGACGCGCTCGAGGTCATGGCGATTCCGTCAATGCAGTACCTGGTCACGACGCGCGTCCTGGCCGGACTCGTCGCGATCATCCCGCTCTACATCGGCGGCCTGCTCTCGTCGTACTTCGCCACCCGCCTGGTCATCACCAAGCTGCAGGGCCAGAGCGCGGGCACGTACGACCACTACTTCAACACGTTCCTCCCGCCGGTCGACGTGCTGTGGTCGTTCGGCAAGGTGCTGATCTTCGCGGTCGTCGTCATCCTCGTGCACTGCTACTACGGCTACAACGCATCGGGTGGTCCGGCCGGCGTCGGCATTGCCGTGGGTCAGGCCGTTCGTACGTCGATCATCCTGGTCAACGTCATCGACCTGCTGGCTTCGATGGCGATTTGGGGCACCACGGTCACCGTCAGATTGGCGGGTTGACCTGTGTCACGTACTCCCACCCTTGAGAAGGCCAGTTCCCTGCGCCTCATGGGCATCGGCCTGATCCTCGTCTGCGTCTTCTTCGGCTGGCTGACGTGGGCGTTCTTCTCGAAGGCCTTCGAATCCCATGACGACGTGAAGCTCGTGTCCGACAAGTCGGGTCTGGCGCTGCCGGAGCGAGCGGATGTGAAGTTGCGCGGCATGATCGTGGGTGTGGTCCGGGAGGCCAAGATCGAGAACGGTCAGGTGGTCATGACGCTGAGCATGAATCCGCAGCTGATCGACCGCGTCCCGCGGAACGTGCGTGCCGAGATGGTGCCCAAGACGTTGTTCGGTGAGAAGTACGTGAGCCTGATTCCGACGGCCTCGGGCACTGGTGAGCATCTTCGCGCCGGCGACACCATCACCAACGCGGTGGTCCCGGTGGAGATTGAGAAGTTCTTCAACGACATCTACCCGCTCTTGACGGACGTGCCGCCGGAGAAGGTCTCGTACACGCTGACCGCTTTGGCGAATAGCCTCGAGGGCCGCGGCGACGCGCTGGGCCAGACGCTGGAAGAGTCCAACGACTACCTGAAGAAGTACAACCCGGACAACAAGCAGGCCATCGCCGACATCGTCGCGTTGGGCGAGGTGTCACAGACGTACTCGGGGCAGATGAAGAACTTCGGCAAGCTCCTCCGCAACTCGGCCAAGGTCAGCCGTACCGTCTCGGACAAGGAAGACGAGTTGTCGGACTTCTTCGACGAGGGCGGCAAGCTGGCTGACGTGCTGCGGACCTTCCTGGCCGCGGCCGGCGACGACATCATCGCCACGGCGCACAACAGTGTGCAGCCGTTGGAGGTCGGTGCGGAGTACTCGACGATGTTCCCGTGCTGGTTCAAGGGCCAGAACGCGCTCATCGACGACGTCGTCAACGGGGTGTTCAAGAACAACACCTTGCACATCGCGATGAAGACGACCACCCCGCAGCCGACGGCGTACGACCGTCCGGACAACCCGCAGCCCGAGCACCCGATCGTCCCGACCGAGGCGGCGCTCGAGGCGGTCAGCCTGGCGCAGCCGGAGATCCATGGATACCGGGCCAACCCGTCCGACCCGACCAACCCGTACCCGGCCGGCCTGGGCACCATCTGTGACGAGCTCTATGAGGCCGCGAAGGGCAACCCGCGCACTCCGGACGAGCCGCTGCCTGTTCCACCCGAGCTCTGGCGGCTCGTCGGCATCAGGAACTCGCACAACGGCAAGTTGGGAACCGAAGCCGACTACAACCGCGCGCCGGCATCGTCCGCGGGCATCGACTCGCCAGCTCAGAAGGAAGCGCTCAACCGCATGACCACGGCTCTGACCGGCGTCAAGTCCGACAACGTCCCCGACGTGGCATCACTGCTGATCAGCCCGGTCGTGCGCGGAGCGGCGGTGACACGATGACCCAGCGAATGGACAAGGAGTCAATCTCCGCGCTCGTCAAGCTCATCATCTTCTTGATCCTCACGGGATTGGCCACCGTCATGCTGGGCATGACCCTGAGCAACGGCGGCTTCGCCAAGCGGACGTACTACAAGGCGATGTTCAACGACATCACCGGCGTGGCCCAGGGCGACGAGGTCCGCATCGCCGGCGTTCGCGTCGGCACGATCAAGAGCTACCAGATCGTCGACAAGGACAAGGCCGTCATCAACTTCGGGATCGACCCCGACGTCAAGCTGACGCAGAACACCACGGCGACGCTCCGCTTCCGCAACCTCGTCGGACAGCGCTACATGGCACTGGCCCAGGGCTCTGATGGCGCCACCACCGCGCTCCCCGCCGGCGGCACCATCCCGCTGTCCCGGACGCACGACGCGCTCGACCTCGACCTGCTGCTCAGCGGATTCAAACCGGTCTTCCAGGCGCTCAACCCGACTGACGTCAACAAGCTGGCGTTCGAGATCGTTCAGACTCTTCAGGGCGAGTCCGGCAACGTCGAGACCCTCCTGGGTTCGGTGTCGTCGCTGACGCAGACGCTGGCCGGACGCGACAAGCTCATCGGCGACGTCATCGTGAACCTCTCCAAGACGCTGGACATCATCGGGTCGCGCGATGCCGAGCTGAGCACGACCATCCGCACGCTGCGCGACTTCATCGGCGGACTGAAGGACGACCGTAAGGAAATCTTGAACTCGCTGGACGGAATCGCCGACCTCACCGACGAGACGGCCGGACTCCTCAAGGAAGCCACGCCGCTGTTCGCATCCGACCTGACGCAGCTCAACCGCCTGACGGCGACGCTCAGCAAGCCGGCGAACCTGGCTCAGGCCGAGAAGTCGATCCGGATTCTTCCGATCAAGCAGACGAAGACGGCCAACTACGTCGCTTCGGGCAGCATCTTCAACCAGTACCTGTGTGAGTTCATCCCCGACCTCGGTACGGCCGGACTGCCATCGCCACTGAAGGAAATCATCCAAGGGCTCGAGGCGACGCTTCTCAACGTCAACACCGGCGGTCCACGTTGTGACACGGCAGACGGGGAACTGTGATGGTGCCCTTCCGCGAACGCAACCAGACCGTCATCGGTGCCGTCGGCATCGTCCTCGTCCTGGCCATGATGATCGCTGCCTTCAAGGCCGACAAGCTGCCCATCATCGGCGCCGGTGACATCTACTACGCCGACTTCAGCGAGGTCGGCGGGCTGCACCCGGGCAACGAGGTTCGCGTGGCTGGTGTCTCCGTCGGCAACGTCGAAGACATCGGCATCCAGGGCGACCACGTCAAGGTGACGTTCAAGCTCGACAAGGGCACCGACCTGGGCAACTCGACCGCCGCGCAGATCAAGGTGCGCACGCTCTTGGGCGCGACGTACCTCGGCCTCGTGCCGGCCGGAGCCGGCCGCCTGGCCACCGGAGCGGACATTCCTGACTCGCGCACCGTCGAGCCCTACGACGTCGTCGACGCCTTCCAGGAGCTCAGCACCACGACCGACCAGATCGACCTGGAGCAGGTCGCGAAGGCGCTCAACGCGCTGTCGGACATCGCTGCTCAGACTCCGGAGGAATTCCGCGGAGCGATCAAGGGCGTGTCCGATCTCTCGGCCAACCTCGCCGCTCGTGACGACCAGATCAACACCTTGCTGGTCAACCTGCGCCGGGTCTCGAAGGTGCTCAACAACGAAGGCCCCGACCTCGTCAAGCTCTTCAAGGATTCAGCGGTGCTCTTCGACGCCATCGCCGACCGTCGCAAGACCGTGCATCGGCTTCTCGTCTCCACCGAGGAGATCTCGAAGCAGCTGGTTGAGTTCGTCGACTCCACCCGCGCCGACATCAAGCCGGTGCTCGACCAGCTGAAGTTGGTGACGGACATGCTCCGGCGCAACGAGTCGAGCCTGGACGAAGCCCTGCGCATCGCCCCGAACTGGGCTCACTCCCTGGGCGACTCCCTGGCCGTCGGTCCCTGGTGGGACGTCTTCATCAAGGTGGGTGGCGCGTGATGACCAACGCAGCAGCACGCTTCGCCGGCCTGTCCAAGGTCCTGACCGCCTTCGTCGTGTTGGCGCTCCTGGCCGCGGTCTTCCTGTTGTTCACCAACGGCGGCCGCGAGAAGACGATCGTCGCCGACTTCAAGGTGGCCAACTCCCTGTACAAGGGCAACGAGGTCCGCATCATGGGCGTCCCCGTCGGCAAGGTCACCAAGATCGAGCCGCTGGGCGACAAGGTAAGGGTCACGCTGGAGTACGACGGAGGCATCAAGCTCCCGGCCGACACGAAGGCCGTGGTGATCTCGCCGTCCATCGTCGGCGACCGCTTCATCCAGCTCGGCCCGGCCTACCGCGGCGGCCCCGAGCTCCCCGACAACGCGCGGCTCGGCCTGGACCGCACCGCGGTGCCGGTCGAGCTCGACGACATCTTCAAGTCGATCGACAACCTTGCGCTCGCCCTCGGCCCGAAGGGCGCGAACAAGAACGGCGCGCTGGCGAGACTCATCAAGTCTTCGGCCGATCAGCTCGACGGGCAGGGTGAGCAGCTCCGCACCACCTTGGAGAACTTCGCGAAGCTGAGCCGCACGCTCGACAACAACGACGAACAACTCTTCTCCAGCGTCCGGGAGATCGACCAGTTCGTCGCCCTGATGCATCGCAACGACAAGTCCGTCCGCAAGTTCTTCGACAGCACGGCTGACGTGTCCGAAGTCCTCGCCGACGAGCGCGACGACCTCGCCGACACCATCAAGGCGCTGCGCAAGGCGCTCATCACGGTGCGCGACTTCGTGCGCGAGAACCGTGCCGCCATCCGCGGCAACGTCGACAACCTGGAGAGCATCGCTGCCTTGATCGCCAACCGAAGCGACGAGCTCGATCACCTGCTGGCCGAGACGCCGACCGCCCTGGCGGACCTCGGCATCGCCGGTGTGGGCCAAGGCGTCGCGGCCCGTGCCAATCTCGGCGAACTCGTGCAAAACACGAACCCGATCACACTCATCTGCGCCCAGATCCCGGGGCCTGCAGGCCAGGTTCCGGGAGGCGTCGGAGCGCTGTGCCCGGGCCTCCAGGCAGCTGTGGGCGAGATCCCAGCCAACCTCCTGAAAGGCCTCTTGGGCGCCGGGACGATGTCGGCGCCGGCATCGGCTCCGCAAAGCGCCGCCGGGAGCGGTGCGGCCAGCCCCACGTTGGTTCCGGGGCTCGATGCAGTCATCGGCAACCTGGCCGGAATGTTGGCGGTGAACTGATGACCATGCACCTGCTTCGACGCGGACAAATCGTCGCCCTGGCCGGGGCCTCGGCCCTGGTTCTCAGTGGCTGCAACTTCACGCCGTACAGCCTTCCGCTGCCCGGTGGCGCCGATCTCGGCGATCACCCCTACACAGTCAAGGCCGAGTTCCGCGACGCGATGGACCTCGTGCCGCAGGGCGGGGTGCGGTCCCGCGATGTCACCGTGGGCCGGATCACCGACGTCAAGCTGAAGCCGGGTTCGTGGACGGCGCTCGTCACGATGCAGGTCAACGGCGACACGCGCCTGCCTGACAACACCGAGGCGACCATCCGTCAGACCAGCCTCCTTGGCGAGAAGTTCGTCTCGCTCGATGCGCCGTCCGGCGGTGGTTACGGCAGCCTCGGCAACGGCGACGTCATCGGGCTCGATCGCAGTGGCCGCAATCCGGAGCTCGAAGAGGTCCTCAGCGCTGCTGCCATGCTGTTCAACGGCGGCGGTCTCGAGAAGATCAATACGATCACCCGCGAGCTCAACAAGCTGATGGACGGTCGCGAAGGCGACCTGCGCGACCTCATCCACAACTCGACGGTGTTCACCCAGACACTGGACCAGAACAAGAACGCCATCCTCACGGCGCTTGAGCGGATCAACCACCTGGCGGTCGCGACGAACGCTCAGGAGCACAACATCGACCTGGCGCTGCGGGACATCCCGCCCGCGCTGGAAGTCCTCGACGACCAGCGCGATGACCTGGTCAAGATGCTCAAGGCACTGGACCGGCTGAGCGACGTCGCCACGGGCGTCATCCGCAAGTCCAAAGCGGACACCATCACCGATCTTCGCCTGCTGCAGCCGACCCTCAAGGGCCTGGCAGATGCCGACGACTCGCTGGTCGGCGTCCTGCGGCAGCTGCCGACCTTCCCGTTCCCGGACATGCTGGTGGGCGACTCCGTTGCCAGGGCCGAAGCAGCCTGCCCGGCAGACACCGTCGCGGTTGCCCGCGCCGGTGCGTGCTTCGGCGACTTCATCAACCTCGACGTGAACCTGTCGCTGAACGCCGATCAAGCGCAACAGCTGCTTCTCGGCCTGCTGTCCATGGGCGGCTTCACGCCGGCCGCGGCGCCCGCGGCAGCGCCGGCATCCGCACCGCAGACCGCGACCGCACCGACGTCCGCGCAGAGCTCGAGCGGCAGCAACCCTGCTGGCGCCGCGACCAACCTGCTGCCGGCGCCGAGCCCGTCGCCGCAGACGGCCAAGAAGTCCGGCGGTCTGCTGGGCTTCCTCGGGCTGAACCGCGCCCCGGCCGTCAGCCTCGCCGAGGCGCAACAGACTGATGTCGGAAGGCTCCTCGTGGGACCGGTGGTGGCCAAATGATCACAACGACAACCAAGATCCAGCTGCTGATCTTCGCCATCGTCACCGTGATCGGCGCCACGATCGTGGGCGGCAAGTACGCCCAGATCGACCGCCTCGCGGTCAACCGCACCTACCCGGTGAAGGTCGAGCTCAAGGACTCCGGCGGAATCTTCGCCGGCGCCGAGGTGACCTACCGTGGCGTGCCGGTCGGCAAGGTCGCCTCGATGGAGTACACGCCGAATGGGGTGCGGGCGACACTCGCCATCGAGAAGAACGCGCCGAAGATGTCACAGGACGCAGTCGCCGTGGTTGCCAACAAGTCGGCCGTCGGCGAGCAGTTCATGGACCTGCAGCCGCGCTCGAACCGGGGCCCGTACCTGCAGGCCGGCAGCACGATCCCGACGTCCGACACCGTGGTGCCGCTCGACGCGACCCGACTCCTGATCGACGTCGGCGACCTTGTCGACTCCGTCGACACGAAGTCGCTGCAGACGCTGGTGAACGAGGTGGGCATCGCGTTCGCTGGCTACGGCGAAGATCTGGCGCAGATCATCGACTCCTTCTCGTCGTTCATCAAGGAGGCCGACCGAAGCTTCCCCGAGACCCAGTCGCTGATCCGTGGGTCCGGGACCGTGCTGCGCACGCTCGTCGACAAGCGCAGTGACTTCGCCGACCTCACCGAGAACTTCAAGGACCTGACGCAGACGTTGGTCGACGAGGACGACTCGGTGCGCCAGCTGCTCGACAAGGGTCCCGGAGCAACCAAGGAGATCCGGACTCTCGTCGAGGAGAACGCCGACGACCTGACGTCGACGTTCCACAGCCTCGCCGCCTTCACGGGCGTGCTCAACAAGCGCTGGAAGAGCCTCGAGGTCCTGACCATCTTGTTTATGGCGCAGGTCGACGGCGGTTTCGCAGCCGTCATCCCGAGCACCGACCCGAAGCGGGTCGGACTCTTCGACGGCCGGATCCCGGTCATCTTCACCGACACCACGCCAGGTGCCTACGAAGCGGGCATGTGCCTCTACCAGTACGGTGGAGCCGACGCCGCGGGCTACCGTGCCGTCCGGCCGCCGGACGACCTGACCTCGGCACCGGCACTGCACTACGACTGCCTGAACGACAACAAGGTGCCGATGAACCCGCGGAAGACGGAATACCACTACGACCGCACAGTCGTGGCGCCAGCAAGGGGAGAGGACTCTTGGAAGTGGCTACTGCTGGGGACGGCCTCGAACTGAAGGCCGACTCGAGTCCAACAACCAACTCCGTCCGAATCCTGATCGCCATCTGTGTCGTTGGCGTGCTCGTCGGCGTGGCCGGCCTCGCGATGCCGCACCTGCTCGGCTCGCGCGACGAGTTCGCCCAGGATCGTCAGGCGGTCATCACGCGCGCCTCGGACTTCGCGGTCACCTTCAACACGTACTCGTCGAAGAAGAAGGCTGACTACCAGCGACGCGTGAAGCCGCTCATGACCCCCGCGTACTACAAGGACTTCCTCAAGATCACCAACGTGATGTTCCAGGTGGTCAAGGACAAGAACCAGTCCAGTGGTGACGTGAAGGTGCTGTCGGTCGCCGTCGACACGATCGACCACGATTCGGCCTCCGCGATCATCGCCGTCGACGCCGCGGTTCGTCGCGCCGACTCCGCTCAGGCCGTGGCTCGCCGATTCCGCTGGCAGATCTCGATGCGCAAGGTGCACGGCAAGTGGCTGGTGAACGAGTTCGACGGAGTGATGCCGATGCAGGCAACGGTTGGCGACGTCGTCGAGAAGTCGAAGAACGGGAGCAGCAAGTGAGCGCCGCGCAGCCCCCGAAGCGCCGACGCATTGCCGGTGAGGCGAAGCCGGGCGACGCACCGGCCGCCCCGCAGCGGTCGGCGCCCGCGCACAGCAAGCCGAAGCTTCCGAAGCGCCCGAAACGCCCCGAGCCGGAGCCCGTCGTCGCCGCGCCCGTCGTCGCCGAGCCCGTCGAGCTGCCAGCCGCTCCGCCGCGGCCGGACGCCATTCAGGTCGCGCGTACCAAGCCGCCGGCCAAGCTCCTGGTGCTGGTAGGCCTGGCCATCGCGTCGGTCGCGTTCGGCGCCTTCGGGGTGTGGCATGGCGTCGACCAGCGGCGCAACAACAACGTCGCCGAGTCGCGTTCCGAAGCCGCCGACGCCGCCGCGACGGCCGCGGAGACGATCTTCAGCTACAAGTGGAACCGGCTCGACGAGCACATGCGCGAGTCGCAGGCCACGATGACGCCCAAGTTCGGCAAGAAGTTCAAGGCGATCTCGCCCGCGCTCAACGCGTTGGCCCCGCAGCGCAAGATCCAGGTCAAGGCGGTCGTTCGCTATGCCGCGGCCAAGGAGTGTGGTGACGCGTGCTCACCCCACGTGGCGACCGTGCTGATGTTCCTCGACCAGGCCCGGTTGACCGGCGACGCCGACAAGCCGACCGTGTTCGGCAACCGCATCGAGGTCTCGATGCTCGAACGCAACGGCAAGTGGCTGGTCGACAACATCAAGGCGCTTTGAGGGCCAAATAGCGTTACCTAAGCACCACGGGCTTGTCAAGGACCCGGGTTGCATCTGTTTGGCGCGCAGGGTTACACTCATCTTTCGCGCCCGCTTTGTTCACCTGTGTCCGGGTTGCCCTCTTTCGGGTCGATCTTGACGCGGGTTGATCGGCGTGCTCGAAAAGAACTGAATCTCACGTAACCGTGCCACCTGCGAGCCCTTGGAAGGATCCATCTCTTGGCCGCCTCGCGCACCTCTGTCGCCCCTACTGCTCCACGCCGTATCTCCTTCGCAAAAATCAATGAGCCGCTCGAAGTTCCCGAATTGCTGGCTCTGCAAACCGACAGCTTTGACTGGCTGATCGGTTCGGACGCGTGGAAAGAGCGCGTCGCCGCGGCTCACGCCGCCGGCCAGGATGCGTCGACCAAGTCCGGTCTGGAGGAGATCTTCGAGGAGATCTCGCCGATCGAGGACTTCTCGGAGACGATGAGCCTGTCGTTCCGGGATCACCGGTTCGAGCCACCGAAGTACTCCGTCGAGGACTGCAAGGATCGCGACGTCACCTACGCCGCGCCGCTGTTCGTCACGGCCGAGTTCATGAACAACGAGACCGGCGAGATCAAGAGCCAGACGGTCTTCATGGGTGAGTTCCCGCTCATGACCGACAAGGGCACCTTCATCATCAACGGCACCGAGCGTGTCGTCGTCTCGCAGCTGGTGCGTTCGCCGGGCGTCTACTTCGAGCGCACCCCAGACAAGACGTCCGACAAGGACATCTTCACCGCCAAGGTCATCCCGTCGCGCGGCGCGTGGCTGGAGTTCGAGATCGACAAGCGCGACATGGTCGGCGTCCGCCTCGACCGCAAGCGCAAGCAGAGCGTCACCGTGCTGCTCAAGGCCCTCGGCATGACCACCGAGGACATCCAGCGTGAGTTCGGCCAGTACGAGTCGATGATGCTCACGATGGAGAAGGAGCACATCACCACCCAGGACGAGGCGCTCCTCGACATCTACCGCAAGCTGCGTCCGGGCGAACCGCCGTCGCGTGAAGCCGCGCAGAACCTGCTCGACAACTACTACTTCAACGGCAAGCGCTATGACCTCGCCAAGGTCGGCCGCTACAAGGTCAACAAGAAGCTCGGCACCACCGAGGCATTCGACCAGCAGACGCTGACCATCGACGACATCGTGGCCGTCATCCGCTACATCGTCCGGCTGCACAACGGCGACACCACGCTCGAGGACGCCGCCGGTACGACG
>JBJMIJ010000027.1:0-87420 GCA_045806885.1 Aeromicrobium sp.
GATCCCGGACTTTGCCGACGCCTACAAGAAGGCGTTCAAGGCGGCCCCGGGCACCTACTCGATCGAGGGCTACGACACGGCCATCGTCCTGCTGCAGGGCATCGACCAGGGCAACACGACCCGCGAGAAGCTGCACAAGTTCATCGAGGGCTACAGCGGCCAGGGTTACGCCAAGAAGTACAAGTGGGGCGACGACGGCGAGCTGTCGGAGACGCCGGTGTTCGGATACAAGGCCGACAACGGAAAGATCGTTTCAGTCGGCAGTCTCGACTGACTGAATGGCAGGCTCACGCCAGCGATCGCCTGCACCAAGCGAGCCTGTATGAGAGTTCGCGACCGGCGAAGCCGGATCGCTCGTAGTGTCACTAGCAGTGGGGCCCGCCCGATGAAACTTCGGGCGGGCCTCACCGCATCCTGACAGGAGTCGCATGTTCGACCTTCACGCCGCGGTGGCGGCCGGTGACCAGTGGATCACGCTGGACTGGACGTCGCTTGGCCAGAACTTCTGGAGCGCCACCTTCGACGGCCTCACGTTCGGCGCCATCTACGCGCTGGTGGCACTCGGCTACACCTTGGTCTACGGCGTGCTCAACCTGATCAACTTCGCGCACTCTGAGGTCTTCATCGTCGGCGCGTACGCCGTCGTCTTCACCCTGACCGGACTCGGATTCGGACCGTCGCCCCCGGCCTTCAGCGTCGTGAGCATCCTCGGCTCGCTCGTCCTGGCGTGCGTGTTCGCCATGCTCGCGTCAGCCACCACCGCGTTCATCCTCGAGCGGGTGGCCTATCGGCCGCTGCGTCGGCGCTCGGCGCCTCGGCTGGCCTTCCTGATCACCGCCATCGGCATGAGCTTCGTGATCCAGTACCTGATCTTCATCTGGCGCGGACCCAACCCCGAGCCGGCCGTTGAGATGTTCGCGCCGACCCCGGTGTTCGACATCTTCGGCACGATCATCGACTCGCAGCAGATCATCATCGTCGTCGCGGCGCTGATCATGATGGTGCTCGTCGACCAGCTGATCCGGCGGACCAAGCTCGGCCGTGGCATCCGGGCCGTCGCCCAGGATCCCGACACCGCGACGCTGATGGGCGTCAACCGCGAGCGCATCATCGTCGCGACGTTCGTCATCGGCGGCATCCTCGCCGGCGCGGCTGCCTTGTTCTACGTCATGAAGATCCCGTCGGGCGTCCTCTACTACGGCGGGTTCGTCCTGGGCATCAAGGCATTCACCGCGGCCGTGCTGGGGGGCATCGGCAACGTGCGCGGCGCACTGCTCGGCGGCCTGCTGCTCGGCATCCTCGGCAACTATGGCCAGATCCTGCTGGGCAACGCCCAGTGGACCGACGTCGTGTGCTTCGTGGTCCTGGTCATGGTGCTGATGGTCCGGCCCGAAGGAATCCTCGGAACCAACCTGAGCAAGGTGCGCGCATGATGGCCGGGACGCCGATGGGTGGCGCCGCCGCCGCGCAGGCCATCACCGACACCCAGGCGACCGAGTCGCGCTATTCGGGTCGCTGGGGTCGCCTGCGCCACCGCTGGGAGCAGTTCCCGCGCTGGCAGCAGTGGTTCGTGCTGGCGCTGTTCGCCGCGTTCCTCTACTCGCTCCCGGTGCTCAACCCGCCGTTCATCACGACTGAGCCGGGCAACGACTGGCAGCTCGCCTGCTTCGACATGGCCCGGTTCGCGCTGGTCGCCCTCGGGCTCAATGTCGTCGTCGGTCAGGCCGGCCTGCTCGACCTCGGGTACGTCGGCTTCTTCGCGGTCGGGTCGTACGTCGCCGCGCTCTGGACGAGCCCCGACGCCGCGTACATCCACATCCCGTATCTCTGGACGTTGCCGCTGGCAATGCTGGTGACGGTGTGCTTCGGCGTCACCCTCGGCATTCCCACGCTGCGACTACGCGGCGACTACCTCGCCATCGTGACGCTCGGATTCGGCGAGATCATCCGGCTCCTCGCCACCCTCATCCCCGCGCTCAAGGGCCAGGTGGGCTTCCAGAACGTCGGGGCTCCGCCGGGCACCGACGCCCAGGGCCACGAGATCTTCAACAACTCGGCCGGCACGCCCTGGTTCTGGTTCACCGTCACGATCATCATCGGCGTCCTGCTCCTGTTGACGAACCTCGAACGGTCACGGGTGGGCCGGGCGTGGATCGCGATCCGCGAGGACGAGGACGCCGCCGAGATCATGGGCGTACCGACGTTCAAGTTCAAGATCTGGGCGTTCGCCATCGGCGCCGCGCTCGGCGGGCTGTCGGGCGCCGTCTTCGCCGGCCAGGTCGGCTTCGTCAACAACCAGAAGTTCGACGTCCAGACGTCGATCCTGTTCCTCGCCGCGGTCGTGCTCGGCGGCTCCGGCAACAAGTACGGCGCGGTGCTGGGCGGAGCGCTCGTTTCGTACATCCCGCTGCGCTTCACGGCGATCGCCGACTACAAGTACCTGATCTTCGGCGCGGCCCTCGTCGTCATGATGATCTTCCGGCCGCAGGGGCTCCTCGGGAGCCGGAGTCAGCTGCTGGCCAATGCGCGCACGATCAGCGGGACCGCACGGCGGCTCGTCGGCACGGCGCCGGTCGTCGACGTTGCCGATGCCGCGCCCGAGCCGCTCTCGGTCGAGGAGGCCGTGACGGACCAGGTGGCCGAGATCGTCGCCCCCGATCGCCCGCTCGAGACGGCCATGGGCGAAAACCTGGTCGAGATCAAGGACCTCTCCGTCACCTTCGGCGGCCTGACCGCCCTCGATCACGTGACCTTCGACATCCGGCGCGGCGAGATCCTCGGTCTGATCGGGCCGAACGGCGCGGGCAAGACGACCTGCTTCAACGCGATGACCGGGGTCTATGCGCCCAGCTCCGGCGACGTCACCCTGGACGGCACGAGTGTCATCGGACGGGCCCAGCACTGGATCACCCGACTGGGCGTCGCCCGCACGTTCCAGAACATCCGCCTCTTCGGCGAGATGACCGCGCTCGAGAACGTCGTCGTCGGACTCGACGCACGCCACAAGACCAGCGCGTGGGGAGCACTCTTCCGGTCGCCGCGTCACCGGCGCGAGGAACGCGAGTCGATCGAGCGCGGACTGGCCCTGCTCGGGTTCGTCGGGATCGCTGACCGCGCCGAGATCCTGGCCCGCAACCTGCCGTACGGGTACCAGCGGAGGCTGGAGATCGCGCGCGCCTTGGCCACCGAGCCGAAGCTGCTGTGCCTCGACGAGCCGGCCGCCGGCTTCAACCCGGCCGAGAAGGACGAGCTGATGGCGCTCATCCGGACCATCCGCGACGACGGCTACACCGTGCTGCTCATCGAGCACGACATGCGGCTCGTCATGGGCGTCACCGACCGGATCGTCGTCCTCGAGTTCGGCAAGAAGATCGCCGAGGGCACCCCGGCCGAGGTGCGCAACAACCCGGCGGTCATCGCCGCCTACCTCGGCGAGGAGGCCACCGATGGCACTGCTTGAGGTCGATGACATCTCGGTCCACTACGGCCGCATCCAAGCCATCGAGGGAATCACGCTGACCGTCGACGAAGGCGAGGTCGTGAGCCTGATCGGCGCCAACGGCGCGGGCAAGACCACGACGATGCGGGCCATCGCAGGCCTGCTCAACCTGTCGCACGGCTCGGTGAAGTTCGCCGGCGAGGACATCGGAAGGTTGAAGGGGCACGAGCGGGTGGCGCGCGGCATCTCGTTGGTGCCGGAGGGTCGCGGCATCTTCCCGGCCATGACCGTCATGGAGAACCTCGACATGGGCGCGTACGCCCGGTCCCGGAAGTCAGGGATCGCCGAGGACCTGGGGCGGGTCTTCGACCTGTTCCCGCGCCTCCTGGAGCGCAAGGACCAGTCCGGGGGGACCCTGTCCGGCGGCGAGCAGCAGATGCTCGCCATCGGCCGCGCCCTGATGGCCCGGCCGACCCTGCTCCTGCTCGACGAGCCGTCGATGGGCCTGGCCCCGATGTTCATCCGGCAGATCTTCACGATCATCGCCCAGGTGCGCGAGCAGGGCACGACAGTGGTGGTGGTCGAGCAGAACGCGAATCAGGCGCTCAACCTGGCCGATCGCGCCTATGTGCTCGAGACCGGCCACATCAGCAAATCGGGCAGCGGTCAGGACCTGCTCGCCGATGCGAGTATCCGCCAGGCCTACCTCGGCGGCTGATCGTCCGGCTGCTCGAGCACCCGGTCGGCCACCTGACGCATCGACATCCGCAGGTCCATGGCGGTGCGCTGGATCCAGCCGAAGGCATCCGGCTCGGAGAGGCCGAGGCTCTCCTGCAGGTGCACTTTGGCCCGGTCGATCGCCTTGCGTGCGGCGAGACGCTCGGTGAGGTCGTCGACCTCGTGTTCGAGGGCCGCAATCTCGGCGAATCGGCTGGCCGCCATCTCGATCGCGGGAATGAGATCAGTGATGGTGAACGGCTTGACGAGGTAGGCCATGGCTCCGGCGTCGCGGGCGCGTTCGACGAGGTCACGCTGGCTGAACGCGGTCAGCATCACCACCGGCGCGATGCGCTCGGCGGCGATCTGCGATGCCGCGGCGATGCCGTCGAGGCGGGGCATCCTGACGTCCATGATGACGAGGTCCGGCCGATGTTCGCGGGCTCGCTCGACGGCCTCTTCGCCGTCGGCGGCCTGCGCCACGACGTCGTAGCCCGCCTCGGCCAGCATCTCGGCCAGGTCGAGGCGAATGAGCGCCTCATCCTCGGCGATGAGGACACGCGTACGGGCGGATTCCACACCACGAGCGTAGACGGACGTTCAGGACTTCAGGCCGATGAGGCCGTCCAGCCGTGCCACGCCACCCCGCGTTGAGACGCTTGTCGTCCAGCGGTTCGAACGGGTCCACTGGATGCCAGACAGATCGAGCGCCCACTGACACATCCGATGAATATCCTCTGATCGATTGCTGAATTGCCAGCGCGGATAGACATAGCGTTTTCCAGCGGGACTCCGCGTGGAATTGGCCGACCGGCTGCCATCGGAATGGAAAAGGCCCCGCAAAAACGCTGCCGGATTCGCTCGGACGGCGTCCTCCTGCCATGCGGCAAGCCGTATGGGACGCTCGTGCTTCCTGCCAGGTCCGACCTGCGGGAACAGACAGGGCCAGTGGACCCGGTTCGACTGAACTACGACCACACCGGGCGCCCGAACGCGGAAAACACGGCCCGCCGGGCGAACCGCATTGATGAGGCGTTCGACCTCCTCCATGATCCGCGGCAACCGGGCGTCGCACGAAACGCGCAACACGTGGCAGCGCGCGGCTGCCGAAATGCAACCATCACCGAGATAGAAGCCGAGAAGCCCCGAGTAGGCAGCATCATGCAGGGCTGTCGAGTGACATTGCGGGCACTCGGTCAGCCCAACATGGCCGGGACGGTCGCGCCAGTCCCGAATTGCGGCACGACTGACGGACGTTGCCCTGCTCACTGCCGAGACGGCCGCGCCGGCCTCGAGCATCTTCAAGGCGGCAGCACGGGTCTGCGCTGAGTACATATCTGAAGTCTGGTGAGGACCACTGACAACTGGAGCGCATGAGTGTCCCGGGTGGGATTCGAACCCACACTGGATCGGGTTTGAGCCGAACGTCTCTGCCGTTGGACTACCGGGACGGAACCTCGGCAACGCTACCGGATCGCATTCAAACGACCGCGTCCGGGAGCGCCCAGATCATGGCCCTGAATCAGTCCTCGTCTTCTTCGAGATCGCCGTAGGCGGGCGCCACCTTGTTGATCGCGTCACCGGTGTTGTGGATGCGTAGGGCGTTCGTCGACCCGCGGATGCCGGGCGGACTGCCCGCGACGATGACCACCGGATCGCCCACCTGCAGCAGCTTGTTGGCGAGCACGGCCTTGTCCAGCTGCAGCACCATCTCGTCGGTGTGCCGAACCATGGGAATGTGGAACGTCTCGATGCCCCAGCTCAGGGCCAGCTGGTTGCGAACAATCGGGTCGGGGCTGCAGGCCATGACCGGGATGTGCGAGCGGTAGCGAGCCATCCGGCGGGCTGACTCCCCTGACTGCGTGAACGCGACCATGTACTTCGCGTCGATGGCCTCGGCCACGTCGCGGGCCGCCCGGCAGACGATGCCGCTGCGCGTCTTGGACTTCCAGGTGAACTTCGCCATCAGCTCGAGTCCGTGGTCTTCGGTCGACTCGATGATCCGGGCCATCGTCTGCACCGCGAGGATCGGATACGCGCCCACGCTGGTCTCGCCGGAGAGCATCACTGCGTCGGCGCCGTCGAGCACGGCGTTGGCGACGTCGGACGCCTCGGCGCGCGTCGGGCGCGGCGCGGAGATCATCGACTCGAGCATCTGGGTCGCGACGATGACCGGCTTGGCGTTGCGTCGCGCCTTCTCGACGATCAGCTTCTGGACGATCGGGACGTCCTCGAGCGGTAGCTCGACGCCGAGGTCGCCGCGCGCGACCATGACGCCGTCAAACGCGTCCATGATCTCGTCGAGGTTCTCGACCGCCTGCGGCTTCTCGATCTTCGCGATGACGGGACGCAGGATGTTGAGCTCACGCATGACCTCGCGCACGTCCTCGACGTCCGCGGCCGAGCGGACGAACGACAGGGCGATGAAGTCGATGCCCTCCCGCAGCGCCCAGCGCAGGTCGTCGAGGTCTTTGTCGCTCATGGCCGGGACGCTCACCGCGACGCCCGGCAGGTTGATGCCCTTGTTGTCGCTGACCGGACCGCCGATCTCCACGACGGTTGCGACGTCGGATCCCGACACCGACGTGACGCCGAGCCGTACCCGACCGTCGTCGATGAGGATCGTGTCGCCGGCATTGACGTCGCCGGGCAGGCCCTTGTAGGTCGTCGAGCACTGCGCCGCGGTGCCGGGAACGGCATCGATGGTGATCGTGAAGGGCTCACCCGGCATCAATGTCACCGGCCCGCCCGGGAACGTCCCCAAGCGGATCTTCGGACCCTGCAGGTCGGCCAGCACGGCAATCGGGCGGTCGAGCTCTTCGCTCGCGCGGCGCACGTGCGCGATCACCTCGGCGTGCTGCTCGTGCCTGCCGTGGCTCAGGTTGATGCGGGCGCAGTTCATGCCCGCCTCGGCCAGTTCCCGGATCTGCTCGTACGTGTTCGACGCCGGCCCGAGCGTGCAGACGATCTTCGCGTTCCTCACAGTGCCAACCTCATGGGGCAACCCTAGTGGCGGCAGGCGAACGCCCGGTTACACGACCAGCGGCCGCGCAGTCGGCGGGATCGGCACGGGCAGGTTCGTCGAACCGGTCAGGTAGGAGTCGACGCCGGCGGCAGCCGACCGCCCTTCGGCGATCGCCCACACGATCAGCGACTGGCCACGGCCGGCGTCACCGGCCACGAACACGCCTTCGACGCTGGTCATGTAGCTCTTGTCCCGCGCGATATTGCCCCGCTCGTCCAAGTCGACGCCCAGCTGCTCGACGATGCCGTCCTGCTCCGGGCCCGTGAAGCCCATCGCGAGCAGCACCAGCTGCGCCGGGATGACCTGTTCGGATCCGGCGACCTCGACGAACCGTCCGTCCTTCATTTCGACCTCGACGAGGCGCAGGCCTTCGACCGAATCCGTTCCCACGAACTCCTTGGTCGACACCGAGTAGACGCGTTCGCCGCCCTCTTCGTGCGCCGAGGCGACTCGGTAGACCATCGGATACGTCGGCCACGGGTGCGCGTCGGGACGCTCGTCGGCCGGCCGCGGCATGATCTCCAGGCTGGTGACCGACTTGGCGCCCTGCCGGATGGCGGTGCCGAGGCAGTCGGCACCAGTGTCGCCACCACCGATGATGACGACGTCCTTCCCGGTGGCGAGGATCTGGTCTTCGACCGTCTCCCCCAGCGCGGCCCGGTTCGACTGCGGCAGGAACTCCATCGCCTGGTGGATGCCGCTCAGCTCACGACCCGGGACCTCCAGCTCGCGCCGCACGGTCGCTCCCATCGCGAGCACCACGGCGTCGTACCGGTCGCGCAGCTGCGACCCCGTGATGTCCTGGCCGACGGCGATGCCGTTGCGGAAAACGGTTCCTTCGCGCGACATCTGGTTGATGCGGCGGTCGACGTGCAGCTTCTCCATCTTGAACTCGGGGATGCCGTAGCGCAGCAGGCCACCGGGCTTGTCGTCGCGCTCGTACACGGCGACCGTGTGACCGGCCCTGGTCAGCTGCTGGGCCGCGGCCAGGCCGGCCGGGCCCGACCCGACGACGGCCACCGTTTTGCCGGTGAGCCACTCGGGGGCCTCCGGCCGCACGTTCTGGCGGTCCCAGGCGACGTCGATGATCGCGACCTCGACGTTCTTGATGGTCACCGGGTCGCGGTTGATGCCGACGACACACGCGGTCTCACACGGTGCTGGGCAGAGCCGTCCGGTGAACTCCGGGAAGTTGTTCGTCTTGTGCAGCCGCTCGAGCGCGTCATTCCAGTCGTCGTGCCAGACGAGGTCGTTCCATTCCGGGATGAGGTTGCCGAGCGGGCAGCCTTCGTGGCAGAACGGGATGCCGCAGTCCATGCAACGTCCGGCCTGCTCGGTGATGATCGGCAGCAGCGCCTTGCCGACGCCGCCCGGGTAGACCTCTTTCCAGTCGTGGATGCGCTCGGCGACCGGTCGACGTGGCGCCACCTGACGGGGCGACTTCATGAATCCGCGTGGGTCAGCCACGAGCGGCCACCTCCATCATGCGAGCAGTGGTCTCTTCGTCAGTCAGCCCGTCGGCGGCAGCCTGCTGCTGCGCCTCGAGGATGAGCCGGTAGTTGGTCGGCATGATCTCGGTGAGGCGCGTCACCGACTGCTCCCACGAGCCGAGCAGCTGCTCGGCGACGGCCGAGCCCGTCTCCTCCAGGTGCTTCTGGAGCAAGGCCCGCAGCGTCTCCACCGCGTCGCCCTCGACTGCACGGAGCTCGACCATTTCGCGGTTCACCAGCGACTCGTCGAGATCGAGGATGTACGCCGTACCGCCGCTCATGCCAGCCGCGACGTTCCGGCCGGTCGGGCCGAGGATGACGACCCGTCCACCCGTCATGTACTCGAGCGCGTGGTCGCCCACGCCCTCGACGACGGCCGTGCCACCGGAGTTGCGCACGCAGAACCGTTCGCCGACCTTGCCGCGCAGGAAGATCTCGCCGGCAGTGGCGCCGAAGCCGATGACGTTGCCGGCGACGATCTGCGCCTCGGGCGTGAACTGCGCCTCCCGCGGCGGGCGCACGATGATGCGTCCACCGGACAGGCCCTTCGCCACGTAGTCGTTGGCGTCACCCTCCAGCCGCAGCGTGATGCCGCGCGGGACGAAGGCACCGAACGACTGCCCGGCGGACCCGATGAACGTGATGTCGATCGTGTTCTCCGGCAGGCCCTCGCCCTGGTAGCGCTTCGTGACCTCGTGACCGAGCATCGTGCCGACCGTGCGGTTGACGTTGCGGATCTCCAGCTGGGCGCGCACCGGCTCGCCGCGCTCCAGTGCGTCCGCCGACAGCGTGATCAGCTCGTTGTCGAGCGCATCGGCCAGGCCGTGGTCCTGCGTGGTCGTGCAATGCCGCGCCAGCGTGTCCGGCACGTCCGGCACGTGGAAGATCGGCGTCAGGTCGAGACCCTCGGCCTTCCAGTGCTCGATCGCGGCACGGGTGTCCAGGAGCTCGGCGTGGCCGATGGCCTCCTCGAGCGACCGGAAGCCGAGCTCGGCCAGCAGTTCCCGGACCTCCTGCGCGATGAACTCGAAGAAGTTGACGACGTACTCGGCCTTGCCGGAGAACTTCGCCCGCAGCTCCTTGTTCTGCGTGGCCACGCCCACCGGGCAGGTGTCGAGGTGGCAGACGCGCATCATGATGCAGCCACTCACCACGAGCGGGGCCGTCGCGAAGCCGTACTCCTCCGCACCCAGCAACGCCGCGACGATGACGTCGCGGCCGGTCTTCAGCTGGCCATCGGTCTGGACGACAATGCGATCGCGAAGGCCCTGGAGCAGCAAGGTCTGCTGGGTCTCGGCCAAGCCGAGTTCCCAGGGGCCGCCGGCATGCTTGAGCGACGTCAGCGGGGACGCACCCGTTCCGCCGTCGTGCCCGGAGATGAGCACCACGTCCGACTTGGCCTTGGCCACGCCGGCGGCGACCGTTCCGACGCCGACCTCGGAGACGAGCTTCACGTGGATGCGCGCCTGCGGGTTGGCGTTCTTCAGGTCGTGGATGAGCTGCTTGAGGTCCTCGATCGAATAGATGTCGTGGTGCGGAGGCGGCGAGATGAGGCCGACGCCCGGGGTGGAGTGCCGAGTCTTGGCGATCCACGGGTACACCTTCTGGCCCGGCAACTGACCGCCCTCGCCGGGCTTGGCACCTTGCGCCATCTTGATCTGGATGTCGTCGGAGTTGGTCAGGTACTCGGAGGTCACGCCGAACCGGCCGGATGCCACCTGCTTGATCGCCGAGCGACGCGTCGGGTCGTAGAGGCGGTCCGCGTCCTCGCCGCCCTCACCGGTGTTGGACTTGGCGCCCAGCCGGTTCATGGCGATGGCCAGCGTGGTGTGGGCCTCCTCGCTGATCGATCCGTACGACATGGCGCCGGTGGAGAATCGCTTGACGATCTCGCTGATCGGCTCGACCTCATCGATCGAGATCGGCGAGCGCTGCCCGGTCTTGAAGTCGAAGAGACCGCGCAGCGTCATCAGGCGCTCCGACTGGTCATCGACGCGCTGCGTGTACTGCTTGAAGATGTCGTACCGGCCGGTGCGGGTGGAGTGCTGCAACCGGAAGACCGTCTCGGGGTCGAACAGGTGCTCCGGCCCTTCGCGACGCCACTGGTACTCACCACCGACCTCGAGGTGACGGCGGTCGCTGCTGATGCCCTGCGTCGGGTAGGCCTTGGAGTGACGCGCCGCGACCTCGGCCGCGATGACGTCCAGGCCGACGCCGCCGAGCGGGCTCGACGTGCCGGTGAAGTAGGCGTCGATGACCTCCTGGGAGAGTCCAACGCAGTCGAAGATCTGCGCACCCGTGTACGAGGCGACCGTCGAGATGCCGATCTTGCTCATGACCTTGAGCACGCCCTTGCCGAGGCCCTTGACCAGGTTGCGCACCGCCTGGTGCGGCTCGACGCCCTCGACGAAGACCTGCTCGCGGGCGAGGTCCTCAGCGGTCTCCAGTGCGAGATACGGGTTGACCGCGGTCGCCCCGTAGCCGATCAGGAGCGCGACGTGGTGCACCTCACGGACGTCGCCGGCCTCGACCAGCAGGCCGGCCTGCGAGCGCAGCTTCTCCCGCACCATGTGGTGGTGCACGGCGCCCGTCAGCAGCAGCGACGGGATCGGCGCGAGCTCGGCGTTCGAGTGCCGGTCGGACAGGAGGATGATGCGCGCACCCTCCGACACCGCCTGCGAGACGTCAGCGCAGATCTCGTCGAGCTTGGCCTTGAGCGCTTCGCCGCCGCCGTGGACGTCGTAGAGCCCGCGGACGACGTGAATCGCGAAGCCGGGCATGTCGCCGTCACGGTTCATGTGCCGGATCTTGGCCAGCTCGTCGTTGTCGATGACCGGGAACGGCAGCTGCAGCATCCGGCACGACGCCGGCGACGGCTCGAGCAGGTTGCCCTCGGGGCCGATCGTGCCGGCCAATGACGTGACGACCTCCTCGCGGATGGCGTCCAGCGGCGGGTTGGTGACCTGCGCGAACATCTGCGAGAAATAGTCGAAGATCAGGCGCGGACGGTCCGAGATGCCGGCGATGGGCGTGTCGGTGCCCATCGAGCCCAGTGCCTCGGCCCCGGTGCGGGCGATCGGCGCGATCAGCAGGCGGAGCTCTTCCTCGGTGTAGCCGAACATCTGCTGCCGCCGCGTGACTGACGCGTGCGTGTGAACGATGTGCTCCAGGTCCGGCAGGTCGTCGAACCGCACCAGCCCGGAGTACAGCCAGTCCTCGTACGGCTCGGCCGCGGCGAGCTTTGACTTGATCTCGTCGTCCTCGATGACGCGGTGCTGCTCGAGGTCGAGCAGGAACATCTTGCCCGGCTCCAGCCGGCCCTTGCGGGTGATGGTCTTCGGGTCGAGGTCGAGCACGCCCGCCTCGGACGCGAGCACGACGAGACCGTCGTCGGTGATCCAGAACCGCCCCGGACGCAGGCCGTTGCGGTCGAGCACGGCGCCGATCTGGGTCCCGTCGGTGAAGCAGACAGCAGCCGGGCCGTCCCACGGCTCCATGACGGTCGCGTGGAACTCGTAGAACGCCCGCCGGGCGGGGTCCATGACGGCGTTGTTCTCCCAAGCCTCCGGGATCATCATCATGACGGCGTGCGGCAGGCTGCGCCCGCCGAGGTGCAGGAGCTCCAGCACCTCGTCGAAGGATGCGGTGTCGCTGCCGTGCGGGTCACAAATCGGGAACAGCCGGTTGGGGTCGCCTGGAAGGAGCTTGCTCGAGAGCGTCGCTTCGCGCGCCCGCATCCAGTTGCGGTTGCCGCGCGCGGTGTTGATCTCGCCGTTATGGGCGACGAACCGGAACGGATGCGCCAGCGACCAGCTTGGGAACGTGTTCGTCGAGAACCGGCTGTGCACGATGGCGAGCGCCGACTCGAGCCGGTCGTCGCGCAGGTCCGGGAAGAACTCGTCGAGCTGCCGGGTGGTCAGCATGCCCTTGTACACGAGCGTGCGGGCCGAGAGCGACGGGAAGTAGACGCCGAGCTCGTGCTCGGCGCGCTTACGCAGGCCGAACGTCAGGCGGTCGAGCTCGATGCCGGTCTTGGGCTCACCCTGGGCGGCCAGGAAGAGCAGTTCGAACGACGGAAGGGCGTCCTTGGCCATCGAGCCGAGAATGTCCGGGTTGATCGGCACCTCACGCCAGCCGAGGACGCGCAGGCCCTCGTCCGCCGCCATAGCTTCGATCTGGTCCTTCGCGCCCGACGCCTCAGCCGCAGAGCGCGGCAGGAACGCCATGCCGGCCGCATAGGAGCCGACGGGCGGCAGGTCGACATCCGCGACCGCACGGAGGAAGCGGTCGGGCATCTGCAGCAGGATCCCGGCGCCGTCGCCGGTGTTCTCCTCGGCGCCGACCGCGCCGCGGTGGTCGAGGTTGCGCAGTGCCGTCATGCCCTTGACGACGATGTCGTTGCTGGCCTGACCGGTCAGCGTCGCCACGAACGCGACGCCACAGGCGTCGTGTTCGTTCGCCGGGTCGTAGAGACCCTCGGCAGGACGGAGCTGGTGCGGACTGCGCAGATCCTGGACGGGCACTGGCCACCTCTGACGTCACGAGAAATACGGACAAAACAACCAGGGACGTCGTTGGCCCAAGCAACCGAAGTCTACCGGCCACCCTGCACGATGATGAAACCGGTTTACCCCAGCCCAGTGCCGACGAGATCACCCACGCCGTACGTCAAAGCCGCCGCGATGCCGCCGAGGACCAGCTGCCGAAGCCCACCGAACCACCACGGCTGGCTGGTGATGCGGGTGACGACCGCTCCGCACGCGAACAGCGCCAGCAGCGACATGACCACCGTCGCCGTGATGACAGTGGTTCCGAGCAGGAAGGGCAGGAGCGGCACGGCGGCTCCCACCGCGAACGAGATGAAGGACGACACCGCCGCAACCATCGGCGAGGGGTACTCGCCCGGTCGCACGCCGAACTCGGTGAGCGAATGCACCTGCAGCGCAGCCTCCGGGTCGGAGTGAATGGCTTCGGACGCCTGCTCTGCCGTCGCGCGGTCGATGCCGAGGGCCTCGAACCGTTCGGCGAGCTCGGCCTGCTCGATCGTGCCGTGGTCGCGGATCTCGCGCCGTTCGACGTTGACCTGTGCCTCGATGAACTCGGCCTGGCTCGCCACGGACGTGTACTCACCCGCTGCCATCGAGAACGCACCGGCGGCAAGCCCGGCGAACCCGGCCAGGATCACCGGCTTGGTGCCCGAAGAAGCCGCCGCGCTGCCACCGAACACGCCCATGATCAGCGCGAAGTTCGAGACGAGCCCGTCCATGGCACCGAAAACCGCCGGCCGCAGCCAGCCGCCATCCTCAGGATGCTGGTGCGTCGTCGCGTGAATGTCGCTCATGGTCGCCGTCACCCCCCAAAGGATTGGACACAGTGCGCGATCGGACGAGGTACACCGCTGCGCAACTGAACACCATGATCGAGGTCCACACGTTCAACCGGAAGGGACCAAGGTGGTTGGCCGTGTCGATGCGCAGGAGCTCGATCCACAGGCGACCGAAGGTGTAGAGCATCACGTATGCGGCGAACGTCTGCCCGGCGCTGAGCCGGAAGCGCCGCTCCAGCACGAACACGAGGACAGCCGCCGCAGCCAGGTTCCAGATCAGCTCGTAGAGGAAGGTCGGGTGAAAGGTGGCGTACTGCGCGTAGCCAGCCGGTCGATGGGCCACGTCGATCTGCAGGGCCCACGGCACTGTGGTGGGTGCGCCGAACAGCTCCTGGTTGAAGTAGTTGCCCAACCGGCCTACGGCCTGGGCGACGAGCAGGCCCGGGGCAACGGCGCCGGCCACGTCGGCGAAGCGGACGTCCGCCCGACGGCAGGCGATCCACGCGCCCAGCGCGCCGCCAGCGATCGCGCCCCAGATACCGAGTCCGCCCTGCCAGATCTTGAGGGCGTCAACCGCGTTGCGGCCCGGACCGAAGTAGAGCTCAGGGTCGGTGAGCACGTGATAGACCCGCGCGCCGACGATGCCGAAGGGAATGGCCCAAATGGCCATGTCACCGATGAATCCCGGCTTGCCGCCGCGATTGACGAACCGGCGGTCGCCGATCCAGATCGCCAGGAGCGCGCCGGCGATGATGCATAGAGCGTAAGCCCGCAGTGGCAGTGGCCCGACGTGCCAGACTGCCTGGCTCGGGCTGGGGATGAACGACATCACCGCTGGACTCCGGCACGCAGTTCCTCGGCGAGTGCCTTCACAGCGTCGATCCCGCCGTCGCCGAGCGCCCGCACGAGCGCCGACCCGACGATGACCGCGTCCGCGTAGGCGGCAACCTCAGCCGCCTGCCGTCCGTTGCTCACACCCAGGCCGACTCCGACCGGCTTGTCCGACTGCGCGCGCACCCGTTCGACCAGGCTCGGCGCCGCCGAGCTCGTCGTCTCACGGGCGCCGGTGACGCCCATGACGGCCGTGGCGTAGATGAATCCCGACGCGGCCTCCACAGTGAACCCGATTCGCGCATCGGTCGACGACGGGGCGACCAGGAAGATCCGATCGAGCCCATGGTCGACAGAGGCCTTCATCCACTCCTCGGCCTCGTCCGGAATGAGGTCGGGCGTGATCAAGCCGGCTCCGCCCGCCGCCGCCAGGTCTGAGGCGAAACGGCCGACGCCGTAGCGCTCGACGGGGTTCCAGTACGTCATCACGACGGTCGGAGCGCCGGTGGCGGACGACGCGCGCACGACGTCGAACACGTCCGTGGTCCGGGTCCCGCCGGCCAGGGCCTGTTCCGCGGCGGCTTGGATGACGGGCCCGTCCATGACCGGGTCGCTGTACGGCAGGCCGACCTCGACCAGGTCGACGCCGCCCTCGACCATCGCCTCGATGGCGGCAATGGACGTCTCCTTGTCGGGAAAGCCAGCCGGCAGGTAGCCCACGAGTGCGGCCCGGTTTTCGGCGCGCGTGCGCACGAAGAGGTCGTCGATCAAGCTCACTCGGCCGCTCCTTCGGAGAGCAGCCCGAAGTAGGTGCCCGCCGTGTGGACGTCCTTGTCACCACGGCCCGAAAGATTGACGAGAATCGTCGAGTCCGGCCCGAGCTCCTTGGCCAGCCGCAGCGCGCCGGCGAGCGCGTGCGCCGACTCGATGGCCGGGATGATGCCCTCGGTCTTGCACAGCAGGTCGAACGCGGCCATGGCCTCGGCGTCGGTGGCCGGCGTGTACTCCGCTCGTCCGATGGAAGCGAGGTACGAGTGCTCGGGACCGACGCCCGGGTAGTCCAGACCGGCCGAGATCGAGTGCGACTCCATCGTCTGGCCGTCCTCGTCCTGCAGCAGGTACGAACGGGCACCGTGCAGGACGCCGACCGAGCCGGCGCTGATGGTCGCCGCGTGCCGGGAGGTCTCGACCCCGTCACCGCCGGCTTCGATGCCGACGAGGCGCACACCCTCGTCCGGGACGAAGGCGGTGAACAACCCGATCGCGTTGGAGCCGCCGCCCACGCAGGCGACCGCGACGTCCGGGAGTGACCCGGTGAGCTCGAGGCACTGGGCCCGCGCTTCGTCGCCGATGCCGCGGGTCAGGTCCCGCACCATCGACGGGAACGGGTGCGGCCCCGCTGCGGTGCCGAAGATGTAGGACGTGTGGTCGACCGTGGCCACCCAGTCGCGCAGCGCCTCGTTGATCGCGTCCTTGAGCGTCCGGCTGCCGGACTTCACGGCCACCACCTCGGCGCCCAGCATCTTCATGCGCGCGACGTTCAGCGCCTGCCGCTCGGTGTCGACCTCGCCCATGTAGACCGTGCACTCGAGATCGAGGTAGGCACAGGCGGTCGCGGTGGCGACGCCGTGCTGGCCGGCGCCGGTCTCGGCAATCGCCCGAGGCTTGCCGATGCGCTTTGCGAGCAAGGCCTGACCCAGCACGTTCCGGATCTTGTGCGCTCCAGTGTGGTTCAGGTCTTCGCGCTTGAGCAGGATGCGGGCGCCGGCCGCGGCGGAGAAGCGCTTGGCTTCATAGAGCGGGCTGGGCAGGTTCGCGTACTCGCGGAACATCCGGTCCAGCTCGGCCATGAACGCCGGGTCGGCCTTGGCCTCGGTCCACGCGGTCGACAGCTCGTCGAGCGGCGCGATGAGCGCCTCGGGCATGAAGCGCCCGCCGAACCGGCCGAAGTGGCCGCTCGCATCGGGCTGGTCGTAGGTGGTCACGCCGGCAACGCCTACGGCCAGCGGTGAAGCAGCGCCGGATGCGCACCGGCGGCCACCAGGTCGGCCACGGTCGAGCGTGGGTCGTCGCCCGTCACCAGCGTCTCGCCGACGAGGACGACGTGTGCGC
Organism: Aeromicrobium sp.; assembly: GCA_045806885.1. Classification (GTDB taxonomy): domain Bacteria; phylum Actinomycetota; class Actinomycetes; order Propionibacteriales; family Nocardioidaceae; genus Aeromicrobium. Next base: position 16,941 of record JBJMIJ010000027.1, read on the forward strand.
CGGCCTTGGCGTACTCGATGACGTCGTGCGGTCCGCGCACGCCGGACTCGGCCACTCGGACGACCCCTTCCGGAATGAGCGGTGCAACGCGTTCGAACGTGCCGCGATCGACTTCAAGCGTCTTGAGGTTGCGGGCGTTGACGCCGATCAGGTTGGCGTCCGCCGCGAGCGCGCGTTCGACCTCTTCCTCGTCGTGGACCTCAACGAGCGGCGTCAGGCCGATGGAGCGCGAACGCTCGATCAGGCTCTCCAGTGCCGGCTGCTCCAGTGCCGCGACGATCAGCAGGGCCATGTCGGCACCGGCCGCCCGGGCCTCCCAGAGCTGGTAGGAGGTGGTGATGAAGTCCTTGCGCAGCAGTGGGACGTCGACTCGCGCGCGCACGGCCCGCAGGTCGTCCAGCGTCCCGCCGAATCGGCGCTGCTCGGTGAGCACGCTGATGGCGGCCGCACCACCGGCGGCGTAGTCGACGGCGAGCTTGGCCGGGTCGGAGATCGGCGCGAGCGCGCCCTTGCTCGGGCTGCGCCGCTTGACCTCGGCGATCACGGAGACGCCCTCGGCACGGAAGGCGGGCATGGGGTCGAGCGCCGACGGCTGCCGCTCGGCCTGCGCCTTCAGGGTTTCGAGTGAGACCTCGCCCATGCGCACTTCAAGGTCGGCAGCGACGCCGTCGAGGATCTCGTCCAAGACGCTCATGCTCCACCCCCTTGCGGCCACGGCCGGTGCATCGATTCGTTCCAGCGTATCGCCGCGCCGTGCCCGCCTCGTGCGGGGTGCCGCCACTAGGGTCGGGCCATGAGCGCGCCCGAGTTCTCTCCACCGGACGCCATCGTCTGGGGCTGGCGCAAGTTCACCCAGTTCCTCGGCCCGGTGATGATCGGCGTCGCGATCTACATTGCGTGCAACGCTCCGTTCACACTCGTGACCACTGGTCTCGACATCGCCGCCGAATCCAGCCCGGACAACGTCGCCCTTCAACTGATCGACGGGATCGGTGGACTGGTCTTGCAGATCGTCTCCACCATCGGCGGCTGGATCCTCGTCGGCGCGGCGGTGCGGGCCTCGCTCGACGTAGCCGATGGCCGGCAGTACGACTTCCTCAGCGCGATACGGCGCATCCCGATCGGCAAGCTGATCGTGTTGCCGCTGCTGATCGGCCTCGTGGCTGTCGTTGCGCTTGCCCTGGTGGGCGGCGTCGGCTTCCTGGCCGGCTACTTCCTGCACGTCCCGATCTGGATCCTGGCCGTCCTCGGCGCGCTCATCCTGATCCCGTCCGCCCTCGCTGCGGGCGTCTTCCTCTACTTCGCCAGATGGGTTCTGGTCGACGAGCCGACGACGGGCATCGTCGACGCGATCGGCATGAGCATCCGCCTCGCCCGAGCCAATCTCGGGAACACCGTCCTCCTCGCCCTGCTCAACGCGCTCGTGATGATCGGCGGCCTGCTCGCCTGCTGCATCGGCCTCATCGTCGCCTTCCCGGTGACCATGTTCGCAACCGCCAGCGCCTACCGGACGTTTCGCGGTCAACCCGTAGCCCCGTAGCCCGCGCCGCGACTAGGGTCGCGAACATGAGCACACCCGAGCCACCGCCGCCACCGCCGCCGTCGACACCGCAGGGCTTCTCGGCACCCGAAGCGATCGCGTGGGGCTGGCGGAAGTTCAGCGACAACGCCGGCGCCGTGATCGTCGCCGTCCTGGCGGTGCTCGGCATCTCACTCTTCGTTGGCCTCGCGGCCGGGATCCTGACTGGCTCAGCCGTCGATCCGCGGCCGTCGTTCGACTCGCGCCCTTTCGCCTTCTCTCCGCGGGCTCCCGGCGAGTCCATCGCCAACCTGATCTCGTCGATCGCGTCGCTGATCCTCGCCGGCGTCGCCGCCAAGGCGGCGCTGGAAGTGGCGGACGGTCAGCGGTTCGACTTCTTCGGCGCCTTCAAGCGGGTCAACTACGTCCAGCTCGTGCTCGCGGCGGCCGTGGTCGGCGTCGCGACGGCGGTCGGCTTCGTCCTGCTCATCATTCCGGGTCTCATCATCATGTTCCTGACGTATTTCACGACCTACGCGGTGGTCGACACCGACACGTCCGCGATCGACGCCATCAAGCGCAGTGTGAGCCTGGTGTCGTCGAACCTCGGTGAATCGCTCGTGCTCGCGATCCTGAACTTCCTCGTCATCGTGGCCGGATTCTTCGCGCTGTGCGTTGGCTTGGTCGTGGCGATCCCGATCACGGTCTTCGCCACCGCATACGCCTTCCGTTCGTTCTCCGGGCAACCGGTAGCCCCCTAGGCCTGCTGGCGGCTAGGGTCCGGCCATGAGCACACCCGAGCCGCCGCCCTACCCGGGCGGCGACGTCCCGCCGCCGCCGGGCGAAAACCCCCCGGGGTACCCGCCGCCTCCGCCGCCTCCCCCGCCGCCGGGAATGCCGCCGCAGTACGGAGCGCCGGTGCCCGGTCCCGGCCCGGGCAGCAGCAAGGCGACGACGTCACTCGTGACGGGCATCATCGGCATCCTGTGCTGCGGCCTGCTCGGGATCGTCGCGGTGATCACCGGCAAGCAGGCGACCGCCGAGGCCGCGGCCGCGGGCTACCCGCCGCCGAGCAACGCGAAGACCGGAATCATCCTCGGCTGGATCGCAATCGGCCTGATGTGCGTCGGGCTGGTGTTCTTCCTGCTGATGGCCGCCCTCGGTGCCGCCGGGTCGATGGCGCCGACCACGGCGCCGTAGCGGTCAGGGACGCAGCCACACGCCCCACGGGGTCCAGCGGAAGACGCCGAAGACGGCGAATGCGATCACCAGGCCCCAGAGGACCGGGGAGTTGATGGCGAGCAAGGGCACGTCCTGGCCGCGCCAGCGGCGGTAGATCCAGACGACCCACGCAACGCCCATGACGCCCAGCAGGATGACAGCCATGGCATTGCTGCTGAGCGCGCCCATGACGTCGCCGTTCGTGAGGTCGTTCATCGCGCGCAGGCCGCCGCATCCCGGGCAGGGGTGCCCGGTCACCAGCAGGAACGGGCAGTAGCCGTACGAACCCGACCGATGCGGGTCGTGGACGTGCAGCAACGCGAGCGCGCCGAGGCCCGCGGCCCCGACGAGAATCGGGTCACGGAGAAGGGTCGCCCGGCTGTCGGCGACCGCTGGCTCAGTGCTGGTCGGAAGCACCCATACCTGCCGCGCTCATGACGCGGCCCACGACGAGCGACCCGAAGGTGACCGCGACGCCGATCCAGAACAGCGTCCAGTGCGGCGTGGGGATCAGGGCAATGCCGCCGAGTGTGATGCCCACGAGGGCAATGAGGACGGCGGTCCAGGCGGCAGGTGACGATCCGTGCATGGCGACACCCTACCGGTGGACCTCTCAGCGGGTGGGGTCCTGGCCCCGATCCTGCGCACGCCAGAAATCGACGTCATCGGACTCCCCCGCCTCGGCATCGGCGTCGCGCTCGTATCGGGCAGACATCCGCGCCCATTGCCGGCCGCGAAGGGCAACGACGACCGCAAGTCCACACGCCACCGCGAAGGCCAGTGCGGCGACCCATGGCCACGGTGCGCCCGCGACGTGGGGCTCGACGCCTCCGATGTAGGCCGGCGACTCCTTGAGCGCGCGACCGAGCGGCGGACCGCCGACGTTCAGCGTCAGTGCCCTCAGGGCCGCGAACCCGGCGACGGCGGCGATGACCAGTCCGACCAGCTGGCGGAACCAGCCGCCGGCCGCAACCACGGCGAGCGAGCCGGCGACCACGACGACCGCCAGCCCGGCCAGGATGGGCGCGGCATCGACCCCGGACACACTGACCGTGTCGACCGGGACGCCTGGCGTCCGCACGGTGGCCGACGCCCAGGCCCGCGTCACGGCGAACAGCGCCACCGCGCCGGCCGCCAGCAGCCCGAGGATGACCTTGGCCATCGTCAGAGCAGCCGATCCGCGTCGAAGCAGGTGCGGGTGCCGGTATGGCAGGTGGGCCCGGCCGGGTTGGCGCGCACGAGGACCGTGTCGCCGTCGCAGTCGAGCCGGACCTCGGTGACATCGAGGAAGTTCCCCGACTCCTCACCCTTCGTCCAGTACTGCTGGCGGCTGCGGCTCCAGAACGTCGCCCGCTTCCCGGTGAGCGTGCGACGCAGCGCCTCGTCGTCCATCCAGCCGACCATGAGGACGTCGCCGGTGTCAGCGTCCTGCACGACGGCGGTCACCAGTCCGTTGGCGTCACGCTTGAGGCGTTCGGCGATGGCGGGATCGAGGGAGGTCATGACGTCGATTCTCGCAGGTGATGACTAGCGCACCTCGTGGCCGGCAGCGCGAAGAGCGGCCTTCACGTCACCGATCGTCAGCTCGCCGAAGTGGAAGACGCTCGCGGCAAGCACGGCGTCGGCTCCGGCTTCGACGGCCTCGACGAAGTGCTCGACCTTCCCGGCGCCACCGCTCGCGATGAGCGGGACGGACGTGCGCGGGCGAACGGCGCGAATCAGCTCGACGTCGAAGCCGTCCTTGGTGCCGTCGGCGTCCATCGAGTTGAGCAGGATCTCTCCCACGCCCCGCTCGGACGCCTCGTGCACCCAGGCCAGCGCGTCGATGCCGGCCGACTGGCGTCCACCGTGGGTGGTGACCTCGAAACCGCTCGGCTGGGAGCCCTCCCCCGATTGCGGAGCCCGGCGGGCGTCGACGCTGAGGACGAGAACCTGGTTGCCGAACCGCTTGGCGATCTCGTCGATGACCTCGGGGCGAGCGATGGCGCCGGTGTTGATGCCGACCTTGTCGGCACCGGCCCGCAGCAGTCGGTCGACATCGTCCACCGACCGCACGCCGCCGCCGACGGTGAGCGGGATGAACACCTGCTCGGCGGTCTGGCCGACGACCTCGAACGTCGTCTCCCGACCTGCACTGGACGCGGTGATGTCGAGAAACGTCAGTTCGTCGGCTCCCTGCTCGTCGTAGACCTTGGCCATCTCGACCGGATCGCCGGCATCGCGCAGGTTGACGAAGTTGACGCCCTTGACGACCCTGCCCTGGTCGACGTCGAGACAGGGAATGACCCGAACCGCGAGGCTCATCGAGCACCCTTGGTGAGTGCAAGCGCCTCTTCGATGGTGAAGCGGCCCTCGTAGAGAGCGGTGCCGGCGATGGCGCCCTCGACGCCGAGCGGGACGAGCGTCATGAGCGCCCCGATGTCGTCAAGCGTTGTGACGCCGCCACTGGCGACGACCGGAGAGTCCGTGCGCTCGCAGACGTCGCGCAGGAGGTCGAGGTTCGGGCCCTGCAGCATGCCGTCCTTGTTGACGTCGGTGACGACGTAGCGGGAGCAGCCCTCGGAGTCGAGCCGGGCGAGCGTCTCGTAGAGGTCGCCACCGTCCCGCGTCCAGCCGCGAGCGGCGAGGGTCGTCCCGCGGACGTCGAGGCCGATGGCGACGCGGTCGCCCCACGTGGCGATGGCCTTGGCGCACCATTCGGGCTGCTCGAGCGCGGCGGTGCCGATGTTGACGCGCGTGCAGCGGGTGGCCATCGCGGCCTCGAGGGACTCGTCGTCGCGGATGCCACCGCTCATCTCCACCTTGATGTCCAGGCGCCCGACGATCTCGGCCTGGAGCTCGCGGTTGTTCCCGTGCCCGAAGGCCGCATCGAGGTCGACGAGGTGCAACCACTCGGCCCCGGCTTCCTGCCAGCGCAGCGCAGCCTGGATCGGATCGCCAAACACCCGCTCCGAGCCGTCGACACCCTGAACGAGCTGGACTGCCTGGCCACCCTTGATGTCGACAGCCGGCAGGAGTTCGAGGTAGTCACTCACGGCGGGAGCCTAATCCACAGACGTCGCCGGCCCACTCCTCAGCGGTGGGTTTGGCACGTCCATTCGCGGATTTTCGGTGCCAACCCCACCGATCGGACACGTCTGCATGAAGCGTGGGTTACGAGCCGAACCAGGTCTGCATCTCGGCGTAGGACACCGCGCCATCGAGGAAGCCGAGCGTCCCGTCCTCGAGCAACTCGCGGCCGGCGCGCTCCAGCCCGCTCAACGCTGCTCGGGCCAGACTGCCCCCGAGGCTGACCCGCTTCACGCCGAGCGAGAAGAGGGCGGGCGCATCGATCATGTTTGCCAAGCCGGCTACCACATTCAGGGGTCCGGGAATCGCAGCAGCGAGGCGACGAATGCTGTCCTCATCGGCGACACCCGGCACGAAGATGCAGTCAGCCCCGGCGGCCAGGTATCGGGTCGCCCGTTCGACGGTCTCCGCGAAGACGTCACCGTCGGTGCCGACGAAGTAGGTGTCGGTCCGCGCGTTGAGCACGAAGGTGCCCTTGGGCGCCGAGGATCGAGCGGCTGCGAGACGGTCGACCGCCTCATCGACGCCGAGCAGTCGACCCACGACGGCGTCCTCGATGTTGGCGCCAATCGCACCGAGCTCGGCAGCGGCCGCCACCGTGCGACCGACCTCGTCCGGGTTGTCGCCGTAACCGGCCTCGAGATCGACGCTGACCGGGACCCGGACAGCGGCAACGATGCGTCCGATGTGGTCGAGCATCGTCTCGCGGTCCAGACGTTCCCCGTCGGGAATCCCGCAGGACCACGCGATCCCGGCACTGGTCGTGGCGATTGCGGGGAAGCCCACCCGCTCGAGGATCCGCGCGGAACCGGGATCCCAGGCGTTCGGCAGGACGAAGCCGGGCCCTGAGTGGAGGTCGAGAAGAGCTGCCGCCTTGTCCACGATCAGAGCGTCGCGATCCAGTTTTCGAGCAGCCGCCGCCCGGCGTCGCCCGACTTCTCCGGGTGGAACTGGGTCGCCCACAGTGGGCCGTTCTCGACGGCGGAGACGAACCGGTCGCCGCCGTACTCGGTCCACGTCACCGCCGGCGCCTTGACCGCCGCGTGGGGGTCGAGCAGCCACGAACGCACACCGTAGGAGTGCACGAAGTAGAACCGCTCCCCCACGATGCCGTCGAACATCTGCGAGCCGTCGCCGGGCAGGACCGTGTTCCAGCCCATGTGCGGGACGATGGGCGCCTGCAGCAGCTCAACCGTGCCGGGCCACTGGCCGGCGCCGTCACTGTGGACGCCATGCTCGATGCCGTCGGCGAACAGGATCTGCATCCCGACACAGATGCCAAGCACCGGACGTCCGGCCACCAGCCGACGGTCGATGATGCGTTCGCCATCGACCGCGCGGAGACCTGTCATGCAGGCCTCGAACGCACCGACTCCGGGCACGACGAGGCCCGCCGCCTCTTCGGCGACGGATGCGTCAGCGGTCAGGACGACGTCAGCACCGGCCCGCTCGACGGCACGGACGACCGAACGGAGATTGCCCGAGCCGTAGTCGAGGACCGCAATCTGCGGTCCGGCCACCTAAAGCGCTCCCTTGGTGGACGGGATGCCGGTCTCGCGTGGGTCGTCCGCGACAGCGTCACGCAGCGCGCGGGCCACCGCCTTGAACTGGGCCTCGGCGATGTGGTGCGGGTCGCGCCCCCCGAGCAGTGTCACGTGCAGCGTGATGCCGGCGTGGTGGGCGATCGACTCGAACACGTGCGCCGTCAGGGACCCGCTGTACTGGCCACCGATGATCGCCGTGGCCTGCGTGGCGGGCTCACCCGAGCCCACGTAGTACGGCCGTCCGGAGACGTCGACGACAGCCTTGGCGAGTGCCTCGTCCAGCGGGACTGTGGCGTCGCCATAGCGGCGGATGCCCTTCTTGTCGCCGAGTGCCTCGCGCAGCGCGTCGCCGATGACGATGGCCGTGTCCTCGACGGTGTGGTGCGCGTCGATGTGCAGGTCGCCCTCAGTGCGGACGTACAGGTCGATCAGCGAGTGCCGCGACAGCGCGGTCAGCATGTGGTCGTAGAAGCCGACACCGGTCGAGATGTCGTTCTTGCCGGTGCCATCGAGGTCGAGCTCGACGACGACGTTCGACTCGGACGTCTTCCGCTCGATCTTCGCTGTGCGCGTCATGCCGTGACCTCCTACTGTGCAATCTGTGACCGCGTCCCCACCGCGGTCAGTGCCTGCTTGAACGCTTCCATCTCTTCCGGCGTCCCCATCGAGACGCGCAACCATCCTACGGGCCCGACCTCCCGGATCAGGACACCTCGATCGAGCAGTGCCTGCCACGTGGCGTGCCGATCCTCGAACGTCCCGAACAGGATGAAGTTCGCGTCGGAGGCCGCGACGTCGAAGCCCTCCGCGACCAGCCATGCGGCGACGTCGTCCCGGGTGGCCCGCAGCGCGTCGACCTGGGCCAGCAGCTCGTCGGCGTGCCGTAGAGCCGCGATGGCAGCAGCTTGGCTCACCGCCGACAGGTGGTACGGGAGGCGGACGACGCGCAGGACGTCGATGATCGCGGGGTCGGCGGCGACGTAGCCGAGCCGGCCGCCGGCGAAGGCGAACGCCTTGCTCATCGTGCGGGTGACCAGCAGGCGCGGGAACTCCGGCAGCAGTTCGAGCGCCGTGGGCGTACCGGCACGCCGGAACTCGGCGTACGCCTCGTCCACGACGACGACACCCGGCGCGGCCTCGACGATGGCGCGCAGCTCGGCCGGTTCGACGGCGGTGCCCGTCGGGTTGTTCGGCGACGCCAGGAAGACAACGTCCGGCTGCACCGCGGCGATCAACGCCACGGCTGCATCGACGTCGATGCTGAAGTCGTCACGACGCAGGCCCTCCATCCAGCGGGTGTGGGTGTTGCGCGCGTACTCCGGATACATCGAGTACGTCGGGGCGAACGACAACGCCGTGCGCCCCGGTCCGCCGAAGGCCTGCAGGATCTGCTGCATCACCTCATTGGAGCCGTTGGCGGCCCACACGTTGTCGGCGGTGAGGCCACCACCGAGGTACGAAGCCAAGGCAGCGCGCAGGTCAGCCGCCTCCCGGTCGGGGTAGCGGTTCAGCGAGGAGGCAGCGCGCAGCACTTCGTCGGCAATGTCCCGAGCCGTGTCGTCTGAGGGCCCATACGGATTCTCGTTCGTGTTCAGCTGCACAGACACGTCGAGCTGCGGCGCGCCGTAGGGTTCTTCCCCTCGCAACTCTTCCCGCACCGGCACCCAGTCGGGCACGCTCACCGCTCGGTCCTGACGTTGACCGCCGCGGCGTGCGCAGGCAGGTCCTCGGCCTCGGCGAGCACGACGACATCGCGCCCGACCAACCGCAGAGCATCCTCCGAGTAGGTGATGACCTGCATGTTCTTCAGGAACGCCCGCACCGAAAGGCCGGACGAGTGGCAGGCACAACCGGCCGTCGGCAGGACATGGTTGGAGCCGGCCGCGTAGTCACCCAGCGACACCGGGGCCCACGAGCCGATGAAGATCGCACCCGCGTTGACGATCCGCGCAGCGACACCAGCGGCATCGGCGGTCTGGATCTCCAGGTGCTCGGCGGCGTACGCGTTGGCCACCTGCACCGCCTGGTCGACGTCGCGGACGAGCACGGCAGCCGACTGGCGCCCGGTGAGGGCCATCGTGACGCGCTCGCTGTGCTTGGTCGCTGCGACCTGGCGGTCCAGCTCGACCTCGACCGCATCGACCAGCGCCTCGCTGGACGTGATGAGCACGCTCGCAGCCATGGGGTCGTGTTCGGCCTGGCTGATGAGGTCGGCCGCGACGAAAGCGGGATCGGCGGTGTCGTCGGCGATGATCGCGATCTCGGTCGGGCCGGCTTCGGAGTCGATCGCCACCTGTCCGCGGACGTACCGTTTGGCCGCGGCGACGTAGATGTTGCCCGGGCCGGTGATGAGGTTGACCGGCGCCACCGACTCGGTGCCGTAGGCCAGCATCGCGATGGCCTGCGCTCCACCGGCAGCATAGACCTCGTCGATGCCCAGCAGCGCGCACGCGGCGAGGATCGTCGGGTGCGGCGTTCCGCCGAACTCCTTCTGCGGCGGGCTCACCAGCGCGATCGACGGGACGCCGGCCACCTGCGCCGGCACCGTGTTCATGATGACCGTGCTCACCAGCGGCGCAAGACCGCCGGGGACGTACAGGCCGACGCGCTGCATCGGCAGCATCCGGCGCTCGACCGTCGCGCCGGGAGCAAGCTCGGTCGTCACGGAGCTTTCGAGCTCGGCCTCGCACGTCGTGCGCAGCCGTCGGATCGACTCCTCGAGCGCACCCCGAACCTCGGGATCGAGCTGTTCGAGCGCTGCATCCATGGCCTGCTGAGCCACCCGGAGCGTGGCCGGACGCACGCCGTCGAACCGTTCGCCAAGGTCGAGCACCGCGGCGTCGCCGCCGCTGACCACCTCACCCACGATGCTCTCCACCGCCTTGAGGGCGTGCTCGATGTCCACGTCACCCCGCGGGATCTCATACATCCGGGGGTCCGTGGTGTCGAGCTCGCGCAGGTCGAGCACTCGCAGGAAGGGCACCGAGCGATTCTACTGGGGGTCGCTTGCGGCCCTGGCGTCATTTGGCTCGTGCTCGAACAGCCAGATGCCGAGCAGAACTCCGGCCACGCCAAAGACGGCCCACGCCACGAACGGCGCGATGGCGTCGACGCCGAGGCTGTCGTGCAGCGTCGAGCCCACCGGCCCGCGCAGGGTGGGCTCGTCGGGGCCCAACAGCCCCCCGATCAGCCAGGCAAGCACGGCTGACTGGCCGGACATCAGGGCGACGGCCGGAATGGCCGGCCATGACACGTCGGAGAGGAACGCAACCGCCAGGCCCATCAGCGAGCACACGCCGGCGCCGACGAAGACGAAGTTGACGATTGCGCCGAACTGCCTACGTGTCTCGGCATCGCCGATGTCGGCGCCGTCACGGGTGATCGTGAAGGTCGCCGTGTCCGTGATGGACCACCACAGCGCACCGGCGGCCAAGCCGACGACGAATGCGGCCGCCGACCAACGGCGGAAGGTCTTCCAGGTCACGGGGTCATCCCAAGCATTGCGGCCCCAGCAGCTCCTTCAGGTCGGCCACGAGCGCCGACGAGTGGTCGATGCGCAAGGAGTCGTCCAGTCGCATGACCTTGACGTCCTCAGGCCCGATGAGCCGCAGATGGACGGGCGTTCGGCCCGGGTGCTCGCCGAGGACCTGCTTGAACGAGGCGATCGTCTCGCCGGTGCAGCGCGCAACCGGCAGGCTCACCACCAACGGCTGTCCACTGACAGCAACGGCCATGTGTGGCACGGTCACGTCGAGCGCGCTGAGGTCGACGCTTTCGCCATCGGAACGTCGGTAGCGCGCACGGACCACGACGACCGCGTCCTGGACGAGCGACGCCGCCGCCGACTGGTACGACGCCGGGAAGACATTGATGTCGACCGAGCCCTCGAGGTCTTCGATCGTCACCGTGGCCCAGGTGTCGCCCTTGCGGCTCACCCGGCGGACCACGGACGTGACGAGTCCGCACAGCCGGACCGTGCTGCCATCAGGCCGATCGGTGTCGGCGAGGAGCTGACCGGTGGTGGTGTCGCTGTTGGCCTTGAGCACATGCTCCATGCCGAGCAGCGGATGGTCGGAGACGTACAGGCCGAGCATGTCGCGCTCGAACGCGAGGAGCTGCGACTTCTCCCAGTCCTGCATCGCCGGGATGGACACGGTGATGCCGTTGAAGCCATCGTCGTCGAGGCCACCGAACAGCGAGTCCTGGCCGATGGCGGCGTTGCGCTTGAGGTCGACGTACTGGTCGACGGCGTCCTCGGCGATGGCCGCGAGCGGGCGCCGCCGATGCCCGAGGGAGTCGAAGGCGCCGGCCTTGATCAGCGAATCCAGGACGCGCTTGTTGCAGACCGACAGCGGCACCTTGTCGAGGAAGTCGGAGAAGTCGGAGAATTTGCCCTTCTCCTCGCGGGCCGCGACCACGCCGGCCACGACGTTCTCGCCAACGTTGCGCACGGCCGACATGCCGAACCTGATGTCGTCGCCGACGGAGGTGAAGTTCGACATCGACTCGTTGACGTCGGGCACGAGGACGTTGATGCCGAGTCGGCGGCACTCGTTGAGGTAGATCGCCGACTTGTCCTTGTCGCCCTTGACGCTGGTGAGCAGCGCCGCCATGAACTCGGCCGGGTAGTGCGCCTTGAGGTACGCCGTCCAGTATGAGAGGACCCCGTACGCAGCGGAGTGGGCCTTGTTGAAGGCGTAGTCGGCGAACGGGACGAGGATGTCCCACAGCGTCTTGATGGCGCCCTTGGAGAAGCCGCGCTCGAGCATGCCGGCTTCGAAGCCCTCGAACTCCTTGGCCAGTTTCTCCTTGTCCTTCTTGCCCATGGCCCGGCGCAGGTTGTCGGCTTTGCCGAGCGAGAACCCGGCCAACTCCTGCGCGATCGACATGACCTGCTCCTGATAGACGATCAGGCCGTGCGTGGTGCCGAGGATCGGCTTGAGCGCCTCGGTGAGCTCGGGATGGATGTAGTCGATCGGCTGCTTGCCGTTCTTGCGCTTGGCGTAGTTGGTGTGGCTGTCCGCGCCCATCGGGCCAGGGCGGTACAGCGCCAGCACGGCGGAGATGTCCTCGAAGTTGTCCGGCTGCATCTGCCGCAGCAGCTGCCGCATCGGGCCGCCGTCGAGCTGGAAGACACCCAGGGTGTCGCCCCGGCCCAGCAGCGCGTACGTCGCGGCATCGTCGAACGGAAGGTCCTCGAGGACGAGGTCGACGCCGCGATTGGACTTGATGTTGTCGACGGCGTCGTCGAGCACCGTCAGGTTGCGCAGGCCGAGGAAGTCCATCTTGACCAGCCCGAGCGCCTCGCACATCGGGTAGTCGAACTGCGTGATGATCGCGCCGTCCTGCTCGCGTCGCATGATCGGGACGATGTCGATCAGCGGCACGCTGCTCATGATCACGCCGGCGGCGTGGACGCCCCAGTTGCGGATCTGGCCCTCGAGCCCGAGCGCCGTGTCGTAGACCTTGCGTACCTCGGCGTCCGCGGCGTGCAGCTCACGGAACTCCTTGCCGTCGTTGTAGCGGTCGTGCTTGCTGTCGAACAGACCCGACAGCGACACGCCCTTGCCCATGACGTCCGCGGGCAAGGCCTTGGTGATCTTCTCGCCCATCGCGAACGGGAAGTCCAGCACCCGGCTGGCGTCCTTGATGGCCGCCTTGGACTTGAGCCGCCCGAAGGTCGCGATCTGCGCGACCCGGTCGGAGCCGTACTTCTGCGTGACGTACTGCAGGACCTCGCCTCGCCGACGCTCGTCGAAGTCGATGTCGAAGTCGGGCATGGACGGACGCTCCGGGTTGAGGAACCGCTCGAAGATCAGGCCATGCTCGAGCGGGCACAGGTCGGTGATGCGCAGCGCGTAGGCGGCGATGGAACCGGGGCCGGAGCCGCGGCCGGGACCGACGCGGATGCCGCTCTCCTTGGCCCAGTTGATGAAGTCGGCGACCACGAGGTAGTAGCCGCAGTAGCCCTTCTGCTGGATGACCTCGAGCTCGAGTTCGGTGCGGTCCCGGACCTCTGGCGTCAGGTCGGCGCCGTAGCGAGCGTGAACGCCGCGCCACACCTCCTCGACGAACCAGGACTCCTCGGTCTGGCCGGCCGGGACGTCGGCCCGCGCCATGTAGCCGCCGGTGGACTCGGTGAACTCGACGGCGCACCGTTCGGCGATGAGGAGCGTGTTGTCACACGCGTCCTTCATGCCGTGCTTGTCCTCCCAGAGGGCGCGCATCTCCTCGGCCGACTTGATGTAGTAGCCGTTGCCCTGGAACGCGAACCGCCGGCCGCCCTTGTCGTACGGCGGCTCGGACAGCGTGCTGCCGGACTGGACGCACAGCAGCGCTTCGTGGGCTTCGGCGTCGCCAGGGTGCGTGTAGTGCGAGTCGTTGGTGGCGATAGGCCGGATGCCCAGCTCCTGGCCAAGGCGCAGGAGGTCGTCGCGCACCCGCTTCTCGATGGCGAGGTCGTGGTCCATCAGCTCGAGGAAGACGTTGTCGCGGCCGAAGATGTCCTGCAGCTCGGCCGCCTCACGGCGGGCCTCGTCGTACTGGCCGAGCCGCAGGCGGGTCTGTACGGCCCCCGACGGGCAGCCGGTGGTGACGATCAGGCCCTTGGCATAGCGCTCCAGCAGCTCACGGTCGGCGCGGGGCTTGTAGTAGTAGCCCTCCAGGCTCGACATCGACGACAACCGGAACAGGTTGTGCATGCCCTCGGTGGTCTCGGCGAACATCGTCATGTGGGTGTATGCCCCGCCACCGGCGACGTCGTCGCCTCCCTCTTCCTGGGAGTCGCCCTTGCCCCAACGGATCCGCTTTCGGTCGCTTCGATGGGTGCCCGGCGTCAGGTACGCCTCGAGGCCGATAATCGGCTTGACGTCGTGCGCGCGGGCCTGCGCGTAGAACTCGAAGGCGCCGTGCAGGTTGCCATGATCGGTCATCGCGATCGCCGGCATTTCCAGCTCGGCGACCCGGTCGAACATGGGTCCGAGCAGCGACGCACCGTCCAACATCGAGTACTCGGTGTGCACGTGCAGGTGCACAAAAGACGAACCACTCGACATCAGTCCAGCCTAGTCGAGCCGCCTCACGCTTCCGGCTGTGGCGCGCGCGGTTCTACCGGTCGAGGGAGGCGATGAACGCTGTTGCCTCTTCGGCGCGCTTGATCTCAGCGTCCAGCAGCTGTGCCCGCAGCGCCTCGAGCTCGGAATCGCGGTCGACGATCGCCTGCTGGAGCTCGTCGGCGATCGCATTCTGGGCCTCCTCGGCCGCCCGGAGCCGGTCAATCTGGTCCTGCAGCCAGGCCCGCTGCTCAGCGAGCTCGGTCCGCAGCGCGGCCAGCTCGGGCATGACGGCCGACTGGCTCTGCAGGTTCGCGGCCAGCTCGCTCGAGAGCCGAAGGTTGTCCTCGGTCAGGGACTCCGCCTGGGCCGCCGAGGCCTGGGCCTGGTCCAGCGCCGCGCGCATGGACATCTCGCGCTCGGCCTCGCGGCGGAGGCGTTCCACCTGGGCCGGTGCCGTCGCAGAAGCGCTCCGGATCTTCTCCAGCTCGGAGACCGTCTCGTCGAGCCGGCGTTCAGCGTCGGCGAGGGCAGCCTCGCGTTCGGCGGCCTCGCGGCTGGCCCGCTCCAGTGCCACCGACGCTGCCGCGGAGTCGGACCGGAGTCGGTCCAGCTCGGCCGTCACGGCGTCGACGCGCTCCTGTGCCTTGCCCCGAGCCTCTTCGGCTTCCGCCGCGGCCGCGTCGACCCGCGACTTCGCGTCCGCCCGCACCCGCTCTAGTTCGCTCTTCAAGGCATCCACCCGGCCGCGGGCGCGAGCCAGCGACTCGTGCAGATCCGTGGCCCGCGCAGCCGACGCCTCGGATTCCGCGGCAGCCTGCCCCTCGGCCTCGGACGCAGCCGACGACTGGGATCGCAGCCGGTCGAGCTCGGCCGCCAGGGACTCGATCCGCGCGTTGGATGCGGCGCTCATCTGCTTCAGGTCGGCCGTCAGCGAGTTCGCGCGGGCCTGCGACTCGGTCAGGGCGCGCTGCAGCTCGTCGACGCGGCCAGATGCGGTGTGGATCTCGGCCGCCGCCTGCAGCCGCGCAACCGACGAAGCCGAGGACTTCGACCGCACCCGATCGAGTTCGGCCGTCAGCGACTCGACCTTCGTCTGCGACTCGGCCAAGGCCGCCTGCAGGCCGTCCGGCGCGCCGGCATCGGGTTGACCGACCTGTGCGGACGCTACGCGCAGTTTCTCGACCTCGGCGCTCAACGCCTCCACCCGCGCCTGCGCCTCGGCCAGGGCCACATCACGGCCGGCAGCCTTGCGTCGCTCACGCTTGAGTGCGGCGTAGGCCGCGACATCACCGATGGAGCCGGCAGCCTCGTCGGCTGGTTCAGTGTCCTTCTCCTGAGGCGCGTTCTTCTGCGCGGCTTCGGCCTCGACCGGAACGCGTTCGCCGTCCACAGCCGGGATCTCCGTGGTCGGCGCATCTGCTTCGCGCGCGGGCAGTGGCTCGCGGCGGCCAAGTTCCTTCAAGGCCGCTTCCAATTCGGGATCGATGGACTCATCCTGCTTGTCGTCGACAAACCGGTGCTTGTGCTCCTGCTTTCCCTTGCCAAACATGCCTGGCGGCCACCTGTCGTGTTCGAGTCGTGCCGGATTCTATGGCGAAGGCTGCTTTCGCACGACCAGTTTGCCGAACGCGACCGCGTTATCTCCGAACAAACGCGTCAGTCGGCCGAAGAACTGTCGTCGGGCGGACCGAGGACGCTCAGCAGGTCGTTGGCCTCGGCCGCGCGCCTGAATACGAGCTCGAGCAACTGCTGCTGCAGGTCGGCAACCTCCCGGTCACGGGCATGCAACGCCGCTTGGGCCGCCGCCGACTCGTCAGCCCGCTCGTCGCTGACCTCCCGCACCTTGGCCAAGGTGCGTTCGTGCTGGACGTCGCGGGCCTCCATCTCTTGCTCAAGGAGAGCCAGCCGAGTGGATGCCTTTTCCTTTGCCTCAACCAGGTCTCGGATCCGCCTGCGTGCAGCAGCCAACTCGGCGGTGAGGTCCTCGAGGGCGCCATCGCGTTCGCGAAGATCCTTCCGCGCCTGGTTCAGCTTTGCGGCACGCTTCTCAGCCCGCGCATCGGCGGCCACGACGGCCGACCGCCACTCCTCCACCTCGGCCGACAATTCGTCCGCTCGCAGCGTCGATTCACGCACCCCTACATGCATCGCGAACATCGTCTCGGCGAGGTCGACGTTCATCGCGTCCCGATCGCGGCGATCCGTATTCACCTCATGCAGCACAGCGGCGAGGTGGTCGACCCGCGTAGTGGCCTCGGCGACCGCGGAACGCTGCAGTTCCAGCTCGGCCGCCAACGCCGCGACCTGCGCGTCGCGGCGCTTGATGTCGGCCCGGGCCTGCCGCATCTTCGCGCGCAGATCACGGCCCCGTGGCGGCATTTCGTCGCGTTCCACGCCGGTCACCGGAATGCTCTGCGCAGCCTGGAGGCAGGCGGCAACAAACTCGGCGGATTCCTCCACCGGAGCGGGCGTCAGATCGCTGTCGAAGTCCCCCGGTCCTTCGATGCCAGCGATCTCCTTGCGGAGCCGAACCACTGGTGCACCTTTGTCTAAAGATCAGACGGCGATCTTACTGCTGATATGTGCTGAGGAAGTGCCCAATCCGCTGAATTGCCTCGGAGAGGTCTCTCGACCATGGCAGCGTGACGATGCGCAGGTGGTCGGGATCGGGCCAGTTGAAGCCGGTCCCCTGCGTGATCAGGATGCGCTCCGATTCCAGCAGGTCCAGGGCGAACCGCTGGTCGTCCTTGATCGGATACACATCGGGGTCCAGCCGGGGGAAGACGTAGAGCGCTCCCTGCGGCTCAACGACGCTGACGCCCGGGATCTTGCGCAGCTCGCTCACCGCGGTGTCGCGCTGCTCGAGCAGCCGGCCGCCGGGGAGGATCAGCTCCTTGATGCTCTGATAGCCGCCGAGCGCGACCTGGATCGCGTTCTGCGCCGGGACGTTCGGGCACAGGCGCATCGACGCCAGCAGGGTGATGCCCTCGAGGTAGTCGCGTGCCTGATCGAGTGGGCCGCTCAAGACCACCCAGCCGGCGCGGTACCCGCACACCCTGTACGCCTTCGACAGTCCGCCGAAGGTCAGGGTCAACACGTCCGGCGCCACACTCGCGACTGGGATGTGGACGGCATCCTCGTACAGGATCTTGTCGTAGATCTCGTCAGCCATGAGGACGAGGCCGTGCCGGCGGGCCAGGTCAGCGATGCCCTCCAACGTCTCGCGCGAGTACACGGCTCCGGTGGGGTTGTTCGGGTTGATGACCACGATGACCCTCGTGCGGTTCGTGATCTTGGCCTCGAGGTCGGCGAGGTCTGGGTTCCAGCCGTCTTCCTCGTCACAGCGGTAGTGGATCGGGGTGCCGCCCGCGAGCTTGGTGACAGCGGTCCACAGTGGGTAGTCCGGGATCGGGATGAGGACCTCGTCGCCGTCATCGAGCAGCGCCTGGAGCGCGATCTGGATCAGCTCCGAGACTCCGTTGCCGAGCCACACGTCATCGATGTCGATGTGCGGGAAGCCGTCCTTGAGCTGGTAGTGGTGCACAACCGCTCGGCGAGCCGACTGGATGCCGCGTGAGTCGGAGTAGCCGGCCGAGGCCGGCAGGCCGGCAATCATGTCCTGCAGGATCTCGTCGGGTGCATCGAAGCCGAATGGCTGGGGATTGCCGATGTTGAGCTTGAGGATCCGATGACCCTCGGCCTCAAGGGCTGCCGCGCGCGCGCTGACGGGCCCGCGGATGTCGTAGAGGACACCGCGCAACTTGTCGGACTGGCGCACGAAAGTCATGTCGGTCATTGTCCCAGAAGTGTGCAGGCGCCTCAGTCGAGCTGACGAATGAGGTCGAGCGCGCGCTGGAGATCGTCCGGGTACGGGCTCTCGAACTCGATGTACTCCCCCGTGCGCGGATGGTCGAAGCCCAGCCTGACGGCGTGCAGCCATTGCCGCTCCAGGCCGAGTCGCCGCGCCAGGGTCGGGTCGGCGCCGTACAGCGGATCGCCCACGCACGGATGATGGAGTGCAGCAAGATGGACGCGGATCTGGTGGGTGCGGCCGGTCTCCAGCTTGATGCTGAGCAGCGACGCATACCGGTGCGCCTCGAGTGTCTCGTAGTGCGTGATGCTCGCGCGGCCGTCGGCGCGGACGGTGAACTTGAAGTCGTGCTTCGGGTGGCGGGCAATCGGTGCGTCGATCGTGCCGGTGTGCGGGTCGGGATGGCCTTGGGCCAGGGCGTGATACGTCTTGTCGACCACGCGGTCGCGGAAGGCCTGCTTGAGCACCGAGTACGCCGCCTCCGACTTGGCCACCGTCATCAGGCCGGACGTGCCGACGTCGAGCCGCTGGACGATGCCCTGCCGCTCGGGCGCACCTGACGTCGAGATGCGGACACCGATGCCAGCGAGGTGACCGACGACGGTCGGGCCCTCCCAACCGACTCCGGGATGTGCGGCCACGCCGGTCGGCTTGTCCACGACGATGATGTCGTCGTCCTCGAACACGATGCGGACACCTTCAACCGGCTCGGCGACGACCTCGGCGGTCCGCGCCGCCGGGATGTCTGCCTCGAGGAGTGCTCCGGCCTCGACCCGCTCCGACTTCTGCGGTACGTGGCCGTCGACGCGCACGTGGCCGTCGGCGACCAGCTCGGCGGCGCGGGTCCGCGAGATGCCGAGCAGCCGCGCCATGGCCGCGTCGACTCGCTCCCCAGCGAGTCCGTCCGGGATGGCGACGACCTTGTGATCAGTCATCGGAGACGGCGTCGCGGACCTCGTCGGCGGCCTCGTCGGCGGCGCCGTCCATCGACGCGCCCTTGAAGCCGCGCTGCAGGATGACGGCCGCGGCGATGGTCAGCCCGACGTCGGCGACATTGAACACCGGCCAGTGCGTGAGGTGCAGGAAGTCGACGACCTCGCCGCGGAACGGCGACGGCGCCCGAAGGATGCGGTCGGACAGGTTGCCGAGGGCTCCGCCGAGCAGGAGGCCGAGGCCGAGTGCCCAGCCGCGATCACGCAGTCGGCGGGCCATCCGGATCACCGTCACCACGACGATGATCGCGATCATCGTGAGCATGACGGTCATCTGGGCAGCGGCGCTGAAGGCGGCACCGGAGTTGCGGGTGAGCGTCAGCCAGAACAGGTGCGGGACCATCGTGATCGACCGGCCCGGATCGAGGGTCGCCACGGCCCAGGCCT
The DNA here is from genome assembly GCA_045806885.1 of Aeromicrobium sp. GTDB lineage: Bacteria > Actinomycetota > Actinomycetes > Propionibacteriales > Nocardioidaceae > Aeromicrobium. The sequence goes on from JBJMIJ010000027.1 coordinate 36,539, forward strand.
TGGTGGCCTGGTCGAGCGCCCAGACGCCGACGGCAGCCGAGGCGAACAGCCTGATCGGCGTCAACGGCGCTCTTCGCGCTGCTTGCACTCCAGGCAGAGCGTGGCGCGCGGAAAGGCCATCAGGCGACCCTTGCCGATGGGGTTGCCACAGGACTCGCACGGGCCGTAGGTGCCCTTGTTGAGCCGGTCCAGCGCCTTCTCCGTCTGGAGCAGCAGTTCGCGCTGATTGGCCGCCAGCGACAGCTCGGCGTCGCGCTCCAGCGAAGTCGAGCCGATGTCGGCCTGGTCGTTGCCTGCGCTGTCCACCCCGTCGCGCAGGAGATCCTGCAGGTCACGGGCGGACAGGTCGAGTTCTGCGCGAAGCCGGACGAGGTCTTCCTCCAGCGCTGCGCGCACCTCGCGTTCTTCCGCGATCGTCCAGGGTTTTTCGTCCGCTCGAACGACCAGGGTGCTTCTCGGCATGCCGGGACAGTAGACCCACGTTGGGCCAATGGCAACTGGGCGCGCCAGATAACCGCAGGTGAGCCCGAATACACTCGGCGCGTGACTTCTCGCCACACCGACCGCCCCGGTTATCGCACCGTGCCTGCTCACGTCGACCTGCCGGAGCTCGAGCGGCAGATCATCGACTGGTGGGCTGAGCAGGGAACCTTCGCGGCATCGCTCAAGGCGACCGCGGGCGCGCCGCGCTGGACGTTCTACGAGGGCCCGCCCACGGCCAACGGCACCCCCGGCACCCACCACGTCGAGGCCCGGGTCTTCAAGGACGTCTTCCCGCGCTTTCAGACGATGCGCGGCATGCACGTGGAGCGCAAGGCCGGCTGGGACTGCCACGGCCTGCCCGTGGAGATCGCTGTCGAGAAGGAGCTCGGCTTCAACGGCAAGCCCGACATCGAGGCCTACGGCATTGCCGCGTTCAACGAGCGCTGCCGCGAGTCGGTGCTGCGCAACGTCGACCTGTTCGAGGACATGACGACGCGCATGGGCTACTGGGTGGACATGTCCGACCCCTACCGGACGATGGACTCCGAGTACGTCGAGAGCGTCTGGTGGGCGCTCTCGCGCATCTTCGACAAGGGCCTGCTGGCCGAGGACTTCCGGGTCGCTCCATACTGCCCGCGCTGTGGCACGACGCTCTCGGACCACGAGCTCGCGCAGGGCTACGAGACCATCACCGACCCATCGATCTACGTCCGGTTCCCGCTGACGTCCGGGCCATGGGCCGGCGAGGCCTCACTCCTGGTGTGGACGACGACGCCCTGGACCCTGGTCTCCAACGCCCTCGTGGCCGCCCGGGGCGACGTCATGTACGTCCTGGCCAGCAACGGCGAGGAGTCACTCGTCGTCGCCGAGCCACTGCTGGACAAGCTCGGAGAGGGCTGGACGATCCGCGAGCGGTTCACCGGCAACGCGATGGTCGGCTGGACGTACAAACGTCCGTTCGATGCCATCGAATGGCCCGAGCGAAACGGTGCCGCAGGTGGGGGCGAAGAGCCCCGCGCCCACTTCGTGGTCGTCGAGGACTACGTCACGACGACCGACGGCACCGGCCTGGTCCACCAGTCCCCCGCGTTCGGCGAGGACGACTTCGCTTCGTGCCGTCGCAACGGCGTCGCCATGGTCAACCCGATCGATGAGACAGGTCACTTCGAGCAGGGTGTCGGCCCCGCCAGCGGGCTGTTCTTCCGCGACGCCAACCCGGTGCTGCTCGACGACCTGACTGACCGCGGCCTGCTGTTCCGCCACGTCCCGTACGAACACGCCTATCCGCATTGCTGGCGCTGCCATACGCCGCTGCTGTACTACGCGCTCCCGGCCTGGTACATCCGCACCACCGAGATCAAGGACGAGCTGCTCGCCGAGAACGAGAAGACGGCCTGGTATCCCGACACCATCAAGCACGGCCGCTATGGCGACTGGCTGAACAACAACGTCGACTGGGCGCTGTCGCGCAACCGCTTCTGGGGAACGCCGCTGCCGATCTGGCGCAACGACACCGACCCGACCAAGCTCGTCTGCGTCGAGTCGCTGGCCCAGCTGTCCGAGTACGTCGGGCACGACGTCACCGGCACCGATCCCCACCGGCCCTACATCGACGACATCACCTTCACGATCGACGGCGAGGGCGGCACCTACCGCCGCGTGCCCGAGGTCATCGACGCCTGGTTCGACTCCGGCGCCATGCCGTTCGCTCAGTGGGGCTACCCGCACGTGGAGGGCTCAACGGAGAAGTTCGAGCAGGCGTACCCCGCGCAGTACATCTGCGAGGCCATCGACCAGACCCGCGGCTGGTTCTACTCGCTGATGGCCGTCGGCACTCTCGTCTTCGACAAGAGCTCGTACGAGTCGGTCGTCTGCCTCGGCCACATCCTGGCCGAGGACGGCCGCAAGATGAGCAAGCACCTCGGCAACATCCTGCTGCCGATCCCGCTCATGGACGACCACGGCGCGGACGCCCTGCGCTGGTTCATGGCCTGCTCGGGATCGCCCTGGTCCGCCCGCCGCATCGGCCATGCCGCCCTCAGCGAGATCGTGCGCAAGGTACTCCTGACCTACTGGAACACGGTCGCCTTCCACGTCCTCTACGCCAAGGCCAACGACTGGTCGCCGGGCGACGAGGCACCGCCGATCGCCGAGCGACCCGCCATGGACCGGTGGATCCTTGGCGAGGCGCACCGCCTCGTGCAGCAGGTGACGGCCGAGCTGGAGGACTTCGACACCCAGCGCTCCGGCGCGCAGCTCGCCTCGTTCATCGATCTCCTCTCGAACTGGTACGTCCGCCGGTCGCGCCGGCGGTTCTGGGCCGGCGACCCCGCCGCGCTCGCGACGCTGCACGAGACGCTGTACCTGCTGACGCTGCTGATGGCGCCGCTCACGCCGTTCATCACCGAACGGGTGTGGCAGGACCTCTTCGCCTCGACCAGCGACCACCTCCCGAGCTCGGTGCACCTCGCCGCGTGGCCGAAGGTCGACGGATCACTCGTCGACGACGAGCTGGACACGCAGATGGCGGTTGCCCGCCGCATCGTGGAGCTGGGCCGAGCCGCCCGCGCCGAGGCAAAGGCCAAGACCCGCCAGCCGCTGCGCCGGGCGGTCGTCGCCACCCACGCCTATGCCAGCCTCACCCCCGAGCTGCGCGCCGAGGTGGCCGAGGAGCTGAACGTCCGCGCCCTGGACTCCTTCGCCAACACTGGCGAGCTCGTGGACTACTCGGCGAAGGGCAACTTCCGCAATCTCGGCAAGCAGTTCGGCCAGGAGACTCCCAAGGTCGCCCAGGCGATCGCCGAGGCCGACGCGGCCGCTCTCGCCACCGCCTTGGCGAGCGGGACGGCGACGGTGTCCGTCAACGGCCGCGACGTCACCGTCGGGCCCGACGACGTGATCCTGTCCGAGCGTCCCCGCGAGGGGTGGTCCGTCGTCAACGACCAGGGCGAGACCGTCGCCCTCGACCTCGAGCTGGACGACGACCTGCGCCGCGCCGGCCTGGCCCGCGACATCATTCGCGCCGTCCAGGAGGCCCGCAAGACGTCCGGCCTGGAAGTCACGGACCGCATCCACCTGCGGTGGACGGGCTCACCCGACGTCCAGTCCGCCATGGCAGCCCATGGCGCCGACGTCGCCGCTGAAGTCTTGGCCGTAGAGACGACTGAAGACCCAGCCGCCACCACCTTCGGTGATGACGAACTGGGTCTTCAGTTCAGTGTGACTAAGGCTTAAAGCTCTTCGTCGCTGCTCTTGGCGCGACGGCCGTCGCCGGAGGCCGGCGTGGTCGTCTCGGCCGGCTGCTGCTCGTTGGCGGCGAGCTGGTCGAGCTGGCTCTGGAAGTAGTTCTTGAGCCGCGCACGGTACTCGCGCTCGTAGGCACGCAAGTGCTCGATCTCGCGCTGGAGCTCGTAGCGCTCGCGCTCGATCGTGGCCACGGCGGCCTGACGACGCTCGTTGGTCTCGTCGTCGAGCTTCTGGGCACGGATGCGGGCGTCGGTCTCGAGCCGGTCGGCCTTGCCGCGGGCTTCGTTGGTGATGCGCTCGGACTTGCTGCGGGCCTCGCCGACGATGCGGTCGGCTTCTTCCTTGGCCTGGTCCATGAGCTGGTCGGCGTTGGTCGACGCGATCTCGAGCAGACGAGCCGCCGCAGCGGACGCGTCGCCGATGGTCGGGGCCGTCTGGGTCGGGGCCGGCGCGAGGCGCACGGGCTCCGGCTCGGGCTCGGGCTCGGCCACCAGCTCGACGACCGGCGCGGGCGGGGTGACCGCCGGGATGATGCCGGTGGCCTCGCCGCTGGAGGCGGCCGCCACCTTGGCGCGAAGCTCTTCGTTTTCGACCGTCAGTCGCTCAAGCTCGGCTTCGACCTCGTCGAGAAACTGGTCGACCTCGCCCATGTCATAGCCTTCGCGGAGCCGGACCGGCGTGAATCGCTTGTTGCGCACGTCCTCGGGCGTCAAGGGCATGAGTGATCTCCTCAAGATTGCTGATTGTGCGTAAGAGTCTGAGCGTCCACCGTACTCCGTCCCTGTTCCCAACTGCCACACGAGTGCGACATGGGCACGGGTCCGTGCAGGTCAGAACATCGTGACGACGACCAGTTTCTGCACGATGTAGATGCCGATGAGCAGGACCATGGGCGAGAGGTCGAGCATGGCACCGCCCATCCGTATGGGCGGAATCACACCGCGGATGGCCCGCAGCGGCGGGTCGGTGAGCGTGTAGATGCCTTCACACAGGACCGCGATCATGCCGGTTGGACGCCAGTTGCGGGCGAGCAGGAGCACCCAGTCGATGACGAACCGGACAAAGAGGACCACGATCGCGATGACCGTGATCGCATAGAGGACCTGACCGGCGAAAGCCATCAGTGCTGGTCGTAGAAGCCACCCGCAGCGATGCGCTGCTTGTCTTCGTCAGTGACGTCGATGCCGGCCGGCGACAGCAGGAAGACCTTGGCCGTGACCCGGTTGATCGAGCCGTGGGCCGAGAACACGAGACCTGCGGAGAAGTCGACCAGGCGCTTGGCCTCGGTGTCAGAGATCTCGGACAGATTCATGATGACCGGGACCCCGTCGCGGAAGTGCTCGCCGACGGCGCGCGCGTCGTTGTACGTGCGGGGCGTGACCGTCTCGATGCGGGTCAGGGCCGACGCCGGCGCCACCGGGCGCGGACGGCGGTGCGCGTCGATGTGCTCGACGGGAGCACGGTTGGCCGCCGGGCGAGCCGGACGCGGCTCAACCTCGCGGGTGACGGGAACGATCACTGAGGGTTCGTCGTCGTAGTCGTCGTAGTCGGCCTGTTCGACCAAGCCGAGGTACTCGCCCATCTTCCGCATTGCGCTAGCCATGATGTCTCCGTATGGGTCCCAGGTTTGCGGCCTGCCAGCCACTCGCGACATTACCGGAGCGGAACGCGCTCCCCGAGGATCGAACGGCCGACACGCAGGTGTGTCGCGCCAGATTCCACGGCCTGTTCGAAGTCGTCGCTCATGCCGGCCGAGATGATTGTCGCCGCGGGGTGGCTGCGACGGAGGTTGTCGCTGATGCGGACGAGCTCTTCGAAGCTCGGCCGGGGATCGACGCCGAGCGGGGCGACGGTCATGACGCCGTCCAGCCGCAAGCCGTCGGCGGTCGCGATGGCGTCGGCCAACCTGGGCACATCGGCCGGCGCGACGCCAGACCGGCCGAGCCCCGAATCACCGAAGTCGACCTGCACCAGGCAACCGACCTCCCGACCTGCTGCCTGCGCGCCCCGGGCGAGGGCATCCACCAGCTTGAGTCGGTCGACGCTCTGCACGACGTCCGCGTAGCCAGCGACGGCGGTCGCCTTGTTGGTCTGCAATCCGCCGATGAAGTGAAGCCGCGGGGGCGGACCCGCGAGCTCCGCCAGCTTGCGCCCGGCTTCGGGGTGCCGGTTCTCCCCCACATCCCTGACACCAAGTTCGACCAGCAGATCGACATCGGACGACGGGTACGTCTTGGTGACGACGATGAGCACCACGTCGCCGCGCGCTCGACCCGCGTCAGCACAGGCCCGGGCGATGCGCTCCTCAACGGCTTCGAGATTGGCGCCCAGCTCGTCGCGTCGACTCATCGCAGCACCACGATGGCGCCTTGGCGCTGGGTTGTGGCGTCCCGACGGTGGGAGAAGAAGCGGTCGTCCTCGAGGGTGCAGCCGCCGAGATCGGTGACGTGCACGCCGAGCTCATGGAGTTGAGCGGCCACGCCGGCACCGATGTCAGCGGCGGGCGTGCCCCACGCCGTCGTGGACGCTGCTGCCGGTACCGCGCGGGCAACCGCGCCCGCCGTCTCGGGGTCGAGCTCATAACAGGCGCCACAGATACGCGGTCCGACCCACGCCGAGACGCTTCCCTTGCCCCGCTCCTGCAAGATCCTGACGGCCGCCGGCACCACGCCCTCGACGAGCCCCCTGCGGCCGGCGTGGACGACGCCGACGGCGTCACGTTCTTCCGTGGCCAGTACGACCGGCACGCAATCGGCGACGCGCACGAGCACGCCGAGGTTGGGGGTGCAGGTCAGCAGCGCGTCCGCCTCCGGCACGAGGCCGGGCATGGCCCAGACGACGTCCGCGCCGTGGACCTGTCGCATTGTGGCGATCGCGTCGAGCCCGAGTTGCTCGCGCAGGTTCGCGACCACCTCCGGGTCGGTGAGGTCGCCGTCGGCAGCTTCGGTGAACCAAACCTCCACCGGCCCGACCACCTCGTGAAATCTCACGTCCCGACGCTATCGGACGAGATTTGCGCCCGGATCCACCGAAAGTGCGGACTGTGCGGTGGATTCGAGCGCAAATCTCGACCGGGGTCAGCGCAGGAAGTCGGGAATGTCGAGGTCGTCGCCGTACTCGACCCGGCCGACGCCGGCCGGCACGGTGACCGGCTCCCGGCTGACGGCGTCGTCGAGGTAGGAACCCGGCGCCTCCGGAGCGGCCGATGGAACCATCTCGTCGCGCAGCAGCGAAGGCTGCGAGACATCACGCGACTTCGGCTCGCCACCGTCGAACCCGGCAGCGACGACCGTGACACGGACCTCGTCGCCGAGGGCATCGTCGATGACCGCACCGAAGATGATGTTGGCCTCCGGGTCGACCGCTTCGTAGATGAGGCTGAGCGCCTCGTTGATCTCGTGCAGGCCGAGGTCGGAGCCACCGGCCACCGACACCAGGACACCGCGAGCACCCTCGATGGACGCCTCGAGCAACGGGCTCGACACCGCCATCTCGGCCGCGACCGCGGCACGGTGGTCGCCGCGCGCCGAGCCGATGCCCATGAGCGCGGACCCGGCGTCGGACATGACCGACTTGACGTCGGCGAAGTCGAGGTTGATCAGGCCCGGCGTCGTGATGAGGTCGGTGATGCCCGAAACGCCTTGATGCAGCACCTGGTCGGCCTGGCGGAAGGAGTCGAGGAGGCTCACGTTGGGGTCGCTGATCGACAGCAGGCGATCGTTGGGAATGACGATCAGGGTGTCGACCTCTTCGCGCAGCGACTGGATGCCGTTGTCCGCCTGGAGCGACCGGTTGCGGCCTTCGAAGCTGAACGGACGGGTGACGACGCCGATGGTCAGCGCGCCGAGCGACCGGGCGATGCGGGCCACGACTGGCGCACCGCCGGTGCCGGTGCCGCCGCCCTCACCGGCGGTGACGAAGACCATGTCGGCGCCGCGAAGAGCCGCCTCGATCTCCTCGGCGTGGTCTTCGGCTGCACGCTTGCCGATTTCTGGGTTCGCGCCGGCACCGAGGCCGCGCGTGGAGTCGCGACCGACGTCGAGCTTGACGTCGGCATCGCTCATGAGAAGCGCTTGCGCGTCGGTGTTGATCGCGATGAACTCAACGCCCTTCAGCCCGACTTCGATCATCCGATTGACTGCATTGACACCGCCGCCGCCGATGCCGACCACCTTGATCACGGCGAGGTAATTCTGTACCGCCATGTCCGACCCCTTAACCCTAAGCCTATAGTTGACCCTTATAGTTATGTCAACCTGTCCGTAGACATGAAGGTAGGTCGGACCCGCGCCCTGACGACGGCGACACGCCGCGTCAAAGGCGCTATTCCTTTTTCTTCGACTTCGTCGTGGGCAGCTGCGGCGCGCTCACGTCGTAGCGCTCGGCGTCGACCTGGCGCAGCAGCGGCCGAAGGACGACGACCTTGTCCGCGTTGTGCTCGGCACTCCCCCACACCACGGTGCGCCCGTTGGTGAGGCGCAGCGTGATGGAGTCCTGGCTGGAGGCCGCGACGTACTCGGTCTGCGCGAGGATGTCGCGCCCGTCCGCCCGCAGGAACGAGATCACGTTGGTGACGGACTCCAGCGCCTGCTGCCGGATGAGCGGCACCAGGGTGCCGATCCGGATCTCGACGAGGTTGTCCGGCTTGTCACTCACGGTGCGGAAGTCGACGCCGTCGCGGTCGACGTAGCGGATGCGACCGTCGGCGACGACCCAGGCGATCGGCTTGCGTTCCTTGACCTTGATGACGACCGAGTGCGGCCACCGGCGACGGACGTCGACAGCATCGATGCGCTCCATGCGCGCCACCCGCGTCTCGATGGCGACCGTGTCGATGCGCGCCAGCTGCAGGCCGATGGGAACCTCGGCCTGGGCACTGATGGCCTTGGAAGGCAGAGTCGTCATGCCCTCGACGTCGACGTTCGTGACCAGCAGAACCGTCGAGAACCAGATGAGCCAGATGATGCCTGCGACGAGCCCGACGATGAGCAGGCCGAGCGCGATCTGTCCGGCACGACGCCACCGCGCGGCGCGCCGGCGCTTCTCGAACAACGCCTGGCTCATGCACCGCCACCGAGCAGTTCGAGCAGCCGCGGGCCGACGATCGTGACATCGCCTGCCCCGAGCGTCAGGACCAGGTCGCCGGACCGAAGCGTCGGCGCGACGAGGTCGGCCACGCTGTCGACTGGACCGGCTAGTTGCGCCGGCGTCCCCGACACGGCATTGACGACAATGGCCGACGTGACCTCGGGATCGGGGTCCTCGCGAGCAACGTAGAGGTCGGCCACGAACACCTCGTCGGCCGCGCTGAGCGCCTCCCCCATCTGCACGCCCAGCTCGCGGGTGCGGCTGACGAGATGCGGCTGGTAGACGACGACGAGGCGCCCGGACCCGGCCAGCGCGCGGCCGGCGGCGACGTCGGCGGCGATCTCGGTGGGGTGATGGGCGTACGAGTCGTAGACCCGGACCCCACCGGCTTCGCCAAGAGGCTCCATGCGGCGGCGCGCCCCGGTGTACTGGCCCAAGCCGGCTGCGAGCTCGGCCGGAGCGAAGCCCAGCGCCAGGCCCGCAGCGAGCGCGGCTAGTGCGTCTTGTGCGTAGTGCTCGCCGGGGACGGCGAGTTCGAGGTCGGCCAACGGGTCGCCACCATAGGTGGCCGACAGTCGCGTGCGGCCGTCCTCGATCCGGACGTCGTGGCCCCGCACGTCCGCGTCGGGAGCGAAGCCGGCGGTGGTGACCCGCAGGCCTCGCCCACGCGCCTTCTCCGCCAGCAGGCGGGCACCAGGATCGTCGATGCACACGACGAAGAACTCCCCGACGGTGTCGGCGAACCGGTCGAACGCGGCGGCGTAGGACGCCGCGTCACCCCAGACGTCCAGATGGTCGGCGTCGACATTGGTGACGATCGCTCCGGCCGGCCGATAGACGAGGAACGCGCCGTCGCTCTCATCGGCCTCGGCCACGAACAGGGGCGACGACCCCAAGCGCGCGTTGGTGCCGAGACCGGCGACCTCGGCTCCGATGGCGAAGGACGGATCGGCGCCGGCGGCCCGCAGTGCATACGTGAGCATGGCCGTCGTCGTTGTCTTGCCGTGCGTGCCCGCGACGGCCAGGGTGCGCCGCCCGATCATGACCGAGCGGAGCCCGGCCGAGCGCGGCCACAAGCGGATGCCCAGTCGGCGGGCCTCGACGACCTCGGGGTTGTCATCGCGAACGGCGGTCGATGCCACAACCGTGTCGACGCCGGCCAGCTGTTCGGGCGCGTGCCCGACGAAGCACGTGATGCCTTCGGCCCGGAGCGCGGTGAGGACGTCCGAGTCGCTGGCGTCACTGCCGCTGACCACAAGGCCCGACTGGTGCATGAGCCGGGCGATGGCCGACAGGCCGGCCCCGCCGATGCCGATGAAGTGCACGTGGCCCAGTTGGTCGGCCGGGAGGATCCGATCCGGGACGGGAATGCTCACCGCGCGGCTCCCGCCACGGCTGCACCCTCGATGAGGTCGGCGAGCCGCAGGTCGGCGTCACGCCGGACGATGCCGGACGCGGCCACGGACATCGCCTCGAGTCGCTGCGGCGAGGTGGCCAACGGGACGAGCGCCCGGTCGATCCAGGCCGAGGTCAGGGCCTCGTCGTCGATCATGAGCGCACCGCCGGCCTGGACGACCGGGTGCGCGTTGAGGGCCTGCTCGCCGTTGCCGATTGGCAGCGGGACGAAGACAGCCGGCAAGCCGACTGCGGCCACCTCCGTGACGGTGTTGGCGCCCGCACGGCAAACGATGACGTCGGCCGCGGCGTATGCGAGGTCCATGCGGTCGATGAAGGACTTGACGACGTACGGCGGGTCGCCGGGGCGCGGCGTGACGGCGGCCTCCTCCGGACGACCGGCTGCGTGCAGAACCTGGATCCCGGCGTCGGCGAGATCGGCGGCCGCTCCGGACACCGCCAGGTTGAGTCGCCGGGCGCCTTGAGAGCCGCCGGTCACGAGCAGCGTCGGACGATCGGCGTCGAGCCCGAAGTACGCGCGTCCCTCGGCCCGGCTGGCGGCCCGGTCGAGCGTCGAGATCTGCCGGCGGATGGGCAATCCGACATAAGTGGCCCCGCGGAGCGGGGTGTTGGGAAAGCTGGTCGCGATGGCGGTGGCGAAGCGGGCGCCCAACCGGTTGGCGACACCCGGCAGGGCGTTCCCCTCGTGCACGACGATGGGCAGGTGCCGGCGTCGCGCCGCGAGATAGGCCGGCACCGCGACGTAACCCCCGAACCCGACGACGACGTTCGGGCGGATCCGGTCGATGACCTCCAGCGTGGCCGTGACGGTGCGCCGGAGCCGCACCGGCATCTTGGCGAGGTCGACGTTCGGTCGTCGGGGCAGCGGGACCGGCGGCACCAGCTCCAGCGGATAGCCGGCCTCGGGAATCAGCCTGTTTTCAAGCCCCTTGGGCGTGCCCAGGCACACCACGTCGATGCCGCGTTCGGAAAGCACGGCTGCCGTCGCGAGCAGCGGCGACGTGTGGCCGGCCGTTCCGCCGCCAGCGAGCAGAACGCGCATGGTCAGCGCTTCCTCGCCGCAGCCCGCCGTCGGCGCCGCGCCCGGCTCGCCTCGAGCGCCGCGCGCGCACCGGGTTCCGTCGTCGCACAGTTGAGCAGGATGCCGCAGGCCACAAGGGTTGCGAACAAGCTCGACCCGCCCGCCGAGATGAGCGGCAGCGGGATGCCGATGACCGGAAGCAGACCCAGCACCATTCCCATGTTGATCAATGCCTGGGACAGGATCCAAATGATGATGCCCGAGGCGGCATAGCGCACGAAGGCGTCGTTGGTCCGCATGGCGACCCGGATGCCGGCCACCGCGAAGAGAGCGAAGAGCAGCAGCACAACCAGGCTGCCGAACAACCCCAGCTCCTCGCCGATGATGGCGAGGATGAAGTCGGTGTGGGCCTCCGGCAGCGAACCCCACTTCTGCCGGCTGCCGCCCAGCCCGACACCCCAGAAGCCACCCCGCGCGAAACCCATGAAGGCGTGGATGGCCTGGTACCCAGTGGTGTCGGCGTCGGCCGCCGGGTTCAGGAAGCTGAGCAGGCGGGCAACCCGGTGCGGCGCGGTGGCGACGAAGTAGATGCAGACGACGCCGAGACCGGCGAGCACGATGCCCATGAAGCGGCCGGGCAGTCCGGCCACCCACAGCATGCCGACGATGACGGCGAACAGCACCAGGGCGGTGCCAAGGTCGTCCTGGAACACCACGAGCCCAGCGACGGCCGCTGTGACCGGGACCATCGGCAAGATCATCTGCTTGGGCGTGCCCGGTGGGCGCCGCGCGTACAGGTTGGCGATCCAGAGCACGACGGCGAGCTTGGCGAACTCGGACGGCTGGACCTGCAGGCCCGGCCCCAACCGGAGCCAGTTGCGGTTGCCGTTGATCTCCATGCCGAGCGGGGTGTAGGTGGCCAGGATGAGGCCGACGATGATGGCCAGCACCGGCGTGACGAGCCGCCGGAGGGCGGGCAACGGCAGCCGGGCCGCGACGTAGGCGCCCAGGAGCCCGAGCAGCGCGAACGCGAGCTGCTTCTTGAAGACGCCGAACATGTCGTGCGAGGCGAGCTGCTCCTGAGACCAGACCGAGCTCGCGCTGAGCACCATGATGAGCCCGAGCCCGAGCAGGAGGCCGCTGGTGCCGAGGAGGAGCTGGTACGAGGCCAACGGACGCTCCAGCGTCCGCCGCGCGAGGTCCGCGACGTGCGGTCGGCCGTGCGCCGTTCGTCCGGGGGCGAACGCGTCGGTCATCGTGGCCCTCATCTGTCTCGTCAGCGGGTGGAGCGGTGAACCGCCTCGGCGAACGCGGTCCCACGATCGGCGTAATCGCGGAACTGGTCCATGGACGCGCACCCCGGGGCAAGGAGGACGGTGTCGCCGGCTTGCGCCATCGCCCTCGCCGCCGCCACGACGCGATCCATGAACCCATCCTCAGGGTTCGTGACCTCCACGACTGGCACATCTGGGGCGTGTCGCCGCAGCGCGCTGACGATCAAGGGGCCGTCGGTACCGATCACCACGGCTCCACGCAGGCGGCCTCGCACCTGCAGAACCAGATCGTCGAAGGTGGCGCCCTTGGCCAGGCCGCCGGCCACCCACACCACCTTGTCACCGGAGACGCCCATCAGGGAGGCCGCCGCGGCATGGGCGTTCGTGGCCTTCGAGTCGTCGATGTAGCGGACGCCGTCGATCGCGGCGATCGACTCGATCCGGTGGGCACCCAGCGAGAAGCCGCGCAGGCCGTCGCGAACGGCCGCCGGCGAGACGCCGTGCGCGCGCGCCAGCGCTGCCGCGGCCAGCGCATTGGCGACCATGTGCGGCGCCGGGTCAGGGAGCTCGTCGACGCTGATCAATTCGGCGGCCGAGTCCTCTCGATCCTCGACGAAGGCCCGGTCGGCCAGCACCCCGTCGACCACGCCCAGCATCCCGGCCGAGGGGATGCCGCGGGTGAAGCCGATGGCGCGTGCTCCCCCAATCACGTCCGCATCCCGAACGAGCCGTTCGGTCACGGGATCCTCGACGTTGTAGACACACGCACGCTGGACGTGCTCGTAGATGCGGCCCTTGTCGGCGGCATAGCCGTCCATCGAGCCGTGCCAGTCGAGGTGGTCGGGGGCGACGTTCAGCACGACGGCGGCCTCGGCGGAGAGACTCGACGTCCAGTGCAGCTGGAAACTCGACAGCTCGACGGCGAGGACGTCGGCACCGGCGGGATCCATGACCGCCTCGACGACCGCCCGCCCGACGTTGCCCACGGCGACGGAGCGAAGGCCCCCCGCGCGCAGGATCGCATCGAGCATCTGAACGGTCGTCGTCTTGCCGTTGGTCCCGGTGATGCAGAGCCACGGCGGCGCCTCCGGCCCACGCAGCCGCCAGGCCAGCTCGACCTCGCCCCACACCGGGACGCCGCGACTCACTGCCTCGGCGAGGGCCGGCTGAGCCGGGCTCCAGCCGGGCGAGGTGACAACGAGGTCGGTCCGGTCGGGCAGTGCGCCGTGCCAGGACGGCCCGAGTCGCAAGTCGGCTCCGAGCAGCTCCAGCAGGTGCGCCTGCTCGGCCCGATCAGGATCACTGGGCTCGGCCTGGTCCAAGACGACGACGTCGGCTCCCAGGTGCAGCAGCGCGTCCGCAGCGGCGAACCCGCTCACCCCGAATCCGCAGACGACGGCCCGGGTGGCGCTCCAGTCGATCGCCGCGGAATCCGACACCGTGCTCAAACGCCCGTGACCCACTCGTAGTAGAAGACGCCCATGCCCGCCATGACGAAGAGACCGCTCAGAATCCAGAAGCGCACGACAATGGTGATCTCGGCCCACCCCAGCAGCTCGAAGTGGTGCTGGAGCGGGGCCATCCGGAAGATGCGTTTGCCCTTCGTCGCCTTGAAGTAGCCCACCTGCATGATCACGGACGCCGTGATCATGACGAACAGGCCGCCGATGAGCAGGAGGAGCAGCTCGGTGCGGGTCATGAGGGCGAAGCCGGCCATCGCGCCGCCCAGGCTCAGGGAGCCGGTGTCGCCCATGAAGATCTTGGCCGGGGACGCGTTCCACCACAGGAACCCGAAGCAGGCGCCGGTGAGGGCCGAGGCGACGACGGCCAGGTCAAGCGGATCGCGCACCTCGTAGCACTTGGGCCCTGGGTTGAAGGCACAGTTCTGGTTGTTCTGCCAGATGTTGATGAAGACATAGGCGCCGAACACCATCGTCGCGGCGCCGGTGGCCAGGCCGTCGAGGCCGTCGGTGAGGTTCACCCCGTTGGACGCGCCGGCGATCATCAGCAGCACCCAGACGACGAGCAGGACGAGCGGCAGACGCAGGCTGTTGACGTCGCGGGTGACCGAGATCGCGTGCGTGATCACGGTGCGCCCCGACGAGTCGGCCCAGCCGATGGACATGACGGCGAACGCCAGTCCAATGACGACCTGCCCGATGAACTTCGCCTTGCTGCGCAGGCCGAGGCTGCGCTGCTTCGAGATCTTGATGTAGTCGTCCAGGAAGCCGATCAGGCCGAGCCCACAGAACAGGAACAGGAGCAACAGGGCCGATGCGCTCGGCGTGAAGCCCGTCGCCAGCTTGGCGAGGCCGTAGCCGACGAGCACGGACAGGATGATGACCGTGCCGCCCATCGTCGGCGTGCCGCGCTTGATGTGGTGGGACGTCGGGCCGTCATCGCGGATGAGCTGGCCATAGCCTTTGGCCACGAGGAACCGGATCGCCAGTCGGGTCCCCAGCAGGGTTCCCACGAGAGCGACCGCACCCGCGATCAGGATGGCCAACATCGGGTCAGGCTCCTAGTGCTGCCGACACGCGCTCAAGCCGAGCACCCCTCGATGCTTTCACGAGCACGACATCGCCGGGCACGAGCCACGCTGACACGGCCGCGGCCGCTTCGTCAGTGTCGGCAGCGGTAACGGCGTCGGGGCCCGCCCCCTCGGCGATCGCAGCGGCGGCGTCGCCGACCGCGACAATCAGGTCGAAGCCGAGTTTCGCGGCAAGGGCGCCGATCTCGCGATGACGCTCGGCGCTGTCCTCCCCCAGCTCGCGCATCTCGCCCAAGACAGCCGCGATCCGGCGCTGACCCGAGCGCAGGTGGGCTACCGCCCGCAGCGCCGCACCAACTGACTCGGGGTTGGCGTTGTACGTGTCGTCGATGATCAGGACCCCGTCGTCGCGCAGCGTGCGGGCCATGCGCATCGGCGAACGTGGTCCTGCCGATCCGAGCCGCTCGGCGATCGTGGCGAGGTCCAGTCCTGCGGCCAGGCCCACGGCGGCCGCCGCGGCAGCATTCATGGCCTGGTGGGCGCCGACCTGCGGAACGTGCACGTTCACCGTCCCGTCGGCATGCGACAGCGTGAAGGACGGCTCGCCGAGGTCGTCCAGTGTCACCGGCCCCAGCGCGACGTTCCCGTGTTCGCCGAACGTCAGGATGCGTGCCGCGGTGCGGACGGTCATGCCGACGGTTCGCTGGTCGTCGGCGTTCAGCACGGCGATGCCGTCCTCGGCCGACAGCGCCTCGACCATCTCGCCCTTGGCCTCGGCGATGGCGTCCGGCGACCCGAATTCGCCGACGTGGGCGCTCCCGACGTTCAGGACAACGCCGATGTCCGGACGGGCGATCTCACACAGCTGCGCGATGTGGCCGATGCCGCGAGCGCCCATTTCGAGGATCAGGTACTCCGTCGCTTCGTCGGCGCGCAGGATGGTCAGCGGCACCCCGAGCTCGTTGTTGAACGACCCGACGGCGGCGACCGTGGCGCCGCTCGGCTCGAGCACGTGCGCCACCATGTCCTTGACGCTCGTCTTGCCCTGCGACCCCGTGATGCCGATGACCAGCGCCGGGATACGCGTCACAACGTGGCGCGCGAGCCGGCCCAGGGCCACCGTCACGTCGGCGACGACGACGTGCGGGGCGTCGACCGGACGGCTGGCGAGGACACCGGCCGCGCCGGTCTCCAGGGCGCCACCGACGTAGTCGTGCCCGTCGACGTGCTCCCCGGCGAGAGCGGCGAACAGCCCGCCAGGCTCGATCTCTCGCGAATCGACAGATGCCGGCGCGGACACGAGCACGTCGGCGTGCTCGGCATCCACCGTGCCGCCGACGACCCGTGCGATCTCGGTCAGCGTCATCCGGATCATGCGGAGCTCCCGAGCCGGTCGGTGATGGCCGCGGCCAGGACCTCGCGATCGTCGAACGGATGGACGACGCCGGCGATCTCCTGCCCGGTTTCGTGGCCCTTGCCGGCGACCACGACGGTGTCGCCGCGATGCGCGATCGCCACGGCATGGGCAATGGCCTCCGCCCGGTCACCGATCTCGATGCTCGCGGCCGGGCCCGCGGCCGCACCGTCCAGCACGTCCGCCCGAATGGCCGGCGCGGACTCGCTCCGCGGGTTATCGTCGGTGACGATCACCAGGTCCGCGAGGGCGGCCGCAGCCTCGCCCATCAGCGGGCGCTTGCCCTGGTCACGGTCGCCACCGGCGCCGATCACGACGATGAGTCGACCTGCCGTGACCGGACGCAGTGCCGACAGCACCGCCGTCACGGCGTCAGGCTTGTGCGCGTAGTCGACGAGGGCGACGAACTCCTGGCCCAGGTCGACCCGCTCCATCCGGCCGGGCACGCCCGGACTCTCGGCGATGCCGGCCGCGAGCTCGGCTGGGTCGAATCCGCAGGTGGTGAGCGCGGCGAGCGCGGCCAGTGCGTTCGAGACGTTGAAGGCCCCCGGCAGCGGCACCGTCATGGCCAGCGACTCGCCATCCGGCATCAGGACGTCGACTGACGTCTCACCCCGGCTCGGCCGGATGTTCACCGCGCGCCAGTCGGCCGGCCGGCCGGCCGTGCTGAACGTCGACACCGGGAGGTTCGACTCGATGAGGTCGACAAGGGCGCGGCCGTGCTCGTCGTCGACGTTGACCAACGCGCGCCGCGCCCGCTGCGGCGTGAACAGGGCCGCCTTGGCCAGGAAGTACTCCTCGAGGGTGTGATGGAAGTCGAGGTGGTCGCGCCCCAGGTTGAGAAACACCGCGACGTCGAACCGGAAGCCGTCGGCGCGGCCCTGCACGATTGCGTGGCTCGACACCTCCATCACGCAGGCCTCGACGTCCTCCTCGCGCATGACGGCGAACAGCGCCTGCAGCTCGGGCGCCTCCGGGGTGGTCAGCGCCGAGGCAACCGACCGGCGGCCGATCCGGGTCCCGATGGTGCCGATCACGCCTGCACGCCGCGGCCCGAGCGCTGCTTCAGCCAGGTAGGTCGTCGTCGTCTTGCCCTGTGTGCCGGTGATGCCCACGGTCCGGAAGGCCTCTGACGGATGGTCATAGAACCACGCGCTCAGCCGGGCGAGCTCGGCCCGCGGCTCATCGACCACCAAGAGCGGCACGGCGTCGACCTGTCCCGCACCGGCCGGATCCGTGAGGATCGCGACGGCGCCGGCGTCGATCGCCTGCGACGCGAACTCGATGCCGTGTGCCCGCCCGCCGGGAAGCGCCAGGAAGACGTCGCCCGGCTGAACTCGCTTGGTGTTCAGGCTCAGGCCGGTGACGATCTCCGCGGCGTGGGACGGCGGAGCCTCGACGTCGAGGAGCGCCGCGATCTCATCCAGAGTGCGCCGGGGGCGCAGGACGGGCCTCATCTCCACCACGGCCACAGCCTAGGGGGGTGCTCGCGGTCACCAGTCCAACTTGACCTTCGGCGACTTCGACCCGCTCGGCACCACACCGAAGCGCTCGAGGGCCATCGACATGATGTCGTGGAAGACGGGCGCAGCCGTCGAGCCACCGCCGGCGTTGCGGAACGGCTTGTCCAGCACGACGTAGGTGATGAAGCGTGGCTTGTCGGCCGGCGCGAATCCGATGAACGAGACCGTGTTCTGGCCACGGATGTACTTGCCGGTGTCCGGGTCGATCCGCCAGGCCGTACCGGTCTTGCCGGCCACCCGGTAGCCCGCGATCTGCGCCAAGGGCGCCGTACCGCCGTCGGACCGCGGAACCTGCTCCATCATGCGTCGGACGATGGCCGCCGCCTCCGGTGAGATCGCGCGGCTCGTCGGGCCGCGGGACGCCTCGATCGTGCGGCCGTCGGGAAGCTTGTAGGCGTCGACCACGGTCGGCGTGACCATGACCCCGTCGTTGGCGATCGCACCGACGGCACGGATCACCTGCGTCGCGTTGACCGCAATACCCTGGCCGAACGCGATCGTCGCCCGGTGCGACGCCGCCCACAGGTCGGGGTCGCGGAGGATGCCGGCCGTCTCGCCAGCCAGCCCCAGTCCGGTGTACTGCCCGAAGCCGAACTTGCGCAGGTACGACCAGTGCGAACGCGCGGTCATGTGGCGGGCCGCGACGACGGTACCGAGGTTCGATGACTTCGCGATGACGCCGGCTGCCGTGAGATGCAGAACGCCGTGCTGCCAGTAGTCACCGATGCGGTACTGGTTCACCTTGATCTGCTTCGGCACGACGATCGGTGTCTCCGGCCGGATCTTGCCTTGGTCAGCGAGAGCGGCCATGGTCACCGTCTTCAGGACGGAGCCCGGCTCGTACGGCTTCTCGACAGCCCGGTTCTTGACGACGCTCATCTGGCGATCGCGGGCGTCGCCGAGGTCGAAGGACGGCGCCTGCGACATCTGCAGGATCTCGCCGGTTCGCACATCCATGGTGATGGCCAGGCCCCAGTCCGCGCTCGCGTCCTTGACGCCGGCGGCGATGCGCTGGTCCGCGTACCACTGCAGATCGCGATCGATCGACGAGACGACGTCCGTGCCGGGCACCATCTTCTTGACCGTCGTGTCAGCCATCGGGATGCGCACGCCCAGCGGCGACACCTCGAACGTGCTCTCACCATCGGTTCCGGTCAGGCGCTTGTCCTGTTCCATCTCGAGTCCGGCCTTGCCCTTGCCGTCCGCATCGACGAACCCGACGAGGTTGGCCGCCAGCCGGCCACCCGGGTAGGTGCGGAGGCCGACCTTCTCGGAGAAGATGCCCGGGTACTCGCGGACGGCGTCCAAGACCGCCGTCGCCTGGTCGGACGGGACCTTCTTGGCGAGGTACACGAACCGCGCCGGGACCGTCTGCTTGGTCTTCGGGTTGTAGGCCCGCTTGCGCAGCCGGTCGATCGTGTCGAAGTAGTCGATGCGATCGCCCAGCTTCTCCCGCAGGATGGCTGCGATCGCCGGCGCGTTCGGCGCCGTCAGGTAGGGGTCGGCGGTCAGGTTGCGCGCCTGGATGCTGGCCGCGAGCGGCTGCCCGTTGCGGTCGAGGATCTCGCCGCGCGCCGCCGGGACGGACACCCGCGCGGTACCGGCATCGACCGCCTTGGCCGCGTACGCGCCCATGTCGAGGGCCTGGATCTGGAACAGTCGCGCGGCGAATATGACGAAGACGCCGATGAAGGCGTAGAGGCAGAAGCGAAGTCGGCGGCGCGAGAGGCGCTGTCGAGTCACCTGATCACCTGCCGAATGTTCGTACGGGCCTCCGCCGGGGCCGGCGACCCCTTGACCGTCCCATCGGACAATTGCAGATAGACCGGGGTCTGGCTCGGCACCATGCCGTGCGCCAGTGCACGCGGACCGAGATTGCGTGGGCTCTCGAGGTCGTTCACCTCGCGCTGCAGGACCTGCTGCTGCGTCTCGAGCTCTCGCGCCTGAGTGCTCAACCGGTCGAGCTCGAACGTCTGGGCCTGCATGGCCGTGCTGATCAGGATCAGGCCGACCAGTCCAGTGCCGATGATCGACAGCAGGACGACCACGAACGGCGTGCGCCGCGCGCGATTGGCGACTGGCGCGACGAGCCGCAGAGCCCGCTTGGGCTGGGTCCGTGGTGTGCCCCGGAGCCGCGACGCGGCCCGGTGCGGGATGGCCAGGTGGGACGTCAGAACAGTCATGCCGCAATCCGTTCGATGGCTCGGAGGCGGACAGACTTCGCGCGCGGGTTCTCGGCCACCTCCGCCGGGGTGGCCTGCTCGGCGCCGCGGGTGACCAGCCGGAACTTCGGGGCCATCTCCGCCGGGACGATGGGCAGGTCGCGGGGTGCCTTCGACGTGACCGCGGCGGCGAACGTCCGCTTCGCGAACCGGTCCTCCAGCGAGTGGTACGCCAGCACGATGACGCGGCCGCCGACGGCCGTGGCGTCCAGCGCCGCCGGCAGCGCTCGGCGCCAGGCGCCCAGCTCGTCGTTGACCTCCATGCGCAGGGCCTGGAAAGTGCGCTTCGCCGGGTTGCCACCGGTCCGCCGGGCCGGCGCCGGGATGTTCTCCCGGATCAGCTCCACCAGCGGTGCACTGGTCGCGAAGGGCCGGCTGTCGCGCTGCGCGACGACGGCCCGGGCGATCCGCCTGGCGAACTTCTCCTCGCCGAACTCCCACAGCACGCGGGCCAGGTCCGCCTCGCTGTAGGTGTTGAGGACGTCAGCTGCGCTGTGCCCGACCGTCGGGTTCATGCGCATGTCCAGGGGCGCGTCCTGCGAGTAGGCAAACCCGCGAGCCGCGACATCGAGCTGCAGCGACGAGACCCCCAGGTCGAAGAGCACGCCCTCGACCGACCGGAAGCCGGCCGCGTCGACGATGTCGCCGATGCCGTCGTAGACCCGGTTGACGAGCCTGACGCGGTCACCGAACCGGGCCAATCGCTCCGCCGATCGCGCGATGGCCTCCGGGTCGCGGTCGATGCCGACCACCGTGACATTCGCAAAGCGCTCGAGCATGGCTTCGGTGTGGCCCCCAAGGCCCAGCGTCGCGTCCACGAACACCGGCCGGTCCCCCGTTGCTGCCGGGGCGAGAAGTTCCATGACGCGGTCGAGAAGCACCGGGACGTGCAGGGTCACGCGGCGCCCACCAGATGCGAGAGGAACGACAGCAGCAGCGCCACGCACACCGATACACCGAAGGAGAACGCCGCGAGACGGACGGCGTCCGCGACGTCGTGCCGCACCCGTCGTGCGCTCGGCTGCACCGTCTGCATGGTCTCGCTCCTCTCCTTGATCGATCTCGCCGTGGGGCCGGACCCCCGCCCGACCGGATCTGACATCGGGGAAGAGATGCCAGTCGCCGGCGGGCGGGTATCGAGCTGCACGGTGAGCTGCGTCATGGACATGGGCTTCAGAAGATTGCGGGGCCCTCCCCCCCAGACAGGTCGGCCCAGGGTTCTTCCTGGCTGGCGAAGAACTCGTCCCAACGCGCCGAGTTCCAGATCTCGAAGCGATTGCCCGCGCCAATGACGGTCACGTCGCGGTCGAGCAGCGCCCACTCGCGCAGCTTCGGCGGGATCAGGACCAGTCCCTGCGCGTCCAGCTTCTCCTCGAACGAGCCGGCCGTGACCATGCGGACCAGGTTGCGGCTGTCCCGATTCGTGAACGGCAGCTCCTGCAGCCGCTCGACGATCGCCTGGTATGCGTCGATCGTCCAGCCGAAGACGCAGCGTTCCTGGCCGCGCATCAGCACCACGCCCTCGGCCAGCCTCGGCCGGAACTTGGCGGGCAGGAACAGCCTGCCCTTGTCGTCCAGCTTCGGCGTGTGCTCGCCGATGAAGTGCTTGGCGTCCAAGGACACGTCGCACCTCCTCTCGGCCCCACAGCGCGTCTGTCACGTTCATGCCCGCTCCATTTCGCACCACCGTACTCCACTCTCCCCCACTCCGGTGTGTTTGGGAACACTTTTTTCGGCGTGTGCGATGTGGCTGGGCACAAAAAAGAACCGCCCCGAAGGGCGGTCCGTGGTCGCGGTGCGGTCTGGTCGCGGAGCTAGCGGTCTTCGCCGTTCTGGCGCCGCTGCCACCGGTCTTCCATGCGGTCCACGAAGGATCCGGAGGCCTTGCTCGCCGAGGCAGCTCGGCCCCGCTCGGCGGGCCCGCCGAAGCCTCGACGACCCGCGGTGACAAACACGTAGACCGCAGCCAGCATGACCACGAATCCGAGCACACCCAGCCAGGTGCGCGCCGTCACGGCACCCGTGAACAGCAAGCCGAGGCCGGCCAGGAACCCGATCATCGACACCGCTGCGACGCGCTTGCTCTTGGCCAGCAGCTTGGATCCGCGCAGCGTGGACGCGAAATCGGGGTCTTCGGCGGCCAGCGACTGCTCCAACTGGTGGAGCAGCTGGGCTTCCTCGTCAGACAGCGGCATCGGGACTCCTGGGTGGGACTGAAACCAGTCTAGGTGCGTGATGGTCGACAAACCAGTCGCACACGACCAATGACGTATCCCCCAAGCACTCCGTGCAGGGGGACCCCCAGCCGCGCCACGGCGCGGGGTTGCCGAGCCGTAGGCTCGGCAGCATGGCGCGGGTGGCGGTGGTCGGCGGCGGCTTCGGCGGGCTGTCGGCAGCGGCGCGGCTGGCGAAGCTCCAGCACGAGGTCGTGCTGCTCGAATCGTCCAGCGTTCTCGGCGGGCGCCTGCTCGGCCATCAGGTCGGCTCGACCGTCTGGCAGCTGAGCCCCGACACCATCACCCTGCCGGGTGTCCTTCGCGACCTCTTCCGCAAGTCGGGCCGGCCACTGGAGCGCGTCCTCGACCTCGTTCCGACGGAGGGGCGCCGCCACGCCTTCGCCGACAAGTCGGTGCTCGACCTCCCGTTCGGCGACCGCGCTGCGCAGCACGACGCCATCATGGCTGCATTCGGCGGTACCGACCGATGGTCGCCGTGGCTGGACGCCATGGCCGAGCGGTGGGACGTGTATCGCCGCTCCTCGGTCGAGTCGCTCGAACCGCCCGGCCGACCGGTTCGCAAGGCCCTGTCCGCCAGCCGCCGTATGTCCAAGGCCATCTACCGCGAGCTGCGCGATGAGCGCTTGGAGCGCATAGTGCTCGACCCGTTCATTCTCGACGGCGACCACCCGATGTTCGTGCCTACATTCCTCGCGGTCACCAACTACGTCGAGCGGACCTTCGGCCGGTGGCGGGTCGACGGCGGATTGCCCGCGCTCGCCGCCGCGCTCATCACGCGGCTGGACGAACGCGGCGTCGAGGTGCGGACCGGCGTGCACGCCCACGAGCTCCGGGTCAGCGACGACCGCGTCGCCGGCGTGACCACGGACGTAGGCCCGGTCGACGCCGACATCGTGGTCTGGTGCGGCTCGCGCATTCCGCATCCCGTCCCCGAGCCGCTCGGTCTGCCGATCATCCCGGCATCGCGGGCCCTCATCCGGCTCGGCCCGGACGCGCCGGACCTGCCGCTCGACGTCTTCTCGCACAGCAATCCGCCCGTCCACCTCTGGAGCGACGGCTCAGACGCCTGGACGATCGCTCACCAGAACGCCGAAGATCCGGTCATCGCGCTGGTCCGGGTCGGCATCGACCTGCGTCCGCATGTGATCGAGCGGCACGACCTCTCCCCCGTCGAGCTCGTCAGCCTGGGCGCGTGGGGCTGGCAATGGCAGGGCTGGCGCACGACCGCAACCCGACCGTCGACCGGCTTCAACGACACCTTGTTCTTTGCCGGCGCCACGGCCCACCCGGGGCCAACGATCGAGATGATCGGGTCGCAGACCGCCGCCATCGCCGAGCGGATCGGCAAGGCCTGAGCGTCAGACCAAGCCCTCGGCCCGCAGCGCCTCGAAGATCTCCCGGGTCGCCTTGGAGCGGTTCAGCGTGATGAAGTGCAGCCCGGGCGCCCCGCCGGCCAACAGGTCCCGGCACAGGTGGGTGGCGAGCTCGATGCCCTTGGCCCGCACGGCCCCGGAATCCTCGGCGATGGGCTCGATCTCCGCGAGCACCTCAGCCGGCAGCGCCGCACCCGACAGCTCGGCCATCCGGGCTACCTGGGCGAAGTTCAGGATCGGCATGATCCCCGGGATGATCGGGATGTCGCTGCCGAGCCCACGCACCCGATCGACCAGACCGAAGTAGTCCGAGGCGCGGAAGAACAGCTGCGTGATCGCGTACTCCGCGCCCGCCGCAGCCTTCTCGACGAGGACTTCGGCGTCGCGATCCAGCGACGGTGCATCCGGATGCCCCTCGGGGAACGCGGCGACGCCAACGCAGAAACCACCCAGATTGTGGGCCATCGCCACCAGCTCGACGGCATGCGCCATGCCCTCCGGAAACGGCTCCCACGGTGCGCGCGGCCCGCCCTTCGGATCGCCACGCAAGGCGAGGACGTGATCGACGCCGGAGGCGGCGTACTGCTTGAGGACGCCTTCGATCTCGGCTGCGCTCTGCCCGACGAGCGTCAGGTGACCGACCGCACGCAGGGTCGTCTCGTCGACGATCCGGGCCGTGACCCGCACCGTCCGGTCCTGGCTCGTCCCGCCGGCGCCGTAGGTGACCGACACGAACGTCGGTCGCAGCGGCTCGAGCTCCCGGATGCTCCGCCACAGGATCTCTTCACCCTCGTCGTCCTTCGGCGGAAAGAACTCGAAGGAGACCGAACGGTGCCCGGCGCGCAGGAGCGCGGCGAGCGAGTCGGCGGTGTCAGGCATGTGCTCAACGGTATCGCCCGGAGCGCTAACGTTCGGAGGGTGACCGTCCCCCGTAAACGGGTGGTGCCCCCGACGTTCCGCTCCCGGGTGGACGTGGCGCTGGCGGCCTTCGCGACCGGAAAGCGCGCCGAGCTCGCGTCCATCAGTCCGGACCTCGTCCCCTTCGTCGACGCCGCGGTCGACTTCGTCGCCGGCGGCAAGCGTCTTCGACCGCTGTTCTGTCGGGCCGGATGGCTCATCGCCGGCGGGGATCCGGATGCGGCTGGGTTCGACCAGGCCGCAGCCTCGCTCGAATGGCTGCAGGGCAGCGCGCTCGCGCACGACGACCTCATGGACGGCTCGGACACCCGGCGTGGCCGGCCCAGCCTCCACCGGGCGTTCGAGAGCGCACACCGCGCCGACAACCTGTTGGGAAGCGCGGAGCGCCACGGCGCCGCGGCCGCGATCCTCCTCGGCGACCTGATGCTCTCGTGGGTCGATGAGCAGTTCCGGTCAAGTCAGCTCCCCCATCTCGCGGATGCCCTGCCGTGGCTCGACCGCTGCAAGACCGAGGTCGCTGCCGGCCAATACCTGGACGTCCTCGCGCAGGCGCGCGGCAACGTCGACGCCGACCAGGCGATGCTCGTCGTCCGCTACAAGTCGGCGAAGTACACCGTCGAGCGGCCCCTGCACATCGGCGCCGCGCTCGCCGGCGGCGACGATGGGCTGCTGACGCGGCTCAGCGCGGTCGCGCTCCCGCTCGGCGAGGCGTTTCAGCTGCGGGACGACGTGCTCGGCGTGTTCGGCGACCCGGCGAGCACGGGCAAGCCAGCCGGTGACGACCTGCGCGAAGGCAAGCGGACCGTGCTCATTGCGCGGGCTGCAGCGCTGGGGTCCGACGAGGATCGAGCCGCCATCGAGGCCCTGCTGGGGACGGCCGAGGGCATCGCCCCGTTGACGGCGATCATCGAGCGCACGGGGGCACTCACCGCCGTCGAAGCCGACATCGCCCGGCTGGAGGCGGAGGCACGGGTCGGCATCGAATCGCTGCCCGAGCCGGCGGCCGACCTCCTGGAGTCGCTCGTCAGCGGCGCCACGCGGCGCGACCGGTAACGCCAAGCGACGACATCACGGTCGGCGTTATCTACAATCAAGCCCAGCCCACCCCCCACCAACCGGCAAGGAGGACGGCGTGGCACCTCCGGGCGACGACGCCCTTGTCGGCCGCGTCCTCAACGACCGGTACCTGATCGTCCGCCGCATCGCACGCGGCGGCATGGCGACGGTGTACATGGCCACCGACCAGCGGCTCGACCGCACGGTGGCCATCAAGGTCATGCACCGCAACATGGGCGACGAGGTCGACTTCCTCGAGCGGTTCAACCGGGAGGCCAAGGCGGCGGCCAAGCTGAACCACCGCGGCGTGGTGTCGGTCTACGACCAGGGCTCCGATCACGAGGCGACCTACCTGGTCATGGAGTACATCCCCGGCCACACGCTGCGCGACGTGCTCCGTGCTGACGCTCCGCTGACGGCCGAGCGAAGCCTCGGCATCCTCGCCGACGTGCTCGTGGCGCTGGCCGCCGCGCATGCAGCGGGCATCATCCATCGCGACATCAAGCCCGAGAACGTCCTCATCACTCCGGACGGCGACGTCAAGGTGGCCGACTTCGGCT
The DNA here is from genome assembly GCA_045806885.1 of Aeromicrobium sp. Classification (GTDB taxonomy): domain Bacteria; phylum Actinomycetota; class Actinomycetes; order Propionibacteriales; family Nocardioidaceae; genus Aeromicrobium. Next base: position 62,861 of record JBJMIJ010000027.1, read on the forward strand.
TGGCCCGCGCCGTGTCCACGGCCACCACCGCGCCAGGCGGCGCGCTCATCGGCACCGTCTCGTACCTTGCGCCCGAGATCGTCCTCAACGAGCGCGCCGACGCCCGATCGGATGTCTACGCCTGCGGCGCGATGCTGTACGAAATGCTCACCGCCGCCAAGCCCCATGGCGGCGACACCCCGATCCAGGTCGCCTACAAGCACGTGCACGAGGACGTCGGCAAGCCCTCGGCCGTCCAGCCCGGTCTGCCGGACTACATGGATGCGCTGGTCGCCCGCGCCACCGCGCGCGACCGCAGCCAGCGCCCGGCGGACGCCCGCGTCCTGCTGCAGATGGTCCGCCGCGTGCAGCGGGCCCTCGACCAGGGGCTGGACGAAGACCCTGCGCTCGCCACTCAACTCCAACCGGTTGAAGAAGGAAAAATGGCTGACGACGCAACGACCGGCTCCCAAGGCGACCAAGACGCCGACGGCCGGTCCGCCGACAACGAGCCCACGACCGTTGTCGGCAATTCGATGTTCCCCGCGAGGAACGCCGAAGAGGCCATCCCGCCCAGCGAGCCGACCGTCCAGTGGTCGACGGGCTCTCCGCCGCCGCCCCGTGGTGTTGTGCCGCCGATGACCTCGCAGCGCTACCGCGAAGACCGCGAGTCGCTCGACGACAGCAAGCGCGGCCTTTACCTGCTGCTGGGTGTGCTCGGCATCGCGCTGCTCATCGCCGGCGTCAGCTGGTACTACGGCGTCGCCCGCTACGAACGCGCCCCGCGCCTGGTCGGCATGTCCGAGACCAACGCGATGGCGGAGGCCAAGGCGGCGGGATTCACCTTCAAGGTCGGATCGCGGGTCTTCTCCGAGACGGCCCCACTGGGAACCGTCACCACCACCAAGCCAGCACCCGGCGATCGCGTCCTCCCCGGCTCCCTGATCCAAGGCGTGGTCTCCAAGGGGCCCGAGCGCCATCCCGTCCCACGACTCCGCGGCCTGACCGTGTCTGATGCCGTCAGCGCCTTGAAGAAGGAACACCTGCGCGTCGGGACCGTGACGCAGGACTGGAGTGACGCCATCCCGAAGGGCCATGTCCGCAGCCTCAAGGGCGTCCACACCGGCGACCGGCTCCGGCGGAACGCCAAGGTCAACTTCGTCGTCAGCAAGGGCCGCGAGCCGGTCGAGGTCGTGAACACGGCAGGCCAGAGCCGCGGCTCCGCCGTCGCGACGCTGCAGGCGCGCGGCCTCTACGTCGCGGTCCGGCAGGCGTACTCGGACTCGGTCGCGGCAGGGCGTGTCATCAGCCAGTACCCGGCGGGCGGCACGGTCTTCAAGAAGGACACGATCACGATCACGGTGTCCCTGGGCCCGGAGAAGATCGAGGTCCCGGATGTCGTGGGCAAGTCCCGCGACGACGCCAAGAAGACGCTGCGGAACGCAGGCTTCAAGGCCAGCGGCGGCGACGGCGACGGCCCGGTCATCGGTCAGAGTCCGGGCGCCGGCGAGAAGGCCAGGGTCGGCTCGACCGTCGAGATCAGCACCGCACCGGGCCCGCCGGAGGGCTAGGCCAGCACGGCTTGAGCCTCAGTGCCAGGGCTCCGCCGTCAACTCGACCGTCCCCTGTCGCCAAAGTTGCGTCTCGCGGGCGGTGGGTTTGGCACCTCAGATCGGCGTTCTCGGGTGCCTAAACCACCGCCACCAGCGCACGTCGCCTCCGCAGGCTCACGTGCGCGGGTGCCGGAGGGCTAGGCCAGCATCTCCGCCACGAGGAACGCGAGTTCCAGCGACTGCTCGCGGTTGAGCCGCGGGTCGCACAGCGTCTCGTAGCGGTGCGAGAGGTTCTCGGCCGACAGCCGTGCACCGCCGCCGACGCACTCGGTGACGTCGTCGCCGGTCAGCTCGACGTGCAATCCGCCAGGCCACGTGCCCAGTGAGCGGTGCACCTCGAAGAAGCCGCGGACCTCGTCGATGACGTCGTCGAACTCGCGTGTCTTGTAGCCGTTGGAGGTCTCGAACGTGTTGCCGTGCATCGGGTCGCACACCCATGCGACGTCCAGGCCGGCAGCCGTCACCTTCTCGACCAACGGCGGCAGCAGGTCACGGATCTTTCCTGCACCCATGCGGGTGATGAAGGTCATGCGGCCGGGGATGCGGTCGGGGTTGAGCTTCTCGTACAGCGCGATGGCGTCGTCTGCGGTCGACGTCGGGCCGAGCTTGACGCCGATCGGGTTGGCAATCGAGCTGAGGAGCTCGACGTGGGCACCGTCGAGCTGCCGCGTCCGCTCGCCGATCCACACGAAGTGGCCGGACACGTCGTACGCCTGGTCCGTCCGCGAATCGATGCGCGTCAGGGCGTGCTCGTATTCCAGGAGCAGCGCCTCGTGCGACGAGTAGAAGTCGACGCTGTGGAACTCGTCGGGGTCGACGCCGATGGCGTCCATGAACGCCAGGGCGCGATCGATCTCGTCCTGCAGCTGGCGGTAGTGCGCGCCGACCGGGCTGCGCTTGATGAAGTCGGCGTTCCACGCGTGCATCTGCCGCAGGTCGGCGTAGCCGCCGGTCGTGAAGGCGCGCGCGAGGTTCAACGTCGCCGCGGACGCGTGGTAGAGCTCCACCAACCGCTGCGGGTCGTGCGCGCGCGACTCGGGGGTGAAGTCGAAGCCGTTGACGGCGTCGCCCCGGTACGCCGGCAGCGTCACGCCGTCGCGCGTCTCGGTGTCGCTGGAGCGCGGCTTGGCGTACTGGCCGGCAAGCCGGCCGACCTTGACTACGGGCACGCTCGCCGCGTACGTCAGGACCACGGCCATCGACAGAAGCACCCGCAGCTTGTTGCGCACGTTCTCGGCGGTGACGCCCTCGAAGGTCTCGGCGCAGTCGCCGCCCTGCAGGAGGAACGCCTCTCCCCGCGCCACGGCCGCCATCCGCTCGCGGAGGTCGTCGCACTCACCGGCAAAGACCAACGGAGGCATGCGTCGCAGTCGATCCACCGCGCGGTCATGCGCGGCGGCATCGGCGTACGTCGGCTGCTGCACTGCGCCAAGGGCGTGCAGGGCCTCCAGACTGGGAATGCTCACCGGCCAAGTCTACGGGCAGTTGGCAGGTGCCCTGATTCCGCAGTTGTCAGCCGAACAGCACCTCGACCTCTTCATAGAGGTCGGGCCGGACCACCTTGAGCTCGCGGGTGCCCTCGGCCAGCGGCACCCGGACGATCTCGGTGCGGTTGAGCGCCACCATGATGCCGAAGTCCCCGTCGGTGACGGCCTGGATGGCGTGCAGGCCGAAGCGGGTCGCGAGCCACCGGTCGAATGCGGTCGGCGATCCGCCGCGCTGGATGTGACCGAGCACGACGGCGCGCGCCTCCTTGCCGGTGCGGCCCTCGATCTCCTTGGCCAGTCGGTCGGCGATGCCGCCAAGGCGGACGTGGCCGAACGCGTCCTTCTCGCCGCTGACCAGCTCCATCGTCCCGTCCTTCGGAACGGCACCCTCCGAGACGACGATGATCGGCGAATAGCTGGTGGCGAACCGGCTCTCCACCTGCGCGCACACTTTGTCGATGTCGAACGGGCGCTCCGGGATCAGGATGATGTTCGCGCCGGCGGCCAGTCCGCAGTGCAGCGCGATCCAGCCGGCATGCCGACCCATCACCTCGACGATGATGACGCGGTGGTGCGACTCGGCCGTGGTGTGCAGCCGGTCGATCGCCTCCATCGCGATGTTGACCGCGGTGTCGAAACCGAAGGTGAAGTCCGTGCCGGACAGGTCGTTGTCGATCGTCTTCGGTACGCCGACGACGTTCACGCCGAGGTCGGCCAGCTTGGTGGCGACACCCAAGGTGTCCTCTCCCCCGATGGCGATCAGCGCGTCACAGCCGTTGGCCGCGAGGTTCTCCTTGATCCGCTCGACGCCGCCTTCGACCGCGAACGGGTTGGTGCGCGAGGACCCCAGGATGGTGCCGCCCCTGGGCAGGATGCGCCGGACCTCATCGATGCCGAGCGGCATCGTCTCGTTCTCCAGCGGCCCACGCCAGCCGTCGCGAAATCCCACGAAGTCGTGCCCATGAGCCTTGACGCCCTTGCGAACCGCGCCGCGGATGACCGCGTTCAGGCCGGGACAGTCACCACCACCAGTCAGGATCCCCACTCGCATCGCACTACCGAACCACGTCGGCGGGTGCATTGGAATGGAGTTACTCCGAGAGTTCCTGCCATACCTCGTCGGCCGCTGCCTTCTCCACCTGCTTGGCGGCCGCGCGCTCGGCGTCCCTGGCCTTCTTCTTGGCGTCCTGCGCGTACAGGTCGACGTACTCCTGGCCGGAGAGCCGCATGATCTCGTACATGATCTCGTCCGTGATGGCGCGCAGGACGTAGCGATCGTCCTGCATCCCTTCGTAGCGGCTGAAGTCGAGCGGCTGTCCAAAGCGGACGCCCGGACGGGTGAACTTGCCGAAGACCTTGCCGGGGGGCGCGACGACATCGGTGCCGATGACGGCGACCGGGACGACCGGCGCGCCGGACTCGAGCGCGATGCGCGCGACACCGGTGCGACCGCGATACAGCTTGCCGTCGTGGGAGCGCGTTCCCTCGGGGTAGATGCCGCACACCTGACCGTCGGCGAGCAGCCGCAGCTGGGTTCGGATGGCACCGGCCGCAGCCGAGCCGCTGGTGCGGTCGATGGGCACCTGGCCGGAGCCGGCGAAGAACTTCTTCTGCAGCCAGCCCTTGATGCCGGGCGACTCGAAGTACTCGGCTTTGGCGACGAACGTCACCCGGCGCGGGATGCACACCGGCATGAAAAGCCAGTCACTGTAGGAGAGGTGATTGCTGGCCAGGATGGCCGCTCCCTCGCGCGGGACGTTCTCGGTTCCTTCGGCCCACGGACGAAACATCAGCTTCAACAGCGGCCCGATCGCCAGGAACTTCAGGAACCAATAAAACAAGACCCGCCTCCTATCTGCGGCGACTCTACTCGGACGGGACCACCCGCCGGAGCGGCCCATGGGGGATCATGGACGGCGTGACCACGCCTGTGACCGTCAAGCCCCACGCCGAGCCGTTGAGCGTCGACGGCGGACCGGTCGGCGTGCTCCTGAGCCACGGGTTCACCGGGTCTCCGGCGTCGATGAAGCCGTGGGGCCAAGACCTCGCTGACCGCGGATTCACCGTCCGCGTCCCGCGCCTGCCCGGGCACGGAACGACGTGGCAGGACCTCAACGGATATGGCTGGGACGACTGGTACGGCGAGCTGGATCAGGCCCTCACCGAGCTGCGCGGACGCTGTGACCGGGTGGCCGTGTGCGGCCTGTCGATGGGCGGTGCCCTCGCTCTCCGCCTGGCTGAGCTGCGCCCCGCCGACGTGGAAGCGCTCGTCGTCGTGAATCCAGTGGTGGGAATGATGAACTGGCAGTTGCGCGTCCTGCCCGTCCTCAAGCACGCCGTCCCATCGTTGCCCGGCATCGGCAACGACATCAAGAAGCCGGGCGCAGACGAGGTCGGCTACATCCGCACGCCGTTGCGCGCCCTGCACAGCATGGTCCGGACGTTGCCGGTTCTTCAAGCGGACCTTGGCCAGGTGAAGGCCCCCACGCTCGTGCTGCGGTCGACCGACGACCACGTGGTGGACGCCGCCAGCGTCGAGTTACTGCGGGAGGGCCTCAAGTCGGAGGTTGCCGAGTTCGTCACGCTCACGGACAGCTACCACGTCGCTACCCTTGACTTCGACGCTCCCCTGATATTCGAGCGTTCTGCCACCTTCATCACCGAGCACCTGGGGAGTCCGCGGTGACCAAGCCAGACCCGTTCGACGAGATCGTCCGCAATCTCGACCTGGACCTCACGTTTCCGCCGACGCCCGAGCCAGCTCACCCGGTGGTCCAGCCCGAGCCCGTCCGCCAAGAACCCGAAGACGACCAGTTCTACCGGCGCGTCGAGCCGCGCCCGCCGGCGCATCACAATCCGCGCGTGCTGCTCGCCTGGCTCGGCGTCTTGGCGGGTCCGATCGCGATCATGGTCACGAGCATGCTGCACCTGATCCTGCCGCGCCCGATCCTGCTGGGCGCCGGCCTGGCCTTCGTCGCCTGCGCCATCTACCTGATCTCTCAGCTGCCCGAGCGCGGCCCCAGCGAACCGTGGTGGCCCGACGACGGAGCGCAGCTCTAGCGACCGGAACGCGCCAGCTCGGCGGCGCCGATCATGCCCGCATCCGGCCCGAGGGCCGCACGGACGATGCGTGGTTCCGACCGACTCGCCCGCGCAGTCAGGTAGTCAGCGAACGACGCCTGTGCGGGCTCAAGGAGATGGCTGCCGGCTGCCGACACGCCGCCGCCGACGACGACGATCTCCGGGTCGAGGACCGCCACGAGACTGGCAATGCCCACGCCCAGCCAACCGCCGATCTCGGCGAACACGCCTTGAGCGCGGTGGTCACCGGCCACCGCGGCCGCGGTCACGGCTGACCCATGCGGGGCGTGGAACCCGGCTGCGGCGGCCGCGCGCATGAGGGCCCGACCACTGGCGTACTGCTCCCAGCAGCCTCGACTTCCGCAGGGGCACGGCCGGCCGTCGCGCTCGACGATGAGGTGGCCCACTTCGCCGGCGACACCCTGCCAGCCACGGTGCACTCGGCCGTCGAGGATGACCGCGCCGCCAATGCCCGTGCCCACCGTGATGAGGACCGCTTCGACGGCTCCCCGCGCGGCCCCCAGGCGGGATTCGGCCAGGGCGCTGACGTTTGCGTCGTTGTCGACGACAACGGGGAGGTCGATGGCGGCCGAGACCTCGTCCGCCAGTGGCTCGTCGCGCAGCGGCAGGTGGGATGCAGAACGGACAGCGGAGCCAGCCGAGTCGACCAACCCGGCAACGCCGATGCCGACCGCGCCGACGTGATGCTCGACGGCCAGCTCGCGCGCCGCCGCGACGATCGCGCCGACGAGTGCCTCGCGGCTGTCCGTCGGCGTGGGAACATCGCGGCGCGCCACGACGCGACCATCGGCATCGACCACGCCCGCGGCCATCTTGGTGCCGCCGACGTCGATGCCAATCGTCAGGATCTCGGTCACGGCCCCGTCTCGGGGGCTTCCGGCGGGATGGTCTTGTCCAGGAAGTCGCGGATCACCCGACCGACCTGGATGGCCGCGTCGGTGACGGTCTCCGCCACGGTCTCGACCAGCTCAGGATGGTCCTGGACGTACCCGACGACCTGACAGATGGGGCACCAGCCGGTGGTGCAGACGTGCTCACCGGCGACGGGCACGGCAGCGAGGGGCGCCTCACCGGACTCTGAGGAGCGCAGCCGTTCGGCCGCAAGGGCACGGATGAGCTTGAGGGTTTCCTGGCCGAGCGACCCGATCGAATCGTCCCCCGACGGACCTGCGCCGTCAGCCACGAGTGGCCTCGACGCGTCGCTTCAACCCCTTCAGCGCCGTGTCGATGATGACCTTCTCGGCCTTGCGCTTGAGCATGCCGAGCATCGGGATGGAGACGTTGACGGCCAGCTGATAGGTCACGCGCGTGCCGCCATCGACGGGGTCCAGCTCGTAGCTGCCTTCCATGCCGGTGAGCATCGATCCCGGCTCGACAAGGGTCCAGGACACCGAACGGTCGCCGTCCCACTCATAGGCGAGGTCGTACTCGTCCCGGATCGGGGTGGCATCCAGGAGGAAGTGGACCTGCTGGGCGCGACCGTCGGCCTCAGCAACGACATCGGCCTTCCGCACCCCGGTCGCCCACGCGGGATACTGCGCGAAATCGGCGATCACGGCCATGATGTCGGCAGGCGGTGCGGCAATGACGATGTCGCTGCTCGTGCGGGCCATCAAGACTCCTCGTCGGCGGATGCTGGGGCCACCATCGTACGCAGGTATGTTTCCTACGTGACCCGCGGCAGCCTCACCGACGACATCGTCCGACGCCTGGCCGCAGAGCCTGACAGTGCCGTCCTGTCGACATGGTCGAAGAGCGACGAAACCTGGGTTGACCTGTCCGTCCGCGAGTTCCACGCAGCCGTCACCGACGTCGCCAAGGGCCTCCTCGACCACGGTGTCGGTATCGGCGATCGGGTCGTCCTACGCTCGCGGACACGGCGTGAATGGACGATCGTCGACTACGCGCTGTGGTGGGTCGGCGCGGTGACGGTCCCGCTGTACGAGACGTGGTCGGACGACCAGCTGACCTGGGTCGTTCGCGACTCCGGCGCCAGCCTCGCGGTGGTCGAAACCGCGACCGGCGCAGACCTGGCTGTCCCGACGTGGACGATCGAATCGAACCCAAGGTCGGACCTCGCGGCGCTGACCGCCGCCGGCGCCGCCGTCAGCGATGCCGACCTGGAAGCTCGACGCACCGCTGTCACCGCAGACCACGTCGCCACGATCATCTACACGTCCGGAACCACGGGGACGCCGAAGGGCTGTCCGCTGACGCACGCGAACCTGCGGTCGGAGATCGATGGCGCGATCGCCATGCTGCCGGAGATCTTCACCGGCGACGACGCGGCAACGCTCCTCTTCCTCCCGCTCGCGCACGTCTTCGCTCGCGTCATCCAGGTCGGTGCCATCAATTCCGGCGTTCGGCTGGGGCTCACGTCGGACATCTCGAACCTGCCCGAGCGGCTGGCGACCTTTCAGCCGACGTTCCTGCTAGCCATTCCGCGGGTGCTCGAGCGGGTCTTCAACACGGCGAGCCAGCGCGCCTATGCCGACAACCGTGGCGGCTTCTTCGACCGGGCCGTGCAGGCAGCAATCGCCTACAGCCGGTCGATCGACCGCGGCGGCCCGGGCATCGGCCTGCGCACCCGCCATGCGGTCTTCGAGCGCACGGTGTACGCCAAGATGCGCGAGTCCATGGGCGGCCGCGTGTCCTGGGCGATCGTCGGGGGCGCTCCCCTCGGCGAACGTCTCGCGCACTTCTATCGCGGGATCGGCATGCCGGTGCTGGAGGGCTACGGACTCACCGAGACGTCGGCTGCAGTCACGGTGAACACCCCCGACCAGCACCGGATCGGAACGGTCGGCAAACCCTTCCCAGGCGTCGAGGTTCGGGTGGCTGCCGACGACGAGATCCAGGTGCGTGGCGCCCAGGTCTTCGCCGGCTACTGGAACGACCCGGCCGCCACGGCGGCCTGCCTCGACGACGAGGGCTGGTTCTCGACCGGCGACCTCGGCGACATCGACGACGACGGCTTTGTCAGGATCGTCGGCCGCCGCAAGGAGGTCCTGGTGACGGCCGGCGGCAAGAGCGTTGTTCCGGCCGTGCTCGAGGAGCGCATCCGCTCGAATCCCTACGTCAGCCAGTGCCTCGTCGTCGGCGACGGCAAGCCGTTCGTCGCCGCCCTCGTCACCATCGACCGATCGGCCTGGACGGGCAAGCTCGAGGACCCGCGCCTGGCTGCAGAGGTCCAGGGCGCCATCGACGCCGCGAACGCGGTCGTGTCACAGGCGGAGGCCGTCCGGAAGTTCGTCATCCTCGAGGAGGACTGGACGCAGGAGAACGGCTACCTGACGCCGTCGATGAAGGTGAAGCGCAGCGCGATCGTGCGCGACTTTCACGACACCGTCGAGGCGCTCTTCGTCAGGTAGGACCGCCATTCGGCCGTGAGCTGGTCGACCGTCAGCCCGAACCGGCGCTGAGCCGCCGCGTCCACGGACGTGCCGGCGACCACGTCGGTGTAGAAGTCGCGCAGTGCGGCGTCTCCGAACTGGGCGCCCAGCATCCGGAACGCCATCCATGCCGCCTCATAGGCCGCACCGAGCCCATGCGCGGACTCGTTGAAGTCCTTGGCCGATGGCAGCACCTTGGGCGGCCCGCCGGCCTTTACCTTGCGCAGGATCTGGCCCGCGCTCACCGCCAGGCTTGCCCGGTCGTCGTGCAGCGCGACGTAGTCCGCGAAGCCTTCGGCGACCCATGGATCGACCGTGTGGCCGACGATCCCGGTGAGGGCGTGTGTCGCCTCGTGCGTCATGACGATCTGGCGAGCCCGCGCGTCCATGCTCGCGAACACGGTCGGGTTGAGCACGATCGCCGGCTTGCCATTGCGCCCACCGAGCTCCGTCGAGGTGGCCGCGACCTGCGCAACCTGCGACGGCCGTCGTCCCAACAGCGCTGCTGTCGTCGACACGCGGCGCGGGACGACGACGGTCAAGTCGGCCTCGGCGGTCGGCACCAGGCGCTTGACCTGTGCAGCGCCGACACCGGCCAGCTTGGCTGCGTCGATCTCACGGTTTCCGCCGTCGACGGTCATGACCGTGACCTCCGCGGCCCGGCTCACCGAGATCTCGCCGGCCAGCCACACCGGAAGCGGACGGCGGCCGGCATTGGATGCCGAGATCACGTCAAAACCGTCGGGACGTGGCCGAAGCCGGAATCGAACGTCCGAGGCTCCTCCGCGCCACGACACCTTGGCCTCGGCCGACGTCGTGCCGTCGGCGCGATCGATCGCCTCGCCTCCGCGCGTGTAGGAGTACCGGACGTGCTCGATCCTGAGCACGTGTCGGGCATCCCAGATGTGGCGGCCCGTCGCGCGAGCCTCGCCGGAGGATCCGACCGCCTTGACGAACGCGGCGCGGCTGTGGGCTGCCGACATCCGCTGGAACTGCCGCACGACCTCCGCCCGCGCATCCGCGGGCATCGTGTCCCGGCCCGTCGAATCGGAGGCGCGCCAGGGCTGCTGCCACGCGAGAACTCCGGCGCCGAGTGCGACGAGGAGTCCGACCGCCGCGAGGTTCGCGGTCAGCCGGCGACGATCAGCCAACCCGTCCGGCTCGGGAGAAGTGAGCGAGGCCGGTGATCTCGACACTGCGGCCGGGGTGCGGCGCATGGACCACCTTGCCGCGGCCGAGGTAGATGCCGATGTGCGACATGTCGCCGTAGGCCACGAGGTCGCCCGGCTGGAGGGCGTCCATGGACACCGACTTCACAGCGCCCATCTGGGGACCGACGACCCGCGGCAGGGAGACGCCGGCAGCGCGGAAGGCCATCATGACCAGGCCGGAGCAATCCCAGCCGCTCGGGCCGGTGCCGCCGTAGACGTATGGGTCACCGAGTTGGGCGAGCGCGAAGTCCACGGCCTGCTTGGTGCGGCCGAAAGCCTCGATCTCGAAGTTGAGGTCGGTGTCGCTGTGCATGAACTTGGCCTGCTCGGCCGGGCTCAGCTGCGAGAAGAGCTGCTTGGCTTCCTTGTAGCGCGCCTGCACGCCGGCCCGCTTCTCGTCCATGTCGGCAGCATCGGCTTCCAGCGCATGCTGGCGATCGGTCAGCTGGGCGCGACGAGCCTTCAGCTGGTTGGAGAGCTCGGTGAACTTCTCCAGCTGCTCGGCCTGCGAGCTGCTCAACGCCTGCACCGCGCCCAACCCGTCGAGGAACTCCTTGGGGTCCTTGCTGCCCAGCAGGCTGACCGTCGGGCCGAGCGGGGCGTCCATGTGCTGCTGGACGATGATGGAGCTGAGTTCCTGCTTCTGGGCGTTGTACTTGGCGTTCTGCTCGGCGATGTCGGTGTTGAGGTCGGTGATCTCCTGGCGGGTCGAGCCGATCCGCTCGTCGATCATGTTGACCTGCTCGTTGACGACTTCAGCGCGGTGGAAGGCGTCCTCGACATCGGCCGGCCGGACCGGCTTGCCGATCGCCGGAGCGGCGATCAAGGCGCCAAGAACGACTCCAGCGCTGGCCGCAGCCGCGGCAAAGCGGGTGGTGCGTCGGGTTGGGCGCACGCGCAAAACTCCTCAGAATCTGGCGCCCGTCCATGGGAGTTACCGAACGCAAGAGCCTCCACCATACGAAAGCCCGCGGCCGGCCTCAACTTGCCTCGACGTCGCGGGACGTGACCGCCGTCACGAGACGCAGCGGCGGGACGAGGCCCTGGCGGGCCAGGACATCGAGTGCTGTGACCTCGGAATCGTCGAGGATCACGCCCTCGGGCGGCGCACCGAGCAGCACGGTGACGACGCAGTCGCCGCATGCTGCAGCACTGCGCACGATGCAGGAGTCGCAATCGACAATGACCGAATCGTTCATGGATATGACGCTAAACACACGGTCCGACAGTTTCGAGATGCGCACGTTTTCGAACGTGTCGACGACAGATTTGTCGGATGGATCGCCTACGTTCCATCACATGACCGCCCAGCCGATCGAGGGAATCCAGTCGACCTTCGACGATCTCGGCCAGCCGCTGTCCGACGTGACGTTCTGCGTCGTCGACCTCGAGACCACGGGCGGTTCGGCCAAGGCCGGCTCCAAGATCACCGAGTTCGGAGCGGTCAAGGTACGCGGCGGCCAGGTGTTGGGCGAGTTCCAGACCCTGGTCAATCCCGACGAGTCCATTCCGTCCTTCATCACCGTGCTCACCGGCATCACCGATGCGATGGTCATCAACAAACCGCGCATCGCCGAAGTGCTGCGCAGCTTCCTGGAGTTCGCGCACGGCTGCGTCCTCGTCGCCCACAACGCGCCGTTCGACGTCGGCTTCCTCAAGCACAACGCGCACGAGCTCGACATCCCCTGGCCGCGATTCCAGGTCCTCGACACCGCCGTTCTCGCGCGCCGCGTGCTGCTGCGTGACGAGGTGCCCAACGTCAAGCTGGCGACGCTCGCCCACGCCTTTCGGGCCACCACCACGCCCAACCACCGCGCCCTGTCCGACGCGCGCGCCACGGTCGACGTCCTGCACGGCCTGTTTGAACGGCTCGGACCGCTGGGCGTCAGCACGCTCGAAGAGGTGTCGTCGTACACGTCCCGGGTCACGCCGGCGCAGCGCAAGAAGCGGTACCTCGCCGACCAGGTGCCGGACAAGCCCGGCGTCTATCTCTTCCGGGGCCCCAACGACGACGTCCTGTACGTCGGCACCTCGCGCAACCTGCGCTCGCGGGTGCGCACCTACTTCACCGCGTCCGAGACCCGCTCCCGCATGGGCGAGATGGTCGGGCTGGCCCGGCGCGTCGAGTCAGTGGTCTGCGCCACCGCGCTCGAGGCGCAGGTCCGCGAGGTGCGCCTCATCGCCCGGCACCGGCCGCCGTACAACCGACGCTCGAAGTTCCCGCACCAGAAGGCATGGCTCAAGCTCACCCGTGAGCCGTGGCCGCGGCTGTCCGTGGTCCGGAGCATCCTCGACGACGACGCCGACTACATCGGACCGTTCCGCGGACGCGCTGCCGCCGACGAGGCGATGATCGCTCTCCACGACGTGTTTCCCATCCGCCAGTGCACGGGCCGGCTCCCCCTGCGGCCGCGCCGGTCCGCCTGCGCGCTCGCCGAGATCGGGCACTGCCTCTCACCGTGCGACGGCACGGCCGAGCGCGACGCGTACGACGGCGTCGTCCACCAGGTGCGCCGAGCCATGACCGCCGACCCTGCCGAGCTCGTCGCCGCCATCGACGAGCGCATGGCCGGCCTGGCCGGCCTGCAGCGCTACGAGGACGCGGCGCGGTGGCGCGACCGCCTCGCCGCGCTGCTCCGTGCGGCCCACCGGACCCAGCGACTTCGCACCCTCACCGACGAGCCCGAGCTCGTCGCCGCGCTCCCCCATGCCGACGGCTGGGAAGTCCACGTCGTCCGGCACGGCCGGCTCGCCGCAGCCGGCGTCATGCCGCCGGGTACGGCGCCGCAGCCATGGATCGACACGTTGCTCGCCCTGGCCGAGTCGGTCCAGCCCGGCTTCGGGCCCGTGCCCGTCGCCATCGCCGAGGAGACCGAGCTCGTCCTGCGGTGGCTCGAGAGCCCGGGCCTGCGCATCGTCCGCGGGTCTTGGCAGGCGCCCCTGGCCAGCGCGGCGCGTCACCTAGAGAGGTTCGATGCAGTGACTTGAATCGTCCCAGTTTGCCGAGGTTGGGACGCATCTTTAGACATAGATGCGTCAGGGCTCCGAAGTACCGACGTTTAGGCCGTCATAGCCGCACAAACGCCTAAAGATCCGTCGCCAGCGTGGCCCGGACGCGTCCGCAGGCTCACGTACGCGGTGAATTGTGGACAACGGGCCCCCAAAAGGCCCGTTGCCCACAGTTCCCACTCGCCACCACTCGCCCGGACCAGATTTGCGCCCGAATGCACCCAATCCGACGCAAACATCGTGGAACTCGGCGCAAATCTGGACTAGGAACCGTCCCAACCTGGCGCAGCTAGTTCGATTCAGATCGCTTCGGCCGTGCGGGCGATCCATGCTTCGAGCACGCGAGCCGCGGCGCCGGAGTCGATGGACTCGGCTGCCCGCGCCATCGCCGTGGCCAGCCGATCCTCCAACGGGTCCGGCAAGGCATCGAAGGCCGCGATGCCGGCTGCGGCATTGAGCAGCACCGCGTCGCGGACCGCCGACTTCTCACCCGAGATGACCCGCCGAAAGACGTCGGCGTTGAACTCGGCGTCGCCACCGGTCAGCGCATCCGCTGCGGCCGGCTCGATCCCGAGCCGCGCCGGATCGAACGACTCCTCGGCCACCTCGCCGCCGCGGACGACCCAGACGTGCGACGTCGTGGCCGTGGTCAGCTCGTCGAGGCCGTCGTCGCCGCGGAAGACCAGAGCGTCGATGCCACGGCGGGCGAGCACCCCAGCCATCAGCGGTGCCATGCGGGTGTCGGAGACGCCCACGGCCATGGCCCCCGGCCGCGCCGGGTTGGCCAACGGCCCGAGGAAGTTGAACGTCGTCGGGATGCCGAGCTCCCTGCGCGTCGGCCCGGCGAACCTCATCGACGGATGGAACGCCGGTGCGAAGCAGAACGTGATGCCCACCGCGTGCAGGACCGATGCCAGCTCCGCGACCGGGACGTCGAGCCGCACGCCCAGCGATTCGAGCACGTCGGCCGACCCGCTCTGGCTGCTCGAGGCCCGGTTGCCGTGCTTGACGACCGGGATGCCCGCGCCGGCGATGGTGACCGCCGACATCGTCGAGATGTTGACGGTGCGGGCGCCATCACCGCCGGTGCCGACGATGTCGACGACTCGCCCGTCGACCTGCAGCGGCGCGGCGTGCCGGTACATCGTCTCGACGAACGCGGTGATCTCGTCGACCGTCTCGCCCTTGCCGCGCAAGGCGACGAGGAAGCCGCCGATCTGCGAGGGCGTCGCCTCGCCGCCCAGGATCTGCTCCATGGCCCAGGTGCTCGACTCGGTGTCGAGGTCCGAGCCGGCAAGGAGCGTTGACAGGACGGTCGGCCAGGAGGGGCTGCTCACCGGGCGACCTAGCCGGCCACTGGTGCGCCGCGGAGCAGGTCGATGACCGTCTGCCCGAGGACGAGCGGGTCGATCGGATGCGGGACGGCCGCCTCGGCCCGCGACCACGTGGCCAGCCACGCATCCTGCGGCCGCCCGGTCAGCACGAGGACCGGAGGCGCGTTGAAGATCTCGTCCTTGATCTGGCGCGCAATGCCCAGGCCGCCGACGGGCGTCGCCTCACCGTCGAGGATCACCAGGTCGATCCGGGTGTGCCGGAGGTCGTCGAGCAGCTGGAAGACCCGCGGCTCGGTCGCCGCCTCCAGGTACTCGATCCGGCCCAGATCGGGGTGCGGACGCGGCCCGAGAGCCGCCACGACGGAGGCGCGAACGTCCCGATCGTCGCTATAGACAAGGACTCGCAGGGTCTCGCGCTCAACCACGTCGGCATCGTACATAATGAGCCTGTGTCGACTACCCCGGTTGTGACCTCACAGATCCCCGCGTCCCGTCTTCATGGCATTGAGGGACGTCCCTCGATGGTCACCGTGGGCACCGTCGTGTGGCTGTCCAGCGACCTGATGTTCTTTGCCGGACTGTTCGCCGCCTACTTCACGGTGCGCAGCGTCGCCCCCGATCTGTGGGCGCTGGAGACGGCCAAGCTGAACATCCCGTTCGCGACCGTCAACACCATTGTCCTGGTCCTGTCGTCGGTCACCTGCCAGATGGGCGTGTTCGCCGCCGAGCGCGGCAAGGCCGGCCGCTCGGGCACGCTGCTGCAGTTCAGGCAGTGGGGCCTGCGTGAGTGGTTCGTCCTCAGCTACCTCATGGGCGCGGTCTTCATCGCCGGCCAGGCCACCGAGTACGCGTCCCTGGTCTCCGAGGGAACGAGCATGTCCTCCTCGCCCTACGGCTCGCTCTTCTACCTGGCCACCGGGTTCCACGGCCTGCACGTCATGGGCGGCCTCATCGCGTTCCTGCTCATCATCGGCCGCACCTTCATGGCGCGTCGCTTCACCCATGAGCTGGCCATCTCCGCGATCGTCGTGTCCTACTACTGGCACTTCGTCGACATCGTGTGGGTGGGACTCTTCGCGACCATCTACATGATCCGCTGACCCGCGACGGCAACTGCTCGATAGTCTGAGACGACCTAGAAAAGAATGAGGTTCTCGGTGCGGAAACTCTCCACCCGACGTCGGCATCGGTTCGCCGGTTTGGCCGTCCTGATGCTTGGCCTGGTCGTCGTCGGCGGCCTCTATGCCACCTTTGCCCCCAAGTCCGCCGTCGCCGAGGAAACCTCGGCACGTGACGTCGAAGCCGGCAAGGACCTCTTCCTGGTCAGCTGCGCCAGCTGTCACGGCAAGAACGCCGAGGGCATCACCACGAAGTCCGGCGGCAACTACGGCCCGACCCTCATCGGCGTCGGCGCCGCCGCCGTCGACTTCCAGGTCGGCACGGGCCGGATGCCGATGGCTCTCACCGGTCCGCAGGCACCACGCAAGGAGCCGGTCCTCGACCCCGAGGAGACCCGCCAGATCGCCGCGTACATCGCCTCGCTCGGGCCGGGCCCCGCGATTCCCGAGGACGAGTACCTCGACTGGAAGTCCGCCTCGGCCTCTGACATCCGCGAGGGCGGCGAGTTCTTCCGGACCAACTGCACGGCGTGCCACAACTCGGTCGGCGCCGGCGGTGCCCTGCCGAACGGCCGCTATGCGCCCACGCTGCGCGGCGTCGACCCCAAGCACATCTACGAGGCGATGCAGACCGGACCGCAGCAGATGCCCGTCTTCTCCGACGACGTCATCACGCCGGAGGACAAGCGCAACGTCATCGCGTACATCAAGACTCTGCACAACCAGCCGCAGTACGGCGGTCTCGCCGGCGGTGGCGTCGGCCCGGTGGCCGAGGGCCTGTTCACGTTCCTCGTGGGCATCGGCATCCTCACCATCTTCGCCGTCTGGATCGGTGCCCACGGGGCGCGAGTGAAGAAGGGGCGCCAGTGAGCGACATCGACAAGATCGAGAACACCTCGGTCGCCGACCCCGGCCTGCCGGACCACCAGTACCGGCCGACCGATGTCGATCCCAAGCTGGAGAAGCGGGCCGAGCGCCAGATCGCGGCCATGTTCGGGCTCGCCGCTCTGCTGGCCGTCGGCTTCTGCGTCGCCTACCTCACGATCGACCACGACCAGACGTTCCTGAACTGGTCGGCCCAGAACTTCACGCTCGGCGCGACGCTGGGTGGCGCGCTGCTGCTCATCGGCTCGGGCATCATCCGCTGGGCGAAGCAGCTCATGGGCGACCATGAGATCGCCGAGCTGCGTCACCCGAGCGCCTCGTCCGAGGCCGACCGCGAGCAGGCGCTCGCCGACCTCAACGCCGGCCTGGACGAGTCCGGCGTCGGGCGTCGCCCGCTCATCCGCAACAGCCTGATCGCCGCCGTCGGCGCGCTCGGCCTGCCGACGGTCTTCATGCTGCGCGACCTCGGCCCGCTGCCCTACGGACACAAGAACACGGTGTGGCGCAAGGGCATGCGGGTCGTCAACGACGTCTCCGGCACGCCGATCAAGCCGGCCGATCTCGAAGTCGGCCAGCTGGTCAACGCCGAGCCGGAGGCCCTGTTCGAGGTCGACGAGCACGGCGAGCGCGTCATCCACGGCACGGCCGCCCTGCAGGCCAAGTCGAAGGCCGCCGTCATCGTGGTCCGGATGCCTCCGGCCGCCATCCGCGCTCCCAAGGGGCGCGAGAATTGGGGCGTGGACGGCATCCTCTGCTACTCCAAGATCTGCACGCACGTCGGCTGCCCGATCAGCCTGTGGGAACAGCAGACGCACCACCTGCTGTGCCCGTGCCACCAGTCGACGTTCGACCTCTCCGACGGCGGCAAGGTCGTGTTCGGACCGGCTTACCGGCCGCTCCCCCAGCTTCCGCTGGGCGTCGACGCCGACGGCTACCTGATCGCTCTGAGTGACTTCCAGGACATCGTCGCCCCGAGCTACCCGCAGCTCGCCGGCGACCAGAAGAAGTTGGACAAGCGCAATGGCTAAGAACACCCCGTACAAGCCCATCGAGAAGACCGACCTCGGCAAGAAGGTGGCCGGTCCCGTCGCGTGGATGGACGATCGCCTCGGCCTGGCGGCCAGCAACAAGCTCATGCCGCTGCGCAAGGTGTTCCCCGAGCACTGGTCGTTCATGCTCGGCGAGATCGCGCTCTGGTCGTTCATCGTGCTGCTGCTGTCGGGCACGTTCCTGACGTTCTGGTTCCAGCCGAGCATGGCCGACGTCGTCTACGACGGCACCTACCAGCCGCTGCGTGGCCTCGAGATGTCGCAGGCCTACGCCTCGACGCTCGACATCTCGTTCAACATCCGCGGCGGCCTGCTCATGCGCCAGATCCACCACTGGGCAGCCATGCTCTTCGCCGCCGCCATCGTGGTGCACCTGCTGCGCATCTTCTTCACCGGGGCGTACCGCAAGCCGCGTGAGGTCAACTGGCTGATCGGCCTGGGCCTGTTCACCCTCGCCCTGATCGAGGGCTTCGCCGGCTACTCGCTCCCCGACGACCTGCTGTCCGGCACCGGCCTGCGATTCGTCGACGGGCTCGTTCGGTCGATCCCGATCGTCGGCTCGTACATCGAGTTCTTCGTGTTCGGCGGGGAGTTCCCCGGCAACGTGATCGTCCCGCGCCTCTACATCGCCCACGTCTTCCTGATCCCGGGCCTCCTGCTCGGCCTCATCGCCGCGCACATGCTGCTGCTCGTGTACCAGAAGCACACGCAGTGGCCTGGCCCCGGACGCACCAACGACAACGTCGTCGGCTACCCCCTGCTCCCCCAATACATGGCCAAGGCCGGTGGCTTCTTCTTCATCGTCTTCGGCTTCACCGCGCTGATGGCAGCCACCTTCCAGATCAACCCGATTTGGCTGTACGGGCCCTACAACCCATCCGAGGTCACCGCCGGCTCGCAGCCGGACTGGTACATGGGATTCGTCGAAGGTGCCGTCCGCATCATGCCGAACTGGGAGCTGACCTTCTTCGGCCTCACCTGGACCTTCAACGTCTTCATTCCGGGCATGCTGCTGCTCGGTGCGCTCTTCATGGCGCTCGGCGCCTGGCCGTTCATCGAGGCATGGCTGACCGGCGACCGGCGCGAGCACCATCTGCTGCAGCGCCCGCGTGACGTCCCGACGCGCACGGCGTTCGGCGTCGCGGCCATCGTCATGTACGCGGTGTTCTGGATCGCCGGCGGCAACGACATCGTGGCCACCAAGTTCCACCTCAGCCTGAACAACATCACGCAGTTCTCACGGGTTGCCTGGGTCGTGCTGCCGGTCATCACGTTCTTCGTCACCCGCCGCATCTGCATCGGGCTGCAGCGGGCCGACGCCGAGCGCGTCCTGCACGGCTTCGAGACGGGCGTCATCGAGCGCTCGGTCGAGGGCGGCTACACCGAGCGGCACGCACCGCTGCCGACCGGCGCGCATTACTCGCTGACCAGCCGGGAGAACAAGCCGGAGCTCGCCCTGCCGTACAAGCACGACGCCAACGGCGTGCGGCACAAGTCCTACGGCCTGCAGAAGCTACGCTACAAGCTGGCGAACTTCTACTTCTACGGCGCCGTCGACAAGCCGACCGCCCACGACGTGGAGCACGCAGCCGAGCACTTCGCCGACCACGACGGTCACCCCGTCACCCTGGGGGAGGACTTCCAGGGTGTCAGCGAGACCGGCGTCCCCAAGTCGCACTGACCGCTCGAACGCCTGATGTTGGCGTCGATGCTGAGACACATCGTTCGCGGCCGGGCAACCCCGTACCTCGTGCTGATCGGGGCGGTTCTGTTTGCGAACGCGCTCTACCTGCTCGGCGTTGCGCATCTGGACCCGTGGATCACCTTCGGGGCTCACCACCCCTGACCATGGCTTCCTGGGGTTCGGCGACTACACGATCGACCCGAACGACGGATTCACCGCGCAGGCGTTGCTCCTGACGGCCTGGTCGAACACCGGCGGGTATCTGACCGTCGGCCTGTTCGCGCTGGCCGTGACGGGATTGTTCAACCCACGATTCCGCGGACTGCGGATGCTGTGCGCGGCAACGGCCGCGATCGTCCTGGCCAAGTCCTACGCGCTCCTGGCCTCACCGACGCGATCAACGTCGTACCCGGCATGAAGACGGTTGCGTTCTATCGCTACGCCCAGCCGGTGCTGGCGATGGTCGGGGCGATGCTTGCCGCACTTGGCGTGGACCTCATCCAACGCCGCCAGCGCGTCGTCAAAGCGTCCGTTGTCGCGTTGGCGGCCACGTTGGTGCTCCTGAAGATCTCCCGGGTTGCCAGCTGGCCCCTCGTCGGACACATCTGGCACGACGGAAACCGGCCGGACATCCTCCGATGGTTCTACGTGTCATCCATTGCGGCCGCGGTGGTCACCGTGTCCATCTTCGCCTTGGCTCTGGTGGCGCGCCGACGACCCGCCCTCGCCGCGCCCCTCGTCCTCGCCGTGGTGACCATCGAGCTGCCGCGCTCTTCGCGGTGCCCTCATTCTCGGCGGCCCGGCACTACGAGACGAACCGGCAGCTCGAGTCGTTCCTGCACGAGGTTTCCGCGGGATCCGAGCGGGGATCCGACCTCGGCCGCGTCTACACCCTGTCGTCCAGCCTTCAGCCCAACTACGGCTCTTATTACTCGGTGCCCCTGCTCAACCTCAATGACTCGCCCGTCCCCAAGCTGTGGGCGGAGTTCGTCAGAGGTGAGCTTCAACAGCTGGACCCGCTCCTGGTCGGAAGCCAGCGTCGAATATGTCCTGCTGCCTTCGGACTACCGACCACGCGGCGTGTTGGCGTCAGCACTCGAGCGACACCGCAAGGCCGGGGCAACGACCGTCTACCGATTGCGAGGGTCCAAGCCGTATGCCGCGGCGCCCGGCTGCACGGTCGATGCCGGCTCCCGGACCCGCTTTGAGGTGACCTGTCGTCGGGCCTCGACGCTGGTGCGGCGCGAGCTGTTCGACCGAAACTGGAGCGCCTCCGTCGGCGGCGAGGACGTTGTCGTCCAGCCGCACGACACCTACTTCCAGCGCGTCAAGGTCCCAGCCGGGCGGCACAGCGTCTCGTTCGCCTTCCTCCCGCGCTTCGGCTCGGCCGCCGTGGCGGTCGCGATCGCGGCAGCGCTCGCCTTACTGGCCCTGCTGTTGGTCCGGCCGTCAGCTTCGGATGCGGATGCCGTTGGGCGTGGGAGTCGCACTCGGAAAGGTGCGAGGGTTCGAGACTGACCGGTTGCCGAAGCTCGACGACGGGGATGCCGGCGCCGAGGGCGACGACGATGCGGGCGATCCCGGCGCGGTGGTCGAAGGCGTGGGCGTGGCGGACGGCGTCGGCGCGACCTTGAGGGCCGACTTGGCCACCCACTGGTCCCACGGGATGTTCCAGTCGGTCCAGCCGTTGCCCGGCTCGATCGGGCGCGGGCTGCCGGTGTATTCGACCGGGTCGCCCTTCTTCATGTGCCCGAACAGCCATTCGGCGTTGGCCGGGCTCATGCCGGTGCAGCCGTGGCTGACGTTCGCGTGCCCCTGCGCCCCCACCGACCACGGCGCGGCGTGCAGGAACTCACCGGAGTTGGTGAGGCGCAGCGCGTACTCGACGTCCTTGAGGTTGTAATAGCCCGGATCCTCGGAGTCGACGCCAGTTGTGGCGGCGTCCATGTCGACCTTGCGGAGCTTCTCCATGATGACCTTGGTGCCCTCGCGCGAACGGTGCTTGGCGTCGCCGGTGGACACCGGGATCGTCTTGACCACGACGTCGTTGTCCTTGATGGTCAGCGTGTAGGTGTTGACGTCGACGTAGCCGACGACCTTCTGGCCCACGTGGAACTTCACGACCTGGTCCTGCTGGCCGTAGACGCCGTTGCCGGCCGGCAGGCTGTTGACGAGGATCTTGACGGTGACGTCGGTCTCGGCCGGCCAGTAGTCCTTGGGGCGGTAGTGGACCTCGCGGTCGCTGAACCAGGCCCAGCGTCCCTCAACCGGCTGGGACGACTCGACCGTCATATTCTTCTCGAACAGCTCCTTGTTCTGGACCGGCAGGTCGAACCGCACGATGACGGGCATGGCCACGCCGACGGTGTCCTGCGTCAACGGCGAGACGGACGGATACGTCTGCTCGCTGAGGGTCAGCGCCTTGGTCGTGAACTTGGTCTTCTGCGATCCGGCCTTGCCGTCTTCGCCCGTTCCCAGTGCCGTGAGGGTGTATTCGGTGCCCGGCTCGAGCCGCTGCGTCGCGACCCATGCGTCGCCCTGCTGCTCGACCGGGACAGCACCCTTGGCCGAGGCGAGCGACGCGCGATCGATGGTGCCGTGCGTGGCGGTGACGCGCACCATCGTGTCGACGGCAACATCGTCCTGACCTGCGGAGACGTTGCTCTTGAACTGGATCGTCGGCTTCTTCGGCTCGACGATCTTGGAGCCGATGACATCGCAGCCGGCCGAGGCCAGGATGACGATCGCGGCGAGCCCGAACGCAGCCATGCGGGATCGGGAACTCACCCGTTCATCCTACGTGACCGCACTGACGACTCAGTGCGCGTGGACCCCGCGGTAGTACTCGAAGATCCAGCCGATCAGCGTGAACAAGCCGAACGCGGCGCCGATGATGAACAGCCACCAGCCGATCACGATTCCCATGACGATGGCGGTGAACGCCAGCGAGCAGTACAGGGGCCACCAACTGTAGGGCGGGAAGAAGCCGAGCTCCCCCGCGCCCTCGACGATCTCGGCTTCGAGCCGGTCTTCGGGCCGCGCTGGGATCTGCCGAGCGACGACGATCAGGTAGAAGCCGAGCAGCACGCACAGCAGCGTCGTCATGACGAGCGCGGTGGTGCCGGTCCAGTCGTACGTGATCATCCAGTAGATCGGCGCCACGATGGCACAGAAGATGGCGATCGAAACGATGATCCAGGATTCAGACTTCACGCCTCGTCCCCTTCTTGCCCCTCAACGGACGCAGTGTGCAGGATCTCGAGCTCGGCGAGCTCCGGGTGGTGCAGGTCGAACGCCGGGCTCTCGGAACGAATGCGTGGCAGCGAGACGAAGTTGTGCCGCGGCGGCGGGCAGCTGGTCGCCCATTCGAGCGAACGGCCCCAGCCCCACGGATCGTCACGCCCGACGAGCGGCGCCTTGCGGGTCTTCCAGACGTTGTAGAGGAACGGCAGCGTCGAGGCGCCGAGCAGGAATGCGCCGATCGACGAGATCTCGTTCAGCGTCGTGAAGCCGTCGAGGACGCCGTAGTCGGCGTACCGCCGCGGCATGCCCTCGATGCCGAGCCAGTGCTGGACCAGGAACGTCAGGTGGAAGCCGATGAACAGCAGCCAGAAGTGGATCTTGCCCAGACGCTCGTCGAGCATCCGGCCGGTGAGCTTGGGCCACCAGAAGTAGTAGCCGGCGAACATCGCGAAGACGACGGTGCCGAACACGACGTAGTGGAAGTGCGCGACGACGAAGTAGCTGTCGGACAGCTGGAAGTCGAGTGCCGGCGACGCGAGGATGATGCCGGTCAGGCCGCCGAAGAGGAAAGTCGTGAGGAAGCCCAGCGCGAAGATCATCGGGGTGTCGAAGGTCAGGCTCCCGCCCCAGAGCGTGCCGATCCAGTTGAAGAACTTCACGCCGGTGGGCACCGCGATGAGGAACGTCATGAAGGAGAAGAACGCCAGGTCGACCGCACCAGTGACGAACATGTGGTGCGCCCACACCGCCACCGAGAGGGCCGCGATGCCGAGCGTCGCGCCGACCAGGCCGACGTAGCCGAAGATCGGCTTGCGGCTGAAGACCGGCAGCACTTCGGTGATGATGCCGAAGAACGGCAGCGCGATGATGTAGACCTCGGGGTGGCCGAAGAACCAGAACACGTGCTGCCAGAGGATCGCTCCCCCATTGGCCGGGTCGAAGACGTGCGCGCCGAGCTTGCGGTCGGCCTCCAACGCCAGCAGCGCGGCGGCGAAGATCGGGAAGACGATCAGCACGAGCATGCCGGTGACCAGCGTGTTCCACACGAAGATGGGCATCCGGAACATGGTCATGCCGGGCGCACGCATCGTGAAGATCGTGGTCACGAAGTTGACCGCGCCCAAGATGGTGCCAAGACCCGCCATGTAGAAGCCCATGATCCACATGTCGCCGCCGACACCGGGCGAGTTGATGGCGTCGCTCAAGGGCGTGTACGCGAACCAGCCGAAGGCAGCAGCGCCGCCGGGGGCCAGGAACCCGCTCACCGTGATCAGGCCGCCGAACAGGTACAGCCAGTAGCTGAACATGTTGAGACGCGGGAACGCGACGTCCGGCGCGCCGATCTGCAGCGGCATGACGGCGTTGCCGAAGCCGAAGAACAGCGGCGTCGCGAACAGCAACAGCATGATCGTGCCGTGCATCGTGAACAGCTGGTTGTACATGTCGTCGCTGAC
>JBJMIJ010000028.1:0-78020 GCA_045806885.1 Aeromicrobium sp.
CAGCGTCCTTGGCCGCCTGCTCGACATCGAAGGCCTTCTCGGCCTGCTCGATGAGCGTCATCACGTCGCCCATGTCGAGGATGCGCGACGCCATCCGGTCGGGGTGGAAGACGTCGAAGTCGTCCAGCTTCTCGCCGGTGGACGCGAACATGATGGGCCGGCCGGTGACGGACCGGACCGAGAGCGCGGCACCGCCGCGGGCGTCGCCGTCGAGCTTGGTCAGCACGACGCCGGTGAAGTCGACGCCCTCGGCGAACGCCTGCGCAGTACGGACGGCGTCCTGGCCGATCATCGCGTCGATGACGAACAGGACCTCGTCCGGATCAACGGCGTTGCGGATCTGGGCCGCCTGCTTCATCAGCTCGGCATCGATGGCCAAGCGACCCGCGGTGTCGACGATGACGACGTCGTGCAGCGTGCGCTGCGCCTCCTTGAGGGATGCCTTGGCGACCTTGACCGGGTTCCCCTTCCCGTTGCCGGGCTCCGGGGCGAAGACCGTTACGCCGGCCTGCTCCCCCACCACCTGCAGCTGGGTGACCGCGTTCGGCCGCTGCAGGTCGGCGGCCACGAGCATCGGGCTCTTGCCGTTGTCCTTGAGCCAGCGGGCCAGCTTGCCGGCCAACGTCGTCTTGCCCGCGCCCTGGAGGCCGGCGAGCATGATGACCGTCGGCGGCGTCTTGGCGAACCGAATGCGGCGGGTCTCGCCACCGAGAATGCCGATGAGCTCGTCGTTCACGATCTTGATGACCTGCTGCGCCGGGTTGAGCGCACCGCTCACCTCGGCGCCGAGGGCCCGCTCCCGGATGCGGGCAATGAAGTCACGGACGACCGGCACCGCGACGTCAGCGTCGAGCAGCGCGACACGGATCTCCTGCATCGTCGCGTCGATGTCGGCTTCCGAAAGCCGGCCCTTGCCGCGCAGGTTTTTGAAGGCGGACGCCAGGCGGTCTTGGAGCGAGTCGAACACGAGAACCAATGCTACTTGCGCTGGTGTTAGACCAGCGCCTCGGCAATCGCCTCGCGCATCCGGAGCGCGGCGTCGTCGTCCAGCGGTTGGCCGTTGTCGGCGTCCACGACGTAGAACACGTCGCGGGCCTCACTGCCGTAGGTCGACAGGTGGGCCGACCGGATGGAGTGGCCGGCGTTCGCGATCTCGTGACAGACCGTCCACACCAGGCCGCGGCGGTCGTGCGCTCGGACCTCGATCAGGGTGGCCGTCTGGGATCGGCGGGGCAGGATGCGAACCCTGGGTTCCGCCTCGTCGGGCGTCGGCTTGAGCGCGAGCCGGGCGGCGAGGTCGACCTCGCCCTTGAGTATCGGAATCAGGCGGTCCCTGACGCGAGCGGCATCGACGTCGGGGCGGGTGACCTCCCACAGGGACATGGCCGCGTGGTCGATCGTCAGGGTTCGCGCTGACCGGATCTCCATGCCGAGCAGGGCGAAGCAGCCGGCGATGGCGGCCATGACGCCCGGCCGGTCGCGCAGCGCGAACGTCAGCAATGAGCCGCCGCGGTGGTTCTCGACGGTCAGGCGGACGTCGTCGGCCGTCAGGTCGGTTGTGTCGGGCATGGGGACGGAGGAGGGCCATCCCTCGTAGGTCGACTCACCGGCCGTTCCCTGCAGGACGCTGCGCGTCTTCTCGACTAGGCCTTCGATCAGCCCGCGGCGCCAGGTCGTCCACGCCGTCGGCCCCGTCGCCTGCGCATCCGACGCCGTCAACGCCGCAAGCAGGTCGAGCAGCTCCTCGGTCTCGACGCTGGCCGCCACGTTTTCTGCAGTGGACGGGTCCTCGATGTCCCGCCGGGTGGCGACGTTGGGGATCGTCAGGTGGTGGCGCACCAGCTTGCCGATGGTCGCGGCATCCTCGGCGTCGAATCCCCAGCGGAGGGCGACCGCCTCGGCCATCGGCTCGCCGACGATGCTGTGGTCGCCTGGCCTGCCCTTGCCGATGTCGTGCAGCAGCGCGCCGACAGCCAGGAGGTCGGGACGTGCGACCGTTCGGACCAGCTTCGTCGCGTTGACGCACGTCTCGATGGTGTGCCGGTCGACGGTGAACCGGTGGATCGGCGACGACGACCCGCGCAACCGGATCGCGTCCCACTCCGGCAGCCAGAGGTCGACCACGCCCGCATGGTCGAGCTCGTCCCACACCGACACCAGGCCGGGCCCAGCCGTCAGGAGGTCGACCATCGCCCGGCGAGCCGACTCCGGCCAGGGCTCCGCGAGCCGGCCGAGGTTGCGCGCCAGGTTGGCTGCGCTCGACGACTCGAACTCCAGCCCGGCCCGCGCTGCGGCCGCCGCGGCTCGCAGCGCAACCTCCGGATCGGATTGCGGGTCAGCACCGGACATCACGACGACCTCGTCGCCGAGCCGGCCGACGCCGTCGGCGATGCGTTCCACGACGGGCCGGCTGGGCGTGCCCGAACCTGCTCGCGGCGCACGCAGCGCATCGTCGACCCGCCGCCACGCCTGCGTGGCCAGGTGGGCCGTCCGCCGGCCAAGGTTCCGGGTCTCGAACTCGAGGAGCTCCGGGTCACGGCCGAGGAACGCCGCGACGTCGACGAGCCGCTCGGGATCGAGCTTCTCCAACCGTCGGCCGGAGGTGATGTGCAGGGCGTCGCGCACGTCGAGCAGGGCCGACCGCAGCTCCTCGGACTCGGCGTGCGGGACGTCGACCAGCCAGGTGGCGACCAGCGCGCGCATGACGACGCCGTCGCGCAGCCCTCCGCCGGACTCCTTCAGGTCCGGCACGGCGGCGTGCGCCAGCCACCCGAACCGCTCGACGCGCGTCTCGCAGGCGTCGCGCAGCTCGACCAGCCGGCTCCGCGCGTCGCGCCGCCAGTCGGCGAGCACCTCGGCCCGAAGAGCGAGTACGAGCGCCGAGTCGCCCGCGACGTGCCGCGCGTCGAGCATCCCGAGCGCGGCTCGGTAGTCCTCATGCGCAGCCTGCCGCATCTGCACGGTGTCGCGGACCGAGTGGTCGAGCGCGATGTTCTTCTCCCACAACGGGTACCAAACGGCCTCGGCGATCGCCTGGATCCGCTCGTCGGTGATGGCGGGATCGTGCAGCAGGACGACGTCGAGGTCGCTGGCCGGCGACAGCTCGGCCCGGCCGTAACCCCCAACCGCGACCAGCGCGAGGCCTTGCCAGACATCTTCGTTGGCGGTGGCGATAGCCGCCGCGAAGACGTCCTGGAGCAGCGCGTCAGCGTCGGCGGCCCGCTGCCGACGCTGCTTCGCCAGGTTCACGCCTCAGAGCGCCGACTCGTCGGTCTCGCCCGTCCGCACGCGCACGATGGACTCGACCGGAACGACCCACACCTTGCCGTCGCCGATCTTGCCGGTGTGCGCAGCCTTGACGATGACCTGCGCGACATCCTCGGCATCGTGATCGTCGACGACGACCTCGAGCCGGATCTTGGGCACGAGGGTGACGGCGTACTCGGCGCCGCGGTAGACCTCGGTGTGCCCCTTCTGGTGGCCGTGGCCGGTCGCCTCCATGACGGTCATACCGGAGATGCCGGCTGCCGCGAGCGCCTCGCGCACGTCTTCCCACTTGTGCGGCTTGATGACTGCAGTCACGAGTTTCATGTCAGGCTCCCAATGTCGATCCACCACCGAGGTGCTCGTAGGCCGTCTCCAGGTGCTCTGCCTGGTCGATGCCGGAGACCTCAACATCTTCGTCGACCCGGAAGCCGATCGTCTTGTCAATGGCCCACCCAATCACGTAGGTGACCCCCAAGGAATAGATCAACACGGCAATTGCGGCAATTGCCTGCCGCCCGAGTTGCTCGAGCCCGCCGCCGTACAGGAGCCCGGCCGAGCCGTAGCCGAGGTTCGCGACATTCGCCCGGGTGGCGAGGAGGCCGATGATGAGCGTTCCGACGAGCCCGCCGACCATGTGGACGCCGACCACGTCGAGCGAGTCGTCATAGTTGAACCGGTACTTCAGGCCGACCGCCCCGGAGCAGACGGCGCCGGCCAGGGCGCCGACGGCCAACGACCCGATCGGGGAGACCGTGCCGCAGGACGGCGTGATGGCGACAAGCCCGGCGACGGCGCCCGATGCCGCGCCGAAGCTGGTGCCCTTCCGGTCACGTACGAACTCCACCGCCAGCCAGCCGAGGATGCCCGCGCATCCCGATCCGGTGGTGTTGATGAGCGCCAGCGCCGCCGTGCCGTTGGCCGCCAGGGCGGACCCGGCGTTGAATCCGTACCACCCGAACCACAGCAGGCCCGCTCCGAGCAGTACGGCCGGCAGGTTGTGCGGACGGAACGGTTCACGCTTCCAACCGATGCGCCGCCCAACCACGATCGCCAGGGCCAGGGCAGCGGCACCTGAATTGATCTCGACGGCGGTGCCGCCGGCGAAGTCCAGCGCGTCCAGCCGGTTGCTGATCCAGCCGCCCTTCGTGGAGCCGTCGGCAGCGTCATACGCGAAGACCCAGTGCGCGACGGGAATGTAGACGAGCGTCACCCACACCGGGACGAAGACCATCCACGCGACGAACTTCGCCCGGTCCGCGATGGCCCCGCTCACCAGGGCGACGGTGACGACGCCGAAGAGCATCTGGAAGACGATGAACACGTAGGCCGGCACGCTCCCGCTCAGCGTCTCCGGCGTGATCCCCTTCAGGCCGAGCCACTCCGTGCCGCCGATGAGACCGTGACCGGCGTCATTGCCGAACGCCAGGCTGTATCCGTAGAGGAACCAGACCACCGGAAAAACGGCCAGCGCGTAGAACGTCATCATCATGATGTTCAGCACGCTCTTCGAGCGCACCATGCCGCCGTAGAAGAACGCCAGACCAGGCGCCATCAGCAACACGAGTGCGGTCGAGGCGAGCAGCCACGCGGTATTACCAGCGTCCACGAGATCCTCCCGACGGGTCAGTTCAACTCCCGCCGGACCCTATCGGTGAGGATCACGAAACGTTGCGGAAACCCGCTCAGAGCGCCGATTCGTCGGTTTCGCCGGTGCGGACGCGCACCACGTTGTCGACCGGGATGACCCAGACCTTGCCGTCGCCGATCTTGCCGGTCTGGGCTGCGCCGGTGATGGTCGAGACGACGGTCTCCGCGTCGGCGTCGTCGACGACGACCTCGATACGGATCTTCGGCACCAGGGAGACGTCGTACTCGGCTCCGCGGTAGACCTCGGTGTGGCCCTTCTGCTGGCCATACCCGCTGGCCTCGGTGACGGTCATGCCGGCAACGCCAGCCGCCGCCAGCGCTTCACGCACTTCTTCCCACTTGTGCGGCTTGATGACCGCCGTGACGAGTTTCATCTGCTCAAGTCTCCGTTTCTCAAAGGATGTGCGAGCCGGTGTTGCTCACCAGGTCGTATGCCGATTCACCGTGTTCGGCGAAGTCGATGCCCTCAACCTCGGCATCGGGATCGATCCGCCAGCCGATCGTGTACTTGATGGCGAGCGCGAGGATCGTCGTCAGGACGCCGGTCCACACGAGGGTGAACAGGACACCTGCCGCTTGGTGACCCAGCAGAGTGGCGTTGCCGCCGTACAACAGCCCGTCCGTGCCCGCCGGGAAGAATCCGTCCTTGCCGGTCGGCGAGTGCTTCATCGTGCCGACGACGCCGATCATCAGGGCGCCGGCGATACCGCCGACCAGGTGGACGCCGACAACGTCGAGCGAGTCGTCCAGGCCCAGCTTGAACTTGAGCCCGACCGCCAGCGCACACAGCGCGCCAGCGACGATTCCCACGGCGAACGCACCGGTGACCGAGACCGCGCCACACGCGGGCGTGATGGCGACGAGGCCAGCCACGATGCCCGACGCGGCACCGAGCGAGGTCGCCTTGCCGTGGGTGATGCGCTCGACCAGGAGCCACGCGAGCATGGCCGCCATCGTCGCGATCGTGGTGTTCAGGAAGGTGGCGCCGGTCTCGCCCTGGAACTGGGCCGAGAAGCCGCCCCAGGCCTTCTTCGAGTCGTCGGTGAAGACGATCGAGCCGACGTTGAAGCCGTACCAGCCGAACCAGAGCAGGCCAGCGCCGATCATGGTCAGCGTCAGGTTGTGTGGACGCGACGTGTCGCGCGGCCAGCCGACGCGCTTGCCGATGATCAGGGCGAGAACGCCGCCCGCGATACCGGCGTTGATGTGG
The DNA here is from genome assembly GCA_045806885.1 of Aeromicrobium sp. Taxonomy (GTDB): domain Bacteria; phylum Actinomycetota; class Actinomycetes; order Propionibacteriales; family Nocardioidaceae; genus Aeromicrobium. The sequence continues at coordinate 6,125 of JBJMIJ010000028.1, forward strand.
ACGACCGTGCCGCCGGCGTAGTCGAGGTTCGGGAACTTGGAGTAGAACCAGCCGCCGCCCCAGATGTTGTGGGCGACCGGGAAGTAGCAGAGCGTCACCCAGAAGGTGATGAACACGAGCCACGACGAGAACTTGACGCGGTCAGCGATCGCGCCGCTGATCAGGGCCGCGGTGATCACCGCGAACGTCAGCTGGAACAGGACGTAGATGTAGTTCGCCGGCGCGACGCCCTGCAGTCCGAACATGGTCAGCGGGTTGGCGAAGAGCTTGCCGTCGCCGTTGCCGACGCCGTCGCCGCCCCAGCCCTCGGACCAGCCCCACAGCACGAACACGATGCCCACGACCGCCAGCGAGGCGTAGGACATCATCATCATGTTGAGCACTGACTTCGAGCGGGTCATGCCGCCGTAGAACAGGGCGAGAGCCGGCGTCGTCATCATCAAGACGAGAGCGGTCGCCACGATCATCCAGGCGTAATAGCCGTCCATTGATTGCCTCCATCGGTATAGCCGCTCGTGACTCTAGGGAAGCGACGTTTCACCGGCGGACCGCCAATGTTTCGTGCGTGTTACACAAATTCTCAGACGTCGAGCAGCGCGCTGACGAAGTCGTCGGCGTCGAACGGCGCGAGATCGTCGGCGCCCTCGCCCAGACCGACGAACTTGACCGGCACGCCAAGCTCCCGCTGGACGGCCACGACGATGCCGCCCTTCGCCGTGCCGTCGAGCTTGGTCAGGACGATGCCGGTCACCTGGACGACCTCGCCGAACACCTTGGCCTGCGCCATGCCGTTCTGGCCGGTCGTGGCATCGATGACAAGCAGGACCTCGCTCACCGGCCGCTGCTTCTCGACCACGCGCTTGATCTTGCCGAGCTCGTCCATCAGGCCGGCCTTGGTGTGCAGGCGTCCGGCCGTGTCGATCAGGACGACGTCCACGCCGCTGCGGATGCCGGCCTCGACGGCGTCGAACGCGACACTGGCCGGGTCGCCACCTTCGGGGCCGCGCACCGTCTCGACGCCGACCCGCTCGCCCCAGGTCTGGAGCTGCTCCCCCGCTGCCGCGCGGAACGTGTCGGCGGCGCCGAGGACGACCTCATTGCCCTCGGCGACGAGCACACAGGCCAGGCGGCCGACGGTCGTGGTCTTGCCCGTGCCGTTGACCCCCACGACGAGAACGACACCCGGCTTGTCACCGGTGCCGACGTTCAGCGTGCGGTCGAGCGCCGGGTCGACCAGCGAAAGCAGGTTGGCGTGCAAGACAGTTTTGGCCTGCGCAGGATCCGTGATCCCCTCCACCCGCACGTGCGTACGGAGCGCATCGACGAGCTCGGACGTCGGGCCGACGCCGAGGTCGGCTGCGAGCAGCATGTCCTCGAAGTCCTGCCAAGCCGCGTCGTCGATCCGGTCGCGACTGAGAACCGCGAGAAGCCCACGCCCGAGCGCCGACTGCGAGCCGGCCAGCCGCGAGCGAAGCCGTGTCAGGCGACGTGATGGCGCCTCGGGTGCCTCGGCAACGCCAGTCGTGACCGGCGCCTCCGGGGCTCGCTTACGCCGACTGGAGAGGACGAGCGCGGCGCCGCCACCCGCGACGAGCAGCACGAACACCACGACTGCGACGGTCATGATGAGCGCAGCGGTCACGCGGCGAGCCTCCGAACGCCCGAGCGAGCGAAGCTCGGTCGAGGCTGAGGAGGCGAAGTCGCGTTGAGGAGCGTCGCGACGATCACGCGGATACCTCGTCGCGCAGCCGCTGGCTGATGACGGAGGTGACGCCGTCACCGCGCATCGAGACGCCGTACAGCGCGTCGGCGACCTCCATGGTCCGCTTCTGGTGCGTGATGACGATCAGCTGTGAGTTGTCACGCAGCTCTTCGTAGATCTCCAGGAGGCGGCCCAGGTTCGTGTCGTCCAGCGCGGCCTCGACCTCGTCGAGAATGTAGAACGGGCTCGGCCGGGCCTTGAACAGCGACACCAGGAAGGCGACGGCAACCAGCGAGCGCTCACCGCCGGAGAGCAGCGACAGCCGCTTGACCTTCTTGCCGGGCGGCCGGGCCTCGACCTCGATGCCGGTGTTGAGCAGGTCGTCCGGATCGGTGAGGACCAGCCGGCCCTCGCCGCCGGGGAACAGCCGGCTGAAGACGTCCTTGAACACGACCTCGACGTCATTCCACGCCTCGGTGAGCACCTCGAGCACCTGCGCATCGACCTCGTCGACGATCTCGAGCAGATCCTTGCGGGTGCGGCGCAGGTCGTCGAGCTGCTCGGACAGGAACTGGTGGCGCTCCTCCAGCGCGGAGAACTCCTCCAACGCCAGCGGATTGATCTTGCCGAGCATGGCCAGGGACCGCTCGGCGGCGCGCAGCCGCTTGGTCTGTTCGTCCCGGTTGTAGGCGACGGGATCGGGCGTCAGCCCGTCCTCGCCCTCCCCCTGGGACGGAACGAGCTTGTCCGGGCCGTATTCCTCGATGAGCGACTCGACCTCGAGGCCCAGCTCCTCGAGCGCCTTGCCCTCGAGCGCCTCCATGCGCAACCGGAGCTCCGCCCGCTGGATCTCGTCCTTGTGGACGGAGTCGGTGAGGCTGTCGAGCTCGGCACCGAGCTCGCGCAGCGCCACCCGCGCCTGGCGCAGGGCCCCTTCGCGCTCGGAGCGCGCGGCCTCGATCTCGGTGCGTCGCCGGGACGCGCTCTCGATGGACTCGACCATGCGCCTCAGTACGACGTTCACGACATTGACGACGGCGTGTGCTGCCTGCGCCTCGCGCTGCTGGCGTTCCCGGCGCTCCTGGTCGCGAACCCGCGCCTCCCGCTCGGCCGCGGCACTCTCGCGCAGTGCCTGCGCCTGGGCGCGCATCGCGCGCTCGCGCTCTTCGTTCGTCCGCAGTGCCAGCAGGGCGTCCGTCTCGGCACGACGAGCATCGGCAGCCGCGGCTGCCAGTTCTTCCAGCCGCGCCGTGTCGGGCTCCTCGTCCGGCGCTTCCTCGGCCTGCGCAAGCCGTTCGTCGAGCTCGGCCAGGCCGGCGAGGTCACGATCGCGGGCGACTTCGGCCGCACCCATGGCCTCGGCCAGACGCTCGGACTCGGCCTTGGCGGCCCGTGCCGTAGAGCCCAGGTGACCGAGCCGCTCGGCGACGGCCGCCATCTCGGCGTCGGATTCGTGCAGCCGCGCCAACGCAGCCTCGACCGCGTCGGCAGCCTCGAGACGCTTGGCCTCCGCACCTTGCTGCTGGAAGCGCAGGGACTCGACCACTGCTGTCGCCTGGTCGAGGTCTGCGGCTGCCTGCTCGATCGCGGCGCGCACCTCGATCAGGCTCGCCTGCGTCTGTGAACCGCCGACGGCGAAATGCGGGCCGAGGATGTCTCCGGCACGGGTGACGGCCGTGACGTCGGGGACGGACTTGACGAGCTTCTTCGCGGCTTTGAGATCATCGACGACCGCGACCTTGAAGAGGACGCGGCGCAACGCGGCGGCCAGGGAGTCCGGGGCGTCAACGACGTCGACCGCATACGTGGCGCCGTCGGGCAGTCCCGGCCACCCGGAATCGTCGATGGGAATGCCGGGGGCGTTGGCGCCACCGAGCAAGATCCCGGCGCGGCCCAGGTCTTCGGCCTTCAGTTTCTCCATTGCCTCGACGGCCGTGTCGAGGTGGTCGACGGCGATAGCGTCGGCCGCCGTGCCCAAGGCCGCGGCGAGCGCGGATTCATAGCCCGAGCGGACGTTGAGCAGTGCGGCCACGGAGCCCAGCAGACCGCTGATCTCGTCACTGACGGCCAACAAGGCGCCGGCGCCGTCGCGGCCTTCGATGCCCACTTCCAGCGCCTCACGCCGCGCGAGCAGCCCGGACTGGCGACGCTCGGCCTCGTGCAGGTCGCGCGCCAGGCGGCTGACCGTGTCCTCCTGCGCAGCAAGATGCGCCTCGGCCGCTTCGAGCTCGGCATCGAGTCCGGACTCGCCGGAGTTGAGCCCGGCGATCTGGTTCTCCAGCGCGACGAACTCCTGCTGGGCGGTTGCGGCACGCTGCTCTGCCTCGTCGCGCGCCGCCGTCAGGCGACCGATCTCGTCGGCCGCGGCGGTCGCGCGCGAGCGGATGGCGTTGACCTGGCCATGCAGGCGGGCCAGGCCTTCGCGACGGTCGGCAGCGGCCCGGTGCAGGCCGGCGACACGACGCTCCTCCTCGGCATGGTCAGCTTCGGCGGTTGTCCGCGCGGCAGCCGCGGTCTCGCGAGCCTGCGCCGCGGTCTCGACCGCGGCGTGCAGCTCGACGTGGTGCGCCTCCATGCGCTCCGCTTCAGCCTCGAGCTCGGCCGGGTCACGGCCGACGCGGCGGTCCTCGGCGTCCACCGCTGCCTGCCGCGTCCGCTCGGCGGCCAGGCCAGCCGTGCCACGGATGCGCTCGCGCAAGCCGGACAGCGCGTACCAGGTCTCCTGCGCTGCGGCGAGGCGCGGCGAATCGGCACGCAGCGACTCCTCCAGCTCGGCCTCGGTCGCCCGCGCCTCTGCAATGGCTTGCTCCACCTTCGCCCGCCGCTCCTTCAACGCGGTCTCGTCCGCCAGCTCCTCGGCGATCGCGCCTCGGGAAGTGACGATGTCGTCGGCGAGCAGCCGCGCGCGTGCGTCGCGGGCATCGGCCTGGATGACGGCAGCACGTCGAGCCACCTCGGCCTGCCGGCCGAGCGGCTTGAGCTGGCGCCGGAGCTCGGTGAGCACGTCCTGCAAGCGGGTCAGGTTGCCGTCGGTCGACTCGAGCTTGCGCAGCGCCTTTTCCTTGCGCTTGCGGTGCTTGAGAACGCCGGCTGCCTCTTCGATGAAGCCGCGCCGATCCTCCGGCGTGGCCCGCAGGATCGAGTCGAGCTGGCCCTGTCCGACGATGACGTGCATCTCGCGCCCGATGCCGGAGTCGCTCAGCAGCTCCTGGACGTCGAGCAGCCGGCACGGCGTGCCGTTGATGGCGTACTCGGACCCGCCGTTGCGGAACATCGTCCGCGAGATCGTGACCTCGGAGTACTCGATCGGCAGTGCGCCGTCGGTGTTGTCGATGGTGAGGAGGACTTCGGCCCGACCCAGGGGCGCACGGCCCGCGGTGCCGGCGAAGATGACGTCTTCCATCTTGCCGCCGCGCAGCGTCTTGGCGCCCTGCTCGCCCATCACCCAGGCGAGGGCGTCGACAACGTTCGATTTGCCCGAACCGTTGGGCCCGACGACGCAGACGATGCCCGGCTCGAAATTGAGCGTGGTCGACGAGGCGAAGGACTTGAAGCCGCGAAGCGTCAGGCTCTTCAAATACACACGGCAACCCTAGGGGATACGGGAGAGAGGATCCGCGAGGCTCTACGAGCGATCCTCCCCCAAGCACTCAGTGCAGGGGGTGCCCCGGCTTTGCCGGTCGCGTAGGCGACGCGAGGCTTGCTTGGGCGTCGGCGATCGCCGTCAGGCGACCGTCGCCGACAATTCGGCAGTCACGTGCTCGACGCTGTGCTCGACGGATTCCGAGAGCGTCTTGAGAAGCCCATCGTTTTCGACCTTGAGGCGCGAGACCTCGTTCTCCAGGTCGGCGATGCGCTGACGCAGTCGGGCCGTCTCACGAAGCTGGTCGGGGGCGGGACCACCGATGTAGCCGATGAGGGCCTTGGCCATGGAAAATCCTCCGCAGAAACTTTCGTCGGGATCAGCGGTGTCACGAGTGGACATCCGCCATCAGTACCGTCTCTCAATATCCCACGCGCCCATCCCAGATGGCAACAACCGGAGGCCCGTGATTCCGGGTTATCCGCCGCTGGTGGCGTCCTCTGCACCGGGATCGAGCGCGCCCATCAGCTCCCGGCTCTGCAGCCAGCCGTCCGGCAGGACGACGCGCTTTGGGCTTCCCTGGCGTCCGCGCGGGACGCCCAGCTGGTCGACCGGATAGGGCTCCGTGGGGTCGAGCTGCGCCAACAGGTCGTCGAGCGCGGCATATGACGAGACGATGCCGAGCTGCCCACGGATGGTCGATCCGGCACTGAATCCCTTCAGGTACCAGGCGATGTGCTTGCGGAACTCGACGCAGCCGCGCTCCTCACCGAGCCAGTCACCGAGCAGCTCGGCATGCCGGCGCATGACCTGCGCGACCTCCCCGAGCGACGGCCTCTTCTGCAGCTCGCGACCCTCGAAGGCTGCCGCGAGATCCGCGAACAGCCACGGTCGACCGAGGCAGCCGCGGCCGACGATCACGCCGTCGCAGCCGGTCTCCTGCACCATCCGGAGGGCGTCTCCGGCCTCCCAGATGTCGCCGTTCCCGAGCACCGGGATGCCGATGGATGACTTGAGCTCGGCGATGGCGTCCCAATCAGCGCGCCCGGAGTAGTGCTGCGCCGCCGTGCGGCCGTGCAGCCCGATGGCGGCGCAGCCGGCGTCCTCGGCGATGCGTCCGGCCTCGAGGAACGTGAGGTGCTCGTCGTCGATGCCCTTGCGGGTCTTCATCGTGACGGGAACGCCGAACGGCTCGGCCGCTTGCACCGCCGCGGTGAGGATCTGGCCGAGGAGCGTGGACTTCCATGGCAGTGCCGCTCCCCCGCCCTTGCGCGTCACCTTGGGCACCGGGCAGCCGAAGTTCAGGTCGACGTGCGCGACGCCGTGGTCGCTGCACAGGATCTTCACCGCGCGCCCGATGTACTCCGGGTCGATGCCGTAGAGCTGCACCGACCGGATCAACTCGTTGGGCGCGAACCTGAGCATCTGCAGGCTCGTCCGGTCGCCTTCGACGATGCCGCGCGACGTGATCATTTCGCAGACGTAGAGCCCGGCCCCTTGTTCGGCGCACAGCTGCCGGAACGCGGCGTTCGTGACACCGGCCATCGGTGCCAGGACGACCGGGACCGGCACCTCCAGTGGCCCGATCCGCATCACGTCTGGGCGACCACGTAGTGGATGGCGTCGAGCGGCTCGCCCGTCTGTATGTCGACGCTCTTCGCCTGCTGGCCCTTGGGGAGCAGGAACACCAGGCAGAGCTCCGCCTTCGACCCGGCCAGGAAGCTGGCCGGCAACGCCGGGTTCGGGCAGGGCCGGAACTCGCCGACCAGGTCGTTGGGGGGATAGACGCGGCCCGACGTCGTGCGAAGGAAGATCGGCAGCGCCACCCCACCGAGCCCGCTGGGTCCGTCGTTGCGCACTTGCAGGTGAACGTAGAGCGGGGTCGACGACTTGACCTCCTCGGGCAGGTTGAAGAACTGGAAGTCGCGGGCGAGATCCCCCTGCTCGACCTGGGTGACGGTGACCGTCACGGCGCTCGCCGCGCGCTGCTCGATCTGGTAGACGACCGTGGACGGCTTTCCGATGTGTCGCTTGGCGCCGCCGTCGGTGATCTGGACGCCCTTCGGCACATCGAATCCGTCGGGCACCACTGGGCGCGGCTGAGGCTCGGAGCCGCATGCCACGACCCCAAAAATCGCCACCCAGCCGAACAGGAAGGCCGCCAACGCCCTCATGCGTCGGGGTGTCGCAGCGGCACCCTTCACGCGCTGATTGTGGCTTACCGACGGTTCAGCAGCCGGGTAAACGCGCACCCAACCACTCCCGCACCTGGCTCAGCGCGACGCGTTCCTGTCCCATGGTGTCCCGTTCGCGGATCGTGACGGCCTGATCGTCGAGCGTCTCGAAGTCGACCGTGACGCAGAACGGCGTGCCGATCTCGTCCTGCCGCCGGTAGCGCTTGCCGATCGCGGCGGCATCGTCGAACTCGACGTTCCAGTAGTTGCGGAGCTCGGCGGCCAGGTCGCGTGCGGCCGGCGAGAGCTGCTCGTTGCGCGACAGCGGCAGGACCGCGACCTTCACCGGCGCCAGCCGCGGATCGAGCCGCAGGACCGTGCGCTTTTCGACGCCGCCCTTCGCGTTCGGTGCCTCGTCCTCGGCGTAGGCGTCGACGAGGAACGCCATCATCGAGCGGTTGACGCCGGCCGCCGGCTCGATCACGTAGGGGGTCCAGCGCTCACCGGTGACCTGGTCGAAGTAGGAGAGATCCTTGCCGGAGTGCTTGCTGTGGGTGCTTAGGTCGAAGTCGGTGCGGTTGGCGATGCCCTCGAGCTCGCCCCACTCCGAGCCGGCGAACTGGAAGCGGTACTCGATGTCGACCGTCCGCTTGGAGTAGTGCGAGAGCTTCTCCTGCGGGTGCTCGTACAGCCGCAGGTTCTCCGGGGCGATGCCCAAGCCGGTGTACCAGGCGAGGCGCTCGTCGATCCAGCGCTGGTGCCACTCCTCGTCCATCCCCGGAGCGACGAAGAACTCCATCTCCATCTGCTCGAACTCGCGGGTGCGGAAGATGAAGTTGCCCGGCGTGATCTCGTTGCGGAAGCTCTTGCCGATCTGCGCGATGCCGAACGGCGGCTTCTTGCGGGCCGTCGTGGCGACCTGGGTGAAGTTGACGAAGATGCCTTGCGCTGTCTCAGGCCGCAGGTAGTGCAGCCCTTCCTCCGTCTCGACCGGCCCCAGGTAGGTCTTGAGGAGACCGTTGAACATGCGAGGCTCGGTCCAGGCGCCCTTCGTCCCGCAGTGCGGGCACGGCAGATCGGCCATGGCCACGGCGTCGGGGTCGTCGAGGCCCTTGCGCTCGGCGAATTGTTCCTGCAGGTGGTCCTGCCGGAAGCGCTTGTGGCACTGGGTGCACTCGACCAATGGGTCGACGAACGCGGCCAGGTGGCCGGAGGCGTCCCAGACGGGCGTGGGAAGGATGACGGAGGAGTCGAGGCCGACGATGTCGTCGCGCGTCTGGACCATCGTGCGCCACCACTGGCGCTTGATGTTGTCCTTCAGCTCGACACCGAGCGGCCCGTAGTCCCATGCGGAGCGCGTGCCGCCGTAGATCTCCCCGCACTGGTAGACGAAGCCGCGGCGCTTGGCCAGCGAAATGACGGCATCGACGGGATTGGCTGCGGCGCCTGCCATGGCACGACTCGCTTTCCGGCTGGGTGTCGGCGGGCTTCGTGCATCACCGTGGCAACGCACGCCCGAAATCGACGCCCATCGTAGCGTCCGACCCGTTTTGACAATGATTCTCAACCGAGTGAGAATGATTCTCATGATTTCGGCATTGGTTCTTGTAGAAGCTCACGGCGGCGGATTTTTCGCTGAGTACTGGTCGATCCTCACCGATCCGGCCCACGTCGCCGTCGAGGTGACCCTCACCCTCCTGCTCGACGGGCTGCTGCTCGGCATGCTGTGGCCGCTCGTTCGGCAGTTCCTTGACGCCAAGCTGCACAAGCAGCACGAGCAGTTCGACCAGGAGCACGGCATCCATCACCACGGTGACCACGTCCACATCGATCCGGAGATCCTGCATCCGCAGGACGAGCACCCCAACCATGACTGACACGATCCGGCCGACGCGCCAGCGTCAGGTCGTCACGGGCGTCCTCGACGAGCTGGCCGAGTTCCGCAGCGCCCAGGACATCCACGCCGTGTTGGCAGACCGGGGCGAGCCGGTCGGCTTGGCGACCGTGTACCGGACGCTCCAGCTGCTCGCCGAATCCGACCTGGTCGACGTGCTCCGCAACGACGCCGGCGAAGCGCTCTACCGACGCTGCAGCGCCGGCCACCACCACCATCTGGTCTGCCGGTCATGCGGTCGGACCGTGGAGGTCGAAGGCCCCACCGTCGAGCGGTGGGCGAGCCGCGTGGCAGATGACCACGGCTTCACCGACGTGTCGCACACGCTCGAGATCTTCGGCCTCTGCCGCGCCTGCGGCTAGGCCTTGGGCCCACCCGCGACGTAGAGGACCTGGCCGCTAACGTACCCCGCGCCTTCGCTGGCGAAGTACGACACAGCGTGCGCGATGTCGTCGGGCTGGCCGACGCGACCCACGGGGGTGTCCTTGGCAACGGCATCGATGAAGTCGTCGAACGGCACGCCGATGCGCTCGGCTGTGGCCGCCGTCATTGGCGTCTGGATGAATCCCGGGCCGATGACGTTCGCCGTGACGCCGAACTTGCCCAGCTCGAGGGCCAGGGTCTTGGTGAAGCCCTGGATGCCGGCCTTGGCCGCCGAGTAGTTGGCCTGGCCGCGGTTGCCGAGCGCCGAGATGCTCGACAGGTTGATGATGCGGCCGAAGCCAGCCTCGATCATGTGCTTCTGGGCGGCCTTGGTCATGAGGAAGGCGCCGCGCAGGTGGACGGCCATCACGAGGTCCCACTCGTCGACGGTCATCTTGAACAGCAGGTTGTCGCGGATGATGCCGGCGTTGTTGACGAGGATCGTCGGCGCGCCGAGCCCCTCGACGATCTGCGCGAACGCGGCGTCGACCGCGTCGGCGTCACTGACGTCCGCACCGACGGCGAGACCAGTGCCGCCGGCGGCTTCGATCGCGTCGACCGTGGCCTGAGCGGCGTCGGCGCTGAGGTCGACGACGGCAACCTTGTGGCCATCCGCGGCAAGACGGAGGGCGACGGCAGCGCCGATGCCCTGGGCTGCTCCGGTGACGATGGCTACTCGGGGTTCAGTCATAGGCAGGGACAATAGCGGTCAGGACAGCCGCTCGATCACCATGGCCATGCCCATGCCGCCACCGACGCACATCGACTCCACACCGAACTGCTTGTCGTGGAACTGCAGCGAGTTGATCAGCGTCGACGTGATGCGGGCGCCCGTCATGCCGAAGGGGTGACCGACGGCGATGGCGCCGCCGTTCACGTTCAGCTTCTCGATGGGGATGTTGAGCTTCTGGGCCGACCCGAGGGCCTGCACCGCGAACGCCTCGTTGATCTCGTAGAGGTCGATGTCGTCGATGCCCATGCCGGCGCTCTTCAGCGCTGCCGGGATGGCCTCGACCGGCCCGAGCCCCATGATCTCCGGCGAGAGCCCGGTGACCGCCGTCGACACGATGCGTGCCAGCGGGGTGAGGCCGAGTTCCTTGGCCTTCGTGTCGCTCATGACGATGACCGCAGCGGCGCCGTCGTTGAGTGGGCAGGCGTTGCCCGCCGTGACGGTGCCATCGGGACGGAACACCGGCGACAGGCCGGACAGCGCCTCGATCGTCGTGCCCGCACGCGGACCGTCGTCGGTCGCCGCCGTCGATCCGTCGGGCAACGTCACCGGAGTGATGTCGCGCGCCCAGAAGCCGTCGGCGATCCGCTGCTCGGTCAGGTTCTGCGAGCGGCAGGCGAACTCGTCCTGCTCCTGCCGGCTCATGCCGATGATCTGCTGGACGTTCTCCGCGGTCTGGCCCATTGCGATGTAGACGTCCGGCAGATGCCCGGACTCGCGCGGATCCGTCCAGGTCGCCGCCCCGCCCTCAGCGCGCTTGGCCGTCGCGGCCTGGGCGTCGGCGAACACGGGGTTCTTGGCCGTATCGGGCATGTCGCTGTTGCCGTTCATGAAGCGGCTCACCGTCTCGACACCGGCCGAGATGTAGGCGTCGCCCTCCCCCGCCTTGATGGCGTGGAAGGCCATTCGCGTGGTCTGCAGCGAGGACGAGCAGTAGCGCGTGATCGTCGTCCCGGGGAGGTGGTCGTAGCCGAGCAGCACCGCCACGTTGCGGCCCATGTTCCAGCCCTGCTCAGCACCGGGGAGGCCGCATCCGAGCAGCAGGTCGGTGATGTCCCGCGGATCGAGCTCGGGCACCTTGTCCAGGGCCGCGCGGACCATCTGGACGGTTAGGTCGTCGGGACGCATGTCCTTGAGCGACCCCTTGAACGCACGCCCGATCGGCGACCGGGCGACGGAGACGATGACGGCTTCAGTCATGTCAGAACCCCAGCTCGCGGCCGATGAGTTCCTTCATGATCTCGTTCGATCCGGCCCAGATCTTCGTCACGCGAGCGTCGCGCCAGGCGCGAGCCACGCGGTACTCGTTCATGAAGCCGTAGCCGCCGTGGACCTGGACGCAGGCGTCGATGACCTCGCTCTGGGTCTGCGACGACCACCACTTGGCCTTGGCCGCCTCGACGGCCGTCAGATCGCCGTTGTCGTGGGCGGCGACGCAGTTGTCGACGTAGGCCTCACAGACGTCGACCTTCGTCGCACACTCGGCGAGCAGGAACTTCAGGTGCTGGAAGGAGCCGATTTGCTGGCCGAAGGCCTTGCGGTCCTTCGCGTATTGCACCGTCTCCTCCAGGATCTGCTTCGCGTGAGCGATGTTGGCCACCGAGCAGATGAGCCGCTCCTGAGCGAGCTTGACCATCATGTGGATGAAGCCCTGGTTGAGCTCGCCGATGATGTCGTCCTCGGTGCACCGCACGTTCTCGAAGAACAGCTCGGACGTGTCGGACTCCTCCATGCCGACCTTGTCGAGCTTGCGACCGCGGCTGAAGCCCTCCTTGTCGGCATCGATCGCGAACAGCGTGATGCCCTTCGGGCCCTTCTCCGGGTCGGTGCGCACCGCCGTGATGACCATGTCACACGAGTAGCCGTTGGTGATGAACGTCTTGGAGCCGTTGATGACCCACTCGTCGCCGTCCTTGACGCCCGTCGTCTTCAGCGCGGCGAGGTCGGAACCGCCGGACGGCTCGGTCATGCCGATGGCGAGGATGCATTCACCGGAGGCGACCTTCGGGAGGTACTTCTGCTTCTGCTCCTCGGTGCCGTAGGCGACCAGATACGGAGCGGTGATGTTGGCGTGGATGCCGACGCAGGTGGGCATCGCCGCGTTCATCTTGGCCAGTTCCTCGTTGAGGATGGACGGGAACCGGAAGTCGTCGGCACCGGATCCGCCGTACTCCTCCGGGATCTCAAGCCCGAGGAACCCCTGCTTGCCGGCTTCGAGCCAGAACTCGCGCGGCAGCGACTTGTCGGCGATGTATTTCTCGGCGTTCGGGATGACCGAACGCTCGAGCCACGTCCGGACGGAGTCGCGGAATGCTTCGTGGTCCTCGTCGTACAGGGTGCGCTGCATGGGGATCCTCGCTATCGAAATCGGGCCGAAGCCAGCATAGGACTGCAACTCGAGACCGGCCTATGGCGGTCAGACCAAAACCGGGGCGGTTGGTCGTACTGTGTGCCCATGGCGCGGAAGGCAGACACCCCGTGGCTGTCCGACCAGCAGCAACGCAACTGGCGCGCGTTTCTCGGCGGCGTCACCGGCCTGATGGACCAGCTCGATCGCGAGCTGCGCGCGGCGCATGGCCTGTCGCTGTCGGAGTACGAGATCCTCGTCCGCCTGTCCGAGGCGCCGGCCCGCACTCTGCGAATGGCGGAGCTGGCCGATCAGGTCGCGCTGTCCCGCAGCCGCCTCACGCACACGGTCAGCCGGCTCGAGGCCGCTGACGTCGTCCGGCGGGAGCCCTGCGACGACGACGGCCGCGGCGTCCAGGCCGTCCTGACCCGGCGTGGACTCGGGGTCCTCCGCAAGGCGGCCGACACGCACGTCCGCGGCGTCCGGGAACACCTCCTGGCGCACACCTCAGCCGACGAGCTCGACGCGATCGGCGACGTCATGGAGCGCGTCATCACCGACCTGCACGGCAAGCGGTTCTGAGGCTTCCCCGGCCGAGATTTGCGCCGGAATCCACCTGTCGCCATGCCTTACGAGTGGAATCGGGCGCAAATCTGGGCCGCCGACGGATGTGGATGAGCGATCTCCTCCACAGATTGCAACCGCCGTCTGTCGACGCAACCGACCGGGTAGCACGGTCAGGTCATGCCGGATCTCCCGCCTGCGCTGAGGAGCAGAGCCTTCACCCGCGCCGAGGCCAAGATCGCTGGCCTGTCAGACCGCGTTCTGAACGGCCCCCGCTTCGTCCGAATCCACGTCGGCGTCTACCGGTCGCGGGATACGACCGAATCGTTTGAACTCCTCGTGGCGGCTGCCCTCCTGATCCTGCCCGCGGACGCGGCGGCCAGCCACGTGTCGTGTCTGAGGATCCTTGGGCTGTCGATCGGGCCCGAAAAGCCTCTGCATTTCGCGACGTCCAACCACCATCAGCGAATCCGGGCGGGGCTCGTCGTGCATCGCTTCCAAGAACTCGTCCCCACCGTCTTCGTCAAGGGCATTCCTGTGGTCTCGCCCTATCGCACGTTCATCGACTGTGCCACTCAGCTCGGCCTGCGCCAACTGGTCGCGGTCGGTGACTGGCTTGCCGCCCACGGCCACGTCACGCCACAGCACCTCCGGGCCTACGTGGAGCGAGTTCATTTCGACGGCGTCCAGCGAGCCCGGCGCGCCGCGCGCCACGTCACGGAGCGAAGCGCTTCAACCCGGGAATCAGAAGTTCGCTGGGACCTGTCGGAGGCCGGGCTCCCGCGCCCAGAGATCAATGCGGCGATTTATGACGACCATGGCCAATGGCTCGCGCCCGGCGACCTCGTGTATCGAAAGTGGAAGGTCCTGGTCGAGTACGACGGGTGGCAGCACGAACGGGACGCTGCTCAGCGCCAACGCGACCATCTGCGTCGCGAGGCGCTTGAGGCCGCCGGCTGGCGAGTCATCGTCGTCACCAGCCTGGACATGGCGAAGCCGAGTCTTGTCGTTGTGCGCGTACGGCAGGCACTGCGTCAGCGCGGTTGCCCCTGCTGATCCAAGCAGACCTGCGGAGCTCCGAGTCGCGAGATTTGCTCCGGAATCCACTCGTCACCACCCATGGCAGGTGGAAACTGGCGCAAATCTGGTCCGCGGATGGACGGGTCTTCAGTCGCGCGTGAGGCGGCGGTGGGTCATCGCGTGCGGACGGGCGGCTTCCTCGCCGAGACGCGCGATCTTGTTGGTCTCGTAGTCGGCGAAGTTGCCCTCGAACCAGAACCACTGCGCCGGGTTCTCCTCATTGCCCTCCCACGCCAGGATGTGCGTTGCCACGCGGTCGAGGAACCAGCGGTCGTGGGAGACGACAACGGCACAGCCCGGAAATTCGAGCAGCGCGTCTTCGAGTGACTGCAGGGTCTCGACGTCGAGGTCGTTGGTCGGCTCGTCGAGCAGCAGCAGGTTGCCACCCATTTTCAGCGTGAGCGCCAGATTCAGGCGGTTGCGCTCGCCACCGGACAGGACACCAGCCGGCTTCTGCTGGTCGGGACCCTTGAAGCCGAACGACGCAACGTAGGCGCGGCTCGGCACCTCGTAGTGGGCGACCTTGATGTGGTCGAGCCCGCCGGAGACGACCTGCCAGACGTTCTTCTTGGGGTCGATGCCGCCGCGGCTCTGGTCGACGTACGAGATCGACACGGTCGTGCCGACATCGAGCTTGCCGCCGTCGGGCGTCTCCTCCCCCACGATCATCCGGAACAGCGTCGACTTTCCGACGCCGTTCGGGCCCACGACGCCGACGATGCCGGCGCGCGGAAGCGTGAACGACAGCCCGTCGAACAGCTCGCGGTCCCCGAAGCTCTTGCGGAGGTCGACGGCATCGAGCACGCGGTCGCCCAGACGCGGGCCGGGCGGGATGTTGATCTCCTCGAAGTCCAGCTTGCGGTTGCGCTCGGCCTCGGTGGCGAGCTCCTCGTACCGCTTGAGACGGGCCTGGTTCTTCGCCTGGCGGGCCTTCGGCGACGACCGCACCCACTCAAGCTCCTGCGCGAGGATCTTGGCCCGCTTGGCGTCCTTCTTGCCCTCCACCACGAGCCGCTGCTCCTTGGTCTCGAGGTACGTGGAGTAGTTGCCCTCATACGGGTGCGTCTTGCCGCGGTCGAGCTCGAGGATCCACTCGGCGACGTTGTCCAGGAAGTACCGGTCGTGGGTGATGGCCAGAACAGCGCCCGGATACGCCTTCAGGTGTCCTTCCAGCCACAGGACGCTCTCGGCATCGAGGTGGTTGGTGGGCTCGTCGAGAAGGAGCAGGTCCGGCTGCTGGAGAAGCAGCTTGCACAGCGCGACGCGGCGCCGCTCACCACCGGACAGATGGTCGACGGACTCGTCGGGCGGCGGGCATCGCAGGGCGTCCATGGCCTGCTGAAGCCGCGAGTCCAGGTCCCACGCGTTTGCGTGGTCGAGGTCGGTCTGCAGGTCACCCATCTCTGCCAGTAGCGAGTCGTAATCGGCGTCGGGTTCAGCAAGCTCGACACTGATGGCATTGAAGCGATCCAGCTTCGCCTTGACGGCCTCGACCGCCTCTTCGACGTTCTCCAGGACCGTCTTGCCCTCGGTCAGCGGCGGCTCCTGCAGCAGGATGCCGACCGTGGCGTCGGGGTCCTTGATGGCATCGCCGTTGCTGGGCTGCTCGAGCCCGGCCATGATCTTGAACAGCGTCGACTTGCCCGTGCCGTTCGGGCCGACCACGCCGATCTTGGCGCCGTGCAGGAACGACAACGTGACGTTGTCGAGCACGACCTTGTCACCAAGCGCCTTGCGGACGTTGCGGAGGGAGAAGACGTAATCGGCCATTGGACAACCCTAACGAGGCTGGTCAGCGGTCATGCACGGGCGCGGATGATGCTGCTGCGGTAGCGCTCGTAGGCCGCGAGCTCGGCGCGCACCGGAGCGATGATGTGCTGCTCGGCCACCTGGTCCACGGCCTCGCGCAGCGCCCGGTCTGCCTGTCGCGACCTGCGAATGCCGGCGATCCGGTTGATCACGGCGGACAGGACGCCCAGAACGATTCCGACGGCGAGTCCACCGGCGGCCAGCAGCACGGGTAGCGCGTGTCCGGCGACGATGACCGGCGACAGGTCGCTCATGCCCGTTCGTCCAGCGATCTCCGAACCGGCCCACCACAGGCCCCCGACCACGAGCGCCGCGAGCGCGGCCCACTGCAGCCCGTTCACCAGATGCCACCAGGCCGGCGTGCCCAGAGCCGAGATGCCGGCGGACGATACGGCGCGGTCGAGCGTCGGCACCGTCTCGTCGGTGCGGCCGGCTGAGGCGCGACGCACGGCGTCCCGCCACGGCCCGTCGAGCCCCACCGACGCCGTCTCGGCGAACTCCCGGATCGCCACTTCGGCCTGCGAACGCTGCAGCCGGCTGGACGCTCCTTCATCGGGGTCTCCGAGCGGCAGCGGGCGTCGCAGGATCCAGCGCGTCACCGGCCATCCGGTGAGGCGACCACCACGTCGACGCGTGTTGTCGCGCATGGCCCGCACGAGCTGCGGAATGCCCGCGGCATCGGCGAGCGCGGCGTCGAGATGCTCGCGATCGACGTCCGTCAGGCCCGGGACCTCGCTCGTGCCGGCAACCTCAGCGATGGAGACGGCGGCGGCATCGACATCGGATTCGAGGCGCTCACGAGCGGAGTGCTTGGCCCGGATGCGCGAGGCGAGCTCTCGCTTCAGCTCGTCCAGGCCGTCGCCGCGCGACGCCGACGTCCCGATCAGGGTGACGCCTTCGAGCCCCTCACCGTCGAGGATGCGTCGGACGTCGTTCAGCGCGCCGGCGCGCTCGGTGTAGTCGATGCGGTCGATCTGGTTGAGGACCACGACCGTCACGTCGCGGTAGGCGGCCAGCGGGCGGAGGTACCGGTCATGGATCGCTGCGTCGGCGTACTTCTGTGGGTCGAGGACCCAGACGAGCGCGTCGGCATACTTGACCAGCCGGTCCATCTCGATGTGGTGCTCGACCTCGGTCGAGTCGTGGTCGGGGAGGTCGAGCAGGACGAGCCCGTCCAGCCGCTCCTCCTCCGCAGACAGGTCGAGCATGCTCTTGCGCGAGACCTGGTGCCGCGGCGGGATGCCCATCCACTCCAGCAGTTCGTGCGCCCCGTCCGGGCCCCACGCACACGCCAAGGCCCACGAGGTCGTCGGCCGGCGTACGCCGACCCCGGCGAGGTCGAGATCCGTGAGGCGATTGAACAGCGAGGACTTGCCCGATCCGGTGGCGCCGGCGAGAGCGACGATCGTGTGCTCGCCGGAGAGCGTCAGGCGCTCGGAAGCCCGCGTGACGAGCTCAGCGGCGGGATCCAGGAGCGCGTCGTCGATCCGGCCGCGGGAGGCCTCGACCGCCGCAGACAGGGCATCGACGCGCAGGCCGACGTCGCTGCGCGTGCCGACGAAGGTGGGTCCGCCCCCGGATCCAAAATCGGTCATCAACTCGTCTTCTCGTCCAACGCCTCGGTGTGTCGCGCATAGTCTGCCTGACGCGCCGCCTCGCGGAGGTTGGCGTGGGCGGCTTCCAGCGCGTCCGGCGGATCGATGAGATCGAGGAATCGCTGCTGCTCGCCGTCGAGGACGGTGGCGACGGCGTCGACCAGGCCGGCCCGGGACTCCTCCACGAGCCTGCGGATGACCTCGGCGCCGAGCGCCGATTCGAGGGCCGCGCGGCCGCGCGCCGTGACGCCGACCCGGTTGAGGTCGTCGAGCAGGACACCGGCGACCACTGCGGTGAGGCCGTCGAGCTGCTGTTGAGCGATCGCCGCGACCTTGCGCTTGCTGACGGCTTCGGCCTGCACGTCGGCGGCCAGTTGCGTCTTCCAGTCGGAGACGACGCGCTCGAGCCGCGTCCGAAGGTCGTGCGACGGACGGTCGAGCCCACGGGTGGGCGCGAGCAGGCCGCGGCCGGCCTCGTTCAATCGCCAGACACGCGCGACCTCTTCGGCCGCGCTCTCGGCCTGGACGACCGCCAGCGACAGCACGGCCGCACCCGCAGCATGGGTGAGCTGAGCGCCGCGCTGATTGCGGCCAGCCAGCAGGCCTTCGGTGACGCGGCGGCGGAACCGGCGACGCTCGAACAAACCGGCGAGGTCGCCGGACTCGTCGAAGTCGCGCCAGGCCGTGAGCAGCTCGCCACTGAGCAGCGATCCGTCCGAGATGCCAGCGGTGATGCGGTCGAGCGCCTGGTCGTACACCTCGTCGGCTGCGGCGTAGAGGTCGTCGGCGGCGGCCAGCTGGGTCTCCAGCGCGTCGGCGACGTCGTGGGCCCGGAAGACGCTGTGCCGGATCGCACCGTCGAGGGTGCGCTTCATGACGGTCCAGCGCGTCTTCGGGTCGGCCGCGATGTCGCGCAGCCAGGCCACGATCGGCTTGACCACCTCGGCGTCGAGCAGTCCCTCGTGGTCGGTGGACGACTCCGCCACCGTGAACAGGGGCGAATCGGACAGGCCACGTGACGTCATCATCCGGGCCAGGTGCCCACGCACCTCGGCGATCGCGTCGGTGGGCGTCCGGTCAAGGACGACCGCCAGCGATGTGCTCCGCTCGGCCGCGTGACGCAGGTAGTCCCACGGGACCTGGTCGGCGTAACGCGCGGCCGACGTGACGAACAGCCACAGATCGGCCGCCGCCAGAAGCTGCGCAGCCAGCGCGCGGTTTCCGGCGTCGATCGAGTCGATGTCCGGTGCGTCGAGGATCGCGAGACCCTTCGGGACGCCCGTGGACGGGACGACGAGCAGCGCGCTCACGTCGTGCGGGTGGTCGACCGCGCGGGGCAGATCGGGCAGAAGCCGGTCGGAGCGGAACCACTCGGTGTCGGCCGGATGGTGAACGAGGACGGGCGACCGCGTCGTGGGCCGCAGGACGCCGCTCTCCGAGACGCGTTCGCCGACCATCGAGTTGACCAGGGTCGACTTGCCCGCACCAGTCGATCCGCCCACCACAATCACAACCGGCGCATCGAGCTGCACGAGCCGCGGCAGAATGTAGTCCGACAGCTGGTCGACTACCGACGCCTGCGTCTCGCGGGCCACCGCCACGTCGTCCACCTCAAGGCGCAGCGGGGCCGCGGCCGTCTCAGTGAGCAGCTTCGAGAGCGCACCGAGCAGCGCGGCCGAGGCGTTCTCGGGGGGCACGGCAGTCCTCCGGACGTGGATCGGTCTGGTCTTCAGTCACCCAAGGTTAGTGGACAGGAGCCACTGGCGGCTCACCGTTGGTGCCGGATGAGACGGCATCCGCCACCGGAGACGGTTGTGGCGCGGGCGTTGCGATGGGCGGGAAGGCCTGCACGTGGTAGCCGGAGGGAGCCAGCGCCGGCGGGAATCGCAGCCACGGCCGAAGCGCATACATGGCGTCGAGGAGCGCATAGGTGCGCTCGACGCCCTTCGGGATGTGCCGACCGCGCACCACGCCATCGTGGAGGAACGCGACTTCGGTGGCGAGCCGCTGGTAGCGCTTCACGATGCGTCCGGCAACCGTCCCGTGATGACGCCGGGCGAACCGACGAGCCGACTTGCGATAGGAGAAGCGCGACAGGAACGGGATCTCGTCCGGATGGATCCACCCGCGCGACGAGATGTCGCGCAGCGACTGCTCGAGCGTCCGGACCTGGCGCACGCGGACCACGATCGCGAAGATCGCGACGCACAGCAGGACGGAGCTGAGGGCCAGATAGGTCAGGACGAACCCCTGGCCGCCGCCCAACGACAGGGAACTGTTCCACGCCGCGTGCAGGCTCATGCTCACGGCAAGGCCGAGCAGGAGAATGACGCCCTTGACGAGCTTGCCGCGCTGCGCGAAACGCGACACGACGAGGCCCAGGGCGATGCCGAAGGCCGAGGTGAAGCCCGGGTGCGCGAGCGGGCTGAAGATGCCGCGGACGACGAACGTCGCCGTCGCGCCAGCCGCGCCGGCCACCTTCATGTCAGCCGAGCCGAGGTAGCTCGCGGCGTAGTAGCCGATGTTCTCGACGTACGCGAAGCCGATGCCGACCAGGCCCGCGTAGACCAGCCCGTCGATGAACCCGTCGATCACCCGGCGCATGCGCACGAAGGTGAGCAGGAGGAACGCGCACTTCGCCGGCTCCTCCGTCATGGGGGCCACAACCGACGCCATCGTCGCGTCCGAGAGGCCGAACGCCCGCTGGATGGTCAGCTGCAGCGTCAGCGCGATCGCAACTGCGACGACGCCGCCCCACACGAACGCCGCGTACTTGTAGCGCCGCGGCTCTGGCTCGTAACGGTCGAGCCACCAGTACGCCAACCACAGGGCTGGCAGCGGGAAGAGTGCGTAGAACTCCGACAGGCCGGCGCCGTAGGGGTTGCCCGCGCTGAACGAGATGCCAATGCCGCCCAGCAGGCCGAGAAGCGCGGTCAACGTCACCAGCACGATGAGCGCAACGCGGCCACGCTGGCGTGGGGTGTCGCGATAGCGCGGCACGCGACGCGGCAGGTCGGCACGAGGCGCTGTGGTCACCGAACGAGCGTAGAGGACGGCGTCCGACGACTACCCTGTGACGCGGGCCGAGTGCCCACGCGCCCGTAGCTCAGCCGGATAGAGCAAGTGCCTTCTAATCACTAGGTCGCAGGTTCGAGTCCTGCCGGGCGCACATGGCGACCCGAGATGAGCGAGCCCTCCCGCACGATCCCGACCTCGAGGTCGACGAGGACGCCGCCGGTACTCCCCTGCCGGTTCACCTCACGCCGCACCTGGTCGCGCTCGTCTTCGTCGGCGGCTCGGCAGGCACGCTCACCCGCGCACTGCTGGATCACTGGTTCCCCGCCGGGTCTGGTTTCCCCGTGACGATCTTCGCGATCAACGTCACCGGTGCCTTGGCGCTCGCCGTCCTGATCGAGACGCTCGCACTGCGCGGCCCGGACGCCGGCCTCCGTCGCGGCCTGCGCCTGCTGCTGGGGACCGGCGTTCTGGGCGGCTACACGACGTACAGCGCCTTCGCCGTGCAGACCGACGCACTGGTCCGCGCCGGCTCGATCGCGACAGCGCTCGCGTACGCGCTCACGACGGTCGCCGTGGGCTTCTTCGCGTCGATCGTCGGCATCGTCGTCACCCGAAAGGTGCTGGGCCCATGATCTTGGTGGCCCTCGCGGGTGGGCTCGGCGCTGCGCTCAGGCTCGTGACCGACGGGGTCGTCCGATCGGTGGCCGGCAGCCGACTGCCGTGGGGCACGCTGGTCGTCAATGTCCTGGGCAGCACCGCCCTCGGTGCCCTGCTCGGCGGCGGCGCTGACGGACAGACCGCCACCGTCGTCGGGACCGGCCTGCTCGGCGGGTTCACCACGTTCAGCACGGCGAGCTTCGAGAGCGCCGCCCTCGCTCTCGAGCAGCGTCGGTCGGCCGCCTTCGGATACGCCGCCGGGACGCTCGTCCTGAGCGTCGCGGCAGCGGCTCTGGGCTACTTCCTGGCGGCGTCGACAGCCTTCTGAATGTCGAGCATCGTCGGAATGCCGCCGTTGGCGCCTTGGACGTTCTTGCCGTCGACGCGGACCGTCGGGGTGCCGGTCACCTTGGCCTTCGCCATCGCCTTGGTCGAGGCCTCCAGCCACGGCACGTACTTGTGCTTGAGGATGCAGGCCTCGGCAGCGCTCTTGGGCACGCCGACCGACACTGCGCTCTGAACGAGCTCGTTGTCGTTCGGGCCGAGCGTCTTCTCTTCCGGCTGGTTCGCGTAGAACAGGTCGTGCAGGGTCTTCCACTGCTTCGGGCCCGTGTCCCGCGCACACAGCACGGCGTTCGACGCACGGCGCGAGTACTCGTTGGGACTGGAGCCAAGATCGTCCAGGAAGGCAACGAAGCGGTACTCGATCTCGATGTCGCCGCTCTTGACGGCGTCGCCGAGGTACTGGCCGTTCGCCGACTCGAAGCGCTGGCAGATCGGGCACTGCATGTCTTCGTAGATGACCACACGCACGGTGTCCTTGGACGCCTTGCCGCCCGCGTCCTTCGGGGTGTAGACGACGCCGAAGTCCTTGGTCGCGCCCGCCGGCGGAATGAGCTGGGTGTTGTGCGCGCGCTTCTTGTTCTGCGACGTCACGGCGAACGCAGCGGCCGCGATCAGCGCCACGACGACGGCGACGATTCCGAGCGTGATGAAGTTCCGCTGACGCTTTTCGGCGCGCTCGCGATCCCGGCGCATCTGCTCGGCGCGCGTGGCGCGCTGCTCACGTTCGTTGGTCACCCGGAGAGGGTACAAGGTCGCGCAGCGGGACTCCGCGGACGCGGAGCGACTAGGGTGGCTCGACGTGAATGACCGGCTGGTGTGGATCGACTGCGAGATGACGGGTCTCTCGCTGGAACACGATGCCCTCGTCGAGGTGGCGGCGCTCGTGACGGACTACGAGCTCAACATCCTGGGCGATGGCATCGACGTGATCGTCAAGCCGCCGGCGAGCGCGCTGGAGCAGATGAACGAGCTCGTCACGCACATGCACACCACGTCCGGGCTTCTCACCGAGCTCGAGTCGGGCGTGACGCTTCGCGAAGCTGAGGAACGCGTCCTCGACTACATCCGGCAGTTCGCACCCGAGCCGGGGAAGGCCGCCCTGGCCGGCAACAGCGTCGGCACCGATCGGGCGTTCCTCGCCCGCGACATGCCACAGCTCGAGGCCTGGCTGCACTACCGGATCGTCGACGTCTCGTCGATCAAGGAACTGACGCGGCGGTGGTATCCACGGGCCTATTTCGCGGCGCCGCCGAAGTCTGGCAACCATCGGGCGCTCGCCGACATCGCCGAGAGCATCGACGAGCTGCGCTACTACCGCAAGGCGGTGTTTGTCCCGCAGCCCGGGCCGGACAGCGAAACCGCGCGCTCCCTGGCCGCGGAGGTCGCAGAAGGCGGTTCGTGAGTCTCGACCCCGCGTTGTAGAGTTACTGCGGTTCCGGGCCAGCCCGGACCATGGTGGCTGTAGCTCAGCAGGTAGAGCCCCGGCTTGTGGTGCCGGTGGTCGCGGGTTCAAGTCCCGTCAGCCACCCAAGGAAATTGGTCTCATGCCGGCGGCATGGGGCCAATTTGCTTTGCGTGGGTAGACGCGAATTGAGCGTGGGGGTCCCCCTGCACGAGCGAAGCGAAGTGCTTGGGGGAAAGTCCCGTCAGCCACCCCGAAGGAGCGAGGCGCACTGCGGATGCTTGCATCCGCAGTCGCCGAGCGACGAGGGGTTGAAGCGCGAGGCGAAGCCGAGCGCGATCACCCGCGCAGCGGCGGAGAACTTGGGGGCCCGTCAGCCCGCAAGCCTGATGGCTCGGCCAAGGCCTCCTCAGTGGACGGTGATGTCGCCGCTGTCGCTGAGGAGGCGGATGATGCCGCGGCCGTTGGGACGGTCGACCAGGTTCGAGCTCACCTTGCCCTCAGTGCTGTGGACGTTCACGAGGTAGCGGATCTTGCCGGCCGGGATCGTGGCGGTTATGTCGCCGTCTTTGGTCGTGACCTTCAGCGCGTACGGCTGCCGGGCGAACGTCGTTGACACGTCGCCGTCATCTGAGTCCACGGAGAACTCCTGGACGGCCAGCTTGTGCCCGACAACGTTTCCGCTGCCGGTCCCGATCGTGACGACGCGGTCCTTCAGCCCTTCGGCGCGGACATCGGCTGAGCCGGTGGCAATCAGCAGTGGGTAGTCCTTCGGGACCTCGACCGTCGCCTTGACGCCACATCCCGGTGACAGCCACTTGACGCAGCGGCCGACGATCTCGATCTGGTTGTCGACGCGGTGCAGCTCGTAGGTGGTGGACGTCAGGCCATCGGTGACCCTGGCCTTGATGATGAGCTGGTCGCCTTTGCCCTCGACGATCTTCAGGTCGGAGTTCGACGAGCGGATCGCCACCTGCGAAATCTTGCTGACGTCGATCTTGTTGACGGCGTCGCGCTCGGACCGGAACGCCATCGACGCCAGCGACAGCAAGCCGACAACGGCAAACGCCGCGGCGGCCGACCCAACGATGCGCAGGGCACCCCGCAGCATTCCGGTCGGCTGGTATTCGGTGTCGCGGATTGCCATCATTCGGCGCTGTCCGTGTCCGCCTCGGGCAGCGACGACTTCGCGACCGCAACCTTCGCGGCACGCTTGGCCGGCGCCTTCCGGCGAGCCGGGGCCTGCCGCACGACCGGGACGACGTCCGGCGCGCCCATGCGCGCTGCGTCCGCAGTCTCGTCGTCGGGCATCGTCTGGCTCTCCCGTTCGGCTTCGACGCGCTTCAGGTAGTGGTCGACCTCGCGTTTGCGCTGCTCAGCGCTCCAGGAGAGGACGTCCCCCATCAACTCGGCGGCCTCGGCCGCCGCGGTCGTGCCGCGATCGAAGTACTCGATCGACACCCGGGTGCGCCGGGTAAGGGTGTCGCCGAGGTGTCGCGCGCCCTCGTGCGTGGCGGCGTAGACGATCTCGGCCCGCAAGTAGTCATCGGCGCCACTGAGCGGCATGCCGAGATCGGGACGTTCGCCGATCAGGTCGAGGATCTCAGTGATGAGCGAGCCGTAGCGCTTCAGCAGGTGCTCGATCCGGCCGACGCCCAGGCCACTCTCCTGGGCCAGCTTCTGGCGCTGGTTCCACAGCGCCTCATACCCGTCGGCGCCCAGCAGCGGGACGTCCTCGGTGCAGCAGTCAGGTACCCGGCGGGCCATCGACGAGGCGAGCTGGCCGACGGCGGCATCGACGGCATCCTTGGCCATGATCCGGTACGTCGTGTACTTGCCGCCGGCAATGACCGTGAGCCCCTTGACCGCCGTCGAGACGGCATGCTCGCGGCTGAGCTGGCTCGTCGACTCGTCCTCGCCGGCGAGCAGCGGACGCAAGCCGGCGTATACGCCTTGGACGTCGGCATGGGTCAGCGGTTCGACGAGCACCTTGTTGACGTGGTCGAGCAGGTAGTCGATGTCCTTCTGGCTGGCCGCCGGGTGGTCCTTCGACAGGCTCCAGTCCGTGTCGGTGGTGCCGATGATCCAGTGCCGCTCCCACGGGATGACGAACAGGACGGACTTCTCGGTGCGCAAGATCAGGCCGGCCTCGCCACGGATGCGATCCCGCGGAACCACCAGGTGGACGCCCTTCGACGAGCGCACGTGGAACTGGCCGCGCTCGCCGGCGAGCGACTGCGTCTCGTCCGTCCAGACGCCGGTCGCGTTGATGACCTGCTTGGCGGAGATGTCGAACTCGTCGCCGGTCTCGAGGTCGATCACCCGGGCACCGGTAATGCGATCGCCCTCGCGGATCAGGGACGTGACACGCGTGCGGCTTGCCACGTGGGCGCCGTAGGCGGCAGACGTCCGCGCCAGGAACATCGTGTGCCGGGCGTCGTCGACCTGGCCGTCGAAGTAGTAGATCGCGCCGGTCAGCGCGTCGTGCCGCAGCGACGGGACGATGCGCCGAGCCCCGCGCCGGGTCAGGTGCCGGTGATGCGGCACACCACGAGAGCGACCCGACAGGTAGCCCATCGTGTCGTAGAGCATGACGCCCGAGCCGGCGTAGAGCCGCTCCCAGCCGTAGTGGGTCAGCGGGTAGACGAACGGCACCGGACGGACGAGGTGCGGCGCCAGCTTCTCCAGCAGCAGGGCCCGCTCCCCCAGCGCTTCGGCGACGAGCCGGAAGTCCAGCATCTCCAGGTACCGGAGGCCACCGTGGATGAGCTTGCTCGACCGGCTGGACGTGCCGGACGCGAAGTCGCGCGCCTCCACCAATCCCACGCTCAGGCCGCGGGTGGCGGCGTCGAGCGCGATGCCCGCACCGACCACGCCGGCACCGACGACGAGGATGTCGAGCGGCTCGGCGCGCATGGCATCGAGGGCAGCTTGACGATTCTGCGGGGACAGGGCGACCGAACGCATGGGAGTCAGTGTGTCAAACGAGCACTAGACCCAGTTCAACGACCGCTCGACGGCCTTCGACCAGTGCGCCCGCGCAGCATCGCGGGCCTCCTGGTCGATGGCCGGAGACCAGCGTGCACCCTCGGCCCAGTTGCTCGCGAGCTCGTCGGTGTCCTTCCAGAAGCCGACGGCGAGACCGGCTGCGTAGGCCGCGCCGAGTGCCGTCGTTTCGGCCACCTCGGGCCGCACGACGTCGACACCGAGGTAGTCGGCCTGGGTCTGCATGCACAGCCGGTTCTGGGTGATTCCGCCGTCCACCTTGAGCTCGGTGAGCTCGAGGTCGGCCTCGGCGACCATGGCGGCGACGACGTCGGCGCTCTGGTGGCAGATCGACTCCAGCGTGGCGCGCGCGATGTGCTCCTTGGTGTTGAAACGCGAAAGCCCGACGATCGCGCCGCGGGCATCGGGACGCCAGTACGGCGCGAACAGCCCAGAGAACGCGGGCACGAAGGCGACTCCCCCGTTGTCCGAGACGTGCATCGCCAGCAGCTCGACGTCGGCCGAGTGCTCGATGATGCCGAGCTGGTCACGCAGCCACTGCACGGCCGAGCCGGTGACGGCGATCGAGCCCTCCAGCGCGTAAACCGCGGGTGCGTCGCCGAACTTGTAGCCGAGCGTGGTGAGGAGGCCGCGGGACGAGCGCACGATCTTCTCGCCCGTGTTCAGGACGAGGAAGTTGCCGGTGCCGTAGGTGTTCTTGAGGGTGCCCGGGGCGAAGCAGGCCTGCCCGACGAGGGCCGCCTGCTGGTCGCCGAGGTCGCCGGCGACCGGCACCTCGCGGCCGAAGGGCCCGGACGCCTTGGTCATGCCGTAGACCTCGGACGACGACGCGATGCGCGGCAGCATGGCCCGCGGCAAGCCGAACAGGGCGAGCAGCTCGTCGTCCCAGTCCAGCGTCTCGAGATCCATGAGCATGGTGCGGCTGGCGTTGGTGACGTCGGTGACGTGCTCGCCTGTGAGGTTCCAGATGACCCAGCTGTCCATCGTGCCGAACAGCGCTTCGCCGGCCTCGGCGTCGGCGCGCAGGCCACTGACGTGGTCGAGCAGCCAGGCGATCTTGCCGCCGGAGAAGTACGCCGCCGGCGGGAGGCCCGCCCGCTGGCGGATCAGGTCGCCGTGGCCGTCGGCGTCGAGCTGACGCACGAACTCGTCCGTCCGGGTGTCTTGCCAGACGATGGCGTTCGCGTAGGGCTTGCCGGTCGCGCGATTCCAGACGACCGTTGTCTCCCGCTGATTCGTGATGCCGATTGCGGCGAGGTCGGCTGCGCCGATACCGGCCGCGCGCAGGCCGCCGGTGACGACGGTCTGGGTGCGGTTCCAGATCTGCGCTGCATCGTGCTCGACCCATCCCGCTTGGGGAAGGATCTGATCATGCTCGAGCTGATGGCGGCCGACCTCCTTACCCCCGTGGTCGAACACCATGAAACGAGTACTCGTCGTTCCTTGATCTATGGCCCCGACGAATCGAGGCTCAGCCGCTTGGTCCACCATGCGGGTCAGCGTAGTGCGACACCTTGTTTCTCGTAACACCAATCCCGCAACACGAGCACCACCGATTGCGCGCTACCGCCGGCTCAGCCGAGGTACTCCCCATGCACGTCAGCGTGCGGAACCATCGGGATGGTGCCGAGCTTGCCCTTCTGGAAGTCCTCGTACGCCTGGAGGACCTCGGCGCGAGTGTTCATGACGAACGGCCCGGCCCAAGCGATCGGCTCCCGAATGGGCTCGCCGCCGAGAATGACGACGTCGAGCGCTGGGTTGTGTCCGTCCTGGACCTGGTCGGCCCCGACCGTGATGGTCTCGCCGTGGCCGAGCACGGCGAGCTGACCGGTGCGGATCGCCCGACGCTCGCGCCCGACGTATCCGTCGCCGTTCATGACGTAGACGAGGGCATTGAAGTCAGTGCGCCACGGCACGGTCAGCTCGGCACCCGGCGACACGGTCGCGTGCACCATCGTCATCGGGGTGTTGGTGCTCCCGGGTCCCTTGATGCCATCGACCTCGCCGGCGATGACGCGGATGAGCGCGCCAGCGTCGTGGGACGCACCGAGCCCGACCTCGCCGGCCCGGATGTCCTGGTAGTTCGGCGGCAGCCATTTCTTGGCTTTCGGCAGGTTGACCCAGAGCTGGAGGCCGTGGAACAGGCCGCCGCTGGCGACCAGCCACTCCGGCGGCCGCTCGATGTGCAGGAGCCCGCTGCCGGCGGTCATCCATTGCGTGTCGCCGTCGGTGATCGTTCCGCCGCCGCCGTGGGTGTCCTGGTGCTCGAAGACGCCGTCGATCATGTAGGTCACCGTCTCGAAGCCGCGGTGTGGATGCCACGGCGTCCCCTTCGGCTCGCCCGGTGCGTACTCCACTTCGCCCATCTGGTCGAGGTGGATGAACGGATCGAGGTGGCGCGGCTCGACGCCGGCAAACGCCCGCCGCACCGGGAAACCCTCACCTTCGTAGCCCTTGGGCGCCGTCGTGACGCTGATCGGCGCACGGTCCTCGGCATCCGGGCGGGCGGCGATCGTCCGCGGCAGAACCGTCCAGTCGTTCACGTTCACTGCAGGCATGTCGAGCTCCTCGCGGTTGATGTCAATATAGTTCAACATTCAACCACTGTCGATATTCCCGTTCCAGCCCCTAGAGTTCCGAGCATGTTCGTCGGCCACTACAGCGTCTCCTTCGCAGCCCGCCGCGGTCCCGTCGAACTGCCGCTCTGGGTCTGGTTCGTCGCCGTCCAGTGGATGGACTTCGTCTTCATGACACTGGCACTGACCGGCGTCGAGAAGGTTCGGCTCGTCCCGGGCTTCACGCAGTCAAACAATCTCGATCTCTACTACATGCCGTACTCGCACGGCCTCGTCGGCTCGATCGTGATTTCGGCGATCTTCGCAGGTCTCGTCGCCGCGGTCTTCCCGTCCGCCCGGAGCGCACAGGGATTTGGACTCGTCGCCCTGGCGAGCTTCTCGCACTGGCTGCTCGACCTCGTCGTCCACACGCGGGACCTGCCGATCCTCAACGGAGAGCCGAAGGTCGGGTTCGGATTGTGGAATCACCTGGCCATCAGCCTGCCGCTGGAACTCGTCCTGCTGGTTCTCGGCGCCTGGTTCTACACGCGTGGAGCCGACCGGACCGCGACCATGCGCACCTGGGTGCTCGTCGGCGTGATGGTGCTGTTGCAGCTGTATTCGAACTTCGGCACCGGACCGGCCACGCCGGCGCAGTTCGCGCTGACTGCGCTTGCTCTCTACATCTTCCTTACCTTGGGCGCGTACTGGGTGGAACGCGCGCCGAAGCGGGCCGCGACTACGGCCCCCGCTTAGCCCGCCGAAGGTCCCTGACCAAGGCGTCGTACTCGCGTCGCGCCAGCGCCGGATCGTCAGCGCCGCGCAGCCGCAAGACCGCGGACGGGTGTGACGTGACGATCACGTCGGCGCCGGGACACACGACATCAGGCTCGTCCGCGAGCCAGCGCCCGCGCTCGTCGCCGATCTTGACCGGGCGCCCGAGCACCGCACGAGCTGCGACCGCCCCCATCGCAACCACGACGTCAGGCCGAACCGACGCGACCTCGGCAGCGAGCCATGGCCGGCATGCCTCGATGTGACTGACGGCGGGCTTCTCGTGGATCCGACGCTTGCCGCGTTGGACGTGGCGAAAGTGCTTGACGGCATTGGTCAGGTACACCGAATCGCGATCGATTCCAGCCTCCTCGAGGGCTTCGTCGAGGAGACGTCCGGCTGGTCCTACAAACGGCTCGCCCGCGCGATCCTCCACATCGCCGGGCTGCTCTCCCACGAGCATCAGTGCGGCGTTGCGGGGGCCCGCGGAGAAGACCGTCTGGGTGGTATCGCGCCACAATTCGCAACCCCGGCACGCCTGCGCGGCCGACCGCAGGCGCGCCAACGAGTGCCCCTTCGGCACCCACGGGGCTGCACCGTCCGGCTCTGCCTCCACCCATGGGGCTTACCCGCGTCGGACGAAGTCATCACCTCCCGCCCGCGATTTCGAGCGGCTGTTCACCGGCTGCTAAGGTTGCTGGTCGCGCAGGGCATCGCCCTGACGAGCACCCCTAGCTCAATTGGCAGAGCAGCTGACTCTTAATCAGCGGGTTCAGGGTTCGAGTCCCTGGGGGTGTACGGAAATGGGTCGGCCTCGCGCCGGCCCATTTTGCGTTCATCGCACAGAGGATTGGACCGTGGGGGTCCCCCCTGCACGAGCGCCGTAGGCGCGAAGCGCTAGGGGGCGAGTCCCTGGGGGTGTACGGAAAATGGGTCGGCCTCGCGCCGGCCCATTTTGCGTTCATCGCACAGAGGATTGGACCGTGGGGGTCCCCCCTGCACGAGCGCCGTAGGCGCGAAGCGCTAGGGGGCGAGTCCCTGGGGGTGTGCCAGTGAATGTCGGCGCCGCGCCCGCTCAGCGGACCGGCGAAACAAATAGGGCAGGAAGTACCGGTGTCCTGCACGAACCGCTGGCCACCAGGCGCGTGCGTAAGCAGAATTCAGCCGGATCTGCGTGCCGACGATCTCCTCGCTCGGCGAGGCGATCGCGAAGAGACGGGCGTGCAGTCCACGTGGGAGATCCACGCCCGTGGCGAAGACCTCACCCGTGTCGGCGACCACTTTCCAGCCGACGACTCGATCGGGTCTCTGCTCTAGGTCGAGTCCTCGGCCGAAGATGCCCTTCCCGAGGACGGTCGACCACGCATGCAGAAACCAGTCAGGGGCCTCCTCGAAGACGTCGCGCATCAATTGTTCGGAGGTGCGCGGTGTCCAGGTCTGAGTACGGAACGCGTCCTCGTAGTCGACGCGATCGAACAGCTTCAGCTCTGCGGCGACTCGAGGCACCGCAATCTCAACGACGTCACATTCGTCCATGTCATTCCACCGGCTTCCATACGGTAGCGTATGGAACTGACGCTAATCCGTACGTCGAAGTCCGTCAACGGTGAGGAGCAGGCTGTGGCAAAGGTCACGACACCGCGCGAACGCTGGGTCCAGGAGGGCTTGCGCGCGCTTGCCGCCGGAGGACCGGATGCGGTGCGGATTGAGGTTCTCGCCAAGCGACTCGGGGTCACCAAAGGCGGCTTCTACTGGCATTTCACCGACCGGGCTTCACTGCTTGGAGCGATGCTCGACGCTTGGGAGCAGGAAGGCGTCGATGACCCGATCCTGAAGGTCGACGCGCTTCACGCCGACGGCCGGAGCGCGCTCCGCGAACTGTTCGCCATAGCGATCGGCTCCATCGACCGATGGCCCATCGAACTCGCCGTCCGGGAATGGGCCCGCCGTGACGCATCGGTCCTGGCGCGGGTGGAGCAAGTCGACAACCGTCGCATGGACTACATGCGTGGACTGTTCAGCGACTTCTGCCGAGACGAGGTCGAGGTGGAGGCTCGCTGCCTGCTCGTCTTCACGACCTACGTCGGACACAACTTTGTCGCCGCGTCCCACGGTTCGCTCTCGCGACTCGACGTCATCCGTGCGTCCATGGAGTTGCTGCTCACCTAAGACGGACTGCCCCGGGGTTGCTCCGCGGACCCTCAGCGTTGCTCGGCGGCCCCTCGCTCAATCGCCGGTAGTGTCGCTCGGGTGAGCGCAGTACACGGTCGGATCTTCCTGTCCCGCATCGTCGGGCAGGCAGTCTTCGACCCTGCGGGCGATCCGGTGGGCAAGTTGCGCGACGTCGTCGTGGCCGTCCGCACCGACCGCCAGCGGCCGCGCGTGGTGGGTCTCGTGGTCGAGGTGCTGGGCCGGCGGCGCGTGTTCCTGCCCATCACCCGCGTCACGTCGCTCGACTCCGGCCAGGTCATCACGACCGGCGTGCTCAATCTCCGCAAGTTCGAGAAGCACAGCTCGGAGACGCTTGCCATCCACGAGCTGTTCGACCGCGCCGTGACCTTCGGCGACGACCGACGCGGCACCGTCTACGACCTCTCGATGGTCGTGGACTCGCGACGCGACTGGCACATCGCCGACGTCGCCGTCCGCGAGGGCTCCACCCGGTTCGGCCGCCGCGGCCAGAGCCACGTGCTCGACTGGAGCGACGTCGCCGGCCTCACCACGACCGACTCCGGCCAGGGCGCCACCCATCTGCTCGCCACGATGGACGAGATGCGTCCGGCCGACCTCGCCAACGCCCTCGTCGACCTCACTCCCCTGCGCCGCCAGCAGGTCGTCAAGGAGCTCGGCGACGAACGCCTCGCCGACGTCCTCGAAGAGCTGCCGGACGCGATCCAGGTCGAACTGCTCCTCGTCCTCGACCAGGAGCGCGCCGCGGACGTCCTCGAGGAGATGGACCCGGACGATGCCGCCGACCTCCTCTCCGAGCTGCCAACCGCGATGAGCGAGAAGCTGCTCAAGCTCATGGAGCCCGAGGACGCCAAGGACGTCCGCCGGCTCCTGACGTACGAAGACCGAACCGCCGGCGGCATGATGACGCCCGAGCCAGTCATCCTCGGGCCCGACGCGACGCTCGCCGAGGCACTGGCTCGCGTCCGCGACCGCGAGCTCGGTCCCGCACTGGCCTCCATGGTCTACGTCTGCCGCCCGCCGCTGGAGGCGCCTACCGGACGCTTCCTCGGCGTCGTGCACTTCCAGGCGCTGCTGCGCGAACCCCCATCGACGCTGGTCGCCGCCTTGCTCGACACCGACATCGAGTGGCCGCGTGCTGACGCGACGCTCGAGCAGGTCGCCAGCCTCTTGGCGTCCTACGACCTCGTCGCCCTGCCCGTCGTCGACGAGAACCAGCGACTCATTGGCGCGGTCACGGTCGACGACGTCCTCGACCACCTCCTGCCCGAAGGCTGGCGCGAACGGGAGGTGGCCCGTCATGGCTGACCGTCCCCGTTCCGTCGAGCGCCTCGACCAGCCCCGCGACACGCGTCGCCGGCTGACTCGCGCCGACACCGACCGCTTCGGCCGCTTCGCCGAAACGTTCGCCCGGTTCATGGGCACCGCGCGGTTCCTGATCTGGATGACGATCTTCATCCTGGTGTGGGTCGCGTGGAACGGCCCGTGGGGCCCCGAGCGCCCACGCTGGGACGGCTACCCGTTCATCTTCCTGACGCTCATCCTGAGCCTGCAGGCGTCCTACGCCGCTCCCCTCATCCTGTTGGCTCAGAACCGGCAGGAGTCCCGCGACCGCGTGCAGTACGAGCGCGACCGTCGCGCTGACGCGCAGTCGCATGCCGACATGGAGTTCCTCGCCCGCGAGGTTGCCGGCCTGCGCCTCAGCCTGGGCGAGGTCGCCACCCGTGACTTCATCCGCGGCGAGCTCCGCGACCTGCTCGACTCCCTCGAGGCCGAGTCTGATCCGGCACCCGAGCCAGACGCGGCCGAAACCCCGCCGGAGTAGCCCACGTACCATGGGGCACATGCCCTCCCCCACGGTCGAACTGGTCCGCGAAGCGCTCGCCAAGGTCAACGACCCCGAGATCAAGCGCCCCATCACTGAGCTCGGGATGGTTGACGACGTCGTGGTCGACGGGTCATCGATCACGGCGCGGATCCTGCTCACGGTGGCCGGCTGCCCGATGAAGGAACGCCTCACCGGCGACGTCACGAACGCCATCGCGGCCATCGCACCCGACGCCGACATCACCGTCGAGCTCGGCGTCATGACCGACGAGCAGCGCAAGGACATGCAGACCAACCTGCGCGGCGGCGTGGCGCAGAAGGAGATCCCGTTCTCCCAGCCCGGCTCGCTCACCAAGATCTTCGCCATCGCGTCCGGCAAGGGCGGCGTCGGCAAGTCGTCGGTCACCGTCAACCTGGCCGTGGCCATGGCGAACCGTGGCCTCAAGGTCGGCCTGGTCGACGCCGACATCTACGGCCACTCGATCCCGGACATGCTCGGCGTCGGCGACTGCCGACCCACGCAGGTCGAGGACATGATCATGCCCGTCCCGGTGCCCACGCCGTCCGGCACCGACATCCGCGTGATCAGCATCGGCATGCTGAAGCCGCGCAAAGATCAGGTCGTCGCCTGGCGCGGCCCGATGCTCGATCGCGCGCTCGTGCAGATGCTCGCCGACGTCTACTGGGGCGACCTCGACGTCCTGCTCCTTGACCTTCCCCCGGGCACCGGCGACATGGCCATCAGCCTCGGCCAGCACCTGGCCAACGCGGAGGTCGTCGTCGTCACGACGCCGCAGCCCGCGGCCGCAACCGTCGCCGAGCGCGCCGGCACGATGGCGTCGATGCTGCACCAGCGCGTCGTGGGCGTTGTCGAGAACATGTCCTACCTCGACACCGGTGACGGACAGCGCCTCGAGATCTTCGGCTCCGGTGGCGCCAAGCAGGTGGCCGCGACGCTCAGCGAGCGTTTCGGCTACGAGGTGCCGGTGCTCGGCGAGATCCCGCTCGACCCGCGCCTGCGCGAGGGCGGCGACACCGGTCAGCCGATCGTCGCAACACACCCGGACACGACGGCGGCACTGGCCCTGCAGGACATCGCGGACTCCCTGACCGGGCGCTCGCGCGGGCTGGCCGGCCTGCAACTGGGGCTTTCGCCAGCCGGCCGCTAGCCGAGAGGATCAGTCCGTGTTCGGTATGGGGTGGCCCGAGATCACCGTGATCGGGATCGTCGGCATCCTCGTGTTCGGCCCGGACAAGCTTCCCGAGTTCGCCCGGCAGGCGGCGCGGATGGTGCGGACGGTGCGCCGGATGGCGCAGGACGCCAAGGACGACCTGGGCCGCGAGCTCGGGCACGACCTGTCCGGACTCAACGTCAAGGACCTCGACCCCCGCGAGGTCGTTCGACGCACGATCTTCGACGACCCTCCACCGCCGCCGAAGCCACTGCCCCCGACTTTGCCGGCCGCGGACGGCGACCGGCCCCCACTGGATCCGGACGCGACGTAGCCCGGCCTACGGCCAGGACGACATGCGGACGAGGCCGTTCCTGATGCGCTCAAGCGGCGTCGGGGGTCGCTGACCGGCTGGCAGATCGCCCAGCGCCTCGGCCAAATGCTCGTCGGCCAGGCGCGTGATCACGGTGTAGACCATGCCGTCGGCGTCCCACGTCACCACCCGCGGATGTCCGTCGCGCACCCACACCGGGTGATCGCCGATGACCAGCCGCCGGAAGGACGTCAACGCATCGTCGGCGAGGCAGCCCACCTGCTCGAACAGCAGCAGCGTCTCGCCGTGGCCGACGTAGGCCTGTGCGACCACCTCATGGTTGTCGTGCAGGTGGCCGTCGACGCGCTCGTAGCCGGCACCGAGCGTCGGCTGACTCGGCCAACCGGACGCATCGAGGGCGTCCATCGCCGCTGCGGACAGGTGCCGATTGGGCGGGCCGGCCGAGTCGGCCATCGCGGCGAAGCGGTCGAACGGCGGACGGACCGGGTCTCCGTCGCGCTCCGTGGGCGCCAGCGCGTAGGCGGCCGTGACGACGGCGAGCGACGCGCCGAGCAGCACGAGAACGGCGCCGATGGCACCGGGCAGGAAGTTGTGGGAACGGGTCGGGGTCGACGGCACCTCGCCCAGCGCAGCCAGCAGCCCCGGCGGGAGCAGCGGGTTGCCAGTCCCGCTCATGCGTTCCTTCAGCAGGCGCTGCTGCGCCACCGCCGCATGGCAACGATCACAGTCAGCCAGATGCGCGTCCGCCCGCTGTGCGGCCTCGGGTGAGAGCTGGCCGTCCACGTAGGCGGCAACGTCTTCACCCAAGTGGGCCATCAGATGCCGACCGGACCGAGGAATCTGGTCCGACCGCGGGCCGGCGCACGGTGCGCCAGCGTGTCTCGCAACTGCGTCCGGCCGCGGTGGATGCGCGACCGAACCGTGCCGACCTTGACGCCGAGAACCTCGGCGATCTCGTCATAGGACAGACCCTCGACGTCACACAGCACGACGGCGACGCGGAACTTCTCCGGCAGGGACGCGAGAGCCGCCTCGATGTCCGGGTCGAACTCGGCGTCGTGGACAGCGTCTTCAGGGACGATCTCGCGGCCCTCGAGCTGGTGCTCGACGCCCTCGGCGAAGCCGTCCATCCGGATGCGGGCCGCACGGCGAGCCCGGTCGAGGAAGAGGTTCGTGGTGATGCGGTGGAGCCAGCCGGCGAAATTGCCGGGTTCGAACGTGTCCAGCGAGCGAAAGACGCGCACGAAGACGTCCTGCGTCAGGTCTTCGGCGTCCTGCCGGTTGCCGGTGAGCCGGTACGCGAGTCGATAGACCCGCGCCGAGTGCTCGGCGACGATCGCCGCCCATTCACTCGACAGGTCCGAGAGTCCGGAAAGCCCTGAGATACCAAGCAATGTGTCCTCCGAGTCGGTCACTGTCTGCCCAGTCATGGTTGCCTCATCATGTGCCCCATCAGGCGCACTGTCTTCCGGGACCGATTCTCGGCCATCTGTGGAACTCAACGAACGGAACGCGCCGGGTGTTCCGACATCCCGCCGGTCATCTTCGTCACACTATGCTGAGCCCCAATCACACCGCAGCGCCAATTCGTCACCGGGAGCCGGCCATCACCACCGCAGACAGCCTCGCGTTCGCCGAGGCATACGTGCCCGAAGATTCGCATCTCACCGCTGCCCGCCAGCGCGGTCATGAGGTGGGCGCTATCCCCATCGGCGCGGCATCCGGCGCCACGCTGCAGTTCCTCGCGTCCGTGTTGGGCGCCAAGGCTGTGGCGGAGTTCGGCACCGGCGCCGGCGTCTCCGGGCTCTGGCTGCTGCGCGGCCTGACCCCGGAGGGCATCCTGACGAGCATCGACCGCGAGGCCGAGCACCAGCGCTTGGCGCGGGAGGCCTTCACCGAGGCCGGCTTCGCGCCACAGCGGTTCCGCCTGATCACCGGCTCGGCACTCGACGTCGCGCCCCGCCTCAACAGTGGCGGCTACGACCTCGTCTTCGTCGACGGCGACAAGACCGAGTACGGCGAGTACCTGGCCGAGGCCAAGCGGCTGGTGCGCCCCGGCGGCGTCATTGCGTTCGACAACGTCCTGTGGCACGACCGGGTGGCCGACCCCATCCAGCGCGATCCGGACACCATGGCAATCCGCGACCTGCTGCGGCAGGTGGCCGACGACGACGACCTGCTGCCGGTGCTGCTGCCGACAGGCGACGGCCTTCTCGTCACCCAGCTCGTCGCGGAATAGCCGGACGAGTCAGTCGAGACGCGCTGACGCCTGGAAGCCGGCGCCGCCCTCGGCCACCGCGATCACGTCGCAGGGCTCGACCACGCTCGGCACGCGTCCGAGGATCTTGCTCACCGGCGACCCCGCCGCACCAGCCTCGAAGGTGCGTTGGAAGTCGGCCCGCGCGGCGTCGGTGTCGAAGACGTAATTGCCCTCGAACCACTCGCCGGAACGGGCCCGCCACGTCTTGAAACGCAGCTCGGCGAGCTCGCTGAAGCGAGCGTGTGAAACGTCCTCGACGTATTCGCGAAGTTCGTCGAGGGACTC
Organism: Aeromicrobium sp.; assembly: GCA_045806885.1. Classification (GTDB taxonomy): domain Bacteria; phylum Actinomycetota; class Actinomycetes; order Propionibacteriales; family Nocardioidaceae; genus Aeromicrobium. Next base: position 43,851 of record JBJMIJ010000028.1, read on the forward strand.
AGCCGGCGCGTCCGCGAGGGACCACCGGACGGTAAGCCCGCGCATGGGCTGGGTCAGACCGCCTTGAGGGCGTCGCCCAGGTTGGACGCTTCTTCGTTGTTGAGCTCGACGACAAGCCGGCCACCGCCTTCCAGCGGTACGCGCATCACGATGCACCGACCCTCTTTGGTGACCTCCAGCGGGCCGTCCCCGGTCCGTGGCTTCATGGCCGCCATGGATACCCCTCTCGTCTGAGCCGTCGTCGCGACGCGCACAGACCATTATCGCGCATGAATTCAACTGATTCGCACGGGGTTGGCGAATCCGGCCGAACTCAGGCGGGGCGGAGGTGGCGGCCCGGCTCCGAACTCTGCTCGGCGATGACCAGCGCGGCGCGCGCACGCTTCTCGGCCGCCTCGCTGATCCAGAGGGCGTCGCGAAGCTCGGCCAATTCGGTCTCGGCTTCACTGAGTTGAGCCTCGAGCTCGCGGGTCCGCGCGGCCTGTTGCTGAGCCGCGGCCTTGGCCGTACGCAGCTGGCTGCCCATGGCCGCGGCGAAAGCGAGATGCTCGCTGGCGCGCGCTCGAGACTGCTCGGCCCCCCGCGCGGCTGCGAGGGCACGGTCGCGGGCTGCCTGTCGCCGGAGCTCGACGACGACGGAGTGCAGCAGCCAGGCCGCCAGCGCACCCAGGGCAAGATCGAGGACGAGGACGAGACCGGTGCTGATGCCCGCGACGAGCGCGGCGATCGTCAGCGCGGCCATGGCGGCGACGAGTCCGGCGGCAGCGACGCACCGGCTCGAACGAGACGCGCGGTGGCGCTCGGAAACAGCTGAACTCATGGGACTCACGGTAGAACTGATGCTCGTGTTTCTGAGGTGACGCGCCGAACGCCCGGAAAACGGTTCAGGCGAGGAGCCAGCGGGTCATCGCGGTGTCGACGGCCTGCAACTGGGCGATCGGCACGCGTTCGTCGGCCCGGTGCGCCAGCGTCGGGTCGCCCGGTCCGAAGTTCACGGCGGCGATCCCGAGCTGACTGAACTGGGCGACGTCCGTCCAGCCGAACTTCGGCGCGACGTCGACGCCAAGCTCGGCGACGAAGGCGGCCGCGGCCGGAAGGGTGAGTCCCGGACGAGCCGACGGAGCCGAGTCGACGACACTCACCTCGAACCCATCGAAGACGTCACGCACATGAGCCGCGGCCGCGTCCTCGTCGCGATCCGGGGCGAAGCGGTAGTTGACCGTGACCGTCGCCTCGTCCGGAATGACATTGCCGGCCACTCCTCCGCGGATGCCGACGGCGTTGAGCCCCTCGCGGTACTCCAGGCCGTCGACGTCGACGACCCGCGGTTCATACGCGTCGAGCCGAGCGATGATCTCGCCCGCCGCATGTATGGCGTTCTCCCCCATCCAGGCCCGAGCCGAATGAGCCCGGACGCCGTGGGCCGTGACCTCGGCGCGCAACGTCCCTTGGCATCCGGCCTCGATGCGCCCATCGGTCGGCTCCATGAGGATGGCGAAGTCAGCGGTGAGCAGCTCAGGCCGCTCCCGGGCGATACGGCCGAGTCCGTTGAACTCGTGCGCGATCTCCTCGCCTTCGTAGAAGACGAACGTGACGTCGCGTCGGGCATCGGCCGCGCGCGCCGCGAGCCGGAGCGCCACGGCGACCCCGCCCTTCATGTCGCAGCTGCCCAGGCCCCAGAGCTCGTCGCCCTCGAGCCGGGACGGAAAGTTGTCGTTCGCGGGCACCGTGTCGAGATGGCCGGCAATGACGACACGTTCGTCACGCCCAAGGTCCGTGCGGGCCACGAGTGTGTTCCCGTCCCGCTCGATCGTCAGGTGCGAACATTCGCTGAGCGCGGCACTGACCGCATCACAGATGGCCTGCTCATCAAGGCTTTCCGAGGCGATGTCAACGAGATCAGCCGTGAGGCGCACGACGTCGTGCGAGAGGTCGAGCCCAGCCATGCGATCACTCTCCCATGGGCGGCCCGGCGCCTCGTGCAGGGCCGATAGCGTGTGGGCATGGAAAACGCAGGCCCGAACGAGGATGTGCGGGGCGCCCATGCGTGGGGCGTCGCCACCGTGACGCAGGACGGTCGCGTGCTGGATGCCTGGTACCCGCATCCGCACCTGGGTGCAGTCCCCGAGCGCGGCCACCACGAACCCGAGGAGCTGACGGCGCTCTCCGGCGACGACCCGGTGCGGCACGTCCGCACGATCGTCGTGCGCACCGTGATCGACGACCTGAACGAGCCACCCGCCGACGCCTACGACGTCTACCTGCGCCTGCACCTGCTCTCGCACCGGCTGGTGCAGCCGCACGGGCTGAACCTGACCGGCATCTTCGGGTTGCTCAACAACGTCGTCTGGACCTCCATCGGTCCGTGTGCCGTGGCCGACTTCGAGCGGGTCCGCGCGCGTGCCCGCGCGGCCGGCCGCGTCGTGTCGGTCACCAGCATCGACAAGTTCCCGCGGATGACCGACTACGTCGTGCCCTCGGGCGTTCGCATCGGCGACGCCGACCGGGTACGCCTCGGCGCGCACCTGGCGGACGGCACGACCGTCATGCACGAGGGCTTCGTCAACTTCAATGCCGGCACGCTCGGCACGGCCATGATCGAGGGACGCGTCTCGGCCGGCGTGGTCGTGGGCAACGGCTCCGACGTCGGCGGCGGTGCGTCCATCATGGGCACCTTGTCCGGCGGTGGAACCGAGGTCATCAGCATCGGCGAGAACAGCCTCCTGGGCGCCAACTCCGGGATCGGCATCTCGCTCGGCGACGACTGCGTGGTCGCCGCCGGGGCGTACGTGACGGCCGGCAGCAAGGTCACGCTTCCGGACGGACGGGTCGTCAAGGCTGCCGAGCTCTCCGGCCAGGACGGCCTTCTGTTCCTGATCAACTCCGAGACCGGTGCCCTGGAGGCTCGGCCGCGCGGCGAGCGCGTCGGCATCGAGCTGAACGCCGACCTGCACGCGAACTGACCTCCCGGGAGGCTTTCCCATGAGATTGCGCTGGGTCCTCGTCACGGCGCTCGTCGCCGCGGCTGCGCTGGTCGCCGTCGTGCTGACCGACCGCCAGCCGACCCGCGGCGAGTACTGCACGGCCGACGTCGGCGCGACCCACGCGCAGATCGACCTGGAGCAGGCCCGGTGGACGACGCTCATGGCCGCGATCGCGCAGCGTCGCGGGCTCCCACCCCGGGCGACGACCATTGCGATCGCAACCGCCTTCCAGGAGTCGAAGATCCACAACGTCGACTACGGCGACCGCGATTCGGTAGGCCTGTTCCAGCAGCGGCCATCCCAGGGTTGGGGCACCCGCGAGCAGCTGTTGGATCCGATCTACGCGATCAACGCCTTCTATGACGCTCTCGCTGAGGCCGAAGGGTACGAGTCGATGCGCATCACCGACGCCGCCCAACACGTCCAGCACTCGGGCTTCGGCGGCGCCTATGCCGAGCACGAGGACTATGCCCGTGCGCTGGCGTCGGCTCTGCGCGGCTACAGCACGGCGGCGTTCTCCTGCACCATCAATCCGACCGGCGGCGGCTTGGTGGCCGCGGTCAGTCGCGACATCACCGCCGCATTCGGCCGCATCCCCATGACGACGTCCAACACGACGCTCGTCCTGCCGCTCATCGGGACCGCGCCGGACATCGATGCTCGCGGGTGGGCGCTGGCCCACTACGCCGTGGGCAACGCGGCACGCCTCGAGATCACCTCGGTGAGCTTCGACGGGATGCGCTGGACGGCCGCCGACTCGCCCGGCGGCTGGGTCCGAACGCCGTCGGCGCTGCCGGACCGCGTGACGATCACCCTCGGGAAGTGAGGCGCGCGACGGCGGCGGCGATCCGCTCGTCGGTCGCGGTGAAGGCGACGCGCACGTGGTTCGCGCCGCGGGGGCCGTAGAAGTCGCCCGGCGCGACCAGGATGCCGAGCTCGGCGAGCGATGCGACGGTGTCGCGGCACGGCTCGTCGCGCGTGGCCCACAGGTACAGCGAGCCCTCCGAGTGGTCGATGGCGAATCCGGCCGCCAGCAGCGCGTCTCGCATTGACGCCCGCCGCGCGGCATAGCGCTCACGCTGTTCGTCGACGTGTGTGTCATCGGACAACACTGCAGTCAGTGCGGCTTGGACGGGTGCCGGCACCATGAAGCCGAGGTGCTTGCGCACGGCCAGCAGCTCGCCGACCACGGCGGCGTCGCCGGCCACGAAGGCGGCCCGGTAGCCCGCGAGGTTGGATCGCTTGGACGTCGAGTGCACGGCGAGGATGCCGTCGAGTGAGCCCCCGTTGATGGCCGGGTCCAGCACGGTGGCCGGCTCGGCGTCCCAGCCGAACTCGAGGTAGCACTCGTCGCTGACCAGGAGCGCACCCCGTTCGCGCGTCCACTCCACGAGCTTGCGCAGGTGGTCGGCGCCGAGGATGGCGCCATGCGGATTGGCCGGCGAGTTCACATAGACGAGCGCGGGACGCTCCGGGCCCAGCGCCACCGTCGAGTCGGCGGCGATGACCCCGCAGCCGGCGTAGCGCGCGCCCACCTCGTAGGTGGGATACGCCAGTTCGGGGATGACCACGAGGTCGTCCGGCCCGAGGCCGAGCTGGACCGGCAGGTTGCCGATCAGCTCCTTCGACCCGATGGTCGCCAGGACGTGCTCGGGCCCGACGCCCGTGACACCGAACCTCCGCGCCAGCCAGTCGACGGCCGCCTGGCGCATCGCCTCCGGGCCCAGCACCGTCGGGTATCCGGGCGCGTTCGAGGCGGCCGAAAGCGCTTCGCGCGCCACCGGCGGAGCGTCGTCGACCGGCGTACCGATGGAGAGGTCGACAATGCCGTCCGGATGTGCCGCCGCGCGAGCCTTCGCGTCGGCGATGGTGTCCCAGGGGAAATCCGGGAACCGGCCCGAGACGGCCCCGTCGCTCACTCCTGGATCTGCGGCGGCAACGCGGCGATCAGCGGGTGATCTGCGTCGATCACGCCGGTCTTGGCCGCGCCGCCGGGCGAGCCGATCTCATCGAAGAAGTGGACATTGGCGTCGTAGTACGACTTCCACTCCTCCGGGGTGTCGTCTTCGTAGAAGATGGCCTCGACCGGGCACACCGGCTCACACGCACCGCAGTCGACGCACTCGTCGGGGTGGATGTAGAGCATCCGGTTGCCCTCGTAGATGCAGTCGACGGGACATTCGTCCACGCAGGCGCGGTCCTTGAGGTCCACACATGGCTGGGCGATCACGTAGGTCACGGCATCTCCTTCAAGAGCGGGGCGGTCCAAGTGTATGGAACGCTCACACAGTGACGTCAGCGTGGCCCGATTCCTGGACAATCGGACAGCGCGTCGTCGTCCGCTACCGCACCGGCGGGACGGCACTCTCCGGCCGGCCGGAGCTCACCGATGTCATCGGCCACGTGCGCCGCGCGGACGCTGATGCCGTTGTCGTGGAGCGCCGCGACGGGGACCTGGTGACCGTGCAGCGGAGCGACGCGGTGGCGTGGAAGCCGGTTCCCGATCAGCGGCGATAGGCCCATGGGTTGGCCGGCTGCGGCACGACCGGGGCGACCGGTGTCGGCGGGGCGGGCGGGGCCTCGCACAGCACTTCGTCGGACGCGACGTAGGACACGTGTGTCATGTCGGTCTTGACGACCTCTGTTGAGTCGATCCGCCGGAACGTTCGGGTGACGTCGACGTCGAAGCCCGGCGTGGCCGGCTGCTCGATGCATTCGTCGGTGTCGTCATAGCGCTTACCGGGCTTGCGCTCGTTGGTCTCCTCGGAGATCGACGACTGGATGTCCCACTCCTTGTGGCCCCACATCTGGACGTGCATCTCGCCGCGCCGCGTGTCTGACCCCTTGACCACCCAGGCGCGGATCAGCAGCGGCTTCTGCAGCGTGTTCCGGAAGCGAAGGTCGAGCTGGCCGAACCAGACGGTTGCCTCCCGGCCGAGCGGGTAGCGCTGGATGTAGAAGACATGTGGGTGGTGTTCGACGTCCTCGAGGCCGGCGAAGAAGGCAGCGTTGTACAGCGTCGTCGCGACCTGGGACACGCCCCCGCCAAACTGCTCGCGGTACTGCGCGCCGTCGCCGATGACAATCCCCTTGACGAACCCGTGGTCCTTGTCGCGCTCGCCGACCTTGTCGTTCATGCTGAAGACGTCACCGGGCATGAGGATCGTCCCGTTGATCAGCTCGGCCGCGCGCGACTGGTTGACGTTGCGGTAATGCGCGTAGGGGAAGTACGTGACGAACTCGCTGACTTTCTCCCTGATGTCCAGCGCCTCGGCATCGGCTGTCGTGAACGACGGCGGCACGATCTTCGAGTCGACCGTCACGCTGCGGGCTGCGCCGGTCTGGGTGATCGCCGGGATGAGTTTGACCGCCATCTCCTCGGGTCGCAGGCCGATCCCGGGCTTGGCCGGGCGGATGACTGGCTTGTCGTCCTCGATGGTGATCGACGCGTTCACGGCCTCCTTGGCGATGCCGGTCGTCGCGTCGGTCAGCGGGGCGGCCAGCAGCGCCGGATCGAGGTGCGGCCGCAGCGCGATCCCGACCACGCGCACGCTCAGCGCGGGTGTGTAGGCCGTTACCGGCAGCTGGATGGCCTGGTCGCCCACGTGGACCGTCACCGGGCCGCTGATCGCCGGATCCACGATCTGGTGCATCGCCGTGTCGAGACCGGCCTGGCCGACCGCCGGCTTGGCCGGCTTGACCGGCACCTCGACCTGGTCCTTCACCAGATAGGCACTGCGGATGGCCTTCGCCGCAGCGTCCCGGTCGACGAGAGCTCCGGGCTCCGGCCTGCGCACGACGGGCCTGGTGCCGTCGAACGTCACCAGCGGCTCGACCGGCGGACGATCGAGAGCCGTGGCGATCGAGTCGACCGTCGCCGACAGCTCCTTGTCGTTCGCGGAGACCACGAGCGGTGCGTCGACATGGCCGACGAACAGTCGCACCATCCGCACCGGATTGAGGGAATGCTCGCCGCCGGCCCGTTGCATGCTGGCTTTCACGTCGACGCTGAGCCCGGCCTTGGCTGGGTCGACCACAAACGTCCGGCCGCCACTGAGCACGGTGATGGGAACCAGGGCCCGCGAGCCGAGCGCGGCGTCGACCTTCTCCTCCGCCTTCTGCGGCGAGAGCCTGCTGACGTCAACTCCTCCGACGGACGCGTGCGCAGGCATCCGCGTCCCCGTGAGGATGAATCCAGCCACCGCGAGGATTCCGAGAATGCCCAGGAGTCCGAGGGTGAATGCCGGCCGTGCGCGCCCGGACCTGGTGGGCTCGTCGACGTCGGGCACGGGGTCCATCCTCGCATTGCGCCGCAGGTCAACCGGCAGCGGCTTACCGGCCGGATTCCGCCTGGATCGTCTTCTCGCTCTCAGCCGAGCGGACGATCGTGCCGTAGTGGGAGCGGTAGTAGAGCAGCGGATCGTCGACGTCGGACGTCGTCACCTCGGCCCAGCGGACATCGCCGACGATGATGCTGTGGTCGCCACCGTCGTGAACCGCGGAGGTCTCGCACTCCATCCACGCCAGGCCGGTGTCGAGCAGGGCCATGCCGCCGGGGCTTCGGCGATAGGAGCACTTCTCCAGCTGGTTCTCCAGCGGCCTCCCCCGGTTCGCGAACCAGGCGGATGTCGCGCGCCCGCGGTCGGAGAGGATCGTGACGCCCCACGTGCCCGACGCCAAGACGGCGTCATGGAAGCGGGCGGCGCGGTGCGCGCAGACGAGCACCTGCGGCGGCACCAACGAGACCGACGTGAACGCGCTCGCCGTCATCACGTGGTCGACGCCGTCGAGGACGGTCGTGACGACGGTGACGCCGCTGGCGAATCGGCCGAGGGCCGCCCGGAACTGCTGCTCGTCAACCACAGCTGAACCCTAGAGTCCGGCGAACAGGTCCCCTTCGACGGCTTCGCCTGGAGACGGGGCGGCCGTCCCCTTGGCCAGTCGGAAGAACTCGTGCGACCACCGGCTCGGGTTGCCGCTGAAGAAGTGACCGTCCTCGGCGATCTGGCTCGCGTGGGCGCGCATCGCGGCCAGCTTCAGCTCGATCCACGGCGTTCCGTCGATGACCGCCGTCAGGTCTTCGTCGTCGACGGCCAGGCGCGGCATGCGCGCGGGATCCCAGCCGGCCTCGATCATCAGTCGCTTCGACGAAGCCGCCCAGTACAGCTTCGGGACGTCCCAGGCCGTGCCCAGGTCGCGGCGGTATGACTCGACCGCAGCCAGCGCGACGCCGTACGTGGCCACCCGATGCGCCTGGACGTGATCGGGGTGGCCGTAGCCGCCGAATTCGTCATACGTCACGAGCACGTGCGGCCTGACCTCCCGGATGATCGCGACGAGCTCGTCGGCCGCATCGGTCAGGTCGGCGTGCCAGAACGTGTCGGCGCGCGTGACGTCGCGCGGCATGGCGTGTCCGTCCGGGCCCCACTGCATGCCCGAGTCGCGGTAGTGAAAGGTCCCACCGAGGAAGCGATGGTCCGTGACGCCCAGCACCTGCATCGCCGCGGCCAGCTCCTCGACCCGGTGCTGCCCCAGGCGGTCGTCCTGCTCAGCGGCGAAATGAGCGATGTCCGGCGTGAGGATCTCGCCCTCCTCGCCAGCCGTGCAGGTGACCAGCGTGACCTGGGCGCCCTCGGCGACGTAGCGCGCCATGGTGACGCCGGTGAAGATGGTCTCGTCGTCCGGATGGGCATGCACGAGCATCAGCCGCCGCGCCTTCTCCCTGTCGTCGATCACGAGACGAACGCTAGTCGCATGGTTGTATCGGCACGTGACGGAGTCGTATCCGCGGTTGGCCGCGCGCACCGCCAGGTTCACGCTCGGCGTGCCGCGCAACGTCACTGTCGCCGCGGACGGGTCGAAGGTCTGGTACCTGCGGACGCCGGACGGATTCACGAACACCGGATTGCTGTACGAGTTGGATGTCGGATCGGGCACCGAGGTCGTGCTTGCTGATCCGCGCGCCCTCCTCGCCGACGGTGAGGACCTGTCGCCGGGAGAGCGCGCCCGACGGGAGCGAAGCCGCGAGTCCGGCGCCGGCCTCGTCGACTACGCCGTGGACGAGACCGGGCGATGGGCGTCGTTTGGGTTGTCCGGCCAGGTCTGGGCGATCCACCTCGGCGTCAGAGCAACAAGCACGGTGCCCGCGGCGGTCGGGGCGATCGACCCGCGCGTCGACCCGACCGGACGGCACATCGCATACGTCGCGAACCGCGAGCTCAGAGTCGTCGGCGTCAACGGCTCCGACGACCGTGCGCTCGCGCAGCCCGAATCTGCCACGGAGGCGTGGGGACTGGCCGAGTTCATCGCGGCGGAGGAGCTGGGCCGCCATCGCGGCTACTGGTGGGCGCCGGACGGAAAGTCGCTGCTGGTTGAGCGATACGACGAGGCTCCCGTCCCGATCTGGCACGTCAGCAACCCGGCCGAGCCTGCGACCCCACCCACGCCCCAGCGCTACCCGGCGGCCGGAACGGCCAATGCCGAGGTGACGCTCTGGCACGTGCGGCTCGACAGCACCCGGACCGAGATCGAGTGGGACCGGCAGGCGTTCGAGTACCTGAGCTCCGTCACGTGGACGCCCCACGGTGATCCGGTAATCCAGGTGTTGAGCCGCGACCAGAGGCGGGCCCAGATCCGCTCCGTCGACGTGGCCTCCGGGACGACGACGCTCCTGCGTGATCTCATCGACGACGCCTGGATCGACGTCACCGCGGCACCGCGATTCATCGAGGGCGGGCGGCTTCTGTCTGTCGAGGACCTGCCGGACCGGCGCCGCATCGTCATCGACGGCGCCCCGATCGGCGACTCCGCGTGGCAGGTGCGGCAGATCGTTGATGCCGACGCCGAACGCGTCGTGGCGCTCGCCTCGTCAGACCCGACCGAGGTCCAGGTCGTGGCGTTCGGCTTGGACGGCTCCGTCGAGCCGCTGAGTTCCGGCGCCGCGGTGCACCAGGCGATCGTCGGCGGGTCGACGACCGTCATCGTCAGGTCCGGGCTCGACGACCCGACAACGTCCGTCACTGTCGCGTCGGGGACGACGACGCATCAGATTCCCGTCCTGAGCGCCGACCCGCCGTTCCGCCCGGCGGTCAACGTTCTGCTCGCCGGCGGCTCGGGCGTCCGGACGGCCGTGGTCTTTCCGGACGGCCACGCGCCCGGATCGGCACGCTTGCCGATCATCATGAATCCGTACGGCGGGCCGCATGCCCAGCGGGCGCTGGCGTCCGCCCGGATGTTCCTCGAGCCGCAGTGGATGGCCAACCAGGGCTATTGCGTCGTGGTCGCCGACGGTCGCGGCACCCCGGGACGCAACCCCGCCTGGGAGCGCGCCGTGCTCGACGACCTCGCCAGCCCTGTGCTCGAGGACCAGGTCACGGCGCTGCGGTCCGTTGTCGACGCCCACCCCGACGACGTCGATCCGGAGCGCGTCGGCATCGTCGGCTGGTCCTTCGGCGGCTACCTGGCTGCGCTCGCCGTGCTGGCTCGGCCGGATGTCTTCCATGCCGCGGTCGCCGGCGCTCCCGTCACCGACTGGCGCCTGTACGACACGGCCTACTCGGAGCGGTATCTCGGTCACCCGGAGACGAACGCTGCCGCGTACGACTCCACTTCCCTGATCGGACTCGCGCCGGGCCTGCGACGGCCCTTGCTGCTCGTGCATGGGCTCGCGGACGACAACGTCTTCGCGGCCCACACCTTGCAGCTGTCGGCCGCGCTGCTTGCCGCCAGCCGACCGCACTCCGTCCTGCCGCTGTCAGGCATCACCCACATGGCGTCCCAGGAGTCGGTGGCCGTCGGCCTCGCCGAGGCGCAGATGGCGTTCTTCGCCGAGCACCTTCAGGCGTAGGACCTACTCCGCGTAGGGAAGGTGCGCGTCGCCCGGCAGCCAGCCGCCATAGACGTCCACCATCTCGACCACGCGGTCGTCCCAGGGCTCGACGTCGAGCTCCCACAAGTCGTCCGACACCTGGCGCAGGTTCGTCGAGAATCCCTCGCTCGTGAGTTCTCGGATCAGCTCGGCAGCGTCCTCCTCGGCCGCAAACTGAATGGCGCTCATAGCAAGGACTCCCATCGTTCGCGTCGGTCGTTGAAGGCGGCCAGCCGATCGCGCGTGCGCTGCGGCTCCCCCGCCCGGCCCAAGTTGATCATGGCGGCGTCACCGCTGGCTTGCCCGGCCTCGATCCGCGCGCAGGCCAGCTCAATCCGATCGCCCACGGCGCCCAGCAGGGTCACCGGCCCCCATTCGCCATAAGCATCGACGACGAGGTCCAGTCGACGCAGTACCTCGGCGTCGTCCATCGGCCGGTCGAACGGGACGCCAGTCCACGCGAGGAAGGCGAGGTCGTCAATGCGCTGACCCGGCCCGGCCATGTCCCAGTCGATCATCGCGACGAAGTGGCCGCCTTCAATGATCCAGTTATAAGTGCCGGGGTCGTTGTGGCAGACGATGCCGTCGCCTGGGAGCTCGAGCTCACCCGCACGCCAGCGGAGCGGCCGCGTGGGACGAAATCCCTCGGCGATGTCGTGGAAGTCGCGCAGCCAGGTCACCGCCTCGACAAGGACGTTGTCCAGGACGACTTCCCGGTCGACGGGCACACTCCGCCCGGACACGTAGGTCAGCACCTCCTGGTCGCCGTCGATGCCCTCGACAGCGGGAACGCCACGCAGCCCCTCATCGCAGAGGAACTGCAGGAACTCGTGGACGGCGGGAGTCCACGGCCCCGCCGGCCGCCGGACCGTCCGGCCCCCGTCGTCAACACTGCGCTCGACCCCGCCGGACTGGCCGGGAAGGTGTGTGCCGCCTTGCATGATTTCCACACTATCCGGCGGAAATGAGCAGATAATGTTCAGCCGAGCAGTGCACGCGAGGGGAGCCATGGCAAACGACATCCCGGCCGGCTGGTATCCGGACGCCCACGGGACCGTCCGCTGGTGGGACGGCGCGCAGTGGACGGACCACGTCCGCGGTCCGGTCGCCGACTCCCCTGCGGCCACGCCCGCGCAGCCTGCGCCGGAGACGGCCGTCCTGTCGAGCGTGCCGTCATCGACGAACTCGACATCGACGCTCCAGGCGGCTCGCGCCGCGGACATCGGCTACGAGCGGACGCCGGCGCCGACACACTCGTCGGTCACCAGCCGGGTGATCTACCCGGTCAACCCGGAAGCCGACGACGACGAGCCGGAAGCCGATCACTCGGCCACCCGGCGAGTCTGGCTCACGGCGACCGCCGTCGGCCTCGCGGCGCTGTTCCTCGGCTTGGGCATCGGGAGCCGCAACCAGACCCCGCAGGCCCTGCCCACCCCTGAGCCCACGCCGGTCGTCGTGACCGACTCACCCGAGCTCGACCAGCGCGAAGCCGACCTCGACGACCGCCAGGCACAGCTGGACGATCGCGAGAAGGAGCTCGACAAGCGCCAGACCGACCTGGACAACCGCAAGGCCGAACTGGACCGGCAGGCCGCGGCGACACCCACGGCGACACCGGGCCCGACCGGCACGGCCACCGCCACCCGCATCGGCGGCGAAGCTTCGGTGCTCGTCGGCACCGACGTCCGCAGCGGCACCTACCGGACGAGCGGCCCGATCGACAGCGGCTTCGACTGCGAGTACAAGATTTCGCGCGACTCCAGCGGAGATGACGTCATCGACGAGGGCAGCGCCAGCGGGTCAAAGAGCGTGACCCTGAACGATGGCCAGTACTTCGAATCCGACTCGTGCCAGGACTGGAACCGCGAGTAACGCACGTCACGTTGACCGAACTATGCACCGTCGCATAGTTTGGCTGCCATGACCATCACCACCATCACGGACGTGTCGGCGCTCACCCAGCCCCTGACCCTGCGCAACGGGACGGTCCTGCCGAACCGCATCGCCAAGGCCGCCCTCAGTGAATGCCTCTCCTCCCCCGGCTTCGCCCCCGGTGACGAGATCAAGGCCCTCTACCGCCGCTGGGCCGCCAACGGCGAAGGCCTGACGATCACCGGCAACGTCATGGTCGACGAGCGCTACATCGGCGAGCCGGGCAACGTGGTCGTCGAGGATGAGCGGCACATGGCCGACCTCGTCGAGTGGGCGTCCATCGTGAAGTCCGGCGGCGCCGTGGGCCTGGTGCAGATCAACCACCCGGGTCGCCAGACGCCCCGCACGCTCGTCTCGAAGCCCCTCGCGCCGTCCGCCATCGCGGTTGCCGGCATGGCCGGCTCATTCGCCACGCCGCGCGAGCTGACCCACGACGAGATCGAGGACATCATCCGCCGGTTCGCCACCACGGCCCGCATCGTCACGGAGGCCGGCTTCGACGGCGTCCAGATCCACGGCGCCCACGGCTACCTCGTCAGCCAGTTCCTCTCCCCCTTGGCCAATCAGCGGACCGATCAGTGGGGCGGCACACCAGAGAAGCGCCGGCGGTTCGTCCTGGAGCTCGTCGCCGCGATGCGCGCTGCGATCGGAGACAAGATCCTCGCCATCAAGCTCAACTCGGCCGACTTCCAGCGCGGCGGCTTCAGCGAGGAGGACTCGCTCGCAGTCGTGGACGCGCTCGTCGAAGCGGGCATCGACCTGCTGGAGGTGTCCGGCGGCACGTACTCGTCAGCCGCGATGCTCGGCGTCGACGACAGCATCCGGGAGAGCACGCGCAAGCGGGAGGCGTACTTCCTCGACTACGCGCTGAAGGTGCGCGCCGCCCACCCCGAGCTGCCGTTGATGCTCACCGGTGGCTTCCGCAGCTCGGAGGCGATGAACGACGCCATCGCCAGCGGTGGCATCGACATCGTCGGCCTCGGTCGCCCGCTCACGCTGGACCCCGATGTCCCGGGCGCCCTGCTCGACGGCACCGCGAGCCGGACCGAGGTGAAGGTGCACCAGACCGGCATCCGCCTGATCGACAGCCTCACCGAGTTGACCTACTACACCGTCAACATGTGGCGCATGGGTGATCACAAGGAGCCCAAGCCGAAGCGCCACCCCGCCACTGCCGTCGCGATCTACATGGCGAAACACGGCGTCGACGCCGTGCGCGTGGGTGGTCGGGCGAAATGAGTCGCGCCGGCGCGGAGACTCGTGCCCGGGTCGTCCAGAGCGCCAAGGAACGCATGCGGCGCCAAGGCGTCGCGGCCACGTCGATGCTCGATGCCATCGCGGATGCCGGGGCGTCGCGCGGCTCGCTGTACCACTACTTCCCGGGCGGCAAGGCCCAGCTGATCGAGGAGGCGACGTCGGTCGCCTGCGACGAGTACGACGCGATCTTCGGCCTGGTCGAGACGATGGACGCCCGCGATGCCGTGCCCGCGATGGTCGAGTACTGGCGCGACCAGGTCGAGTCGACCGACTACTCGGCCGGTTGCCCCGTCGCGGCTGCTGCCCTGTCGGGCGAAGAGATGTCGGCGGCGCGGGAACGCGCCGGCGCCGGCTTCGCCACCTGGACTCGCATGATCGAGAAGATGCTCCTGACGTCCCGGGTTCCCGCGTCGCGTGCACCGTCCTTGGCGTCCCTCATCCTCTCCACCGTCGAGGGTGCCGTCATCGTGAGCCTCGCCCAACGCTCCATGGAGCCGATCGAGCGCGTGGCGGAAGAGCTGCTGAAGGCGATCGACGCAGCTCGCGCCTAGCCGACCGACCGTCGCTCATGTGCCGGTCTGGCAGAGTGAAGTCATGGTGAGGCCGTCGGCGAGCATCGCACTGCGCCGCACGGACGAGAACGCCGCCGAGATCGCCGCGCTCGCGTCCCGTGTCGGCGAGATGGTCGGGGTGGAGGGGGTATTCGCCAACCTGAATCGGCAGGCGCGGCCGATCGAGACGCCTGGTTCGGCCGTCACGCGGGCCTACGCCTGGGAGGGACGCGACGACTGGGATTCCCGCTGGTGGCCACAAGGCATCACCTGGTCGACGGACGTCTCCGTCAGCGAAGGCGTCATCGTGACCAGCGCGTACGCCAAGAACCGCGCCGGGATCACGTGCGGCAGCCGCATCGCCATCGTCGACATGGCCACCCTTCGCTACCGCCACGTCCTTCTGGTGCGTCCGGTTCTGCGAGGCAGGCGAGCCACGTTCCGGCCGCTGCGCGTCCACGCCGGCGGGCTCGTCTGGTTCGGCCCGTCCTACCTGCACGTGGCCGGCTCCCGGCGCGGGATCCTCACCTGCCGGATGGAGGACATCCTCGCCGTGCCGCCGTCGCGGGCGACGCTCGGCCATCGCTACATCCTTCCGGTCCGGTTCGCGTACGCCGCGGCCGCCGGCAACATGACCTACTCGTTCCTCTCACTCGACCGCAGTGTCACTCCGCCGGAGCTCGTGGCCGGCGAGTATGGGCGGGAATCGATGCCGACGAGGCTCGCCCGGTTCGAGATCGACGGCGATTGGCTGACGACCCACACGGCCGGAGCATCGGCGCCGACGCTCTTCGACGACCGCGGCCTCGCCCACATGCAGGGCGCCGTGTCCGTCGAAGGGACGTGGTACGTCACGCAGTCGCGTGGACCGCAAGGCCTCGGCCAGCTCCAGGTGGGCCAGCCGGGTGCGTTCCGGCGGTACCCGGGGGCGCTCCCGATCGGCCCGGAGGACATCACCTACTGGCCGGCTCGCGACGAGCTCTGGTCGCAGACCGAGCACCCCGGCAGCCGCTGCTTCTTCGCGATGGACCGTAGCCAGTTCGCGTGACGGCCGCTACCGATACGCCGGGATGTTCAACAGTCGGTCGACCGTCGTGAAGCGGTGGCCCTGCGCCTTGAGGGATCGCACCGTCAGCTTGATCGCTTCGACGGACTCGGCCCGATCGGCCGCCCGCCCGTTGTAGCCGTCGTGGAAGATCAGGATGGCGCCGGGCCCGCTGCGCCGCACGGCGCACCGGGAGATGCGAGCGGGATCGATCCGAGCCACCTCCAGCGGGTGGCAGAACGAACCGGACACCGCCGTGAGGCCGTGGTCGCGCAGCAGCGGCTGCAACGCCGGCACGCGTAGCAACCACGGCGGCCGGTACAGAGCCGGTGCGAGCCCGAGCTGGGCGAATGTCTCGTCGGCATCGGCGATCTCCGTGGCCAGCTTCGACGCGCGCAGGCAGTTTCCGAAGGTGTGGGTGTCGCTGTGATTTCCGATGACGTGGCCGGCAGCCGCCAGCCGCTGGGTGAGCTCAGGGTGAGCACGCACCGCGCGGCCGACCTGGAAGAACGTTCCGCGAATCCCCTCCGCATCGAGGAAGTCGGCAATCTCGCTCGTGAAAGGCTCGTTGGGTCCGTCGTCGAAGGTCAGGGCGATCTCAGCCGCTGACTCCGACTCGAACGGGAACGGCCCCATCCGCTGCGATCGCGACGACATGGTGACCCGGTACCTGGCGGCCGCCCCCAACGCCCCGTTCACGTGACAAAGCGGACCAGGAGCACGCCGGCCGCGATGTACAGAACCGCCCTCAACCTCCGCATCCGCCGCCCCGCGACGGCGTCGACCCGGCCGCGAATGTGCGGGGCTGTCCCGATGACCGTCCGTCCCGCGAGCCGATTCACGAGGTACCCCAGCAGGTAGTAGTAGAAGCACGTGACGAAGAGGTTGTAGAAAAGCCCGCGGGTCAGTCGGCGCGGCGAGGTCAGCGTGGCGTTTCCGCCCGAGAAGTGGATACCGCCGCGGGCGCGCAACTGACGCAAGAGGCCCACCTCGTCGCCGCCTTGCGTCGCCGTGAGGTCGTACCCCGACCAGGCGTCCCGCCTGAACGCGATGTTGGTCGCGCTCGCATAGAGGACCCGGCCGGTCAGGCGGTAGATCAGGCCCACGGCCCCGAACAGCAACGTGCCGTACGCCCGTCCCCACCACGGTGAGTCCACCCACACGCACGGCCCACACACGGCAACCAAGTCCGGCTGCTCCCGGAAGGTCTCGATGATGGTGGTCAGCCAGTTCCGCTCAACCGTGGTGTCGGCATCTGTGGACACGACGATCGTGCCGCCCGCCGAACGGGTTCCCAGCTCGCGTGCCCACGTGACGCCCGGGTGTGACTGGCGGACCACGCGGACACCGCGAGCCGCAGCAATCGATGCGGTGCCGTCAGTGCTCGCGTTGTCGACCACGATGATTTCAAAGCGACCCAGGTAGTCCTGGGCATGGAGCGCGGCGATGCAGTCCGGCAGCAACTCGGCCTCGTTGAAAGCCGGCACGACGATGCTGACAAATGGGAGGTCGATCGCCGGCACGGCGACCGGCACTGGTGCCCATGCTTCGCTCATCAGACATCCACCCTTCCCTGGAACCGGCAATGGAAAGGCAGGGAGCGGAACCTCTGCACGCGATCTTCCAAAAATGAACCAGCGGTATGCAGCGAACCGAAAAACGGTGCCGAGCGCAAGTCCGACCACATTCGCCGAGATGTTGTCCGCGACGGCGCTCCGCCATCCCAATGCGTCGTGCGATATCGCCAGGCAGCCGACCGAGATGCCAAATCCGAAGGCGTTGACGACGATGAACTGAACGAATTGGGCACGCCGTTCGCGCCCACTCATGACACGCTCCCGGTCGCGCCAAGTGAGGCTGCGGTGCCCGAAGAAGGTCACGGCCATGGCCGGGATCACTGCCAGGGTGCGCGCGACCGTCGGATCGAGCAGGGTGAACGGATCGAGCGTGCGCAGCAGATTGAACGCCACCACGTCCGTGACGTACCCCGCCCCGCCAACGGCGAGGAATGTCAAAGTCTCGGGCATCCACCGCCGGGCCAGCTCCGCCAATCGCCAGAGCACGACGCGGAGCAAGGCCTCGGCGACGATATGCCAAGACATCTTCGAGGAACCCTGGGTTCGGTCCGTGAACGTGATCGGGATTTCCGTGACTCGGAGCCCGAGACGCTCCGCGCGCCACGCGTTCTCCACCTGGAAGCAGTAGCCATTCGACGTCGATGCCGTCGCGCCGATGCGCACCAGGGCGTCCCGCCGGAAGGCCTTGTAGCCCGCCGTGCTGTCACGCACGGACAACCCGAGCACCATGCGTACGAAGAGGTTGCCCCACATCGAGATGAGCCGTCGCAGCCACGTCCATGCGGCGATTCCTCCGCCCGGCACGTAGCGGGAGCCGACGGCGACATCATTCTGTCGGAGCGCTTTCAGCAGCGCGGGGAGTTCCTCCGGCGGGTGCGACAGATCGGCGTCCATCTGCGCGACCACGTCGTAGTCGCCGCACAGCGCCCACGTGAAGCCAGCCCGGTAGGCGGCGGCGAGCCCCGACTTGCCGGCGCGTTCGAGGAGGTGCACCCGGCCGGCCACTGCCCCGTCGTGCGCCCGGACCCGGGCGCCGGTCCCATCCGGACTGGAGTCGTCGACCACCAACACCTCGACAGCCGGATGGGACGCCAACACGCGGTCCAGCAGCTCATCCACCGTCCCCGCTTCGTTGTAGGTCGGGACGACCACGATCGCGCGACTCATACGGCCCTCCCGACGCAGCGCGCGGGCGACGGTATCGGAGCGATGTATCGGGTCGCATCGTCACGCAGCCACACCTGGTGGCCGCATACGGTGCCCACTCGGCGGTACCCCGCAAACAAGGCCCGACCAACCTGCCGATGCCCGTCAAATCCCCAATTGTGGTACCGATCCCATCGAACGAACCAGGTGGCTCGGGTCGGGCCCTCGAGGGCCGACGTCATCAGCGTGAGCTGAGGGTCGAGCGTGCGCGCCGGCAGGCTCCACAGGTACGGGTAGCCCGGTCTCAGCCCGGATGCCTGTGCAACGTTCGGGTGCGAGTACGCCACCACGATCGTGTCGCTCGGTCGCGAGGATTCCCCAACCCAGCGTCCGGTCTCCCAGGCGCGTCCAGAACCCATAAAGGCCGCCACCGATACGGCCAGGACGGCCGTGCCGACAATGGCCGCCGTAACCAGCACGCGTGTGCGCCGTGCGCCCCGGCCGGCGCGGCTGGCCGCCACTCCGGCGGCAATCGCAACCATGGGGATGAAGCTGATCAGGTAATGGGGCCAGAAGTTGAAGCCGGCGATCATGGACACCAACTCGAATGCCGACGTGGCGAGGATCGCCCAGCCGACGGGCGTGAGCCGCCGCAGCCGGGGTCGCACGGGCGAAGCCGCACTCACCGCTACCGGGACGAGCAGCGTCCCGACCGCCAGCAGGAGCAACAACCAGAACCGCCGCTCGGGAGCGGTCCACGACCAAGCCCCCATGACGTCGGTGGCGCGGGCCCGGAATCCGTACATGGCGAAGGCAAGGGCCGCCACTCCGCCATGCGCGACCGCCCAGCGGGCGGCCAAGGCGAGCACGGCTGCGCCGCCCCCGACCAAGCCAACGCCGGTTGCCGACGCCGAAGGCGTCCAGCGTCGAGCCAACAGCGTCGCGACGAGCAACACCCCGGCGAACACCACGGCGTCCAGCAGGTTTTGTTTGACGAACACCGCTCCCCCAGCCAGCGCACCGGCCACAGCCCCGAGGCCGCCGGCCGCGACGGGCTGGCTGTGCAGCGCGGCCAGCACGGCCGCACACGACAAACTGAGCAGGGCCGCGCCGATGAGCTCGCCATTCAGCTGATTCGCCTGGATCGCGGCCGACGAGGCGAACGCGGCGGCCGTCCATGCAGCCCACCGGGCTGCGCCTTCACCGGCGATGGTCCTGGCAGCGCGGCTGACCCCGAGGACGATGACCATCGCCGTGACGGCCGCAAGCACGCGAACGCCATACGGCCCGAGTCGGTTCGCAATGTCGAAGACCAGCAACAACCCGGGTGGCCGGTCGACCCACAACGGTCCATACAGGTAATGCCCGGAGTGACCCCAGTACCGAGCCACCACGCTGAAGCCCCCCTCATCGGGACCGAGCGCTCGACGCAGGAACAAGGCGTGGATGACCAAGGTGGTGACACATGCGCCGGTCACCGACAGCCAGCCAATCGCGGTGGTGCGGACGCGGCGCAGCTGCGTCGACTCCTGCTGCACGAGCGTCATGCGCCGAACGCTAGAGATCGCGGATGAAGACTCAATGAAGCCGCTCGATCCAAGCCCTTCAGCGACGCAGTCGTCAGCTGAAGTGGCGCCGCGTGTCGCGGAAGATCCCTTCGACGATCGACTTGTTGAGCGGCGAGCCTAGCTTGCCGATGACCGTCGGGTCTGCCGCGATCGTCCACGTGAATCGGCAGGTGTCGGGACCTGTCGGCTCGAGCAGGTAGTCCTCGGCGAGGCTCTTGAACATCGGGAGGTTCGCCCGCTCGACGTAGAAGGACTGTCGCCGACCCTCTTCCCAGCGGAAGTAGCGCTCGTCGATGACCAGCAGCCCATAGAGCGCCGGCATCGTCCGCGTCGTGCCGACGCCGAAGGGCCGCGGCGACGTCCAGCGCGCCCCGCGAAGGGACCGGCAGAACGACAAGGCCGCGTCGGCGGTCAGCTCCGACCAGACTTCCGGCGCCGGATTGGCGATGTCGAAGGCCTCAGTGAACACCTGGGGCGCGGACGTGAAGAACGTCTCGTCAATTGGACGAAGATTGAATGCCACGCTTGCACGGTACTCAGTGATAGTCATTGCTGGTGGCCGTTCGCGTTGACCTCAACATCTCGCTCGATGGTTTCGCGACCACGACCGATCAGACCGCCGAGAATCCATTCGGCGAAGACTGGTCCCGCCTCACCGCTGCGTACGTCGCGACGCGGACGATGCAGGCGCGCGTCTTCCACGACACCTCTGGTGCCGGCACGACCGGTGTGGACGACAAGTATGCGAAGGCGTATTTCGAAGGTATCGGCGCGGAGATCATGGGCGCGGGCATGTTCGGCCTGCACAACTTTCCCGACGACCCGGACTGGCAAGGGTGGTGGGGCGACGAGCCGCCGTTCCACTGCCCGGTGTTCGTCCTCACCCACGGCACCCCACGGCCACCGATCGAGATGGCCGGCGGTACGACCTTTCACTTTCTCAGCGCGACGCCGCACGAGGCGCTCGAGCGCGCATCGGCGGCTGCAGAGGGCAAAGACGTCCGGGTCGGCGGCGGTGCCACCGTCGTTCGGGACTTTCTCAAAGGGGGGCTGGTCGACCAGCTGCACGTCGCGATCGCACCGATCCTGCTCGGGCGCGGTATCCGCCTCTGGGACGACCTGCGCGGCCTGGAGTCCGGCTATGACGTCGCCGCCGAAACAGCCGAGACCGCCACCGTCCACCTGACCTTCAGCAGATAGCGGATGTCGGTGGGTTTCGCACGTGAAATCACCGATTCTCGGTGCCAAACCCACCGCCCGAGATTGCGGCACGACCGACGGGTCAGACGTTGAAGCGGAACTCCACCACGTCGCCGTCGCGCATGACGTAGTCCTTGCCCTCCATGCGCACCTTGCCGGCTACCTTGGCCTTGAGCATCGAACCCAGCCCGACGAGGTCGTCGTAGGAGACGATCTCGGCCTTGATGAAGCCCTTCTGGAAGTCGGTGTGAATGACGCCGGCTGCCTCAGGCGCCGTCGCTCCCTTCTTGATCTCCCAGGCCCGGACTTCCTTCGGGCCCGCGGTCAGGTAGGTCTGCAGACCCAGGGTGTCGAACCCGACGTGGGCCAGCCGGTCGAGGCCCGGCTCGTCAATACCCACCTCGGCCAGCAGCTCGCGCGCCTCGTCCTCATCCAGCTCAACCAGTTCGGCCTCAAGCTTGGCGTCGAGGAAGATGGCCTCGGCCGGAGCGACGAGGTCGCGCATCTGCTGGCAGCAGCTTCCGGCGACATGCGCTACTCATTCCTGTCGCTCGATCGCACCGTCACTCCCCCGGAGCTCGTGGCCGGCGAATACGGCAAGGAGTCGATGCCGACCCGGCTGGCGCGGTTCCAGATCGATGGCGACCACCTGACGACACACACAGCGGGCGCCTCCGCCCCCACGCTGTTCGACGACCGGGCCTCTCCCACATGCAGGGTGCGGTGACCGTCGGCGGGACCTGGTACGTGACGCAGTCACGCGGGCCGAATGCGCTGGGTCAGCTGCAGGTCGGCCAGCCCGCGAGTTCCGCAGGTACCGAGAGGCGCTGCCGATCGGTCCCGAGGACATCACGTACTGGCCCGCCCCCGACGAGCTCTGGTCACAGACCGAGCACCCCGGCAGCCGCTGCTTCTTCGCGATGGATCGCGGGCAGTTCTAGGAGTGCTGACGCCCATCGGGCAGCTCCATGTCAGGAGTGCTGGACGGAGAGGCTGTAGATGACGACCTCGCCGTAGGAACCGGCCTGGTCTCCCTTGGACAGGTTCGACTGCGGGTAGCTGCCGGCCTTGAAGTACCAACCGCTTCCAGTCTTGGTATAGGCCACCTTGGGCGAGCCGTTGTAGGCCACGGTGATCCCGGCAGCGTTGGCTCTGACTTCGACGGTAAAAACAGTCCCGAGGGTGTAATTGGTGTCCAAATTGCCCCGCTCGGTCCCGTTCGACTCCACGAAGAGTCGCTTGCCCTCCAGCCGAATCTCCATGACGTCGTTGGAACTGCTGTGGATCTGGCCGGCGACGACATGCGGTTTGACTGGCGGCGTCGCCGTGATCGCCTGGCAGATGATCATCACGTGTTCGCCAGTTCCGCTACTCCAGCCGGCTTCGTCCTTGCCGTTGTTCTTCATCTCGCGCAACTCCGTGCGGGGATATTCGGAGCCAGATGTGGTGGCACCCTCAACTGGCGCTCGGAACACGACACCGTCGCCAGCGTCGTTGATGTGGAAGAACTGGTCATGCTGATACGTGGCCAGTGCCGGTTGAGAGATCTGCGCCGCAAACCCGTCTGTGCCGGCGATCGGAAGGGCGAGTTTCCAGTTCCAGGATGCGGGATCGTTGGAGAGAACAGCGGCCGGCGGCCCAGATCTCGCCGCGTTGCTTCGATACGATCCGTCGATGTCGGCCGCCAGATCCACGGTGCTGGATGATCCGTTGTACAGGGTCACCTTCCCTGCACATCCCACCTTGACCGTCACGTGGTTCGTGATGTTCTGTCCGCGCGCAAAGGTGATGTTCGCGGCCAACGGTGGCGCTGTGCCGGCGGGAAACGCCGTGATGAAACCGTCTGCTCCTGGATTGATCGCGGTCACATCCAGGCTCACAGCACCCGCTCCCGACGGAACCGTGAACGACACCGACTTGCCAGCACCCACGCGAGCCTGCGGGGCACCGGTTCCGTAACGGGTGTCGAGCAGCCGCGTAGGAGTCATTGACGTGAAGGATCCGGGCACTCCGGTTGCACCGTCGCTGCGGAACCAGCCCGCGACGTCAGCAACAAGGTCGACCGTCCCGCCGGCGCCGTTGTAGAAACGCACCGAGCCGTCCGAGCCCACACCAGGCGTGCCAGCGTTCGGGATCGTCTGGCCGCGTGCGAAGTTCACGTTTGACGCCAGCGGTCGCGATGGACCGGGATAGGCGGTGATGAATCCGTCAGCGGCCGGATTGGTCGCGGTGAGGTTCATGACGGTCGCAGCGACGTTGGACGACCCTACGACGCCGGTCATCGGAACCGACACCTCACCGTTGGCGCTGATCGGCTGATCTCGCCGGGTATCCAAGACGCGGACCGGGGACATCGAGGTGAAGGTGCCGGCGGCCGACGCGTCTCCATCGACGTACCACCCGGACACATCGGCGGCAAGGTCGACGGCGCCGTCCGACCCGTTGAAGAGCTTGATCTGCCCGTTACCCCCCAGCTTGACGGTGACGTGGCCGCTGATGGTCAGTCCGGGCGTGAAGCTGAGATTGGAGGCCAAGGGTAGGTCCGAACCGTCGTCCGGGTAGGCCGTGACGTATCCGGCGGCATCAGGCCCAACGGCCGTCACGTTGAGCACGGCTGCGCCGGCACCGGCGGACGGTACGCCGCCGCGACCGGCAACTTGGAGCATGACAGTCGCATGCGGTTGGACGCGCGTCTTCGGCGCGCCCGTTCCGTTGCGGGTGTCCAGCACACGGGCCGGCGAGAGGGCCACGAAGCTGCCCGGCTCGCGCGTGACTGCGGCGGCGGCTGGCTCGCTCGACATCGGCAGGCACAGCAGGCTGACCAGGAGGAGCGCCGAGACGCCGCCTGCCCTGAAGAGCCGCCTCATCCGCAGCCCACTACGGCTCGCGGTTGGATCAGGCCGTATCCGGTGGCGTCGTCGCGCGCCGGGTAGTGGGACGACCGGCGGACGATCTGATCGGCTGCCTCCTGGCCGCTCCACGCACAGTGCGACAGGGCCATCGCGGCCAGGGCCGCCACGTGTGGGGCCGCTGTCGAGGTGCCGTCACGTTCGCAGTAGTCATCGCCGCAGCCGAACACGGCCGTCGCCGGCATGGTGGAAACGATGTCGACGCCCGGCGCGGCGACGTCGACCCAGTCGCCGTAGTTCGAGAAGCCAGCCGAGTCACCGTTGGCATTCACTGCCGCCACCCCGATCACACCCGGATAGGCAGCCGGATAGGTCGTGTGGGACCCACACCAATCGGTCGGCTCACAGCCGGGGCGATGATTTCCCGCGGCCGCCACGACCACGCGACCGAGCGACAGCGCGTAGTCGACGGCGTCACGCTCGGCTGCCGTCTCCGTCTGGCTGCCCAGCGAAAGGTTCAGCACGTCTGCATGATCGGCCGCCCACACGATGCCGGCGGCGACTGACGCCGCAGTCCCGTTGCATGCCGCGTCCAAAACCTTGACCGGCACAACCTGCGCCGTCCGGGCCATCCCTGCCACCCCAATGCCATTGTTCGTGTCGGCCGCGATGATTCCGGCCACGTGGGTGCCATGCCCACAGTCGTCCGTTCCGGGAGTACCGGGCGACATTGCATTGTGACCGGCGCCGACCCGTCCGAGCAAATCCGGATGACTGGCGTCCACGCCACTGTCGATGACTGCGACGGTGACCGCGGCCGTGTCGTCCTTCGTGATGTCGTCCAGGGCCGCGATGTCGAAGTGGTCCCGGTCCAAGGCCCACTGGATGGGAAAGAGCGGATCGTCCGGATAGACCGGCGCGGGTGGCACGGGAGGCTCCGGCGGGCCGGGCGGCGGCATCGGGGTCGGGCTCGGCACCGGCGCCGCGACGGGCGCAGCCGGCTGCAATCGGCGGAGACAGTCCTTCTGGCGGCCTTTCTTGCACACATTCCTGCACTGGTTGGCGCAGACCTTCTTGCAGACGTTGCGGTGCTGCTTGGGGTCCTTCTTGCAGACCTTCTTGCAGACCTTCTTGCACTCCTTCTTCGTCGCCTTCGCAAACGCCTGAACGGGTTGGTTCATCTCGACGCTCGCGACGCCGGGCGCATCCAAGTGCTCGTCAACGACGTCCCGGGCGTCGGATTCCGTCGGAGTCGCGATGGTCTCGAACCGCGGTACGCCGTCGGTATCGCGCCGCGTCACGACGACTTCCATCACATCGGGATCAGCGCGGTCGACAATCGCCTCAACGCGGTCTGCGCGGTCGCTCGCCACCGCGGGCTCGGCCAGACCGGCCAAACCCACCAAACCAACGCTGAGTGCCACGATGACCGGCACCCGCCAGGTCCTCGTCATGGCGACTCCTCCGGGCTCCCCCGACGCCCGCAAGCCTACCTAAGTCGCCAACGACGCTTCGGCGGTTTGATCATGAGTCCCTGCCCGGTCGGCAAGAGGGCGATGGGCACGCCCTTGGTCCTAGCGAAGGCATCCATGGCCTCCTTCTGGGGGGCAAAGCCAGCCCAGCCGTAATCGTCGAGGACGATGGGCGCACCCGGGACGAGCTTGTCCCAGAAATACTCGATCGCAGCGATCTCGGGCTCGACGATGTTCATGTCGATCGACAGGTAGCAGACCTTGCCGATGTCGACCGTGGTCAGCGTGTCGGGAACCATGCCGCGGACGAGGCGGGCGCGTGGGAATGGAGCGAAATTCTCCAGCGCGATGTCGTAGCACTCCTCGTACATGTTGGCGTTCTCGTCGAACCGGCCGAGACCGGCCTCCCGCTCCGTGATCTGCTCGGGCGGCATGCCGACGAACGTGTCGAACAGCCAGAAGTCCTTCTTGAGGTTGTTGAAGTCCAGGTACTCGCAGATAGCGAGCGAGAAGCAGCCGGTGTTCACGCCGCATTCGACGAAGTCGCCAGGAAGGAGCGCAGCCTGTTGAGCCGCCCACAGGATGATGTGCACGCGGTACTCAAGGTGAATGTCGGTCTTCGATCCGGGTTCGCGACCCATCCGGTGACCCGAATCCATGCCGCGCTTGTACGCCGACATGAACCGCTCATCCCGCAGGAACTCCAGGTTCTTGCTCCAGGTGGCAAGCCCGTCATTGTCGAAGCTCGGCGGCTCGCGGTCGATGGCGGACCAACCCGCCGTGGGCGCTTCACTCATCACGCCCGCCGCAGGTAGCCGCTGGGAACGGCCGTTACCTGAAGGATCGTCTCGATCTCGCGGTCGATCTCGAATTCGGGATGAGCCTCGAGCCAGGCCAGGACCGCCGACTTGGGGCTGTTGCCCGGGTCCCATGGCCGATCGACGAAGAAGCCGGGCGGCAGGTCCTCAACGAAGGTGTCGAAGACGATGCAGTAGCACCCGGAGGACACCAGCGGTCCGTAGGCCTCCAACTCGGCGAACACGTGATCGTGGGTGTGCATCGAATCGAGCATCACCATGGCTCGGCCGTATCCGCTCGCGGCCTCATGCACCTGAGCGATCGTCTCCGGAGCGACGGACGATCCCTCGATGAGCTGGATGTAGCCGGCCAGCGGGTGCGCCTCGATGGCCTCGCGGTTGTGCGCGCGGATATCGATGTCGATGCCGATGACCTTCCGCTTGGGGTTGCGCGGGTCCACCGTATCGCCAGCCTCGGCGGCATCGGCGAGGTCGAGCATGGCCAATATCGAGGCGCTGAGGACGAGCGAGCCCCCGTGCGCGACCCCGGCCTCGATGATCACGTCCGGACGGGTCCGCCACACCAGTTCCTGGACGGCCAGCATGTCCTGCGGATACTGGATGATCGGGCGTCCAAGCCAGTTGAAGTTGTAGACGTACTGGCGGGCCATCGCCTGCTCACGCCACTGCTTGGACAGCTCGTTGAAGGCGGCATCCTGTGCGTAGTCCGCGATGCGCTGGCGCCGTTCGGCCGCGAATTGCTCAACTGGTCCGGTCATGCGCATCCCTTGTCTGGTGGCGTACGTCCGCAATGAGCGGGCGAAGCACAGTGAAAACCGATTGTGGCTCGAAGCCGAATTCATTCTGGATCCGGTGGATGTCGATGACGGGAAACTCCATGAGAGGAGCGCCCGCGGCGACGCCCAGGTCAAAGGATATTTCCTTGCCCACCGCGTCCAGCCAGCGCCGGTGCGTGACGTTCGCGCCGGCCGCAACGTTGTACAGCCGCTCTGAACCATGGGTGGCGATCTCGATGAGGAGCCGGACAACGTCGTCGACGTGGATGTAGTCCTTGGCGGACTGCGGCGACGACTGCAACTGCACGCGGCCGGTCAATGCCTGACGGATGATCGCCGGCAGGAAGCTGGACGATTCCAGTCCGTTCGGTCCCACCACGTTGGAGATCCGGGCGACCCGGACGGTCGGCCGGTCGGAGCTGATCGCGAGAATCTCGCCCAGGAGCTTCGAGGCGTTGTACAGGTCGTCCGGGTCGGCCGGCTGGATCGTCGGAGCGTCCGTCTCCCGCGCGGTGTCGGACCCGTTGTAGACGCGCGTGCTGGACAGGTAGAGAACCGAGTCGAAGTCGGCCCGCTCCAGCAGGTCCGCGAACTGGGTCACGTGGGCCTCGATCGTCTCCAGCTTCCGGGTGCGGAAGTCCGCGGTCAGGCCCGCCGCGTAGATGACGCTGCCCAGGTCGCGTCCGTGAAGGTCCGGGTCGTTCCGCTCGGGCACCCATACCTCGGCTCCCGAACCGTGGAGCTGGTCGACGACGCGGCTCCCGATGTATCCATGCCCGCCCAGCACCGTCCACGTCATGCGAGCTCGCCGACGTCAAGGCCCACGAAGTCGGGCGCGAGCAGGGGACGTTCACCATCCCGCTCGGAGAGGTTGGCCGGCGGCAGCTGCCACTCGATGGCCAGCGCGGGGTCGAGCGGGTTGATGCCGCGTTCGGACGACGCGTCGTGCGGCGCCGTGTTGACGTACAGCACCGTGCAGTCGTCCGTCAGAGCCTGGAAGCCGTGCGCGAACCCTTCGGGCACGACGAGGCTCCGGAAGTTGTCGGCCGTGAGCTCCTCGGCGTGCCACTGCAGGAACGTCGGCGATCCACGCCGGATGTCGACCGCGACATCGAGGATGGCGCCGTTCAGGCAGCTGATGTACTTCGTCTCGGCGAACGGCGGCACCTGATAGTGCAGTCCACGAACCGTTCCCACGGAGCCGGTCCGGGTGTGGTTGATCTGCGCAACGGAGCGAGACCCGAACACGGGAGCCCATTCCTCGGCGCACCAGATGCGCTCGAGGAAGCCGCGCTCGTCTCCGATCGGCGCGCGCTCGACCACGGTGACCCCGTCCAGCGGCGTGGGCCGGAAAGCGAACCGTGCCATCGCGTGCAATCTCCTCTGTCGACTTCCTGCAAGGCCCAGTCTGCCGGAGACGCCCCGAGGCGCCCGCCGGGGTTACCGGCGAGCGCCTCGGTGTCTGTTGCAGGAAAAAGCCTCCTAGCAGGCCACGTGGACGGTTACTGCGGAATCCGCCAGCACACCATCGTCATTAGTGACAAAGACGTCCAGCGTACTTCCGCTGGGGTCATTGATCGTCGCCATCTGCCCACCGCCATTTTCAACCGCG
Organism: Aeromicrobium sp.; assembly: GCA_045806885.1. Classification (GTDB taxonomy): domain Bacteria; phylum Actinomycetota; class Actinomycetes; order Propionibacteriales; family Nocardioidaceae; genus Aeromicrobium. The sequence continues at coordinate 72,505 of JBJMIJ010000028.1, forward strand.
GTAGCTGTGGCTATGCACCCTGCGATGCTCGAATCGAACGTGACCCGGTACGCGCCGTTGCCCGCCAGTTTCTCGGTGGAGGCGACGCGGTCCGTTCCGCTGAAGATGGCGCCTGCGCTGTTGAGGTGAACTGCGATCGGTTGGACGTAGTAGCCGGTCACGTCGATCGCCAGGTGCGTGGATCCCGAGCCCTCGTTGAAGACCGTGAGGTCGGCAAAGAACGGGGTCGGCAAGAGCCCCTCCCCGAGTTCCACGTTGAACCCGTTGCTGGCAGTGATACCCGCTCCACCCCAAGCCATGCTGGCTGCAAGCGGTTGCGTCGCCCCGCGCGGGAACACGCGGAAGTCGCCGGCTGCACCGGTACCAATGGCGTGAACAACCGCGGAAATCGAATCTGCGTCAGAGGGGATAGCGCAGCCGCCGGTCTTGCCGCCCTGGTTCGTGATGGCGGTGGTCCCGTCGACCGAGAAGTTGCGCGTCTCGTTAGGGTTCATCTTCGCGTTGGAAACGCGGGTGTCGACGATGCGGCAGGCGGGGATCGCTTGGTACAGCAACTCGGCCTCGCTAGCCGTGAACTCAGCCTTCGAACCTTCCCCGGGATCGTCGCTCCCGGCCTGGGCGGCGCTTAGCCCAACGAAGGACACGCCGATGAAGGTGGCCAGGACGGCCACTACTCGGGCAAATTTCAGATTCATCATGGACACACCTCAAGTGTTGTGCCCGCCCCCCGGCTCCCGAACAATTCGAGTCAGACAGTCACACATTGGCAAACCGGTCCGCATTTGTCTCGATTTCACAAATTTTTACTGCGCCCCACAGAATGCGCCATAGCGCTCGATCTGTTCGCGCATGAGGACCTCAACCGGTCGCTCAGCTCGGTAGAACTCGATCGTCCAGTCGATGGCGGTCTCCCAGTCGAGCAGGTTGTGCCAACGCAGAGCCTCGCCTGCCAACGCCGAGTCGATGGCCAGGAACCCGGTTTCATGGATCCCCGGAGCGGGCTCCGAACGTGTCGAAGGCGTTGGCAGGACGCCTCCGTGCCGCTCCCAGGCGACGGCGGCTTCGGCCACGAGCGTGCCGACGGGGACGACCTGTTCGGCCTCGGGGCCGAAGTTCAGTGCATCCGGGACGTCATCGCCGGCCATCAGCCGCTCGGCATACAGCAGGTACCCGTGCAACGGCTGCAGCACGTGCTGCCATGGGCGCACGGCGTCGGGCATCCGCAGCGCGGCCGCGTTGCCCGCGGACCACGCACGCACGAGATCGGGAACGAGGCGGTCGTCCGACCAGTCGCCGCCACCGATGACGTTGCCCGCACGCGCCGTCGCGACGCGCGTCGAACCCTTCGGCCAGGAGCTCACGACGAGCTCAGCGGCGGCCTTGCTCGCCGCGTACGGATCGGCGCCGCCGAGGAAGTCCGACTCGGCGTGGGGCCCACGCTGGCGCGGGTCGTAGACCTTGTCGGTGGTGACGATCAGCGAGGCCGCGACCGAGTTGGTCTGGTGCGCGAACTGGAGGACCTGCGCGGTGCCGAGCACGTTGGTCCGGAACGTGGCCAACGGCTCCCGATAGCCCGTCGGCACCAACGACTGCGCAGCCAGGTGAAGCACGAGCTCCGGCTCGAAGTCGGCGACCTCGGCCAGCCAGTCACCGGCCGCGATGTCGGCGTCGACCTCGTGGATGCCGAGGCCCGACAGCGAGTCCCAGAGCCGCGGCGATGCCGGAGAACCAGGCAGCGAAAGCCCGATGACATCGGCCCCGAGGTGCGACAGCCACGCCGTCAGCCAAGCTCCCTTGAAACCGGTGTGGCCCGTCAGCAGAACCCGGCGGCCCGCCCAGAACTCGGGCGCGGGCATCGGGACTTGCGTCATGCGAGCCATGGCGGTGGGGTCTGCCGCGCGAGCTGATCGAGTTCGTCGCGGTCGCGCAGGGTGTCCATGGGCATCCAGAACCCGTCGTGCTCATACGCGGCGAGACGGCCGGCGGCGGCAAGCGTCTGCATGGGCCCGGTTTCGAAGACGCAGTCGTCGCCGGTGATGAGATCGAGAACCTCCGGTTCAACGACGAAGAAGCCGCCGTTGATCCGATCGTGGGCATGCTGCGGCTTCTCGGCGAACCGCACGGCCATCCCGTCAGAGATGTCGAGCACGCCGAACCGTGGCGGCGGACCGACCGCGGTCACGGTCAGGGCCGCCCCCTTGGCCTCGTGGTGCGCAATGAGGTCGGGAATCGGAACGTCCGACACGCCGTCGCCGTAGGTCAGGAGGAAACGCCCGGGCAGGAGGTGGCGGAGCCGGCCGATTCGCCCGCCGGTCAGGCTGGCGCTGCCGGTGTCGACGAGCGTCACCGTCCAGTTCTCGGCATCGTCGGTCAGGAACGTCGAGCGGCCTGTGCCGAGGTCGACCCGGACGTCATCGCTGTGGCGCCGATAGTTGGCGAAGTACTCCTTGATGACGTGGCCCTTGTAGCCACAGGCGACGATGAAGTCGGAGAAGCCGAACCGCGCGTAGTGCTTCATGACGTGCCAGATGATGGGCCGCCCACCGATCTCCACCATCGGCTTCGGGATCGCGTGCGTCTCCTCGGACAGCCGCGTTCCGCGTCCGCCGGCCAGGATGACCACCGGAAGACTTGGCATGTCGTTCAATTTCGTGATTCCGATTCCGCTGGGGTGTGTGACGGCCCGACCTGAGCGCTCATCATAGGGCGCTAGTAACCTCCGACACTGTGGAGCAGCAGGAAAGTCCGACGATCACGGTCGTGCTGACCACGTACAACCGCGTCGAGTGGCTCGGTCGCGCAATGGACAGTGTTCTGGCCGAGCAGCGGGTGCCGATTCGGCTCCGTGTCTTCGACAACGGCTCGACCGACGGCACCGAGGCGTACGTCCGCTCCCGCATGGACGCCGACGCGCGCATCGAGCTCGTCCGGCGCGAGGAGAACATCGGCGCCCTGGCGAACTATGCGGACGCGTTCAGCAGCGTCGACACCGAATTCTTCCTGCCCCTGGCCGACGACGACTGGCTGCTCCCTGACTTCCTGCACGACGCCTACGCGATGCTTCACGACCACCCGGATGCCGCGGCGGCCGCGTTCGTCACCGAGGCATGGACGGACGACGGGCGGGCCGAAATGTATCCGGAGCGGCCTGAACAGGCACGGCAAGGACTCCTCACACCACAGGACCACATGCGCGACTGGTTCAAGTACGGCCACTACGGCTGGAGCGCGGTGCTGTGGCGATCGGAGGCGTTGGCCCTGGTCGGCCGTCCGTACATCTGCACCGGCCTCTCCAGCGACGTTGATTTCCAGGCCCAGGTCTTCAGCCGTCGACCAGTCGTCGTCAGCGATCGCGCGGGCGCTGTCTACAGCCGCCACGACAACCAGACCAGCCTCGGATACGGCCCCGGCGAGGCGCCTCACATCCGGCAGCTGTTCGAGCGGCTTGACGGTGCGGTACGCGACGAGCGTCTGTTCGAGGACGTCGAGTACCTGGCGCTGCGCGACATCGCCGTGCGGCGCTACCAGTCGTGTCTGCACGGACCAGGTGCGGAAGACCTGACGCCCGAGCGGCTGCTGGAGGCCGCCGACGTCGCCGGATTCGTTCTCGGCGACTGGCAGCTCGTCCCCGAATTGCTCGGTCATCTTCACGACGGTGGCAAGGCCAGCGAAACCCTGCTGACGTGGGTGTCGAACGCCGCAAGTCGCCTCGACGACCTGCGACGTCACACCGATGGACTCTCCCGCGAGCGGGACGACGCCCGCCGCGAGATCGCAGAACTGAGCGGCCAGCTGAGACGGACCCAGCAGAAGCTCGCGGTGACGCGCGCCAAGCTCCGAAAGACGCGCGAGAGGCTTCGGCAGACGCGCGCCCGATCACTTCGGGCGCGGATTGCCCGCCGGTTCGGGCGGTCTTAGAGGCCAGCCGCCGGGTGGTGCAGCTTGGGGTCCCGGTGGAACAGCAGCTTGGGGCTCACGTCGGGCGTGATGGCGAACAGCTGGTCGTCCGCGAGCGCCGCATCCTTCGTGGCGAGCACGTTGAATCCGTGTGCCGGGCCCTCGACAAAGGCCGTGTCGGCCGGAACCAGCTCGATCGGCTGGCCGGCGAGATCGACATTCGACTGGAAGTCGCGGATGGCGAAGATCTGGTAGCCGAAGCCCTGCAGGTACTGCACGACTTCGGTGTTGTGCAGCCCACCGGAGAAGTCGACGTACGAGCCGTGCACCTCGAACACGATGTTGGGAGCGTTCTCGGCGAGGTTCTTCTCGGCGCCCCTGAGCGCGTGGATCTCCCCGCCTTCGAGATCGAGCATGATCAGGTCGACCTGCTCGGCGGACGCATCGATGGTGGTCGCCCGGAAGCCGGTGTCGGCTTCGACCGTGCCCGCGTAGGCGTCCTCACCGACGAACGACAACGTGGTTTCAGAGCTCCACAGGCCGAGCGTGCTGACCTTGAGGTTGTCCAGGTCGTTGAGCTGGGCGTTGCGCTCGACCATCGACGCCTGCTCAGAGTCCGGCTCGAAGGCGAGGCAAGTGCCCCGGCCCCGCATCGCATCAGCGATCAGGACGGCCTGATCGCCGAAGTACGCGCCTCCGACGACAGCGACGCGTGCCTTGGCGGCCAGGTGCACAAGGAGCCGAGTCGTTTGCGGCTCCCACACATGGTCCGGGATCTCCGGGCTGGACATCACGAAGTCCCGCGCGATCTTCGACCGATAGGGGAACTCCACCACCAGCCCGTTGCTCAGTGACTTGCGCGCGATCGGCACCTGGCTGTGCAACGCGTCGACGATCGGGCCCGTCACATCGTCCCGGACGGTCGTGAATCGGTTTCCGGGCAGCCGCTCGAACGCCTTGCAGGCCGCGACGACCTGCGATCGGACCGCGTCATCGGTCCCCAGTTGGCCAAGGGCAGAAACCACATCCACGAGCCGAAACTGTAGCCCGTCGTCCACCCTGCGCCGCGCGCGGTTCGGAATTGCGCAAAGAGCTTCCGCGAAGGTTACCCGGGGTAATAGTGTCTCCGCGCCGATCCTGCTCGGGCGCGGTATCCGCTTCTGAGACGACCTGCGCGGCCTTGAATCTGTTACGACGTCACCGCCGAGACAGCCGAGACCGCCACCGTCCACCTGACCTTCAGCAGATAGCGGATGTCGGTGGGTTTCGCACGTGAAATCACCGATTCTCGGTGCCAAACCCACCGCCCGAGATTGCGGCACGACCGACGGGTCAGACGTTGAAGCGGAACTCCACCACGTCGCCGTCGCGCATGACGTAGTCCTTGCCCTCCATGCGCACCTTGCCGGCTTCCTTGGCCTTGAGCATCGAACCCAGCCCGACGAGGTCGTCGTAGGAGACGATCTCGGCCTTGATGAAGCCCTTCTGGAAGTCGGTGTGAATGACGCCGGCTGCCTCAGGCGCCGTCGCTCCCTTCTTGATCTCCCAGGCCCGGACTTCCTTCGGGCCCGCGGTCAGGTAGGTCTGCAGACCCAGGGTGTCGAACCCGACGTGGGCCA
>JBJMIJ010000029.1:0-138641 GCA_045806885.1 Aeromicrobium sp.
AGCGCGTTGTCGGTGATCTTGATGTGCTCGGGGCACACCTCGGTGCAGCACTTGGTGATGTTGCAGTAGCCCAGGCCGTGCTCCTCCTGCGCCTCCTGCTTGCGGTCGGCGACGTCGAGGGGGTGCATGTCGAGCTCCGCGATCCGCATGAGGTAGCGCGGGCCGGCGAAGTTCTCCTTGTTCTCCTCGTGGTCGCGCACGACGTGGCAGGTGTTCTGGCACAGGTAGCACTCGATGCACTTGCGGAACTCCTGCGAGCGCTCGACGTCGACCTGCTGCATCCGGTACTCGCCGGGGGCGAGGTCGGCCGGCGGGACGAAGGCACGGACTTCGCGGGCCTTCTCGTAGTTGAACGAGACGTCCGTGACCAGGTCGCGGATGACCGGGAACGTCCGCATCGGCGTGATGGTGACGGTTGAATCGGCCGGCAGCGTCGACATACGGGTCATGCACATCAGCCGCGGCTTGCCGTTGATCTCGGCGCTGCACGAGCCGCACTTGCCGGCCTTGCAGTTCCACCGGACAGCGAGGTCAGGCGCGACCGTCGACTGCATGCGGTGGACGACGTCGAGCACGACCTCGCCCTCGTTGACCTCGACGTCGTACTCGGCGAAGTCACCGCCGGTCGCGTCGCCGCGCCACACGCGGAAGTTCTGCTGGTAGCCCATCAGTTCGCTCCTGCCGCAGGTTCAGCCCCGGGTAATTCGGCACTGGTGAGGTACTTCTTCAGCTCGTCGAGCTCGAACAGGTCGAGCAGGTCGGGCCGCATCGGGATCTGCTCCTGCTCGACGATGTTGACGTCGCCGTCGGATTCCGTGCAGACCAGAAGCTTCCGGCGCCACTCGGCGTCCATCACGGGGTGATCCTCGCGGGTGTGGCCGCCCCGGCTCTCCTGCCGCAGCAGCGCCGCCTTGGCGATGGCCTCGCTGACGATCAGCATGTTGCGCAGGTCGAGCGCCAGGTGCCAGCCCGGGTTGAAGGCGCGGACACCGACGGCGCCGACGTTCTTGGCGCGTTCCTTGATCGACTCGATCTTGGTCACCGCGTCGGCGACCTCGGACTCGATGCGGATGATGCCGACCAGCTCGTTCATCGTGGCCTGCAGCTCGTGGTGCAGGTCGTACGGGCTCTCCCCGGTCTCGGCGCGGCCGAACGGCGCCAGCGAGCGCTCTTCCGCAGCCTTGACGTCAAGGTCGCTGAGCCCGGGACGCTCCGACAGCCCGTCGACGTAGGCGACCGCGCCGGCGCCCGCACGACGGCCAAACACCAACAGGTCGGACAGCGAGTTGCCGCCCAGGCGGTTGGAGCCGTGCATGCCGCCAGAACACTCACCGGCAGCGAAGAGCCCGGGGACCGAGGCAGCGCCCGTGTCCGGATCGACCTCGACGCCACCCATGACGTAGTGGCACGTCGGGCCGACTTCCATCGCTTCCTTGGTGATGTCGACGTCGGCCAGCTCCTTGAACTGGTGGTGCATCGACGGCAGCTTCTTGAGGATCGCCTCGGTGGTCAACCCGACCTCGGTCCGTCCGGCGACGGTCAGGTAGACGCCGCCGTGCGGTGTTCCACGACCGGCCTTGACCTCGGAGTTGATGGCGCGGGCAACCTCGTCACGCGGCAGGAGCTCGGGAGGACGCCGGTTGTTGTCCGGGTCGGTGTACCAGCGGTCGCCCTCTTCGGGCGTCTCGGCGTAGAGCTTCTTGAACACGTCCGGGACGTAGTCGAACATGAACCGCTTGCCCTCGGAGTTCGTGAGGACACCACCGTCACCGCGCACCGACTCGGTGACGAGGATGCCCTTCACTGACGGCGGCCAGACCATCCCCGTCGGGTGGAACTGCAGGAACTCCATGTTGATGAGCGATGCACCCGCCCGCATGGCGAGCGCGTGACCGTCGCCGGTGTATTCCCAGGAGTTGCTGGTGACGATGTACGACTTGCCGACACCGCCGGTGGCCAGCACGACGGCCGGCGCGTCGAACAGGATGTGGTCGCCGGTCTCGCGCCAGTACGCCAGAGCGCCCGCGATCGCGTCCCCGTCCTTGATGAGGTCGGTGATGACGCACTCGGCGAACACCTTGATGCGCGCGTCGTAGTCGCCGGTCTCGGCGAAGTCCTCCTGCTGCAACGAGACGACCTTCTGCTGCAGGGTGCGGATGAGCTCGAGTCCGGTGCGGTCGCCGACGTGGGCGAGCCGCGGGAAGGTGTGGCCGCCGAAGTTGCGCTGGCTGATCTTGCCGTCGGGCGTCCGGTCGAACAGGGCGCCGTACGTCTCGAGCTCCCAGACACGGTCCGGCGCCTCCTTGGCATGCAGCTCGGCCATTCGCCAGTTGTTCAGGAACTTGCCGCCGCGCATCGTGTCGCGGAAGTGCACCATCCAGTTGTCGTTCTCGTTGACGTTGCCCATCGCCGCCGCGCAGCCGCCCTCGGCCATGACCGTGTGGGCCTTGCCGAACAGGCTCTTGGTGATGATGGCGACCTTCTTGCCGGCCTGGCGTGCCTCGATGGCCGCCCGCAAGCCGGCGCCACCCGCACCGATGACGAGGACGTCGTAGGAATGCACGTCTTTAGAGGACACAGGGATCTCGCTCACGAAGAAATTGCCTCTCGAGTCAGCCGATGATCCGCAGGTCGGTGTACCAACCGGCGGCCAGGCCCATGATGTAGAAGTCGGTCAGGGCGAGCGTGCCGAGCGTGATCCACGCCAAGCCCATGTGGTGCCCGTTCAGGAATGACACCTTCTGCCACAGCTTGTAACGCACGGGGTGCTTGGAGAAGTGGTTCAGCTTGCCGCCCATGATGCTGCGGCACGAGTGGCACGACGCCGTGTAAGCCCACAGGAAGATCACGTTGAGCCACAGGATGATGTTGCCGAGACCGAGGCCGAAGCCGCCCCCTTGAAGCTGGTGCGCGTGGATCGCGTCGTAGGTGTTGATCAGCGAGATCGCCGCGGCGGCGTAGAAGAAGTACCGGTGGAAGTTCTGGACGATCAGCGGGAAGCGAGTCTCACCCGAGTACTTCGCGTGCGGTTCGGCGACCGCGCAGGCCGGCGGCGACATCCAGAAGGCCCGGTAGTAGGCCTTGCGGTAGTAGTAACAGGTGAGCCGGAAGAGCAGCAGGAACGGCAGGCTCAGCGCCGCGAACGGGATGAGGTGCGCCGCGAAGCCGAGCGAGTCGTACGGCAGGAACCGGCCGAAGTGGGCCGCGCCCTCGACGCACTTCTCTGACACGCACGGCGAGTAGAACGGCGTCAGGTAGTTGTACTCGGCGACGAAGTAGTCCTTCTGCTGAAAGACGCGGAACGTCGCGTAGGCCACCCATGCGGTCAGGCCGAGAGCCTGGATCGCCGGCGGGAACCACCATCGGTCTGTGCGAAGTGTGCGGGCCGCGATGGACGCGCGCCCGTTGCCGGACACCGTTGTCGTCATAGGGACACACTTTGTCAGAGACGCACCTCACACTCACGGGTGCCCCGGCCGTGAGGACGCTTCAGCGCGGTGCGACGAATCCCGAGCGCCGGTAGACCTCAGCGAGCGTCGGGGCGGCGACCTCGCGGGCGCGTGCCGCACCCTCGGCCAGGATGCGGTCGAGCTCGCCGCGGTCGGCCAGCAGCTCACGCGTGCGCGTGCCGAAGTCGTTGACGAAGTCCGCAACGAGGTCACCGAGCGCGACCTTCAGGTGCCCGTACTGCTGCCCGGCGAACTCGGCTTCGATGTCGGCGATCTCGCGTCCGGTGAGCGCGGAGAAGATCGTCAGCAGGTTGGAGATGCCGGGCTTCTCGGCCGGGTCGAACCTGATGTCCGTTCCCGAGTCGGTGACGGCCGACCGGATCTTCTTCAGCGCCTGCTTGGGGTCGTCGGTCAGGTTGACGACGCCGGCGTGCGAGGTGGCCGAGCCGCTCATCTTGGCGGTCGGGTTCTGCAGGTCGTAGATCTTCGCCGTCGCCTTCAGGATGTGCGCCTCGGGCACCACGAAGGTCTCGCCGAACCGGTGGTTGAAGCGCTGCGCGAGATTGCGGGTCAGCTCGACGTGCTGGCGCTGGTCCTCGCCGACCGGCACCTTCGCCGCTTGATACAGGAGGATGTCGGCTGCCATCAGGATCGGATAGGTGAAGAGCCCGACACTCGCCTTGTCGGTTCCGCCCTTCGCGGTCTTGTCCTTGAACTGCGTCATGCGCCCGGCCTCGCCGAAACCGGTGATGCCGCTCAGCACCCACGCCAGCTGGGCGTGCTCGGGCACGTGGCTCTGGACGAAGAGCGCGCTGCGCGCCGGGTCGACACCGGCGGCGAGCAGCTGCGCCGCCGCCACGTAGGTCCGCTCCGGCAGGAGCGCCGGGTCGTAGTCGACGGTGATCGCGTGCAGGTCGGGGATGAAGTAGAAGGCCTCGAACTCGTCCTGGAGAGCCACCCACTGCTGGAACGCGCCGAAGTAGTTGCCGAGGTGATACGAGTCGGCCGTCGGCTGGGCTCCGGACAGGACGCGGGACTTGGTGGACACGACGTGCATTCTGCCAGCGCATTGCGGGGGCCCACTGCCATGCTGAACGCGTGATGCATCGCCTCGTCGTCGTCGCCTGCTCGCTCGCTCTGGCTCTCGCGGCCTGCGGCCCGCAGAACGAGCCCGCGAGTCGTTCCACGTCGACGGCTGCGCGAGCCGTCGTCATCAACACGGCCAAGCTGGCCAAGGGGCCGGCGCCGAAGGTCGCGTGGGTGGACGCGCGAGGCGTTCACAGCGGCAGCACGATCATTCCGCTCACCGGGGATGAGGCGTCGGACGTCGCAATTCTCGGCAACGGGCTGGTGGTCGTCGCGCAGCTGCCGTCCGGCGACGCCGAGGTGCAGGTCCGCGACGCGACAGGTGCGACGACGGCACATTTCACGCACGGCGTCGGCCGGCTGGTGACCAACCAAGAGCGCAACATCGTTGCCTGGTCGGACCAGGGCGGCGTCATCTGGGTGCTGCAGAAAGGCCACGATCAGCCGCTCGACCTCACCCATCCGTCACACGGATTGCCGGTCAACCCGGTCGCCATCACCGGGCACGACTGCTTCCGGGGCCCCGAGGAGGTCGAAGGCGGCGGTTGTTCGGTCTACTTCACGCGCTACGCGCAGGAGGGTAGGGGCACGGCGATGGTCGCGTCGAGCCATGGCTTCAGTGACAAGGCCAGCGACCAGATCACCGAGCTCAACGACGTGTCGCCCGCCGGAGCGCTGCTCGGGCTCGTCAACCCGATGTCGCACAAGCTCTGTTACCGGTTCGAGAGCGAGAAGAAGACGTACGGCGGCTGCGACCTGGTCCCGGCGTCCTTCTCACCGGACGCACGCCGGTTCCTCGCCTACCCAGCGCTGATCACCGAAGGGCCGACGACGGATGAGATCACGGTGCGCAATGCGGCGACGGGCAAGGCCCAGCTCACCGTGCGCAGCCCCAAGGGCTCATCGACCATCTGGGCGGCGACGTGGGAGGACAGCTCACACGTCCTGCTGGTCATCGCCCAGGACGAGACGCCATGGGCCATCGTCCGGGTGGGCCTCGACGGCAAGGCGGAGGTGGCCCGCAGGTCCGGGCCGGAGTCGAGCGACCACGTGTCCAACGTCTTCAGCGTCCAACCCTGAGGCCGCGGCGCCCGAATGAGAAACTTTCCCGGTGACTGACGCGACAACCCGGCGTATCGCCTATCAGGGCGAACCCGGCGCCAACTCCCATCAGGTGTGCAAGGAGCACTATCCCGACTGGGAGGCGGTGCCGTGCGCGTCGTTCGAGGACGTCTTCGCCACCGTCGAGAACGGTGACGCCGACCTGGCCATGATCCCGATCGACAACTCCATCGCCGGACGCGTCGCCGACATCCACCATTTCCTGCCGACGTCCGGGCTGCACATCATCGCCGAGCACTTCCTGCCCATCCAGTTCACGGTGATGGCCGTGCGCGGCGCGACACTCGACGGGATTCGCACGATTCACAGCCACGTCCATGCTCTTGGCCAGTGCCGCCGGTTCATCCGCGAGCACGGCCTGACGACCGTCATCTCCGGCGACACGGCGGGCGCGGCGCGTGAGATCTCCGACGCGAAGGACCCCACCCAGGCGGCCATCGCCCCGCGCCTGGCCGCCGAGATCTACGGGCTCGACCACCTCGCCGAGGAGGTCGAGGACGAGGCTCACAACACGACCCGATTCGTCGTGCTCTCCCGCGACCTCATCGAGGCGCCGGCCGACAACGGGCCCGTCGTCACCAGCTTCATCTTCAAGGTCCGCAACCTGCCGGGCGCGCTGTACAAGGCGCTCGGGGGCTTCGCAACCAACGGAGTCAACATGACCAAGCTGGAGAGCTACATGGTCGGCGGGATGTTCTCCGCGACCCAGTTCCTGGCCGAGGTCGACGGGCACCCGGACCACGCCGGCCTCAAGCGCGCGCTGGAGGAGCTGCGGTTCTTCACCACCGACATCAAGATCCTCGGCGTCTACCCGGCTGCGCCCTTCCGGGTCGAGCACGGCTCATGAACGAGCTCCTGACGTCGGACGCGCTCGGCGTCCTGATCGTCGCCTTCGGCGTCGGCATCGTCGTCGGCCTGACCGGCATGGGCGGCGGAGCCCTGATGACGCCCGCCCTGATCTTCCTCGGCGTCAACCCGGCCGCGGCCGTGGCGAATGACCTGGTCGCGGCGAGCGTGAACAAGTCGGTCGGCGCCGCGGTGCACTGGCGGCAGGGCTCGCCCAACCTGAAGCTGGCGATGTACCTGATCATCGGTTCGGTGCCGTTCGCGTTCGCCGGTGGATTCATAGTGAAGTCGGTGGGCGATGAGGAAGCCAGGACGGCGTTCCTCACGCAGGCCATTGGCTACGCGCTGTTGCTCGCGGCGTTCAGCTACGCGCTGCGGATGTACCTGCAGCTTCGCTACGTCGCGTCGGGCAACACCGCGGCAACGGTCGAGCCGCGCATCAACCCGGTGGCGACGATCCTCGTCGGAGCGTTCGGCGGGCTGCTCGTCGGCATCACCAGCGTCGGGTCGGGCTCGCTGATCATGGTGGCGCTGCTCCTGCTCTACCCGACGCTCGCCGCACCGCGCCTGGTCGGCACGGATCTCGTTCAGGCTGTGCCGCTCGTGATGGCTGCCGCCGTCGGCCACGTGCTGAACGAAGGCGTCACCTGGGCCGTGCTCGTTCCGCTGGTTGTCGGTGGCACGCCGGGAACGTTCATCGGAGCGAAGCTGGCCGGCTGGGTGTCGCAGTCGGTGATCCGCCGCGGCATTGTCATCGTCCTCACCCTGACCGGCTTGAAGATGCTCGGCGTCCCGCCGGAGTGGGTCGGCATCATCGGCGGCGGGCTGCTCCTGCTCGGGCCGCTCGCCTGGGGCGCGCTCCGCCAGCGCCGTGGCCTGCAACCTTTCGACAACGACTCGACGGCCTGGCGCCTGCCCGACCGCGACTGACGTAAGGACGTCCGTCAGCCGGTGTCCTGGAGCGCTTCGGCGGGGAACCAAGGGATGCGACCGGGTGGATGTTCGGCGCGCTGGGATCTGGCGCGTTGTCCGGATGGGAAGGTCCAGAGGATGCCGTCTCCGGTGTGTTCGGCCTCGAGGACGCCCGCGGTCTTCAGCTGGTGGTGCCGGATGCAGAGCTTCTGACCGTTGTCGCCGCTGGTGGGCCCGTCGGGCCAGGCGACGATGTGGTCGACTTCGCCCCGGGCTGTTGCGCGCATGCAGCCGGGGAACTGGCAGCCGCCGTCGCGCACCTCGATGGCGGTGCGCAGGGCGCCGGTGAAGAAGCGTCCGAGCCGGGTGACGTCGAGAACGCCGCCGAACGGGTCAGTGACGACGCGGTGGAACACGGTGCCCGGCAGGGCGGCGAGCTCACGCACGACCGGGGCCGGCAGCAGCACGCGCTCGTCGAGCGTGGCGGCCGGGTCGTCGTCCAGGCCGGACAGAGTGGTGACCGGAACAGTCACCATGATCTCGGTCGAGACCAGTGACTGGCCGTCGAGGTCGCCGGTGACACGCGCATACAGCTGGTCGGCCAGGAACTGCCCGACCGTGCGGTCGTCGTCGGCTGCCTAGCCATCCAAGGAGGCCTCGAGGGAACGCTGCACGTCCAGCAGCATCTTGGTCGGCAGTTTCGACCACATCTCGCCGCCACCGGCCTCGTCGTAGGCGAAACCGAGGTCGCGACTCGCGTGGGCATCGGCTTCCGCCTCGTCATGCGTCTTGGGCTCCAAGGTGGCCACCCGACGCTTGGCCCACACGGAGGTCTGCTGCCCGGTGTGCTGGACGGCGTAGGTCAAGCACTGGTGGTCGAACTTGTCGAACGATGCGTCGCGCGTCAGCCGGGCCGCATGGCGGCCAACCTCGCGAATGGCGTACGCGGTGATCCGGCTGGCCTCGAACTCCGCCCACGTCCGCGGCAGCCTGGACCGCACCAGCCGGGCACGAAACAGGCTGGACTGGACGAAATTGACCGTCGAATTCGTCTCGACCGCGATCTCATCGGCGATGCACGACACCAGATAGCGGCGCCTGGACGGATTGTCCTCCAGCTCGGCCTCGGCCTGCCGCGCATCGGCGTCCTCGACCATCAGGTTGAGAACCCGCGCCTCGGCACGCGTCTGATCGGCATGGGCCTCGCCCAATTCACCGAGGAGCTCATCTGAATCCATACCTCCAAACTAGATGGAGGCTCCGACACTCTTCCTGACGACGACGGCGCTCAATCCACAGCTGCTATCACGTGCTCAGCGCCCGTTGGCTGAGAAATGCATGTAGTCCTTCGAGTGCTGCCACGAGCCTCCCCAGCCCCAGCCGACTGAGGCGAAAGCCTGGGTCACGGCGTCGCCGGCGTGGATCATGCCCGGCTTCTCCTGGGTGCGGTCGGCGTACGCGGACGCGAGCTCGGGGATGAGCACGTCGCCGCGGATGTAGGGGTTCGCAAACGGGTTCACGTCGACGGCCCGGCCATAGGCGTGCTCGGCCCAGACGTCGCTCCCCCGCAATGGCTTGCAGGTGAAGGCGCTCGTGTTGTTGCCATCGCCGGTCGGCGGGGCGTCGAGCTCGTCGGCTCCGGTGATGCGCATCTCCTCGAGCGGGAACTTAGCCTCGTAGAGCCGCGCGAACGCCTTGACGATCGCGTCCGCGGCGTCAGCGTTGACCAAGAGCTCGCCGGTGTGGCGGCGGTCGTCGAATCCCCAGAAGGCGAGTCGCACCCACCGCAGGTCAGCAGCGGCGACCGGACACTTCTGCTGCCAGCTGGAGCGGGCGAGCACGTCAGGGGGCACGGGGTCGATTCGGCTCGCGTAGCCGTCGCCGGGAAGCGCGTCAAGGGTGTCTCGCAGTGTGAACCGGCGATTGACGAGCTCCGGCGGCGTCGGCTGGATCTGGCCCAGGCCGTTGGCGGCCAAGGGCAGCGGACGCGTGCCAAGCCAGGCCGGCGGGACAGTCCCGGGTTCGGCGGTCGGCTGCGGCGTCGGGGCCGGTGTGGGCGTCGGGCTCGCCTGCGGTTGCACTGTTGCGGAGGGCGGGGAGGAGCACCCGGACACCACCGCTAAGGCGAGCACGATACGCGGCAGAAGCACGGGTCCATTACCCCACATCCGGGCGTCGTGGGAGCCCGTCTCAGGGCGCGAGACCGGTCACGTCGACCGCCCGCGCGTCCCTAGCGTCATCTCCGACGCCCGGCATGTGGCCGGTCACCGGAGAGAAGGACGAACCATGAGCATCAACTCGCGTGCGCGAGCGGTACTTGCAGTCGCTGCAGCATCGGCCCTGCTCGCCGGCTGCAGCACCGGCGGTGGCACGGCCGACACCAAGCCGGCGGCGAAGGCGAAGGCGCAGACCATCAACCTGGTCGGCTTCTCGGCTCCCGAGCCGGCGAACAAGGCGATCGCTGCCGCGTTCAACAAGACGCCGGAGGGCAAGAACGTCACGTTCAAGACGTCCTACGGCGCCTCGGGCGACCAGAGCCGGGCCGTCGAAGGCGGCCTCAAGGCCGACTACGTCCACTTCTCCGTCGGCACCGACGTCGATCGCCTGGTCAAGGCCGGCCTCGTCGCCAAGGACTGGGACAAGGGCGCGAACAAGGGCATCGTGTCCACGTCGGTCGTGGTGTTCGGGGTCCGCAAGGGCAACCCGAAGCACATCAAGACGTGGGACGACCTGATCAAGCCCGGCGTCAAGATCGTCACGCCGAACCCGGCGTCGTCGGGCGCCGCCCGCTGGAATGCGCTCGCCGCGTGGGGCAACATCACCCAGAACGGCGGCTCCGAGGCCGACGCCATCGCCTACACCGACAAGCTGTTCAAGAACGTCGTCTCGCTGACCAACAGCGGCCGCGACGCGACGACAAGCTTCCTCGGCGGCACCGGCGACGTCCTGCTGGCCTACGAGAACGAGGCCATCCTCGCTGCGCAGAACGGCCAGGGCTTCGACTACGTGATCCCGGAGACGACGATCAAGATCGAGAACCCGGGCGCCGAGCTGATCAAGCACACGCCGGCGACCGACGCCTGGCTGAAGTTCGTCATCAGCAAGGAAGGCCAGAAGCAGTTCGCGCTCAAGGGCTTCCGCCCGATCGACGACGAGACGCTCGCCGACGTGGGCCTGACGGCCAGCGACATCAAGGGCGCGCAGGACCCGAAGGACCCCTTCCCGAAGGTCAAGCACCTGCTGACACTGGACAAGGACTTCGGCGGCTGGGCCGGCGTGAAGGACAAGCTGTTCGGCGACGGCAAGGACGGCGCACCCGTCGGCCTGGTCACCACGTCGATCGAGAAATCCGGCAAGGCAGTGCAATGACGGGCCCAGGCGCTGGGGCCAGTAGCGGATGAGTACGGAATCGAGCACGAGTGGGCTGTCCCGGACGTCGGGGATCGGCTTGGGGGTGACCCTGATCTGGTTCAGCCTGCTCGTGCTCATTCCGCTGACTGCCGTGCTGATCACGGCGTCAGCGGGGGGATGGGCGAACTTCGTCCACACGATCACGAATGCGCAGACCGCGCACGCGATCAAGCTGACGTTGATTGGCGCGTCGGTGGTCACCCTGATCAACGTGTTCACCGGCACGGCCATCGCCTGGGTGCTGGTGCGCGACCACTTCCCGGGCAAGGCGCTGCTGGAGCTCGTCATCGACATCCCGTTTGCCCTGCCGACGATCGTCGCGGGCCTCGTCCTGCTCTCGCTCTACGGCATCGACAGTCCGGTCGGCGTCAATGTGGCCAACACCGAGGCGTCGGTGTTCCTCGCGTTCCTGTTCGTCACGCTGCCGTTCGTCGTCCGAATGGTGCAGCCCGTGCTGGAGGAGCTGGACCTCGACGTCGAGGAGGCGGCGGCGTCGCTCGGGGCGAGCCGGGGCACCATCTTCCGACGGATCGTGCTGCCGAGCCTCGCGCCGGCGATCTTCGCCGGGGCGGCCCTGTCTTTCGCCCGCGGCGTCGGTGAGTACGGCTCGCTGGTGCTGCTGTCGGGCAACCTGCCGTTCAAGTCCGAGGTCGCCTCGGTGCGCATCCTCGGCGCCATCGAGAACGACAACACACAGGGCGCCGCGGCGATTGCCGCCGTCCTGCTCGTCATCTCGCTGGCGGTCATCGTCGCGCTCGACGTGATCCAGCGGAGGGTGGCACAACGTGGCTAAGTACCTGCTGCGGACGTTCGCGATCGCCTACCTTTTCCTGCTGGTCGCGTGGCCCGTCTCGCTCGTCGTGACGCACACGTTCGAGCACGGCCTGGACGCGCTCCAGACGCTGTTCGCCGACGCCGAGCTACGTTCGGCCCTCCAGCTCAGCGCGATCGCGGCCGTCGCAGCCACGCTGATCAACACCATCTTCGGCGTCACCATCTCGATCCTGCTGGTGCGCCACCGCTTCCCCGGCCAAAGAGTCCTGGGTCCCCTGCTCGACCTGCCGCTGTCGGTCTCCCCGATCGTCGTCGGCTTGGCATTGGTTCTCGTCTACGGGCCGCTGAACGGATGGTTCGGGCCCGCTCTCGAAGCCCGCGGCATCGACGTCATCTACGCCACCCTCGGCATCGTCCTGGCGACGGCGTTCGTCTCGCTTCCTCTCGTCATCCGCGAGGTCGTCCCGATCCTCCGTGAGGTCGGCACCGAGCAGGAGCAGGCCGCTCGCAGCCTTGGCGCGAACGAGTGGCAGACGTTCTGGCGCATCACACTGCCGGCCATCCGCTGGGCCGTCGTCTACGGCGTCGTCCTGACGCTCGCCCGGTCGCTCGGCGAGTTCGGCGCGGTCAAGGTGGTGTCCGGCAACGTCTCGGGCGAGAGCCGCACTGCTCCCCTCGCGGTCGAGGAGGCGTACCTCAACTTCAACCAGGAGGGCGCGTACGCCCTGGCGTTCGTGTTGGCCAGCGTGTCCGTCCTCTGCATCATCGTCGTCGCCATTCTGCGCAGGAGAAGCACATGAGCATCGAAGTCACGGACGTCAGCAAGCGGTTCGGCGATTTCGTCGCTCTCGACGACATCAACCTGAGCGTCCCCACCGGCCAACTGACCGCCCTGCTCGGCCCCAGCGGCGGCGGGAAGACGACGCTGCTGCGGATCATCGCCGGGCTTGAGTCGACCGACACCGGCTCCGTCATCATCGAGGGCACGGACGCGACCAAGCTGCCCGTCCAGAAGCGCAACGTCGGGTTCGTCTTCCAGCACTACGCGGCGTTCAAGCACCTCAGCGTCGCGCGCAACATCGCGTTCGGCCTGGAGATCCGCAAGCGCCCGAAGGACGAGATCAAGGCGAAGGTCAACGAGTTGCTCGAACTCGTCCACCTGACGCAGTTCGCCGACCGGCTCCCCTCCCAGCTGTCCGGCGGCCAGCGCCAGCGCATGGCATTGGCCCGCGCGCTGGCGATCGAGCCCAGCGTCCTGCTGCTGGACGAGCCGTTCGGCGCGCTCGACGCGAAGGTCCGCAAGGAACTGCGTGACTGGCTGCGTCGCCTGCACGACGAGATGCACGTGACGACGGTCTTCGTCACGCACGACCAGGAGGAGGCACTGGAGGTCTCCGACTCGCTGGTCGTCATCAACCAGGGCCGCATCGAGCAGATCGGCTCCCCCGACGACCTCTACGACCGGCCGGCCAACGAGTTCGTCCAGTCCTTCCTCGGCCCGGTCACGCAGTTCGACGGACGCCTGGTCCGACCGCACGACATCGACGTCACGACGCATGACGTCGCGGGAACCGTCCCCGGAGTCGTCGAGCGCCTGACCCGGATCGGGTTCGAGGTGCGCCTCGACATCGCCGTCCGCGGAGCGGACGAGCCGGTCACGGTGGTCGTGACGCGCGCGGAGTCGTCCGCGCTCGGACTGCAACCGAACAGCGAGGTCTGGCTCAGAGCCGTGTGACCGGCCTAGCGTGGAGGCATGCAACCCACGCATGCGGGCTGGTACTGGGACCCAACCGGGCGTCCCGGCCTGTTCCGCTGGTGGGACGGCGTCGTCTGGACGCGGCACGTCACGCCCGACCGGACAGACCCCGCGCCCGAACCACTGCGTCTCGCCGCCGCCGATGACGACGGACTGCTGCACGCCGGCCGGCTCGCCTTCCCGCTGCTGCCTGAGCCGTGGCGGCAATGCCCGGCCTATCCCGGGTTCACCGACGCCGTTGCGCAGGAACGGGGCGTCGGCCGGACCGGCCGCGGGGAGTACGACGCGCTCGTCGTCATCGGCTCGGTCCCCGAGCGGCTCCAGGCGGGGTCCAGCCAGGAGATCGCGGAGACGTTGTGCGCCGAGATCCTGTCGACCTTCTACCCGGCCGAGCGACCGGCCGGTCCGACCACGGGCATCGAGGTCGACGTGGACGGACACACCGCGTGGCGCCTCGACGTTCGCCTCGACGTCGACGACACGGCGCTCGAGTTCGCCCGCGAAGACCTGCTGCTCGTGGTGCTCGACGACGCCGTGCTCTACGCGAGCCTGCCGGATGCACCCGGCGTTCCAGCGGCCGACGACATCGTCGGCCAGCTGCGGGTGTTCGCGGACTAGAACTCGGCCAGTGCTGCGTTCAGGGTCTGCGACGGCCGCATGACGGCGGTGACCTTGGCGTCGTCCGGGCGGTAGTAGCCGCCGATGTCGGCCGGCTGGCCTTGGACGGCAAGCAGCTCGTCGACGATCGCCTTCTCACTCGACTGCAGCTTCTCGGCCAGCGGCTTGAACGCTGCGGCAAGCTCGGCGTCGTCCGATTGCTTCGCCAGCTCCTCGGCCCAGTAGAGGGCGAGGTAGAAATGGCTGCCGCGGTTGTCGATCGTGCCGAGCTTGCGGCCGGGCGAGCGGTCCTCGTCGAGGAACGTGCCGGTCGCGCGGTCAAGGGTGTCGGCGAGCACTTTGGCCTTCGTGTTGCCGGTTGCCTCTGCGTACTGCTCCAGCGACGGAACCAGCGCGAAGAACTCGCCGAGGCTGTCCCACCGCAGGTAGTTCTCCTCCACCAGCTGCTGCACGTGCTTCGGCGCCGAACCACCGGCGCCGGTCTCGAACAGGCCGCCGCCCGCGATGAGCGGGACGATCGACAGCATCTTGGCGCTCGTGCCGACCTCGAGGATCGGGAAGAGGTCGGTGTTGTAGTCGCGCAGGACGTTGCCCGTCACCGAGATGGTGTCGAGCCCCTTGCGCAGCCGCTCCAGCGAATACCTCGTGGCCAGCTCCGGACTGAGGATCTGGATCTCGAGTCCGTCGGTGTCGTGCTCGCCCAGGTACTCGCGCACCTTCGCAATGAGGTTCGCGTCGTGGGCACGCGCCTCGTCCAGCCAGAAGATCGCCGGGTCGCCGGAGGCGCGGGCGCGGGTGACGGCGAGCTTGACCCAGTCACGGATCGGGATGTCCTTGGTCTGGGTGCCACGCCAGATGTCGCCGACCTCGACGTCGTGCTCCAGCAAGATCTGGCCGCCTGCATTGAGGACGCGCACGGTGCCGTTGGCCGGGATCTCGAAGGTCTTGTCGTGGCTGCCGTACTCCTCCGCGGCCTGCGCCATGAGTCCGACGTTGGGCACCGTACCGATCGTGGCCGGGTCGAGCGGGCCGTTGGCCTTCACGTCGTCGATGACGGCTTGGTAGACGCCCGCGTAGGACGAATCGGGGATGACGGCCAGCGTGTCATCCTCGCCGCCGTCGACGCCCCACAGCTTGCCGCCGTTGCGGATCAGTGCTGGCATCGAGGCATCGACAATGACGTCACTCGGGACGTGCAGGTTGGTGATTCCTCGGTCGGAGTTCACGTACGACAGGCGAGGCCCGCTCTCGACCGCCTGCGCCAGTGCGGCCTTGATCTCTGCGGCGTGCGGGAGTTTCGCGAGCCCTTCGCGGATGGCGCCCAGTCCGTCGTTGGCGGACAAACCGGCCGCCGCCAACTCGTCGCCGTACGTCGCGTAGACATCGGCGAAATACGTCTTCACGACGTGGCCGAAGATGATCGGGTCGGAGACCTTCATCATCGTCGCCTTGAGATGCACGGAGAACAAGACGTCCTCCGCCTTGGCCGTGGCCATCGCGTTGTGCAGGAACGCTCGCAGGTGGGACACGGATAGGAAGGTCGCGTCAACGATCTCGCCCGCCAGCACCGGCAGCGATTCCTTGAGCACGATGGTGTCGCCAGCTGTTGTCTCCAGTTCCACCCGCAGCGTGTCGTCGGCGGGGAGGACGACCGACTTCTCGTTCGACTTGAAGTCGTGCTCACCCATCGTGGCCACGTTGGTCTTCGACCCCTCGCCGAACGGCTTGTTGGTGTGGGGGTGCTTCTTGGCGTAGTTCTTCACCGACGCCGGCGCGCGACGGTCGGAGTTGCCCTCGCGCAGCACGGGGTTGACGGCCGAGCCCTTGACCTTGTCGTACTTGGCCCGGATGTCCTTCTCCTCGGCCGTGGCCGGGTTCTCCGGGTAGTCCGGGACGGCGAAGCCCTGGTCCTGCAGCTCCTTGACCGCGGCCTTGAGCTGCGGGATCGAGGCGGAGACGTTGGGCAGCTTGACGATGTTGGCGTCGGGCGTCCTGGCCAGCGCACCGAGCTCGCTCAGGGCATCGTCGGCGAGGCCGAACTGGGCGAGGATGCGACCGGCCAGCGAGATGTCGCGGGTCTCGACCTCCACGCCGGCCTTGCCGACGAACGCCTGGAGGATCGGGAGGAAGGAGTAGGTCGCCAGCAGCGGGGCTTCATCGGTGTGCGTGTAGATGATCTTCGTGGACACGGGTCGAGGCTATCGGTCGGAGGCCCCTGACACACTCGGAGGATGGACACGACGCCGTCGCCCTGGCCCGCGCTGTGGGCGATGGTCATCGGGTTCTTCATGATCCTGGTCGACAACTCCATCGTCTCGGTGGCGACGCCGGCCATCGGCCGCGAGCTGCACGCCGACGTCAACGCCGCCATCTGGGTCACCAGCGCCTACCTGCTGGCGTACGCCGTGCCACTCCTCGTCACCGGCCGGCTCGGCGACCGGTTCGGGCCGAAGTGGGTCTATCTCACCGGCCTCTCGATCTTCACCGCGTCATCGCTCTGGTGCGGGCTCACGCACTCCATCGAGGGCCTCATCGTCGCCCGCGTCGTCCAGGGGCTCGGCGCCTCGCTCATGACACCGCAGACGATGGCTGTCATCACCCGAACCTTTCCGGCCGCCAAGCGTGGGTCGGCGATGTCGCTCTGGGGCACCACAGCGGGGGTCGCCACCCTCGTCGGGCCCATCCTCGGCGGCGTGCTGGTCGACACCGCCGGGTGGCAATGGATCTTCTTCATCAACGTTCCGGTCGGAGTCATTGGGTTCGTCCTGGCGTGGCGGCTCGTGCCCGTGCTCGAGACACACAGCCACACCTTCGACTGGCTCGGCGTTGCCCTCAGCGCCGGCGGCATGTTCCTGCTCACGTTCGGCATCCAGGAAGGCGCGACCTACAACTGGGGCCAGATCACGGGGGCCCTCTCCGTGCCGTTGCTGATCGTGCTCGGTGTCGCCGTGTTCGCGCTGTTCCTCGAGTGGCAGAACCGCATCGTCCGCGAGCCGCTGGTGCCGCTCACCCTGTTCCTCGACCGCAACTTCTGCCTGAGCAACGCCGGCATCGCCTGCACCTCACTGGCCATCACCGCGACGTTCCTGCCCTTCACGTTCTACGCGCAGGCCGCGCGCGGGTGGTCGCCGACGGAGGCCGCCCTGCTCGGCGCTCCGATGGCCGTCGTGATGATGCTGACGTCGCCGTTCGTCGGGCGGCTCATCGACACCGTTCATCCGCGGCGCATCACGCTGGTCGGCTTCGGCACCGGCGCGCTGACCCTGCTGTGGCTCACCCACGTCGTACAGAGTCTTCACACGCCGGTCTGGCTGCTGTGCACAGCGTGGGCCGTGTTCGGCCTCTCCAACGCCTGCATGTGGGCGCCGCTGGCGGCCACCGCCACCCGCAACCTGCCGCAGGCCTCGGCGGGCGCCGGCGCGGGCGTCTACAACGCCGTTCGACAGATCGGCGCGGTCCTCGGCAGCGCTGCCGTCGCCGCCCTCATCGAGTCGCGCCTGAACGCTCATCACCTGCCCACGAGCTCGTTCGGCCAGACCGGCGGAAGCATGCCGGCCCACGTTCTTCAGCCCTTTGCCGACGCCATGGGCGAGGCCATGGTGCTGCCGATGCTGACGCTCGGCGCGGGCTTCGTCATTTCGCTCTTCTTCGCCGTGCCCGAGCACGTGACATCGCGCACATCGCGGGTTATCGCACGCGACACCCCGTGAGACGCGGCGCCGTCCGCGCGTCGAGTGGGGTAGGAATGTCTCAGGATTCTCAGGAGGAACGCGTGCACAAGATCATTACCGAAGCCATCGGCACCTTCGCGCTGGTGTTCGCCGTCGTCGGGGCGGTGTCGCAGGGCTCGCCCCTCGCCGCTTTCGCCATCGGCGGCACGCTCGCCGTGGCCATCTATGCCGGTGGACACATCTCCGGCGGCCACTACAACCCGGCGGTGTCCCTCGCCGCCTTCCTGCGCGGACGGCTGACCGCGGTCGAGCTTCCCGGCTACATCGCGGCGCAGCTCGGTGGCGCTGCCCTGGCCGCCCTGCTCGGGAGCTGGGTGTTCCGCGTCGACAGCACCGACCTGCACACGTGGACGGGCCGCGCGCTGGCCACCGCCATCGTGGTCGAGACGCTGTTCACGTTCCTCCTGGCCTTCGTCGTGCTGAACGTCGCCACCTCGAAGAACCACCCGGACAACTCGTTCTACGGCCTCGCCATCGGCGGCACCGTCACCGTGGGCATCTTGCTCGTCGGCTCCATCAGCGGAGCGGTGTTCAACCCCGCCGTCGGACTGGGCATCTCGCTGGCTCACCTGTCCGCGTGGGGCAACCTCTGGGCGTATGTCGTCGCCGAGCTCGTCGGCGGCGCCCTCGCTGCGGTTGCGTTCCGCCTGCTCAACCCCGACGACAAGTAGGGCACACACGCGGCAGCATGCCGGTTGAGATACGTTCGGGTGAGTTGTCGGACCCGAAGGAGTTCTCGTGAGCACCACGCCCGTGAAGGTCGCCGTCACCGGCGCCGCCGGACAGATTGGCTACAGCCTGCTTTTCCGCATCGCCAGTGGTGCGTTGCTCGGGCCGGACACCCCTGTCCAGCTGCGGCTGCTCGAGATCACGCCCGCGCTCAAGGCACTCGAGGGCGTCGTGATGGAGCTCGACGACTGCGCGTTCACGACCCTCGACTCGGTCGAGATCGGTGACGACGCCAACGTCATCTTCGACGGCGCCAACCTCGCCCTGCTCGTCGGCGCCCGCCCGCGCAGCAAGGGCATGGAGCGCGGCGACCTGCTCGAGGCCAACGGCGCCATCTTCACCGCCCAGGGCAAGGCACTCAACGCCGTCGCCGCCGACGACATCCGCATCGGCGTCACCGGCAACCCGGCCAACACCAACGCGCTCATCGCCATGAGCAACGCTCCCGACATCCCGCGCGACCGGTTCAGCGCCCTGACGCGTCTCGACCACAACCGCGCCAAGGCCCAGCTCGCCGCCAAGACGGGTTCGACCGTCGGCGACATCACCAAGATGACCATCTGGGGCAACCACTCGGCGACGCAGTACCCGGACATCTTCCACGCCGAGATCGGCGGCCAGAATGCCGCCGAGGTGGTGAACGACCAGGACTGGATCGCCAACACCTTCATCCCGACCGTCGCTCAGCGCGGCGCCGCCATCATCGAGGCGCGCGGCGCCTCCTCCGCGGCCTCCGCGGCCTCCGCCACGATCGACGCCGCCCGCGACTGGCTGCTCGGCTCGCCGTCGGGCGACTGGGTGTCCATGGCCGTCGCGTCGGACGGCTCCTACGACGTGCCCGAGGGCATCATCTCGTCGTTCCCCGTCACCACCACGAACGGTGACTGGGAGATCGTCCAGGGCCTCGAGATCGACGAGTTCAGCCGCGGCAAGATCGACGCCTCGGTCGCCGAGCTCGTCGAGGAGCGCGACGCGGTCACCGAACTGGGGCTCATCTAGCCCTTCGGCACGACGGCTGCCAGCACCAGCAGGCTGACGCCGAGCGTCGTCGTCCAGAAGACGTCGAAACTTCGGCCACGCACGTTGAGCATGCCCTTGTGGGCCTCCGGGACGACGAGGCGCCCGAACGCGTTGGCGACGAAGGTCGCCCCGACGACGTACAGGCCCACGCGCCACATGCCGAAGGCGACCAGCACGAGGCCGACGAACACGCCCAACAGAGTCAGCAGGTAGAACTGCGAGCCACGACTCCGCGGGAGGGGGACCTTCATCCCAGCGAGTCCGCCATGAGGGCCGCTTCGGAGAAGTCGACCACGTTCGACAGCAGCATCGCCCGCGTCATCGGTCCGACGCCGCCCGGGTTTGGCGCAACCCAACCGGCGACCTCCCAGACGTCGGGCGCGAGGTCACCGACGATGGCGCCCGCGTCGTCGCGGCTGACGCCGACGTCGAGCAGCGCAGCGCCGGGCTTGACCATGTCCGCGGTGATGATGCCCGGCACACCGGCGGCGGCGATGACGATGTCCGCCCTACGCACCTCGGCGGCGAGGTCGCGCGTGCCGGTGTGGCAGAGCGTGACGGTCGCGTTCTCCGAGCGACGCGTGAGTAGCAGCCCCATCGGACGACCGACCGTGATGCCGCGGCCGACCACGACGACGTGCTGACCGGCGATCGCGACGTCATTGCGGCGCAGCAGCTCGACCATGCCGCGCGGCGTGCACGGCAGCGGGGCCTCCTTGCCGAGGACCAGCCAGCCGAGGTTCGTCGGGTGCAGGCCGTCGGCGTCCTTCGCCGGGTCGATGCGGCCGATGATCGCGTTCTCGTCGATGCCCTTCGGCAGCGGCAGCTGGACGATGTAGAGCGTGCAGGCCGGGTCGGCGTTGAGCTCGTCGACGACGGCCTCGATCTCGGCCTGGCTCGCGGACGCGGGCAGCTCCCGCCGGATCGACTCGATGCCGACCTCGGCGCAGTCCTTGTGCTTGGCGTTGACGTACCAGCGACTGCCCGGGTCGTCGCCGACCAGCAGGGTGCCGAGACCGGGCACGATCCCGCGGTCGCGAAGTGCCGCAACGCGGACCTTCAACTCGCCCTTGATCGCGGCGGCGGCCGCCTTGCCGTCGAGCGCTTTCGCTGTCACAGGACGAGGTTATCGAGCGCCATGCGCAAGCTCATGGCCGAGTGGCCGAAGTCCTGTTGACACGCCCTATTGTCAAGGCCATGACGACGCACGACGAGCACCAGCAGGGACCCATTGTTCTCCGCGGCAAGCAGGTCAAGCCCGGGACGACGGATCAGCGCCTGCTGGATGAGCGCGGGCCGGCCGGCTGGGTGCACGAGGACCCGTGGCGGGTGATGCGCATCCAGAGCGAGTTCATCGAGGGGTTCGGACTCCTCGCCGAGCTGCCGAAAGCCGTCTCGGTGTTCGGGTCGGCGCGGACACCGACGGACCACCCCGAATACGTTCTGGGACGCGAGATCGGCGCCGCGCTGGCCGAGGCCGGCTACGCCGTGATCACCGGCGGCGGGCCCGGCGCGATGGAGGCAGCCAATCGCGGGGCCGCGGAGGCCGGCGGCGTCAGCGTCGGCCTCGGCATCGAGCTGCCATTCGAGCAGCGGCTGAACGACTGGGTCAACATCGGCCTGAACTTCCGCTACTTCTTCGCGCGCAAGACGATGTTCGTGAAATACGCCCAAGCGTTCGTCATCCTGCCCGGCGGCTTCGGCACGCTCGACGAGACCTTCGAGGCGCTCACGCTCGTCCAGACGCAGAAGGTCACCCGGTTTCCCGTGATCCTCGTCGGCACCGCGTACTGGCAGGGGCTGATCGACTGGCTGCGAGCGTCGGCGCTCGCCGGCGGCAAGATCAAGGAGGTCGACCTCGACCTGCTCCTCATCACGGACGACGTCGACGAGTTGGTCACACACATCCAGCAGTCAGCGAAGAAGTCGTAGGCGACGGCGCCGACTCAGTGGAAGAAGTGGCGCGTCCCGGTGAAGTACATCGTGAGGCCGGCAGCCTTGGCCGCGGCGACGACCTCTTCGTCGCGCACTGAGCCACCCGGCTGGACGATCGCCTTCACGCCCGCGTCGATCAGGATCTGCGGTCCGTCGGGGAACGGGAAGAAGGCGTCCGACGCCGCGACGCTGCCGCGGGCCCGCTCCGCGCCCGCACGAGAAACGGCCAGGCCGCATGAGTCGACCCGGTTGACCTGCCCCATGCCGATGCCGACCGAGGCGCCGTCGCGAGCCAGCAGGATCGCGTTGGACTTGACGGCCCGAACCGCACGCCACGCGAACGCGAGATCGGCGACCGTCGCCTCGTCCGCCGCGTCGCCGGACGCCAGCGTCCAGGACGCCGGGTCGTCGCCCGGGGCGTTGATCCGGTCGAGCAGCTGCAACAGGACACCGCCGCTGACCGAGCGCATTTCCACCGGGGAGCGTCCCGGGGCGGCGAGGCGCAGGATGCGGATGTTCTTCTTGCCCTGCAGGATCTCGAGCGCGCCGTCCTCGTAGTCCGGAGCAATGATGACCTCGGTGAACACCTCGGCGATCTGCTTGGCCATGTCGACCGACACGGCGCGGTTCGCGGCAATGACGCCGCCGAAGGCGGACACCGGATCACACGCGTGGGCCCGTGCGTGGGCTTCCGCGATGTCGGCGCCGACGGCAATGCCACATGGGTTGGCGTGCTTGATGATCGCGACGGCCGGATCGTCGAAGTCGCAGGCGGCGCGGTTGGCCGCGTCGGTGTCGAGGTAGTTGTTGTACGACATCTCCTTGCCGTGCAGCTGCTCGGCCGAGGCCAGCCCGCCGCCTTCCGGGCGCACGTAGAGCGCGGCTGGCTGGTGCGGGTTCTCGCCGTAGCGGAGCTCGGACGACTTGGCCCACGTGGCGCCGAGGAACTCGGGGAACACCGTGTCGGTGGGAGCCGCGTACGACGACGCGAACCACGAGGCGACTGCAACGTCGTACGAGGCGGTGTGGGCGAAGGCCTCGGCCGCGAGGTGCTTGCGCTGGTCGAGGGTGAATCCCCCGCCGGCCAGCGCGGCCCGGATACCGTCGTACTGCGCCGGTGACGTGACCACGGCGACCGTCGGGTGGTTCTTCGCCGCGGCGCGGACCATCGACGGCCCGCCGATGTCGATCTGCTCGACGCATTCGTCCGGTGTCGCACCCGAGGCCACGGTCTCCCGGAACGGGTACAGGTTGACGACGACGAGGTCGAACGGCTCGATCTCGAGCTCCTCGAGCTGCTTGACGTGATCCGGCAGGCGCGAGTCCGCGAGGATGCCGGCGTGCACGCGCGGGTGCAGCGTCTTCACCCGCCCGTCGAGGCACTCGGGGAAGCCAGTGAGCTCCTCGACCGGCGTCACGGGAACACCGGCGGCCTCGATCGTCTTGGCGGTCGAACCGGTCGACACGATGGCCACGCCGGCGCCGTGCAGGTCCGCGGCCAGCTGCTCCAGGCCGGTCTTGTCGTAGACGGAAACCAACGCACGCCGGATCGGGCGGCCGGAGGACTCGGTCATTGTGGGGCTCCTTCTCGCGCCAAGCGGCCCACCCATTCGGTGAGCATCCGCCGCTCGACAACCTTGATGCGTTCGTGCAGGGAATCGACGGTGTCGTCGTCCTCGACCGGGACGGCGACCTGAGCGATGATCGGGCCTTCGTCCAGCCCGTCGTCGACGACGAACAGCGTCGCGCCGGTGACCTTGACCCCATGCGCCAGCGCGTCGCGCGGGCCGTGCGCGCCCGGAAAGGACGGCAACAGCGACGGGTGGGTGTTGACCGTTCGGCCGCCGAACGCCTCGAGGAACTCTGGCCCGACGAGCTTCATGAAGCCGGCGAGGACGACCAGATCGGGTTCATATTGTGCGACGGCAGCGGTGAGCGCGGCGTCCCACTCGGGTCGGCTCCCGTAGGCGGACAGCTCGACGACGAAGGTCGGGATGCCGGCTCGTTCGGCCCGGGCAAGGCCCTCGATGCCGGTGCGATCGGCGCCGACGGCGACGATCGACGCACCGAATACCGGGTCCTGTGACGCGTCAATCAGCGCCTGGAGATTTGAGCCAACGCCCGAGACCAAAACGATCAGTCTCGCTGGTGACTCGGCTGGCACGACGCCCACGATAGTCGGCCAGCACCGAGCCCAGCGCGCCGGTCGCGGACAGGATGAGGACCGCCACGGCGACGGGCGTGACGGGCGGCGGGCCGGCGTCGACCATGCGACCCGGGCCGATGCCGCCGCCGGAAATCGCGATGAGGATGCCGAGCACCAGGCCGGCGATCGCCCCAGCGCCCGCGCCGATGCGGAAGCGCGGCGTCACCAGCCCGGCCCACACCCCCGCGGCTGGCAGGACGAGTCCGAGGGTGAACACCCACGCGCCGAACGGTCCGGGCGACGGGATGGCGGCCAGCGTGGGGAAGCCGGGAATGACCCCCAGGTAGGAGCCCGTCAGGTCGACGGTCGTCCCGGTCCCGAGCGCGAACCCCGGCCCGACGAGGACGGATGCCGTCCACAGCACGAGGGTGGGCAACGACAACAGGCACGCGATCGCGAGCACGACGGCGCCGCCAAGGCTCGGATCGAGCAGGCCCCACATGTCCGCGGCACGCTGGCCATGGACGGCCAGCAGGACCAGGACGATCGCGAAGGACGCACCGAGGACGGCGGCAAGGGCACGGCACGCACCGCGGGCCAGGAGCAGGGGCGTCTCGCCCAGCGCAAAGTCCTCCCGGTGCCGCCACACCGCGCCGGCGGCGCTGCCGAGGCCTCCGACCATGAGCCCGCCGACGGCTGCTCGCGGGATCGAGGTCATCGCGTCGTCGGTGGACGTCACCGCCGACAAGACGGCCGCCGCGATGCCATAGATCATGCCTACGGCGCCGGCGAAGGCGCCGACGTCGGTGATCTCGCGGCGGGCGACGCGATGGGCGATCAGGGCCACCAGCAGCAGCGCCACCGCAGTGAGGCCGACCGGCACCACGCCGATCCGGGCTTCGCCGGCCGTCAGGCCGGACCCGTGCGCCACCAGCCACATCTGGCCGGGTATGCGCAGGTCAGAGCCCCCAGAGAGCAAGACGGCCAACGTCGCGACGGTCCAGCCGATGCCCAGGCCGCCCACGGCCACGCGGGCAGCGGGCTTGAGAAAACCGCCGAGTCCGGCGAGGCGTGGAGCGTCGGGCATCCTCCCATCCTCCCCTGTAAAGTTGCGACGTTGTCGCGGGCCACGCCGACGGCAAAGCACAGGGTCAAGGGAGGGGCGCCGGTGACGCGAGTCGACGAGTTCGACCACTTCTACTCGTCAACCTCCGGGACGACCCTTCGGGCCACCTACGCCGTGTGCGGCGACCGGAACGTTGCGCTGGAGGCCACGGTCGACGCGTACCGGCACGCCTGGCGCGACTGGAACAAGATCCGGCATCACGAGCCCGACGCCTGGGTGCGGACCGAGGCGTGGCGCCTGACGGCGCTCAGCCGCTCCACCCACCCGCTGCGCCAGCGGCACGAAGAGGACTCCGACCGCGAGCTGTTGACGGCGCTGGCCAAGCTGCGCGTCGACGACCGTCGGCTGATCGCCCTGCTCACGCTCGGTTCGGTCGACCTCGAAGACGCGTGCCACGAGGTCGGCGTCCCGGCCCAGCAGGGCGCGGAGTCCGTCACCACGGCCCTCGGCGGCCTGGAGGCGACGCTGGGCGAGTCCCTCGACCAGCTCGAAGAGCGCATGCACCGGCTCAGCACGGTCACCCGCAAGCTGACGCTTCCGGCCGCCGGCGTCGTGCGTCACAGGGCCCAGCTCGGCCGGCGTCGCAACACGATCGCCCTGGTCACGGCGGCCATCGCGCTGTCCCTCGGCGGCGGCGTCGTCTCGGCCAGCGAGCCCACGACCGCCGATCGCCATCGCATCGGCGACCGCGGCGAGGACCCGGTCCTGCTGGCCCAGAGCCTCGGTGCCGACGACCTGCTGAGCCCGAGCCAGGTCTCTCGCCTCGACGAGAAGGCGACCTGGAAGGTCCTGGGAACCAACGACGACCCCAGCGAGAAGACGGCCTACTCAACCTGTCCGCCGCGACGCTTCTCGGACCGCGACGCGGTGCGGGGACTGGTCCGCACCTTCCAGGCTGGATCGAGCGAGGAGCGCGTCGCCCAGGCGGTGGAGGTCTCGCGCAATTCCGACCTCGCCATGGCCAGCTTCGAGCGCCAGGAACAGTGGTACGCCGACTGCCGACTGCCGGGCGTGCAGCTGAAGGACTCGTGGATCGTGCGACGGGCGGCCCCTGATTTCCGCGTGCTCCAGCTGGTCTCGCACCAGGACCCCGAGCAGACGTTCACCGTCGGGATCGGCGTCAGCGGCACGGTCGTCACGACGCTGGTCCACCGGTCCGCCGGCGACGACCCCCCTGACACGTGGGCGTTCGCCCGCGTCCTGAACGAGGCCGTCGCCGGCGTGTGCGAGTTCGGCGGACGCCGGTGTGAGCCCGGCCTGGTGCTGCGTCACACTCCCCCGCCGGCGACGCGCGAGAGCCGGCAGTTCCTCGCCATCGCCGACCTGCCGTCGGAGGCCGACGGCACCGCGGTCTGGACGGGGGTCCCGACGGATCCGAAGAGCCACCGCGACGCCGCGGTGTGCGACAAGGCGGACTTCTCGCACGCGAAGGCGTCGTCTCGCTCCTACGTGCTGTCGGGCATCGCCAACCTGCCCAAGGCCTTCGGCGTCACCGAGACGGTCGGCCGGTTCGCGAGTGACGACGACGCCAAGGACTTCATCAAGGACGTCGAAGGCAACCTCGAGCGCTGTCCGGACAAGAACCTCGCCGCCCAGGTCGACCAGGCCAGGGACGTCGACGAAGGCGACCTGGACGGCACCAGCTGGCGCGTCCGGCTCGACCTGCTGCACGGCGGCGAGGCCCAGTACCGCACGTCCGTGGTCCGGGACGGCCGGACGGTCGCGCAGGTGACGTTCACGCCGGCCGGCAAGTACGAGATCAGCCGCGACACCTTCGAGAAGCTGGTCGTGCGCGCCGGCCAGCGCCTGGACTACTACCCCGGCAAATGACAAGCCCCGCGTGATCCAGGCGGACCAGCGGGGCTTGCCGAACAGTTGAGCTCAGCGACCTTGCATGATCTCCCGCATGAGCGCGGCGGTCTCGGACGGCGTCTTGCCGACCTTGACGCCGGCGGCCTCGAGCGCTTCCTTCTTGGCCTGCGCGGTGCCCGACGAGCCTGACACGATGGCGCCGGCGTGGCCCATGGTCTTGCCCTCCGGCGCGGTGAAGCCCGCCACGTAGCCGACGACCGGCTTCGTGATGTGCTCCTTGATGTAGGCCGCGGCGCGCTCTTCGGCGTCGCCGCCGATCTCGCCGATCATGACGATGGCCTCGGTCTCCGGGTCGTCCTCGAACGCCTGAAGCGCGTCGATGTGCGTGGTGCCGATCACCGGGTCTCCGCCGATGCCGATGGCGGTGGTGAAGCCGAAGTCACGCAGCTCGTACATCATCTGGTACGTCAGCGTGCCGGACTTCGACACCAGGCCGATCGGGCCCTTGCCGGCGATCGTGTGAGGCGTGATGCCGGCCAGCGACTCGTCCGGCGAGATGATGCCGGGGCAGTTCGGGCCGATCATGCGGGTCTGCTTGCCCTGCAGGTACGACCACACCTCGGCCGAGTCCTGCACGGGCACGCCTTCGGTGATGACGACGATCAGCGGGATCTCGGCGTCGATGGCCTCGATGCAGGCGTCCTTGGTGAACGCCGGCGGCACGAACAGCACCGACACGTTGGCGCCGGTCTCGACCATGGCCTCCTTGACCGTGCCGTAGACGGGCAGCTCCTTGCCGTTCAGCTCGACCGTGGTGCCGGCCTTGCGCGCATTGACGCCGCCGACGATGTTCGAGCCCGCCTGGAGCATCAAGGTGGTGTGCTTGGAGCCCATGCCACCGGTGATGCCCTGGACGATGATCTTCGAGTCCTTGTTCAGGTAAATCGACATCTCAAATCTCCGTAATCAGGCGTTCGCCAGTTCGGCGGCCTTGTCGGCCGCGCCGTCCATCGTCTCGACCATCGTCACCAGCGGATGGTTGGCCTCGCTGAGGATGCGACGACCCTCCTCGACGTTGTTGCCGTCCAGGCGCACGACGATCGGCTTGGTCGCCTCGTCACCGAGGATCTTGAGCGCGCCGACGATGCCGTTGGCGACCTCGTCACACGCGGTGATGCCACCGAACACGTTGACGAACACGCTCTTCACCTGCGGGTCGTGCAGGATGACGTCCAGGCCATCGGCCATGACCTGCGCGTTCGCGCCGCCGCCGATGTCGAGGAAGTTGGCCGGCTTGACGCCGCCGTGGTCCTCGCCTGCGTAGGCGACGACGTCGAGCGTGCTCATGACCAGGCCGGCGCCGTTGCCGATGATGCCCACGGCACCGTCCAGCTTGACGTAGTTGAGGCCCTTGTCCTTGGCCTTGGCCTCCAGCGGGTCGGCCTCTTCGCGGATCTCGAACTGCTCGTGATCCGGGTGCCGGACCTCCGAGGCGTTGTCATCGAGGGACACCTTGCCGTCGAGCGCCTCCAGCTTGTCGCCGGCGAGGCGGGCGAGCGGGTTGACCTCGACGAGCGTCGCATCCTCTTCGACGAAGACCTTGTAGAGGTCTTCGATCATCTTCACGGCCTGCTCGAAGACCGGCTCCGGGAAGGCAGCCTCGGTCGCGATGGCACGCGCCTTGTCGGCGTCGACGCCCACGCCCGGGTCGATCGCGATCTTCTTGACCGCATCGGGGTTGGTCTTGGCGACCTCTTCGATCTCCACGCCGCCCTCGACGCTGGCGATGCACAGGTACTGGCGGTTGGCGCGATCCAGCAGGAAGGAGAAGTAGTACTCCTCCTCCGGGGGCGTGGCCGGCGTGATGAGCACGCGGTTGACGGTCAGGCCCTTGATCTCCATGCCGAGGATGTTCGACGCATGCTCGAACGCCTCGTCGGGCGTCTTGGCCAGCTTGACGCCGCCGGCTTTGCCGCGGCCGCCTGCCTTGACCTGCGCCTTGACGACGGTGACCCCGCCGAATTCCGCTGCGGCGGCCTTCGCCTCATCGGCGGTCGTCACGACCTTGCCGAGAGTGGTTGCCACGCCGTGCTTGGCGAACAGTTCCTTCGCCTGATACTCCATCAAATCCACGGGGACGTTCCAATCCTGAGTCTTGTGGGCAAACCGACTGTAGTGCGTTGCGATTTGCGCTCGTGCATCGGTCCTCTATCGTTATCGGGTTGTCTATTGACGTCGAGGGGAAGACCCGCGTGAGTACGCCTGCACACAGGCGCCGGTTGGACGTGCGCCAACCGCAGCGTTCCGGTGGACGTCGCGCTGCCCCGCGCAAGCAACGCCGCAAGGTCCACATCACGCCTGCGATGGTCGGGACGTTCGTGCTCGTGGTGGCCGGAATCGGCGCCGCCGCTGCGTCCTCCCACACCGACGAGTCCGCCCTCGAGGCGTCGAAGTACCAGACGATCTCGGCCAACTACACCGGTAGCGACGTCGACTCGGGCGCGGCCATCAATGTCGAGCGCGACTTCGACCGGCGCATCCTCGAGCGGCAGGCCAAACAGCAGGTTGAGCAGCGCGAGGCGGCGCTGCAGACGCTGCGCGACAAGGTCGACGCCAACGCCAAGGAGCTCAGCCGCAACCAGTGGGTCGTCCCCGTGGCCGGCTATCACCTGACGGCACGGTTCGGTCAGCGCAGCGGCCTCTGGTCACGCGGCTATCACACGGGTCTCGACTTCGCCGGCCCGTCAGGCTCGACGATCGTCTCGGTGGCCCGCGGCATCGTGAAGTCGGTGGGCTACCAGGGCGGCTACGGCAACCGGACGGTCATCACCCTCCAGGACGGCACCGACGTCTGGTTCTGTCACCAGAGCCGGATCGCGGTGTCGCCGGGCGAACAGGTCGACCCGGGCCAGATCATCGGCTTCACCGGCTCGACCGGTAACGTCACCGGACCGCACCTGCACCTTGAGGTGCACCCGGGTGGCGGCGACGCAGTCGACCCCGAGCCGGTGCTGTTGCAGCACGGCGTCCGTCCGTAGATGACGGCGTTCGCGCTCTTCGGCGAAGAGCCCACGGGCCTTCTCGTGCCGCAGGACATCGCCCGGAGCCTGTGGAAGGCCGACCAGATGCACGGCGTAGCCACCTGCGGCGCCCTCGGCCGTGCGGCCGAGCAGACGGTGCTCGCTGCCGGGCGGACGGACCTCCGGCCGGCCCGCTTCACCGTGGACCTGTTCCGCGCGCCCAGCATGAGCCCGTGCTTGGTCGAGGCGACCGTCGTGCGCGAGGGCGCGCGCCTGATGCTGGTCGACACGATGCTGTCGCAGGACGGCGAGCCGCGGGCCCGCGCCACGACCCTGTTCCTGCTGGAGTCGGAGAACCCAGATGGGCAGGTGTGGACGTCGGACGACATCCCTCAGCCGCCGCCGCTGGACATCGCCGCAGTGAGCGACGAGCCGCGGATCCCGTTTTTCTTCAGCCCTGAGATCGGCTGGTCACAGAACTTCGCCGACCACCAGAACAGCGGCCATAAGCTGATGTGGCAGAGCGCGCTCCCGATCGTGGCGGGCGAGCAGTCCACGCCGTTCCAGGGGCTGGCCGGCGCCGCTGACTCGACCAGCATGGTGTGCAACTGGGGCGATCAGGGCGTCCAGTTCATCAACACCGACGTGAACCTGGCGATCTCCCGCGTGCCCGTCAGTCGGGAGATCGGGTTGTCCGCGCTCAGTTGGCACGCCGACGGCGGTGTGGCCATCGGCACAGCCACCGTGTTCGACCGCCGGGGCCCGATCGGCACGAGCACCGTGACGTCACTGGCCAACGCCCGCCGGTCCGTCGACTTCACGAAGTTCGACGCCGACGAGAAGCATCAGAGCTTCTCGAGCGGGGCGTAGCGGAGCAACAGCCGCTTGACGCCGGCCGAGCCGAAGTCGACGCTCGCCACCGCACTGTCGCCGATGCCTTCGAGCGCGACCACGGTGCCGAGCCCGAAGCTGTCGTGCATGACGCGTTCGCCCGCCTCCAGCAAGAGGGCAGTCCGCTGCTGCGAGCGCTTGGCGACCGTCGCGGAGCGGAAGCTCGGCTGCTGCGATGCCGCTGGTCGACGCGTCCACTGCGTCGGGGCTGCGGCCTCCCGGCGCCAGGTGAGCAGGCGGTCCGGGATCTCCTCGAGGAAGCGGGACGCCGGGTTGTAGGACGGAGCCCCCCATGCCGAGCGCGTGGTGGCGCGGGTGACATACAGCCGCTCGCGCGCCCGGGTGAGCCCCACGTACGCGAGGCGGCGTTCCTCGGCGAGCTCGGACTTGTCGCCGAGTGAGCGCATGTGCGGAAAGACGCCGTCTTCCAGGCCGGTGAGGAAGACGACCGGGAACTCCAGGCCTTTCGCCGTGTGCAGCGTCATGAGGGTGACCACACCGTCGCCCTCGTCGGGGATGGAGTCGGCGTCGGCGACCAGGGCGACCTGCTCGAGGAACGCGGCCAGCGAGCCGGGCGTGAGGGGGTCGTCGTCCTCCGTCGACGGCTCGATGGTGGCGGCATTCGCCACGAACTCGTGCGCGACGGCGGCGAGCTCGGCGAGGTTCTCGATGCGGGATTCGTCCTGCGGGTCCTGGCTGTCCTCGAGCAGCTTCAGGTAGCCCGAGCGGGCCAACGCCGCCTCCAGAACGACGTCAGCAGCCTCGCCGGACTCGGCAAGCGCAATCAGGCCGGTGAGCATCTCGACGAAGGCCCGAATGGCGTTGAGTGACCGGGCCGCGATGTCGTCGGCCTCGTCGGCACGCTGTATTGCCTCCCAGAAGCTGAGGTCGTGGCGGGCGGCGAGGCGCTCGACGGAGGCCTGTGCGCGATCGCCGATGCCGCGCTTCGGCTCGTTGAGGATGCGCCGCAGGGACACCGCGTCCCGCGGGTTGACGAGGACGCGCAGGTAGGCGAGCGCGTCCTTGACCTCCTTGCGCTCGTAGAACCGGACGCCGCCGACGACCCGGTACGGCAGGCCGACTCGGATGAACACTTCTTCGAACACACGGCTCTGGGCATTGGTTCGGTAGAAGACGGCGACGTCGGACGCCTTGGCATCGCCGGCGTCGGACAGCCGGTCGACCTCGTCGGCGACGAACTGCGCTTCGTCGCGCTCGTCGTCGCCCACGTAGCCGACGATCGGCTCGCCGTCGCCGGCCGCGGACCAGAGGTTCTTCTGCGGCCGGCCGTCGTTGTTGGAGATGACCGCGTTGGCCGCGCTGAGGATGGTCTGGGTGGACCGGTAGTTCTGCTCGAGCCGGACCGTATCGGCCTTGGGGAAGTCCTGCTCGAACTCGAGGATGTTGCGGATGTTGGCGCCGCGGAACGCATAGATCGACTGGTCGGAGTCGCCGACGACCATCAGGTCAGTCTCGTCATCGCAGAGCTCGCGGATGAGCACATACTGGGCGTGGTTGGTGTCCTGGTACTCGTCGACGAGGACGTGCCGGAAGCGGCGCTGATAGGCCTCCCGGACGTCGGGGAACGCCTGCAGGAGGTGCACCGTGGTCATGATCAGGTCGTCGAAGTCCATGGCGTTGGCCGCCTTGAGTCGCCGCTGGTAGTGCCCGTAGGCCTCGGCATACAGCTCTTCGGTCGGGTTGCTGGCCCGTGAGCCGGCCGACTCGTGGTCGACGAGCTCGTTCTTGAGGTTCGAGACCCAGTTGAGGACGGCGCGCGGGTTGACCTTCTTCGGGTCGAGGTCCATGTCGCGGCACACGAGGGTCATGAGCCGACGGGAGTCGGCCGCGTCGTAGACGGTGAATGACGACGTGTAGCCGAACCTCGTGGCCTCGCGCCGCAGGATGCGCACACACGCCGAGTGGAACGTGCTCACCCACATGACCCGCGCCGAGCCGCCGACCAGCTCGGCCACCCGCTCGCGCATCTCGGCAGCCGCCTTGTTGGTGAACGTGATCGCCAAGATCGAGCCCGGATGTGCCCCGCGCGCGGCGATCAGCCAGGCGATGCGGCGGGTGAGGACGCGCGTCTTGCCCGACCCCGCGCCGGCGACGACGAGCACCTGCCCGGGCGCGTGGCCGACGGCCTCAGCCTGGGCGTCGTTGAGTCCCTCGAGCAGCGTCTCCGACCGCGGACGGCGACGTTCGGCAGGCTCGGACGTCCGCTGCGGCGGTGCTTCGGGGACGGGAAAATCAAAGGGCAGCGTCATCGTCCTCCCAGCCTATGCGGGAGGTCTGACGTGACACAGAGCGGTCAGACGGGCAGCTGGCCGACCTCGGGCTGGTCCGCGCCGAAGTGGCGGTAGAGCGTTCGAGCGGCCACGCGGTCACCCCAGCGAATCAGCGCCTCACGGCCCCATCGCGTCGCCCCGATCACCCGATAACGAAGGATGTTGAGCGGGACGACGTACGCCATGGCCCACGGCGGACGCAGCGGCAGCTCGAGATCCCGCATGCTGCTCGGGCCGAGCAGGACGGTGAGCATGCTGAGCAGTCGCTCCCTCGCCATCCACCGGCTGATCGCCTTGAACCGCTTGAAATGCAGCGTCAATTGCGCATCGACGATGGCGTTGGCGAGCTTCGGGCCGGCCTCGCTGATGTCCTCCTGGGCGAGCAAGACGTGGTAGTTGAGCCTGTGCTGCTCGCGTTCGGTCGCCATCAACCACTGATCATCGACGCCCATCAGCCAGCCGATGTACTTCCAGAGGTGCATGTACGCGCGCGAGTCGGCGCGGCTGACCCTGGCACCAAGTCCGCGTGACCCGAGCAGCAAGACGCCGTTGAACAGTCCGAGGGTGGCGGCTTGGTCGCTCTGGTTGATCGGCATGCCCCAGCGCTCGACGTCCCACTTCGCGGTGAAGCTCTCGTTGACGAGCGCATGCATCAGCCGAACGTGCACAGAGGCGGCGTATCCATCGGCGCCTCGACGCATGCCGCCCGGCTGCGAGATGGCGACGCCCCACTTCTGCGTCTCGCCGAGGCGCCGCATGGACGCATTGCCGGTGAGTCCGCCCGTGGCGACCAGGAGGTCCGTCGGGCCGCCGAAGCGGTAGCCGCCGATCAGCGAGAGCTGCAGCAGGATGTCGAGCGAGTTCTGGCCGAGGCCACGAAAGACGCGGGCGCCCTGCTCGATGAGGTCCCAGTCCACCCATTCCGGGACCTGCTCGACGTGTCCGAAGAAGGTGCGCAACGCCGGCGGCGCATCGACCACCGAGTCGACGCCATCCGCCAAGGCTTGGCCGAACTGCGCCATGGTGACGCGGTTGGGGTCGTCCTTCGGCAGGCGCATCGACTTGGCCAGGGCCTTGCCGACCTCGTCGATGTCCCAGAAGCCGCGACCGAGTCGCTCCATCAGCTCCTCGTCGACATGGTCAATGCGCGCGACCACCTTCAGCGGCAGGCCGAGCCGCGCACCGCGCTTCTCCGCTGCGCGGTACCGAGTCGGGAACTCGCCGTGGGGCTGCTGCAAGACCTTGGTCGCCGTCGACGTCATACCTCGAGAATGACACGAGCGATCACTCGCATACAATTCGCGTTATGGGTGATGCGCGTCTCAGCGAGACAAGGAAGGTCCCGCGGCAGAAACGGTCACGCGAGATGGTCGAGCGGATCCTCGCCGCGGGCCGGACGGTGGTGCTGCGCGACGGATATGACGCCGCCTCGACGAACCGCATCGCAGCAGAGGCCGACATCAGCCCGGGCTCGCTCTACCAGTACTTCCCGAACAAGGAGGCCGTCCTCAACGCCATCGTCAATCGCTACTTCGACGACACGGCCGCAAGCGTCACGGCCGCGCTCGCCGACCGGTTCGACGACGAAACCGGGCCGGAGATCGTGCGAGCGACACTCGAGGCGCTGCTGGATGCGCTTGAGGACAACACCGAGCTCCTGCGCATCGTCTCCGACCAAC
Organism: Aeromicrobium sp.; assembly: GCA_045806885.1. GTDB lineage: Bacteria > Actinomycetota > Actinomycetes > Propionibacteriales > Nocardioidaceae > Aeromicrobium. Next base: position 34,355 of record JBJMIJ010000029.1, read on the forward strand.
TGCCGCGGAGCGAGAATCGGGACCGGACCGAGGCCCTCGAGCAAGGAGTGACAGGCCTCCTGAGTGCGTACTTGGCCGCGCGGCCGCCGCAGCTGCGCCGCGGCTTGGCGCCGACGACGGCGGCATGGATCCTCGTGCGCGCGGTCGAGAACCTAGCCGTCCGCTATGTCCTCGACCGACCCCCCATCGACCGGGCCGCGTTCGTCGACGAGTTGGAACGGCTGGTCGCCGGCTACCTCGTCGATGCGTGACTAGAAGGGCCCGTGCGACTCCCGCCACTTCCGCTCGAACGGCAGCCGCCAGCGGTGGGGCGCGGCCAGGCCCTGGACACTCGGCGGTCCGTACGTCCCGGGCTCGTAGAACTCCAGCTCCGGCGGATTCTCCAACAGTGGTTCGGACACCTCCCACAGCCGCTCGATGCCGGCTGCCGTGGTGAACAGCTTCCGGACACCGCGAGCGGCGTCGTAGATCAGTCGCTCATACGCCTCCAGCACCTTGTCGGCGTCGCCGGTGTCCTTGGTGTCGAACTGCATGCTCAGCTTCTCCAGCCGCATACCGGGGCCGGGACGCTTGCCGTAGTAGGACAGGGACATCTTGGACGCATCGGCCAGGTCGAATGTCAGGTGATCCGGACCGGCCAAGCCGATGCCCGAGTTGTCGGGGAACATGCTCTTCGGTGGCTCACGGAAGGCGATAGAGATGATTCTGGCGCCCTCGCCCATCCGCTTGCCGGTGCGCAGGTAGAACGGGACGCCCGCCCAGCGCCAGTTGTCGATGGTGGCCTGCAGGGCGATGAGCGTCTCGGTGTCGGAGTTGGGGTCGACCCCTTCCTCCTCGCGGTAGCCGACGTACTGTCCCCGCACGACTTTGGTGACGTCCAGCGGCAGCATCGAGCGGAAGACCTTGTTCTTCTCCTCACCGATGGCGCCCGAGTCGAGGGCCGTCGGTGGCTCCATGGCCATGAACGCCATCACCTGGAACAGGTGGGTGACCACCATGTCCTTGAACGCGCCGGTGCCCTCGTAGAAGCCGGCCCGACCCTCCAGGCCCAGGGTCTCGGGGACATCGATCTGGACGTGCTCGATGAAGTTGCGGTTCCAGATCGGCTCGAACAGCCCGTTCGCGAACCGGAACGCCAGGATGTTCAGCACTGCCTCCTTGCCCAGGAAGTGGTCGATGCGGAAGATCTGGCGCTCGTCGAGGACGCTGTGGATCTCGGCGTTCAGCTTGCGCGCGGACTCCAGATCGGTCCCAAACGGCTTCTCCATGATGACCTTGGCACGTTCGATCAGATTGGCCTTCTCCAAGGTGTCGTTCACCGACAGCGCCGCGCTCGGAGGGACGCTCAGGTAGTGCAGGCGACCCGGGTCGCCGCCGTGGGACTCGCGCAGTTCGTGCTCGAAGGCAGCAGCCTGCGCTGCCAACTCTTCCGGTCCCTCCTTGACCGAGACGAACGACATCCGCTGGAGGAATTCATGCAGGTCGGACTCGTCGATGGGTCGCTTGCTGAACTCGCGGATGGCCTTCTCGGCGTAATCGCGGAAGGCGTCGTCGTCATACGTCTGCGTGGAGACGCCGATGAGGCGAAGGTCCGGCAGCAGGCCGCAGGAGAGCAGATGCAGGATGCCAGGAAGCAACTTGCGCTTGGCCAGGTCGCCGGTCGCGCCGAACAAGACGATGAGGTGCGGCTCAGACATGAAGAGAGGCTAGATCAATCGTCGGTCGGACGCCCAGCGCGTGAGCTCATGCCGGCTGGACAGCTGCAGCTTCCGCAGCACGCTGGACACATGGGTCTCGACCGTCTTGATCGAGATGAAGAGCTCCTTGGCGACTTCCTTGTAGGCGTAGCCGCGGGCAATCAGCCGCATGACCTCGCGCTCGCGTTCGGTGAGACGGTCGAGGTCCTCGTCGACCTCGGCGATCTCGATCGTCCCCGCGAACGCGTCGAGGACGAACCCTGCGAGCCGCGGCGAGAAGGCGGCATCGCCACTCGCGACGCGGCCGAGAGCCGCGATCAGGTCCGTACCGGAGATGTTCTTGGTGACGTAGCCACGGGCACCCGCCCGGATCACGCCGATCACGTCTTCCGCCGCGTCGCTCACGCTCAGCGCGAGGAACGTCGTGGGGGTCTTCGTGCTGGCCTGGCGGATCACCTCGACTCCCCCGCCGCCGGGCAGGTGGACGTCCAGGAGAACGACGTCGGGCCGGGTCGCCGCGATGGCGCGCACCGCCGACTCGACGTCCTCGGCCTCGGCCACCACCTCGATGTTCGCGTCGGCCGCCTGCGCCAGCTCGTTCCGCACGCCGGCGCGGAACATGGCGTGATCGTCGACGATGACCACCCTCATGCGTCAACCTCCTCGATCGAGACGACCACTGGTAGACCCAGGCGGACCTCGGTCCCCTCCCCGACGACACTGCGGATCTCCGCGGTTCCGCCGTGACGTTCGACCCGACCCACGATCGACCCCCGGATGCCGAAGCGGTCCTCGGCCACGGCATCCGGATCGAAGCCGATCCCGCGGTCGCGGACGAAGACGTCGACCCGCTGGCCGTTCGACTCCATGTACACGTCGACGCGGTCGACCTGCGCGTGCTTGGCCGCGTTGACGATCGCCTCCCGCGCAGCACTGGCCAGCGCGGCGACGTCCGGCGTGACAGGCGCATCGCCGACGGCGACGACCTCGACAACGACGTGGTGCGCGTCCTCGACCTCGTCGGCCGCAGCCCGCAGCGAGGCGAGCAGCGAATTGGCGGCCGGCTGGTCATGTCCGTACATCCACGACCTGAGGTCGCGCTCCTGCCGGCGGGCGAGCGTCGCGACCATGGCGGGGTCGTCCGCGTTCTTCTGCAGCAGCGCGAGTGTTTGGAGGACCGAGTCGTGCAGGTGCGCCGCGACGTCCGCGCGCTCCTGAGAGCGGACCCGTTCGCGCCGCTCCTTGGCGAGATCACCGATCAGGCTGCCGATCCACGGGCCGAGGATCAGGCCGGCCCCGATCAGCGCGATGACCGTCGCGGCGCCGAGGTCGACGAGCGCTCCCCAGCCCCGTTCCTGCGTCACAAAGTAGATGGCAGCCACCGCGATGAGGCCGACGCCGGCCAGCAATCGCACCCCGTAGCCCAGGCCGCCTGACTGGCGGACCCACTGCGACAGCGTCGCATCATCGATCTGCCGCCAGATCACCACGACGCCGACGACCGCGGCTGCCAGCGGCAGCATCACCGCGTCACTGATGCCGCGTCCGCTCAGCTGCATGAGCACCAGCACACCCGCACCGAGCGCGACGATGCCGACGGTCTGCGCGATCTCGCGGCCGCCCATGCGGGTGCCGGCGATGCGCAGGCCGCGACGCTCGGCCGACTCGAGGCCGGGCGCGCGCTCCGGATCGACCAGCGGCAGGAACCGCCACAGCAGCAGGTATGCGATGACCCCGGCGCCGTTCAACCACGTCGCGACCACGAATCCGACGCGCACCCACACCACCGGCACGCCCAGATGGTCGGCCAGGCCGGCCGCCACACCGCCCAGCACGCGCCGGTCGGCCGGACGATGTGCGCGGCGGAACTCCTCGGTCATGCCACCACCCTCACACGCGCCACATCGTCGTGCCAGCGGAACCGGGGTCAGGTCAGGGGTGGTTCAGGGTCGATCCTGATGGCGCGCAGCCGCGCGAGCAGAAACGATGAATGACATGACCGAGACCCCTCCACCGGACGACGACAACGTCAACCGTGACGGCCTGCGCACACTGGCCGGCATGCGCCGCGACAGCGACGACCGGCTCGTCGCCGGCGTCTGCAGCGGCGCTGCGCGGCACCTGAACGTCGACCCGATCATCATCCGCATCGGCTTCGTGGCCCTGACCTTCATCGGGCTCGCCGGGCTGATCCTCTACCTCGCCGCCTGGTTCCTGATTCCCGCCGACGACGAGGACCAGAGCATCGCCGCCGACTGGTTCAACCTCGACCGCAACGAGGAGCAAGTCCGCACGATCGGCCTTTTCGCCGCCTTGGTCCTCGCGGTCGCGGCCATCGTCGGCGATCGCGGCTGGGGCCTCTGGTGGATCGGCTGGTGGGTCGTCCCCGCCGCCTTCCTGTTCTGGCTGTTCGCGGTGCGTCCGCGTCGCCGCCGCGAGGAGACGCTGGCCGGATGGTCGACCGATCCCGACGTCGTCAAGACGCAGGTCGATGCGTACACCGCGGCGAAGACGGCCCAGATCCTGGAGCGCAAGCGCGCCCGGCTCGAGCGTCGCCAGGAGTCGCGCGCCCTGCGCGGGCTGACGTTCTCGATCATCCTCATCGCGGAGGCGGTGACGCTCATCGTCGATCACACGGTAATCCCCGTCCCCGCCCAGGCATACCTGGCCGTCGCCCTGGCCGGTGTCGCCGTCGGTTGCCTCGTCGGAACCGTGTGGGGCAATGCCGGCGGCCTGATCGCCGTCGGCCTGCTGCTCACCGCGGCGCTCACCATCAGCTCGCTGGTGCCGCATGGCCCGATGGGTCGGAGTGAGTTCGCACCCACCACCGCCCATGCGGTCAAGGCGCACTACCGGCATGGCGTGGGCGAGATGGCGATCGACTTGTCCGGCGTTGCCCATCCCGCACAGCTCACCGGGCGAACCATCAACGTCGACGCCGGCGTGGGCCGCACGGTGGTCTACGTGCCGGACAGTCTGCCCGTGCGCCTCGACGTCCGGCTTGGCGCCGGCGAGATCTACGCGTTCGGCGAGCAATGGCACGGACGTGACAACAACCCGACGATCAAGGACGGGGACGGACCCGGCCTGCACGTCGTCGTCCACCAGAAAGTCGGAGATGTCGAGGTGATCCGTAAATGAAGCGCCATCCGTTCCGTTGGGAAGCACTCATCTTTGGAGTCGTGTTCCTGGCCGTCGTCGGGACCTGGCTGTCCCGCACACTCGGGCTGTTCGATCCGGACGAGTGGGCCTGGGTCGTGGCCGGCACCCTGATCGCGGTCGGCATCGCCGGCATCGTGTCCAGCGTGGCCAGCCCGCGACTGCCGGTTCTGCCGCCTACTCCGCCCGAGACAACCACTGACGACGAGCCTGCACCGCAGTCGTCGTCCAGTCACTGAACAGGCCGTCGATCCCGGCCGCGAAGTATGCGGCGTACTCCTCCAGCGGGGTGCAGTCGGCCGGCAGGAACCTCGGCTCGTCCCGCATCGTCCAGATGTGGACGTCGAGCCCGGCCGCGTGGGAACGCTCGACGAGATCGGTCGGAGCTGCTAGCCGCCCCTTCTTGTCGCGCGGGATCACCAGGTCCTTGTGTGGTCCGATCGCGTCGGCGAACGTGGCGAGGTCGGTGAGGTCATCCAGCTCGGCCCGCTGCTTGGGCGCGATGAGGCGGACGAGAAAGAGCGGGCTGCGGGCGTCGAAGTCGCGCAGGTTCCCGGACTCGAAGGACTGGACGATGACGGGCGCGTCCGGCGTGTCGAGGCCGTGACGCTCCAGTGCATCGATCAGCAGGTCGTTGAGGTCGAGCCCGACCCTGGTGAAGTAGCTGGGGTGCTTCGTCTCGACGTAGATGCCGACCGTCGATCCGCGCCGCTTCGTGCCCTCGGCGGCGATCTGCACGACCTCGTCGAAGGTGAGGATCTGCTCGCCCGGGACGCCGGTGTTGCGCGGACGCACGTCCGGGATTCGCTCGCGCGTGCGCAGGGTCTTGAGCTCGGCGAGGGTGAAGTCCTCGGTGAACCACCCGGTGAGCGTCGAATCGTCGATGGTCTTCGTGGCCTTGCGGTCGGCGAACTCCGGATGGTCGGCGACATTGGTCGTCCCGCTGATCTCGTTCTCGTGCCGCACGACCAGGTGGCCGTCCTTCGTGGCGACCACGTCGGGCTCGATGTAGTCGGCACCCTCGTCGATCGCCAGGTCGTACGACGGCTTGGTGTGTTCGTGCCGAAGCCCGGGAAAACCGCGGTGCGCGATGAGGAGAGGACGGGCGAACTCGGTCACCAGCCGATTGTGACAGGCATCGGTGCGCGGACATCGCGGATCGATTGTCTCACCCAGCACCGACAGCGCTTCGGGCCATGAATTGACTGGGATTTCAGCGCTTTTCCTGCGCGTATCTCTTGTTTTTCGTCAGTGTGTTCGACTAGAATCGAGGCATGAGCGCAGCGCTCCTCGAAGCCCCAGACACCGTCGATCAGACCGTGGGTCTGATGCGCGACGCGGCTCAGACCATGCGTTCGGTGACCTGCTCCCCCACCGACGAGATCCGGGCGGTGCATGCCTCAGCACATGCCCTGCTGGCCCGTGAGGCCGAGTTGTTGGCCGAGATGGACGCCATCAAATCTCATGAGGCTGAGGGTTGTGCCTCGGTGGCCACGTGGGCAGCACGGGAGCTCAACCAGGACGTGGCCACCACCCGGCAGATGGTGCGGGCGGCCAAGACGATGCGTGACCTGCCATCGGTCGGAGAGTCTGCCCGCGCCGGCCGCGTGTCCCTGGACCACGTCCACGCGCTGACCTACGGCCTCAAGCACGTCGGGGCAGACCTTGCCGACTTCGACGCCGAACTCACCACCTTGGCTGAGGGCCTGAGGCCGGCCGAGCTATTCGCCGAAATGCGGCGGCTCAAGGCCATTGCCCACCCCGACCAACTCGACGAAGCCTGGCTGCGGGGCATGGACAAGCAAGACATCCAGTGCCTGAAGCTGATCGATGGATTCATGCCGACCGGACATGTCCCGACCGATGTCGGCGCAAAGTTCCAGGTCTTCCTGCGCTCGGCGTCAGTACCCCGCGACAGCGACGACAACCGCACCAACGCCCAGCGCCGGGTCGACGCCTTCGATGACCTGCTCGACAAAGCGCTCAGCGACCGGCTGCCCACCGAATGCAGCGTTCGCCCCCACCTGTCAGTGGTCACCGAAGCCCAGAGGTTGAAGGAGGCCCTCAACGGAGCCGCCGGCCGCGTCGATCAACAGCCCTTGGACCTGCACGGCCAGCCCGCCATCCTCGAAGGGTTCGGACCCATCGGACCAGCCCTCCTGGCCTACGTCGCCTTCGGCGGCGAACTCACCCCGATTCTGGTCGCCGGATTCAAGGAGAACCGTCGGGTCCTCGACGTCGGCCGCACCGAGCGGATCGCCACTAAGAAACAACGCCGCGCAATCCTGCTCCGCCAGAACGGCCGCTGCGCCAACCGCGGCTGCCACCATCCCATCGGCGAAATCCACCATGTGGTCGACTGGCTGTACGGCGGCAAAACGAACCTCGACAACCTCGCCGGCCTCTGCCGCAAATGCCACGCGCTCGTCACCATCGGCAAACTCACCATGACCGGCAGCTGGGACACCGGCTACCAATGGTCAACCTCACGCGCCGGGCCGCTCGCCCGAACCGGGTAGTTTTTCACCGTGCGTCCCTTCCTGCTTCTCGCCACGCGTGCCGAGGATGTCGCGGCGGACGAGGAGTACGAGGCGTTTCTCCAGTTCGGTCGGCTCGACGAGCCGCAGCTGGAACGACGACGACTCGAGCAGGCGCCACTGGGCACCGTCGACCTTGACCGATATTCCGGCGTCATCCTCGGCGGCAGCCCCTTCACGACGTCCGACGACGACAAGTCCGACGTCCAGCTGCGCGTCGAAGGCGAGCTGCTCGAGTTGACGAACCGGGCCCTCGAGACCGACTTCCCCTTCCTCGGCGCCTGCTTCGGCATCGGAATCATCGGGGCAGCCGTCGGTGGCATCGTCGACAACGAGTACGGCGAGGACGTCAGCGCCCCCACGATCACGCTGACGGACGAGGGTCGCGCCGATCCGCTGTTCAGCGTCATGCCTGAAGAGTTCACCGCGTTCGTCGGGCACAAGGAGGCGGTGCACTCCCTGCCGCCGGAGGCGGTTCTGCTCGCGACGTCGGAGCTCTGCCCGGTACAGGCCTTCCGCGTCGGACAGAACGTCTACGCCACCCAGTTCCACCCCGAGCTGGACGTGCCGGGCATCCACACCCGCATCGACGCGTACAAGGACCACGGCTACTTCCCGCCCGAGGAGGCCGACGACCTCAAGGCCATGGCGGCCGCCAGCGGAGTCCGCCCGGACATCCTGGCTCGGCTCGTCAAGCGCTTCGTCGAGCTCTACGGAGACGCCGATGCATGACGTCGACACCTTCGGGCTCATCGTCACCGGTATTGCCGTGGCGCTGACGCTCGCGATCCTCGCCAACCATCTGACGGAGCGGTTCCGCATCCCGGCCCCGGCGATCTTCCTCGCCGTCGCGGTCGCGTTGGCGAACGTCTTCCCGAGCCTGAGCGGCATCTCGTTCGAGACCGTGCAGCGGATCGTCACGATTGCGCTCGTGATCATCCTGTTCGACGGCGGGATGCACATCGGCGCGCGTCGATTCCGCGAATCCGCGGTGCCCATCGCCTGGATCGGGCTCGCCGGGACGGCCGTCACCGCAGCCGCGCTGGGCCTCCTTGCGCACAGTCTGTTCGGATTCGACTGGAAGCCCGCACTGCTCGTGGGCGCGGCGCTCGCGGCCACCGATCCCGCCGTCGTGTTCTCGGTGCTCGGGAAGCGGGAGATCGCCGGGCGGACGGGCACCATCCTCGAAGGCGAGTCCGGGGCGAACGACCCGGTCGGCATCGCCCTGATGGTCGCGCTGCTGTCGGCCACCAGCTGGGCCGCCGGGCTCGGCGAGTTCGCGCTGCAGATGGTGGTCGGCCTCCTCGTCGGCGTCATCGGCGGTCGTGGGCTGCTGCTGTTCATCCGCCATGTCTCGCTGCCTGGGCCGTCCCTGTACTCCGTTCGCGCACTCGCCGGGGCCCTCGGCCTGTTCGGGATCGCCACCGTGCTGCAGGGCTCAGGCTTTCTGGCTGTCTTCGTCGCCGGCATCCTCATCGGCGACGAGCCGGCCCCGCACAAGAAGGACATCGTCCGCTTCCACTCGGCGCTGGCCAGCCTGGGCGAGATCGTCGCGTTCGCCGTTCTGGGCCTGACGATCAGCGTCTCCGACCTCGCCCACCGTGACGTGTGGCTCACCGGACTTGCCCTCGGTGCGCTCCTGATGTTCGTGGTTCGGCCGGCCCTCGTCGGCCTCCTGAGCCTGCCGATCGACCTGAATCGCGGCGAGCGGATCTTCGTCCTCTGGGCTGGGCTCAAGGGCGCGGTGCCGATCCTGCTCGGCACCTTCGCGATCACGGCGCACGCTCCCGACGCGCAGCGAATCTACGGCGTGATCTTCGTGGTCGTCGCCCTGTCAGTCATCGTGCAGGGCAGCTCAGTCCCGTTGGCCGCGCGCAAACTGGGAATCCCCATGAAGAAGGTCGAGACCTAGCTATTCCCACTCAATCGTGCCCGGCGGCTTGCTCGTGATGTCGAGCACGACCCGGTTGACGTCGGGGACCTCGTTGGTGATGCGGGTCGAGATCCGCTCGAGCAGCTCATAGGGCAGCCGGCTCCAGTCGGCGGTCATCGCGTCCTCGCTCGACACCGGGCGCAGCACGATCGGGTGCCCGTACGTACGACCATCGCCCTGGACACCGACAGAGTGCACGTCGGCCAGCAGGACCACCGGGAACTGCCAGATCTGGCCGTCGAGTCCCGCCGCCGTGGTCTCGGCCCGGACGATGGCGTCCGCAGCACGCAGGATGTCGAGGCGCTTGCGGTCGACCGCGCCGACGATGCGGATGGCAAGGCCCGGACCGGGGAACGGATGGCGGCCGACGATGGCCTCCGGGATACCGAGCTGGCGACCGACGTCGCGCACCTCGTCCTTGAACAGGGTGCGCAGCGGCTCGATGAGCGAGAAGGCGAGGTCGTCGGGAAGACCGCCGACGTTGTGGTGGCTCTTGATGTTCGCGGCGCCCTCACCGCCGCCGGACTCGACGACGTCCGGGTAGAGCGTGCCCTGCACGAGGAACTTCACCGGCGGGCCGGGCGTCGCGAGGAGCTCGCGCTCGGCCTGCTCGAAGGTCCGGATGAACTCACGGCCGATGATCTTGCGCTTGTCCTCCGGGTCGGTGATGCCGTCGAGGTGGCCGAGGAACGTGTCGCTGGCATCGACGACCTTCAGGTTGACGCCGGTGGCGGCGACGAAGTCCGTCTCCACCTGCTCGGCCTCGCCCTGCCGCAGCAGGCCGTGGTCGACGAAGACGCAGGTCAGCTGGTCGCCGATGGCCCGCTGGACGAGCGCCGCCGCCACGGCGGAGTCCACGCCGCCGGACAGCCCGCAGATCACGCGCGCATCGCCGACCTCGTCGCGGATCTTCGCGACCTGCTCCTCGACGATGTTCGCGCTCGTCCACGTCGGCTGCAGGCCGGCGATGTCGTAGAGGAAGTGCTCGAGCACCCGCTGGCCGTGCTCGGAGTGCAGGACCTCCGGGTGCCACTGGACGCCGGCGATGCGTCGGTCGACGTCCTCGAACGCCGCCACCGGGGTGCCGTCGGTCGAGGCCAGGACGACTGCGCCCTCGGGCGCCGCCGTGACGGAGTCGCCGTGGGACATCCACACCCGATGCGCGATCGGAAGACCGTTGAGCAGGCGCCCGCCCGTCTCGACCGTGACACCGGTACGTCCGTACTCGCGCGAGCCCGTCGCCGAGACCACGCCCCCGAGTCCTTGGGCCATCAGCTGGAAGCCGTAGCAGATGCCGAACAGCGGGAGACCGGACGCGTAGACCGACGGGTCGAGGGTCGGCGCGCCTCCTTCGTAGACGCTCGACGGTCCGCCGGAGAAGATGATCGCGGCTGGCTCCTTGGCCAGCATCTCCGCGACCGGCATCGTGTGCGGAACGATCTCCGAGTACACGCGCGCCTCGCGCACCCGGCGAGCGATGAGTTGCGCGTACTGCGCGCCGAAGTCGACGACCAGGACGGTTTCGTGGGGTCGGGTCACAGGTCGATCGTATTGCCTCGAAAAATTCATGTGACAACCCGTAACACCTGCTAAAGACCTTCGTTAGGCCCGATGGATCCAACAACTCTCCCTCCCGTTGGACCCACCTGCCGCCCACGGACGGCACACAACATCAGAACCCGACCCGTGAGCTCCCTCCAGGTCGGGTTCTGTTGTCGTGTTGCCGTCAGACGATGGGCAGCCGATAGGCCGCTGGAGCGTCGTCCGGAACGATGGGGTTCTTCGGGGCCACCGGCGAAATCCGCCGGTACGGCCGGCCGAGCTCGGGCCGGGTGTCCATCTCGCCCCTGTTGGGCCACAGGCCGACGGCTCGCTCAGCCTGCGCCGAGATCGTCAGGGACGGGTTGACGCCCAGGTTCGCGCTGACAGCCGCGCCGTCGACGACGTGCAGGCCGGGATGCCCGTAGACCCGGTGGTACGGGTCGATGACCCCGGTCTCGGCGCTGTCGCCGATCACGGCACCGCCCATGAAGTGGGCCGTCATCGGGATGCCGAACGGCTCGCCGATCGTGCCCCCGGCGAACGCCTTGCCCTCACCGCCCATGACCTCGGCCATGCGCTGCACGGCCTCGTGGCCTTCGGGGATGTAGTCGGGGTTCTTGCCACCGTGGCCCTGCTTCGACGTGATGCTCTTGCCGCCCAGGCGCCACCACTTGCGCCGGACGTAGGTCGTGATCGAGTTGTCGTGCGTCTGCATGACCAGCGCGATGACGGTCTTCTCCGACCAGTGGAACGGGTCCCAGACCTTGAACGGGTTCTTGATCTGGATGACCATCCGGGCCATCTCCTTGACCCATCGCCAGATCCGGCTCCCCGGCAGGTCGCCCGGGACGAGCGCACCGAGGAACGCGGCCATCGCGTTGGAGCCGTGGCCATAGCGGACCGGCTCGATATGCGTGTGGTCGTTCGGGTGGAACGAGGACGTGATCGCGACGCCCTCGGTGTAGTCGATGTCGCGGTTCATCGCCATGGCGCCGAGCAGCGCCTCGGAGTTGGTGCGGGTCAGCACCCCCAGCCGATCGGAGATGTTCGGCAGGACCTGCCTGTCCTTCATCTTGTGCAGGAGCTTGTGCGTTCCCATCGTTGCGGCCGCGAACACGACCTGCTCGGCGGTGAACGTCCGGTGTCCGCGGCGGAGCTTGCCATTGGTCCTACGGGTCTTCACGGCGTATCCGCCCCCGGGCAAGGGACGCACCTCGGTGGCCGTCGTGAGCGGGAAGATCTCCGCCCCGTTCTTCTCGGCCAGGTACAGGTAGTTCTTGACCAGCGTGTTCTTGGCGTTGTGCCGGCACCCGGTCATGCACTCGCCGCAGTGCAGGCAGGCGTTCCGGTCGGGACCGACGCCACCGAAGTAGGGGTCGCCCATGGGTGCGCCCGGCTCGTCGCCGAAGATGACGCCGACCGGCGTGTGGTGGAACGTCCCGCCGACGCCCATCTGTTCGGCGACCTGCTTGATGACCCGGTCGGACGGCGTCTCGCGCGGGTAGATCGTGACGCCGAACATCCGCTTGGCCTGGTCGTAGTACGGCGCGAGCTCCGACTTCCAGTCCGTGATGTGACCCCACTGCGGATCTTGGTAGAACGCGTCGAGCGGCTCGTAGAGCGTGTTGGCGTAGACGAGCGAGCCGCCGCCGACGCCGGCGCCGGACAGGATCAGGGAGTCCTTGAGGACGTTCACCCGCTGGATGCCGTACATGCCCAGCGGCGGGAACCAGACGAACTTACGCAGGTTCCAGGACGTCTTGGCGAAGTCCTCGTCGCGGTAGCGCGGACCTGCCTCGAGCACTGCGACCCGGTAGCCCTTCTCGGTCAGCCGCAGCGACGAGACGCTGCCGCCGAAGCCGGAGCCGATGACGACGACGTCCCAATCAAATCCTGTGCTGGTGAATTCCTGGTCGGTCATGTCAGGCCCTCGGGGTGCGGCGGACGAGCTTGAACGCGCCCGTGAAGAGCTTGCGGCGCGTGGCGAACGGGACGCTCTCGGGCCCCATCGTGGGCATGACCCGCTGCACCGCGACGGACTGCGGTTCGGTGTATCGGAGGATGCCCTCGTGGCCCTGGCGCCGGCCCGAGCCGGACTTGCGCATGCCGCCCATGGGCGCGTCGATGCTGCCGAAGCTGGCCATGAAGCCGTCATTGATGTTGACCGTGCCGGCCTTGATCTGCGGTGCGATGCGCTTGGCGGTGCCGACCTGCCCCCAGACGCTGGCGTTCAGGCCGTATTCGCCGGTGTTGGCCAGCCGGACGGCCTCCTCCACATCGGAGTACGGGTACAGCGAGACCAGCGGCCCGAAGGTCTCGTTGGCGCACACCTCGGCGGCTTCGGTGACGCCTTCGAGAATGGTCGGCTCGTGGAAGAAGGGGCCTAGGTCGGGCCGAGCCCGGCCGCCGGCCACGATCGTGGCGCCGTTCGCCGCCGCGTCCTCGATGTGCTTGACGACGCCTTCGAGCTGCGCGGCGGAGACGAGCGAGCCCATGTCGGCGTCCCACTCCAGCGACGGGCCGATGCTGATCGCCTCGGTGCTGCGGGCGAACGCCTTCTTGAAGTCTTCGTACAGCGAGTCGTGGACGTAGATCCGCTCGATCGACACGCAGGTCTGGCCGGCGCCGTGGAAGCAGGCGTGGACCGCACCTGCCGCGGCCTTCTCGACGTCGGCGCCGGGGAGCACGATCATCGGGTTCTTGCCACCGAGCTCCAACGACGCCGTCACGAGCCGTTCTGCGCTCTGCTTGGCCACGCCTATGCCGGTCGCCGTCGATCCGGTGAAGCAGATGTAGTCGGCCTGATCGATGATGGCCGCGCCGACGAGCGAGCCCGAGCCGGACACGACCTGCCAGACGTCGTCCGGCACGCCCGCGGCACGCAGCAGCTCGACGGCGGCGAGCGTCGTCAGCGGGCTCTGGCTGTCCGGCTTGTGGACGACCGCGTTGCCGGCGGCGATGGCGGCCAAGCCGTCCGGGATCGCCATGGTCAGCGGGTAGTTCCACGGGCTGATGATGCCGACGACGCCCTTGGGCACGTGATTGACCCGCACCGCGACGAGGCCGGGCACCATGCCGCTGCGGGCCTTCGGCGTGAGCTGGCGGCGCAGCCGGCGGGCGTAGAAGCGCGCCGTCGTGGCCGTGTGGAGGATCTCCACGAACGCGTCGCGCCGGCTCTTGCCGCCCTCGATCTGGATGAGGTCCATCAACTCGTCCTGGTGCTGCAGGACGAGGTCGTGAAACTTCAGCAGGATGCGCTTGCGCTGCCGCAGGGACGTCTGTGCCCATGCCGCCTGGGCCACGCGCGCCGCCTCGAACGCGGCATCGACGTCATCGAGCGTCGACATCGGGACCTCGGCGATCGGCTCGTCGGTGAACGGCGCCTTCAGCGTCCGGCTTTGGCCGGACGTGGAGCGGATCAGCGACGTCAGTGCGGCAATGCGGGCGGGGGCCACGCGGGTGGCAACAGACATGTCGCCACGATACCGCTCAGGATTCGACGACCAATTCGACCCGTTGGAACTCCTTGAGGTCGGTGTATCCGGTCGTGGCCATGGAGCGGCGGAGTGCTCCGATCAGGTTCATGGTGCCGTCGGCGACCGACGAGGGACCGAACAGCACCGCCGACATCGGGCCCGTCGTGCCGATGTTGACCCGCTCGCCACGCGGCAGCTCGGGGTGCCACGCCTCGGCGCCCCAGTGGTACCCGCGGCCCGGCGCCTCGGCGGCCCGGGCAAAGGGAGAGCCGATCATGACCGCGTCGGCACCGCAGGCAATGGCCTTGGCCACGTCGCCGCTGCGCCCGATGGAACCGTCAGCGATGACGTGGACGTATCGACCGCCCGACTCGTCGAGGTAGTCGCGGCGTGCCGCGGCCACATCGGCGACCGCCGTGGCCATCGGAACCGCGACGCCGAGAACGGACCGGGTGGTGTGCGCAGCACCGCCACCGAACCCAACGAGGACGCCGGCGGCGCCACTGCGCATCAGGTGCAGCGCGGCCTGGCCGGTGGCGCATCCACCGACGATCACCGGCACGTCGAGCTCGTAGATGAACTGCTTGAGGTTGAGCGGCTCCGACCGGCCGGAGACATGCTCGGCCGAGACCGTCGTCCCGCGAATCACGAAGATGTCGACGCCGGCGTCGACCACCGCGTCCGCAAACTGCTTGGTCCGCTGCGGCGACAGCGCCCCGGCCACCGTGACACCCGCGGCGCGGATCTCGCTGAGCCGCTGGGCGATGAGCTCGGGCTTGATCGGCTCGGCATAGATCTCCTGCAGGCGCGACGTGCACAGCTCACCGTCGGACTCCGCAATCTCGGCCAACAAGGTGTCTGGGTCGTCGTATCGGGTCCAGAGACCTTCGAGGTCGAGGACGCCGAGGCCACCCAGGCGGCCAAGCTCGATGGCCGTGGCCGGGCTCATGACCGAGTCCATCGGCGCGGCCACGACCGGCAGGTCGAACCGGTACGCGTCGATCTGCCACGCGGTCGAGACCTCCTGCGGGTCGCGGGTCCGGCGACTCGGCACGATGGCGACGTCGTCGAACGCGTACGCGCGTCGTCCACGCTTGGCCGCACCGATCTCAAGGTCCACGGACTGAGGGTACCGATGGACCTTGGCGACACCTGACGACAGGCGGGCGCAGCCCGCCAACCGGCAGCGGTGCGCACGCGGCGCACCGCGAGTGAGCGCGACCGCCGGGAGCGCGGCCGGTTACTGGACACCGGTACGCCGCAATGGGAGGATTCCCACGAAACCCGGTGGGCGAAGTGACCTGCCTGCCTGCGAATAGGAGTGCGGAGCAACCATGGCCTACCGACCCCACATTGAGCCCGAGGCTGTAGCCCTGCTCAAGAAGTCCCTGCCGACGCTGTCTGACGCGGACGTCAAGAAGTTCGCCGAGGTGGGACGTCTCGTGCACATCCTCGAGGGTTGGTCGATGATCGCCGCGGCTACGCCCGCCGACAACGCCTACTTCATTCTCGACGGTGAGGTGCTGGTCCGTTCCGACGGCAAGGACATCGCCACCGTCGGCGCCGGCGAGTTCGTGGGCGAAGGCGCCATCGTCAACCGCGCGTACCGTTCCGCTCAGGTGATCGCCAAGACGCCGCTCACCGCTCTGGCCATCACCGCCGAAGAGGGACGCCGGCTCGCCGCCGAGGTCCCGGCCCTGGGTGCTCTGATCCACAAGGAAGCATCCGACCGCGCTCACACGGATTGATGGCTGACGACCAGGAGTCGTTCGATGCCTCGGCTGTCATTGAGGCAGTCACCGAAACTCTTCTGGGTCAACCACTCACACTCACCCGCCTCGAGGTCGCCAAGAAGTCCGGGCTCCCGCCCGAACTGAATGCCGCTCGCTGGCGTGCGCTGGGCTTTCCGGAGGTCGCCGACGATGACGTCGCCTTCACCAAGGCCGATGTCGATGCCATCAAGGCCACCGAGACGCTGATCAAGCTCGGTTTCATCGACCCCGAGAGCGAAGAGTCGTTCATCCGCACGGTCGGGCGGACGTTCGCCCGATTAGCCGAATGGCAGGTGCGGGCGATGCTGCGCTCGGTGCTCGAGTCCGAATCGGAGTCGGGCAAGGTGTCCGGCCGCGAGATCAAGCAGATGAACGAGATGCTGCGACTCGGCTCGAAGATGCAGGACTACGTATGGCGACGCCACCTGGTCGGCGCGGCCACCCGGGCCGTGCTGCAGTACTCATCCGAGATCGACGGGGACCTCGAGACGGCGTGTGCCGGCTTCGTCGACATCGTCGGCTACACCACGCGCAGCCGGTCCATGACCAGCGACGAGCTGTCGGCTCTCGTCGAGCGCTTCGAGAGCGTCGTCACCGATCTCATCACCGAGCACCAGGGCCGCGTCGTCAAGACCATCGGCGACGAGATCTTCTTCGTGGTCGACGACCCGATCGACGCCGCCTGGCTCGCGGTCGAGCTCACCGAGCAGCACGTGCACGACGAGTCGTTCCCCAACGTCCGCGTCGGCATGGCCCACGGCGACCTGCTGAATCGGCTCGGTGACGTCTTCGGCCCGACGGTGAACATGGCGTCACGGCTCACATCGGCGGCCAGGCCGGGCCGCGCCGTCCTCGACCCTGACCTGGCCGAGCTGGCGAAGGGAACGCCGGGGCTCAAGCTGCGGCGCATGCCGCGGATGCGGGTCAAGGGGTTCGAGACGGTCGAGCCGTGGTCGGTCAAGCGCGAGCGTGACGGTCGACGCGGACTGCGCAGCACCGTTGGCCACATCATCGAGGACGCCGCCGAGGACGTCGCGATGCGGCTCCCTCAGCGCGAGGAGTAGTTCGGGGCTTCGACCGTCATTTGGATGTCGTGCGGGTGGCTCTCCTTGAGCCCCGCCGGCGTGATGCGGACGAACTGGCCCTTGGCCTTGAGCTCGCCGATGGAGTGCGCGCCGACGTAGAACATCGACTGGTGCAGGCCACCCACGAGCTGGTGGACGACCGGCCCGAGCGGGCCCTTGTACGCGACCCGGCCCTCGATGCCCTCGGGGACGATGTCGTCGTCGCTGGTGACGTCGGCCTGGAAGTAGCGGTCCTTCGAGTAGGACTTCTTGCCGCGCGACGCCATGGCGCCGATGGAGCCCATGCCGCGGTAGTCCTTGAACTGCTTGCCGCCCTGGAAGATGACGTCGCCGGGGCTCTCCTCGGTACCGGCCAGCAGCGAGCCGACCATGACGCTGTCGGCACCGGCGACTAGTGCCTTGGCGATGTCGCCGGAGTACTGGAGCCCACCGTCCGCGATCAGCGGAACGCCGGCCGGACCGGCGGCGAGCGATGCCTCATAGACGGCGCTGATCTGTGGGACGCCCACGCCGGCGACCACGCGCGTCGTGCAGATGGAACCGGGTCCGACGCCGACCTTGACGGCGTCCGCGCCGGCGTCGACGAGCGCCTGTGCGCCGGCCTTGGTCGCGACGTTGCCGCCGATGATCTGGACGCCGTCGAAGCTGCGATCGGACTTGAGCTTGCGGATCATGTCGAGCAGGGCGCTCGCGTGGCCGTGCGCGGTGTCGACCACGAGGACGTCGACGCCGGCTTCGCGCAGAGCGTTGGCGCGGTCGTAGGCGTCGCCGAAGAACCCGACTGCGGCACCGACGAGCAGGCGGCCCGAGGCGTCCTTGCTGGCGTTGGGGAACTGCTCGGACTTGACGAAGTCCTTGACGGTGATGAGGCCAGCCAGCTTGCCTTCGTCGTCGACCAGCGGCAGGCGCTCACGCTTGTGCTGACGCAGCAGGGCGGAGGCCTCGTCGCGACCGATGCCGGACCGGCCGGTGATCAGCGGTTGGGGCGTCATGACGTCGCCCACGTACGTGCTCACCCACTCGGCGACCGGGGTGAACCGCAGATCGCGGTTGGTGATGATGCCGAGCAGCGTGTTGTCGTCGTCGACGACGGGCAGGCCGGAGACGCGGTACTGGCCGCAGATCGCGTCGAGCTCCTCGAGCGTCGCCTTGGGCCCGATGGTGATGGGGTTGGGGATGATGCCCGTCTGCGTCCGCTTGACCAGGTCGACCTGGTACGCCTGGTCCTCGGTCGAGAGGTTGCGGTGCAGGATGCCGATGCCACCCTCGCGGGCCATGGCGATGGCGGTGCGCGACTCGGTGACGGTGTCCATGGCGGCCGACAGCAGCGGAATGCTGAGCGTCAGGTCGCGGGTGAGGCGCGTCGTGGTGTCGACTGCGCTCGGGACGACGTCGGTCTCGCCGGGGAGCAGCAGGACGTCGTCATACGTGAGGCCGAGCGAGGCGAACTTGTCCGGTATGCCCTGTCCCATGAACCAATGTTACTCACGCGATGTGACGGAACTTGACCGTGCGCCCGATGATCTCCGCCACCTCGACCGTCACGCGGGTCCCCGGCCGCAGGTCGCGGGCCTCGCACGTCGCCACGACGGCAGGCGACCGGAGCATGACGGTCGCGTCGTGGTCGTTCGCGCGCATGACGACGCCGGGGAACTGCTGGCCCACCTGCACCGACCACGCCTCGACCTGGTCGACGACGGCCCGGTCCACGTCGGAGGCGAGGTTGTCGGCGTCATTCATGAGCTCTGGGAGGGCCGGTAGGGCTGATCGGACGGCCTGATCCACGTCGCGCCCGGCACTGAGCGCCAGGCACACATCCGTCCCGAACCGGTCGATGAGGCGGCGCAAAGGTGCCGTGACGTGCGCGTAGGGCTCGCCGATCCCGGCGTGGGTCCGCACCTTCGGGCCGGCGCCGTCGAACGCCTCGTACCCGGCTCCCCGCAGCAGCGACGTCGCGTCCTGCATCAGGGCCAGATGGCCCACGTTCGACGCGTGCAGGGCCTCGATGACCTCGGCCGGCGTGTCCCCGCGGACGCCGTGGGCGCGGGCCCGCTCGAGGAAGTCCTGGACGTCATGCCGGCTCGGCTCGGGCAGGGTGCGAAGGACGCCAACCCGCCCCTTGAGCATCAGCTGCGCCGCCGCGCTGCCGGCGAGCAGCGAGACCTCGGCGTTGGCGCCGTCGACGGCGATCCGCGGGCGCCACGCCAGCTGCCATCCGTCATCGCCACGGACGACCTCCTGCTCCGGGATGCCGAGCTCGATGGCGCCCTCGTTGACCCGGTGCGCGCGGCGGGCCAGGCCGAGATCCGGCAGCGCCTCGACGGACGGGTGCACCCTGCCGGCGTCGACATCCGCCTGGACGCCCTCGTAGTCGAGCCGCGCGACGCTGCGGACGATCGCGCGCTCGACGGTCGCCTCGCCCACCGAGCCGTCGGCGTTGACGTCGATGGTCCAGACGGCGGCACGGCGGCGCTGGTCCGGGAGGAGGCTCAGCGCCCCTTCGGACAGCACCGGCGGGTGCAGGGGCACGCGCGCGTCGGGGACGTACAGCGTCTGGCCGCGTTTGCGCGCCTCAGCGTCGATCGCCGAGCCCGGTTTGATGACCGAACCGAGGTCGGCGATGGCGTACTGCACACGCCAGCCGTCGCCCGTGCGCGCGATGTGCATCGCCTGGTCGAGGTCCATCGACCCCCGCGGATCGATGGTGACGAACGGGACGTCGGTCAGGTCACGCCGATCATTCTCGATCGGCAAAGCCGCGACCTGCTCGGCCTCCGCCAGCACCTCCGCCGGGAACTCCGGCGGCAGACTGAACTCAGTCCGAATCTCCCCGAATGACTGCACCCGAAGACGCTACCGGGCGAGCGAATCAGCGATCAGTGGTGGTGGTGACCCGCGTGGTCATCCGGCTCGTCGGCCGGCTTGTCCGCGACGATCGTCTCGGTGGTCAGGAGCATCGAGGCGATTGAGGCCGCGTTCGCGAGCGCCGAGCGGGTGACCTTGACCGGGTCGAGGACGCCCTGGGCAACGAGATCGCCGTACTCGCCGGTGGCCGCGTTGTAGCCCTCGCTACTCTCGCGCACCTTGTTCACCACGACCTCGCCGGAGTAGCCACCGTTACGGGCGATCCATTCCAGCGGAGAGTCAACACCGATCCGGATGATCCGGACACCGATGGCTTCGTCGCCGGTCAGGCCGAGGTCGCCGTCGAGCGCGGAGGCCGCATGGACGAGCGCGGAACCGCCGCCGGCCACGATGCCCTCCTCGATGGCAGCACGCGTCGCGGACACGGCGTCCTCGATGCGGTGCTTCTTCTCCTTGAGCTCGACCTCGGTGGCAGCGCCGACCTTGACGACGCAGACGCCACCGGCCAGCTTGGCCAGCCGCTCCTGCAGCTTCTCGGTGTCCCAGTCGGAGTCGCTGGCCTCGATCTCGGCCTTGATCTGATTGACGCGAGCCTCGACGTCAGCCTTGTCGCCGTTGCCGTCGATGATCGTGGTGCTGTCCTTGGTGATCACGATGCGCCGGGCCGTGCCCAGATCCTCGAGCCCGATCGAGTCGAGCTTGAGGCCGAGGTCAGGCGTGATGACCTGGCCGCCGGTGAGAACCGCGATGTCCTGCAGGATCGCCTTGCGGCGCTCGCCGAAGCCAGGCTGCTTGGTGACCACCGACGTGAACGTGCCGCGGATCTTGTTGACCACGAGCGTCGACAGCGCTTCGCCTTCGACGTCCTCGGCGCTGATGAAGAGCGGCTTGCCGGTGGCGATGACCTTCTCCAGCAGCGGCAGCAGCTCCGAGATGGCGCTGATCTTGCCCTGGTGGATGAGGATGTAGGGGTCGTCGAGGACCGCTTCCATCCGCTCGGTGTCGGTCACCATGTACGGCGAGAGGTAGCCCTTCTCGTACTGCATGCCCTCGGTGAACTCGAGCTCGGTGCCCATGGTGTTGGACTCCTCGACCGTGATCACGCCGTCCTTGCCGACCTTGTCGAACGCCTCCGCGATCAGGCCGCCGATGACCTCGTCCCGCGACGAGACGGTGGCCACCGCAGCGGTGTCCTTGATGTCGTCGACCGGGCGAGCCGCTTCCTGCAGCCGCTCGATGAGAGCCGTGACGGCGGCGTCGATGCCGCGCTTGAGCGCGATGGGGTTGGCGCCGGCGGCAACAGCCCGAAGACCCTCGTGGACGAAAGCCTGCGCCAGGACGGTCGCCGTGGTCGTGCCGTCGCCGGCCACGTCGTTGGTCTTGGTGGCGACTTCCTTGGCCAGCTGTGCGCCGAGGTTCTCGAACGGGTCGTCGAGCTCGATCTCACGGGCGACGGTCACGCCGTCGTTCGTGATCGTGGGGGCTCCCCACTTCTTGTCGAGGACGACGTAACGGCCCTTGGGGCCGAGTGTCACCTTGACGGTGTCAGCGAGCTTGTCGACGCCGCGCTCGAGCGCGCGGCGGGCGTCCTCATCGAACGCCAGGATCTTGGGGCCGGGCATGTCAGGAAACGACAGCGAGCACGTCGCGGGCGCTGAGGATCAGCAGGTCGTCGCCGCCGTACTTGACCTCGGTGCCGCCGTACTTGCTGAAGATGATCTTGTCGCCGACGTTGACGTCGAGCGGAACGCGGTTGCCGTTGTCGTCGATGCGGCCCGGTCCAACGGCCAGGACTTCGCCCTCCTGGGGCTTCTCCTTGGCGGTGTCGGGGATGACGAGACCCGACGCAGTGGTCTTCTCGGCCTCGACGACCTTGATGACGAGACGATCCTCGAGCGGCTTGATGTTGACCGACACGGTCGACCTCCACGGGTGAGAGCTATTGGGTAACGACGAAAATCTAGCACTCACCCCAAACGAGTGCTAAGCCGACTCCGTGCGTCGGACATGCAGCAGGATGGGCACCGTGGCGCGCACCATCGACCTCAACGCGGACCTCGGCGAGTCGGCCGAGCGATGGGCGTCCGGCGAGGACCGGATGCTCCTCGATGTCGTCACGAGCGCGAACGTCTGCACCGGCGCGTATGCCGGGGACGACGAGCTCATCGCGGCGACCTGCGCCGCCGCCATGGCAAAGGATGTCGCGATCGGCGCGCAGGTGGGTTATCCGGATCGGAAGGGCTTCGGGCGGCGCGCGATGGAGTTCGAAACGGAAGCCTTGGCGGCCGAGATCGCTCGCCAGATCGCCCACCTCCGCGGCCTGGCCGCATCATCCGGCGGGGTCGTCGCGTACGTGAAGCCGCACGGAGCGCTGTATCACCGGGTGTTGCGCGACCGCGAGCAGCGGTCGGCACTCGAGGATGCGGCAGGCGACCTTCCCGTCCTCGGGTTCGCTGGCGCGGGATTCGTCTGGTCGGAAGGCTTCGCCGATCGCGGCTACGGTCCCGACGGGTCACTCATTGCCCGCGACCAGCCCGGCGCGCTCATCACCGATCCGGCGGAGGCGTCGGCGCAGGCGGTGCGGCTGCTGGCCGACGGCGTCGATTCGGTCTGCGTCCACAGCGACAGTCCCGGCGCCCTCGACATCGCCCGCGCCGTGCGGGCTGCACTGGAGGCGGCCGGCGCCGAGGTCCGGCACCGATGAAGGTCTTGCCGTGCGGCGACCGCGCCGTCCTGCTGGACTGCGCCTCCCTCGAGGAGGCGACCGGCTGGTTTGCTGCCCTGGCCGACGTCGACCCGGTGCTGGGCGCGCGAACCGTCCTGCTGCGCGGGGCGCCCGGCGAGCTGCGTGCCCTCGTGGCATCGCGCACTCCCGAGACGCGGGCTTCGCACGCGCCCTCGGATGAGATCGTCGTTCCCGTCGTCTACGACGGGCCGGACCTGGCCGACGTCGCGGAGTTCACCGCGCTGTCGGAGGCGGACGTCATCGCGGCCCACACCGGCAGCACGTGGACCGTCGGCTTCGGCGGGTTCGCACCGGGGTTCGCGTATCTCGTCGGCGGCGATCAGCGTCTGAACGTCCCCCGCCGGGAAACGCCCCGGTCATCCGTGCCCGCGGGGTCCGTGGGCCTCGCCGGGGAGTTCTCCGGCATCTACCCGCGATCCTCCCCCGGCGGATGGCAGCTCATCGGGCACACGGACCTCCAGCTGTTCGACGTCACCGCCGATCCGCCTGCGCTGCTGCAGCCGGGCATGCGTGTTCGCTTCTTGGCGGTGTCCGGATGAGCCTGACCGTCATCGCCCCGGGACTCCAGACGCTCGTCCAGGACACGGGACGGCCAGGTCGCGGCTCATCCGGCGTCGGCCGCTCCGGCGCGTTCGATCGCACCGCGTACCGGCAGGCGAACACTCTCGTCGGAAACGCGGATGAGGCCGCGGTCCTCGAGGTCCTGGGCGGCGGATTGCGGCTGCGCGCGTCCCGCGAGCACGTTGTCGCCATAACCGGCGCGGTCGGTCCGATCCACGTCGACGGCCACCCGGTCGAGCACGGCCGCGCGTTCGTCGTCCCGGCGGAAAAGGCGTTCCACCTCGGCGGGCTCGACGTGGGACTGCGCGCGTACGTCGGCGTCGCCGGCGGCATCGAGGCGGATCCCGTGCTCGGCTCACGGTCAACCGACACGATGTCCGGCCTCGGACCGCCGGTGTTGGCCGCCGACGACGTGTTGCGGGTCGGCTTCCCGAGCCCGGCGCCCGGCTTCATGGATGTGCCCGCGCTGCTCACGAGCGGATCGACCTCGGTCGACGTGATCCTGGGGCCGCGGGACGACTGGTTCACCAATGCTGCCGTGGCGCGCTTCCTCTCAGCGGCGTGGATCGTCTCGCCGACGTCGAACCGGATCGGCATCCGACTCGAGGGCCCCTCGTTGGAACGCTCGGTCACCGACGAGCTCCCCAGCGAACCGTGTGTCTTCGGCAGCGTCCAGGTGACCTCGGCCGGGCAGCCGGTCGTCTTCGGGCCGGACCACCCGGTGACCGGCGGATATCCGGTCGTGGCGGTGGTCGTCGACCGGCAGCTCGACCGGCTGGCACAGCTGCGTCCGGGCGAGACCCTCAGGTTCCGGCGGGCCTAGTACCGCTCTTGCCGATGCTCGTACGCATCTTTGGACATAGATGCGGTCCGGACGCCGATGTATCGAAGGCTCCTGCATGCGGTGGGTTTGGAACCTCAGAACCGCGATTTCGCGTGCCAAACCCACCGCCAGCGACCCAGTCGTCGTCAGGCGACGATCGTCGTGACGGGCAGCGAGGAATCGGCGGCGAGGTCGAGCGACGACGGCGGCAGGCCGCGCCGGACGACCTCGGCACCCAGCGCCGCGACCATCGCGCCGTTGTCCGTGCACAGACCGGGCCGCGGCACCCGCACCGTAAGCCCGGCTGCTGCCGCCCGCTCCTCGATCAGTCCGCGCAGGCGGCCGTTGGCGGCGACTCCCCCACCGACGAGCAGCGTCTCGACGCCGTGCTCGCGGCACGCGTCGACGGTCTTCGCCGTCAGGACGTCACACACCGCGTCCTGGAAGGAAGCCGCAACGTCGGCGACGTTCACCGTCCCCCGCAAGCGGGAGGTGCCCCCAGCTCCGGCGAGCTCCGCGCCCTGCACATGGCGCGCCACGGCGCTCTTCAAGCCGGAGAAGGAGAAGTCCCAGCGATGCCGTTCGAGGTCGCGAGCGCGCGTCAGCCCGCGCGGGAAGGCGATGGCGGCGCCGTCGCCGGACTGGGCGGCACGGTCGATGTGGGGCCCACCCGGGTACGGGAGGCCGAGCAGCCGGGCCACCTTGTCGAAGGCCTCGCCGGCGGCGTCGTCGAGCGTCGTTCCGAGCATCGTGACGTCGGACGCGATGTCGTCGATCAGCAGGATCTCGGTGTGACCGCCACTGACGAGCAGGGCACCGACCCGCTCGTCGAGCCGCCCGTGCTCCAGCTGGTCCGCGGCAACGTGGGCGACCAGGTGGTTCACGCCGTAGAGCGGCTTGTCGTGGGCGAGCGCGAGGGCCTTGGCAGCCGCGACTCCGACCAAGAGGGCGCCCATGAGCCCCGGGCCGGAGGTCACGGCGATGGCGTCGACGTCGTCGACGGTCATGCCGGCCTCGGCGAGCGCGGTGTTCAGCGTCGGGACGATCGCCTCGAGGTGGGCGCGGCTGGCGACCTCGGGGATGACCCCGCCGAAGCGGGCGTGCTCGTCAACACTGGACGCGACGCAGTGGCCGAGCAGCTCAGTGCCCCGCACGATCCCGACGCCGGTCTCGTCGCAGGACGACTCGATGCCGAGGACTACGGGTTCGTTCATTGTTCCTTCGCGACTTTGCGCGCAGCGCGGGCGGCGTACTCCTCGACGTCCATCCGCTTCGCCTCGTCCGGGGTCGGAGCGAGCCCACCGAGCCGGCAGGGCGCCCACCACTGACCGACCGGGTCGATCGGATAGTCGGCGATGGCCTTCTCGAGCAGCTCGGCGACGGCCGCCCGCAGGATCGCCGTCTCGGCCACCGGGTCTTCGCCCGTCACATCGATCGGCGGCCCGATGGAGATCGTGATCGTCTTGCCGCGTCCCCACAGATCCGACGGGTGATCCTTCGTCTTCAGCAGCTGCGTTCCCCAGAGGGCCATTGGGATCAATGGGACGCCGGCTTCGGCGGCAATGCGCACCGCGCCGGTCTTGAAATCCTTCACCTCGAACGATCGGCTGATGGTGGCCTCCGGGAAGATGCCGACCAGTTCACCGCCACGCAGGTGGTCGATCGCAT
The DNA here is from genome assembly GCA_045806885.1 of Aeromicrobium sp. Lineage (GTDB taxonomy): Bacteria > Actinomycetota > Actinomycetes > Propionibacteriales > Nocardioidaceae > Aeromicrobium. The sequence goes on from JBJMIJ010000029.1 coordinate 60,219, forward strand.
GCTGCATGGACTGCTCGCCGGCGGCGCGGTCGACCGGCACGTGGTGAAGCGACCGCATGACCGCTCCGACTGGGCCCTCGAAGGCTTCCTTCTTCGCCATGAACCGGACCAGGCGTCCCACCTTGGCGGCCGGCAGCCCGTTGAACACGAAGTCGACGTATCCGATGTGGTTCGAGGCGATGAGTGCCCCGCCCTTCTTCGGGATGTTCTCCACCCCGGTCATCTGGAATTTCATGCCTTCGACTCGCATCCACGTCTTTGCGAGGGCAATGACCGGTGGATAGGTGATGTCGAGCACGCACTCAACCTAGGGCACGGACCATGACGAGCGCATCGTCGCCGTTGGCGTAGTACGCACGCCGCCGCGCGATCTCGAGGTACCCGCGAGCCCCGTAGAAGTCCTGCGCAGCCGCGTTGGATGCGGCGACCTCAAGCGCCATTCGGGCTGCACCCGCCGCCGCGCCGAGGCGCTCGACGTCGTCGGACAACCGCGACGCCACTCCGGCACGACGGAACGACTCCCGCACCGCGATGCGCATCAGGTCGGCGATGTCGCCGGCCAGCGCGATGACGGCATACCCGACGACTACGCCCTCGACCTCCGCCACGACGACTGGGCGCAGCGGCGCCTCGACGTCCGCAGCGACCTGCGCCACGCTCCATGCGTCGGCGCCGAAGATCTCCCGCTCCAGACCGGCAATGGCCTCGATGTCGGTGGTGTCGGCGAGCCGGATCATGCCCGCTTGAGCGCCGCCGGCTCGGCGACATCGGGTCGGCGCAGGTAGAGGGGCTCGAGCGGAAGCTCGTTGAAGCTGCCCGTCGCGATGCCCTCGGCCAGGACACTCGCCGACGGATCCAGCGGGCCCGGCTGGGCGTTCAGGACCTCGCGGTACAGCTCGGCGCCGCGACCGAAGACGGGCACGCCGCGGTGGAGGGCGGCGAGCTCGTCCGGCCGGTCCACCGCCGGGCCTTCGATCCGGTGTCCATCGTCGTACAAGGCCCAGTAGACCTCCTTGCGGCGGGCGTCGGTGGCGGCGATGAACGCCGCGTCGGACTCGACCGCGGCGGCGAGGACGTCCAGCGAGCAGACCCCATGGGTGCGGATGCCGAGGGTCGAGCCGAGCGTCAGGGCCGTCACGAGGCCGACGCGCAAGCCGGTGAACGGGCCCGGTCCGACGCCAACGGCGACATCCGTCAGGTCGCCCATCGAAGCGCCGGCTTGGCCGAGCGCGTCCACGATGGCGGGAGCGAGCAGCTCGCCGTGCGCCATGGCACCCGCGCCGGATGCCTCGCCGACCACCCGTGTGCCGTCGTGCAGGGCCACGGAGACGACCGGTCCGGCCGTGTCGAGGGCGAGAATCAGCACCCGTCGAGCGTAACCGCCGGGCTTTCCGCCACCGGTCACGTGCCTTCGATCTGCTCCACCAGCTGCTTGACCTCGCGGACGAGGCTGTCGATCTCACGGGTGATCTGCGTGTTGGTCTTCAGCTCCAGCTCCTGCTCGACGAAGTCGTGATCTGCCTTGGCCTGCTGGAAGGCAGCCTGCCGGTTCTGCCCGATCATGACGAACGTCGACAGGAAGATGGCCTCGAGCGAGACGATCAGGGTGAGCGTCGGCCACGGGCTCCGCTCGGCGACCAGCATCCAGACGCCGAATCCGACGATGTGCAGGTACACGAACCGCATGGAGCCGGCGAACGCCGTGATCGCGTCGGCGATTCTCAGTTGGATGTGCTGCGCGCGCTTGAGCTCGTGTTCGACGAGCGCAGGGTGATGCTCCGCTGGGCTGTTCATGCATCGACGGTAGCCAGACTGAGGACGTTTGCAGATGACCTCGGGCCCAAAGACCCTGCGCGGCGCCCACGCAAGGGCGCCAATCTGGAGTCACCGACGAAATGCGACAGGAGGTGACCACCGATGATGTGGTGGAACCAGGGACCAAGTTTGCTCTCGATGTGGTTGGTGATGGCGATCGCCTTCGGCGGCTTGGCGCTGCTGATCGTCCTCGCGGTGCGGACCGAGTTCGCTCCGCGCACCCGGCAGCCGGCTGATCCGAGAGTCACCGACGCCAGAGAGGTCCTGGCGCTTCGGCTGGCGCGCGGAGACATCGACGCCACGGAGTACCTCGACCGGATCAACGCCCTCGCGGACGCGCACCATGCGTAGCGCCATCGAGTCGATGTCGACAGAGGACTGCGTCACGCTGCTGTCCGGAACGACGACGGTCGGCCGCATCGCCTTCCAGTCATCGGCAGGACAGGAGCTCCTGCCCGTCAACTTCGTGTTCCGCGGGGGCCGCGTGTACTTCAAGACGTCGCGGGAGAGCATGCTGGCCGAACTCGCGACCACGCCCGCTGAGGTGGCCTTCGAGATCGACTACCCAGACCGCATGACGCAGCACGGTTGGAGCGTCCTCGTGAAGGGCAAGGCGCGCGAAGTGGCTGAGGCCGAGATCGACCTGTCGCCAGAGCCGGCGCGCCCGTGGGGCCCGCGCAGCCCACGGCCCTGGGCCCCCGGGCTGCGCGACGTGCTGATCGAGGTGACGCCGGAACAGATCACGGGGCGCCGGATCCGGAACAACCCATAGCTACGCTGACTGCAGTGAGAGGACTGCAGTCATGACGACGGAGCCGGCGAACAAACCCGTCGATTCGCAGCGTCGTCTGCGCACGCTGCTCGAGGTCGGCAACGACCTGACCCGGCGACTCGAGCTGCCCGTGCTCTTGCGACGCCTGGTCGAGGTGGCCGTGGACCTCCTGGACGCGCGCTACGGAGCGCTCGGGGTGATCGGACCGGATCGCCGACTGGAGCAGTTCATCCACGTCGGCATCGAGGACGACCTCGCCGACCACATCGGGCACCTGCCCGAGGGCAAGGGCCTGCTCGGTGTGCTCATCGACGACGCCACTCCCGTGCGCCTCGACCGGTTGGCTGATGACCCCCGCTCCAGCGGCTTCCCCCACCACCACCCACCGATGGACAGCTTCCTGGGCGTGCCGATCCGCGTGGGCGACGAGGTCTTCGGGAACCTCTACCTGACCGAGAGCAAACGGGGAAGCTTCTCCAACGAGGACGAGGAGCTCGCGGTGGGCCTCGCCGCCACCGCCGGCGTCGCGATCGAGAACGCCCGACTCTTCGAGCATCGGCGGCAGCTGGAGCTGCTCGACGAGCGAACGCGCATCGCCCGCGACCTGCATGATCACGTGATCCAGCGGCTCTTTGCCGTCGGCCTGAACCTGCAGGCGACGGCCGGTCGCCTTCCGACCGACGCCGCCGACGCCGTCGGCGCGCAGGTCGTCGAGATCGATGGCGCCATTGCGCAGATTCGACAGAGCATCTTCTCGCTCAACGTGACCGGCTCGGCCAAGGATCGCGTGCGCGCCCGGGTGCTCGACGTCATCGACCGTTTCCAGGGCCGGGTGCAGCAGCCGATCTCCGCGCGGTTCTCGGGCCCGGTGGATCTCTTGGCCGACCCCGGGCTGACCGACGACCTCGTGGCCGTGGTGACCGAGGGGATTGCCAACGCCGTGCGCCATGCGCACGCCACCAAGGTCTCGGTGGCGGTGATGGCGATCGACGGCAGCATCATCGCCGACGTCGACGACGACGGCGACGGGCCGCCCGAGGATGTCGTCCTGAGCGGATTGGCCAATCTGCGCGAGCGGGCTGCCGCCCGGTCGGGATCACTCAATCTGGGCCCCGGCGAGCGAGCCGGATCCCGGCTGCGGTGGCGGGTCCCGCTGACCTAGCGCTTGGGCGTGTCCCTGGAGTCGGCGAGCATGCGAGTGGCGAAGACCGCCGCCTGCGTCCTGCGCTCGAATCCCAGCTTGGCGAGCACGTTCGACATGTAGTTCTTGACCGTCTTCTCGGCGAGGAAGAGTCGCTCGCCGATCTCACGATTCGTCAGGCCCTCGGCCACCAGCTCGAGAATGCGCCGTTCCTGCTGCGTCAGGCGCTTCAGCTCCTCGGGTTCGTCCGGCTCCCCCTCGCGGATGCGCTCCATGACGCGGCTGACCAAGGAGGGATCGAGCAGCGAGCCACCGGCGGCGACCTGACGGACCGCCGCCACCAAGTCCTGGCCCGAGACCTGTTTGAGCACGTAGCCGGCAGCGCCGGCCATGATGGCCGCGAACAGCGCCTCGTCGTCGTCGAACGAGGTCAGGATGATCGCGCGGGTGTCGGGATGGGACGACCGGATCTCGCGGCAGACGTCAATACCGCTGCCGTCCTGCAGGCGGGCGTCGAGCACGGCGACGTCCGGCTTCAGTGCGGGAATGCGGGCGAGCGCGGACGCCGCGGATCCGACGGAGCCGACGATCTCGATGTCGCCGGCGCTCGTCAGCAGGTGCTCAAGGCCGGAGCGCACCACCTCATGGTCGTCGAGCAGAAAGACCCGGATCGCCATCTCGCTGCCTTTCGTTCGTGAGGCTCCAATCATGCCCGGACAATGCGCAGCTCGTTGGAGACCGCTCGCACATGGGGCATCGATCGGGCGGCCTGCTCCGCGCACCGCCGGTCCGTGTACGACCCAACCGCGCCGGCCAGGGTCACCGTCTCGCCGTCGACGTCGACCTCGATGGACGGACTTTGACACCCGCCGTCGCAGGCCAGAGCGGCCAGGACCTTCGCCTTCGTCTCATCCGCGGAAACTCGTGGGAGCACGCGGATCTGATTGCGCACGACATCGACGCCCGCAAGGTGCTCGACCGCCCATTCGGCGGCCACCCGCTGGTGTTCCCACTTCACCGTGCCGGAGAGATAGACGACGTGCTCGCGCACTTCGACAGCGATGTCGTCCTCCGGGACGTACGGGGCGGCGCGCAGGACCGACCGCACGCTTGCCGCAATGGTCTCCCCACGGCTCACGGTGTTCATGGCGCCTCGATCATGAGCTCGTTGTGCACGGTCTTGACGTTGGGCGACGACCACACCGCGATCGCCGCCTGCTTCTTCTCGGCGAAGGAGGACACGGTGCCGGTCAACGTCACGGCGGTGCCGTCGACCTCGACGTTGATGCGGTTGGCGTCGATGTTCGCGCTGCGGACCAAAGCCCTGCGGATCTTGTCGTGAGTGTCGCCGGAGGCCGCCCGCGCGCGCAGGGTGATGTCATTCACCACGTCGTGCACGCCCGGAAGGTGCTCGAGCGAATGCTCGGCAGCCTGTCGCTGGTAATCCCAGTCGACGGCACCGCCCAGGAAGATGACGTGGCTGCGCACTTCGATCTCGATGCCCCGGCGCGGCACGAGCGCGTTCAGCCGCAGCGCATCCTGAGCCTCGCCGGCGAGGTGTGCGTCGCTGTAGATCGTGGAGTTGTAGCGCACGATCAGGTCGTTCGCGATCGCCGTCACGCCCTTCGTGCGCAGTGCCGCTTTACCGGCCACGACCTTCTCCGGGTAGGACGGGACCTCACCGGACAGGGTGACGACTCCGTTGTGCACCGAGACGCCGATTCGGGCGGCGTCGTAGAGCTCGGGGGCCCACCGCAGCTCGGCCTCGACCTCCTCACGGATCTTGTAGTCGCTGTCGTGTTGAAGCAGGGTGTTCATGTCTCGACTCCTTTCCGGGTGCGTGGCTCCAGCACACCAAGTCACGCCGCCCGGCAACTAGGGCTGTGCGGACCCAAGTTCCGGGACCAAAGGCCCCGTGAAGTCGTGCTCATCGGCCGTTCCCGGACACGAAGCCCAACCGCGACGCTGGTCGAAACGACCATGCGACAAAGGGGCAACCATGGACCCGACAACCGTCGTGGTTGGCATCAAGCACAAGCAGCCGACCGCGCTCACCTTCGCCGCCAAGGCAGCCGTCCAACGCCGCGGGAAGCTGCGCATCGTGCACTGCCTGGACATTCGCACCGCAGCGGACTTCGTCAGCGTTCCCTACAACACCCTTCCGCCGGAATCGTGGCGGGTGGCCGGAGAAACGCTGGTCGAGGACGCCCGCAACGTCGTCGGCGAGCTGGATCCGAGCCCTGACGTAGAGGACGTCCTCGCCGACGGGCTGCCGGTCCCGACGTTGCGCGACGAGTCCGCCGACGCCGCGATGCTGGTGGTCGGACTCGACGCCGCGGCCTGGTTCGGGCCTCTCTTCGGCGACAGCGTGACCGAGCGGCTCATCACCCACTCGGCCATTCCGGTCGCCGTCGTCCCGGAGCGACCATGGCCCGACGCGATCAATGGCCCGATCTTCGTCGCCATCGACGCCCGCACCCCGGCCGCGGGACCGCTGCGGTTCGCCTTCGCCGAGGCCAGCCGCACGTCGGCGGAGCTCCACGTCGCACACGTGGTTGCCGACTCGGACCTGTTCCACGAGTCGCAGGCGCACGGGGTCGATGTCTCCGAGGTCCTGGCCGGCTGGTCCGAGGAATTCCCGGACGTCGCGGTCAGGCACCGGTACTTCTTCGACGAGGCAGGCGAAGGATGCGTACGCGCCAGCGAAGAAGCCAGCCTCCTCGTGCTCGGATGTCGCAAGACGCAGATATTCGGGCATCCCGTCCTCAGCGAGATCGCGAGGCGGGTGCACTGCCCGGCCGTCGTCGTGCCAGACGGATGGAAGGCGGACTGAGATGGCCGAGCCTGAGCGCGCACGCATCGTGGTCGGCGTCGCCGACGACCAGCCCGCGACGCTGCGCTTCGCGATCGACGAAGCACGCCGCAGCGGCCTGGGTCTCGAGGTGGTCCACTGCGCCGGGTACGCGAACTATGCCGGCCGGAACTGGGTCGAAGCCGCCGAGCTGGTCGTGGCCGCGGCCCGCAGCCGCCTGTCACGGGAGAGCGGCACGTCCAGCATCCGGTTCCGGATGTCCGATCAATCTCCGATCGACGAGCTGCTCGTCGCCTCGGCCACGGCGGCCGAGATCGTCGTCGGGTCGGACGATGCCTCGTGGCTCTCCCGCCTGCTGAGCCCCAAGGTCTCGCAGACGCTCGCCTTCGTCGCCAGCTGTCCGGTTGTCGTCGTCCCGGAACATGCGCCAGCGGCCGCACGGGCGCACGGCGTGGTCGTCGGCATCGAGGCAGCCCGGCCGGAAGACCACGTCCTGCGCTACGCGTTCGAGCACGCCGACCACATGGGCCGCGATCTCCATGTGCTCCACGCCCTCCCGCCGGACGCCTGGCCTGACGAGGTTGAGGCGCACGAGGCGGCGGTCGCCGAGGCACTGGCCGGCTGGGGCGAGAAGTACCCGGACGTGACGGTGTCGCGCAGCTTCGTCCGCGGTGACCCGACCGATGTCTGCAGCCGGGCGACGATGGACGCTGCGCTCGTCGTCGTCGGCCAGCCGTCCGGGCCGAGAATCCCCTTCGGCCTCGAGCGGCCGATGACCCATGCACTCCTGCAGGACGCCACCGGGCCGGTCGCGATCGTTGCCGACAGCACCGCGAGAAGGGCATCCTGAGGACCCGGAGGCCCCGATGAACCTACTCGAACCGGTCGGAACGGCGCTGGCGATGGCGGCGGCGATGGGCTGGGAGATCCTCTGGCCGCTGATTCTCGGCTTCTGCCTGTCGGCGATCGTCCAGGCCGTTGTGCGACGGGAGAAGGTCACGAGTCTCCTCGCCGGCGACTCACCCCGCAACCTCGCCTGGGCCACCGGGCTGGGCGCGGCATCGTCGTCCTGCTCGTACGCCGCCGTGGCGCTGGCCCGTTCGCTCTTTCGCAAGGGTGCTTCGTTCACCGCCGCCATGGCCTTCGAGATCGCGTCGACCAACCTCGTGATCGAGCTGGGCATCATCCTCGCGTTGCTGATGGGCTGGCGGTTCACGCTCGCCGAGTTCGTCGGCGGCCCGATCATGGTCGTCCTCGTGGCCCTCGGCTTCCGGTTGTGGATGCGCGGCCGGATCGTCGAGGCCGCGCTCGAGCAGGCCAACCGCGGCGTCGCCGGGTCCATGGAGGGCCACGCCGCCATGGACATGTCGGTCAAGGGCGACGGGACGCTGTGGCAGCGACTGTTCTCGCGCGAGGGCTTCACCTCGGTGGCCCACCTCTACGTCATGGACTGGGCGTCGGTGATCCGCGACATCGTGCTGGGCCTGCTCATCGCCGGTGCCTTCGCCGTCTGGGTGCCCGAGCACTGGCTGCAGGTGTTCTTCCTCGAAGGCCACCCGACCGCCGCCAAGATCTGGGGGCCACTGATCGGGCCGCTGGTGGCGGTGGTCAGCTTCGTGTGCTCCATCGGGAACGTGCCGCTGGCGGCCGTGCTCTGGAACGGCGGCATCAGCTTCGGCGGCGTCATCAGCTTCATCTTCGCCGACCTCATCATCGTCCCGATCATCCTGATCTACCGGAAGTACTACGGGACCGCTGCGGCGCTGCGGATCTCCGGGATCTTCTACCTGGCGATGGCCGGCGCCGGCTACGTCATCGAGCTGGCCTTCCAGCCCATCGGTCTCGTCCCGGACGACCGCAACGCGCGGGTGGTCGAGGCATCCTTCACCTGGAACTACACGACGTGGCTCAACCTCGCCTTCCTGCTGCTCAGCATCGTGCTGGTGATCCGGTTCGTCCGCACCGGAGGCATGGAGATGCTCCGGATGATGGGTGGGCCTCCTGAGGCGGGCCATGACCATGGCGGGCACGACCACCGCGCCGACTGAGCCGTCAGAACGTCGGCGGCTCCATGAACTCGCGGAGCTCCTGCTTGCACCGGCAGGCCGCGGCGAACTTGGCCGCCCACTGCAGGGCTTCGACGCGCGTCTCGACGTCGACGACCGCGAACCCGCCGATGAACTCCTTGGTCTCGGGGAACGGGCCGTCGGTGACGATGCCGTCCGGCATGACGGTGCTGGCCATTTGCGGCAGCAGCCCGCCGCCGAACACCCAGACCCCGGCGTCCATCGCCTCCTGCGTGGCGTCGCTGGCCGCCTTCGCGATGGCGGGCAGGTCCGGGTGATCCATGTGCACGTCCATGTCGCTGTCGTCGAACGAGATCAGGTACTGGGTCATGAGGTGTGGCTCCGTTCGAGGGCCGAGCGGAGTCCGACGCGGGCCCACCGCGGCCCGTGTGGCACGACGGTGACCGAGCGGGTGTCGGACCCGTCTGATGGAGCCGAGATCGAGATCTCGAGCCGGCTCTCGCTGAGCTGTTCAGCCACCCCACTGCCCCATTCGACCACCGTCACGCTGGTGTCGGAGGTGGCGTCGAGATCGAGGTCATCGACCTCGATGGCCGAACCAAGCCGGTACGCGTCGACGTGGACGAGGTCGGGGCCGCCGACAAGCGATGGGTGGATGCGCGACAGCACGAACGTCGGCGAGGTGATGGGCCCGCGGACGCCGAGCGCCTCGCCGAGGCCCTGCGTGAACGTCGTCTTGCCGGCACCGAGCTCGCCCCGGAGGATCAGCAGGTCGCCGGGTTCCAGCAGCGCGGCGACACGGGCTGCCAGCTCCTGCATCGCCCCGGCCGAGGGCACGCTGGTGTGCGCCGGCAATGCCTTCTGAACGACCCCGTGGACGCCGTCGGCTGGGGGCCCCTCCCGCTCGCGGGGGACGGTGCGGAAGTACCCGCGGCGGAGCCAGAACCGAACCGTCTCGGGCAGCTCCTCGCGAACCCAGAGCCACAGCCCGTCGACACCCCGCCCGGCCGCGATGTCCTCGGCAACACCGACCATTGCGGACGCGACGCCATGGGCCTGATGGTCGGGATCGACCGAAACCCGCCGCAGGCCGAGCAGGCCCGGCCGCGAGTCGTCGAACAACAAGGCGCCGACGACCGCGCCGTCAAACTCGGCGACGAGGCCGCCGGCGACGGCGATCGCGGCCGCCACCGATGCGGGGTCCTCGGTCAGGGCGGGCGCCGGCGGGTCCAACGGCGGCCGCGCTGCGAACGAGCGGCGGATGACGTCGGCCATGTCGGCAGCATGGTCCGCCGAGGCCTCGACGATGTCGAGGGAGGTCACTGGTCGGCTGCGACCTTTTCGGCCACCGTCTCGATGACCTCGATGACGCGCTCGGCGTTCTCGAACATCGAGAAGTGCCCGACCCGGTCGAGCTCCACCAGGTTGGCGCCCGGAATCTTCTTGGCGATGTACCGGCTGTGACTGATCGGCGTGAGCCGGTCGGAGACGCCTCCGACGACCGTCGTGGGCACCTGGCCGAGGGTCGGGAAGCCCTCCGAGGTGTCGAGCGTCGTGAAGAGCGGCGAGAAGTGCGTGAAGGTGCTCGGGCTCGTCCGGTGGACCATCTTCTCGATCATGTCGACGTGCTCGGCGCGGATGTCCGGACCGGTCAGGATGCCCCTGATCGCCGGACGCGTCACCGCTCCGCGCGCCCAGGTGACGACGGGCGACCCACGCCGCACGAGCGGCGCGAGCCGGTGGAATGTCGGGTTGGTGACCATCAGCCGGCCGCTGCTGGTGTTGATCAGGATGGCGGCCTTGACTTGGTGGTCGAAGTACTCCGGGTAGTTGCGGGCGAACTCCATGATCGTCATGCCGCCCATGGAGTGGCCGATTAGGATGACCGGACCATCAGTGGTCTCGTCGATGACGGTCTTCAGGTCCGCGGCCAGCTGTCCCATGGTGATGTGGTCGATCGGCGAACGGCCCGAGGCGCCGTGCGACCGGTGGTCGAAGAAGACCATCCGGTACTTGTCGCGCAGCGCGAGGCGCGGGTAGTGCCACACGTCGACGTTCTCGACGTAGCCGTGGGTGAAGACGAGCGTCGCGCCCGAGAGCTCGTCTCCGTCGATTTCGACGTGCAGGCGAACGCCGTCGTCCGCCCTGATGTCCCGGGTGTCGCGCGCGCTGGAGTGCACGGTGCCGAACGGCACCTCGTCGCCCAGGTGGGCACGCTGCTTGAGCGACCGCTGACGGGTGACCCCGATCGCGACGCCCGCGCCGGCGACCGCACCAGCGGCCAGCAGGGCCTTCGTTGACTTTTTCATCGCGCTCCTCGGAACGTGCGCCGAACTCGCCCCCCGATGCGGGTGACGATCTCGTAGCCAATCGTATCGGCCGCCACCGCCCACTCCTCAGCCGTCGGTTCGCCGTCGTGGCCGGGACCGAACAGCGTGACGACGTCGCCCCGCGCCGCGGCGGCGTCGCCGAGGTCGACGACGACCTGGTCCATCGCCACGGTCCCGACGATGGGGACGCGACGTCCCTGGTGCGCCGCCGCCAGCTTTCCGCTGGCGTGACGGGGCACGCCCTCGCCGTAGCCGAGTGGAACGAGTCCGAGCGTCGTCTCGCGGTCTGTCGTGTGCGTCCAGTCGTAGGAGACGCCGCTTCCTGCCTCCACGCGCTTGACCGCCGCCAGCCGGCCGCGCAGCGTCATGACAGGGCGCAAGGGGAGGTCGATGTCCATCCTTGCCGCCGGCGGCAGCCCGTAGGACGCGATGCCGACGCGAACCAGGTCCAGGTGCGAGCTCGGGCGCGCGATGGTCGCCGCTGAGTTGGCCAGATGCCGCAGGCCTGGGTCGAGCCCGGCGTCGGTGAGGACGTCGAGGGCCTCCACGAAGGCCGCCTCCTGCGCGTCGTTCGCGGGGTGGCCGGGCTGGTCGGCGCACGCGAAGTGCGACCAGGTGCCGGTGTGCAGGATGTGACCAGCGGCTTGGGCCTCCGCCGCAGCGCGCACCAGCTCCGCCCATTGCGCCCCGCGCGCGCCGTTGCGGGAAAGCCCGGTGTCCACCTTGAGCTGCACCCGGGCCGGGTTTCGGCCGCCGCCAGCGGCGAAGGCGATCTCAGCGAGCTGGTCCGCGGACGACGCCGTCACCTCGATGCCGGCGTCGATCGCTTCCGCGTAGTTCGCACCGGGCGCGTTCAGCCAGCACAGCACCGGCCCGGTGTCACCGGACGCCCGCAGCGCCAAGGCCTCGTCCACCGTCGCGACGCCGAGCCAGGCGGCGTCGGCCTCGCGGGCCGCCCGCGCGCACTCGGCCATGCCGTGGCCATACGCCTCGGCCTTCACGACGGCCAGCAGCGCCGCGGTGGGGGCACGATCGGCGAGCGCCCGGAGGTTCGCCCGGTACGCATCGAGATCGATGACGGCTTCCGCCTGGGGGTACCTCCCGCTGGGAGAATAGCTTTTCCCTGCGGGGGAGGGGCCGGTCACACGCCACCTCCGATGAACGCCGACAGCATCCTCGGGAGCGTAGCGGCGATGTCGCGCGCGGTCAGCGGGCCGCCGATGGCCTCGGCCGCTCGGCCGTGCAGGTAGGCCCCCACCGACGCCGCGTCGTGCGGATCGAGGCCGGAGGCCAGCAGGGAGCCGATGAAGCCGGCCAGGACGTCGCCAGAACCAGCAGTGCCGAGCCACGGCGTGCCCGAACGGTTGACCCGTGTCGGGAGGCCAGGTGTGGCAATCAGGGTGCGTGCGCCCTTGAGCAGGACGGTGCAGGCCCATCGCTCGGCCGCCTGCGTCACGGCTCTGAGTGGGTCGGCCTCGATGGCGTCGCGGGACGTGCCGAGCATCGACGCGAGCTCGCCCGCATGTGGCGTCAGGACCGCCGGGATCTGCAGCCGCGAGGGAATCGCTTCGAGGGCGTCGGCGTCGATGACCGCGGGCACACCGAAGGCGAGCGCGGTCGCGAGCTGCTCACGTGCGCCGGGCCCGCCCCCCGGTCCGACCACCCACGCTTGGATGCGGCCCGGCGACAGCACGACCTCAGGAGCGCGGTCGACGACCCGCGCCCCGAGCGCGGCGGAGCCCACGAACCGCAGCATCCCGGCCGTGCCAGCCTGGGCGCCGGCAACCACCAGGTGGGCCGCACCGGGGTATTCGTCCGAGCCGGCGGCAATGCCGACGACGCCCCGCGTGTACTTGTGCCCACCGGGTCGAGGCACCGCGGGCGCCAGGAGGTGGCCGTCGCCGGCCTCGAGGGCCTCAAGGGCCGGCTCGCCCAGATCGAGGCCGATGTCGACGAAGGTCACGGCCCCGGCCGCATCGGCCGCCGGGCCGGCGAGGAGGCTCACCTTGTGCGCACCGAACGTCACGGTGCGGTCGGCGACCACGTGGTCGCCGCTCAGGGTGCCGCCGTCCACGTCGACTCCTGAGGGGACATCTACCGCGATCGTCGTCTCCGCACTCGACGCGGCCCACGCCGCCCACCGCGCGGCGCGACCACTGAGGCCGGGGCGGGCGCCGATGCCGTACAACCCGTCGACGCACCACCGCTGGGCAGAAGGCTCGTCGATGACTTCGGCTCCGGCCGCCACTGCGGCGGCAAGCCCGTCGCGGTGCACGCGATCCGGGTCGACCAGCGCGACGTCGACGCGCACTCCCCGGTCCAGCAGATGCTTCGCGGTGAAGAGCGCGTCCCCGCCGTTGTCGCCCGGGCCCGCGAGCACGATGACGAGTTCGCCGGCCGGGATGTCCGCAAGTGCTTCGGCGAGCCCATGCGCAGCGCGCTGCATCAGCTCGCCGGCGGGAAGCTTCGCCATCGCAGCCTTTTCAGCCGCGCGGATGTCATCGATGCGAAATGCGGTCAGCATTCGACCACCACGAACGCCGTGGCCACCGAGGTGTCGTGCGACAGCGAGAGGTGTGTCCGCGACTCGCCGAGCTGCTCGGCGGCAGCACCCCGCACCACGAACGCGGGCGCACCGACCTCGTCCGTCACCACCTCGATGTCGTGCCAGGGCAATGCCGTCGCGACGCGCAGCGCCTTCATCAGCGCCTCCTTCGCCGCGAACCGGGCGGCCAGCGAATCGATGGACAACGAGCGCTCCGCCGGAGTGAACAGGCGGTCGCGGACGGACGGCGTGCGGTCGAGCGTCTCCCGGAAGCGGGCCAGATCGACGACATCGACGCCGACCCCGAGCACGCTCACTGTGCGCAACCCCCCGGCGTCACTCGACCGTGACGGACTTGGCGAGGTTGCGCGGCTGGTCGACGTCGTGCCCGAGCAGCGAGGCCAGCTCGCAGGCGAAGATCTGCAACGGCACGGTGGCGACCAATGGCTGGAGCAGCGTCGGGACCTTCGGCAGCCGGATCACGTGGTCTGCATACGGCAGGACGTCGTCGTCGCCGTCCTCGACGAGCACGATGGTGCGGGCACCGCGGGCCCGGACCTCCTGGATGTTGCTCACGAGCTTGTCCTGCAGCCGGTCGCGCGAGCGCGGCGGGACGATGGCGAAAACCGGCGTGCCGTCCTCGACCACCGCGATCGGGCCGTGCTTGAGCTCGCCGCCGGCGAATCCCTCCGCGTGCAGGTAGGCCAGCTCCTTGAGCTTGAGCGCCCCCTCCAGCGCGACCGGGTAGCCGACGTGACGGCCCAGGAACAGGAACGACGTCGACTCCACGAACTCGCCGGCGAGCTTGCGAACGACGTCCCCCTCGTCCAGCATCCGCTGGATACCGGCCGGCACCTCTGCCAGGTCGTGCAGGATCCGGTTGATCTCGTCGCCGAACTTCAGGCCCTTCACCTGCGCCAGGTACAGGCCGAGCAGGTAGCAGGCCACCACCTGGGCGAGGAATCCCTTGGTGGAGGCGACGGCGATCTCGGGACCGGCGTGCGTGTAGATGACGGCGTCCGACTCGCGCGGAATCGTGGAGCCGTTCGTGTTGCAGATGGAGAGCACCCGGGCCCGCTGCTCACGGGCATAGCGGACCGCCATGAGCGTGTCCATCGTCTCGCCCGACTGACTGATGGACACCACAAGCGTCGTCCGGTCGAGGATGGGGTCGCGGTAGCGGAACTCGGACGAGAGCTCGACCTCGCAGGGGATCCGCGTCCAGTGCTCAATGGCGTACTTGGCCACCATGCCGGCGTAGAACGATGTCCCGCAAGCGATGATGACGACCTTGTCGATGTTGCGCAGCTCATCGTCGGAGAGCCGCATCTCGTCCAGCTGCAGCTGGCCGTCCGCGGCGTGGCGACCCAACAGCGTGTCGGAGACTGCCTGCGGCTGCTCGGCGATCTCCTTGAGCATGAACAGGTCGTAGCCGCCCTTCTCGGCGGCCGACGCGTCCCAGTCGACGTGGTAGTCACGGGTCTCGGCGTCATTTCCGTCGAAGTCCGTCACGGTGATGGCGTCCGGCGTGATGACGACGACCTGGTCCTGGCCGAGCTCGATCGCCTCCCGGGTGTACTCGATGAAGGCCGCGACGTCCGAGCCGAGGAAGTTCTCGCCCTCGCCGCGGCCGACGACGAGCGGCGAGTTGCGGCGCGCGCCGACGACCATGTCGGGGTGGTCGGCGTCAGCGATGACCAGGGTGAACGCGCCCTCCAGCCGCCGGCAGACGGCGCGAACGGCATCCGGTAGGGCTGCCGTCCGCTGGAGCTCGTCGGCCAGCAGGTGGGCGACCACCTCGGTGTCGGTCTCCGACAGGAATTCGTGCCCAGCCGACTCCAGCTCCTGCCGCAGCGGTGCGAAGTTCTCGATGATGCCGTTGTGGACGACGGCCGTCCGGCCGGACAGGTGCGGATGCGCGTTGCGGTCGTTCGGGGCGCCGTGCGTCGCCCAGCGGGTGTGCCCGATCCCGGTGTGCGCCGTAGGCAGGGGCCGTTCGTCGAGCGCCTCGATGAGGTTGGCCAGCTTGCCGGCCTTCTTGGCCATGGCGAGGACGGATTCGCCGTCACCGTCGGCAACGAGGGCGACGCCAGCGGAGTCGTAACCGCGGTACTCGAGGCGCTGCAGACCACCGAGCACGACGTCGAGCGCAGACCGCTGACCGACGTATCCGACGATTCCGCACATGCTGCAAGGGTAGCGGCGCGACCTGCGGCAACCGGCGTCCGGCAGGATGTTCCCCGTGAGCGAGCAGCTGTCGCCGTACGTCGAGCTCGATCGTGCTGCATGGGCGCGACTGGCCGACGACGTCCCGCAGCCGCTGACGCCCGAGCGCGTCGAAAAGGTTCGCGGCCTCGGCGACGAGCTGGACCTCGACGAGGTCAAGCAGGTCTACCTGCCGCTGACCGAGCTGATCAGCCTGCATGTTCGCCACGCCGCGAAGCTGTGGCGCTCGACCGAGGCGTTCCTTGGCCAGCCGCAGCCCGAGCGCACGCCGTTCGTGATCGGCATTGCCGGCTCGGTCGCCGTGGGCAAGTCCACCATCGCGCGGCTCCTCCGCGAGCTGCTGGCGGCATCCGTCAAGCACCCCCGCGTGCAGCTCGTGACCACCGACGGCTTCCTGTGGCCCAATGACGAGCTCGAGCGCCGCGGGATCCTCGACCGCAAGGGCTTCCCCGAGTCCTATGACCGGCGGTCGCTCCTGCGCTTCGTCGTGGACGTGAAGTCCGGCAAGGACCTGGTCGAGGCGCCGACCTACTCCCACATGGTCTACGACCGGACGGACGAGAAGGTCGTCGTAGACCGCCCGGACATCGTCATCGTCGAGGGCTTGAACGTCCTGGCTCCGGCGAAGGACCGTGGAGACGGCACGCCTGGCATGGCCGTGAGTGACTACTTCGACTTCTCGATCTACGTCGACGCCTCGCCGGCGGACATCCAGCAGTGGTACGTCGAGCGGTTCCTGACGCTGCGCAAGACGGCCTTCGCCGATCCGGCGTCGTACTTCCACCGGTACAGCAGCCTCACCGACGAGGAGGCCCAGGCGACCGCGGCCGGGTTGTGGGAGGAGATCAACGGCCCGAACCTGCGCGAGAACATCCAGAGCACCCGCGGTCGCGCGACACTGGTCCTCCGCAAGGGCCCCGACCACTCAGTGAAGTGGGTCCGCTTCCGCAAGATGTAGGGCGCGTCCGATCTTGCCGACGCCAGTGGCGGTGGGTTATTCAGGTGCCACGCCAGCCCATCGGTGGGCAATTCAGGGTTGAAGGCCGCTCAAACCCGAAGTATCCACCGCCGACTGACCCGTACGCGTCCGCAGGCTGCTGGACGCGGTGAATTGTGGACAACGGGCCTTTCAAGGGGCCCGTTGCCCACATTTCCCGCTCGCAACCCCGGCGCGGTGGGTTCGGGTGGTTTTGAACGCACAAGACCAACGACAACCCACCGCCAGCCGGAGGAACATGGCGCGAGCCGGATGGGTTCGCCCTGCTGGGGTTCCCTAGAGCGCGAGCTTCGCCCGCACGACGTCGGCGATGCGGTCGGCGGCGTCCTGGGCCGCCTCCTGCGTGGGAGCCTCCACCATCACCCGGACCAACGGCTCGGTGCCGGACGGCCGGAGTAGCACTCGGCCGTTTCCGGCCAGCGCGGCTTCGACCTCGCGCACGGCATCGGCGACGGCGGGGTCGGAGTCGGCCCGCGCCTTGTCGACGTCCGGCACGTTTACGAGCACCTGGGGCAGCCGGGCCATGATGCCGGCGAGGTCGGCGAGCGTCTGGCCGGTGCGTGCCATCTGCGCCGCGACATGCACGGCCGTCAGGACGCCGTCGCCGGTCGACGCGAACTGGCTCATGATCACGTGGCCCGACTGCTCGCCACCGAGGGTGAACCCACCCGATCGCATGGCTTCGAGGACGTATCGATCGCCCACAGCGGTCTGCTCGACCGCGATCCCGGCCTTGTCCATCGCGTGGATGAACCCGAGGTTGCTCATCACGGTGGCGACGACCGTGTCCCTCTCTAGCCAGCCAGCCTCACGGCCGGCCAGCGCCAGGATGGCCAGGATCTGGTCGCCATCGACGACCGCTCCGCTGGCATTGACCGCCAGGCATCGGTCGGCATCCCCATCGAAGGCGAATCCGACATCGGCGCCGTTGGCGACGACGGCGCGCTGCAGGTCGGCCAAGTGGGTGGAGCCGCAGTCGGCGTTGATGTTCAGCCCGTCTGGCTGGTCATGGATCGAGACGATCGTCGCCCCGAGGCGTTCGAACACCATCGGGCCGACGGTGTGAGCCGCTCCGTTGGCGCCGTCCAGGACGATGCTCAGCCCGGTCAGTGGGACAGGTGCGGACGCGACGATATGGTCGATGTAGGCGTCGAGCCCGCTGGCGTGGTCGACGACCCGGCCGACGGCGTCGCCGGTCGGTCGGTTGTCGCGGGTGCCGAGAAGCTGCTCAATCTGGTCCTCGACGGCGTCGTCGAGCTTGCGCCCGCCGCGCCCGAAGAACTTGATGCCGTTGTCGGGCATCGGGTTGTGGCTGGCCGAGATCATGACGCCGAAATCGGCATCGAGCGCGTCGGTCAGGTACGCAGCACCCGGCGTCGGCACGACACCGAGCCGGTGGACGTCGACGCCCGCCGAGGCGAGTCCGGCGATGACAGCGGCCTCGAGGAACTCGCCGGACGCCCGGGTATCCCGCCCGACGACGGCCAGCGGCCTGCGCTGACCCTCCGGAGCGGCGAGAACGCGCGCACCGGCGAAGGCCAGGTCGAGCGCCAGCTCGGCGGTGAGCTCGGCGTTCGCCAGCCCCCGAACCCCGTCGGTACCGAAGACCCGGCCCATGGGATGGCTCGGTATCAGCGCTTGCTGTACTGCGGAGCCTTGCGGGCCTTCTTGAGACCGGCCTTCTTGCGCTCCTTGACGCGCGCGTCACGGGTGAGCAGGCCAGCCTTCTTGAGCAGCGGGCGGTTGACGTCCTCGTCGATCTCGTTGAGCGCGCGAGCCACGCCGAGCCGCAGCGCACCGGCCTGGCCGGTCATGCCGCCACCCTTGACGCGGGCGACGACGTCGAACTTGCCGTCGAGACCGGTCTCAGCGAACGCCTCCTTGGCGATCTGCTGGTGCAGCTTGTTCGGGAGGTACTCCTCCAGCGTCTTGCCGTTGACCGTCCAGGCGCCGTTGCCGGGCACGAGGCGCACGCGGGCGATGGCCTCCTTGCGGCGGCCGGTGGCCGCGGCCGGGCCGATGGCCGAGTCACGGCCGGCAGCAGCGGCCGGGGACGACTCGGAGGTGTAATTGCCGGAGAATTCGGTGGACTCGGTGGTCTCGGTGTCGCTCATGAAAGGTTGCGTCCTTACTGGGAGATCTGCGTGATCTCGAACGGCTGGGGCTTCTGGGCAGCGTGCGGGTGCTCCGGACCGGCGTACACCTTGAGCTTGCGGATGATCTGGTTGCCGAGACGGTTCTTCGGCAGCATGCCGCGGACCGACTTCTCGATGGCCTTGGCGGCGTCCTTCTGCAGCAGGTCGCCGTAGGCGATCTGCTTGAGGCCGCCCGGGTAGCCGCTGTGCCGGTAGACGGGCTTGTCGGTGCGCTTGTTGCCCGACAGGGCCACCTTCTCGGCGTTGATGATGACGACGAAGTCGCCACCGTCCATGTGCGGGGCGTAGGTCGGCTTGTGCTTGCCGCGCAGAAGCGTCGCCGCTTCGACGGCCAGACGCCCAAGCACGACGTCTTCGGCGTCGATGACGTACCACTGATGCGTGATGTCAGCGGCCTTCGGGCTGTACGTGGGCACGGCTTACCTTTTCGTCGATCTTGGGTGAAGTTCACGTTGCGCAGCCGATCCCTAAGGGACAGGCGCAACGACGGACCAGAATAACCGGCGTCTGACCCGCGGGTCAAAACGGCCCGGGCCCAAATCGCGACGCCGCACCGCTAGCCGAGCGGCCGTGACGCACACTACGGTGTTCCGCGTGACTGACTCACTGACCATTCGCGACAACCGCACCGGTGACGAGCACGAACTCACCATCACCGACGGCACCATCTCGGCCGGCGAATTCGGCAAGGCGACGGGGCTCGCCGTCTACGACCCGGGCTTCACCAACACCGCCTCGTGCCGCTCGGCCGTGACGTACATCGACGGCGACGCCGGCATCCTCGAATACCGGGGCTACCCGATCGAGCAGCTGGCCGAGGACGCGACGTTCCTTGAGGTCGCGTACCTGCTCATCAAGGGCGAGCTGCCCACCAAGGAGCAGTACGACCAGTGGGTGCACGACATCACGTATCACACGTATGTGCACGAGAACATCAAGAGCCTGATGCAGGGGTTCCGCTACGACGCGCACCCGATGGGCATGCTGTTGTCGAGCGTGGGTGCGCTCAGCACCTTCTATCCGGACGCCCGCGAGATCGCCGACCCCGAGCGGCGCGAGATCCAGGTCATCCGCATGATCGCCAAGATGCCCACGCTCGGCGCATGGGCCTTCCGGCACGCGCAGGGCAAGCCGTACATCTACCCGGACAACGACCTTGGCTACGCCGAGAACTTCCTCTCGATGCTGTTCCGGATGAGTGAGGCCAAGTACGAAGCCGACCCGCGGCTGGTGAAGGCCCTGGAGGTGCTGTTCATCCTGCACGCCGACCACGAGCAGAACTGCTCGACGAACGCGGTGCGTTCGGTCGGCTCGAGCCAGGTCGACCCGTACTCGGCCGTCAGTGCGGGCATCGCCGCGCTCTATGGCCCGCTGCACGGCGGGGCCAACGAGGCCGTCCTGAAGATGCTGCGCAAGATCAAGACGAAGGACAACATCCCCGACTTCATCGACGGCGTGAAGGAGGGCAAGGAACGCCTGATGGGCTTCGGCCACCGCGTCTACAAGAACTACGACCCGCGCGCCACGATCATCAAGAAGGCCTGCGACGACGTCTTCGAGGTCACCGGCATCAACCCGCTGCTGGAGATCGCGCAGGAGCTGGAGAAGATCGCGCTCGAGGACGAGTACTTCGTCAAGCGCAAGCTCTACCCGAACGTCGACTTCTACTCCGGCCTCATCTACGAGGCACTGCAGTTCCCGCCCGAGATGTTCACCGTCCTGTTCGCCATCCCCCGCACCGCCGGCTGGCTGGCGCAGTGGGGCGAGCTGGTGGACGACAAGGAGCAGAAGATCGCCCGCCCGAAGCAGATCTACACCGGCGACCGCACCCTGAAGTTCACGCCCTCGTCTGAACGCTGGGCATGATCCCAGACTCGGTGGAGTGACCCGCCTTCGACTCGACCTGGCATACGACGGCGGCGGATTCCACGGGTGGGCTGCGCAACCAGGGCTGCGAACCGTCCAGGGCGAAGTCGAAACCGCCATCGCGACTATTCTGCGGCTGCCTGAGCCGGCAAAGCTGACCTGTGCCGGGCGCACCGACACCGGCGTACACGCGCGCGGCCAAGTCGCGCACGTCGACCTCGATGACGTCAGCGCCGGCACGTTGGCTCAGCGCCTCCGACGGATCCTGCCTGACGACATCAGCCTGCTGCGTGCGAGCGAGGCTCCGGCCGGGTTCGACGCACGCTTCTCGGCGCTCGAACGTCGCTACGTCTATCGGCTGACCGACGCGCCGAGCGTGGACCCGCTCCGGCGTGGGCACGTCGTCGCGTGGCCGCGCGCCCTGGACGTCGACGCGATGAACGCGGCTGCCGCCCCGCTGCTGGGCGAGAACGACTTCGCCGCGTTCTGCCGGAAGCGCGCGGGCGCGACGACCATCCGGACCCTGGTTACGCTCTCGACCACACGGTCTGACGACGCGCTCGTCGAGACCACGGTGCGCGCGGACGCGTTCTGCCATTCGATGGTGCGATCCCTGATGGGCGCGCTGGTGGCAGTCGGCGAGGGCCGCCAGGCGCCGGACTGGCCCGGCGAAGTCCTGGCTGCGGCGGCACGCGACCCGCGCGTCAAGGTGATGCCTGCCCACGGCCTGGTGCTCGAGGAAGTCGTCTATCCCGCCGACGAGGCCCTGGCCCAGCGCGCGGCCGAGTCCCGGCGCATGCGCGGCGAGTCCTGAGTCGCTTGCCGGACAATGGACTCGTGACCAGCCACTACTTCGACGCCGAGCCCGGCATGTCGGATCGGCGCCGGATGATCAAGGCGACCGTGTTCGATCGCGCGCTGGACTTCATGACGTCGTCGGGCACGTTCTCGCCGGACGGGCTCGACAAAGCCACGGACGTCCTGCTGCGCGAGGTCCCGCCGCCGGTCGGCGAGAAGACCGTGCTCGATCTCGGCTGCGGCTGGGGCGCGATCGCCGTCGGGCTCGCCGTCGCAGCGCCGGAGGCAACCGTCTGGGCGGTCGACGTCAATTCACGGGCCCGCGAGCTGACGGCTGAGAACGCCACGCGGCACCGCGTGCGGGTCCGGGTTGCCAGCCCCGAAGACGTCCCCGGCGAAGTGCGGTTCGACGAGATCTGGTCGAACCCGCCCATCCGCATCGGCAAGGACGCGCTGCACGGGGTGCTCGCCATCTGGATCCCGCGCCTGGCGCCGGGCGGGGTCGCGCACCTCGTCGTCGGCAAGAACCTCGGCGCCGACTCGCTGCAGCAGTGGCTCACCGACAGCGGCTGGCCCACCGAGCGCGTTGCGAGCTCGAAGGGGTTTCGCGTTCTTCAGGTGACGCACCCCTGAACCGAAAAGTCCTGCGTTCGATCGCCAGAGCGACGTGAACGCAGGACGTTTCGTAGAGCTGTGACTTACTCGGCGGCGGCTTCTTCCGCGGCTTCCTCGACGACCTCGTCGGCGGTGTCGGCCTCGGCGACCGCAGCTTCGACCTGTTCGGCCGGGGCGTCGGTCACGTCTTCGTCGACGACGTCCTCGACCGGAGCGGCCTTGGGCTTCGGAGCGGCCTTCGGCGTCTTCGGCGTCTGGTTCTGCGGAGCGAACTCCTTGGACTCGACGATCTCGATGACGGCCATCGGCGCGTTGTCGCCCTTGCGCGGACCCACCTTGGTGATGCGGGTGTAGCCGCCGGGGCGGGTGGACATGGCCGGACCGATCTCGGTGAAGAGCGTGTGGAGCACGCCCTTGTCCCGGATGACCTTGACCACGTTGCGGCGGTTGGCGAGAGTGTCGACCTTGGCCTTGGTGATCAGGGCCTCGGCGTACGGCCGCAGCCGACGGGCCTTGGCCTCGGTCGTCGTGATCCGGCCGTGCTCGAACAGCTGCTGAGCCAGGTTCGACAGGATCAGCCGCTGGTGGGCTGGGCTACCGCCGAGGCGGGCACCCTTCGTGGGGGTAGGCATCGTCTATCTCCAAATTCCAGTAAGACTCAGTACTGCTCGTCTTCGGCGAAGCTGATGTCTTCGTCGTCGTACGCGCCCAGGGCGGCCGACGGGTCGAACCCGGCCGGGCTGTCCTTGAGCGCGAGGCCCATCTCGGCGAGCTTGGCCTTGACTTCGTCGATCGACTTCTGCCCGAAGTTGCGGATGTCGAGCAGGTCCTGCTCCGAGCGGGTGATGAGCTCGCCCACGGTATGGACGCCCTCCCGCTTCAGGCAGTTGTACGAGCGGACGGTGAAGTTGAGGTCCTCGATCGGCAGGGCCAGGTCGGCAGCAAGCTGCTCGTCCACCGGCGACGGGCCGATGTCGATGCCCTCGGCCTCGACGTTCAGCTCACGGGCCAGACCGAACAGCTCAACGAGCGTCGAGCCAGCCGATGCGATGGCGTCGCGCGGCAACATCGAACGCTTCGTCTCCACGTCGATGACGAGGCGATCGAAGTCGGTGCGCTGCTCGACACGGGTGGCCTCGACCTTGTAGGTGACCTTCAGGACCGGGCTGTAGATCGAGTCGACCGGCATGCGGCCGATCTCTTCTTCGCCGGTCTTGTTCTGCGCTGCCGAGACGTAGCCGCGGCCACGCTCGATGACGAGCTCGATCTCCAGGCTGCCCTTTTCGTTCAGGGTGGCCACGTGCAGGTCGGGGTTGTGCACCTCGACGCCAGCCGGCGTCTCGATGTCGGCGGCCGTGACGGCACCGGCACCGCTCTTGCGCAGGTACGCAACGACCGGCTCATCGTGCTCGGAGGAGACGACGAGGTCCTTCAGGTTGAGGATGACCTCGGTGACGTCCTCGGTGACACCGGGGACGGTCGAGAACTCGTGCAGGACGCCGTTGATCTTGATCGACGTGACGGCGGCACCCGGGATCGACGACAGCAGCGTGCGACGCAGCGAGTTGCCGAGGGTGTAGCCGAATCCCGGCTCCAGTGGTTCGAGGACGAACCTGGAGCGGAAGTCGTCGACGACCTCTTCGGACAGGACAGGACGCTGAGCAATCAGCATTTCTCTTTTTCCTTTCCGGCTTACCGCTATATGAAAGCCGGGGTGGGTTGCGGTTTTTCTTTCGGTGATCGAGTAGCGGCGTAGCCGCGTATCGAGATCAGATCTTGGAGTAGTACTCGACGATCAGCTGTTCCTGGATCGGAACGGTGATCTGCTCGCGGACCGGGTGCTGGTGGATCAGGATCCGGCCGCGTTCGGGCGAGACGTCCATCCAGCCCGGAACGGTGTCCGAGTCGTGGGTCTCGCGGGTGACGATGAACGGCGTCATCTCCAGGCTCTTGGCGCGCACGTCAATGATGTCGTGCTTGCTGACCTGGAACGACGGGATATTCGTCTTGACGCCGTTGACCACGAAGTGCCCGTGCGTCACCAGCTGACGTGCGTGCCGGCGCGTGCGGGCCAGGCCGGCACGGTAGACGACGTTGTCGAGACGCGACTCGAGCAGGATGAGCAGGTTGTCACCCGTCTTGCCCGGCTTGCGGTGCGCCAGTTCGTAGTACTTGCGGAACTGCTTCTCCAGCACGCCGTAGGTGTAGCGCGCCTTCTGCTTCTCCTGCAGCTGGGTGCGGTACTCGGACTCCTTGATCCGCGCGCGGCCGTGCTGGCCGGGCGGGTAGGGACGACGCTCGAAGGCAGCGTCGCCGCCGACGAGGTCGACGCCGAGACGGCGGGACTTCTTGGTGAGAGGACCGGTGTAACGAGCCATGGGTCAGAGCCTCCGGTGCTTCGGCGGGCGGCAGCCGTTGTGCGGGCTGGGGGTCACGTCGGAGATGGTGCCGACCTCGAGGCCGACAGCGCTCAGCGACCGGATCGCGGTCTCACGTCCGGAGCCGGGACCCTTGACGAAGACGTCGACCTTCTTGACGCCGTGCTCCATGGCCTGGCGGCCAGCGGACTCGGCAGCCATGCCCGCGGCGAAGGGCGTCGACTTGCGCGATCCCTTGAAGCCGACCGTTCCGCCCGAGGCCCACGCGATGACGGCGCCGGTCGGGTCGGTGATGGTGACGTGGGTGTTGTTGAACGTGCTCTTGATGTGAGCTTCGGCCTGGGGCACGTTCTTCTTGATCTTGCGGCGCACCTTCTTGGTGCCAGTCTTGGGAGCCATCGGTTACTTCTTCTTTCCGGCGACGGTCTTCTTGGGGCCCTTGCGGGTGCGCGCGTTCGTCTTGGTGCGCTGGCCGCGGACGGGCAGGTGCGCACGGTGGCGACGCCCCTGGTAGCTGCCGATCTCCATCTTGCGACGGATGTCAGCGGTGATCTCACGACGGAGGTCGCCCTCGGTCTGGAAGTTGCCCTCGATGTGGTCACGCAGCGTGACGAGCTGGTCGTCGGTCAGCGCGTGAACCCGCGTGTTCGGGTCGATGCCCGTGGCGGAGAGGGTCTGCTGGGACCGGGTCTTGCCGATCCCGAAGATGTACGTCAGTGCGATCTCGACGCGCTTTTCGCGCGGGAGATCCACTCCGATGAGGCGAGCCATTGTGGCCTTTCGTTCGTGCGAGGTGTGGTCGTCCGAGGCGTCCCGGCGGCCTCCCTGAAACTTGGTTCAGGCACCGGGCTGCGGCCTTCGCTCCGCAGGTGGATCAGATCGCTGGGACCTGATTGCGCTCAGACGGTGTGCGTTCTTCGGTGAAGCTCTGGGTCAGCCCTGGCGCTGCTTGTGGCGGGGGTTTTCGCAGATGACCCGGACGCGGCCATGGCGACGAATCACCTTGCACTTGTCACAGATCGGCTTCACGCTCGGGTTGACCTTCATTGCTTGTCCTTCTGTAGGTCAGGTGAACGTGTCTGGATTATTGAGTTTTCAGGATGGTCTGCCGGTCACTTGTACCGGTAAACGATGCGGCCTCGGCTGAGGTCGTAAGGCGAGAGCTCCACCACGACCCGGTCCTCGGGGAGGATCCGGATGTAGTGCTGACGCATCTTGCCGCTGATGTGCGCGAGGACCTTGTGACCGTTGGTCAGCTCCACGCGGAACATCGCGTTGGGCAGCGCCTCAACAACGGCGCCTTCCATCTCGATGACGCCTTCTTTTTTCGCCATAACCTCTTCTTCGTCCGCTGCGTCAGTTCTCAAAGAAAACCGACAGGTCAGTCTAGTCAGGCCCGACCTGCGGAACCAAATCGAGTGAGGTCGGCAAGGATGGGGCCGTGCATTCGACTGGGCCCCTGCGCGGACGCGTGGGCGTCATCACCGGTGCGGACTCAGAGAGCGGCCGGCACATCGCTGCTGCGCTCGCAGCCGAAGGCATGTCGCTGATGCTGATCGCCCAACCCGGAGCGCACGTGCGCGAGTTCGCCGAACGCCTCGCCGAGTCCCACGACATCCGCTGCTTCCCTGCTTCGCTCGACGTGACCGACCGCGATGCCGTCGACCGCATCGTCATGCACGCCGAGCAGCACGTCGGCACCATCGACCTGCTGGTCAACACCGTTCCTGGGCGGATGACGGACGCTCTCCTGCCGACGATGGAACAGCGCGGTCGCGGTCACATCGTCAATGTCGAGCCGGCGCCCGCGGCAGCTGACGACTCTGCCGCCGTTGAAGTCCTGAACATCGCTGCCGACGCGGACGCCGATCGGGCCGTCCTGGCATTCCTGACCG
Organism: Aeromicrobium sp.; assembly: GCA_045806885.1. GTDB lineage: Bacteria > Actinomycetota > Actinomycetes > Propionibacteriales > Nocardioidaceae > Aeromicrobium. The sequence continues at coordinate 86,592 of JBJMIJ010000029.1, forward strand.
GCTAGCGGGCAACCAATCCGCGCACCGCACCACCGCCGGTTATGGCGATGCCCGCCGGCGTGTCCACGACGGTCGGGAACTCGTAGTCGGCGGTCGGCTTTCCCAGCCGGATCACGGCCACCTGCTTGGCGGTGCGCACGTCGATCACGTTCGCCGTGGCACGGGACATCTCCGACTTCTTGTCGTAGTGCTGGACAAGCTTGACGACGCCGTGTCCACCGGCGGCAGTCTGTCCCGTCCAGTCGCCCGCAACCGTCAGAGCGCCGAGCTTCCGGCCGGTCCCGGTGTCGTACATCGCCAACGGGAACCGGCCTTCGCTGAACTCGATCGGTTCGACGACGGCGACGCGCCCCTTGTCGACGACGGCTGCGATCGTGCGCTTCCGGGGAGCGGTGAAGACAACTCGGCCGGTGGCCAGCGACACCAGGTGGCGCCCGAGCACCAGGCGGTCGTGGGCGACCTCCTGTGGCTGGGGATAGGTCTCCTCGCGCAGGTCGGCCAACGGCCGTCCGTCCGGCGAGAAAAGCGTCACGTCGACGCGGGAGCGCGTCCCGTCACCACTGTCCAGGACCACGCGCCCGCCGCGTGGCAGCTGGTCTTCCCAGCGACCCTCGTCGGAGCGATCGAGCAGTCGACCCGTCGCGCGGTCGACGATCACCTGCCACGACGCCGAGTACGCCGACACCCGATCCCGGCCGATGTCGAAGCCCTGCGAGCCGTCATGCCCCCAGCCCTCGATGGCGAAGGACGTCTTGCGGGTCCACGCGGTCGTCGTTCCCATCAACGACCGACGGGTGACGACGACGTCCAGCCGCTTGTCCCCCTTCGCCGGCCTGAAGGTCGCCAGGTAGAGCTCGTCACCGGACAATCCCAGCGCCGAGACGGATTCGATCGGGATCTTCCGCCGGACGGCACCGGTGCGGTCAGCAATGACCCACAGCGTCGTGACCTGCTTCTCGCCGACCGAGACCTTGCAGACGAACATGGGGCCATGGTCGTCGTCGTAGCACTCGGCGTAGCCGTCCTTGCCGGTCGGCAGGGAGCGGCGCCACAGGATCTTGCCGGTCTTCGCTGACTGGCCGGCGACGATCACGGCACGCTCGGTCTGGACGCCCGATATCACGATGTCGCCGGAGACGACCGAGATCGGTCCGCCGAGCGCGCTGTCGCCGAACCCGTAGAGGGACGCCTTCGTGCGCTCCGACGTCGCGGGAACTCCGGCCAGCTCCTGGGCGGTGTTCGACCAGGTGACATGACGAAGCGTTGCCAGGTCCGGCTCCGCGGGGTGGCCCGGGGTCTTGACCGGGCCACAGGCCGCCGTGACGGCCAGGAGAGCAGCCATCACACCCAGCCGCACACTCAACATGAGCGGAATGTACCGGTCAGGACCTCGATTCCGGACTCGGTTTTCGCGATCGTGTGCTCGAAATGCGCCGCGACCGACCCGTCGACCGCGCTGACGGTCCACTGATCGGACAGCTCCCGCACCTGGGGTGAGCCCAGCACGATCATCGGCTCGATGGCCAGGACGAGCCCGGGCACCAGCCGAGGCGTGCGTCGGGGGCCGCCGATGTTGGGGACGTTCGGGTCCTGGTGCAGCGCGGAGCCGATGCCGTGGCCGGTGTAACCGCGGACGATCCCGTACTGACTGCCCTGAGCGTCGACGTGGGCACTGATCGCCTTGGTGATGTCACGGACGCGTCGGCCCGTGCTCATCGCGGCGATCCCGGCGGCGAGCGCGTCCTCCGTCACTCGCATCAGGTCGCGGTATGCCTGCGGGACCTCGCCGATCGCGACCGTGGTTGCCGCATCGGCATGCCACCCGTCGATCACCGCGCCGCAGTCGATGGAGAGCAGGTCGCCGTCGCGCAGGACCCGGTCGCTCGGGATGCCGTGGATCGTCTCCTCGTTGACGGACGTGCAGATCACGCCAGGGAAAGGCGGTCCGACATCGGCGCCGTAACCGAGGAAGTTCGACGTCGCGCCGTGCGCGGCGATCGTCTCGGCCGCGAGCGCATCGAGCTCGCGGGTCGTCACTCCCGGCCCCGCAGCGGCCGAAACGGCCTCGAGGGTGGCCGCAACCACCCGCCCCGCTTCGCGCATCAACGCGATCTGTGCGGGGGTCTTGAGCTCGATCGACACCTAGGCGATGCCGAGTGCGCTGTCGATACGACCGGCGACTTCGTCGATCTCGCCCATTCCGTCGACCTCGCGCAGGAGCCCGCGCTGGCGGTAGATCGCCATGAGCGGCTCCGTCTCGGCGGAGTACACCTTGAGCCGGTTGCGCACGACGTCCTCGGTGTCGTCCGTACGGCCGCTGGTGCGGCCACGCTCCACGATGCGCTGGACCAGCTCTTCGTCGTCGACCGTCAGCGCGATCACGGCGTCGAGCGGGTGCCCGATCTCGGCGAGCATCTCGTCGAGCCGCTCGACCTGGTCGGCCGTGCGCGGGTAGCCGTCGAGAATGAAGGCGTCGGCATCGTCCTGGCCGAGGCGGTCCTTGACCATGCCGTTCGTGATCTCGTCGGGGACGTACTCGCCGGCGTCCATGTAGCGCTTGGCCTCCACGCCGAGCGGCGTGCCGGCCGCGACGTTGGCGCGGAAGATGTCGCCGGTCGAGATGTGCGCCGCACCCGTGCGCTCGGCGAGCGTGACGGCCTGGGTGCCTTTGCCCGCGCCGGGTGGACCCATGAGGATCAGTCGGGTCATCGCAGGAACCCTTCGTAATTGCGCTGCTGGAGCTGGCTTTCGATCTGCTTGACGGTGTCCAGACCGACGCCGACGATGATGAGAATAGTGGTGCCGCCGAACGGGAACTTCTGGTTTGCCCCAAGGAGTGCCACGGCGATCATCGGAATCAGCGCGACGATGCCGAGGTAGAGCGAGCCGGGCGCCGTGATGCGGCTCAGGACGTAGGCCAGGTAGTCCTGCGTCGGCCGACCGGCGCGGATACCCGGGATGAAGCCGCCGTACTTCCGCATGTTGTCGGCGACCTCCTCCGGGTTGAAGGTGATCGCGACGTAGAAGTACGTGAAGAAGATGATCAGCAGGAAGTAACCGCCCATGTACAGCGGATGGTCGCCGCGCACGAGATAGCGCGAGATCCAGTTCGCCGGCCCAGCGTTCGGCTGGAACTGCGCATAGAGCGCCGGCAGGTACATCAGGCTGGATGCGAAGATCACCGGGATGATGCCGGCCTGGTTCACCTTGAGCGGGATGTAGGTCGACGAGCCGCCGAACATCCGGCGCCCGACCATGCGCTTGGCGTAATGCACCGGGATCCGGCGCTGCGCCTGCTCCATGAAGATGACGGCCGCGACGACGACGAAGCCGATCATGATGACGAGAATGAACGTCGTCCAACCCTTCTGCTGCTTGATCAGCCACATCGCGCCCGGGAACGTCGCGACGACCTGGGTGAAGATCATGATCGACATGCCGTTGCCGATGCCGCGGTCCGTCACGAGCTCGCCGAGCCACATGATGACGGCGGTGCCGGCCACCATCGTCAGGACGGTCAGCAGGAACTGCGGGATGGAGTCCTGGTTGTAGAGCAGGTCGCCGCAGTCGGTGCCGCCGAAGAGCTGGCCACTGCGCGCGAGCGCCACGATGCCGGTGGCCTGCAGGATCGCCAGCCCCAGCGTGAGGTAACGCGTGTACTGCGTGATCTTGGTCTGGCCGGCCTGGCCTTCGTTCTTCAGTGCCTCAAGGCGCGGGATCACGACGACGAGCAGCTGCAGGATGATGCTCGCGGTGATGTACGGCATGATGCCGAGCGCGAATACGGTGAGCTGCAGCAATGCCCCGCCGGAGAAGACGTTGATCAGCGCGAACAGGCTGCCGTTCTCGCCCTGGGACGCGAGGTCGACGCAGTGCCGGACGTTCGACACGTTAACGCCGGGAGCCGGCAGCGTCGAACCGAACCGGAACAGGACGATGATCCCCAGGACGAACAGCAGTTTCCGTCGCAAATCCGGGGTTCGGAAGGCATTCACAAAGGCGCCGAGCACGTGCGCGAGCCTAACAGCCACTGCCCTATCGTCTTGTGGGTGACCGACGCCCCCACCAGCGCTTCCATCGATATCGCCATCGATGTCGCCGAGCTGGCCAAGAAGTCGTCCGTCTCGTGGATTCAGGCTGGGCCGGACACCTACCCGGTCTGGCACGAGTGGGTCGAGGACGCCATCTGCGTCGTCGGCAGCCTCGAGGCCGGCGGATCCGAGCAGTCCATCCCTGCGCTCGAAGACGGCGACACCGTGGTCGTCCTGTTGCGCTCCAAGACTGATCGGCAGTTGGCGGCCGCCGTCTCGGTCGTTGCCTCGGTGATCCAACCCGGATCCGAGCGATGGGAACCGGTGACCTCGGCGCTGAAGGCCGGACGCCTCAATGCGCCAGACCTGCCCCAGGTGGTCGAGCGGTGGGCTCGTGAATGCCGCGTCATCCGTCTGGTCCCGGCATCGGCTGCGACCCCGGCGTCGGAGTTGCCCGAGGTTCACCCGCGCACGTCGCCGCGCTTGTCCTGATCTCCCGGCATTGCCCCTGACCCGGGCGCACCATGGATGCATGAGAGCCGGCGTCCCGAAGGAGCTCAAGCCGTACGAGACCCGGGTCGGCCTGACGCCCGACGCGGCAGCCGCGCTCGTCGGAGCGGGACACGAGGTGGTCATCGAGGCCACGGCCGGTGCCGCGGCGGGGTTTCCGGACCGGGACTACGCGGCTGCCGGCGCGCGGGTCGTGCCCACGGCGGACGACGCCTGGGACGCCGACCTCATCGTCAAGGTGAAGGAACCGGTCGCCGCCGAGTGGCACCGCATGCGGCGGGGCCAGGTGCTGTTCACCTATCTGCACCTGGCCGCGGCTCGCGACGTGGCCCAAGCAGTCCTCGACAGCGGCATCACGGCCTTCGCGTACGAGACCGTGCAGCGGCCGGACGGGAGCCTTCCCCTTCTGGCGCCGATGTCGGCCGTCGCCGGCCGCCTCGCGACCCAGGTGGGCGCCCAGCATCTGATGGCGCCGTTCGGCGGCAGCGGTGTCCTGCTCGGCGGGGCACCGGGAGCTCCCGCCGCACACGTCGTGGTCTTGGGTGGCGGCATTGCCGGGTCGCACGCGGCGGATCTCGCGGTCGGGCTGCATGCGGACGTCACGGTCCTCGACGTCAATCCGAATCGGCTGGCCCATCTGCCCCGGGGGGCGCGCGGCGTTCTCTCCACGTCCGAGGCGATCGCCGCGGCCGTCCCTGAGGCCGACCTCGTCATCGGCACCGTCCTCGTCCCCGGAGCGCGCGCGCCGAAGCTCGTCACGCTGGATTTGGTCGCCCGCATGCGCCCTGGTTCCGTGCTCGTGGACGTGGCGATCGATCAGGGCGGCTGCTTCGAGGGCTCGCACCCGACGACGCATGACGAGCCGACCTTCCGCATCCATGACGCGCTCTACTACTGCGTCACGAACATGCCCGCAGCCGTCCCACGAACGGCGACGATCGCCCTCGATACCGCCACCCGGCCCTACGTCCTGGCTCTGGCCGATGGCTGGCAGACGGCGATCGCGCGTGACCCCGATCTCGCACGGGGACTGAACGCGCACGACGGCGGCATCGTGCATCCCGCTGTTGCGGCCGCGCTCGACCTGCCAGTGCGCGCCGCCTGAGTCAGCCGCGCTCGACGAGCTCCTTCAGGCCGTGGAGCATCGTCCGCCAGTTCTCCTCGGCCTCGTGGGCCTCGGACTCGGACACGTTGTTGTCCTGGGTGAACCGGACGTGCGTGGAGGAACCCTTGCGATCCAGCTCGAACGCGAGCTGGTGGTAGTTCTCCGGGCGATCGTCCGCCCCGGTCGTGGGGCTGAAATGCGTCATGGCGAGTCGACGATGCGGTGCGGCTTCCACCACCTCGCCGCGGTCTTCGAACGCCTTGCCGTTGTACTCGCCTCGCCACGTGACGGGGCTGCCGGGCTTCCAGTCAGACTCAACAGTCGAGCCGAAGAAGTAGCGCTTCAGTTTGTTGGGGTCGGTCAGGGCGCTCCACACCTGGTCGGGAGAGGCGCTGATGTCGACTTCTGCGGTCGCTACATGGTCGGTCATGTGGGTCGTACCTCCTTCGCTTGCAAAATCGGTACCCGGCAATACTGAGGGCATGCGCAATCCACGAGCTTTCCTGCGTCCGCTCGCGGTCGGTGCCCCGACGCCGGCTGCTGACATTCCCTTCCGTCCGAGCCGGATGATCCACTTCTTCGACCCGAGCAACGAGAAGATGGCGGCCAAGGTGCCCGACATCGCGGCCAAGGTCGACATCATCCTCGGCAACCTCGAGGACGCCGTGAAGACGGAGATGAAGGTGCCCGCCCGCCGCGGCCTCATCGACATCGCGAAGAAGACGGACTTCGGCAACACGCAGCTGTGGACACGTGTCAACAGCCTCGACTCGCCGTGGGTCCTCGATGACTTCATCGAGCTCGTCACGGAGATCGGCGACAAGCTCGACGTGATCATGGTCCCGAAGGTCGAGGGCGCACAGGACATCCACTACGTCGACCGCCTGCTCGCCCAGCTGGAGGCACGTGCCGGCGTGGAGAAGCCGATCCTCGTGCACGCCATCCTCGAGACGGCCGAAGGCGTCACCAATGTCGAGGAGATCGCCGGCGCCAGCCCGCGCATGCAGGGCATCAGCCTCGGCCCGGCCGACCTCGCGGCATCGCGTCGCATGAAGACGACCCGCGTCGGTGGTGGCCATCCGGGCTACCTGGTGCGGACTGACCCGGTCGGCGAGGACCTCAACGAGGGTCGCGCCACCTACCAGCAGGACCTGTGGCACTACACGATCGCGCGGATGGTCGACGCGTGCGCGGCCAACGACATCCTCCCGTTCTACGGCCCGTTCGGCGACATCAAGGACGTCGTCGCCTGTGAGGACCAGTTCCGCAACGCCTTCCTGCTCGGCTGCGTCGGCGCATGGAGTCTGCACCCGGTCCAGATCGACATCGCCAGGCGCGTGTTCAGCCCGTCCAAGGAGGACGTCGAGCACGCCAAGGCCGTCGTCGAGGCCATGGGCGATGGCTCGGGCGCGGTCATGATCAACGGCAAGATGGAGGACGACGCGTCCTGCAAGCAGTGCCTGGTCATGCTCGACCTCGCCAAGGCGCTCGCCGAGCGCGACCCCGAACTCAAGGAGCTGTACGACCTGTGAGCGCAGCAATCCGCCCCCGTCGATCTGTCCTCTACATGCCGGGCGCCAACGAGCGCGCCCTTGAGAAGGCCAAGACGATCGACGCCGACGCGCTGATCCTCGACCTCGAGGACTCCGTCGCACCCGATGCCAAGGAGCAGGGACGCGAGAACGTGTGCGCGGCCGTCCGCTCCGGCGAGTACGGCCACCGCGAGCTCGCCATCCGCGTCAACTCAATCGGAACCGACTGGCACGACGACGACGTCAAGGCCGCCTCGGCCGCCGGCCCGGACGCCATCCTCGTCCCGAAGGTCGAGTCCGCTGAGCAGGTCCGCGCCCTCGTTGCAGCGATGGAGGCGGCCGGCGCCCCCGAGCACACCCAGCTCTGGGCGATGATCGAGACCCCGCGCGCACTGCTGCATGCCGAAGAGATCGCCGCCGCTCACGACCGCCTGACCGTCATCGTCATGGGCACCAACGACATCGTGAACGAGACCTTCGGGCTGCACGTTGGGGGACGCAACCCCACGGTGCTCCTGAGCCTCGCATGGACGCTCATCGCCGTCCGCGCGGCCGGCAAGGTCGTCGTCGACGGGGTCTACAACGACGTCCGCAACGAGGCGGGCTTTGCGGCCGAGGCCCGCCAAGGACGCGAGATGGGCTTCGACGGCAAGACGCTCATCCACCCCTCGCAGGTCGAGCCGTGCAACGACGCCTTCAGCCCGTCCGAGGCCGACATCGAGCGCGCCCAGGGCCTGATCGCCGCCTTCGACGAAGCCGTCGAGGCCGGCGCCGGCGTTGCGACCTACAACAACAAGCTCGTCGAGGAGCTGCACGTCCGCGACGCCAAGCGCATTCTCGCCTTCGCCGAAGCACTGTCGAACCGGTAGCCCGACGATGGGCATCGAGATCGGGTGGATCGACCACGAGCTGGCCGCCGAGTTCCCCGATCTCGACCTGCGGTACGTCGTGGTGGACGCCCGGCTGGATGCCAGCCCGGTCGAGCTGCGCAACCAGCTCGCCGACATGTCCACCCGGTTCCGGGGCCGGCAGGCCATGGCACTCCCGACCCAGCCGGTGCCGTCGGCGTATCGCGCGTTCTTCCGGCAGGTCGGCCTCGACCCGGAGGTGGTGCGCAACCCGGCCGAGGCAGTGACCTACGACCGGATCATGCGCGGCGGCTTCCTCAGCCGCAATCACCTCGCCGACGCCCTGATGTCGGCGATCATCGAGACCCACGTCGCCCTCGGCGCCCTGGATGCGGACGTCCTGGCCGAGCCACTGGGCATCCGGCCGAATTCCGACGGCGTGCTGGTCATCGCCGACGCAGACCAGACCGTGTCGGCCCTGTTCGGCCCGCCGCTCCGCGGCTTCGAACTGACGCCGCGGACGCGGCGGGTGGCGATCACCGCCGTCGGCGTCGCGGGTGTCCACGACTGGATGCTCGATCACGCCCTCTGGAGGGTCGCGGATCTGTTGGGATACGACTTAGACTCGGAGTAGGACACGACGAGGTGAGCGCGATGACCGTCATTCAGCTTGACTTGGATCTCCGCCTGGAACCGGGCAGGACATCACGACGCGAGTTCCACGAGCAGATCGCCCGGTTGGAGCGCGAACTCGCTCACACGCTCACGCAGCTCGACGCGGCACACCGTCCGCCGGCACGGGTCGAAGCCGACACGTCCGCACCGCGCATTCTGACCGGCGCGGAGCTCGAGGTCACCCGCGACGCCTTGCTGGGCCGCCTGTCCGACGCTCAGGGGCTCGTCGACCGCCAGTCGGCCGACCGCGGCGAGGCTCAGGCGCTGCTGAAGCGCATGTCAGATGCACCGGAGCACTTCCGGTGGGCAACCGTCACCACCAAGGAGCTCGGCGTCGAAGGATGCCGGACGTGGCAGTCAGTCCCCGTCCTCGGCCCCATCGGGATGCTCGGCAACTGGTGGCGCATCCGGATGTCGTCCGGCTGCCCTTGACTGTGTTGTCCTAGAAATCCATCCGCTCGTCGATCTCGTCGCGGGTGTAGCCGCTGGCGTACATAAGGTCAGCGGCGAGCGACCTGATCTGGGCGGCAATGGCCGCGCTGTTCAGCGTGGCCGCCTCCGGCAACGCAACCGACGCCATCCGCGCCGCCTCGACGAGCTCGCGGCGGGCTTCTTCGAAGTCGTCCCGCTCTGACAGGTCGTCGGCGAAGATCTCGACCGCCGTCGCGAGCGCGTCGATGGCGCCGTCGAGGCCGTCCGGCACCGGCTCTCCGTGGCGGAGCAGCGCTGAGATCTTCCGGCCCATGGTCCTGGCGTCACGAACGGCGTTGTCGAGGTCGATGACGGTCGACGTGTACAGCTCGACGTGGGCCCGCTGGCGCCAGCGGATCGGCGAGATGCGGGCGACTTCAGAGACGTTCGTGGCCGTCGCGGTCAACGTGGTCAACATGGGGCTCATGCGCTGCGCATCGGCCATGCTGTCATCGGCCAGCTGGCTGTCGCGATCACGCAGCGCGTGGGCCTCCTTGCGCAGCACGGACGCCAAGCCGGTGAGGATCCGCTGAACCTCGCGGTCGATGTCGCGCACGACGTTGCGGGGCAGCAGCAGAACCATGGCCATCCCGCAGATCCCGCCGACGAGCGCGTCGACGAACCGCGTCACGGCGACGTCCCCGCCGGCGATCGGCACGACTGCCGCGATCAGCACTGATGACGTCGCCGCTTGGTTCAGGGCCAGGCCAGTGAGTCCGACGAGTGTTCCGACCGACACGGCGAGGACGACGACGAGAGCGACCTGCCAAGGTCCCCGTCCGATGGCGAGGATGAGCAGCTCGCCGACGAGCACGCCGGTGGCAACGCCGAAGACCAGCTCCAGCAGCGTTCGCATGCGGCGCGACGCGCCACTCGCGATCAGCGTGATGACGGCCGCGATGGGCGCAAAGAACGCCTGGCGGTGGCCCAGAACCGAACTGGCGACGTAGTACGACACCCCGGTGCCGATGCTCAGCCGGATCAGGAGGCGCCAGCGGCGACGCAGGAGCTCGACGCGCGCAGCGAACGTGTCGTCCGTCGCGCGGACCCTGCGCCGACCGCGCAGAATGTCCCGAGCCGGGTGCCGTTCGCTCACAGGTAAAGGCCGGTCTGGCCCTCTTCGATGCGCTCCGACGCGACCGCATGCAGGTCGCGCTCGCGCAGGAGGATGAATGCCTCGCCCCGGACTTCGACCTCGGCCCGCTCGTCGGGATCGAACAGGACGCGGTCACCCACCTGGACCGCGCGGACGTGCGCGCCGACGGCCTCGACGCGGGCCCAGGCGAGGCGTTTGCCCATCGCCGCCGTGACCGGGATCAGGATGCCGCCGGTTGACCGGCGGTCGCCCGCCTCCACATCGAGCTTGACCAGGAGTCGGTCGTGGAGCATGCGGATCGGGAGCTTTGCCCCATCGTCGACCGGAGTGTCGCTCATGACGGCCTCAGCGGGTTAACCGGCGGATGAACACCATGCCGGCGACCACCGCGGCGACGCCAGCGACCACCGGGACGATCGTCTCCATGCGCGGCGAGCCGGTCTCGTCGATGAAGTGCGACTTGACCTTGTCGGCGGCGCGCTGCGCAATGGCGCGCGGATGTGCACGCACCACCAGCTCGTCGACGGTGTCGGCCAACCGCAGTCGGATCTGCTCGATTTCCTCGACGAGAGCGTCGGTGTCGGTCTTGCTCACATACGCAAGGATAGGGCGCATGACTGGATCAGCGTCGGGTCGCCTGCAGCCCGGAGACAAAGCGCCCGATTTCACCCTTCCCAGCGACACTGGCGAGACCGTGACCTTGTCCGGTCTTCAGGGTCAACGCGTGATCGTCTACTTCTACCCGGCGGCCATGACACCCGGGTGCACGAAGCAGGCGTGCGACTTCAGCGACTCGATCGATCGGCTCCAGGCCGAGGGCTACACCGTCCTCGGCATCTCGCCGGACAAGCCAGAGAAGCTGGCCAAGTTCCGGGAGCGGGACCGTCTCACGATCACGTTGCTGTCCGACGTCGACAAGGGAGTTCTCACCGCGTGGGGGGCCTTCGGCGAGAAGAAGCTGTACGGCAAATTGGTCGAAGGCGTGATCCGCTCGACCTTCGTCATCGATCCGGATGGCGCCATCGAGTACGCCGCGTATAACGTCAAGGCCACCGGTCACGTCGCAAAACTGCGCAAGGACCTGGGATTGGAGACAGCATGAGCAGCGCGCCCATCCGTGTGCACGTCAACCACACGTACAAGTCCGACCCCAAGACGGTGTTCGAGGCCTTGTCCGAGCACGAGAACCTCGGGCCGGTCTTCGGTGCGAAGATCACTCGCAAGAGCGACGGCGACGCCCATCGCAACGGCGTCGGCTCGTCCCGCCAGCTGAACATCGGGCCGCTCCCGCCGCTCACTGAGACCGTCGTCGTGTGGGAGCCCAACTCGCACATCGAGTACGAGATCACCAAGGGTGGCTTCCCACTGAAGCAGCACTACGGCGTCCAGCGCCTCACCCAGACCGCGGACGGCGGCACGGCGCTCGACTACACGATCGCGTTCAACACCGTGATTCCGGGAATGGCACCGGTCGTCGCCAAGCAGCTGACCGCCGCGTTGACCAAGGGTCTCCCCCGCCTCGTTCCGTAGGCTGTCGCCCGGCCGGAGTGACGGAATAGGCAGACGTGCAAGGTTTAGGTCCTTGTGTCCATTGGGCGTGCGGGTTCAAATCCCGCCTCCGGCACATGTTTCGCATCCTCTTTCACGAGCCCGCCATCGCCGGCAACACGGGCAATACGATCCGACTCGTGGCGGGAACCGGGGCGGAGCTGCACCTTGTTGAACCGCTCGGCTTCGACTTCGCCGACGCCAAGTTGAAGCGAGCGGGCCTCGACTATCACGACCTCGCGGTGGTGACGGTCCATCCGAACCTCGACGCCGCCTTCGACGCGCTCGGCGAAGCCAACATCTACGCCTTCACGACGTCCGCCACGACGACGTACACCGACATCGCCTACTCCCCCAGCGACGTCCTGATGTTCGGCACGGAGCCCACTGGCCTGCCCACGGAGGTGCTTGAACATCCGCGCATCACCGAACAGGTCCGCCTCCCGATGCTGGACGGACGCCGGTCAATGAACCTAGCGAACTGTGCAGCCATCGCGGTCTATGAGGCGTGGCGGCAGAACGGGTTCGCCGGCGGGGTCTAGGACAGTGCTGCCACGATGTGCGGCGCGAGCGCACGCAGGGCCTGCCCGCGATGGCTGATCGCGTCCTTCTGCTCGGGCGTGAGCTGCGCGTTGGATACCTCGTTCCCGTCAGCCGCGAACAGGGGGTCGTAGCCGAAGCCACCCTCCCCCTGTTCGGCCCGCAGGATGCGGCCCGGCATCCGTCTTGTCTCGACGACCTCGCCGCCCGGCCAGACCAGCGCGACCGCCGCGACGAAGGCCGCTCCCCGGCGTTCGTCCGGGACGTCGGCGAGTTGGCTGAGCAGCAGCCGGTTGTTCGCCTCATCGCCAGCTCCGCTCCAGCGGGCCGACAGCACGCCTGGCATGCCGTTCAGTGCGTCGACAGCGATGCCGGAGTCGTCGGCGATCGACGCTAGACCGGTGGCCGCAAAGCAGGCACGCGCCTTGATGAGCGCGTTGCCCTCAAAGGTGGGTTCCGTCTCGGCCGGCTCATCGAAGGCCATCACGTCGTCGAGCCCGACGACCTCGAGCCCGGCAACGAGCGGCTCCAGCACTCGCCGCAGCTCGACGAGCTTCTTCGCGTTCCGCGAGGCGAGGACCAAGCGGCTCACGCGCCGAGCGCCTCCACCTGCAGCCGCGTCAGGTCGGCGCAACCCTTAGCCGCCAGCGCGAGGAGCGCGTCGAGCTCGTCGCGGTCGAACGGCGCACCTTCGGCAGTGCCCTGCACCTCGATGAACTTGCCCGAGCCGGTCATGACGACGTTCATGTCTGTCTGGGCGCGGACGTCTTCGACATATGGGAGGTCGAGCATCGGCGTGCCGTCGATGATGCCGACGCTGATCGCGGCCACGGAGTTGATCAGCGGCTCGCCGGCCAACGCGCCGGCCTCGCGCAGGTGCGCGACCGCGTCGGCGAGCGCGACGTACGCGCCGGTGATCGCCGCGGTCCTGGTGCCGCCATCGGCCTGGAGCACGTCACAGTCGATCGTGATGGTGTTCTCGCCGAGCGCCTTGTAGTCGATGGCCGCGCGCAGTGACCGGCCCACGAGCCGCGAGATCTCGTGCGTACGACCGCCGATGCGGCCCTTCACGGATTCGCGCATCGAGCGATCGTGCGTCGCCTGCGGGAGCATTGCGTACTCCGCGGTGACCCAGCCGAGTCCGGATCCCATCCGCCACCGCGGGACTCCCGCGCTGGCGGCGGCTGCACACAGCACCCGGGTCTTGCCGAACTCGATCAGGCAGGAGCCCTGCGCATGGTCGAGCCAGTTGCGCGTGATCTTGACGGGACGAAGCTGGTCCGGCGCACGGCCGTCCTCACGAGTGGTCACGCGGCGAGCCTATAAGTCCCCCTATCGGCTCAATCCTCCGGCGCATTGAAGCCGCGCGCGGCAGCCAGGGCCCTCAGGTCGTCGCGATCGACCGACGCCTCACCTCTGCTGGCGATGGTCGTCGGGACGACGGCAGTGACCGTCCCGGTCCGCTGCCGATTGATGAGCATCGCCATCTCACCGAACACCGAGCCCGGTCCGAGTCGCGCTACCTCGTCACCATCGGCGGTGACGGACAGCTCGCCGTCCAGCACGACGTGCACGGCTTGGGCAGAGAATCCTTCGTGGAAGAGGTCAGCGCCGGCCTTCAGCTCGGTGACGGTCGGTGGCAGCTTGCCGTCGACGATCTGGTTGATCAGGCGCTGCTCAACGTCGGACCGTGCGGCGATCACCTCGGCCGTCAGCCACTCGTGCGGGGGTTTGCGCAGGAAACTCATGCTGCAACCCTCCCACCAGCCGGGACGGCTGCTCGAGTGTCGTACATCCAAATCTGCCTGGATGCCTTGTGCGGTCGGTACACCGGCTCAGATTTCGAATACGTCTCCGGCGTTGACCAGGTCGAGCTGACCATCCCATGCGCTCTTGGTGTCGCGCTCAACCTCGGCGCGATCGGTCCAGGCCGGGATGTGCGTGATGAGCAGGCGCCCCACCTTGGCCTTGGTGGCGATCTCACCAGCCTCGGCACCGGTGAGGTGCAGGTGCGGCGGGTTGACCTTCGATTCGACGAAGGAGGCCTCGCACAGGAAGACGTCGGCGCCCTCGGCAATGCGGTCAAGCGCCTCGAACGGCCCGGAGTCGCCGGAGTAGACGAGCGTCTTGCCGCCGGCCTCAAGCCGCATCGCGTAGGCCTCGACCGGATGGTCGACGGCAGCGAAGGTCACGGTGAACGGTCCGAGCTCAACCTTCAGCCCATCGGAGAGGTCGCAGTAGTCGAAGTGCTGGAGGATGCCCGGGTCGGGTTCAGGCCCGTACGAGCGGGAGAGGAACCGGTCGGCTCCTGCGGGGGCGAACAACGGAAGCGTCGGCATCGAGCCATCGGGGTGATAGCGGCTGACGACGTAGTAGACAGAGAGGTCGAAGCTGTGGTCGGCGTGCAGGTGGGAGATCGCCGCCGCATTGACGTCCCGCAGATCGACGTATCGCTGAAGCGCACCCAGCGCACCGTTGCCCATGTCGAGCACGAGCCGGTAAATGCCACCGTCGTACGGCTCCTCGACGAGATAGCAACTTGCCGCCGAGTCAGGCCCCGGGTACGAACCCGAGCAGCCGACGATCGTGAGTTTCATGCCGGAGACCCCACCCATGAGAATTGTTCGACCGATTGAACCTCAGGTCCGAGGAAACGTCGACCGAGCTTGCCGAATTCATCCGGGCGGCCCGTGGTCAGGAAGCGGTGTTCGGGAGGCAAACCGCCAGGGCTTCGCTGCAGGTCACTCTGGACGAGGAGGGCGTAGACATCCCGGGCTGTCTCGTCTGCCGATGAGACCAGCGTCACACCCTCGCCCATGACAAGAGACAGTACGCCTGCCAGCAGTGGATAGTGCGTACAGCCGAGAATCAGGGTGTCAACGTCAGCAGCCTTCAGCGGTGCGAGATAGTCCTCGGCGGCAGCCTGCACCTCGGCTCCGCTGGTGACGCCGGCTTCGACGAATTCGACGAACCGCGGGCAGACCGAGGTGAAGACCTCGACCTTCGGGGCCACCGACAGCGCGTCGTCGTAGGCCCGGGAGGTGGCCGTCGATTGGGTGCAGATGACGCCGATGCGGCCGTTGCGCGTCGTGTTCACGGCCTTGCGCGCAGCGGGGACGATGACCTCGACCACGGGCACGTCATAGCGTTCACGCGCGTCGCGCAGCACCGCCGCTGACGCCGAGTTGCAGGCGATGACCAGCGCCTTCACCCCTTGGGTGACCAGATGGTCGAGGCAGTCGAGCGCGTACTCGCGGACTTCGAAGATCGGCTTGGGTCCGTACGGCTGACGCGCGGTGTCGCCGAGATAGGTCACTGATTCATTGGGCAGCAGGTCCATGACCGCTCGCGCCACCGTGAGGCCCCCAAAACCGGAATCGAAGATGCCGATCGGCGCGTCCTTCACTGCGGCCTCACAGCGGCAGCTTCGGCTGTGCTGAATGCGATGTTGCGCATCGCGTGCCTTCGCTGCCGCTCATAGCGGCAGCTTCGGCTGCGGCGGCGCGTGCGCGGGGTCGACGCCGTCGAACAGGCTGGAGACGGACTCGCCGGCATGGATGCGCGCGATGGCTTCGGCGAAGAGGCCGGAGACCGTGCGCACCTGGAGCTCCGGCCAGTCGGCCGGCGGCGGCACGGTGTCGGTCGTGACCACTTCGCTGATGGACGGATGGTTCCGCAGCCGTTCGACGGCCTTACCGGTGAAGAGACCGTGTGTGCAGGCGACAGAGGCCTCCATGCATCCTTCCTCTTCAAGCTTGTCCATCAACTCGATGATCGACCCGCCGGTCGCGATCTCGTCGTCGAGCACGATGGCGCGCTTGCCCTTGACGTCACCGACGATCGCGTCGATCACGACCTTGTCGTCAGCCTGTCGTTGCTTGCTGCCGGCGGCCACCGGAACGCCGAGCAGCCGGGCGAACAGCGATGCCGTCTTGGCGTTGCCGAGGTCCGGCGAGACGACGACGGTGTTTGTGAGATCGCGGTCGCGATAGTGGTCGGCCAGCTCGCCGATCGCCGTGAGGTGGTCGACGGCGGTGCTGAAGAATCCGTGCACCTGCGGTGCGTGCAGCGTCATGGTCACGACGCGGTCGACTCCCGCCGTGCTCAGCATGTCAGCGACGAGCCGGCCGCCGATGGAGATGCGTGACGCGTCCTTCTTGTCCGACCGCGCATACGCGTAGTGCGGGATGACGGCGGTCACGGACGCAGCCGACGCACCCTTGGCGGCGTTGATCATCAGCAGGAGCTCCATCAGGTGGTCCTGCGTCGGCGGAACCAACGGCTGGATGATGTAGACGTCCTTCTTGCGGCAGTTCGCCAGCAGCTGCACTTGCAGGCAGTCGTTGCTGAACCGCAGCGTCTCGGACTGGGAAAGCGGTTGACCGAGCTGGGAGCAGATGCGTTCGGCGAGCCCAAGATGGGCACTGCCGGAGAAGACGACGATCTCACTCACAGCACGAAGGTTAACGGACGAACCGAGGCAGGAAACGACTTCCGTCAATCGTCCAGTGCGTAAAGCAACCAGCGATCCGGGATGCCCTTCAATTCGTGATCCCCGCGTTCGGAGAACCGGAGCTCACTCCCGATGACCAGATCGCGGACGGTGCGGGAGACGAGGACCTCGCCAGCTCCCGCCAGCCCCATGATCCGGGCTGCCAGATGGACCGCCAGCCCCGCCACGTCGTCGTCGACGACCTCAAGTTCGCCGGTATGCACGCCGGTACGCACTTCCAGCCCGAGTGATTCTGCCTCCGCAATGACGCGGCGCGCGCACCGAACGGCCTGCGCGGGTCCGGTGAACGTGGCGAGCACGCCGTCGCCGAGTGACTTGATGGGGTTGCCGCCAAGTTCGCGGATCGCCGCATTCGTCATCGTGTGATGGCGTTCGAGGAGCTTCGCCCACGCGGTGTCACCCATCCTCGCGGCCCGCTCCGTCGAGCCCACGAGATCGGTGAACAGGACTGTCGCAAGGACGCGGTTGGAGGCCGGGATCGGTGTCGTGCCGGTCACGAATTCCTCGACCACATCAGCCAGCTCGCCGACGTCGACGGCAAAAATCAGCATGAAGACATCCCCGGAGATCTCCCGATAGGTCGCGCCAGGCACGAGCGCCGCGAACTCACGCACCGATTCGGCATCGAGGGCGATGGCGTTCCGTGTGTGAAGGACCAGCGTCGGCGCCTGGACCAGCGGAAGGACCTCGGTAATGTCACTCGTCAGCGACAGTCGCAGCAGCCGCTCAGCCTGTCGCGGCGTGGTGCACGTCCGCATGTAACGGGTCATGCGGTCCCGACGCGCCGGATCGGCGGCCCATTGTGGGGCCAGAGAGTCCACGAGCTTGCCCGGCCACTCCAGGTCGATGAGCCCACGGGTGACCGCGTCGGCAATCTCGGGAGACTCCACCGCCGCACCTCGCGCGGATCCCCAGATCGCGATCAGGCCCGCCACGCGATCAGGGTGGGTGGCAGCCAGCGCGGCGAACGATCGCGCACCGTCGGCGCCGCCCAGGACGAAAGGACGGACCGAGCCGACGGCGTCCATGACGGCAAGCGCATCGGCCGCGTGGGCCTCCAGCGTCAAATCGTCCTTGAACGAATCAGAGCAGCCGGTGTCGCGACGATCGAAGCGAATGACGCGAGCGAAGCGCCCCAAGCGATCGAAGAACTCTGCGGCCTCTGGCAGCAGCCAGGCCGTCTCCACATTCGACGAGCCGCCTCCACTGAAGAGGATGTCGTGCGGCCCGTCCCCGTGCACTTGGTATGCGATGGCGATCTCGCCGCTGCGCGCGTAGTGGGTCTGAGGGCGGTCCACGGGCGTCACTGTATGCCCGCTACGCCCAGATCTGGCCTTCCAGACGATCCTCGGCCTCGTCAAGCGTGCCCTCGTAGGCGCCGGTCGAGAGGTACTTCCAGCCGCCGTCGGCAACGACGAAGGCGATGTCTGCCGGCTCCCCCGCGTCGACGCTGCGCTCTGCCTGGGCGAGTGCCGCATGGAGGATCGCGCCCGTCGAGATGCCGGCGAAGATGCCTTCGGCATCGATGAGCTCGCGGACCCGCCGAACGGCATCACGCGGACCGACGGAGAAGCGCGAGTCGATGAACGACTCGTCATACAGCTCGGGCACAAAACCCTCATCCAGGTTGCGCAGGCCATAGACGAGCTCGCCGTAGCGCGGCTCGGCCGCGACGATGCGGACGTCCGGCTTGTGCTCGCGGAAGAACCGACCAACCCCCATCAGCGTCCCGGTGGTGCCGAGGCCTCCGACGAAATGGGTGATGGACGGCAGATCAGCGAGGATCTCCGGCGCCGTGCCGCGGTAGTGCGCTTCGGCGTTGGCCGGGTTGCCGTACTGGTAGAGCATCACCCAGTCCGGGTGCTCCGCGGCGATCTCCTTGGCGACGCGCACGGCCTCGTTGGAGCCGCCGACCGCCGACGAGGAGATGATCTCGGCGCCCCACATCCGCAGCAGCTGGCTGCGTTCCTCGGACGTGTTCTCCGGCATGACGCAAATCAGCTTGTAGCCGCGCAGCGACGCGACCATGGCCAGCGAGATCCCGGTGTTTCCGCTGGTCGGCTCCAGAATCGTGCAGCCGGGCGTGAGGCGCCCCTCGGCCTCGGCGCGTTCCACCATTGCCAGCGCGGCGCGGTCCTTGATGGATCCCGTGGGGTTGCGGTCCTCGAGCTTCGCCCAAAGGCGGACGTCAGTCGACGGTGACAACACGGGCAGACCGACCAGCGGCGTATTGCCGACCGAGTCGACCAGATTGTCAAAGCGCATGGGCGCGGTTACCCGCCGGCTACGGCCGGCAGGATGACGATCGTGGCGCTGTCCGAGACGGCGGTGTCCAAGCCGCCGGTGAACCGGATGTCCTCGTCGTTGACGTAGATGTTCACGAAGCGGCGCACGCCGCCGGCTTCGTCCACGAGCCGCTCCTTGATGCCTGCGAAGCGCGACTCGAGATCGTCGATCACGGCGGTGACCGTCGAGCCGTTGCCGTCGACCGAACGCTCGCCGCCCGTGTACGGGCGCAAGATGGTGGGGATCCGGACGTCGATGGCCATCAGTGGTCTTTCCTTGTCGGTGCTCAGGGAGTCATGCTCATCGGTCGTAACGCTCGACGACGCTCACGTCTTCCTCGGTGACCTGCCCGTCAACGATACGGAACGACCGGAACTCCACATCACCCGACTGGTCCGCACCGTCCCGGGTGGAAACCAGGACGTAGTGCGCGCCCGGCTCCTGGGCCAGCGCGACGTCAGTGCGCGACGGATGCGCCTCGGTCGCCGTGTGTGAGTGATAGATGACGATCGGCTCCTCGTCGTTGTCGTCCATCTCCCGGTAGAGACGCAGCAGGTCGGTCGAATCGAACTCGTAGAACGTCGTCGACATTGCTGCGTTGAGCATCGGGATGAAACGCTCTGGGCGGTCGGAGTCGATCGGGCCGGCAACCACACCGCAGGCTTCGTCCGGATGGTCGCGCCGCGCGTGCTCGACGATCGCGTCGCGGATCGCTCGCTCGATGATCAGCACGGGGAGAGTTTATTGGGGCGCTCCATGGGGTCCGCCACTCAGATGGCCTGGACCAGAGTCTCCTGGACATAGCCGAGCCAGTCGTACAGCTCGCCCAAGGCCACGATGGCCGGATCGGCCGAGTTCTCCAGCAACATCGCGTCTTCTTCGGTCTCGATGCCCAGCCGGACGGCCAGGGACAGCCGGATGTCGGTGAGCGACCGCAGCCACGCCTGGACTTCGTCGGGTCCGAGCTCCACCTCGACCGGGTCATCGGAAGGCTCGAGGGGGTCAAGCCCACCGGAGGAAAGCGACGCGAGGACCTTCTCGGCGTTGGACACCTTGGTCGAGGTCAGCGCCGACTCGGTGAAACGCCGGAACTCGGACGCGTCCTCCGGGGCGTCGCGGTAGGCATCCGGAAGCAGGCGCTGCAGAACCGGGTCTTCGGGCGGCTGCGTCGGGCCGCCCAGGCCCATCTCGCGCGCGAGCTGGTCGGCGTCGGCAACCGCTTCACCGTTGCGATCGCGCAGGAGCTCAATGACCTGACCGGCCAGGTTGGCGATGACGCTTGCCTCCGCCGGGTCGAAGGTTGCGGTCAGACCGCCACGGCGTCGCGCCTTGAATGGCGTCATACGTCGGCCCGCTGCAGCGTCGCCCACAAGCCGTACTCATGCATGGCCTGCACGTGCCTCTCCATCTGCTCGCGTCGGCCGCTGGACACGACCGCCTTGCCCTCGTTGTGGACCGCGAGCATCAGCTTGGTCGCCTTCTGCTCGGAGTAGCCGAAGTAGTTCCGGAACACGTAGGCGACATACGACATGAGGTTGACCGGGTCGTTCCACACCACGGTCACCCAGGGATTCTCCAGCTCAACGACGTCTTCAACGTCGGGCTGGTCGATCTCAATGGGAACCGGTGCCGTCACCCCACCATCATGGCGCGGGGGTCGGACTAGTCGGAACCCTGCCCCGGGCCGCCGTCATCCGATCCGGGGTCCAGTGACTCCCAGATCTCCTTGCATTCGGGGCAGACCGGGAATCGCTGGGGATCGCGACTCGGCACCCAGACCTTGCCGCACAGGGCGATGACCGGGTTACCCATGACCATCGCCTCGGTCAGCTCGTCGGCCGGGACGTAGTGCGAGAACCGCTCGTGGTCGCCGTCCTCGGTGCGCAGGTCGGTGCGCTCGTCGTGAACCGTCTGGGTACCGCTGCCGAAGAATCCCACGGGACAAGCCTACCGAGCGTCGCGAGCGAGCTCGCTCGCTCGTGACCGAGCGGGCGAAGTCCCGTTGACGAGCGCAGCGAGGAACACGGACCAAGCCTAAACGGTTCGCGTCAATTCACGTCCGGGTCAGCCGGGAAGGTGGCGAGCAGGCGCAGCTCGCCGGCCTGCCGGCGCAGGACGTCGCTCCACAGCGAGTCCGGCCTCGACGAGCCGAGGTCGGAGTCCTCGGCGTCGACCACGAACCAGGAGCCTTCGTCGATCTCGTCGTCGAGCTGGCCGGCGCCCCATCCGGCATAGCCGGCGAAGACCCGGATGGCGACGAACTGCCCCGATCCGGGGACGGGACCGTCCAGATCGACCAAGCCGACCCGATTGGACATCTGGTGCCAGCCCTGGGGAACCAGCCCGTCCTGCACCACGCCGACGGCGAGCGCCGCGTCGCTGCCCACCGGGCCCCCGTCGAACAGCTGGGTCGGCGCCGTGACGATGTCGCCCCAGGACGGCAGGACGTCGGCGACCTCGGCGTTGAGCGGACGATTGACGATGACGCCCAGCGAACCGTCGTCACCGTGGTCAAGGACGTAGACGACGCTGCGCCAGAACGGTCCCCCGCCGATCATCGGCGTGGCGACCAGGAGCCGGCCGCGCAGCAGCGTCATAGCTCCATGATGCCGCTCGACCGGCCCGACCCGGGTTAGGTCGCGTCAGTAGGTGACGTCGCCGCCGCGCGGCGCAGCCTCCAGCCACACGTGACCCGGCTTGAGGGTCACAGCCTTGCCCGACTTCGACGTGAACGACATGGTGCCGTCGAGCTTGCCCTTGTGCCAGGTGGCTTCGACGGCGGAGTCGCCGCTGAAGATCACGGCACGACCGGAGCCCTCAACGATCGTCTCGGGAACCGGGTTACCAGCCGCATCGTTGTAGCCAGCGTCCGCAACGCGAGCGAAGATCACCACGAGGGTGTCGGCCTGGTACGACTGACCCGGCGCCGCACGCTCCGTCGTGCGCTGCCATTTGCCGGCGTTGAGCTTCCAGCCGGTCGTGGTCGCCGGAGAGAAGGTGACACTCGCGCTCGTGACCTTCTTCGTGATGTCCGCTGGAGCCGGACCGCTGCCCCAGACGAAGTAGCCCCGGTTCGGGACGGCGCCGCGCTTGGCGGTCTCATTCAGCTTCTTCAGGTCCCAGAGGACGTGGTACGGGGCTGACTTCGCCGGGTCGCTGCTGTAGCCGGGCGAGCCGTTGTCGTAGCTGTAGAACGGAAGACCCGACTTCTTGATGTCGTCGAGCGTCTTCGAGGCGCCCCCTGAGGCGACGATCGTGGCGCCGACGGGGCTGGCCAGGCCGATGTCGGTGGTGCGCGTCGACCGGACGTGACCGACCTTGGTCGGCAGGTCCGAGTAGAAGAACGAGGCGAGGCGGGTGATGCCGCCCTCGACGAGCTCCTCGATGACGAAGTCAGCCTGGTTGAGGCCGTACTGCGGCTCGCCACCGCCGGTGTTCTCCACCTTGACGAGGAAAACGGGGTTGTTCGGCGGCTGCTCCTGGGCCAGTCCCGTCAGCGGCGAGACGCGTCCGGCGACCTTCTCCGGCGGCGCATCCGGAGCGGGTCCGCCCACACCGCCCGAACAGCCGGCAAGGAAAAGAACGGTTGCCGTGGTGGCCGCGAAAGTACGAATACCCATGTCTGAAAGCATGCCTTACCCGCCGTTTCCGGGTCGCGCCGACCCACAACACCCACCTGCCTAGGATCGGAGCGTGACTGAGGACCTGACTGCTCCCCCGCTGCGCGCCCCAGCGCTCCTGCTCGTCATCGCCGGCGCCCTCGGTGAGCTCGCATCATTCGTCCTCGCCGTCGACAAGGTGCATCAACTGCAGGACAAGATCGCCGGCAAGGAGTCGGTCTTCGCGTGCGACTTCAGCGCCTGGGTCAGCTGCAGCAACGTGATGGCGTCGAAGCAGTCGGCGGCGTTCGGATTCCCCAATGCGTTCATCGGCGTGCTCGGGTTCGCCGTCGTTCTGACGCTCGGCGTGGTGTGGTTGGCCGGGGCCCCGGTGCGGGCGTGGATCTGGGCCGGCTTGCAGGCCGGCACCGTCTTCGGCATCGGATTCGTCACTTGGCTGCAGGTGCAGAGCATCTACGAGATCGGCTCTCTCTGCCCGTACTGCATGGTCGTCTGGGCCGCGATGATCCCGCTGTTCGTCGTCGTGACCGCCCATTCGCTGCGCCTCGTCGCACCGGGTTCGGGGCTGACGAGGCTCGTGTCCAACTGGACGACGCTGATCGTCGCGCTCTGGTACGTCGCTGTCGCCGCCGCCATCTGGTTCCAGTTCGGCACGCGCGTTCTGGGGTAGCCGCACCACAAAACGTCCCGCGTTGAGCCGCCGAGGCGACGCAGACGCAGGACGTTTCATGAGTTGTGGAGCTGCCGGGAATCGAACCCGGGTCCTCTGGCGCAGAGTCAGGTCTTCTCCGGGTGCAGACCGCCTAGCGTTTTCTCAGTCCCGGCGCTCGGACGGACACGTCGCCGACGGACTCATCCGTGAAAAAGTCCCGATCACGCCTCACGGCTCAGCATGACCAGCAAGTCCCCTTGATGAGACAGAGGATCCGGAACGGGGACGCTTCCGGCTCTGCCCTTCACCAGTCGCTGTCAGGCAGCGAGGGCGAAGTTAGTGCGCTTAGCTTCGGCACTTATGGGTTCCAAGGAACGTTTGAGAGATGACCTTGGATTCTCTACCCGCTTCTCCTGAATCGAACGACCAAAGTCGAAACCGATCAGCCCCTCTTAAGTTGTCAATCTTCACCACTCTACAACCGCGTGCCTACGTCACCTCTTCCCGAACAGCGCGGCGCCGTTGTTCCAGAGCACATCGCGCAGCCAGTCGTCTCCCGGCTCCAGCCGGACGAGCGAGTGGACCTGGTGGGCATATTGATAGGGGAGGTTCGGGAAGTCAGACCCGAAGAGCAGGCGTCCCTGAAGGTCCCGCAGTCTGGCTGGGAGCCGATCGGGAAGTTCCTCACCGAACCAACCGGTCAAGGCCATTGTCAGATCGAGACGGAGCTCGTCGTGGCGGTCGGCGAGTTCCAGGAACTCGTCGACTTCCGGCGTGCCGAGGTGGGCGATGATCAGGCGCAGCCCGGGGTGACGGTCGAGTACGCGCTCCACGCTGGCCGGGCCAGTGTGATCACCCGGAGCCGGGCCAGAGCCGGCATGCAGGACGACCGGCGTGCCGGCCTCCTCGATGGCAGCCCAGACCGGGTCGAGTCGCGGGTCGTCCGCGGCGAAGTTCCCGACCTGCATGTGGGCCTTGAACACCTCCACGCCGTCGGCGATCAGGGCCGGCACATAGTCAGCTGCCGCGGGCTCTGGATAGAACGTCGCCGACCAGAGCGTGTCCGGCGTCCGAGCCGCGAAGTCGCGCGACCAGTCGTTCATGAACCCGGCGATACCCGGCTTGTGGGCATACGAGAGAGAGGAGAACCAGCGCACGCCCATCGACCGGAGCTGATCGACGCGCTCGTCGTCACTCCCTCGATACGTGATCGGCCATGGCCGTCCCAGCAAGGGCCCCATGGAGTCGAAGTACGCCCAGACCTTCGCGAGGATCTGGGGCGCCATGAAATGCACATGGACGTCGAAGATCCCCGGGATCCCGAGCTCGTCGAGGAAGCCCGGGAGGTCGGCGTCCTTCATTCTCGGCCCTTGAGCCGGCGCCCGAGCTCATTGCGGGCCTCGTCCTTCGCCTGCCGCTCCGCGATGGCGTGCCGCTTGTCGTGCTGCTTCTTGCCTCGCGCCAGCGCAATCTCTACCTTCGCGCGACCATCCTTGAAGTAAAGCGACAACGGGATGATCGTCAGGCCCTTCGTCTGCACCCGGTGCTCGATCTTCTCGATCTCGTGCCGATTCAGCAGAAGCTTGCGCTTACGGCGTGCCTCGTGGTTCGTCCAGGTGCCCTGCGTGTATTCGGGAATGTGCACGTGGAGCAGCCAGGCCTCGCCGTTCGCGATCTCACCGAAGCCGTCCACCAGCGACGCCTGACCGGCGCGCAGCGATTTCACCTCGGTGCCGGTGAGAACCAAGCCGGCCTCGAAGGTGTCCTCGATGTGAAAGTCGTGCCGCGCCTTGCGATTCTGCGCAATCAGCTTGCGTCCCGACTCCTTCGCCACCCGACGATTCTCGCAGGCGCGTCAGAGCCAACCCATCGGGTTCGTGGTGTGGCCGTCCTGCAGCACCATGAAGTGCAGGTGGCAGCCCGTCGAGTACCCCGTCGAGCCGACGTAGCCGATGACGTCACCGCGATTGACGGCAGCGCCGGCGGAAAGCGCGAACCGCGACAGGTGGTTGTACGTCGTGACGATGCTGCTGCCGCGCATCAGGCCGTTGTTGAGGATGACGCGGTTGCCGTAGCCGCCGTTGTAGTACTGCTCGATGATCACGCCGCCGGCTGCAGCGTGGACCGGCGTGCCGCAGGCGGCGCCGAAGTCCGTGCCGTCGTGCAGCTTGTACACGCCGGTGATGGGATGCACGCGCATCCCATAGGGCGAGGTGATGGGCCCTTCGACGGGGTGGGACAGCGCCGAACCCCCATCGCCCGAGCCGGCACCGCCCTTGGCCTTCTCCGCCGCGACCAACGCGGCGATGCGCGCTTCCAGGGCCTGGCGCTCAGCCTCGAGCTCGCGAAGCTTCGCCTCGTCCTCCGCGGCGATCTTCGCTGCCTCCGCCTGAGCGGACGCTCGGTCGCCCACCAGGCGATCGACCTCCGACGTCTGGACCTCAGCCTGTTGAGTGAGCGTTTGCTGGCGCAGGACATTTTGCTGCGCTTCGGCCTTCGCGGCGGCCACCTGGTCCCGAGCTTCCTGCACCCGGGCCTCATTGACCTTGAGGATCACCTCGTCGGCGGCCAGTTGCTGCATCTTGGCGACCTGGGCGTCGCTCACCGACGCGGCCAGGCTCATGCGCTGCTGGTACAGCATCGGATCTTCGCCGTTCAGCAGGTCACCGAAGGCCTCGAGACTCTCATCGCCGTGCGACAGCGTCTGCAACGTGAACTCGCGGACCGCGTCCGTGGATTCGGCGTGCGCCTTCTTGCCGCTCTCGAGGTCCGACCGTGCTCGATTCAGTTGACTCTCGGCCGCGCCGAGCTTGACCTGGAGCGTGGCGTCCATGGCCTTCGCGCCAGTGAGAGCCTGGCGGGTCTGGCCCAGATGGCTCTGTGCGACGCCCAGTTGGTTCTGCGCCGACTTCAGCTCACCGTTCGCCTTGACGAACGCCTTGCTCGATTCGTCGAAGGCCTTCTTGGCGTTGTCGATGGCGCCGGCCACGCCGTCGCGCTGTTGCTCGAGCGCGGACTTGTCGTCCGCGGATGCCGGCCCGACGAGGATGCCGATCAGCGACACAGCGCTGACGACGATCGCAGCGACTCCGGTGGCGATCGTCGGCCCCCACCGTTTACTGCACAGGCTCCAGCTCATGTCCTCGACTCACAGGGGAAGGTGTGAATGTGACGGAAGTGACGTTGTGACCCCGACTCTAGGTCATGACGCCCGCCGGTCCGCGGATTTGCGGCGCCAGGCGTGTGCGGTGCTGACGGTCCCGGTCAAACCGGCTGGTAGCCGCGCGGCGGGATACGGCAGGCGCCGTCGACCCCGAAAACCTGATTGACCCGGCCCAACGCCAGCCAGGACGCGACCGACAGGCCGAGATCGACCAATTCGTCGTCGGAATAGGCTCCGTGCAGTCGCGACCAAAGCTCGTCATCGATCGCCAGGTGGTCCGACGCGAACCGCGTTGCGAACTCAGCAGCCAGCTCCTCGCGAATGCTGCGGCCCGCACCGTCGTAGAAGGCCTCGTCGAGACCTTCGTCGGACCGCAGGTTCAGACAGATGTTGCAGTTGTTGATGCGCGCAATGCTGATGCGCGCCGCCTCGCGCTCGCGAACGCTGAGCAGCCCGCGCGTGTACACCGCGTCGCTGTATGCCGCGGCGGGCCCGGTCAGCTTGCTCCCGGTGCCTGCCCAGAAGTGAAGGAGTGGATCCTGGCCGTCCGGAACGTCGATGCGCGGGTCAGACGTCAAGGTATCTGCGCGTCATGACGAGGGTGGGGATGAGTGCCAGGAGGATGGCCAGCACCGTGGTCCAGCCGACCACCGTCAACGCCTCCTGCCAGCGCACCCAGGTCGTGATCTGGCCCAGGGTGTCGCGCAGGTATCCGTAGACGACGAAGTACATGAAAGCGGCCAGGCCGACCGCGGCCAGGGCCGCCGAGATGAGCCCGGCCAGGAGCGACTCCAGGACGAACGGCAGCTGGATGTGCCAGCTCGAGGCGCCGACCAGCCGCATGATGCCGATCTCGCGCCGGCGGGCGAACGCCGTCATGCGGATGGTGTTGGAGACCTGCAGGATCGCCGCGATGATCAGCAGCAGCGACGTGCCCAGCGCGGCCCAGCGCATCTTCTCCAGGATCTCGAACAGCGGCCCCAGCAGGCGTCGCAACGAGTTCACGTTGCCAACGCCATCCATGCCCGACACCTCACTGACAACGCCCTCGTACTTCTGCGCGTCGGCCAACGTCACGAAATACGACTCCGGGAACGCCTCCGGTCCCAGCGTCTCGAGCTGCTTGCGGCCGGTGTCGGTCTGGCCGAGCAGCTGCTTGGCCTGGTCGTAGTTCTCGGCCGGCGTCCGGACGTCGAAGCGCTTGACCTCGGGGTTGGTGCGCAGCGCGTGCTGGACCGCCTGCTTCTGGGCGTCCGTCGCCGCTCCCCCGATGCACGTGGCCGCCGGTGAGTTCTGGGTGCACAGGTTGACCTGCAGCTGGAGCCGGTCGCCGAAGTACTTCTCGGTGCGGTCGGCCTGCTCCTGAATGAGCAGGCCCAGTGCGGCGAGCAGTAGCGAGACGGTCATGGTGACGACCAGGGAGATCGTCATCGACTTGTTGCGCGACAGGCTGGTGAGGAGTTCGCTGAAGATGCTTCGCATGCCCCCGCCTCAGCTCTGGTATCCGTAGATGCCGCGCGCCTCGTCGCGGACCACATGACCGTCGTCGAGCTCGATGACCCGCTTGCGCATCTGGTCGACGATGGTCGAGTCGTGCGTGGCCATGACGACCGTGGTGTCGGTGCGGTTGATCCGATCGAGCAGCTTCATGATGCCGACGCTGGTGGACGGATCGAGGTTTCCGGTTGGCTCGTCCGCGATCAGGATCATCGGTCGGTTGACGAAGGCCCGCGCGACAGCAACGCGCTGCTGCTCACCGCCGGACAGCTCGTCCGGCATGCGGTGCCCCTTGCCCTCGAGGCCGACGAGCTCGAGCGTCTCCGGCACGAGCCGGGCGATCTCGTGACGCGGCTTGCCGATGACCTGCAGCGCGAAGGCGACGTTCTCGGTGACCGTCTTGTTCGGGAGCAGGCGGAAGTCCTGGAAGACCGTGCCGACCTGGCGGCGCAGCTTCGGCACCTTCCAGCCGGGCAGCTTGTTGATCTCTTTGCCGGCGACATAGACGCGGCCCTGCGAGGGGCGCGTCTCGCGCAGAACCAGACGGAGGAAGGTCGATTTGCCCGAGCCGGAAGCGCCGACGAGAAAGACGAACTCCCCCTTTTCGATCTCGAGGTCGAGTTCCTGGAGCGCCGGACGCTTCTGTCCCGGATACGTCTTGCTGACGTGGTCGAAGCGGATCACTCGATCCAGTCTAGGCAAGCGAAGAGGAAGATCCCGCACCTGCGCTGCCCGCGCGTCCCACCGGAATCCGGGCCAACTGATGCACGCACCCGCCAGCCGCTAGCCTTCAGGGCAGTCACCAACTCCCAGGGGGAAATCTTCATGTCCGACATCGACAGCCTGCTCAAAATCATCCCGATCGACCAAGTCGCCTCGGCCCTCGGCGTGGACCAGGCGACGGCGAAGGCGGCGGTCGAGACCGCAGTCCCCACTATCCTCGCCGGCCTCCACCACGAGGCCTCGACTGAGGCTGGCGCCGGCAAGCTCGCCCAGGCGGTAAGCAACAAGGACACGAGCATTCTCGACGGACTCTCGCTCGATCAGGTCGACCTCAACGACGGTGAGAAGATCCTCGGGCACATCTTCGGCAGCAACACCGGCGACGTGAAGTCCGCCGTCGCCCAGCAGCTCAGCGGAGGCGATGTCCTGGGCTCCGTGCTGGGATCGATCCTCAGCGGAGGCCACGCATCGGCGCCGGCGCCCGCCCCCGCGCCGGCCCCCACCGACGCTGCTCCCGACGCCGGCTCAGAGCTGGCAAAGAAGCTGCTCCCCCTGCTCGCCCCGATCATCATGGCGTGGCTGGCCCAGCAGGCGACCCAGAAGGGCGGTCAGGTCAATGGCGGCACCGGTGGGCTGCTGCAGGAGATCCTCGGTGGCGTCCTGGGCGGCGCAGGTCAGTCAGCAGGCAACCAGACGACCGGAAGCGTCGTCACCGACATCCTGGGCCAGATCCTGCGCAGTCGCTGACGCCTAGCGCCCCATCGTCAGGTCGGGCGCGCCCGGCGGCAGGATCTCTTCGACGGTCACGCCCAAGACCTGACACAGCGCAATCAGCGTCGTCAGCCTCGGGTTCATGGGTGCGCCCGGGCGGGATTCGCCCTTCTCGAACTTCTGGTACGTGTAGGCCGAGATCCCGGCCGCGTGAGCCAGGCGCTCCTGACTCAGACCGCGGCGTTCGCGCGCCTTCAGCAGGTTGAGGCCGAGCGCACGCGCATAGAGCGAACGCCCGCGCAGACTTACCTTCGCGCTGTCGACGGCCGTCAACGTCATCGCAGCCGCGCACTCCGCCGTTGAGTTCGCGCTCGGGCCTCCTCACGGCCACAGCAACGGCACAAACGAGTAGAGCCCGTGCGTGCTGATCGCGAGATCGCCAGGACGACGCTTGACGACCCGCGTGAGGTGCGCACCTACCGGAACGACCAAGATCCCACCCACGACGAGCTGGTCGGCGAGGGGTTGCGGCACGCTCTTGGCCTCGGCCGAAACAAGAATCCGGTCGAACGGAGCGTCCTCGGGGGCGCCCAGGACACCAGGCGTCCATCGCCGAATCGACGCCCACGCCTGGTCATACGCGCCGAGGTTGGCCGATCCGAAATCGACGAGGTCCGCGTTGATCTCCACGCCGATGACGACACCCGTCTCCCCGACGAGGTGGGCGAGCAATGCGGTCGTCCAGCCCGAGCCGCTCCCCACGTCCAGCACCCGGTGTCCCGGCCGGACGTCCAAGAGCTCCAGCATCGCGAAGACGGTCCGAGGCTGGGAGTTGGTCTGGCCGTCCCCGATCGCAACCGGGGCGTCCAGTCTGGCCTGTGAACGGTCTTCCGGCCGCAGGAAATCGGCGCGGTCGACGGCTCGAAAGGCGTCCCGCAGGACCTCGCCTCCCATGCCTCCAGCGTTTCAGCGGAAGGGGTCAGACCTCCTGCGCGCGCCGCCAGCGGATGCCGGCCTCAATGAAGTCGTCGATTTCTCCATCCAAGACCGCCTGGGTGTTGCCGGTCTCGTGCTCGGTGCGCAGGTCCTTGACCATCTGGTAGGGGTTCAACACGTAGTTGCGCATCTGGTCACCCCACGAGGCCTGCACGTCGCCGCGCAGCTCGTCGAGATGAGCTCGCTCCTCGGCCTTCTTCAGCGCCAGCAGCTTCGCCTTGAGGATCACCATCGCGCTCGCCTTGTTCTGCAGCTGGCTCTTCTCGTTCTGGCAGCTGACGACCACACCGGTCGGGATGTGTGTCAGGCGCACAGCCGAGTCCGTGGTGTTCACGCTCTGGCCGCCCGGACCGCTGGAGCGGTACACGTCGACACGGATCTCTTCCTCCGGAATATCGATCTCGTCGGTCTGCTCGAGGACGGGCACCACCTCGACGGCGGCGAACGAGGGCTGCCGGCGACCTTGGTTGTCGAACGGCGAGATACGCACGAGCCGGTGCGTGCCCGATTCGACGGACAGGGTCCCGTAGGCGAACGGAGCCTTGATCGCGAACGTCGTCGACTTGATACCGGCCTCTTCGGCGTACGAGGTGTCGAAGACCTGCACGCCGTAGTTGTGGCGCTCCGCCCAGCGGATGTACATCCGCTGCAGCATCTCGGCGAAGTCGGCCGCGTCGACACCGCCGGCGCCGGACCGGATCGATATCAGCGCGTCGCGCTCGTCGTACTCGCCAGACAGGAGGGTGCGTACCTCCAGGGATTCGATGGCTGTCCTCAGCCGGATGAGCTCGGTCTCGGCTTCGGCAAGTGAATCGGCGTCTCCCTCTTCCTGACCGAGCTCGACGAGGGCTTCGAGATCGTCGATGCGCGCCCGCAGGCTGGTGACCCGTTCGAGATCGGCCTGCAGGACCGACAGGCGCCCGGTGACCTTCTGCGCGTTCGCTTGGTCATCCCAGAGGTCTGGTGCGCCGACCTGCTCCTGGAGGTCGGCGATCTCGGCCCGGAGAGCGTCGAGATTGAGCACCTTCTCGATCGATGTCAGCGTCGCATCGAGCGCCTTGATCTCTTCTGGGAAGTCCGTCGCAGCCACGAGGCATCAGCCTACCGACGCGTGCGAATTCGGCTGCGGGCGCGGCCTTCGCATGCCACGCTCGGCACCATGAAGCGCCTTCTTGCCATCAGCGCGGCTCTGCTCGCGGTCACGGCCTGCGGACCGGGCCGAGCCGGTGAGCCGAAGGTCATCAGCTACGGCCACGGCGCCGAGCTGCGCAACGGAAGCGACGTCGGCAAGCTCACCGGGGCCCCAGATGACTTCAAGCAGTACATCGCCGGCGTCGCCGATGCCACCGGAGCTGGCTCTGACCCGACGGACAAATGCGCACCGCGCATCTTCGTCGACCGGATCGACACCAGCGGTTACGCCAAGGGTGGAGTCTTCGACTGCGGCGGCGCCCAACTCATGTGGGCACGGCGCCAGGGTGGCCTCTGGCGTCAGATCTGGGGCGGACAGATCACGCCGGACTGCCCGACGATGCGCAAGTACCGGGTTCCACGGTCGATTGCCGGAAAGACCTGCTGGGACGTGAAGCTACAGAAGGACATCGCCTATCCCGGCTGAGTTGTCCAAGCGGCGCTAGCCGGCCACCACCCGCTGCACCAGGTCGGCCCAGCCAGCGTGGATCCGGTCGAGATCCAAGCCCTCGATGGCGATCTGCTGCTGCAAGAGTGACGCGCTGAGCGGCGCGATCAAGGCGGTCGCCAGTACTTGCACGTCTCCCCGTACGCCCAGCTCACCCAGCAGGTGCCGAGTGTGCATGGCGATGAATGAGTGCGCCGCATGCCCGTGCGTAAGCTGCCAGCCGGCCGCCTCCATCAGTTGCGCGTGCGTGAGATTCACCTCCATGCGCGAGCGACCCATGGCCAGCAATCGCTCCATCGGCGGAGCGCCAGGACCGAGTGGGGGTGGGCCGCTGAGGACAGCGGCCTGCCAATCGAGCTCGAACTCATTGACCAGCGCCGCCATGAGACCGGCTCGGCTCTCGAAACGACGGAAGACCGTGCCCTTGCCGACGCCCGCGGCCGCAGCAAGTGCGTCCATCGTCACGGCGTCGACCCCCTGCTCCTCCACCATCCGCCGGGCGGCACACAGCAGAGCCTCCCGATTGCGCGCGGCATCGGTACGTTCGCGCGGCGGTTCGCCGACCAGCGGGAGAGACGCATGCATGCCTCCCAGCGTGGCACGACGAGCCCGACAGAAAAAGCACGGTCGGGTGCGGAATAGATCCGGACCCCAGTCCGTTTCATTCGAAGACTGACCTGGAGGCTTTGACATGACCGCGACCGTGACCGCTCTGATTGACTTGGCCTCCCAGCACGGTTTCGGCTACGCCGTCCTCATCTTGGGCGCGCAGGTTCTTCTGGATCGCCTGCTGCCGGTGGAGCACCTCGTTGCTCTCGTTACGAACGCCAGGCAGTCCGGTCAAGGGCGCGGAGCTCATCGCCGGACGCTCACTCCCCGGCTCTCCCACGAAAAGCAACTCTGCTTCAAGGAATAGAAGCGGACCCTGGTCCGTTTTGATACATCAAGACTTTATCCAACTGGAGGAAATGACATGACCACCGTGACCGTTCTCGTCGGCAGCCTGCGCGCTGATTCCGTCAACCGACAGCTCGCCGAAGCGCTCGGCAGCCTCGCCCCGGAAGGCGTGAACCTGCAGATCGCTGAGAACCTCGACCAGATCCCGTTCTACAACGAGGACCTCGACGGCCCGGATGCGCCGGCCGCGGCCGTTGCCCTGCGTGAGCAGGTCGCCAACTCCGACCGCGTCCTGGTCGTGACGCCGGAGTACAACGCCACCATTCCGGCCGTCGTCAACAACGCGATCGACTGGCTGTCTCGTCCGTATGGCGAAGGCGCCATCGTCGGCAAGCCGTTCGGCGCCATCGGCGTCACGCCCACCCCGTACGGCGGCAAGTGGGCCCATGAGGACGCCCGCCGTTCGGCCAAGATCGCCGGTGCGCACGTCGTCGACGACGTCGACTTCTCGCAGTCGTCACTCGAGGTTGACGTCCTGGCCGACGAACAGGTCCTCGCCAACCTCCGCGAGGCCCTTGCCGCGCTGGTCGAGGCCGAGCCGGCCCTCGCCGCCTAGGGAATCAGCACCACTTTGCCGGTCGCGTGGCCGGACGCCTGATAGCGATGGGCGTCCGCCACGTCGACCAAGGGGAATGTCCGGTCGACGGTGACTTTGAGTCGTCCGGCAGCGGCGAGATCGGCCAGCTCGAACTTCGCCGCCGCCCGGATCTCCGTGCCCGGCTCTGCGCCAGGTCCCCCACCGATCGCCTTCACGCCCGTTGCCTGAGCGCCCTCGAAATTGGCGATCGTGACGATGCGGTTCTTGTCCGCGACCGTCGCCAGCGAGACCTCCAGCGCCTCATCGCTACCGATGAGGTCAAGGGCGGCATCGATGCCGTCCGGCGCAAGGTCCTGCACCCGCTCCAGCAGGCCGTCGCCGAAGGCCACCGGTTCGCCCCCGAGGCTGCGCAATTCGTCGTGACGCTCGGAGACGGCCGTGATGATCGCGCGCGCCCCGCGGGCCACCGCGAGCTGAACCGCCATGAGGCCCACCCCGCCCGCTCCATGGATGAGGACGGTGTCGCCCTCCTTGACGTCGGCGGCGGTCAGGGCGTGCACGGCGGTCGACCCGGTCAAGAGCAGTCCGGCCGCTTCGGTCCAGTCCAGCGTGGCCGGCTTGAGTACCAAGGACGATGCAGGCGCGAGGGCCTGTTCGGCATATGCGCCCGGAATGGGGTTCGCCACCACCTCGTCACCCACGGCGAATCCCTCGACGCCATCGCCGACCGCCTCGATGATGCCCGCGCCCTCGAAGCCGAGCCGCATCGGCAGCGCGCCTGGGTCTGATCCGAACGCGCCGCTGTAGAGCTTGAAGTCGAACGGATTGACACCGCAACCGCGCATGGCGATACGAACCTGGTCCGGTCCGGGATCGGGAGTCGGCTCGTCGATGACATCCAGGCCCTCGGGGCCGCCATACTGCGTCGCCACGACAACTTTGGTCATACCCGTGCTCCTTGTCCTTGTCCGTACAGGGCACGTTCCACCAGATGGAACGTGAGGTCAATCAACGTCTTGGCACCACA
This sequence comes from Aeromicrobium sp., assembly GCA_045806885.1. Classification (GTDB taxonomy): domain Bacteria; phylum Actinomycetota; class Actinomycetes; order Propionibacteriales; family Nocardioidaceae; genus Aeromicrobium. Next base: position 121,270 of record JBJMIJ010000029.1, read on the forward strand.
GAGGATGGCCACGGCCTGCACCGCGTGGCGCGACGGATGAAGTCCGAACACCAGGAAGGCGCCGGCGATGATCGCGCCGTGCATGGCGAGCATCCGCGGGTACGGCGCAAACGCAACCCGCGACGGCGAGGCGGCGCGATATTCGCCGCGTCCGAACCAGTTCAGCCCTAGCGACACGAGTTGACTGATGAACATCGCCGCGACAACGACGATCCAGTAGAACGAGCCCCCGGCGAACCAGCCGGTCATGCCGGCGAACACGAGCGCGAAGGCACCATGCACCGCGGTGAAGATGCCGTAATGGATGGGGAAGAACGTGGCCATGAACTCGTCCCGCGGCTGGACCGTCAGCAAGCGGACGATGGTCGCGAGGTACACGAGAACGTTCTCGATCCAGTACAGGACGAAGACGTCGCCCAGTCCGAGGGTTCCGTTCACGACAGCGTGAATGGGCAAGAGATTCGCGCCGATGAGCACCAGCGACGTGATGGTCCGCACGACCGCGCCTGGCAGCCGGGAGCCGAACTGCGCAAGCAGGTTCAGCCCGAGAACCCGCAGCAGCAATTGCATTGGCAGAGGCTATCGGCGATTCCCCAGGCTGCGGCTTTGGCCTCCGAGCCGAGGTTCGCGACGTCGGCACCGAAATCCACGAGGCGCGCACCGAGGTCCGCGGTGACGGCCTCAAGCCACTGGTGGAACAGTCCGAAAGCTGAGTCACGGCGCGCGGCGGAGCCAGGCGCTAGCCGTCGCAACCACGACGGTGTGACTCCGCCAGCCCGGCGGAGCCAATGGGAGCTCCATGGGCCGCTCAAGGCGAAGTCGCACGCGGTCAGCGTCAACCGTCAGGGCCGCCAGCCTCGCCTCGGAACCCGCCAGCTGACGCTCGACCAGTGGACGCACGTCGGCCTCATCGAGGAGGACCTGCTGGTGCTCGTAGAACGAGGCGGCGTCCAGCCCGTCCGCGGCAGCCAAGGCGGCCCCATCGGCGAGGTTGCTCAATTCCTGACGCTGCAGGAATGCCGCCGAGGCGTCGACCACCACAACCATCAAGCCGCCCAACAACAGCAGGAACCCGATCGTCATCACGGTGATGGAGCCTCGCTCATCGGCCTGGGCATCAAGGCTCATCGGTCACCCGCACGGAACTCGCCGAACGACTCCATGTGCGTCGAGTCGACGACAATGCCACCCAAATGGGCGCTCACTGCTGAGGGCGCCAGGGGCAGCGCCACCGTTGCCCGAATGACGACCCTGACTCGGGACCCCGGCTGACGGCATGCGCCGGCGGGGACGCACGACAGACGCATTCGACCGTCGATCTTCTGGTCGTCAAGAGCCACCCGCGCCGCCTGATCGGCCCGCGCCGACGCGACATCGGCGGAGGGCGCCAAGAGATAGGCCCGCGCTGCCGAACGGCTCGCCACCGACACCGCGTACGCGGCGCGCTGGATGTCGAAAACGCAGATCAGGGCGAAGACGAAGGGAACGAGCAGAAGCAAGCTCATCCAGATGAACTCGACTGAGGCCGTCCCCCGCTCGGACGCACGCCCCTGCCCGCCTATCAAGCGACGACTTCCTTGACGGCGTGGCCGTCCACCTTCAGCTCAACCGCCGGCCCGAAGAGTCCCAGCGCTGGAACTCGAGCCCGGACGACGACCTCGATCACCGAGATGCCGTCCACGATGGTCTCGCGGGCCGTGACGTCGTCAGCAAATCCATCCGCGAGCGCCGTGGTGATGAGCTCGCGAGCACGTCTGGCAGCGTCATCAGGGCCGGCGCCAAGAGGCGCACCAGCGCGAGCGCCATCCGAAGCGGCCGCCGTCAGCGTGTTTCGGACGTGCAGCACGAGCCCGGTCTGCACGATCCCGAGCACCAGCGGAATCAGCACCACCATCACCAGAACGAAGTCGACGACCGCCGAGCCCCGCTCCTCAGCCGCCGACCGCTGCCAGCGCATTCTCGAGCATCGCGCTCAGCCGCGGTCCGGCAACCGAGCTCAGGATCGCCACCAGTCCCGCGCTCATCACGGTGATCATGACCCAACCGAGAACATTTAGTTACGCTTATCGAATGGACCAGCCCATTACGGCGGCGATCTACGCTCGAATCTCCCAAGACAAGCACGTCTCGGGCAAGTACGCAGACCTGAACGTCGACGACCAGGTCGAGCGTTGCCTCAAGTACGTGGAGGCGCAGGACTGGATACCTGGACCGACATACCGAGACGATTCAATCAGCGCCACCTCGGGAGCCGAGCGTCCCGCGTTCGAGCAAATGCTCGCGGACAGTCCGGTCGTAGTAGTTGCCGACAAGCAGGATCGGCTAACGCGTGGTTTCGAAGACACACTCCGCATCAAGGCGGCCGGAATTACCGGCTACTTCCTCGACGGGGGGAAACTCTCATTCACCACCGCGGACGAGGAACTTTTCACTCACATCCGCACCGCAATGGACGCCGCTGAGGGGCGCAAGAAAGCGGAGCGTCAGAAGGCGGCCAATCTCCGATACGCAAAGGCAGGCAAGTACCGGGGCAGCATCCGTCCGTTCGGACAGACGCTCCAAGGCAAGTGGGTCGAGGAAGAGGCGAAGGCGGTACGGAGCGCGGCCAAGGCCTTGGCCACCGGAAGTACGAACTTCTACGAGGTTGCCAAGAAGTGGAACGAAGCCGGACTTCTGCCCCCAGTGACGGGAAAGCAAGGCGGTCGGGAGTGGACGAGCGGAACCGTCCGTAACTACTTCACCCGTCCCCGTCTCATCGGCAAGCAGGACTACAAGGGAACCCTCTACGACCTCGCGGATTGGAGGCCGCTTCTGGAAGAGGAAACCTACGGCCATATCCAGACGCTGATCAACAGCAAGCGCACCGGCAAGCGCGGAGTCTCAGCAGGACGGGGAGACACCCACCTCCTGACTGGCATAGTCAAATGCCAGTGCGGGCGGGGGATGAACGTCGGTTATCGCGGCGCAAAAGGCTCGCCCCGTGTCTACCGATGTCCAACCACGGGCCACCAGAGCGTCGCTGCCGAACCGCTGGAACGTGTCGTCATACTCCACGCGCTCGACCTAGTGTCGCGGCACGACGAGGCCGACACGGGCGCAGAGGAAGCCACCAAACTCATCGGCGAATTGCTCGCCGCAAAGAGAAATGCGCAGTCTCAACACGCCACCTGGATCGACGAAGCCGTGGCAGCGCGGCTTTCTCCAGCCGTGATCGCCAAGGCGGAGGAGGGCCAAGCCGAGCGACTGTCCAGTCTGGACGCGCAAATCATGCAGCACCGCGAAGCGCTGGGAGTCAGCCTGCTCGCCGTCACCCATAAGAGCTTGAGAGAAACCGAACTGACGGGTTGGAACGCGGCTCCGATGACTCAGCGCCGGGAGGTGCTCCTGAGCCTCTTCAACGCCGTACTGGTAGCGCGCGGCCGTCAGGGCCAGCGGTTCGACCGCCAGCGCGTTTCGTACGACCACACTCCGCTCGGGGAACGCCTGTGGACACGGTGGGCCAACGACATGGATCCCGGCCAGTAACTCAAGACGGCGAGACCTGGCTTTTCATTACGAGAGAGACGTAAACCCGTTGCATGTATTGCACACGGCGCAGACAGTGCCATTCCTTGCGGCCGACAGCAGCGGTGCGCGAAACGGGGGTGACACGGGGGTGACAACCACTCAGACGTGCACAGGGCCCCGATGCGCTGCCATCGCGAGTTCGCCCGAAGAATCTGCAGAGGAGATCCACCCTCGCAAGCGATGCGGCACCCGGGTGCAAGAATCCTCGCGCGCCCGGGGCACTGACTCACGTCAAGCTCCTGGATGTCAGTTGACGAGAGGATGCTGCGCATGGACCTCATGCTCATGCGGCTGCACCAAAAGCAAATCGCCCATCAGTGTCGCGCGTCCCAAGTTGCGCTCGATATTGCTCAACAGGGTCTTTCGAGCAATGACCAGCACGTCTTTTGGGCTGGCGTCGAATCCTTCCTGAATGCCGCCGCGAACATCTCGAAGAGTCTCTGGGGTGCTGGGGGGCGTCTTGAGCACGAGCGCCAGCCACTCCGCGAATCGCTGAACGTCACTGACGACAGCCCCTTGGCATCGACGGATCTGCGCAACCATCTCGAGCATTTCGACGAGCGCCTCGACCGCTGGTACGCCACGTCCTCGTCGCACGGCTATGCAGATTTCATTATCGGTCCGAAGCAATTCACTATCTCAGGCATGGACGAAGCGGACATGTTTCGCCAGTTCGATCCATCGACCGGGGAGATCATCTTCTGGGGCGAGTTCCATCCGCTTTTCCCGATCCGTGACGCCATCGGCGTTCTCGCACAAGTCGCTGCGACCGAAGCCTCTAAACCCCATTGGTAAGTTGCGCTCACGAGTCCGCTACTCCGGTATTCCAATGGTGGCCAGGGTCGGGGTCGAACCGACGACCTTCTCATTACGAGAGAGACGTTAACCCGTTGCATGCGTTGCACACGGCTGCATGCAGTGCATCGAACGTCCGGGGATGTCACCCGTTGCGCTGTGGGGGTGACATGGGGGTGACGGCCAGCGCGGCGGTGCTTCAGCAGGCGGGGATGAGCCTTTTTGGGACATGCTCAGGTCCGGAGTAATCAGAAGTGCCAGTTCGGGCGACCTGCCTGCTGTGCACGCAGACGCGCTTCTTCCATGGCGGCGTTATTGATCGCCTCCTGGACGCGTCGTACCTCCATCTCGTGGGCCTCCCGACGAGCGCGTTCGCGCTCCTCGGCGTCACGCTGTTGACGTACCGACTCTTGCCAGTCTCGTCGGGCTTGCTCTTCTGCTGGATTCATGGTCTTCACCTCCCTAATCCCTTGTAGGTTTCGAGTCGAGCGCTCTGGAGGAGACTCGGACTGCTGACCACCAGGGCACTCGCCTCTTGGACTCCTGCGGCGTGGCAGGTGTTCAATTGCGGCCCTGTTCCTGGCGGACTTGATCACGGACGAATCCGCCGATGGCGGTCGCGCCCAGATGGTCCTGGACCGGGACATGCAACTTGTCATGCGGGTTGTCGCTCGGGTAGAGGTCGACGTGCCGCCCGTAGCCACTGTCGTGCGGCATCGAGGGCGAAGCTGGAGTACCCATGCCTCCTCCTTTCCTATGTAGAAGGTCCTCACGCATATTGGTGAGTGAGGCATAGCCCCGTGGACTGTCCCCGGCTTGCACGAGGCTCGCGTCTGTGCGACAGCCCTGACGCCTCAGCACCAGATTGAGGTGACCTTGTCTGGCAGTTCGTGGATCACGTACACGCATGGCGGGAGTTTCGGGGGCCACGGTCGCGGCGCTCGGATTGGAGGGACCGGTGGAACTTCGGGCGGGGTTTGAGGCTCCCCGGGCGGCGGGATGATTTCCATGGCGCATCCTTTCGATGTCCCGATCCTAGCACCTAGGTACTAGGATGTCAACACGCGCTCCTATATGCAAGCTTGTGACTATTACAAGGTGCTAGGATGTGGCCTCGCTCAGGGAAACAGGCGTTTTGCATAGGCGCGCCCATGGAGGAATACGGCGGGGCCTAGCGCTGATGCACCGAGGAGGATTCGAATGAAGGAAAAGAAGCGTTCGGCGCAGGTAAATCTCTTGCTGCCGGAAGAACTCATCGTCAACGGGAAGCGAATCGCCGCAAAGCGAGGTATTCCCTTTAATCGGCTCGTGGGCCAGATCATCGAGCAACTCATCATCGAGGAGGCGGAGGACCTGCGCCACCAATTGGATGCCGAACAACAAGCAATTGAAGCCGAGGCCGAAGCGTTCGACCGTCTCGAGAAAATGCTGAAGAGTGGAGGGTTCTTCGCCGACAACGCAAAATAGGACCTGACCCTGACGCTCGCCGGAAGGAGGCTCGTGGAAGCCACCCATCACAACCTCGGTGTGAACGCAATACCGGCGATCGACTGTGCCGAATATGGGGCTGATCGACTTGCGGCGACCATCAATCTCATAGCCGGAAAGTTCGCGAATCTGGCAGAAGCCTTCCGCCTACCGACCGAGTGGGACGTGAGAGAGGCAGCAGCCAACCCGGCAACGCCCGAAGATGTCGCCCCGATTGTTCATTACCTTGCTTCGATGCGCGGAGGACAGTCTCACGAGGCGGAGTACGTCTCTCGCCAGGCGTTCCTGTGCTCCGAGATGCTCGAATTTCACCGCTGGAGCGTTGACTGTCGGCGCGGCGTCGCCTACGGGGCGCTCAGGATTGGCATGCGTGACCACGGCTACGGCCTCGTCGTCGGTTCCCCGGCAGCCGACCTGGTCGCCCTCGCACCGGTCGTCCTAATGACGCGATTCGCGTCGTTCACCCGCCTTCACACAATTCTCGGATTCGCGTATTCACCGAATAGCAGGCCCGTGTAGAGCACCGCGCCGGGGGTGACACGGGGGTGACAACTGCAAAATGACGTCCAAGGAATTCCTTGAGCCGCTTATCGGAATCGATCCGATGACCTTCCGGAGGGGATAACCAGACGGTTCGCCAGGGCTCGCTCAAACCCACCGACATGACCGTCCGCTTTTCAGTCAGCGGCTCGTCAATGAATTCCCCGCGATAGCAGGTATTTCTAGCCCGCGTTCAGCGACCGTTCTGGCATAACTGGCGCAGTCGGTTCAGCTGGGTGGTGGCATGGTGGTGGCATCGTACTTCGGGTCCTTATCTGATCCGGAGGTCAAGGGTCTGAATACCGTTGCGAGCATGACCGAGACAGTCGACGCCGTAGTCAACGACATCAGGAGCAGATTGAACGCATCCGTGACCGCCACGTCGCTAGCGATGGTGGGGCTGCGGTTGGTGCACGACAGGTTTGCTGGATCAAGCGCCATCCTCTCTGAGGACAATCCCGACCCGCGCGTATTCATTGGCGCGGGAGACCCCAGCGACCCGAGCACCAAGGCGCACGCCGGAGGCATCCAACTTTCGAAAATCCTTGAGCTCACCGAGCGAGACGGAGATGCCTCTGTGGTACTGGGCCAGCAGTGGCTGGTTGCTTTCTATCAGGATTGGGAGGATGACCTGCGGCCGCGCCTCGCGAGTGCGCTGGGAATCCCGACGAACCGGATCGACGAACCAGTCTTCGGTGACCTTCGTCTGATGCGTCACGACATCATTCATAAGGGAGGGATAGCCACCCCACGTAACACTGGCCGGTGCCGCGTACTTCATTGGTTTTCAGCGGGCGAGCGGATCCGAGTAAGGGACGAACATTTTCGGGAGCTCCAGGAGGCCGTAGGGAACAGCGGAATGTTGATGCTTTGAGTTCAACGCAGGCCTCAGAAGCTTGCAAGTGAATCCGGAGTGCCCACACCCGATCCTTCTCATTAGGGGTGAGCCGAAGTCCGTCGCACGGCTTCACCGGTCGCATGGGCCCCGGGAGAGTGGCTAAGAGCCGTACGCGGCACCAGGCACGCGGTCACAAATGTCGTTCAGCGCGTCTTGATGACGACCTCGCGCTCGCCGCCGTAGTCCGTATTCGTCATCGTCAGGTGAACCTCTCCGCCAGGGTCCACTCCAGGAAAGGCGATTGAGACGTAGACCTTCGAGTTCGGGAGGATTTGGCTGTCCGGACCAGTTGCCTGGGCAGCCTCTGATTGACGGCCCTGCGGCGATCGGTACTGAGCGGAACTGAAATCACTGACGGCGGCCGTCCCGCCCGTCGCCACCCGAAGCGAAACGAACAGCGCATTCGACTGAACAGACTTGTAGGCGGATAGAAATTCGACAATCCCGTACGGTTCCGCATCGACTTTGGAGCCGTCCCCCACTGAGAGCCGGTTCTTCAGCGACTTGCCATTCACGGTAAGGCTGGCAATCCTTCCCTTCTTGGTTTCGACATTGCCCCAGAGGACGCACGGACTAACGCCATCGTCGGGGTCGTCGTCGGTGCCACACGATTCATAGCCGTTCTTCTTCTTCGTCAGCTTCTCGGCTGGATCAGGAGACCCGCCATCGATCGAGGCGTTTAACGTGTACGCCTGATGGAGGATGTACCCCTCGGCGATAGAGCCCGGCACTGTGAACTTGCGAGCGGCCTCCATACGAGCTGGGTCAGCCGACGCAATTGCCTTGAAATACTCGCTGATATCTCCATCGGAGACCTGCTTCACCTTCGTCGCGCTGGTGTCACCCTTCGCCTCCTTGGCCGAATTGCCCGAGCAACCGACGAGCGCGAGCGCAGCCGCTAGAGCGGCAACGACATAGATTCTGCGCATGGATGAAAAGTAGCGACTTGGAGGGGTTTCGCTACGGCATTTGCCGAATCCAGTGATGCCTGGATTTCGGATCATCGACCGCTGATTCCGGTTCCACCGCCGAAAGAATCGTGGAACGCGTCCCTGATGACGATCTGCATACATTTGCCGATCGCCGCGTCGAACTCCTTATTTCGTGCGTCCATGTCTTTCACCGATTTCATAGCCTCATCCTTGCCATTGACGTAGTCGCGCAGAGCCGAGTTGGGAATCTCGTCGTTGTCGTAGATGGCTTTCGCAATACAGTCCGCACCCTTCGGACTGATTTGTTCGCCTGACTTGTCGGGTTCCCGAAGCTTCGCTGAGATTTCCTCCACCGACGGTCGACCGATACCGCAAGCAGTTACGGCAAGCATGAGAGCGACGACGGCAAGCGATCGGGAGGGCTGCATACGGAGGACGCTAACGCCCGCAACGGACCGTGTCCCGCGTGGCGAGCTGGATCCAGTTAGCCAAGGGCCAGCAACAATTTGTCACGATTCCGCTGGTGGCCAGGATCGGGGTCGAACCAACGATCTCTAGGCGAGCATCTGGTTCGCCCATATGGGAGCTATGGGTCGGGTCGACACGCGAATCATTAGACGTACCGAATCGAGGTCCTCGGCACCCAGCAACCGATCGGACTCAACGTTCACACGTGTAATCAGTCGATCGTCCTCAAGCAGCACATACATCGGATCCGCCGCGGACGTCCTCCGCATACTGCCCGGAATTTGCCCGGGCGCCAACGGGACGCTTAGCGCGTCAAGAAGGACCTTCAACTGGTTGTCGATGTCGCCGCGTCGGACTAGTCCTCCGGCCGGCTCCGGTTTGAGGATCATGATGTCCAACTCAGCTGCGAGCTTCATCGACTCAGTTATTGCGGCGGCGAACGATTGGCTGTGCTTGTGGACGATCGCCGACAGATTGCCAGGTTCGGGGTCAAGGAAGTTCGTATAGACGAGGGGAGGGAGTGTCCAGAGTTGGCGGAGTTGCGGTTCGAGACACTCCCGCACGTTCGCCTTTGCATTGGAGTTTCCCTTGGACCGGTGCGGGAGGCGGCCTTCATAGTGAAGCGTGAACTGCATGGCGAAAGGCTACGGGTGGTCCGAACTACGGCTGGGCATCGCCCGAGTCCGTCGCCGCGGCGAGCCGCCTTAAGCGGACGCCTTTGGATCGCCTGAGTGGGGTGGAGAAGGCACGAAGGGGTCGGAGTAGGCGAGAGTAGGGAAAACCTGTCAAGCATTTTGACGTACGGTCGAGACGTGTAATTTTTTTGGGTATTTTTTTACATATTGCCAGAATTGTGCCAAGGTTCCTTCATGCCCAAATGGGACCCGAACGTTCCGTACAACGACCTTCCGCCGCCTCCGACTGTGGACGAGTTGGAGACGCGGAGCGTCCTCAAGGCAGCCATTGCAGCCAATGCCGCCGTAGCCCAACTGGACCAAGCGGCACGGTCGATCCCAAACCCGTCTGTGCTAATCAATACGATCCCGCTGCTTGAGGCACAAGCCAGCTCAGAGATCGAGAACATTGTCACGACAACCGATGCACTATTTCGACACATGTCGGTCACCGACGCCACCGCCGACCCCGCCACAAGGGAAACGTTGCGCTATCGCACTGCTCTTCGCGTCGGTTTCGAAGGGGTCGTCGACCGAGGTCTGACGATGAAGACCGCATCTCTGATCTGCACAACGATCAAAGATCGCGAGATGAATATCCGGAGTTTGCCCGGCACCCGCATCGGCAATCCAGTTACCCAGGAAATCACCTATAGCCCGCCCGAAGGCCCCGATGTCATCGCCGGAATGCTCCAAGACTGGGAAAAATTCGTCCACTCGACAGACGGCATGGACCCCATCGTCCGCATGGCAGCTGCGCACTACCAGTTCGAAGCGATTCATCCGTTCGCAGACGGAAATGGCAGAACCGGACGCATCCTCAACGTTCTCCTTCTCGTCGAAGCCGGACTGTTGCATGCGCCCCTGCTATACCTATCGCGCTACATCATCGAGACAAAGAACGAGTACTACCGCCTCCTCCTCGAAGTGACCAAGAGTGGCGCCTGGGAGGAATGGGTTCTGTACATCCTGGCGGGCGTGACCCAGACTTCGCGGTCGACCGTCCATAAGATCGCTGCCATTCGAATGCTGCAGAGGGACTTTGCGACGAAGGCACGCGCAGCCACCAAAGGCGGCTCCGACAGCGAGTTTAGATCGGTCCTTTTCGAGCAGCCCTATTGCCGGATCAAGACTGTGATGCGGCGTTGCGACGTTTCTCGGCCGACGGCAACGGGTTGGCTATCGGCTCTCGTTGATGCTGACCTTTTGGAGGACATCAAGGTCGGGCGCGACCGCTTATTCGTTAACCGTCGATTCTTAGATCTACTGACTCGCAATGAGGATCTGGTCATTCCGCAGACGCAGCAAGCTCTGTTTTGAACCAGCGGAACCCCAGTGCCTAGGAGCCAAAGGAAATCCTCAAATAGTCGGATCGTTCAACACGCATTCCGCTGACTGGAGCTCCGTGTCCGATTCCATGCTTTTGAACGCGGCTCGATTTGGAAAGCGAAAGGACCTCAATACGTCGGCCGGTGCGTTGCAAAGTGCGTCCGGAAGTCGCTACCTCGAAACGAGACGATTCGGAGAATTCTGCGACAGCGAGGATTGCAGACGCGCGTTGCTTTGGCGCAACGTCATCGAGCAGATGCGATAAGAGCGCGGCCCTCGGCTTCAAGTTGCTTGGCAGTTTTCATGGTTCGTGCGGTCGGGGGATCCACGTGAAGAACGTGGGTTTTATTCTGTGTCGTGATGGTCAGGTACACGTCGCCGCGCATATTTGAAGCGGCGGCGAGGCTGGCGCCCATGGTGACAGCGGCCGCCGCACCACGCCCGAGGCCAGACTTCTTCTGAACGTCCGAAGATGCCTCGATCGCTATCAGTTTCTCGTAGGGTGCACCGCCCGACATGAACGCCATGGAGACCTTGACGTAGCCGCGAGCAAAGAAGTTCACCTCGCGAGTTCCAAAAACTCCACCGCCGCATTTGGCGCCGTACTGTTCGTGATCGGCGGCCTCTCTCGCCGCCCGCTGGACCTGCCTGGCCTCTCTCGCGGCTGCCCTCTCGGCTCTTTTCGCCTGTTTGGCCGCTGCGGCCGGAGATGGACTAGCAACGGCAATGGAGTCTTCGGGCTCGGCGCTTCCACCGACGCCATCCTCGGACCGCACAGCACCGGCAGGCTTGCCCCGATAGAAGTTCCAGCCGACACCGACAGCTGCCAGGGGGTACCACCAGAGCGGGACAGCGTTGTGCTGTGCCGCGCCCATCGCGGCGAGCACCACAACGGCGCCAAGCGCTCCTAGCACCGCGGTCGCGGTTCGACTCATACGGCCACCATTGCACAGCAAGAACCACGCGTACGAAGAACAAGCGACTGTCTTCCGAGGTGCGTCAGAAACGTGAGATGACTGTGCCCGTCCTCAGCGCGATCTGCTTTCACTGAGCGTGATCTCCAGGGCGTGGTTCAAGAGCAATCTGATGGCCGTGAACAGACTCGCTCATTTCCGAGCCGGTCCATCTAGTCGCCAATCCTCCATGAATCCGTCAAGCGGTTCGGGCTCAGTTCGTGCGGGCCTTAAAGCGATGTCCTGCATTGAGTCCGGCAGGAAAGGCGCGCGCTTGCGCCACTCATGGAAGTAGGAGTAGGCCATCGTCAACTGGTCGTGCGGGCCGTCTGTAGTGAACCTTTGCAGCACGTCCTCCAGCGTCGCCTCCCAAGTGAAGGTCGCCTCGGCTATGCCCGTCACGGTCCGCTGGCTTAGCGCTGGGTACATCTTGACCGTGTCCTCCGGCGGCTCGCCGTTTGCGATGAAGTAGTTCTTGCGCCACAGGTCGAACGGGCCACCGATCGGGCACCCGCCGGGTCCGGCTACCCAATAGGCCGGTCGCATCGGGCGACGGTTCTCCGATCCGTTCACGTCTACTCCTCGGGCTCGCTGTTTGTACTTTTCGTCCTTGAAATGCGGCGGCGATTCGGACGGCGATCCAATCTGGTATGGATGGTGGTTTGGATAACCGCGGCTGTTCACAGCACGGGCTCGGGTGTGCATGCACCAACCGCCTTTCCAATTTGGTTCGCGAGTTGAGGGGGCAGTGCGGTCGAGAAATGCTGTGGGGGCCCCCGATACTAATTCTCAATTCTGAGTGCGGTCGGTGGCCGGTTGCGGTCAGGCGGCTTGGTCGATGGCTCGGTAGATCGTCGCCCGACTGACCGCGAGGGCGCGGCTGATGGTGACGATGTTCTCCCCGGCGGCGTGCATTCGCTTGGCAAGGTCGACCTGGTCAGGAGTGAGGGCTCGCGGCCTCCCAATATGACGCCCTCTGGCAGCGGCGGCTGCTCTCGCGGCAGCTGAGCGCTCCCTGATCAGTTCTCGTTCGTATTCAGCGAGTGATGCCATCACTGCGGCGACGAGCCGACCCGTCGGGGTCGCGAAATCGATGTTCTCCCGGAGTGAGCGCAGCACGATCCCCTGGTTGGTCAGTTCCTCGATCGTTTGGACCACATGGATCAGACTTCGTCCCAACCGGTCGAGAGCGATCACGACGATCTCGTCCCCTGATCTGGCGGCGCCGAGCAGGGCTGTGAGACCGGGCCGGTCTGTTCGCGTCCCGCTCAACTGGTCGGAGTAGATCCGGGATGGGTCCACACCCGCGGCGACCAGAGCGTCGAACTGCTGGTCCAACGTCTGGCTAACCGTCGACACCCGTGCGTAGCCGAAAGTCAGATTCATATGTCCGATTCTATAGGCGTAAACACACTAATTCAAGATAGTTAGAAATGTCGTTGAGGACATGTTTATGGACACTCTTCCGCAAATTGTTATCCAGATTCCTATATCGATGGTCCGGGTCTCGGACAAGTGCGTTGCGACAACCGTCGGAATTGCATTGCAATAACACGGAATTCGGGGGTCGCCCGCGAGTTCCGTAATATGGCTAACAATGTGCTACCGTCGATTTCTGGACACCATCCGGTGGCGGATCACTAAACGACGACAGAAGAACAAGTAATGACCGAGAAATACGACAACACCCCCGACAACCCCGATGAAGAAGACGGCCCCGCGCTGAGCACTCCCGCACTGGACGGATCGGACACCTCGACCGCCTCAAGACTTCCGGATCCCGCGGAAGACGAGGAATGGCTGGCGCAACAGGAGGCGGACCACGATGCCTACACGGAATTCGCCGAGGCGCGGAAGGACAAGGCTTTCCAGAGCGTCACGCGGCGCACCAGTTTCCAGACGCAGTTCGACCTCCTGACGCACGAGTACGCGGCATTCCTGGAAATCGCTACGGATGAGGGGACACTGCCCCTCGTTGACTCCACCACAGGCGAGGTCGACCCGGCGCTTCTGGACATATACCTGCGTGACGGAGCGAGCAGTCTCACGTCCCGCATCGGCGCGACGCTGCCCGGCATGGCGCTCGACCAGGTGCAGCGGGCAGCCGCATTTGATCCGCCGGTGATCGAGTACGAGACGCTCGCCGATCTTCTTGCAGCAGACCTGCCAGAACTGGAGTACCGCGTTGACGGCCTCATGATTCAGGGCGGGATCACTTTGCTGTCCGCACCGGCGAAGGCCGCCAAGACGACGTTCATGATGTGCCTCTGCCGCAGCCTCCTCGACGGCAGCGACTTTCTGGGAAAGCAGGTGCGGCCGATCTTGGAGGGCCGCCGAATCGTCTACTGGGACTGCGAACTCGAGCAGCGCTACGCCGCGAATCAGTTCAGGCGCCTCGGGGTTGAACGCGACGACGCGCTCTCCCTCATCTTCATGAAGGGTCAGTCGGTCCCGTTCACCACCGCCGAAGGCAAGGACTGGATCGTTGCCCATCTTCGCGACCTCAATGCAGAAGTCTGGGTCATTGACACCTTTAGCCGAGTCTTTGACGGCGAAGAAAACAGCAACAGCGAAGTCAACGCCTTCGTGGGCGAACTCGACGAGATCAAGCGGCGCGCTGACCTCCGGGAAATCGTCATCATCCACCACGCCGGACACGAACAGAAAAACAGACCGCAGCGCGCAAGAGGAGCATCCGCGCTCGAAGGCTGGCCCGACACCCTCCTGACAATCGAACGGCCCAATCCCGACTACCCGGAGGATTCCCAGCGGACGCTGCGTGCCAAGGGCCGTGGCGTGACCGTGCCCGAACTGCACTACGACTGGGACCCTGAAGCATTCGAGTTGACGACCCTCGAATCGGTCCGCAAGATCCACACCGGGGCCGAGTCGGCCCGGAGCCGCCAGAAGTCCGACACTGACACCGTCTACACCCACGTTGAAGAGCATCCGGAGATATGCCTGGCGACGATCGCCAAGGACCTTGACCTGCCCCCCGGCCGGGTCCGGAATGCGCTCACAGGGCTTCTGGAAAGCAAGAGGGTCTCGTTCGTAAAAGGTGACGGCCGCAACGGCACAAACCCCAACGGTAAGTACTACTCAATCGTCGATGCCCTGCCGAAGCCCGCCGTCAAGAATGAAATGCGAGTCACCACTCATGCCTCATGAATTCGTCGACATCGACGTCGAGGAGGAACCGGATTTTTGGGCTCATGTAGCCGGGCACGGAGTTTGGCTCTTCGAACGGGCGGAGGAGGACTTTGGCTCGATCACATATGCCTTCATCAAGTACTTGGGGAGATGCACTGCTGACCAGCTCAGAGACGAGATGGACCTGTCCGAAGATCTGCATCTTGCGGTGGGGCTGAACGTTCTGCTGAGGGATGACCGGATTGTGCGCACATACGGCCTGCTTGAGCTTGATGAAGACCCCGACGAAACGTACTACTCCGTAGCCGTCGAACCGGAACCGCAATGAACACCACATCGGGGGTCGTCGCTCCTTCGGGGGTTCCGTCGTCGTCGTCAACACCACCCCCTATAGGGGGTGTGACGACCGAGAACGGCGACTCGGCCGACGACCGGCTCCTCAGGGCCAGCGAAGAACTGAACCTGACGGAACCTGCTTCGCAAGGTGCGTTCTCGTTTCGGTCCTAACGAGCAGCCGACCTTCAGGTCTGTACTTCGTACGCCACCATCGGCTTGTGCAGCCCTTTGAGCGTGAGCTCACCCTTGGGCGTGCAGGAGATTTCGTCGCGGACGAGGAGCCACGTCGGGTGACTGAGCAGCACCTTGCCCGGTTCGCATTGGGACTGAATCCGTGCTGCGATGTTTACCTGCTTGCCCAGAGCCGTGTACTTCGTCCGCTCCTGAGAGCCGAAGTTGCCGACAGTGGCGATGCCGGTGTTGATGCCCATTCGGACCCGCAACGTTTCGGGGATTCCGGCTGCTTCCCACTTTTGGTTGAGCGGTCCCATCGCCGCCTGCATCTCCACAGCCATGCGCACGGCTCGTAGGGCTTGGTCGTGGTCGTCGGTGCGTTCGGGTGCTCCGTAGAACACCAGGATTGCGTCACCGACCAGGTCATCGACAGTGCCGCCGTGATGCCGAGCGATGGCTGACATCTCGGTGAAGTAGTCGTGGAGAACCATTGCAAGGTCTTCGGGCTCGAGCTCCTCGGACAAGTCGGTGAAGCCAACGAGGTCCGAGAAGAAGATGGTCAGTTTGCGGCGCTCGTGCCGCTCGATGGACTCGGGAGTATCGGAGAGCACTGCCTCGGCGACCTGTTCTGGGACGTACCGCCGGATTAGTCCATGGGCGACGCGCAACCGTCGGTGTTGGAGCTCGGCAGCTGCGACTGCGACGAATCCCACGAGATATACCCAGACCGCAGAGAACAGGAGTGCAAAGAGTGTGACCGCCAGCCAACCATCGGTGTTCAAAGTATCGATGCTCCGGATTCTCATCGCTGGCGCAAACGGAACAAAATTTCTTACCGTGAGTTCGCTGCCTGCCAGCATCAAAACGGAAATGTAGACGGCGGAGACAACGCCCATTCGCACGTCGTACCAGAGCGCGGTCAGCAGAGGAAGAATCACGGGCAGCCACACAAACGGGCTGGTATATCCACCAAGCGCAAGGACAAGAACCACCGCCCAAAGTTGGTAGGTCAGAAAGAACACGTACGCGGTCAGGCCACCTTCCCTGCCGTTCCGGGACATGACCCAAGAAATCAGCCCTCCCACGCTGCCGATACCTACGCCAACCAGGTCAAGGCGCACGAGCATAGGCACATCAATTGCCCTTGGTCGTGCAAACAGCATGAAGAGCAAAATTGACACCAAACCTGGGGTCACTACTGCACCGAAAAGGGCAGACTTCCGGGCGGGCGGCCAGTCACTGAAGTCGATAAACCGCTCGACGAGCGTCATGACCCGCCTAAACCTGAGCTTCAGCGAGACGCGCCGTGTGAGCCGTCGTCGCAGTGAACGTTTTGGCAAGGCGACTGCCGAGTAGCCGTGCCGCAATCCCGGCCAGTGGACCGCTCATCGTGGCTCGCTCGGTAATGACTGTGCCCGTCTCAGTGGATTCGATGAGGTGGTCATAGGTCAGCGTCAAGCCGGGAGCGTTCGCGACCCCGGTCCACATTCTCGGTGCGTCGATGTTCGTGACGGTCGAGGTTTGAGGCGTGTAGCCCTTCACACGGACCGTTATCTTCGCTCCGAGTGCGAAGTCGCGGTCGATGCTCGCCGACGCGATGACGCCTCCCTGCCATACAGCGGGGTCCGTCCAGATAGCCCAGATCGCCTCAGCGGAAGCCGAACTCTGACTGCTGCCCTCGAAGGGTCCACGCTTGGCCATGCCGCGATGGTCCCACTCCCGAGCGAACATGGGTCTGAAATCCAGAACAGTCGCGTTTACTTCGCAATCTGCGTTCGCTCGGCACAGCGTTCTGTAGCCGACTTACGCGTAGTGAGAAGGTCATCGGCTCGAATTCCGACAGGCAGTCCAGCAAGGCCCTGGTCTAGCGTGTTGTTTCGTCCTCGCCGCGACGTAGTGCGGTGCGGTTGTGCACGATCTGTTCGGCGATCTCGAAGAGCTTGATGTTGCCGTCTTGGGAGAGGCGCTGCATGTAGGCGAACGCTCGGTCGGAGTTGATGTCGAAGGCGTGCATGAGGATGCCTTGGGCTTGTCCAATCGTCGTTCGGCTGGCGAGCGCCTCGTGGAG
>JBJMIJ010000030.1:0-22225 GCA_045806885.1 Aeromicrobium sp.
CAGGAGATCCAGCGGCTCGTGATCGCACGCGAGATGGCGCGCGAGGCGAGGACGTTCCTGCTCGCCGGCCCAGTTTCACGCCAAGCCGGTTAGCCCTCTGCTTCTGCGACCTCGTCGACCTTCTCCTCGGCCTTCTCGCCGCTGCCGGCGAAATCGGCTGCGATCTCGAGCAGGCGGTCGGCTGCGTCCGGGCGCCGGTTGAGGATGACGTCCTCGATGCGATCGCGCAGCTCGGGATCGATCTCGTCGTAGACGACGAGGGCGCCCGCGTTGACGATGCCCATGTCGAGGCCGGCCTTGATGGCGTGGAACAGGAACACCGCATGGATGGCCTCACGCACCGCGTTGTTGCCGCGGAACGAGAACGAGACGTTCGAGATGCCGCCGGAGACCTTGGCGCCCGGCAGGTTCTGCTTGATCCAGCGGGTGGCCTCGATGAAGTCGACGCCGTAGTTGGCGTGCTCCTCGATGCCCGTGGCGACGGCGAAGACGTTCGGGTCGAAGATGATGTCGTGGGCCGGGAACCCGACCTGCTCGGTCAGGATCTTGTAGGCCCGCGCGCAGATCTCCTGGCGCCGTTCGAGGCTGTCGGCCTGGCCGTCCTCGTCGAAGGCCATGACGACGGCCGCCGCGCCGTACTTTCGGCACAGCGTCGCCTGCTCGATGAACTTCTCCTCGCCCTCCTTGAGCGAGATCGAGTTGACGATCGATTTGCCCTGGACATTGCGCAGGCCCTCTTCGATGACCTCCCACTTGGAGGAGTCGATCATGATCGGCACACGGGAGATGTCCGGCTCGGACGCGATGAGCCGGAGGAACCGGCGCATGGCTGCGACGCCGTCGATCATGCCTTCGTCCATGTTGACGTCGATGATCTGGGCGCCGGCCTCAACCTGTTGCCGGGCGACCGCCAGCGCGGTGTCGTAGTCGCCGTCGCGAATGAGGTTTCGAAATCGTGCGGACCCGGTGATGTTCGTGCGCTCACCGACATTGACGAAGAGCGTGTCCTCCTCGATCGTCACCGGCTCGAGGCCGGAAAGGTGCATCCGGTCGATGACGTCGGCCGGATGGACGCGCGGGCCGATGCCCTCGACGTGCCCGGCGATCGACGCGATGTGTTCCGGTGTGGTCCCGCAGCAGCCGCCGACAACGTTGACGAGCCCACTGCGGGCGAACTCCTCGAGGATTCCGGCCGTCTCGTCCGGCTGCTCGTCGTACTCGCCGAAGGCGTTGGGCAGCCCGGCGTTCGGGTAGGAGTGGACGAAGCAGTCGGCGACGCGGGCGAGCTCGGCGACGTAGGGGCGCATCTCCTTGCCACCCAGCGAGCAGTTCAGCCCAACGACCAGCGGCTCGGCGTGAGCCACCGAGTTCCAGAACGCCTCCGTCACCTGTCCGGTGAGCGTGCGGCCCGACGCGTCCGTGATCGTGCCGGAGATGACGACCGGCCAGCGACGGCCGCGCTCCTCGAACAGCGTGCGCACCGCGAAGATCGCGGCTTTCGCGTTGAGGGTGTCGAAGATCGTCTCGATGAACAGGACGTCGGCGCCCCCGTCGACGAGCCCGTTCGCCTGCTCGAGGTAGGCCTCGGCGGCCTGCTCGAAGGTGAGGTTGCGCGCCGCCGGGTCGTTGACGTCCGGCGAGATCGACGCCGTGCGGTTCATCGGGCCCATGGACCCGCCGACGAACCGCGGGCGTCCATCGCGCGCCTCGGCGGCGTCGGCTTCGGCCCGGGCCAGCTTCGCGGCCTCCAGATTGAGCTCGTAGGCCAGATCTTCCAGGCCGTAATCGGCCTGCGAGATGCGCTGAGAGTTGAACGTGTCGGTGAGGATGATGTCCGCACCCGCATCGAGGTATTGCCGATGGATCTCGCCGATCACGTCTGGCCGCGTGAGGGCCAGCAGGTCGGCATTTCCCTTGAGATCACTGGGCCAGTCGGCGAACCGCTCGCCGCGGTAGTCGGCCTCTTGCAGGTCGTAGCGCTGGATCATCGTGCCCATGGCGCCGTCGATGACGAGAATCCGCTGCTGGATCAGGTTGGTCAGGGCTTCAGTGGCATCGGGTCGCACCCGACCAGTCTCTCATTGTCGACAAGGTGGCCTCGCACGCTGGCCCTCGTGATCTTCCCCCGCACGCGGGGGTGCCCCCAGCGTTGTCGTCAACGCGCCGTCGGCCACGCCCCCTCACGCCCTGTCGGGCGCGGGAGGTACCCCAGGCCTCGAAGCGCAAGCACTTCGGGCGCTCGGTAACCTCGGCGCGTGTGGACCGGTGTGCTTTGGGATCTCGATGGCACCTTGGTGGACACCGAACCGGTCTGGATGGCGGCCGAGCTCGAGTTGGCAGCCGAGCACGGCATCGACTGGACGCGCGAGGACGGGTTGGCGCTCGTCGGGCTGGCGCTGCCGGACTCCGGTGACTACATCAAGAGGCGTCTGGGGTCCGACCGATCCTCCACCGAGATCGTCGAGTACCTGGTCGAGCGGGTGGCGGCCCAGCTGCGGGTCGATGTGCCGTGGCGTCCGGGGGCGCTCGACCTTGTGGCCGCCTTCGTCGACGCCGGCGTACCGCAAGCTCTGGTCACGATGTCGTACGCGCCGATCGCTGGGGCGGTCGCCGCGCACCTGCCGTTCAGCGTCGTCGTCAGCGGCGACGCGGTGACGATGGGCAAGCCACATCCGGAGGCCTACCTGACGGCCGCGGCGCTACTGGGCTGCGAACCACGGGAGTGCTTGGCCATCGAGGACTCGACGACCGGTGCGGCCTCAGCGAACGCTGCCGGGTGCGACGTCCTGGTGATCCCGCACCTCGTGGATGTACCCGTCGCTCCACGCCGGTTCACGCAGCAGACGTTGGCTGGGCTCTCGCCGACGGTCCTCTGGAGCCGGCGATCGAGGGCACTGAATGGGGTCGGTGACGCTTGAGTAACGACGGTGCCGAGGCACACGGCAGCGCCCTACGATGAGCCCATGACCGGCGTCCGCGTCACCCATATCGGCGGCCCCACCGCGCTCCTTGAGTTCGCCGGCTGGCGGATCCTGACGGATCCGACGTTCGACCCGGCGGGCAAGCGCTACTTCTTCGGGTGGGGGACGACGTCAAAGAAGACGGCGGGGCCGTCCTTGTCGCCGGCCGCCGTGGGTGACATCGACGCGGTCCTCGTCAGCCATCACCACCACGGCGACAACCTCGATCCCGCGGGCAGGGCGCTGCTTCCCCAGTGGGGTCCTACCGTGACAACCACCAAGGCCGCGAAGGTGCTCGGTGGGGCATCCGTCGGACTGCGGCCGTGGGAAACCATGACGCTCGAGGCGCCGGGCAAGCCCACCATCACCATCACTGCGACCCCGTGCCGGCACGGCCCGCCCGGCATGGATCCCATCACCGGCCCGGTCATCGGGTTCGCGCTGACCTGGGAAGGCCAGCAGAACGGGGCCCTGTGGGTGACCGGCGACACGGTCCTGTATCCAGGGCTCCGGGAGGTGCCCAAGCGTGTCGATGTCGGGTCGATGATCATGCACTTGGGGGCTGTGCGTTTTCGGTATCTCACCGGACCGTTCCGCTACTCGCTGGATGCGGCCGAGGCCCTCGAGCTGCTGGAGCTGGTCGACCCGGCCGTCGTCGTTCCTGTCCACTACGAGGGCTGGACGCACTTCAAGCAGGACCGCCCCGAAGCCGAGCCGGTGCTGGCAGCGTCACGCTTCACGGACCGGATCCGGTGGATCGACCCCGGCGAATCGACGGAGATCACGACATGATCGATCCCGCCCACCAGGCTGACGAATTCGCCGCGATCGTCCGCGGCGCATCCGACGCGATCATCGGCAAGTCGCGCGACGGCGTGATCACCAGCTGGAACGCCGGTGCCGAGCGGCTGTACGGCTACACATCCGACGAGATCGTCGGCAAGCCGATAACGGAGCTGATCCCGGCAGACCGGATCGACGAGGAGAAGCTGATCCTGGACAAGGTCCAGGCCGGCGAGGAGCTCGCGCCGTACTTCACGCAACGGCGGCGCAAGGACGGGACCCTCGTCGACATCTCGCTCACAGTGGCACCCATTCGCAACGCTGCGGGCGCGATCGTCGGCGCATCCGCGATCGCCCGCGACATCACCGCCCTGCAGAGCCGCGAAGCTCAGCTGTCGGCGCTGATCGAGGCCGCGCCGGACGCCTTCATCGTGGTCGACCGCACCGGTGCGATCGAGTTCGTGAACCAGCAGACCGAGACGCTGTTCGGCTACCAGCGGAGCGAACTCCAAGGCCAGCGCATCGACATGCTGGTGCCCGACCGAGTGCGTGACCGACACCCAGGCCTTCGGCAGGCTTTCTCGGCGGACCCCTCGGCACGTCCCATGCGCGGGCGGAACCTGTCCGGACGACGCAAGGACGGCTCGGAGTTCTCGGTCGACATCTCGTTGACGCCGCTGCACACCGAGCGCGGACTGCTCATTGCTGCCGCGGTCCGGGACGCGACAGAGCGCAAGCAGGCCGAAGCCCGCTATGAGGCGCTCCTCGAGGCCGCGCCGGACGCCATCGTCGTCGTCGACGAGGCTGGGAACATCACGGTCGCCAGCCACCGCACCAAGGACCTGTTCGGCTACACCCGCGAGGAGCTGATCGGTCAGCCGGTCGAACTGCTCATACCGGTCAAGAACCGCCCGGGCCACCCCAAACTGCGGTCCGGGTTCTTCAAGCACCCCGACGTCCGGCCGATGGGCGCAGGCCTGCAGCTGTGGGCGGTGCGCAAGGACGGCTCGGAGTTCCCGGTCGACATCTCGCTGTCACCGCTGCAGACGACGACCGGAACGCTGGTGTCCGCCGCCGTGCGCGACATCACCGACCGCCTGCGCACCGAGGACGCGCTCCGCGAGGCCAAGGTGGAGGCGGAGCGCGCCAACGACGCGAAGAGCGAGTTCCTGTCCCGAATGAGCCACGAGCTGCGGACGCCGCTGACCGCAATTCTCGGATTCACCGAGCTCTTGCAGATGGGCGGCGTCCCCGACGACCAGCACGACGCCTTCATCGACCGGACGCACAAAGCGGGTCAGCATCTGCTGAGCCTGGTTAACGACGTCTTGGACATCTCCCGGGTCCAGTCCGGCACCCTGGCGATCTCCATCGAGCCGGTCGCCATCGGCCCAGTCGTGCAGGAGGTGATCGACCTGCTCTCGCCGATGGCGGCACAGCGTCGGATCGAGATCCGCAACCGGGTCCGGGGCCACGTCGTCCGCGCCGACATGAACCGGCTCAAGCAGATCCTGCTCAACCTGCTGTCCAATGCGGTCAAGTACAACCGCGAGGGCGGCACCGTCACGGTGTCGACGGCCGGGGAGGATCCCATGGTGGCCATTGCCGTCGAGGACACCGGACCCGGAATTGCCGCCGCCGACCTTCCCCGCCTCTTCCAGCCCTTCGAGCGCCTCGGCATCCACACCGGCGAGATCGAGGGCACCGGCATCGGCCTGGCGCTGAGCCAGGCCTTGACGGAGATGATGGGCGGCTCGGTGCAGGCCGAAAGCACGGTCGGGATGGGCAGCCGGTTCACCGTCCGGTTGCCCCAGGGGGAGCTCGCCGAGGGCCCGGAACGGGCCAATGTGGACGTGGGAACCATCCCGGCGCCGACGGCCACCGTGCTCTACATCGAGGACAATCCCTCCAACACCGTATTGGTCGAAGGCGCCCTGAGCCTGCGCCCGCACATCCGCGTCGTTTCGGCGGCGCTCGGCCGGCTCGGCCTGGACCTGGCACGAGAACACCGCCCCGATTTGATCCTCTTGGACCTGCATCTGCCGGACATCAATGGCGACGAAGTCCTGCTTTATCTCCGGGCCGACGAACGGACAGCCGCCATACCGGTCATCGTGGTGAGCGCCGATGCCACCCAGCGGCGCATCGGCGACATGCTGCAGGCCGGTGCCACCGCCTATGTCACCAAACCGCTGGTGATCCGCGACTTCCTGCGGACGGTCGACGAGGTGCTCGCCGCACACGCGAACTCCTAGACGAGGTGCACGGCCGGCATCGGGGGAGTGACTCCGCCGAATTCCGGGCACTTGTCCTGGTGCCGACACCACTGACACAGCGCGCTGCGCCGTGGCGCGAACTGCTCGCGCTCGATGGCCGTGCTGATCGCGTTCCAGAGCGCGACCACCTTGCGCTCGGTGGCCAGCAGGTCAGACTCGGTCGGCTCGTAGCTGAGGACGGTCTTGTCGGCCAGGTAGTAGAGCTGAAGCACCGTCGGGATGACTCCGCGGGTGCGCCAGATGACCAGCGCGTAGAACTTCATCTGGAACAGGGCTTTGCCCTCGAACCGCTCGCCGACCGACTTGCCCGTTTTGTAGTCGACCACGCGGATGCGGCCGTCGGGTGCGACGTCAACGCGGTCGACGATGCCGCCCAGCGACAGGCCTGACTCCAGGGTGTGGTCGACGCGAAGCTCGAGCGCCTCGGGCTCGATCCAGCGCGGATCCTCGAGCGCGAAGTACGAGGTGAGGAGGTCGTCGGCGGAGGCGAGCCATCCGTCGGGCACAGCGAGGTCGGCGAGGTCTTCGTGCTCGGCGCGGAGTGCATCCCACGTCTCGGGCAGGAGCTGCTGGGCGCGTTCGAGGGTGCGCTCCACCGACTCCTCGCCGAAGAGATTCTCGAGGACGGCGTGGACGAGGGTGCCGCGGACCGCAACCGGGTCAGGGGGCTCGGGGAAGCGGTCGATCGTCCGGAATCGGTAGAGCAGAGGACACGTCAGGAAGTCCGACGCCCGGCTCGGCGAGAGTGAGGTGCGGACCTCGACGGCTTCCATGTCCTGCACCTTAGACGGCGGGTCCGACAGCATCGCTACGGTTGCGCCGTGAGCTCAGGCACTTGGCGGATCGCGCGTATCGGTGGCGTCGACGTCCTCGTCGGGCCGTCGCTGCTGATCATGGGCGCACTGTTGGTCATGGTGTTCGCGCCGAGGTTCGCAGCCGGAACGGGCGCGACCTCGGGATACACCGCCGCCGCCCTGTTCGTCCTTGGCCTGTACGTCTCGGTCTTTCTGCACGAGCTTGCGCACATGGTCGCCGCCCGGGGCTTCGGCCTGCGCGTGCGTTCCATCACGCTGCACATCCTCGGCGGGGAGACGTCGATCGAAGGCCCGGGGCGCACGCCGATGCAGGAGTTCGTCATCGCGGTCGTCGGCCCGATCGTCTCGCTCCTCATCGGCTTCGGCTGCTTCCTTGAAGGCCAGGGCCATCCCGTCATCGCGTCACTCGGATGGATCAATATCGTCGTCGGCGTGTTCAATCTCCTTCCCGGGCTCCCGCTGGACGGCGGCCGGGCGCTGCGGGCGCTGATCTGGCGGGCCAGCGGACGCGTCGATGCCGGGACGCGCCTCGCTGCGTGGATGGGTCGGCTCATCGCCGTCGGACTTGTCGTCGTCACGTTGATGCGGGCCGACTTCGGTGGCTCGACGTGGTCCGTGGACCTGGCCTTCGCGATCTTCGTCGCATGGTTCCTCTGGGAAGGAGCGGGCCATGCCCTCCGTACTGCGCGAAGGTGAATGGGTCCGACTGACCGATGCCAAGGGCCGGCGGCACAACGTCCGGCTCCAGGCCGGCCGGGAATTCTCCACCAAGAAGGGACAGCTCCGGCACGACGACATGATCGGCCAGCCCGAAGGCACGGTCCTGGTCTCGTCGCTCGGCGGCCAGTACCAGGTCTTCCGGCCGCTGCTCAGCGAGTACGTGGTCTCGATGCCGCGGGGCGCCGCGATCATCTATCCCAAGGACGCCGCCCACATCATCACGATGGCCGATATCTTCCCGGGCGCCCATGTGGTCGAGGCGGGCGCCGGCTCCGGCGCACTGACGCTCTACCTGCTCCGCGCGGTCGGCCCCGGCGGCTGGGTGTCCTCCTACGAGATGCGCGAGGAGTTCGCCGACACGGCCGAGCGCAACGTACGCCAGATCGCCGGTGACGACGCGCGCTGGTCCTTGACGGTCGGCGACATGCGGGAAGTGATCGCAGAGACGGAGATCGACCGGCTGATTCTCGACATGGTCGACCCGTGGACGTGCGTCCCGCTGGCCGCAGAGCGCCTCGTGTCCGGGGGCATCGTGTGCGCCTACGTGGCCACGACCACGCAGCTTTCGTTGTTCGTCGAGACGCTGCGTGCCGACGGCGGGTTCACCGAGCCGCACGCCTGGGAGACGTCGATACGCGACTGGCACCTGGAGGGTCTCGCCGTCCGGCCAGTCCATGCGTCTTCCGGGCACACCGCCTTCCTCGTCACGGCGCGCCGGATGGCCCCGGGCCATCGGGCTCTCGAGAAGACGCGACGTCCCGCGCCGGGTGCGTATGGGCCCGACTACGTCGGTCCGAGACCCTTGGGATTCGAAGCAAAACCGTAACCTCGAATCGATACCTGCGGTTCGGCTGCGGGCATACCGTGAGGCTTGTGGGCCCCGCTTCAAGCCTCCTCTCGTCCGCCTCGGTCCGGCGGCCGTCGTCGCGCGCGGTCATGCTGTGCCTGGTGGTTGCCGTGGCCTACGTCGGCGCCGCCCAGGCCGGGTTCGCCTTTGCCTTCGCCACGAAGCAGGTCACCGCCATCTGGCCACCAACCGGGCTGGCGCTGGCGGCGCTCGTGTTGGGTGGTCCGCGCCTCTGGCCGGGCGTGCTGCTCGGTGCGTTCGTCGCCAACATCACCTCCGATGAAGCTGTCGTCACGGCCGCCCTCGTCGCCGTGGGCAACACCGCCGAGGCCGTCGTGGGGGCGTGGTTCGTGCGGCGGACGCCGGGATTCCGGCCGACGTTGGAGCGAACCCGGGACATCCTGACGCTGGTCTGTTTTGCCGCCTTCGTGAGCACCATGATCAGCGCCACGATCGGCGTGCTGGCGCTGTGGGGCGGAGGCATCGTGAACGGCGGCAGCGCCATCGCGGTCTGGCGAGTCTGGTGGCTCGGCGATGCCGGTGGCGATCTGTTGGTCGCGCCGGTTCTGCTGGTGTTCGGTTCGCTGATCCTTGAGCGCGGGCGCGCCGCTTGGCCGGTCATCGTGCAGTGCGCGGCGGCTGCGGGCGGCCTGGCCCTGCTGGGGGTCGTCGTGTTCCGCACCGACGAGCCCATGGCCTACGTGCTGTTCCCCGTCGTCTTCGCGATCGCGCTGCAGCTGCGCCAACCCGGGACGACGCTCGGAACGCTGGCTCTGGCCAGCATCGCGGTGTGGGCGACCAGCCACGGACACGGCCAGTTCGCCGGAGCCGACCCCGACGTCGCGATGGTCCGGGCGCAGACGTACGTCGGGGTGCTGGCCTTCGCCAGCCTGCTGCTGACTGCCGCGCGCGCCGAAGGCCAACGGGCCGAGTCGGACGTGCAGGAGCAGCGAGCCGTCAACCGGGATCTCGCCGCCGCCAGTGAGGCAAAGTCCCGGTTCCTGGCCAACGTCAGCCACGAGCTGCGCACGCCCATCCATGTCATCTGCGGGTTTGCCGCGACGCTGTTGACCGAACGACCGGGTCCGCTGTCGCCATCCCAGAAGGAGCAGCTGCAGGCCATCGGGCGCAGCGGCGACCACCTGAACGGCCTGATCACGGAGCTGATCGAGTTGGCCCGAAACGAAGTCGGCAAGACAACACTCGTGATGGCGCCGGTCGAATGCACCGGGCTGCTGCGAGACGTGGCCGATGAGATGCGTCAGCTGGCCTCGGACAAGGGCCTCGAGCTCGCCATCGACGACGCCGCGGCCGTCGTCGTCCGGACCGACCGCAGGGCGCTGCGCCAGATCCTGATCAACCTGACCGGCAACGCGATCAAGTTCACCGAACTGGGCCAGGTCCGGCTCAGCATCGCCGATGGGGTCGATGGCTCAGTGCGCCTGACCGTCTCCGACACCGGCCCCGGGATCACCGACGACGAGGTTGACCGGATCTTCGAGGCCTTCGAGCAGGGAGTGCCCGCCTACGAGGGCCTCGGCTTGGGCCTGCACATCTCGCGCTCGCTCGCCGACCGGCTCGACGCCAAGCTCACCGTGTACAGCGTGCCG
The DNA here is from genome assembly GCA_045806885.1 of Aeromicrobium sp. Lineage (GTDB taxonomy): Bacteria > Actinomycetota > Actinomycetes > Propionibacteriales > Nocardioidaceae > Aeromicrobium. The sequence goes on from JBJMIJ010000030.1 coordinate 10,012, forward strand.
GGAGACGGCAGCGAGTTCACGATCGAGCTTCCACCGAAACCGCGGGAGACCTCCCACAGCGAGCACGTCGTCAGAGCAGGGTGAGCCAATGATGAACGAGACCGAACAGATGCTTGAGAGCCTGGCCGGACGGTGTGCCGCGGCTGAGGCCGAGCTCACTGACCTGAAGGCTCGCGTGGCTGCCGCCCAGGCGCTCGCGAACATGGGCGACTACGACTGGAACATCGAGACGAACACCAATCAGTGGTCCGACCAGCTCTACCGGATCTACGGCCTTGAGCCGCAGTCATTGGAGATGAACTACGAGGAGTTCATGTCGCGTATCCATCCGGACGACCGCGATCGGATCTCGGCGGTGCACGCGGCGGCCTACGCATCCGGTGACACCTATCAGATGATCGAGCGCATCGTCCGGCCCGACGGCGAGGTCCGGTACCTCTCGTCCAACGGTCAGGTCATCGTCGACGACGACGGCAAGCCGGTCCGAATGCGCGGCACGTGCATCGACATCACCGACCGTGTGGTGGCCGAGGAGGCCGCAGCATCCGCCCGCGAGGTCGAGGTCTGGCATCGGCAGGCGCTGGAGATCAACGACACCATCCTCCAGTCCCTCACGGCCGCGATTGGGTGGCTGGAGGGCGGGCGCGCCGACGTCGCGGTGGTCCATCTCGAGCAGACGCTCGTCGCGGCCCGCCACCTCGTCAACGACTGGCTGCGGCCCGGCCGGGACTTCGGGCCGGGGGACCTGGTTCGATCCGTCCCGGCCAGCGCCGCCGGGCTCGCCGCTCCCGCGCCTGCGCCAGAACCGGAACCGGCCACCGGGATGTTGCCCCGCGTCGTCATCGCCGACGACAGCGACGACATGCGCATGCTGCTGCGCTCGCAGCTCGAGATGGATGGCCGGTTCGCCGTGGTGGGGGAGGCCGGCGACGGCACGACGGCTGTGGCGGTCGCCCACGAACAGCAGCCGGATCTGATCGTGCTGGACCTGGCCATGCCCCGACTGGACGGCCTGACCGCCCTGCCCTTGCTGCGTGAAGCAGCGCCCGATGCGCGAATTCTCGTACTGTCCGGCTTCGACCCAGGGACGGTCGGTCCCAAGGTGCTGGCCGCAGGGGCGTCCCGATGCGTGGAAAAGGGATTCGGTATGCGCCTGCCCGAGGTTCTCAGTGAGATCCTTGCGGGCGACGGGTCAGCCATCCCCGCCTAGACGCGGCTCAGGCGTAGAGCTCTTCGATGGCGTCGGCGTAGCGCTCGTTCACGCCGCGCCGCTTGAGCTTTGACGTCGGCGTCAGGATCTCGCTGTCCGGCACCCAGTCCTCAGCGAGGAGACGGAACTTCTTGATCTGCTCGACCCGGCTCAGGTGCGAGTTCGCCTCCTCGACCGCCAGCGCCACCTGCGCGAGGACGTCGGCGTTCCGCGACAACACGGCCGGTGAGGCATCGTCCAGCCCGTGCGCTGCGGCATAGGCGGCGCTGGCATCAGGGTCGAGGACCAGGAGCGCGACGTTGTACGGACGCGCGTCACCGATGCAGCACGCCTGACCGATGAGCGGGTGCGACGCCTTGAGCGTCTGCTCGATGTTCGCCGGCGACATGTTCTTGCCGCCCGCGTTGATGATCAGCTCTTTCTTGCGGTCGACGATCTTGACGTAGCCGTCCGCGTCCACCGTGACGATGTCACCGGTGTGCAGCCAGCCGTCGGCGTCGATCGCCTCGGCGGTCTTCTCCGGGTCGTTGCGGTAGCCGACCATGAGCCAGTCACCACGAACGAGCAGCTCACCGTCGTCGGCCACCGCCATCTCGACACCACCGAGCGGCTTGCCGATGCTCCCGGGACGCGGGGCGTCCTGGGGGTTCACGATGCCGCAGCAGGCGGTCTCCGACATGGCCCAGCCCTCCAGCACCGGTAGGCCCAGGCCCATGAAGAACTCCAGCACGGACACGGGTATGGGAGCGGCGCCTGATGCGCCCCAGACGAGTTGGTCAAGGCCCAGTTGGGCGCGAACCGCGGCCTTTGTCTCCTCCGGGAGTGCCGACGGGTCGGTGATGCCCTTGGCCTCCAGCCCGGCCTTGATCTTCTCCCACAGGCGGGGCACGCTCATCCATCCGGTCGGGCGCGTGTCCACCAGCGCGGCGAGGATCTGTGTCGCGTCGGCCACGCAGGTGATGGAACAGCCGCTCGCCATGGAGCGGTAGTAGTGGATCATCCGGTCGGCGATGTGCGCGAGTGGCAGGTACGACACCGTGCGCCCACCCGGCTCGATCAGGCCGACGCCGGCCCATCCGTCGATCGCCGCCATCAGGTTCTGGTGCGACAGCTGGACGCCCTTGGGTGGCCCGGTCGTGCCGGAGGTGTAGATCAGCGTCGCGATGTCGGTCGGCTCGACAGCGCGCCACGTCGCCTCGAACTCCGGGAAGTCACCTTCGGGCAGGCCGTCCTCGAGCACGATGATCTGAAGATCGGCGTTCGCCTGCTTGATCGTCTCGACGAACTGCCGCTCGGCGATCACGATCTTGTTGTCGGCGTTGCCGAAGAGGTACTCAATCTGCTCGGGCGAGGACGAGTTGTAGATCGAGAAGGGCGTCGCGCCCAGGTGGAGGGCCGCCATGTCGGCGATGAAGAACTCCGGGCGGTTCGTCGTCATCAGGGCGAGGGTGTCGCCACGCTGCAGGCCGAGTTGGGCGAGGCCGCCGGCGACCCGCTGCACCTTGACCGCCCAGTCGTTGTAGGTCATGGCCTGCTCGTTGCCCGGCGTGCGCAGGCCGGGGGAGTCGCCGTACTTCTCAACCGTCAGCTGGAAGGCCTCGCACAGCGTCGCGGCGTCGAGTGCGGGCAGCGCGGAGTCAGCCATGGGAGTCCCTTTTCGGTCCGATTTCCCGAATCGTGACAGGGCCAGTTGGGGTGGTCAATATCTCTCCCGAGATTTGACGCCTCAGCAGGTAGGCTCGACTTCACCAGTCCCCACGCACGCGTGTGCAGGGGGACCCCCTACGTCGGGAGGTGAGTCATGACCGAGTTTGACCCGCTATCCCCAGATGGACGCCCAGACTCGCGGGTGGCCGACCTTGAATCGCGCCTCGCCACCACGACCGCCCAGAACGACCGCCTGGCGCACACCCTGCGCGAGGCCCGCGACCAGATCGTGTCGCTCAAGGAAGAGGTCGACCGGCTGGCTCAGCCGCCTACCGGGTTCGGCACGTTCCTCCAGTTGAACGACGACGAGTCGGTCGACGTGTTCACGGGCGGACGCAAGCTGCGGGTCAACGTGAGCCCGGCGGTCGACAAGACCAGCCTGCGCAAGGGCCAGGAGGTCATCCTCAACGAGGCCATGAATGTCGTCGCCGCCCTGGAGTTCGAGACCACCGGCGAAGTCGTCATGCTCAAGGAGCTGCTGGAGGACGGCGAACGCGCGCTCGTCCTCGGCAATGCCGACGAGGAGCGCATCGTCCGCATCGCCGATTCGCTGGCCGGCATCAAGATCCGCGCCGGCGACTCCCTGTTGCTCGATGGCCGGTCGAACTACGTCTACGAACGCGTCCCGAAGAGCGAGGTCGAGGAGCTCGTCCTCGAAGAAGTGCCGGATGTCGACTACGACTCCATCGGCGGCCTTGCGGCCCAGATCGAGTCCATTCGCGACGCCGTCGAGCTGCCGTACCTGCACCCCGACGTCTTCATCGAGCACAAGCTCAAGCCGCCGAAGGGCGTGCTGCTGTACGGACCGCCTGGATGTGGCAAGACGATGATCGCCAAGGCCGTTGCCGCGTCGCTCGCCAAGAAGGTCTCGGAGAAGACCGGTGAGGAAGGCCGTTCCTACTTCCTCAACATCAAGGGCCCCGAGCTGCTCAACAAGTACGTCGGCGAGACCGAGCGGCACATCCGCCTGGTGTTCCAGCGGGCGCGCGAGAAGGCGTCCGAGGGGACGCCGGTCATCGTGTTCTTCGACGAGATGGACTCGCTGTTCCGCACCCGCGGCTCGGGCGTCTCGTCCGACGTCGAGAACACGATCGTCCCCCAGCTGCTCAGTGAGATCGACGGTGTCGAGGGCCTGGAGAACGTGCTCGTGATCGGTGCGTCCAACCGCGAGGACATGATCGACCCGGCCATCCTGCGACCCGGACGGCTCGACGTGAAGATCAAGATCGAGCGACCCGACGCCGAGTCGGCACGCGACATCTTCAGCAAGTACCTCGTCCCCGACCTGCCCCTGCACGCCGAAGACCTCGCCGAGTTCGGCGGGGATGCTGCGGCCACGGTCAACGGCATGGTGCAGCGCGTGGTCGAGCGGATGTACGCCGAGTCCGAGGAGAACCAGTTCCTCGAGGTCACGTACGCCAACGGCGACAAGGAGGTCCTGTACTTCAAGGACTTCAACTCCGGCGCCATGATCCAAAACATCGTCGACCGGGCCAAGAAGATGGCGATCAAGGACCTCCTCGATCAAGGCCAGCGTGGCCTGCGGGTTCAGCACCTCCTGCAGGGATGCCTGGACGAGTTCAAGGAGAACGAGGACTTGCCCAACACCACCAACCCGGACGACTGGGCCCGCATCTCGGGCAAGAAGGGCGAACGGATCGTCTTCATCCGCACGCTTGTCTCCGGCAAGGGCGGGCAGGAAGCGGGTCGCGCGATCGACACCGTCGCGAACACCGGCCAATACCTGTAATCCTGCGCTTCCGTGCGCCTCGACATTGTGCAGATTCGCTACGACGATCCGGTCGTGCGGGAGCTCACCGCCGAGGTCCAGGCGGAGTACGGACGGTTGTACGGAGGCAGCGGCGATTCCAGCCCGATGGATCCCGAGCAGTTCGCCCCGCCACGTGGCTTCTTCCTGCTCGCGTTGGGCGATGGCGATCCGGTCGGAATGGGCGGCTGGCGCTGGGGCGGCCCGGCTGACGGCGATGCCGAGATCAAACGGATGTACGTCCGCGCAAGCCATCGCAGGGCCGGGTTCGCACGGCTGATCCTGGCCGAACTCGAGCGCACCGCATCCGAAGCCGGCGTAAGGCGGCTGGTTCTGGAGACCGGCATGGCACAGCCCGAGGCGATCGCCATGTACCGGGCGGCCGGCTTCGCCGACGTTCCCGCGTTCGGTCACTACGCGTGGTCACCGGACGCTGTGCACCTCGCTTTGACGCTGTCGTAGCGCTGTGCGCGGTGGGTTGTTCAGGTGTGTTTCGCTGGGGGCGGTGCGCAATTCAGGCTTGATCGCTCCCGAGACCTAAACAACCCACCGCCGACGTGGCTGAGAACCTGAATAACCCACCGCCGCCTCGGAACGGATGGGCATAGCATCCGGACATGTCGTATTTCGTCACAGGCGCAACTGGATTCATCGGACGCCGACTGGTCACCGAACTGGTCAACAATCGGCGCGGGACGATCTGGGTGCTGGTCCGCCCCGGCTCCGAGGAGAAACTGGAGAAGTTCCGCTATCGGTGGAGCAACACCACCCGCGTCAAGGCCGTCCCCGGACAGCTGACCGAAAAGGGGCTCGGCGTCGACCCGAAATGGGTCGAGGAGAACCGCGGCAAGATCAAGCACTTCTTCCACCTCGCCGCGTCGTATGACATGACGGCGACCAAGGAACAGAACGACGCCCTCAACACCGGCGGCACGGCCCACGCGCTGGAGCTCGCCGACCAACTCGAAGCCGGCTGCTTTCACTTCACGTCGTCGATCGCGGCGTCGGGGGAGTACACCGGCACCTACACCGACGACATGTTCGACGTCGGCCAGCGCTTCGCCTCCGACTACCACCGAACGAAGTTCGAATCCGAGAAGCTCGTGCGCGAGACGGCCACCGTGCCGTGGCGTGTTTACCGTCCGGCCATCGTGCTGGGTGACTCCGAGACTGGCGAGATCGACAAGATCGACGGCCCGTACTACTTCTTCTCGCTCATCAAGCGCATGCGCGACTACCTGCCCGGGTTCCTGCCGTCCGTCCCGGCCCCGGGCTTCACGATGACGAACGTGGTCCCCGTCGACTACGTCGCGAAGGCGATGGACGCGCTGGCCCACAAGCCCGGCCTCGACGACCGCGCCTTCCAGCTGGTCAACCCGACCCCGCAGCGCAACCTCGACATCCTCGAGCTGTTCGCCACCGCAGCGAAGTCGCCGCGCCTCAAGGTGATGCTCGACGGCAAGATCGGCGACTTCCTGCCGTCTCGCGCCATCCAGGTGGCGCTGGCAAAGATGACGTCCCGCGGGCCCGGCGGGATCGTGGCGAAGCAGACGCTCGGCCGGCTCGGCATCCCGCCGGAGGTGCTCGCGCACGTCAGCCTGCCCACGACGTACGACAGCTCCGCGACGCTGGAGGCCCTGGCCGACACTGACGTCGAGCTGCCGCCGCTGGAGTCGTACGCGGCGACGCTGTGGGACTACTGGGAGCAGAATCTCGATCCCGACATCAAGTCCGACAAGGCCAGCACCAAGGCACTCAAGGGCAAGACCGTGGTCATCACCGGCGCCTCGTCCGGTATCGGCAAGGCGACGGCTCTGCGGGTGGCGCTGCACGGCGGCATCCCCATCCTCGTCGCCCGCGGCAAGGAGAAGCTCGAGCAGACCAAGGGCGACATCGAGGCCCTTGGTGGCGAGGCGTACGTCTACACCTGCGACCTGTCCGACCTCGAGGACATCGACCGTCTGGCCGAGACAATCGTCAAGAACCACGAGCACGTCGACTTCCTGGTCAACAACGCCGGACGCTCGATCCGCCGGTCATTGCGGCTGTCCATGGACCGCTTCCACGACTTCGAGCGCACCATGCAGCTCAACTACTTCGGGGCGATTCGCTTGATCATGGGGCTCACGCCGGCACTGACGGGCGGTGGCCACGTCGTCAACATCTCGTCGGTCGGCGTGCAGACGAACCCGCCGCGGTTCGCCGCCTATGTCGCCTCCAAGGCTGCACTCGACGCCTGGAGCCGGGTCGTCAGCTCCGAGGTGCTGGGCGACGGCATCACGTTCACGTCGATCCACATGCCGCTGGTGCGCACACCGATGATCGCGCCGACGAAGATGTACCAGAAGTTCCCGACGATCAGCTCGTCCCAGGCGGCCGACCTCGTGCTCAAGTCGATACGCGACAAGCCCACCGAGCTGAACACCTTCGCAGGCACCGCGGGCGAGATCACCCATGCGCTCGCGCCGACCGTGGCGTTCCGCGTGCTGCACCAGGCCTACAAGATGTTCCCCGACTCGGCCGCCGCGCGGGGCGACCAGGCCGCCGACGACGTGACGACGCAGCAGAAAGCGCTGGCCAACATCCTGCGCGGCGTCCACTGGTGAGTCGAATCACGCGGTCCACGACATAGGCTCGACCCATGAGCGTTCGACGCGTGCAGGGGAGCGAGGTCGAGTACGGCATCGCGGTGACCGGCCAGCCGCACGCGAACCCGATGGTCGCGTCCACGCACGTCGTCAACTCGTACGCGGCCGCACACGGCCTGACGCGTCGGGCCCGGTGGGACTTCGAGGAGGAGAGCCCGCTGCGCGACGCCCGGGGCTTCGACCTCAGCCGCGACGCCGCCGACGCCTCCCAGCTGACCGACGAGGATCTCGGGCTCGCCAACATCATCCTGTCCAACGGCGCGCGGCTGTACGTCGATCACGCCCACCCCGAGTACTCGAGCCCCGAGGTGACCAACCCGCGCGACGTCGTCGTCTGGGAGAAGGCCGGCGAGGCAGTCATGCGCCTCGGCGCCGAGCTCGCCGGGCGGATGCCGGGCGCGCATCCGATCGTGCTCTACAAGAACAACGTCGACAACAAGGGCGCGTCGTACGGCTCGCACGAGAACTACCTGATGAGGCGCGAGGTCCCGTTCGAATCGATCGTCGAGCAGCTGACGCCGTTCTTCGTGTCGCGACAGATCATCACCGGTGCGGGCCGGGTCGGCCAGCGCCAGGACGGCAGCGTGCACGCCTTCCAGATCGCGCAGCGCGCCGACTACATGGAGGTGCCGGTCGGGCTGGAGACGACGCTCAAGCGCCCGATCATCAACACCCGCGACGAGCCACACGCCGACCCCAAGAAGTACCGGCGCCTGCACGTCATCCTCGGCGACGCCAACTGCTCGGAGATCGCGATCTACTTGAAGCACGGCATGACGTCGCTGGTGCTGGCCATGATCGAGGCCGGCGAGCTGCGGGACGTTCCGCAGCTGGCCAACCCCGTCCAGGCGCTGCACCAGATCTCACATGACCCCACGCTCGCGACGGCCGTCGAGCTGTTCGACGGCCGCACCATCACCGCGCTGGACCTCCAAGCGGTGTACCTCGCTGAGGCACGGTCCTACATCGAGCGACACGGCTCGGACGAGCAGACCGACGACGTCCTCGACCGGTGGGAGAGCCTGCTCGAACGTCTGGCCGACGACCCGCGGCAGTGTGTCCGCGAGCTCGACTGGGTTGCGAAGCTCGGTCTCCTCGAGTCGTACCGCGAGCGTGACGGCCTCGACTGGGACCACGCCAAGCTTCACCTCATCGACGTCCAGTACCACGACGTCCGGCTGGAGAAGGGGCTCTATCACCAGCTCGTCCGGTCGGGGCGCATCGACCGGCTGATCGCTGACGACGAGATCAAGGACGCCGTCGCCACCCCGCCCACCGACACCCGTGCGTACTTCCGCGGCATGTGTCTCGCCCGGTTCGCGCCGGACATTGCCGCAGCCTCGTGGGACTCGGTCATCTTCGACCTGCCGGGCCACGACTCGCTGCAACGCATCCCGACGATGGAGCCGCTGCGCGGCACCAAGGACCACGTCGGTCCGCTGTTCGAGCGGTGTGAGTCGGCCACCGAACTCTTCCGCGCGATAACCGCTGGGTGACTAGGCTGCAGATATGTCCGAACAGCAGCAACGCAGCACCCGGAAATCGACCGAGGACGCCAAGCAGGACGAGTCGACCAGCGACCTTGCCGAGCGCAAGGAAAAGCTCGACGATGACGTCGACTCGATCCTCGACGAGATCGACGACGTGCTCGAGGAGAACGCCGAGGAGTTCGTACGCAGCTTCGTGCAGAAGGGCGGTCAGTGATGCTGCCCTTGCCGTACACGACGACGGGCAACACCTCCTTCGCCGACTTCCTCGCGCAGCAGGCGCCCGAGCTGCTGCCGAGCGCCCGGTCGGCCTCCGGCAGTCTCGCTGACATCGCGCCCCACGCCACGACCATCGTCGCGGCGACCTTCCCGGGCGGCGTCGTCATGGCCGGCGACCGCCGGGCCACGATGGGCAACGTCATCGCCCAGCGCGACATCGAGAAGGTGTTCCCGGCCGACGAGTTCTCCTGCATCGGCATCGCCGGTACCGCCGGGCTCGCCGTCGAGCTGGTGCGGCTGTTCCAGGTCGAGCTCGAGCACTACGAGAAGCTCGAGGGGACGGTCCTGTCGGCTGACGGCAAGGCCAACCGGCTCGCCGCGCTGATTCGCGGCAACTTGGCCTTGGCGATGCAGGGCCTCGCAGTGGTTCCGCTGTTCGCCGGCTACGACCAGACGACCGGCGAGGGTCGCATCTTCTCCTACGACGTCACCGGCGGCCGGTACGAGGAGCACGCGTTCCATGCCGTGGGCTCCGGCTCGGTGTTCGCCCGGGGGTCGCTGAAGAAGCTCTACAAGCCGGACCTGTCCGAGCGCGACACGATCACCGCAGCCATCCAGGCGCTCTACGATGCAGCCGACGATGACTCCGCAACCGGCGGCCCTGACCTGACCCGCCGGATCTTCCCCGTGGTCGCCGTGGTCACGAAGGACGGCTACCGGCGCATCCCGGACGCCGACATCGGCGCGATCGCCGACGACGTCTTTGGCGCGCGGCTCGTCCGGCCCGACGGCCCCAATGCCCCCCTTTCGTGATGACAGAGCGTTGAGGATCCGACCATGACCATGCCGTTCTACGTCTCGCCCGAGCAGCTCATGAAGGACCGGGCGGACTTCGCCCGGAAGGGCATCGCTCGCGGACGCAGTGTCGCCGTCGTCCAGTACACCGACGGTGTGGTGTTCGTCGGCGAGAACCCGTCCAAGGCGCTGCACAAGATCAGTGAGATCTACGACCGCATCGGTTTCGCCGCCGTTGGCCGTTACAACGAGTTCGAGAACCTACGCATCGCCGGCGTCCGGCTCGCTGACATGCGTGGCTACTCGTACGACCGCAGCGACGTCACCGGCCGCGGACTCGCCAACGCGTACGCCCAGACGCTCGGCACGATCTTCTCGTCCGGCGGGGAGAAGCCGTACGAGGTCGAGCTGTTCGTCGCTGAGGTGGGCGACACCGCCGAGGCCGACCAGATCTACCGGCTGATGTACGACGGCTCGGTCGCCGACATCCGCGGGTTCGGCGTGATGGGTGGCCAGAGCGAGAAGGTCGAGGAGTACCTGAAGTCGGCCTACACCGAGGGCCTCGACCTCAACTCCGCCATGAAGCTGGCCGTCGACGCCCTCGGCCAGGACCAGACGCCAGCGCGCGACATCCCGGCGTCGGACCTCGAGGTGGGCGTGCTCGATCGCACCCGTGCCCTCACCCGCAAATTCAAGCGGCTCTCAACTGACGCAGTTGCCGCCGCGCTGTCCTGACCGCGCGTAGGCTCCCGGTATGGAGCGGCGGATCTTCGGCATCGAGAACGAGTACGGCGTCACGTGCTCCTTCAAGGGCCAGCGCCGCCTGAGCCCGGACGAGGTCGCCCGCTACCTGTTCCGGCGCGTCGTCTCCTGGGGCCGCAGCAGCAACGTCTTCCTGCGCAACGGCGCCCGACTGTACCTCGACGTCGGCAGTCACCCCGAGTACGCGACGCCGGAGTGCGACGACATCGTCGACCTCGTCACGCACGATCGCGCGGGCGAGCGCATCCTCGAAGGCCTGATGGTCGAGGCGCAGGCGCGGCTCGCCGAAGATGGCATCGACGGCGACATCTACCTGTTCAAGAACAACACCGACTCGGCCGGCAACTCATACGGCTGCCATGAGAACTACCTCGTCGGCCGAAGCGGCGAGTTCAGCCGTCTGGCGGACGTCCTGATCCCGTTCCTGGTTTCGCGGCAGATCATCGTGGGCGCCGGCAAGGTCCAGATGTCGCCGCGCGGGCCGGTCTACTCGGTCAGCCAGCGCGCCGAGCACATCTGGGAGGGCGTCTCGAGCGCGACCACACGCTCGCGCCCCATCATCAACACCCGTGACGAGCCGCACGCCGACGCCGAGCGGTTCCGCCGGCTGCATGTGATCGTCGGCGACTCCAACATGAGCGAGACGACCACGATGCTCAAGGTCGCCACCACCGACCTCGTCCTGCGCATGATCGAGGCGGGCGTCACGATGCGCGACCTGACGCTCGACAACCCGATCCGCGCCATCCGAGAGATCTCGCACGACATGAGCGGCCAGCGCAAGGTGCAGCTGGCCAACGGCCGGGAGCTGTCGGCGCTGGAGATCCAGGCCGAGTACTTCGGCAAGGCCGCTGAGTTCGTCGACCGGCACGGCTACCACTCGCCGACCATCGACCGGGCCATGGACCTGTGGGAGCGGACCCTGAAGGCGGTCGAGTCCGAGGACCTCTCCATCGTCGAGCGCGAGATCGACTGGGTGATCAAGTACCGGTTGCTGGACCGGTACCGGACGACGCATGGGCTCAGCTGGGCCGATCCGCGGATCGCGCAGCTCGACCTCGCCTACCACGACATCCGCCGCGACCGGGGCATCTTCTACCTGCTGGAGAACAGGGGCGCGGTCGCCCGCGTCACCAACGACCTCGGCGTGTTCCAGGCCAAGAGCGTCCCGCCGCAGACCACGCGCGCGCGGCTGCGCGGCGAGTTCATCCGCAAGGCCCAGGAGCGGCGCCGCGACTTCACCGTCGACTGGGTGCACCTGAAGCTCAACGACCAGGCGCAGCGCACGGTCCTGTGCAAGGACCCGTTCCGCTCACATGACGAACGGGTGCAGCGCCTCATTGACGGCATGTGAGAGGGTCGCTCTCGTGCGCCGAATTCTTGCGATCACCCTTTTCCTTGCCCTCGCCATGACGGGCTGTTCCGGCGGATCTCAGCTTGACCGGATCAAGGTCGGCGGAACGGCCGAGGAGCCAACGCTGACGGTTCCGAAGAACTTCTCGGTCGACAAGACCGTGACGAAGGTCGTCACGCCGGGCAAGGGCGCAACGCTGCAGACCGGCGACACGGCCAAGGTCGACTTCGCCGCCTACAACGGCCGCACCGGCAAGCAGTTCGA
>JBJMIJ010000031.1:0-23266 GCA_045806885.1 Aeromicrobium sp.
GCTGATCGACGCCAAGCTGTATTCGCTGCCGCAGCTGCGGCGCCGGGTACTGCGGGTCGCCGACCTGTACGCACCCCGCGAGCAAGCCGATCTGGACGAGAACCAGAAGCTGCGCCGGCAGGAAGCCCGCGCCTGGCAGGCCACCGAAATGTGGTTCGGTCAGGCCAAGGACGGGTTGGTTCCCTACGGCGGCAAAATGCCCGAGTTCTACGCCGACCTACTGAAGAACCAGACCGGCGCCATCGCCGCACCCCGCCGCCATGAAGACAGCGCAGAAGAACTCAGCCACGCCCAACGTCTCGGGCGGGCGTTCTGCGCCTGGATCGAACGCATCCCCACCGACGGACTGCCCACCACCGGCGGCACTCCAGCAACATTGACGGTCAACCTCGACTACGACGCGCTCCAAGGCAAGGTCCGTGAGGCCGCCGGGATGCTGGCCACCGGCACCCGTATCTCCGCCGGCGAAGTCCGGCGGCTGGCCTGCAACGCCGCGATCTTGCCCCGCGTCCTCGACGGCGCCAGCCAGATCCTCGACCATCCCCCGCAAGCGGGAGGTACCCCCAGCCGTTCCAAGCGGCTCTTTACCCCAGCGCAGCGCCTGGCCATGGCCGACCGCGACGGCGGCTGCACCTACCCCGGCTGCGACCGGCCACCCGCCTGGACCGAAGCCCACCACCTCGACCACTGGGCCAAAGACGGCGGCAACACCGACCTCGACCGCGGCACCCTCGTGTGCGCACGACACCACCACTGGGTGCACTCTGAGGACATCCACATCCGAAGGCGCGACAACCACACCGAATTCCAGATCCGCGGCGTCTGGACCCGCAACCACCGATGGCGACCCTGAAGTCGTCCGAATTGATTTCTCATCGCCTAAGATGGCTTTCATGGGTCGAAAAGAAATTGTCCAGAAACCGGTCGTCAAAATCTTTGATGACTATTCCGGTGGGGAGCTGCCGGAGACGACCAAGCCGGTTCGCTACGACTTCAACGGCCGCGCCTACCACCTGTACCTGTCCGACGAGAGCAAGAGCGCGGTCGACCAGTTCATCGCCGACCTCACCGGGGGCGCCGACGAGATCGTCACGGGCTCGCGCATGAAGGCCCCGCCGATCAAGGCCGGCCACACGCTCGAGGACGTGCGCGCCTGGGCGCGCGAGAACGGTCACGCGGTAAGTGACAATCGTCGGGCACCCAACTGGGTGATCGACGCGTTCAACGCGGCACACTGACCCGGTGACTGAATCCGTTCTCGAGGTCTCCCGCGACGGCAGCGTCGCCCTGCTCACCCTCACTCGGGACGAGCGCCGCAACGCGCTGAACCTCGATCTGTGCCGTGCCCTCCACGAGTCCGCGCAGGCCGCCGTCGACGACGGCGTTCGCGTGGTCGTGGTCACGGGTCACGGCTCGGCCTTCTGCGCCGGCGCCGACCTCGGCGGGGTTTACGGACCGGAGTTCCTGGAAGCCCTCTACACGATGCTGCACGGGCTGACGAAGCTCCCGGTGCCCGTCATCGCCGCGGTCAACGGCCCGGCGATCGGTGCGGGAACCCAGCTCGCGCTCGCCTGCGATCTGCGGGTGGCGGACGAGCGGGCGCGGTTCGCGGTGCCGACCGCCAGGAACGGCATGGCCGTCGACGGGTGGACGGTGCGGACGCTCGCCCAGCTGGCCGGGACCGGCCGGGCCCGTCGCCTGATGCTCGCGGCCGAGGAGCTCGACCGCGACGAGGCCATCACGGCCGGTCTCGTCGATCGCGCCGGGACGCTCGCCGACGCGATCGCTTGGGCGCATGAGATCGCCGACCTGGCTCCGCTCGCGCTCGCGCACAACAAGCTGATCCTGAACGGCGCGGACGACGACGTCGTCAACGCCTCGTTCGAGTCCGTGTGGGCGAGCCAGGACGTCCGCGAGGCCGCCGCCGCTCGTGCCGAGAAGCGTCCGCCGAAGTTCACCGGACGATGACGGCCCTCGGCTTCGAGCTGCTGGATCTTCACGTCGTCCGCGGCAAGGCCGACGCACTCGCGTGTGCGGACGAGTCCGGTGCGCTCACGTTCGCCCAGCTGCTGGACCGCGTTGCGTCGGTGGCCGGCGGCCTATCCGTGCTCGGCGTCGGCATCGGCCACCCAGTCCACATCGACCTGCCCAGGGGGAACTCGCAGGTGGTGGCAGTGTGCGCGGTCATCCGGCTTGGCGCGATTCCGAGCGCGGCGGGGGATGTTCGCATCGCCGAGGTCGACGGAGCGGAGGTCGTCCAGGTGCGTGGTGAGACCGTCGAGTTCGCCGTCCTCGAGCGTGCCGGACGCTCCGAGCCGGCGCCAGCACTCCGGGTCGATCCCGACGGTTATTCGGAGGCCGTCGGAGTGATGTTCGCCGACATTGTGGAGCCGCTGCTGTCCGGATCACCAGTCGTTTGACAAGGTGGTGCCCATGATCCGTGTGGAAAACCTGACGAAGGACTATCGGGGCCTCCGCGCCGTCGACGATGTCTCCTTCACCTGCGAGCCCGGGACGGTCACCGGCTTCCTCGGCCCGAACGGTGCCGGCAAGTCGACGACGCTGCGCATCCTGACCGGCTTGACCCTCCCGACGTCCGGCACGGCGACGATCGGCGGCATTCACTTCGGCGAACTGCCGAACCCTGGCACACAGGTGGGGGTCCTGCTCGACGCCTCGGCCCAGCACGCCGGCCGCACGGGTCGCGAGGTCCTCGCGCTGGGCGCCATGACGATGGGGCTTCCGTCGTCCCGCGTCGACGACATGCTCAACCTGGTCAGCCTCACCCCGACCGAAGCCAAGCGTCGGATCCGCAACTACTCGCTCGGCATGCGGCAGCGGCTGGGCATTGCGCACGCACTCCTCGGCGATCCGAAGGTCCTCATCCTCGACGAGCCGGCCAACGGCCTCGACCCGGCCGGCATCCACTGGATGCGCAGCCTGCTGCGCACGTTCGCCGAGCGCGGAGGCACCGTGCTGCTCTCGTCGCACCTCCTGCACGAGATACAGATCATCGCCGACGACCTCATCGTGATCGGCCGCGGCCAGATCGTGGCCCACGGCACGAAGGACGAGCTGCTCAAGGGATCGCAGGTCGGCACCTACGCGCGCGCCACCGACGGCGCCGCGCTGGTGGCGGCGCTCGCGGCTGCCGGCGTGTCCGCGACGCCGCAGGGCGAGGGGCTCCACGTCGACGCCACCGCCGAGCAGGTGGCCAAGGCTGCGGCCGATGCAGGCGTCGTCCTGGTCGAGATCCGCGAATCGAGCCAAGGTGGCCTGGAACAGATGTTCCTCGAACTCACCTCGCCCACCCAGCGAGATGCCCTCCCGACGTACGGAGCCTCCTCATGACCACCACCCTCGACACGTCGCGCGCCGACGTGTCCCTGTTCCGGCTGATCAACGTCGAGCTGCGCAAGTCCGTCGACACGCTCGCTGGCCGCTGGATGCTCATCTCGATCGCCATTCTCACCGTGCTGGTCGACCTGATCTCGGTGATCTTCATGAACGCGATTCACGCCGAGCTCAGGCTGTCGACGCTGCTGTGGTCACAGAAGAACGTGATGCTGCCGATCGTCGCCGCGCTCGCCATCCTGCTGGCCACCAGTGAATGGACTCAGCGCACTGCCATGGTGACGTTCACGCTCGTGCCCGAGCGCTGGAAGACGTTGGTCGCGAAGTCGCTGGTGGCATTGATCCTCGGGATCAGTGCGTACCTGCTGTCGCTGGCCATCGGCGGCCTGCTGACGATCGCCGGCGGACACTGGGACCTGTCGTTCGTCGAGCTGCTGCCGCGGTTCCTCACGTGGGTGGTTTTCCTCGCCCAGGGTCTGGCGTTGGGATTCCTCTTCCTCAACTCGGCGGCGGCGATCGTGACCTTCTACACGATCTTCGTCCTCGGCACCTTCGTGCTGTCGCCGGTGCTGCTGTTCGCGTCGACCAAGTCGCACGTCATGCAGGTCATCTGGCCGTGGGTCGACCTGTACCGGGCGACGTTCCTGACGTACCACTCCAGCGGCTGGCCGTCCGGCGAGCTCTGGGCCCAGCTGGCGTCCGCGACCGCGATCTGGGTCGGCATCCCGTTGGCGATCGGCGCATGGCGGGTCCTGCACGCCGAGGTGAAATGACCCCACGGCGGGTCGTCGTCCTCGGATCCACCGGATCCATCGGTACGCAGGCGCTGGAGGTCATTGCCGCGAATCCCGACCGGTTCGACGTGGTCGGGCTGGCGGCCGGGGGAGCGCAGCCAGAGCTGCTCGCGCAGCAGGCGATCGAGTTCGATGTGCCGGTCGTCGCGGTCGCCAAGGGCAGCGCAGCGCAGGACCTCCAGCTCGCGCTGTACGCCGAGGCGCAGCGCCGTGGCTACGCGGACGGTGAGCACCGGGTGCCGCGCCTGCTCATCGGGGCGACGGCCGCGAGCGAGGTGGCCGGCGTCTCCTGCGACGTCGTGCTCAACGGCATGACCGGTGCCGTCGGGCTGGAGCCGACGTTGGCGGCGCTCGAAGCCGGCTCGACGCTCGCCCTCGCCAACAAGGAGTCACTGATCATCGGTGGCGAGCTCGTGACATCCGCGGCGCAGCCCGACCAGATCGTCCCGGTCGACAGCGAGCACTCGGCGCTGGCACAGGCGTTGCGCGGCGAGCGGGTCGAGGACGTGCGGCGTCTCATCCTCACGGCCAGCGGGGGACCATTCCGCGGACGCGAGCGGGCCGAGCTCGCCACGGTGACACCGGCGGAGGCGCTTGCCCACCCGACATGGGACATGGGGCCCGTGGTCACCATCAACTCGGCGACGATGGTCAACAAGGGACTCGAGGTCATCGAGGCCCACCTGCTGTTCGGCATCGACTTCGACCGCATCGACGTCGTCGTCCACCCGACCTCGGTCGTGCACTCCATGGTGGAGTTCGTGGACGGTTCGACCATCGTGCAGGCGTCGCCGCCCGACATGCGGCTGCCGATCGCGCTTGGCTTGGCCTGGCCGGAGCGGGTGCCCGGCGTGGCAACACCCTGCGAGTGGTCAGCCCCGACGTCGTGGGAGTTCTTTCCGCTGGACGCGGATGCGTTCCCTGCCGTCGGCATCGCTCGCCGAGCGGGACGGTTCGCCCGCACGGCGCCGGCGGTGTTCAACGCGGCCAACGAGGTCTGCGTGGAGGCTTTCGTCCGCGGCGATTTGTCCTTCCTTGAGATCGTTGACACCGTGGAACGCGTGGTGGACGAACACGTCAGCGACCCGGCCGTTGCGGCGGCCGGCCTGACGCTGGCCGGCGTGCGCGAGGCCGACGGTTGGGCCCGCGATCGGGCGGCAAGCCTGGTGGGTGCCCGATGAGTGACATCCTCATCTACACGCTCGGTGTCGTCGTCTTCCTGCTTGGCGTTGCCGCATCGATCGCGTTGCACGAGGTGGGCCACATGTGGCCGGCCAAGAAGTTCGGCGTCAAGGTCACGCAGTACTTCGTCGGTTTCGGCCGGACCGTCTGGTCGGTCAAGCGTGGCGAGACCGAGTACGGCCTCAAGGCGATTCCGCTCGGCGGATACGTCAAGCTCGTCGGCATGCTGCCGCCCGAGCGCGGCGGCGACCCGAACGAGCTGCGGGAGTCGAACACCGGGCTGTTCTCGCAGCTGATCTCGGACGCGCGTCACGCTGAGCACGACCACGTGACCGACGCCGACCAAGGGCGACTGTTCTACAAGAAGCCCTGGTGGCAGAAGCTCATCATCATGGCCGGCGGCCCGATGACCAACGTCCTCATCGCCGCGGCCCTCTTCACCATCCTCATCTCCGGCTTCGGGGTGAACGAGCCGACGACGACCGTCAAGACCGTCGCCGACTGCGCCATCAGCGACGCCGAGGCGGGCCGTGCCTGCCGCGACAGCGATCCGGTGACGCCGGCGCGCAAGATCGGGCTCCAGCCGGGCGACGAGATCCTCGCGTTCAATGGCAAGCCGGTGCATTCCTGGATCGACCTCACCCGCCGCATCCGCGCCAACGGCGACGACATCGCGACGATCGACTTCCAGCGCGATGGTCAGCGCATGGAGCGGAGCGTTGCCACGACCGTCGTCGCCCGTGCATCGCTAGACGACCCGAAGCGCACCCAGAAGGTCGGCTTCCTCGGGGTCGAGCCGCAGTTCGCCACGGTGCGCCACGGCCTGCCGACGGTGGGCGAGGTCATGTGGGGCTACACCAAGGCGACGGTCGAGGTCATCGCGCATCTTCCGCAGCGGATGGTCGACGTGGCCAAGGCCGCAGTCGGGGCTCCGCGCAAGGCCGACGGGCCGATCAGCGTGGTCGGCGCCAGCCGGGTGGCCGGTGAGCTCGTCACCGTGGACCATCCGACGTGGAGCCAGCGAGCCATCCGGATCCTCGCCCTCCTCGCTTCACTGAACCTCTTCCTGGCGCTCTTCAACTTCATTCCGCTGCTCCCGCTCGACGGCGGCCACATTGCCGGCGCCCTCTGGGAAGTGACGCGGCGCGGCTGGGCTCGGGTGCGCGGCCGGCCCGACCCCGGGTACGTCGACGTCGCCCGGATGCTGCCGATCGCCTACGGAGTGGGAGCATTGTTGCTGGTGATGGGAGTTCTGCTCATCTACGCCGACATCGTCAATCCAGTGAGGCTGTCATGACCGACGGAGCTGTTTCCTTGGGCATGCCCGAGGCGCCCCCAATGACGCTGGCGCCACGGCGAAAGTCACGGAAGATCAAAGTCGGCTCGGTCGACGTCGGCGGCGATGCGCCGATCAGTGTCCAGTCCATGACGACCACACTGACCAGCGACGTCAACGCGACCCTGCAGCAGATCGCCGAGCTCACCGCCGCCGGCTGCGACATCGTCCGGGTGGCGTGCCCGAGCCAGGACGACGCTGACGCGCTGGCCGAGATCGCTCAGCACTCGCAGATCCCGGTCATCGCCGACATCCACTTCCAGCCGAAGTACGTGTTCGCCGCCATCGACGCCGGATGCGCCGCGGTGCGGGTCAATCCCGGCAACATCCGCCAGTTCGACGATCAGGTCGGCGCCATTGCCAAGGCGGCGGCCGATGCGGGCGTCTCGCTGCGGATCGGCGTCAACGCCGGTTCGCTGGACAAGCGGCTGCTCGAGAAGCACGGCAAGGCCACGCCCGAGGCGCTGGTGGAGTCCGCCGTCTGGGAAGCGTCGCTGTTCGAGGAGCACGACTTCCACGACTTCAAGATCTCGGTCAAGCACAACGATCCCGTGGTGATGGTGCGCGCGTACGAGATGCTCGCCGAGCGGGGCGACTGGCCCCTGCACCTCGGCGTGACCGAGGCCGGACCTGCGTTCCAGGGCACCATCAAAAGCTCGGTCGCCTTCGGGCACCTGCTCTCCGAGGGCATCGGCGACACGATCCGGGTCTCGCTGTCCGCGCCGCCGGTCGAAGAGGTCAAGGTCGGGCTGCAGATCCTGCAGAGCCTCAACCTGCGTGAGCGGAAGCTGGAGATCGTGTCGTGCCCGTCGTGCGGCCGCGCGCAGGTCGACGTCTACACGCTCGCCGAGCGGGTGAGCGCCGGCCTCGAGGGCCTCGAGGTTCCGCTGCGCGTCGCCGTCATGGGATGCGTCGTCAATGGCCCGGGTGAGGCGCGAGAGGCTGACCTCGGCGTGGCCAGCGGCAATGGCAAGGGCCAGATCTTCGTCAAGGGCGAGGTCATCAAGACCGTGCCGGAGAGCCAGATCGTCGAGACCCTCATCGAAGAGGCGATGCGCATCGCCGAAAGCATGGAGCCCGCTGAGGGGGCGGCCGCCGAAGTGACGGTCTTGTAGACCGAACTCGCCACGCGAGGACTCGCCATCGGCCTACCCTGAGACATGCTCGGAACGGCGGTGGTCCGTGGGCTGACGGCTCACGACATCCCGTCCGTGCGCCTACTGCTCGACCGCGACCCCGGCGTCAATGTCTTCCTGCGCTACCGGATCGACACGACCGCACTGCGGGACCACGTCGTCGGCGCGCGGGTCTGGGGATTCTTCGACGGCGACGACCTGGTCTCCGCCTGCCACGCCGGCTCGAACATCGTCCCAGCCGAAGCGACCCCCGCGGCGATCGAGGCCTTTGCCGAGCACGTCCTGGTCGAGGGAATTCGGCCGGCGTCGCTGGCCGGCCTGCAGGACGCCGTGCTCCCGCTGTGGGAGCGGCTGGCGCCCTTTCTCGGACCGGCTCGATCCATCCGGCCTGTTCAGCCGTTCCTCGCCATCGACCATGAACCAGCCGTCGCTAGCGACCGCCGCGTTCGGCGGGTGACGATGGACGAGTTCGATCTCATCTATCCAGCCTGCGTGGCGATGTTCCGCGAGGAGGTGGGCATCGACCCGGAGATCGCCGGTGGGCACGGGTACCGCGCGCGCGTTGCCCAGCTCATCTCCCAAGGGTGGGCCTTCGCGATCATCGAGGACGGCGAGGTGCTGTTCAAGACCGAGATCGGCGCCGCGTCGCCGCTGGCGTGCCAGCTGCAGGGCGTCTGGGTTCGTCCGGACCGCCGCGGTCAGGACATCGCGGCTCCCGCCTTGGCCGAGGTCATCCGGACGGTGCGGCGCGACGTGGCTCCGCTCGTCACCCTCTACGTGAACGACCACAACGCGGCTGCCCGCGCGGCGTACCGTCGCGTCGGATTCAGCGAGCGGGCCACGTTCGCCTCGATCCTGCTTTGAGTGCCGCCCGCGCTACGCTCCCGACATGAACGGACCCAAGATCCTCGCCGGCATGTTCGCGACGTCCGGAGTGCTGCATTTCGCCAAGTCCGAGCCGTTCGAGAAGATCATCCCGGCGCCGCTGCAGGACTACAAGAAGGAGCTCGTGCAGGCGTCCGGCGTCGCCGAGCTCGCCTGCGCGGCGCTGCTGCTGACGCCGAAGACCCGCCGCCTGGGCGGCCTGCTGTCGTTCGGGCTGCTGCTGGGCGTCTGGCCGGCCAATGCGCAGATGACGGTGTCCGCCTACCAGAGCGAGCGGTCGCCGGCGTGGTACCGCATCGGCACCGTCCTGCGCCTGCCGCTGCAGATCCCGATGCTGCGCTGGGCTTGGAGCGCCTGGAAGGGCGACGCTCGATAGGGTTCCCGCTATGCGGATGTCCCGGCTTTTCCTGCGAACCTTGCGTGAGGTCCCGGCGGACGCCGAAGTGCCGAGCCACCAGCTCCTGCTGCGCGCCGGATACATCCGCCGGGTGGCACCGGGCATCTACTCCTGGCTCCCGCTGGGCCTCAAGGTCTTGGAGAACGTCGAGCGCATCGTCCGCGAGGAGATGGACGCGATCGGCGCCCAGGAGGTTCGCTTCCCGGCCCTGCTGCCGCGCGAGCCCTACGACGCGACCGGCCGCTGGGACGACTACGGACCCAACCTCTTCCGCCTGCGGGACCGCAAGGGCGGCGACTACCTCCTGGGCCCGACGCACGAGGAGATGTTCACGCTCCTGGTGAAGGACCTGTACTCGTCGTACAAGGACCTCCCGCTGTCGCTGTACCAGATCCAGACGAAGTACCGGGACGAAGTACGTCCGCGCGCCGGCATCCTCCGAGGTCGCGAATTCGTCATGAAGGACTCGTACTCCTTCGACCTCAACGACGCCGGATTGCAGGCGTCCTACGACGCTCACCGTCAGGCCTACGTCCGGATCTTCGAGCGTCTCGGCCTGGAGTACGTCATCGTCCAGGCGACGGCCGGCGCCATGGGCGGGTCGCAGAGCGAGGAGTTCCTGGCGGTGGCAGCGAACGGCGAGGACGAGTTCGTTCGCTCGCCCGGCGGCTACGCGGCCAACGTCGAGGCTGTCCGCGTGCCCGTCCCCGGGCCGCTGGATTACGCGGACGTCCCGCCTGCCCACGCCGAGCCGACGCCGGACACGCCGACGATCGAGGCCCTGGTCGACCACCTCAACGCCGAGTATCCGCGCGACGACCGGCCGTGGACGGCCGCCGACACGCTCAAGAACGTGCTCGTCGTCCTTCGGCACCCTGACGGCACGCGCGAGCCGGTGGCGATCGGCGTGCCCGGCGACCGCGAGGTCGACGTGCGCCGCCTGGAGGCGCAGGTGGCACCGGCCGAGGTCGAGCCGTTCACCGATGATGACTTCGTAGCCCACCCCGATCTCGTCAAGGGCTACATCGGGCCGGGAGTGCTCGGGACGGACAGCGCGACTTGCATCCGCTATGTGGCTGATCCACGCGTCGTCAGCGGCACCCGGTGGGTGACCGGAGCGAACGTCGAGGGCTCGCACGTCATCGATCTCGTCGCTGGACGTGACTTCACCCCGGACGGCACCATCGAGGCCGCTGACGTCCGGCCCGGCGACCCCGCGCCCGACGGCTCGGGCCCGCTCTCGCTGGCGCGCGGGATCGAGATGGGCCACATCTTCCAGCTCGGCACCAAGTACGCAAACGCGCTGGGCCTGCAGGTGCTCGACGAGAACGGCAAGCTGGCGACCGTCACGATGGGCTCGTACGGCATCGGCGTCTCTCGAGCCGTTGCCGCCGTCGTCGAGAACTCGCACGACGAGCTGGGCATCGTGTGGCCCCGCGAGCTGGCGCCCTACGACATCCACCTGGTCGCGGCCGGCAAGGACGAGACGATCAACCAGACGGCCGACCGGCTCGTGGGGGAGCTCGAGACCGCCGGCCTGCGCGTGCTCCACGACGACCGGATGTCGGTATCTCCCGGCGTCAAGTTCAAGGACGCCGAGCTGCTCGGGATGCCGACGATCGTGATCGTGGGCAAGGGCCTCGCCGAGGGTGTGGTGGAGGTCCGCGATCGGGCGACGGGAGACCGCGAGAACGTGCCGGTCGACGACCTGGTGGCCCGGCTTTCCTGAGTCCTGCGCGGGCTGCTGTGCCTGCTGTGACGCTAGGGAATTCTGTGACTTTTGGTCCGCGTGGGACGAAATGGCCCTACTTTTGAGCGTATGCGCGTCCTCGCGGTCGCTCTTTTCGCGACGCTCTCGGTGTTCGCGGGACCAGCACAGCTGGCGCCCGCGGCGGCCGCGGACGACCCTTCCCTCGGCCAGGTCCAGGCCCAGCTGGCCGCATCACGGGCGCGTTTGAACGCGCTGTACGACCGGGCGGCCGCCACCAGCCGGCAGTACGACGGCGCGGTGCACGAGCTCGCCGAGGCCGATCGCGCAGTGGCGCGGGAGAAGCAGGCCGCACGGCAGGCGCGCGCTGCGCTCGCTGACCAGTCCGCTGCCGTCGCCGCGCTGACCGTCCAGCAGCTTCAGACGCAGACCGGGACAGCACCCGTCCTCACCATGCTCGGCCACGACGACCCGCGGGACATCCTGGAACGGGCATCCATGTACGACAGCGCGGCCGAGGCCATGACCGCCCGGATCGACGACCTCGCGGGTCGCCAAGCTGTCCACCGTGTGACCGAGCGGCGACTGGAGAAGGCGCGGGACGAGCAGAGCCAGGCGGTCGCGCAGGCCGCTGGCGCACGCGCGGCCATCAACTCCGCGATCGCCGAGTCCAAGCGCTCGACGCTGGCGGCGGAAGCCGAGCAGATCCGCCTCATGCGGCAGGTCGCACAGATCACGGCTACGCAGGCCCCACCGGCGCCGGCAACGTCGGTGCCACCCGTTTCCGTGCCGCCGGCCGCCGGACCGCCCGGGGCGGTGCCACCGGCTGCCGCCCCGCCGCCAGCCACACCACCGGCCGCGTCGGCGCCACCCGTTGTGCCGGCCCAGCCGGCTCCGGTCCCGCCCTCCGGCGACGTGTCGCCCGACGACGACAGCGTCTGGGACAAGATCGCGAAGTGCGAGTCTGGCGGCAACTGGCACATCAACACCGGCAACGGCTACTACGGCGGGCTCCAGTTCAGCGCACGCACGTGGCATGGCATCGGCGGCCCCGGACTGCCGCACGAGCATCCGCGCGAGACGCAGATCTACTACGCCAAGCTCCTGCAGAAGCGCTACGGCTGGGGTCAGTGGGAGTGCGCCTGGGCGCGGTTCACGTAGTCAGGCGTCGAGCCCGGGAAAGGCGGACGGGGCCGCGCCCCACTCCGCACGAGCCCGGGCGGAGGCCCGCAATGCCGCCACAATCTCGACGCGGTGATGTGCGTTGCCAAGGTTCGTGACGGTGGCCGCAACGGCTTTGCCTTCGACCGACTGGGCCGCGACGCGTGCAGTGTCGTTCGAATCGATCGGCTCCAGCGCGTAGCCCATCTGGGGCCCCACTGGTTCGCCGTGGAGGACACGAATCCAGCCCTCGAGTCTGTCCCGGGTGTCCCGATGGCGGTTCCAGGCATCCTTGGCCTCATCGGACAGGTCGTCGCGCCGGCCGCCGATGACGCCGTAGACCCAAACCGCCTCGTGCTCGATGGCCAGCCACGCCTGCAGGGACTCCAGGTCGGTCATGCCAGCTCCTTGACCGCGACGGCGACCTGGTCCAGCCCGGCCGACATGGTGGCCAGCACCTTCGTGACCGCGAGCGAGCCGGCCGAGACCGCACCGTCGGCGCGCGCCGTTGCGACGGCGTCAACCCGAGTCGCAAGCGCAGCCACAGCGTCATGGGTGTCCGAGGGCAGGGGAGTGGGCACCTCCGTCGGATAGGGCGAAGCCGGTGTCTCGGGGTCATCCGACACTGCGGCCAGCTGCTCGCGCAGCACGCGCTGGATCTCGGTGAGCTTGGCGTCGGCGTCCCGCTGGGTGATCTGGTCCACAAGGGCGAGCAGCTCGCGCTGACCCTGTGCAGCGTCGGCCAGCAGTGCGACGTCGCGCGGGTCGGGCGTCGTGTGCGGACGCAGGCCGACGGCCTGCAATGCGTCGTCCAGGACCCCGGCTCGCCGAGCGACGATCCCGGCCGTGCCCACCGTCCCAATCGCCAAGGCTCCACCCAGGGCCCCGCGTCTGGAGATCATTGCCTGAGGTTAGCCAATGAGCCGGCGCCGGATGTCGGTACGCTGGAGCAAGCGGCGCGAGCCGCGGCACGCGCACAATTGAACAGGGAGGTCGATATGGCAGAACAACACCTCCCGCCGACGTCCGTCACCGGGCTTGTCGAACAATGCGTCGCCGAGCTGGGGCTCGACCTGGACGCCGTCGAGCTGCGCGGATCCGGTCCCAAGCGCGTGCTCCGTGTCGTCGTCGACAAGGACGGCGGCGTGCCGCTCGGCGTCATCACCGAGACGAGCCGTGAACTTTCCAGCGAGCTCGATCGTTCAGACGTCATGGGCGCTACGGGCTACACGCTCGAAGTGACCTCGCGGGGCATCGATCGGCCCTTGACGCTGCCCCGCCACTGGATCCGCAACGTCGGCCGCCTGGTGGTCGTCACCACGGCCGAGGACGAGCGGGTCCGCGGCAGGATCGCGACGGCCACGGCGGAGCACGTCGAACTGGACGACGGCCGGCAGCTCGCTTTCGCTGACGTGAAGTCGGCCCACATCAAGCCTGAACTCAACCGGCCGAAAGCCGGGCCCGCATCGGAAAGGAACACCTGAGATGCATATCGACATGGCCGCACTGCGCGCCCTTGAGCGAGAGAAGGACATCTCGTTCGACGTCGTCGTCGAAGCCATCGAGACCGCCCTCCTGTCCGCGTATCACAAGACGTCCGGGGCGCACGCCCACGCGCGCGTCGTGCTCGACCGCCGGAGCGGCGACGTGACTGTGTGGGCTCGTGAGCGGCTCGACGCCGACGCCGATCACGAGGCCGGACCCACGGATCTCACCGGCGGCACCGACGAGCCCCCGACACGGCTGAGCGACGAATTCGACGACACGCCTGACGACTTCGGCCGCTATGCGGCGGCGATCGCGCGGCAGCTGATCTTCCAGCGGATCCGCGACGCCGAGGACGAGCAGAAGTTCGGCGAGTTCTCCGGCAAGGTCGGCGACATCGTCTCCGGTGTCATCCAGCAGGGGAGTCGACCCGGCGACGTGATGGTCGACCTCGGTCGGATTGAGGCGCTCATGCCGTCCGCCGAGCGGGTGCCCGAGGAGAAGTACGCCCACGGCGAGCGGATCAAGGCGTACGTCTACGAGGTCGAGAAGGGCATGCGCGGCCCGCGCGTGCGCGTCTCGCGTACGCACCCGAACCTGGTCAAGCTGCTGTTCGCGCTGGAGGCGCCGGAGATCGCCGACGGCACCGTGGAGATTGCCGCGATGGCGCGCGAAGCGGGCCATCGCACCAAGATCGCCGTCCGGGCGATGGTCGACGGCGTCAACGCAAAGGGCGCGTGCATCGGCCCGATGGGCCAGCGCGTCCGCAACGTCATGCATGAACTGCATGGCGAGAAGATCGACATCGTCGACTTCAGCGAGGACCCGGCCGAATTCATCGCGCATGCTCTTTCGCCGGCGCAGGTCAAGGGCGTCACGCTGGTCGACCCCAACGCGCGGGCCGCTCGGGTGATCGTCCCGGACTTCCAGCTGTCGTTGGCCATCGGCAAGGAGGGCCAGAACGCCCGCCTCGCCGCCAAGCTGACCGGGTGGCGCATCGACATCCGGTCCGACACCGCGCCCGACCCCGGCCCCACCGCTGGCACTGGGGATGTCGGGTAGACTCGGCGGGCCGGTTCGCACGTGCATCGGATGTCGAGAGCGTGCGGAACGGAAAGCCTTGGTGCGGTTCGTCGCACGGGCGGGAGGGGCCGGGTCATCGACCTGGGTCGTCACGCCCGATGCGAACGGGACGCTGCCGGGACGAGGGGCGCACCTGCACCCCGACGCCCGGTGCTTTGACCAGGCGAAACGCCGTCGGGCGTTTGGTCGGGCCCTCCGCGTGGAGGGACCACTCGATCTCGGTCCGATGGAAGAACTAGCCAAAACCTGGCCGCCCGCCAACGGCGAGACGGCGGCCCCAGACCGAAAGCGGAGCCAACGCTCATGACCGCACGATGAGTTCGAAATGAGCCTGCACGTCAACTAGTGGTCTGCATCCTTCGGGGGCGGGCCAACCCGAAGGAGAAAAGTGGCTGTACGAGTCCACGAGCTCGCCAAAGAGTTCGGAGTGCCCAGCAAGGTCATCCTGTCGACGCTGTCTGACATGGGTGAATATGTGAAGTCCGCGTCGTCCACCGTCGAGGCCCCCGTCATCCGGCGCCTCAAGGAGGAGCACGGCGACGCGCTGGCCAAGCAGGGTGCCAAGTCCGCCCCGGCCAACAAGGTTGCGGCGCCGAAGCCCGGCCCTGCGCCGACGCCCGAGCCGGCGGAAGTTGCCGAAGCACCGGTGGTAGACGCCCCCGCAGCACCCGCCGAGGTTGAGGAATTCGTCCAGCCGGCCGCAGCGGTTGAACAGCCGCCCACACCTGAGGCGCCGGCCGCACCCGGTGCCCCGGCCCCCGGCCCCATGATGGGTCGCCCCGGCCCCCGCCCCGGCGGCGCTCGCCCGGGCAACAACCCCTTCTCATCCCGTCAGGGCATGCAGCAAGACCGTCCTCCGCGCCCGCCGGCCGAGCGTGACGGCGCCCCTGCGCGTCCCGGGATGCCGCGGCCGAACCCGGCGATGATGCCGCGTCAGTCCGGCCTCACGCGTCCCGGCCCCGGCGGCCCCGGCGGACGCACGGGTGCGCCCGGCCGTCCCGCTGGACCCGGTGGCCGTCCTGGTGGACCTGGCGGTCCTGGCGGTCGTCCCGGCGGCGGAGGTGGCTTCGGCGGCCCCGGTGCCGGCGCACGTCCCGGTGGTCCCGGTGCTGGCGGATTCGGCGGCCCGGGCGGCGGCCGTCCCGGCGGCGGAGGACGTCCCGGTGGCCCCGGTGGACGCGGCGGCACGCAGGGCGCGTTCGGTCGCGCCGGTGGGCCGGTTCGACGTGGCCGCAAGAGCAAGCGCGCCAAGCGCCAGGAATTCGATCAGATGCAGGCGCCGACCATCGGTGGCGTCCGCGTCCGCAAGGGCAGCGGCGAAGCTGTCCGGTTGCCTCGGGGCGCATCGCTGACGGACTTCGCCGACAGGATCGGCGTCGACGCAGCATCGCTCGTCCAGATGCTGTTCGCGCTGGGCGAGATGGTCACCGCCACCCAGTCGGTCAACGACGAGATCCTTGAGCTGCTCGGCGAGGAGCTCAACTACGACGTCCAGGTCGTCTCACCTGAGGACGAGGACCGTGAGCTGCTCGAGTCGTTCGACCTCGAGTTCGGCGCGGAGATCGAGGACGAGTCGCTGCTGGTCGCACGTCCGCCGGTCGTCACCGTCATGGGTCACGTCGACCACGGCAAGACGAAGCTGCTCGACGCACTGCGCAACTCGAACGTCGTCGACAAGGAAGCCGGCGGCATCACGCAGAGCATCGGTGCGTACCAGGTGCACACCGAGGTCAACGGCGACGATCGTCGGATCACCCTCATCGACACCCCGGGTCACGAGGCGTTCACCGCCATGCGTGCTCGTGGTGCGCAGGCCACCGACATCGCGATCCTCGTTGTCGCGGCCGACGACGGCGTCATGCCCCAGACGATCGAGGCCTTGAACCACGCGAAGGCGGCCGGCGTGCCGATCGTCGTCGCGGTCAACAAGGTCGACAAGGAAGGCGCTGATCCGACGAAGGTCCGGGGCCAGCTCTCCGAGTACGGCCTCGTGCCCGAGGAGTACGGCGGCGACGCGATGTTCGTCGATGTCTCCGCCAAGGCGGGCACCGGTCTGGACAGCCTGCTTGAGGCCGTCGTTCTCACCGCAGACGCGTCACTCGACCTGCGGGCCAACCCGACCCAGAATGCCGAGGGCATCGCCATCGAAGCGCACCTCGACCGCGGACGCGGTCCGGTGGCCACGGTGCTGGTCCAGCGCGGAACGCTCCGCGTCGGCGACACCCTGGTAGCCGGTTCGGCCTTCGGCCGTGTTCGCGCGCTGCTCGACGAGTTCGGTGACAACGTCGACGAAGCACCGCCGTCGCGTCCGGTCCTCGTGCTCGGCCTGACGGCCGTGCCCGGTGCCGGCGACAACATGATGGTGGTCGACGACGACCGCATCGCCCGCCAGATCGCCGAGAAGCGTGAAGCCCGTGAGCGCAACGCCGCCTTGGCCAAGCGCAGCGGTCGCCGCACGCTCGAGGAGTTCATGGCCCACGTCGAGAAGGGCGAGACGAACGAGCTGCTGCTCATCCTGAAGGGCGACAGCTCGGGTTCCGTTGAGGCGCTCGAGGACGCGCTCAGCCAGATCGATGTCGGCGAGGAGGTGGCGTTGCGCGTCATCGACCGCGGTGTCGGTGCCATCACCGAGACCAACGTCGACCTCGCGTCCGCGTCCGACGCCGTCATCATCGGCTACAACGTGCGTCCGCAGGGCAAGGCCACCGAGCTCGCCGATCGCGAAGGTGTCGAGATCAAGTACTACTCGGTCATCTACCAGGCGATCGACGAGATCGAGGCGGCGCTCAAGGGCCTGCTCAAGCCGATCTACGAAGAGCAGCAGCTCGGTACCGCCGAGATCCGCGAGATCTTCCGCTCCAGCAAGATCGGCAACATCGCCGGCTGCATGGTCACCAGCGGGACGATCAAGCGCAACTCGAAGGTTCGCCTGCTGCGCGACGGCGCCGTCGTGGTCGACAACGTCGACCTGGCCAGCCTCAAGCGCGAGAAGGACGATGCCAGCGAGGTCCGCGAGGGCTTCGAGTGCGGCCTGGTGCTCAAGGGCTACGGCGACATCAAGATCGGCGACGTCATCGAGGCCTTCGAGCTCGTCGAGAAGCCGCGGGACTGACGGGGACCTGATCCATGGCAGGACAGCGCACGCAGCAGCTCGCTGACCGGATTCGGGTCATCGTGGCGTCGATGCTGGAGCGGCGGATCAAGGATCCGCGCTTGGGCTTCGTCACGCTGACCGACGTCCGGCTCACCGGCGACAATCAGAACGCGTCGATCTTCTACACCGTCATGGGTGGCCAGGAGGCAATTGATGCGACCGGTGCTGCGCTGCGCAGCGCCACCGGCGTCATCCGCTCGGAAGTCGGGAAGCAACTCGGTCTGCGGCACACGCCGACGATCGAGTTCTTCCTGGACGCCGTCCCCGAGACGGCCCAGCAGATCGAGGACCTGCTGGCCAAGGCGCGCCAGTCCGACGAGGCGGTGGCAGCTCAGGCGGCGGGTGCCTCCTACGCCGGCGACGAGGATCCCTACAAGAAGCCCCACGAGGATGACGACGACGCCGACGACGCCGACGGCTGACGGACTCGTCGTCGTCGACAAGCCGGACGGCTGGACGTCCCACGACGTCGTCGCGCGGGTGCGCCGGCTGGCCGGGACGCGCAAGGTCGGCCACGCCGGAACACTCGACCCGATGGCCACCGGCGTCCTCGTTCTCGGCATCGGTCGCGCCACCCGCCTGCTCGGACATCTTCAGCTGGCCGACAAGTCCTACGACGCGACGATCCGGCTGGGGGAGTCGACCGTCACCGACGACGCCGAGGGCGACGTGCTCGCCCGCGTGGACGCGTCGCACGTGTCGCTCGATGACGTTCGGCAGGCCATCGGGCCACTGACCGGAGACATCGAGCAGGTGCCCACTGCGGTCTCGGCCATCAAGGTCGACGGCAAGCGGTCCTACGCCCGCGTTCGCGCGGGCGAGGAGGTGGAGCTGCCGGCCCGGCCGGTGCACGTCGCCGTCTTCGAGGCGCGAGCCATCCACCCTGCGGGGAGCGCCGTCGATGTCGACGTGCACGTCTCGTGTTCAACCGGTACCTATGTCCGTGCGCTGGCGCGCGACCTTGGCCGTGCGCTCGGCGTCGGCGGTCACCTCACGATGTTGCGACGTACGGGTGTCGGCGGCTTCGTCGTCCACGACGCGAAGACGCTCACCGAGCTCGAGTCCGCGTTCGAAGTCCTTCCCATCGCGTCGGCCGCGCGGCTGTCGTTCCCGAGCCACCACCTCGACGAGGACACGGCCCAGGACGTCCGGTACGGGCGCAAGCTGCCTGACTTCGACCTCGGCAGTCCCGGCGCGGTTGCCTTGTTCGCACCCGACGGGACGTTCCTGGCGCTCTACGAGCAGCGGGGCGACGTGGCCCGGCCGGTTGCCGTCTTCGTCTGAAACCTCGCCGTAGAGTTGACGGCGTGAAGGTGCTGGTCGCGTGGGTGCTCGGCGGCTGGGTTGCCGCGATCGTGCTCGTCGTCGCGGCCCTCATGATCGTGACCAAGCTGCGCAAGGTTCGACGTGACCGGAGCGCCGATCCGTACCCCCACATCGACCCGCCGGTCACCGTCGACGTCGGCAAGCGCTCGCGGGCCACGACGTACACCTACGGTGAGCGCCTTTACGACGACATGCTGGCCGCGATCGACAGCGCGCAGGAACGCATCCTGTTCGAGACCTACATCATCAAGGGCGATGCCGTGGGGCTCCGGTTCAAGCAGGCACTCGCCGCCGCGGCGGCCCGTGGTGTGCAGGTGCACGTCATCTACGACGGGTTCGCCAACCTCGTGGTCCGACGAAAGTTCCTGCGGTTCCCCGAGTCCGTCCATGTCCTGCGATTCCCGGTCTTCCGACTGGGATTCCGCTTGTTCAGCCCGCGGTCGTGGGGCCGCGACCACCGCAAGATCCTGGCCGTCGACGACCGCGTCGCCTTCGTCGGCGGGTACAACATCGGCAGCCTCTATGCGACCGACTGGCGCGACACCCACCTGCGCGTCGAGGGCGACGCCGTCTGGGAGCTGGTCAACGCGTTCGTCGACTTCTGGAACGCGCACGCCGGCGGCCCTGAGCTGGCGGACAGTGGCGCTCCGAGCTGGGATCCCACCGTGCGAGCGCATCGGAATGTCCCGAGCCAGCTCACGTACCCGATTCGGGCCATGTACCTGGAAGCCATCGATCGGTCCCGCTCGAACATCCGCCTGACCGCTGCCTACTTCCTCCCGGACCGCGACATCCTCGCCGCCCTCACTGCCGCCGCGCGCCGTGGCGTCGAGGTGCAGCTGCTGGTCCCGCGCATCAGCAACCACGTCGTCACGGATTGGCTCGCCCGCGGGTTCTTCAGTGAGCTCTTGGCCACCGGGGTGCGCATCCATCGGTACAACGAATGGATGGTCCACGCCAAGACGATCACGATCGACGGCATCTGGTCGAGTGTGGGGACGGCCAACATCGACCGGCTCAGCCTGACGGGCAACTACGAGATCAACCTGGAGATCCACGGAGCGGAGCTGGCGACACACCTCACCGATGTCTTCGCGCTCGACGTACTCAATTCCGACGAGCTGACCGCGAGGGAATGGGACCGGCGCTTCGTCGGCAAGAAGGCGTGCGAGTGGTTGCTGCGTCCGCTCCGCCCGTTGTTGTGACGGATGTCCTGACTAACATTCCGGGATGATCATCTGGCGGGATGTCCCAGGCGCGGCCACGGCGCCCCGGACCGAATCCGCCGTGGTGACACTCGGCAACTTCGATGGGGTCCATCGGGGTCACCAGCACCTGCTCATCCGGGCTGCCGCCGCCGGGCAGCCCGTCGTCGCCGTGACCTTCGACCCCCACCCCGCCCGGCTGTTCGCGCCGGACCGGGCACCGAAGCTGCTCTGCACACTGGCGCGGCGCATCGAGCTGTTGGGCGAACACGGTGCCGACGAGGTCCGGGTGCTCAGCTTCACGCCGGAGATGGCCGCGCTCAGCCCGCAGGAATTCATCGACCAGGTCTTGGTGCACCAGCTGCGGGCTGCGGCGGTGGTCGTCGGTGAGAACTTCCACTTCGGCGCCAAGGCGGCCGGCGATGTCGACCTGCTGCGCTCGGCCGGTGTGTCGCGTGGGTTCTCCGCTGAGGGCGTTCCACTCGTCCGCGAGCCCGCCGTGCTCTGCTCGACGCTCGTGCGTGACCGGATCGCGGCCGGCGACATGATCGGCGCCGCGGCAGTGCTGGGCCGCCCACACGAGGTGACCGGCATGGTGCGCCGCGGCGACGGGCGCGGCAAGGATCTTGGGTTCCCCACCGCCAATGTGCCGGTCGACGAGACCTACGCGGTTCCGCCGGACGGTGTGTACGCCGGGTTCGTGGTCGCCGAGGGTGAGCGGCATCCAGCGGCGATCTCGGTCGGCAGCAATCCCACGTTCGCGGGTGTCGAGCGGCGGGTGGAGTCGTACCTGCTCGACGTGCGCGGGATCGATCTCTATGACCGCGAGATTCGCGTCGAGTTCATCGATCGGCTGCGCGGCATGGAGACGTTCGACTCGGTTGACGCCCTCGTCGCACAGATGCACGACGACGTGGTCGCGGCGCGGGACGTGCTCAGCTAGCGGCCGTCGGGCGACCGCTCTTGGCCGACTTGCCCTTTCGGATCCAGGCCTCGACGTGCGACGCCAACTCGCGCTCGCCCACCCGGTTCGGGTGGTACAGGATGCCGTCGAGCGGCTTGGGCCGCGGGCCATTGACCCAGGCCTTGCGCCCGGTGCAGACGTTGTGGTCCTGCGACATCCGGTGGGCGTCCAGGACGTCGATGTCGCGCTGTTCGGCAGCGGAGGCGATGGCTGCGGCGAGCCGGGACTCGACCCCGGCGAACCAGAGCACGTCGCGGTCCGTGAATGGTGTGGCCGAGCAGGCGAGGTCGTTCGGCATCAGGCTCAGATAGGTGATGACCAGAATGCGTGCCTTGGGTGCGCGGCGCTCGACGTCGTCGAGGATGGCTCCAACCCGCTGGGCGACCTGTGCGGACTTGGCGGTCAGCTTGCGGTCGAACATGGCTTCGCAGGGTGCGCCGGGCCCGTTCGGTTGCGAGGCGCGGATGCACTGCAGGAACACGCTCGAATAGACGCCGAGGTCGTTGCCGCCGATGCTGACCGTCACCACGGACGTCTTCCGGTTCACGGCGGCGACCTGGGGCGGTGCGATGTCGCTGCCGGCCAGTGCGTCCTTGGTGGACGCGCCGAAGCAGCTGACGTCGCGCAGCGCGTAGCCCAGGTGGTGCGCGACGAGCGACGGATAGTTCTGGGTGGACCGCAGGCAATCCTCGCCGCCGCGCTGCAGCGAGCCGATGCGGCCGGCGGCGGTGAAGGAATCGCCGATCGCGACGTAGGTGGGCCCGGTGGCAGCCACCTTGCGGACCTGCGGTTCGGCTGACCGCTCGTCGCGGGTGGCGAGCGACGCAATCCCGACGGCGAAGGTGACAACGATTGCCGTGAGAAGCGGCCACGGCGATCGGTCTGTCATGGCTACCAACCTTAAGTCCCAACCACGAT
Source organism: Aeromicrobium sp. (assembly GCA_045806885.1). GTDB lineage: Bacteria > Actinomycetota > Actinomycetes > Propionibacteriales > Nocardioidaceae > Aeromicrobium. Next base: position 22,089 of record JBJMIJ010000031.1, read on the forward strand.
TAGTCCTCGACGACAGGCCGCTGATAGCCTTGGGGCGCCGTGAAATCGGCCACGGATTCAGAGAGCCCCGGTGAATGTGCCCGGGCGCGCCGTGCAACGACACCCTCCAGGGAGAAAAATGGCCAAGAAGTCTGCTGTCCCCACTGTGGCGAACCTGCCCAAGGCAGAGATCATCAAGCAGTACGCGCGCAGCGACGGCGACACCGGTTCTCCAGAGGTGCAGGTTGCCCTCCAGACCGGCCGGATTGCGTATCTGACCGAACACCTCCAGGAGCACAAGCACGACCATCACAGTCGTCGCGGCCTGCTGCTGCTGGTCGGCAAGCGTCGTCGGCTGCTCAACTATCTGCAGGACGAGGACATTGAGCGTTACCGCTCCTTGATCGAACGCCTCGGCTTGCGTCGCTAGAACTTGTGGGGGCTGTCTCCGGAAACGGGGCAGCCCCCCACTCATAACTTCATATTGAAACCAGAACAATCACTTCAGAGGACGAGCCGGTATTCCGGTCCTCGGTAGTGGCCTCCGGGACTTCATCCCGTGGGCCTCGATCGAAGACCGCCAGCATCTCGCTGTGAAGCCGTCTCGTTCCTCATCGGTGGGCCCTGTCATGGGCCCGCGAAAGGAACATGCATGAGTGACATCACTACCGTCGAAACCGTCATTGACAATGGCCGTTTCGGCACCCGCACCATCCGGTTCGAGACCGGACTTCTCGCTCGTCAGGCCGCCGGCAGCGTTGCCGCGTACCTCGACGAGGACACGATGCTGCTGTCGGCCACGACGGCCGGCAAGCACCCCAAGGAACAGTTCGACTTCTTCCCGCTGACCATCGACGTCGAGGAGCGGATGTACGCCGCCGGCCGTATCCCGGGCTCGTTCTTCCGTCGCGAAGGCCGGCCGTCCGAGGACGCCATCCTCACCTGCCGCCTGATCGACCGCCCGCTGCGCCCGCTCTTCAAGAAGGGCCTCCGCAACGAGGTCCAGGTCGTCATCACGGTCCTGGCCCTCAACCCCGACACCCCGTACGACGTGCTCGCGATCAACGCCGCGTCGGCGTCCACGCAGATCTCCGGCCTGCCGTTCACCGGCCCGGTCGGCGCCACGCGCGTCGCGCTGATCGACGGCCAGTGGGTCGGCTTCCCGACGCACAGCCAGCTCGAGGAGGCCGTGTTCGACA
>JBJMIJ010000032.1:0-54847 GCA_045806885.1 Aeromicrobium sp.
CCACCCGAACGAGGTGGTCCAGGTGGGCGACGAGGTCACCGTCGAGGTGCTCGACGTCGACCTTGACCGGGAACGGGTCTCGCTGTCGCTCAAGGCGACGCAGGAAGACCCGTGGCAGCACTTCGCTCGCACCCACCAGATGGGTCAGATCGTGCCGGGCAAGGTGACCAAGCTCGTCCCGTTCGGCGCGTTCGTGCGCGTCGAGGAGGGTATCGAGGGCCTGGTGCACATCTCCGAGCTCGCCGAGCGTCACGTCGAGATCCCCGAGCAGGTCGTCCAGATCGGCGATTCGACGATGGTCAAGATCATCGACATCGATCTCGAGCGTCGTCGCATCTCGCTGTCGCTGAAGCAGGCCAACGAGTCGGGCGTCGCCACTGAGGCCGACGACTTCGATCCGACGCTGTACGGCATGACCTCCTCGTACGACGACGCCGGCAACTACGTCTACCCCGACGGTTTCGACCCCGAGACCGGCGAGTGGCAGGAGGGCTTCGACGAGGCCCGCGCCGCGTGGGAGAAGCAGTACGCCGAGGCGCACGAGCGCTGGGAAGCCCACAAGAAGCAGGTCGCCGAAGCCGAGAAGACCGCGGCCGAGGACACCGGCGAGTACAGCTCGGAGTCCGGCTCGGACGAGCCGACCAGCTCGCTCGCCTCGGACGAGGCGCTGCAGGCGCTTCGCGAGAAGCTCACTGGCGCTGACGAATAGGCCAAGCACCACCAAGCGCCACAGACGAAACCCCCGGCTGAGGTCGGGGGTTTCGTCTGTCCGGATGTATCGGCGCAAGACGGTGGGGACGCAACTATCGACGTTGTTGCGGTCCCAGCACCGAAGTATCGACGTTTAGGCCGTCATAGCCACACAAACGCCTAAAGATCCGTCGCCAGCGTGGCCCGGAGGCGTCCGCAGGCTCCCGTACGCGGTGAATTGTGGACAACGGGCCCTCACAAGGCCCGTTGCCCACAGTTCCCGCTCGCCGCCACGGGGCAGGGGCATCCATCCATCCCAATCTGGCGCAACTGGGACGAGGTCTAGGGCAGTTCCCGCCGTCGTACCTTGCCGGTCGCGGTGCGGGGGAGGGAGTCGAGCTTGACGTACTCCTTCGGGCGCTTGGGAGGCGCCAGTCGTTCTGAGGCGCGTGCGCGGAGGGCGTCTTCGTCGACGTCGCCGACGTAGGCCGCGCACACGCGCTGGCCCCAGCGCTCGTCGTCGCGGCCGAAGGCGGCGACCTCCACGAGACCGGGCACGTCGGCGAGGACTGATTCCACCTCGGCGGGGTAGACGTTCACGCCGCCGGTGATGATGAGGTCCGTCCGCCGGGCATCGAGATAGACCCAGCCCGCCTCGACCCGGCCGAGATCGCCGACCGTGAAGGCTCGGCCCTCTCCGGTGTCCTTCCAGGCCGCGGCCGTCTTGTCCGGGTCGCGCCAGTACTCGAACGTCGCCCACGGGGGTACCGAGCACCAGAGCAGTCCGTCGGCGTCGGCGGAGATGGTGCGTCCGGGCCGCGCGCGACCGACCGTGCCCGGGTGGTCGATCCAGTCCATCGCCGGGCAGGCCGTCCACTGGCCTTCGGTCGAGCCGTAGAACTCCCACACCGCGTCGACGCCGAACGTGTCATGGGCGCGGCGGCGGACGGGATCAGGGCAGGGCGCGCCCGCGTGGGCCACGAGCCGGAAGCTGTCCACGGGTCGGGTGTCGCCGGACGCGTCCTGCCAGGCGAAGAGGCGCTGGAGGTGGGCCGGGACGCAGAACATCGTCGTCGGTCGGAACCGCTCGACCGCCTCGACGAACGGCTCGGGTTCGAACTTCGGCAGCACGACGATCGAGCCACCCGCGAGCAGCGTGCCGGTGGCGAAGCGCAGCGGGGCCGAGTGATACACCGGGGAGACCACCAGGTTCACGTCGGAGGTGGCGAATCCCCAGAGGTCGCGTTCCTCGAGGGCGAGCCGCCGCGCATCGTCGGAGCTCAGGAGCCCCGACCACACGCCCTTCGGGCGCCCAGTCGTGCCGGAGGTGAAGTGCATCGGACGGCAGCGCGGCCACTCGGCCAGCTCTGCCTCCGGCCCGCCGGCAAGCTCTTCGAGCTGCTCGGCGCGGTCGATGACGAGCGCAGGCTCGACGTCGTCGATGATCTGCGCGACCTCGAAGTCGGTCAGGCGGGGATCGACCGGGACGGGGACGATGCCGCTGCGCGTCGCGCCGAGGACCGCGTTGACGTAGTCCGGCGACCCGGCGAGCGACAGCACCACCCGGTCGCCCTCGACGATCCCGGCTGACCGCAGCGCTCCGGCGATGCGGCGTTGTGCGACCTCGCTCTCGGCCGCGGTGATCGACTGAATCACGCCGGAATTTCACCTCCTGGTCCGGCGGCAAGTATGCTGTACCGACTCCGCCCCCTGCTGTTAGGTGACGAGCTGTGGCTTTGGCCCGCCAACCCGTCCGCCCGAGGAGAGGCCGTCACACGCGGCGGCGCATTCTCCCGGTGGTGCTTTCGGCGACCGCGATCGCCGTTCTGGTGACCGCCTCTGCGTTCGCCGTGGGTCGGGTTTTGTCGGCCGCAGATCACGCGGGGGCCGACGTCCAGCTCGTCGCTGATCCCTCGGCGGCCATCGGGGCCAGCCATGGCGAATCGCACGAGCCGAACATCGTCCTTCCGACCGCACCGGCGGCCTCCGAGGTGACCGTGACCGGCGCGACGTTTGTCTTCCATGACGACGCCGCCGATCTCCATGCCATGCCGGACGACACGACCGATGTCGTCGTCGTGGTCGCGCCGGACTCGAAGGTCGGCACGACGGGGGAGACCCGCGACGGATTCACGCAGGTCGTGTACGCCGACAAGGTCGGATGGGTGAAGACGGACTCGCTCGTCAACGGCCGGACATTGGCGATGGCGCCGTGCGCGTCGGGCGACGCGGTCGAGAAGGGACTGCAGCCGGACACGATCCGGGTGCACCGTGCCGTCTGCTCACTGTTCCCGCAGATCACGCGTTTCGGTGGTGTCGGCGGAGGCGGTGAGCACGCGTCCGGCCAGGCGCTGGACATCATGACGAAGGATCTCGAGCTAGGCACCGCCATCGCGAACCTGGTGGGCCAGCACTGGCGTGAGCTCGGCGTGAGCCAGATCATCTGGCAGCAGCACATCTGGACGGCACAGCGCAGCGGTGACGGCTGGCGCCCGATGGACTCCCGCGGCAGCGACACTGCCAATCACAAGGACCACGTTCACGTCACGACTCTCGGCAATGCCGGGACGCTCTGATCGCGTGCGCGTCGGACTGACCGGTGGCATTGGCGCCGGCAAGAGCCTGGTGAGCGTCCTGCTCGCCGAACGCGGCGCCGTGGTCATCGACTACGACCTGCTGGCCCGCGAAGCGGTCGAAGTCGGCAGCTCCGCGCTGGCCGACATCGTTGAGCGCTTCGGCATGGGCGTGCTGCTCGAAGATGGATCGCTCAACCGGCCCGCGCTCGGCGAGATCGTCTTCGCGGACGAAGCCGCCCGGCGCGAGCTCGAGGCCATCACGCATCCGGCGATCGGCCAGCTCGCCTGGGCGCGCGACGGCGCCGCTCCCGAGGGCTCGATCGTGGTGCACGACCACCCGATCCTGGTCGAGACCGGACTGGCCGAGTTCATGGACGTCGTCGTGGTGGTCGATGCGCCTGAGGACGTCCAAGTCGACCGCCTGATTCGCCTGCGCAGGATGTCGGAGGCCGACGCCCGGGCTCGCATTGCCGCGCAATCCAGTCGCGACGCACGCCTCGCGGCCGCGGACGTCGTCATCGACAACTCCGGGACGGTCGAGGAACTGGTCCCGCAGGTCGATGCCCTGTGGGTGCGCCTACGCGGCGAGGTCGGGGTCGGCGATCCGGCGTAGCGTCGCGAGCGCCTGCCGTTCCAGCTGCCGGACCCGCTCGGCGGAGATGCCGTGCCGCTTGCCGATGTCGGCCAGCTTCTGCTGCCGTCCGTCGAGCAACCCGTAGCGGGCGCGGACGATGTCGGCCTCACGGTCGCCCAAGTGGCCGATCAGGGTCGAGAGCAGCGCCCGCGTCTCCTCATCGAGCATGGCCTCATCCGGCCCGGCCTGGGTGTCCCGGGCGATGAGGTCGCCCAGCGACGTGTCGCCATCCTCGTCGACGGGGGAGTCGAGGCTCACGTGGTCGCGTCCCCATGCCAGCAGGTCGATGACTCGGTCAACGTCCATGTCGAGGGTCGCGGCGATCTCCTCGGGCTCCGGGTCGTAGCCCAGTTCGCGCTCGAGGTTCCGGCGGGCGGAGGTGACCTGGTTCAGTTCCTCGACGACGTGGACTGGTAGCCGGACGATGCGGCCCTGCTGCGCGATGCCGCGGGTGATCGCCTGGCGAACCCACCAGGTCGCGTAGGTGGAGAACTTGAACCCCTTGGCGTAGTCGAACTTCTCGACCGCGCGGATGAGGCCGGTGTTGCCTTCTTGGACGAGGTCCAGCATCGGCATCTGGGAGCGCGTGTACTTGCGCGCGATGGACACGACGAGGCGCAGGTTCGCCTGGATGAACTCCTGCTGGGCGCGCTGGCCCTCAGTGGCGATCCACTGCAGCTCTTCCTCGGTGGCGCGCTTGGGAGCACCGCCCTTGGCGCGGCCGATCCGGCCGGTCTCCAGCAAATGCTCGGCGAGCAAGCCGGCTTCGATCGTCTTGCTCAACTCGACCTCGCGGGCTGCGTCGAGCAACGGGGTGCGCGCGATTTCGGCGAGGTACATGCCGACGCCGTCTTTGCCCTCGATGCTGCCGGAGCGCGTGATGGTCTTTGTCGCGGTCATTGCCGCCCTCCCCATTGGTGTCTGTAAGTGTCCAACGAGCCACCGGGTCGGAAGATTCCAAAGTTACGAAGTTGTGATCTTCACGTTCTTTTGCCCGGTCTGGATGATCCAGGCCAACTCCCACGCCCGTTCGCGCCACGATGCATATCGGCCGCTGACGCCGCCGTGCCCAGCGCTCATCTCCGTTTTCAGCAGGAAGTTCCCGGTCGCCGTGGCGCGCAACCTCGCGATCCATTTGGCCGGCTCGACGTAGAGGACGCGGGTGTCGTGCAGGCTGGTGACCGCCAGGATGTCCGGATACCTGGCCGCCACGACGTTCTCGTACGGCGTGTACGACTTCATGTACCGATAGACATCCGCGTTTTCTAGGGGGTTACCCCATTCGTCCCATTCGATGACCGTCAACGGCAGCGACGGATCGAGGATTGACGTCAACGCGTCGACGAACGGCACGGCGGCCAGCACGCCGACGAAGTCGGGCGGAGCCAGGTTCGCCACGGCGCCCATCAGCAGGCCGCCTGCACTGCCACCCTCGGCGACCAGGCGGTCGGCCGACGTCCAGCCCTCGGCGACGAGATGCCGCGCCGCCGCCACGAAGTCAGTGAAGGTGTTCTTCTTGTGCAGGAGCTTGCCGTTGTCGTACCAGGCCCGACCCATCTCGCCGCCGCCACGGACGTGCGCGACAGCGAACACGAAGCCGCGATCCAGCAGGCTGAGCCGGGAGATGGAGAGGCCGGCGTCGATGCTCGTCTCGTAGGCGCCGTACCCGTAGAGCAGTGCCGGGGCGGTGCCGTCCCGCGGTGTTCCGACCTTGCAGACCACCGAGACGGGCACCTGCGCGCCGTCCTCGGCCGTGGCCCAGATGCGGTGCTGCTCGTAGTCCGCCGGGTCGTATCCGCCGAGCACCTTGGCCTGCTTGCGCAGTTTCAGTTCGCCGGTTTCAACCACATAGTCCACGACGGTTCCCGGGGTGACGAACGAGCCGTAGCCCAGGCGGACGAGTGGCTGGTCCCATTCCGCGTTGGCGCCTACGCCGGCATTGACCAGCTCCTCGCCGAAGTCGATCTCGCTCAGTGGGCCCAGGCCGTCCCGACCGATGTGCATGATGCCGACCCGCGGCATCGCGTCGCGGCGGTACTGGACCATGATCTGGCCGGCGAAGACATCGATGTCCTCCAGCCGGACGGCGGGGTCGTGGACGATGACGGCCGTCGTCTGCACATACGGACCGGCTGCCGGTGTCGCAGCCAGGGTGAAGTTGATGGCGTCCCGGTTGTGCAGGATGAGGAACTGGTCCTTGCCACCGATCACCGCATGCTCGACGGAGTATTCGACGCCGGATTCGCGCGGCCAGACGACGCGGAACTCGCCGGTCGGGTCGTCTGCCTCGAGGACGCTGACCTCGCTGGTGATCTTCGACGATGCGCCGATGGCGAGGAAGCGGTCCGAGCGCGTGCGGCCGATGCCGACGAAGTACCGCTCGTCGGTTTCCTCATGGACCATGACGTCTTCGCCCGGCTGCCCGAGCGCGTGGCGCCAGACGCGATGCGGACGCCATGCCGCGTCGACGGTTGTGTAGAAGAAGTGCGATCCGTCCGCGGACCAGGTGATGCCACCGCTCGTTCCGGTGATCTCGTCGGGCAGGACCTCGCCGGAGGTGAGGTCCTTGACCCGGATCGTGTACCGCTCGTCCCCGACAGTGTCGACCGACCAGGCCAGCAGGTTGTCGTCGTCGCTCAGCGAGAACCCGCCGAGTGAGAAGAACTCATGCCCTTCGGCCTCCACGTTGGAATCGAGGAGGACCTGCTCGCCGGGCACGGGCGTACCCGGCTCCAGGACGGGCGGATCCCAGTCGTCGCCCGCGCTGGAAAGCGGGCAGCGGCAGCGCAGCGTGTACTGCTGGCCCTCGACCGTTCGCGAGTAGTACCACCAGGCGCCGTGCCGGACGGGGACGGACATGTCCGTTTCCTGCGTCCGGGTTTTGATCTCGGTGAAGATCGTCTCGCGCAGTTCGGCGAGATGATCGGTCTGCTGCGCGGCCCACACGTTCTCCGCTTCGAGGTAGGCCAGCGTGTCGGGGTCTTCGGCGTCGCGCAGCCACTCGTAGTCGTCGACGAACTCGTCGCCGTGGTGGACGCGCACCTGGGGTCGGGGCTCGGCTACGGGAGGGGCGACACGAGGGCCCTCGTCAGTCATGCGGTGACGGTACCCGCAGAGCCCGAACGCTCAGTTCGGGGTCGTCGCTGGCGAAGGTCATGACCGGGCCGGGGGGAGTGTCGCGCGTCTCGAACCTGACGGTGACCCGGCCGAGCCCGGAGCCCCAGACCCATCCGGGCCCGTGCGTCGCGTGTTCGACGTCGAGGCCCGGCGCCCAGTGATGGGGGCGTGCCGTGGATTGACCACGCCGTTCGTCGGCTTCGGGCTCGTCTTCGGGCTCATCGGCCGGCGGCTCGAACAGGTCCGGCTGGACCCAGTCGGTGAGGCCGCTGACACCGACCCCGAGGAGGCGGAGCCCGCCGGCGACGTCGACGGCGGCGAGGAGCCGCTCAGCGGTCTCGATGATCGTGCGGGCGCTGTCGGTGGGCGCAGCAAGGGTGGAGGACCGGCTCAAGGTCTCGAAGTCGTGCCGGCGCGCCTTGAGTGTGACGGTGCGCGCCGACCAGCCCTGACGCTGGAGGCGTGTGGTCACGCGACGAGCCATGCGCTCCACGATGGCCGCCAGCTCAGCCCGGTCTGTGACGTCATGTTCGAAGGTGTCCTCGATGCTGAGCGACTTCGTCTCCCGTTCAGCCACGACCGGACGGTGATCGATGGCGCGGGCGAGGCGCCACAGCGAGAGGCCGTGCGCCTGGCCCACCGTACGGACCAGGTCGTCCTCGTCGAGGGTTCGCAGGTCGGCGACGGTGGTCACGCCGAGCCGTCGCAGCCGTTCGGCGGTCGCCGGACCCACGCCGGGTATGACCGTGACCTGCATGGGCTCAATCAGGTCGGCTTCGGTGCCGGGCGTGACGACGAACGCCCCGTTCGGCTTGTTGATCTCGCTGGCGATCTTCGCCATGAACTTCGACGATGCCACCCCGACGGACGCGGTGAGTCCGCCGGTGACCTCGGTGATGTCCTGACGGAGCTGGTCGACGAGCTGGGCGAGGTGCTGGGGTTCGAACGTCGGCGACGCGGCGAGGTCGACGTAGGCCTCGTCGAGCGAGAGCGGCTCGACCAGCGGGGATTCCGCCCGCAGCCGCTCCATCACCAACCGGCTGGCCTCGCGGTACGCCGAGAACCGTCCGTTCAGAAAGGCGGCGTGCGGGCACAGTGCCCTCGCCTCCATCGTCCGCATCGCGGAACGAACGCCGAAGGCGCGGGCTTCGTACGACGCGGTGGCGACAACTCCACGTGGCCCGATGCCCCCGACGACGACAGGCTTGCCGCGCAGGGACGGCTTGTCCCGCTGCTCGACGGCCGCGAAGAAGGCGTCCAGATCCAAGTGCAGGATCGTTGCAGGAGCGCCTTCGCGGGTCACCTCGCCATTCTCGCGTCCTCCACAGCCTCACCTGCACCCGCGGTTCCTCCACAGCCGGCGCCGCGGGCCTGGCCGGCGCGACGGCTGGCCCGGAGGGTCGACGGCATGAGCCAACAGCGTTCCGTCTTCAAGGCCGGTGACATCGGCGAGCTGATCAATGCGATGCCGGGCCTCTTCGGGTTCCCGCCCGACGATTCGCTCGTCGTCCTGGGCCTGCGTGGTCCGCGGATCGAGTTCGGCATGCGGCTGGATCTCGCTGACGTCGGTCGGACGAAGGCCAAGATCGCCCAGACGGCTGACCTGGCCGTCAGCCATCTCGAGCACCAAGGGGTCGAAGGCGCCATCGTCGTGGCCATCGGTGAGCCGCTGGCGATCGGGAGGCGGCTCGTTCTGACGATCGAATCGCGTCTGGAGCGAGTCCGGCCAGTGGCCGGCGGTTGGGCAACCAACAACCGGTTCTGGGTCTCCATGGACGGTGGCGATCCGGATGGATATCCGTACCAGCGGTCGCTGGACCATCCGGCGTCCGTCCAAGCGGTGGTGGAGGGGCAGGAGATCGCGTTGAGCCGGCAAGCTGCCGAGGCGGCCCTCACTCCGGTCGACGGCGCACGCCGGGCCGAGCTTGAAGCCGTGGCTGAGGTCGTCGTGGCGGAGCTCGGGGGTGATCTGGCGGCCGGTTCCGACCCGTGGATGGCCGATCGCATGGCCAACGACGTCGTGCCCACGCTGCACGACCTACGCGATGGCCAGCCGGTGGGCGACGACCAGCTCCTGCGGCTCGGGTTGCTCATGACCGCGATCAGGGTTCGTGACCAGGCGTGGAGCCTGATCAGCCTCGACAACGCCCGCGACCTCGTCCGGGTCTGGTTGCATGTGGCGCGGCATGTGCCTCGCGACTGGGCGCCGCCGGCGTTCAGCCTGGCTGCGTTCGCGGCCTGGATGTGCGGCGACGGGGCCAAGGCGATCATGGCCGCCGAGCAGGCGTTGCAGATCGATTCGCGATACTCGATGGCGGCACTGATGATCGATCTCGCGACCAGCGGGGTCGCGCCGCAGAGGCTGCCCCGAATGACCTAGGGCAGCCGCCGGCCGTCAGGGTCGACGTGGCACACTGGTCCGAGAGGTTGACCACCGGCCTCATCAGTGCGCCCTGCCACCGACAGTCGAGGTTTACGTGCCTGTTCACGCTGCTCGCCGCCCGCAACTTGCTGCGGTAGTGACGCGTCGACTGCGCGGTCGCCGGAGTGCCGAGTCGTCGAGCGAACCACCCGTGGAGAAAGCGACCGTGGCGAACACCCCAGCCAAGAAGACTGCTGCGCCTGCCAAGAAGGCGGCGCCGGCAAAGAAGACCACCGCCCCCGCCAAGAAGGCAGCTCCCGCCAAGAAGGCGGCGCCGGCAAAGAAGGCTGCCCCGGCTCCAGCGAAGAAGGCTGCTCCGGCTAAGAAGGCCGCACCGGCTCCAGCGAAGAAGGCTGCTCCGGCCAAGAAGGCTGCGCCGGTTCCGGCTAAGAAGGCCGCAGCGGCTCCAGCGAAGAAGGCGGCGCCTGCCAAGAAGGCAGTGCCGGCCCGGAAGACCGCTCCCAGGGCGGCGGCCGTCGTCGAGGACGACGATGTCATCATCCAAGAGGTGACGATCACCGAGATCACGGTCGAGACGGTCGAGGTCGAGGTGTCTGGTGCTGCGGACGCGACGGTCATCGGCCCGGACGGCAAGAAGATCTTGCCGGACATCTCCGACGACGAGTTCGAGAAGGACCTCAAGACCGACCCAACGCTCGTCGAGGACGAAAAAGCCAGCTACACGCTGTCCGCGGCGGACGAGAGCGACGAGCCGGTCCAGCAGGTCATGGTGGCCGGCGCCACCGCCGACCCGGTCAAGGACTACCTCAAGCAGATCGGCAAGGTCTCGCTGCTGACGGCCGGCGAGGAAGTCGAGCTCGCCAAGCGCATCGAGGCTGGCCTCTTCTCCGAGGAGAAGCTCGCCAAGGGCGGCCGCATCGGTGAGAAGACGCGCGAAGAGCTCGAGTGGATCGTCATCGACGGTCGCCGCGCCAAGAACCACCTGCTGGAAGCCAACCTCCGTCTGGTCGTCTCGCTGGCCAAGCGCTACACCGGCCGCGGCATGCTGTTCCTCGACCTCATCCAGGAAGGCAACCTCGGCCTGATCCGTGCTGTCGAGAAGTTCGACTACACGAAGGGCTTCAAGTTCTCGACCTACGCGACGTGGTGGATCCGCCAGGCCATCACCCGCGCGATGGCCGACCAGGCGCGCACCATCCGCATCCCGGTGCACATGGTCGAGGTCATCAACAAGCTCGCCCGCGTCCAGCGCCAGATGCTGCAGGACCTCGGTCGCGAGCCCACCCCCGAGGAACTCGCGATCGAGCTGGACATGACGCCGGAGAAGGTCGTCGAGGTCCAGAAGTACGGTCGTGAGCCCATCAGCCTGCATACGCCTCTCGGCGAGGACGGCGACAGCGAGTTCGGTGACCTGATCGAGGACTCCGAGGCCATCGTGCCCGCGGACGCCGTGTCGTTCACACTCCTGCAGGAGCAGCTGCACGCCGTCCTCGACACGCTCAGCGAGCGCGAATCAGGCGTCGTGTCGATGCGCTTCGGCCTCACCGACGGTCAGCCGAAGACCCTCGACGAGATCGGCAAGGTCTACGGTGTGACGCGCGAGCGGATCCGCCAGATCGAGTCCAAGACCATGAGCAAGCTGCGTCACCCGTCGCGCTCGCAGGTCTTGCGCGACTACCTCGACTGACGTTCGCCGCGTCACAGAGGCAGTAGCCTGCGGTGATGCAGGACATCGCGCCTGGCCTGGTGCCGTACCCGGAGCATCCCGATTTGCGTGACATCGCTGTCGCGATGGAAGCCGCGGGCATGGTGTTCGAGATTGTCGATGCTCGATTCCGATCGGTGTATCTGTCGAGCGAGTGGACACGCACGATCGGGGTCTCTGACGATGAGGTGCGTCGGCAGATCGGCCAGTCACTGCTGGTGCGGGTGCTGCGGGAAGACGCCGACATCGTCCGCGTCAGCAGGGACAGCGGTACCGCGTGGTTTCTCCACAATGCACCGTTCATGCGCCGGTACCTGGATCCTGCCGATCCAGACTTCAACGAAACGTTCGACTCGACGGCGCCCTATGCGGCTGAAATCGAACCGGCGGAGGTCGTGCCGCGGGCGTGGTTCGATCGGGTCTCCTTCCCGACCAATCTCCGGTTTCGGCGATACCTGCTCGGCGACCAGAACCAGGTTCAATTGCGGATAAGCGACGACGACGGCCGATTTGTCGGCGTGGTGTACCTGTATCGCGGAATCTTGCCGGAAAGCCTCATGCACCTCCTGGGCCGCGGCGACCCGGGGTTGTTCGAACGAATGGACCGGGTCACCGAACCAGCTCGACGCACTGCTGCCATTCTGTTCGCCGACCTGGAGGCCTCCGGCGTTCTTTCGCGACATCTGTCCTCGCGCGGCTACTTCGACCTGATCCGCGGCCTGACTGACTTGATCGACATGTCAGTCATCGGCCACAACGGAATCACGGGCAAGCACGCCGGTGACGGTGGGTCGGCCCTGTTTCTCACCGACGATTTCGAGGGACGCGAGTCTGGCGCTGCACGGGCCGCGATCGCGACCGCACGCGCGATTCGCGAAGGCTCCGCGCAACTGGGGCCGCCGGATGTCGAGGTCAAGGTCAATGTCGGAGTTCATTGGGGATCGACGCTGATGGTCGGGCAGGTGGCTACGAGCGGGCGTCTCGAAGTCACTGCGTTGGGTGACCAGATGAATGAGGGTGCGCGTATCGAAGCGGCCGCCACCGCCGGTGCGATCTTGGCGTCGAAGGACCTGATTGAGCGACTGGAGGCTGCAGATGCGGAGGCAAGCGGCATCGACCCGAACGCGATCGCGTACACGACTGTTGCTGAGCTCGCCGGAGCAAGCGACAAGGCGATCCGGGACGCAGGGACGATCCCGGTCGCATCGATCTGAGCGCCTGGAACGCGGTCGGCGGGCCGGAACCATCCTTGAGGAAGCAGTCCGACCCGCCCGCGACAACGGCACGTACGACCGAGGTCCGGTTGTGCTTGTACCCAATCCGCTCAGGTTGATGCTGGCCCTCGCCGCGGCGACGCCCGCCGGACCTCAGTCGCGGATGAAGGTTCCGACCCAGGTCAGGTCTCGCCCGCCCGAGGGTCGATAGGTCACGGTCGTGAACCTCTCATCGGCCGGGCCGGCGAGAAGCAGCCATCCCTGGCGGCACTGACCGGGAGCAAGCTTCGCGTACTCGGGGTACTTCGGAAGCGGCCAATCGGTCCACGACGTTGTGCGAGCGCCCGAGTATTCAGGGCGGTGATTGCCGATGGACCATTCTGAGTTGCGGGCGGTCAGCGTTGCGCTCGGTGCCTTTGCGTCCAGGCAGGTCCGCACCACGAGTCCGATGAATGCTGCACCGGGATCCGGACGATGCTTCTCGTCGCCGGTATAGGGGTAGTCGACTTCGAGCAGTGTCGTGCTGACGCCATGGCTGCGCTGTGCCTCGCCGACGTGGAACGCATGGGCGGTCCGAGTGGCAGTCGGACCCGGCGCGTGATCCGCCGGCTTTACCGGCGTGGTCCCACCGCATGCCGTGAGTGCGGTTACGAGCAACGTCGCGGCAACGGACCTAGCGGCTGGCACGCTGTGCGTCCGACCGGCGGTCAGAGCTCGTCGTCGGAGGCAATCGACGGCGTCGCGGCCAGCCGGCCGGATTCGTCGTGGATCGTGACGGCGATCTCGCGCAACTTGTCTTCGTGCTGGCGTGCGTGGTGGGCGCAGAAGAGAAGCTCCGCTCCACCGCCGAGCTCGACACGCACGTAGGCCTGAGCGCCGCAGCGGTCGCACCGGTCGACTGCTGACAGGCTGGTCAGTTGCGCTGTTGCCGTCACGGTGACCTCTCTTCCCTCGAAGCCGTTGGCATCAGGAGGAACATCCTCTCATGTCTCCCTATTCCGCAGCCTCGTGAAGTGACTTATGACATAGACGTACCCCGTGCGTGACCACGCAATGTGCAGGCGCGCCGGGGTGTTACAGGTGTGACGAATGAGGCGATGGCGAGCTGGCCCCCTTGGGGCGCGTGTCAGTGCAGGTCAGTGGGTGGGCGCCGATATCCTGAACGTCTCATGTCGACGACGTATGACGCTCGCAACCTGCTCGTCCTCGAAGGCCTTGAAGCTGTCCGGAAGCGACCGGGCATGTACATCGGCTCGACGGACACGCGAGGTCTCATGCACTGCGTGTGGGAGATCATCGACAACTCCGTCGACGAGGCGCTGGCCGGCCACTGCTCACTGATCGAGGTCGTGTTGCACGCCGACAAGTCCATCGAGGTGCGCGACAACGGGCGCGGCATTCCGGTCGACACCGAGAAGAAAACCGGGCTGTCCGGCGTCGAGGTCGTCTTCACGAAGCTGCACGCGGGCGGCAAGTTCGGCGGCGGCTCGTACAACGCCACCGGCGGCCTGCACGGCGTCGGTGCCTCGGTCGTCAATGCGCTTTCCGAGCGGCTCGAGGTCGAGGTCGACCGCGAGGGCACCACGTGGTCCATGAACTTCAAGCGCGGCGAGCCCGAAGGCGCGTTGAGTAAGTCGGGTCGCATCGCCAAGACGAAGACGGGCACGCGAGTTCGCTATTGGGCCGACCCGCAGATCTTCATCAAGAGCGCCAAGTTCTCCTACGACGACCTGATCACGCGCGCGCGGCAGACGTCGTTCCTCGTGCCGGGCCTCGAGCTCGTCATCCAGGACGAACGTGGTGCCCCCAGCGAAGAGAAGCGCGAGGAGCGGTTCAAGCACGACGGCGGCATCACCGAGTACGTCGACTTCCTGTCCGCCGACGAACCGGTCACCGACGTGCTGCGGCTGCAGGGTGAGGACACGTTCACCGAGACCGTTCCCATGCTGGACGACAAGGGCCACATGACGCCGCAGGAGGTCGAGCGCACGCTCGGCGTCGACATCGCCCTGCGGTGGGGTACCGGCTACGACACCGAGGTGCGGTCGTTCGTCAACATCATCGCCACCCCGAAGGGCGGCACTCACGTTCAGGGCTTCGAGCGCGGCCTGACCAAGACGTTCAACGACGTCATGCGCGCCAACCGGCAGCTCAAGGCCGCCGACACCGACGTCATCAAGGAAGACATCCTCGAGGGCATGACGGCCGTCGTGACCGTCCGGCTGGCCGAGCCGCAGTTCGAGGGGCAGACCAAGGAGGTTCTGGGGACCCCGGCGGTGACGCGGCTCGTCAACAAGATCGTCTCGCAGGAGCTCAAGGCGTTCCTGACGTCGAACAAGGTGGCGCACAAGGCCAAGGCGCGTCTCCTCATGGAGAAGGTCGTCGCGGCGTCCAAGACCCGGCAGATGGCGCGTCAGCAGCGCGACAACCAGCGGCGCAAGAACGCGCTGGAGTCCAGTGCACTGCCGGCCAAGCTGGCCGACTGCCGCTCGTCCGACCTCGACCGCACCGAGCTGTTCATCGTCGAGGGTGATTCCGCGCTCGGCACGGCCAAGTCAGCTCGTGACTCGGAGTTCCAGGCGCTGCTGCCGATCCGCGGCAAGATCCTCAACGTCCAGAAGGCCACCGTCGGCGACATGCTCAAGAACGCCGAGTGCTCGTCGATCATCCAGGTGGTCGGCGCCGGTTCGGGCCGCACCTTCGACCTCGATGCGGCGCGGTACGGCCGGGTCATCTTCATGGCCGACGCCGACTCCGACGGCGCACACATCCGATGCCTGCTCGCGACGCTGTTCTTCCGGTACATGCGTCCGCTGGTCGAAGAGGGCCGCGTGTTCACCGCGGTCCCACCGTTGCACCGGATCGAGCTGACCAACCCCAAGGCCGGCCAGGAGAAATACGTCTACACCTATTCCGATGCCGAGCTGCAGCGCAAGCTGGCCGAGCTCTCCAAGAAGAACGTCCGCTGGAAGGACCCGGTGCAGCGCTACAAGGGTCTCGGCGAGATGGACGCGTCGCAACTGGCGGAGACGACCATGGACCCGCGGCATCGCACGCTGCGCCGGCTCACCGTGGACGACGCCGAAGCCGCTGCGGGCGTCTTCGAGCTCCTCATGGGCAACGAGGTCGCGCCGCGCAAGGAATTCATCGTCCAGAGCGCCTACGAGCTCGACGCCGACATGATCGACGCCTGACGCGCCTAGCGCGTCGCGGCCGTCGGGGTCGGAGTCGGGGTGGCCACGGGGTACCCGCGTGACGCGACGAAGTATCGACCCGTGAGGTACCCCAGGTAAGCGCCGGCCCTGACGTCGCTGGGAATCTCGAAGCCCTGGTACACGGCGGCCGTGTCGACCTGCTGCTCCATCCAGCCGTATTGCCGGCCGGCGAGGGGCTGCAGAGCCTCAAGGTACGTGCGGGCTGCGGCACTCATGGCTGCCGCGGCGGACGGGAAGGACTCGTCCCCGGTCGAAGCGGTCCGTGGGACGCACGGCTTCGCAGCGGTGGCACTGCCTTCCGCGGCGAAGCGCTGATGTGCGGCGGCGGTGACACTGGCAGCCAGATTCAGCAGTGCCGTGAGATCAGTCCTCTTCGTCACTGGGGCGTCGGCTGCATGGAAGCGCTTCTGCTCGATGGCAAAGGACGTCCACACATCGCTGCACCCGTGGAGGCGCAGCCAGCCGGCGGCCGAGTCCTTCTTGCCGGACAGCTTCAGCGTCTTGAGCTGGAGTGTCTTCTCGTAGCTCCGTGCCGCGGCCGAGGGCTTGGACGTGATCTGCCGGGCTGCCCACTTGGTGAAGGCGGCGTCGTCAACGGCGCCGCCGGTGGGCTGGCCGTCATAGAAGTCGTCGATGTTGGTGCGGGCGCGCAGCGCCTGGGGGGCAAGCAGAAGTCGCACCGGCAGCAGGTCGACCGCCTTGAACAGATCCGGCGCCGGCTGGGCATCGACCGGATTCGGGGTTGCGACCGTCGGCGTCGCCGTCGGCGTCGACGTCGGGGTGACCCCGAGGATGCGTCCATTGGAGAGGCCGAACAGCGTGGCCGCAATGGCCAGCACGGCAATGAGTCCGTAAGTGAGGACGTTCCGGACCTTGTGACTACTGGAATCCACGTGTCAGAACTCTACGGCCCGGCTGTGGAGAATCTTGCTGGCGCGCAGGGATGCGAAGTCATTGGCCGGAATGTCTGGGCTCAGCGTCGACGCGGCGGAGACGTACTTGCTGAAGCCGCGGGGTCGAACGCCCAGCTCGTAGAGGATCTTGTCCGCCCGCCCGAGGGACGTCGGGCCCTTCGTCTCGACCATCACGAACCGGTCGTCCATCCAGGCGTCGCCGGTGGCGAGGTGCATGGACAGGCCCCAGTCGAGCGTCACGCGGGTGCCGGCGTCGAGGTCGGAGAGCGTCGCGCGGGTGTAGCGAACCTCGGCAGTGGGGCCGAGGTCCCGCACGTCCGTGTCCGGGAACTCGCTGAGGTGGTGCTCGACGAAGTCGCGGTCGTCACCCTCGAGCGTGCCGAAGTAGTCCGGGTGGCTGTTGCCCATGACCTTGACGGTGTTGCCGCGGTTGTCCTTCGTCTTGACCTCGACGCGGCTGAGCTGGTCTTCGACGTAGAGGCGCGAGCGGACCTTCCATCGCTGGCGGCGGCCCTGCACGTGCGCACGCGCGGACGTGAACTCGTCGGTGTCGAAGTACATCGTCCGGTACGTCGTGTAGCGCCGGTCGTTGATGACCAGCACCTGATGGGTGTCGCGCACAGCCTTGACCAGCTCACGGACGGTCTCGACCGGAGCGATGTATTTGCGGTCAGTGCGCTGCATGAGGTCCGCGTGCTCGATCAGGGTCTCCAACCCGACCGGCCGGGTGCGGTGCAACCGGAGGCGGCGGACCATGGCCTCGCTGGTCAAGGCGTCGGGGCCCGCGGTCTCCCAGGCGACAACGTCAGTAAGGAGTGCCGTCATGGGCGGAACATCCCTTCTGGATCGTCGACCATCTCTTCAGAGGCGGATGTACCCCAAGCGGGGTCAACGAAATACGACAACCGCAGATCGGTGGTGTCGCGGACGAAGTCGATCTCCTTGATCACAACGCTTTCGATGGCCAGGCCGAGGCGCGCCTCGAGCAGGCCGCGCACCTCGAGGGGGTCCGAATAGGCCTTGTCCAAGGTCAGCCGCATCACGCGCGTGGGCTGCGTGTCGCGCGCGGTGTCGGTCACGGCAACGGCCAGCAGCATCGTCACGTTCAGGGCGACGGCGAGCTGCCAAGACAGCTCCGGGAGCGCATTGATCAGGCCGGTGATCAGGACCAGGAAGGTGAACGCCACGTCCTTGACGGTGAAGGCCGTGCTGCGGAGGCGAACCATCTGCAGGATGGCGAACAGGCCGAAGCCGAGGCCGGCTGTCAGGATCCCGCTCGTGGACGTGAACGCGGTGACGGCAGCGAAAATACCGATGTTGAGGGACGTGAAGATCAGCGGCATCGACGGCACGGACTGTTGGCCTTTGTACAGCCAGCCGACGAGGGTCAAGAGCGTGAGCAGGTCCAGGCCGGCACGCCCGACAAGGGCG
Organism: Aeromicrobium sp.; assembly: GCA_045806885.1. GTDB lineage: Bacteria > Actinomycetota > Actinomycetes > Propionibacteriales > Nocardioidaceae > Aeromicrobium. Next base: position 17,880 of record JBJMIJ010000032.1, read on the forward strand.
ACGATTTCTGCATTCATCGGGCTCGATCCTCTCTGTTCAGGGGGGTTGAGTGGACCGCCACTCGCGGCACGTGTACGACGGCGAATTGCTCGCCTGTCGGCTGGCCGTGAGCTGGTTCAACGTTCGGGATGTTGTCCGTTAGAAGATATCGCAGAGACCTTCGTCTTCGGACTTAAATGAACATTACGTAACGAGAAAGTGTCGTGCAAAATACCGACACCGTGAGACGCCTCACGTTTGAGCAGGCGGCCACCAGTCTCGAGGGTGCTGATCAGGTCATTCGTCGTCCCGGCCGCCGCGGGAGCGCTCGTCGGCCATGCTGTCCGAGAACGATTCGCCCATCGAAGGATCGGGCCGGTACTCGACCTTGAGGTCGGTCGTCGACTTCACGAAGTCGACCTCCTTGATGACGATGCTCTCGATGATGAGGCCGAACTTCTCCTCGACCTTGGCCCGGATCTCCGCCGGGTCGGAGTACGCCTTCTTCAAGACCACCCGCATGACGCGCGTCGTCTTGGCCTCGCGGTGGGTGTCGGTGATGAGCACGACGAACAGCACCGCAAGGTTGACGGCGATCAGGAGGCCCCACGACTTCGTGGGCAGCGCGTTCACCAATCCGGTGATGAGGATCAGGAAGGTGAAGGCCACGTCCTTGATGGTGAACGCGGCGCTACGCAGCCGCAGCATGGACAGCAGGGCGAACAGCCCGAAGCCCAGGCCTTGCGACAGCAGGCCGTTGCCCGTGGTGAAGATGGTGACGGCCGCGAAGATTCCGACGTTCAGTGAGCACAGCACCAAGGGCATGGACGGCACGGATTGCTGGCTCTTGTAGAGCCACCCGACCAGCAGCAGCATGGTCATGAGGTCGAGCCCGGCTCGGATGAGCAACGAGATCGTGTCGCTCGAGACCGGCATTTTCGCACTGTATCGCGCGGGAATCGCGATGGATACGATGCGCGCGTGAGTACGATCTCGGACCCCGGGCGCCCGAGCCGACGTGATCGCCGGCGAGCTCAGCGACTCATTGATACGGCTTTCGCCGAGCAGCGGCTCACCGCCGCGGAGCGGGCGCTGCGGACGCAACGGATCGCGGCGGCCCACACCCGTGGCGACCTCGCGATGATCACGCGTGACCTGATGGCTCCGACGACAGCCTCCCTGGGCCAGGCCATCGACCCGAGCACGCTGTCGTCGATGCGGGTCGGCGATCGGAGCTTGACGACGCCGACGCTGAAATCGTCGCTTCCGACCCTGCCCGCAGGTCGCACGGTCGACCTCTCCGGCGTGGGGCGGCGCGTGCGTCTCATCCTGATCATCGCGGTGGTCAGCCTGGTCGGCGTCTGCGTGCTCAGCCTGGCTGCTCTGGTTCCCGCCATGGTGCGGGGGGTCACGGGCGGGTCAGGCAGTTCGAGCGGCCCGCCGACACCTGTGTTCCCCTCGGGGGCAGTCGTCCTTCCCACGCCCGGGCCGGTGGACGGCACGCCCTTGGCGGACCTGCCGAATTCGGCGAACCCGCAGACCGCGGCCGGTTGGAAGGCGATGGTGAAGGCCGTCAAAGACGCCTCCGACACGACGTCCGTGTACGACGCGGTCATCTACGCGCAGTACGCGTCGATCGGTCTCGACGGAAAGGGTGCGGTCGAACGGCGGTTCTACCGGGACGGAGCCTGGGACGACTCGATGTCCGTCCGGACACCTCCGGTTGGTTCGCTCGTGGACCTGAGCCTCATCGACCCCGAGAAGATCTCCCGCCTGCCGGCAGAGACGGCCGAGCACTTCAAGATCGAAGACCCCACGGGTTGTTACCTGATCATCAACGCGTACGACGGCAACCCGCAGATCATGGTCTACGTCCAGTCGGACGCGGCGGCGCAGTTCCGGATCTACGACCTCAACGGCCAGCCGCGCGGCTGAGTCAGTCGACCGGGTTGAGCAGCCCCGTGTCGACGTCGTAGATGAATCCCGCGACGGCCACATGGTCGCTGATGAGCGGGTGGGCCTTGACCTTGGCGACGTCGTCGCGGATGGCCGCGACCTGGTCGTCGATCACGCCGAGGGACATCCAGGATGCGTCCGTGCCGACTTCGTTCCCGACGCGTTGGCGCAGCTCCTCCTCGGTCGAGGACGCCATGGCGCATCGGGTGTGCTCGACGATGAGGACACGATCGACCTTGAGCAGCGTGACGCCGAGGACCAAGGCGACAAGAACCTGGTCGGTGACGCGGCCGCCCGGGTTGCGCAGAATCTTGGCGTCGCCGGGGGCGAGGCCAATCATGCGCAGGGGGTCGATCCTGGAGTCCATGCAGGTCACGAGGGCAACTCCGGCGTGGGCGACCCCGTCGAAACCGGCGTATTCGAAGGTTCCTGCATAGTCGCGGTTGGCGGCCAGCAAGTCGTCGAAGTCCGTCATGCGGTCAGGGTATCGGGCTGCCTGACCGGTCTGAGCAGCGTCAGGGCGAGGATGCCGGCCGCCGCGGCGCAGACCGCCGCGCCGACGAACACCGCATGCAGCTGGGCAATGCCGGCGTCGCGGACCGCGTCGCGATAGGCCGAGCAGGCCACGGGAGCACCGCACAGCTTCTGGACCGGCGGGATCGCCGCCGAGGCGCGGTAGAACGCCCGCAGGCCGACGGTCGTGAGCATCGAGATGCCGAGCAGCATGCCGACCATCCGGGACACGATCAGCATCCCGCTGGCGACGCCGTGGACGTCGTCGTCGGTGTGGTTGAGCAGAGCGGCATTGACCGGCGCGATTGCCAGGCCGAAGCCGAGACCGCCGGCGACGAGCGCGGCGAGCTCGACATCGTGACGGAGAGCTTCCTGGCTCCAGGTCGCCATGTGCACGAAGGCTGCCGTGCTGATGGCCATGCCGACGGCGGTGAGGAGGGTCGGCCGCAGCCAGCGCAGCAGCAGTCCGCCGAGGAGGGCTCCCACCGGCAGCGCGATGAGGAAGCGCACGAGGACAAGCGCCGCGTCGACCTGGGAATCGCGGTAGATCGTGAGGCGGGCGAAGAACGGGATGTCGACCAGTGCTGCGATCAGGCTCGCGCCGATGAGGAACGAGACGACGACGGCGCCCCAAGCGGGACGCTGGGCGAACGCGCCGCGCGGCAGCAGCGGATTGCGGGCCGTGCGCTGCCGCAGCCAGAACAGCAGCAGGGCCGCCGCGGCGACCGGCAGCAGGATGGGGGCGGACGGGGAGACGGCAGCGCTCTCCGGCTCAGCCGAGGCGAAGGTGATGATGACGGCGCCGAGCCCGAGCGACAGCAGCAGAGAGCCGAGCAGGTCGGCTTGCCGAGCCAGCGACGGCCAGCGGTGCCAATTCAGCAGTGGACGGCGGGCGAACGCCTGGCGTACGGCGAACAGGACCAGGACACCAGCAGTCGCCAACGCCAGCGGGGTGAGCCAGCGCGAGTCGCCGGTGACGGGTAGATACGCCAGCCCCGTCGTCACGCCGGTGACGAGGCTCTTCGGCTCGAGCATCACCAGGCTGACGCCGGCGAGCGTGAGGGAGAGCAGGAGCAGGCCGAGGAGGTCCAGCCGCTGCCGTCGCCGGATCATGCCGGCAGCGAGAAGGAGGCCAACCGCGGCGTTGACCCAGAAGATGGCTCGCCAGGACGCGACCGTGAGGATGGCGGCGCCATACAGGGGCCCGACGACACTGCCGAGCTCCTGCATCGCGCCCACGATGCCGAGCGGGAGACCGCGTCGCTCCGGTGGCCACAGGTCGGCGACGAGGGCGAGGGTCGGCGGGATGAGGCCACCACCGCCGATGCCCTGGACGAGGCGGCCGGCGACGACGGTCGGCAGGTCGAATGCCGATGCGGTGATGACCGAGCCGATCGCGAAGATCAGCAAGCACCCCAGCAGGACGGGGACGCGCCCCCGAAGGTCGGCGATCCGGCCGATGAGGGGGAGGACACCGACGTAGCCGAGCAGGAATCCGGAGATGATCGGCGCCGCCCGCTGCAGCTGGTCGATGTCGAGGCCGACGGTGGTCATCATCTCCGGCAGTGCCAGAACGACGACGTACGTGTCGGCCGCCGCGAACGCGATGGCGACGACGGCGAACGCCAGCAGGAGGCGACCGGAGCGACCCGTCACCGCCGGCACCTCACTTGGGCAGCGTGATGCTGACCGGCTCGCTCGACGTGGCCACGGAAATGTCGTAGGTGACGTCAGCGACCTTGGGGTAGAACGGCCCGGTGATCGACGCATCGCGCAGCTCGTTGTCATCCGTCAGCCGGTAGGTGACGGGGAAGGACGACGCCACGTCGGCCGACGGCAGGATCGCGCGCACGACAGAGCCGGGAAGGTGGCCGGTGATGGTCGTGAGTACGTCCTTGCCGTCCCGCGACTTGGCGCCCTCCTTCAGGCCCTTGGCCTCGACGAGCAGCTGCGAGAAGCCAGTGGCGGTCTCGAACAGCGCGGCCGGGTTGGGTGCCTTGAGGCTCGCCGGGTCGACCTTCAGGAAGATCGGGGCGAAGCTGGGCTTGGCCATGACCTCGCTGCCGACGGCGACGACCTGGGCGGTGACGGTGGCGCCGCCGGTGATGATCTTGACGTTGCCGGTGAATGCCGGCGAGTGGTTGCCCGACCCGGTGGCCGAGAGCAGGCCAGAGGTGCCGTCAGGCAGCGTCTTGGCGGCCAGGGTCAGGTGGACGGTCTCGGCCTTGTCGATCTTCGCGCGCGCGGCCGTCAGGCGTCCGAGCAGCAACTCGCGTTGCGACTTCTGGTCGGGCTTGTGCTGGTCGCCGCACCCGGCGAGGAGTCCGGCGGTGAGCAAGAGGGCGAGCAAGAGCGTCAGTCGGCGCAGCATGGCGCCCAGTCTTCCACGGCTGCGGTCGCCCGCCAGTTGCCACGCGGGCCGCGTCAGGAGGAGTGCGTACCGGGCAGCTCGTTGGCCGGGCTGGCCACGGCGAGCAGGGGCTGGCTGACCGCGACACCCGAGGCGTCGCGGCGGTCCGTCGGCGCCGGCAGGTCGACCGGTGTCCCGCTTGTCGCGCAGGCCAGGGGCGTGCCGTCGCCGACCCACGCAAGGATGACGGCGTCCTCGCCCTTCAGCAGTCGCTGACAACGCACGCCGCCGGTGGCGCGGCCCTTCGGCGGGTAGATCGTCAGCGGGCTGACCTTGGCGCTGCCGTTCTGCGTGCCCGGCAGCGCGGACGACGAGCCGGCCACGGTGACGATGTTGGCGGTGTCGACGTCGCGCACGACGCCGAACCCGACCACGGTCGCGCCCGGTGCGAGCTTGATGCCGGCGACGCCGCCCCCAGCACGGCCCTGCGGACGGACGACGGACGCGTCGAACCGCAGCAGCTGGGCATCGGAGGTAATGAACGTGAGCTGCTCGCTGCCGGTGTCGAGGACGGCCGCACCCACCACCTCGTCGCCGTCGGCGAGGCTGATCACATCCCAACTGTCGCGGTTGGTCAGGTGCTCGGGCTTGACCCGCTTGACCACACCCTGCTTCGTCCCGAGGACGATGCCGGGCCCGGCATCGTCAAACGGCATGAGCGTGATCGGCCGGTCGGACAGGTGGAGCAGCTCGCGCAGTGGGACCCCGCCCTGCAGGTGCGGCGCCGACGAGGTGGGAGGGATGGACGGGATCTCGACCACGTTGAGCCGGTGGACCTGCCCGCCTGACGTGACGAGGCCGATCTGGCCACGGGCTGTCGCGCGCGCAACCGCGACGATCGTGTCGTGCTTGGCGCGCGAGCCGAGTGCGCCCAGTGGGGCGTCGTCGGCGGTCCGGGCCAGAAGTCCCGTGGCCGACAGGAGCACCCAGCACGGGTCGTCGGCGACTTCGAGTGGCGCTGCCGCCGTGACGGTCTGGCCCGCGGACTCAAGGAGAACCGTCCGCCGCGGCGTGCCGAACTTCTGGGCCACCTCGGCCAGCTCGTCGGAAACCACTGAGCGCAGGATGGCGTCGTCGGCGAGGATGGCGTCGAGCTCCTCGATGGTGGCGCGCAGCTGCTCGGACTCCTTCTCCAACTCGATTCGGGAGAACTTGGTGAGGCGGCCGAGCTGCAGGTCGAGGATGTAGTCGGCCTGCAGTTGGCTCAGGTCGAAGACGCCCATGAGGCGCTCGCGCGCCTCGCCGCGGTCGTTGCTGCCGCGGATGAGCTGGATGACCTCGTCGATGTCGACGAGGGCGATCAGCAGCCCGTCCACGAGGTGAAGCCGATCGGCGGCCTTGCCGCGCCGGAACGTCGTGCGTCGTCGGACGACTTCGTAGCGATGGTCCAGGAACACCGTGAGCATGTCCTTGAGCCCCAGCGTCCGCGGCTGGCCGTCGACGAGAGCCACCGCGTTGATCGAGAAGGACGACTCCATCGGCGTGAGCTTGTAGAGCTGCTCGAGGACCGCCTCGGGGTGGAACGAGCTCTTGACCTCGATGACCAGGTTGAGGCCCTGGTGCCGGTCGGTCAGGTTCTTGATGTCCGAGATGCCCTGGAGCTTCTTGGTCTGGACGAGCTTCTTGATCGCCTCGATGACCCGCTCCGGCCCGACGTTGTAGGGCAGCTCGGTCACGACGATGCCCTTCCGTCGCGGCGTGATGTTGTCGACACGAGCCGTCGCCCGCATCCGGAAAGAGCCGTTGCCGGTGGCGTAGGCGTCGCGGATGCCTTCGAGCCCGACGATCTTGCCGCCGGTCGGGAGGTCTGGCCCGGGGATGAAGCGCATGAGCGCGTCGAGGTCGGCGTCGCGATGCTCGACGAGGTGGCGCAGCGCCTGCACGACCTCGACCAGGTTGTGCGGCGCGATGTTGGTTGCCATGCCGACGGCAATGCCCGATGCGCCGTTGACCAGCAGGTTCGGGAGAGCCGCCGGCAGCACGCTGGGCTCCGTCTCGCGGCCGTCGTAGTTGGGCCGGAAGTCGACGGTGTCCTCGTCGATCGATGCGGTCATGGCCTCGGCGGCCGGGTCCATCCGGCACTCGGTGTAGCGCATGGCCGCCGGCGGATCGTCCGGCGAGCCGAAGTTGCCGTGCCCGTCGACCAGCGGCACCCGCATCGACCAAGGCTGGACGAGGCGGACGAGCGCGTCGTAGATCGCGCTGTCGCCGTGCGGGTGCAACCGGCCCATGACCTCGCCGACCACGCGGGCGCTCTTCACGTGCCCGCGGTCGTGCCGGAGGTTGAGGTCGTCCATCGTGAAGAGGGTGCGCCGCTGGACCGGCTTGAGGCCGTCACGCGCGTCCGGGATGGCCCGCGAGTAGATGACCGAGTACGCGTATTCGATGTAGCTCGCATTCATCTCGTCCGTGATGTCGGTGTCGATGATGTGCTCGTCGAACTCCTCGTCCGGAGCCTTCCGCGTTGTCCGTGCCATGGGTCGATTCTCGCTCGACCGTTCGCGTGGTCGCGTCCCGGCTCGCCGCCTTCTCGCTTTCGCTGGTCGTCGGCTCAATCGCTCAGGTCGTGCGCACACGTGCACACGACCCCTCGATCAATCGCCGATAAGGTGGAACGGTGACGACGGATCGGACCACCGAGGTCTATTCAGAGATCTCGCGCAGCGGCTATTACCCCGAAATCGTGGCTGACGGGCTGCGGGACTCGCTGGCCGACGAAGCGGTTCTCGCGTACGTCCTGCACCACGAGCCGACCTTCGAGCGCGACGAGATCCGCCGACACATGACGGTCCTGACGCTCACGCCGTCGCGGGTGATCCTGCTGCACACCGACGAGCACCCACCGGACGACCTGCTGCCGCACCCGTACACGTCGACCACGAGCGAAGCCGTTCCCGTCAGCCAGGTTCGATCGGTGGTGGTGACCCGCATGGTGTCGGCCGTGACGCACCAGCTCGAAGAAGCCGTCCTCACCATCGGGTGGGGCGCTGTGGCCCGGGTCGACCTCGAGCCCGCGCACTGCGACGACCCGGAGTGCGAGGCCGACCACGGCTTCACCGGCAGCGTCACCGGCGACGACTTCTCGTTGCGGATGAGCGCGACGGCGGACGGCGGGGCTGCCGTCGGGCTGCTGCTCGAGTTCGCCCGGACCCTGTCGGTGGCGACCACGAACTCGACACCTGCGTGACCCGGCCGACCATCGACCGGATCCTTCCGTCGGTTGCGTCCGCCCTCGGCGTTGCGGACTTCGACAACACCCTGGGGCTCCCCGAGTCGCCGCGTTACGTCGTGATGGTCGTTGACGGGCTGGGCGCCGGGCTGCTGCGCGACCACTCGGACTCTGCGCCGTTCCTGTCGTCCTTGACCGGCATCGACGACGTCGTATGCGGCGTTCCGTCGACGACGGCGGCGAGCCTCGCGAGTCTGGCCACCGGCCTACCGCCGGGGCAGCACGGCATGGCCGGCTACACCTGCCGCGTCCCGGAGACCGGTCGGCGGATGAACCTGCTGACGTGGGACCAGCCGGTCGATCCGGAGGAGTGGCAGCCACACCCGTCGGTCCTGGAGCGCATTCGCACGGCCGGGCTGGATGCCGATGTCGTCAACGAGGCCAAGTTCGCCGAATCGGGCCTGACCCGCTGCACCCAGCGCGGCGTGCCGTACCACGGCGTGAAATCCACGTGGGAGCGCTTGGACGTCGTGCTCGAGGTGATCGATGAGTCACCGCGCGGCGTGGTCTACACCTACGACTCGCGGCTCGACCATTCCGGGCACCTCGACGGATGCACCTCCCAAGCGTGGCGTGACACCTTGCGCGCCATCGACGCCGACATTGCCGAGATGCGCGCGGAGCTGCCGGACGACACCGTCCTGCTCGTCACGGCAGACCACGGGATGCTGGATCTTCCGGCGGACAACCGGTTCGACCTCGACACCGTGCCCGAGCTCCGCGACGGCGTCGAGCTCGTCGCGGGGGAGGCGCGGCTGCGTCACCTGTACGTCAGCCCCGGCGCCGCGGACGACGTCATCGGCCGGTGGCGCGGCGTTCTCGGCGATCGCGCCATCGTCGAGCGGCGCGAGGAGCTGACGGACTGGTTCGGGCCCATCGCGCCTGAGGTGCGCGGGCGGTTCGGCGACGTCATCGTCGCGTCGCTGGGCGAGTTCGCGGTCTTCTCGTCGGCCGACTTCCCGCAGGAGTTCATGCTGCGCGGATTCCACGGTTCGATCAGCGAGGCGGAGCTCGCGATACCCGTCCTCGTTTCGGCAGGATGAGCGTGTGGCCGAGCTCACCTTCTTCACCGGAACGATGGACTGCGGCAAGAGCACGCTGGCCCTGCAGACGGACCACACGCACGCGTCGCACGGCCGGGCCGGCCGGCTGTTCACGTCGCGCGACCGCGCCGGCGAGAGCCTGGTGTCGAGCCGTCTCGGGTTCGCCGCACCGGCGATCGAGGTCGACATCGGCCTGAACTTTTGGCACTACGCGGTCGATGAGCTCACCCATGGCAGCCAGATCGACTACCTCGTCTGCGACGAGGCCCAGTTCTACACCCGCGACCAGGTCGACCAGCTGGCTCGCATCGTCGACGAGCTGTCGATCGACGTCTATGCGTTCGGCATCCTCACCGACTTCCGCACCAAGCTGTTCGAGGGGTCGAAGCGCCTCGTCGAGCTCGCCGACCACGTCCACCGGCTGCAGGTCGAGGCGCTGTGCTGGTGTGGCGCGCGCGGTACCCACAATGCCCGCACCGAGGACGGGGAGATGGTGACCGAGGGCGATGTCATCGTCGTGGGGGACATCGACGACTTCGCCACCGCGGCCGTTGGGCCGTCCGCGATCGGGTACGAGGTCCTGTGCCGTCGGCACCACCGCCGGCGGATGACCGCAGCCGCCGCCGACGTCGGTGCCGCGACCCCGGACGTGCTTCCGTTCGGCTGACGGCCACCGGCAGTCCGGGATGCGCCAGGTTGGGGAGTGGCCCGTTGTCCACAATTCACCGCGTACGGGAGCCTGCGGACGCGTCCGGGCCAGACCGGCGACGGATCTTTAGGCGTTTGTGCGGCTATGACGGCCTAAACGTCGACACATCGGAGCCCTGACCGCATCTATGTCTAAAGATGCGTCCTAACTCCGGCATCTTGGGATGGTTGTCAGAAGTCACGCGGTTAGGAGACCCATGGAGTCCTTCGAAGAACTCGAGCTTCCCAGGATCGGCATCGGCTGCAACGCCTTCGGCACCCGGATCGACGGCGACCGGGTGCGCGAGGTCGTCGACGCGGCGATCGAGCACGGCGCGGCCTTCTTCGACACTGCCGACGTCTATGGCTTCGGCGCCAGCGAAGAGCTTCTCGGTGCCGCGATCAAGGGGCGACGTGAGGAAGTCACCGTCGCCACCAAGTTCGGCATGGACCTGCAGGGCCTCAACGGCCCGGAGGACGGTCGCCGGGGGTCGCCGGAGTACATCCGGACCGCCGTCGAGGCGAGCCTGCGCCGGCTCGGCGTCGACCACATCGACCTGTACCAGCTGCACACGCCCGATCGGTCGACGCCGATCGCCGAGACGCTGGGCGCCCTCAACGAGCTGGTCGAGGCCGGCACGGTGCGCGCGATCGGCTGCTCCAACTTCCGCGCCTGGGAGATCGTCGACGCAGACTGGCGAGCGCGGACGGACGGTGTGGCGCGGTTCGTCACGGCGCAGAACGAGTATTCGCTCTACAACCGTGCCGCTGAGGACGAGCTGCTGCCGGCCTGCGCGGCGCTCGGCGTCGGCGTCCTCCCGTACTTCCCGTTGGCGTATGGATTGCTGACGGGCAAGTACCGTCGCGGCCAGGACGCTCCCGAAGGCTCTCGGCTGGGCGGGTCGGGCCAGGCGCATCGGCTGGCGGCGGCCGACTGGGACCAGATCGAAGCACTGCAGGCTCTCGCGGAAGCGCGTGACCTGACGCTGCTCCAGGTCGCGTTGGGCGGCCTCGCCGCGCAGCCCGCGGTGGCGTCCGTGATCGCCGGCGTGTCCCGTCCGGACCAGGTGGCGGCGAATGTCGAGGCCGGTGCGTGGGACCCGACGGCGGACGAGCTGGCCGAGCTGGCAGCCCTGAAGCCGAAGGCGAAGTCGTATGCGACTTATGCGAACTAAGAAGCTTGACGTCGGGCCGGGAAGCACCTCTCGGCGCTAAGCCGCTCGCAGCGGCGAAATTTTGGGACCCGGGGCTACCGCCGGCCCGACGTGACAGTCAGGGTAACCCCTCAGCCCAATCCGTGGTCACGTTCGAGCACAGCGGCGTGGCGTAGCTGGGCGGCCATGTCGAGGAGCCGGGCTGCGCTCCGCGGATCCGAGTCGTCGATTTGGCCGCGTCCGACGCCCACGATGTGGGCGAACGCCGCCGCCCGGTCGAGGGTGACGTCGAAGTCGGTGCCGACGATCCCGCGCAGCACCGTGTCGACCATGGCGATGACCTCCTCCGGGCCGGGCGGCTCGACGACGCCGGCCAGGACCTCGTGGACGGGCGCGAAGGCCCGTCCGGTGGCGAACTCGTGTGCAGCCCGGATGGGGTCGCCGTGGACCCATGTGCGCAGCAGGTACAACCGCCAGAGAGCGCCGGGCAACGTGTCGTGGGCCGCGTGGGACCAGAGATCTGCGAGCACGCCGAGGCCCTCATTGTCGGCCAAGCCGACCACTCGCGCGACCAGGTCGTTGTCCTCGGCAGCGCGCGGCCCGCGGACCAGGAGCTGGGCGGTGCGGTGACCCGCGGCAGCGAGCTCGGCCGGGTCGACGTCGTCGACCATCGCCTCGAACGTCTGGGGCCCGGGCATCGCGGGCCGACGGAACTCGCTCACCTGCACCACGGTACGAGGGTCATGGGGCGACCGCGGCGGCGAAGGGACCGGCGATCAGCTCGACCTGCCACGGACGGGCACCGGCGGCCGTCAGCACGTCGGCAACCGCCTCGGTTGACGCCTCCTCGGGCGGCTCCCACGCGAGTGCCCGGACGGTGGCGGGACTGATCAGGTTCTCCGCGGGCAGGTTGTGCTCAGCGGCCAGCTGGGTGACGATCTCGCGCAGGCGCCCGAGGCGATCGGCAGCGGCCGGGTTCTTGTCCGTCCACGAGCGCGGTGGGGGCGGGCTCTCGCGGGGCGGACCGGCAGCCGGCAGGTCCCTTTCGGGCAGGTCGAGCGCCGACGTGACGGCCTCGAGCCACTGGTCGAGGAAGCGCCGGGGCCCGCGATTGCGCATGATGGGCATGCTCTTGAGTGCCTCGAGGGTCTGCGGCGGATTCGCGGCCAGCTCGAGGATCGATGCATCAGGCAGGATTCGGCCGGGCGACACGTCGCGCTCCTGGGCGATGGCGTCGCGGGCCATCCAGACGCTGCGGACGATGCCGACCGCGCGTCGGCCGCGGGCCCGGTGCATGCCGGACGTGCGGCGCCAGGGCTCCTCGCGACGTGGGGGACCAGCAAACGAGAGCAGGGCGTCAAACTCCTGCCGCGCCCACTCCATCTTGCCGGCCTCGGTGAGATCTGCAGCCAGGAGATCGCGCAGCTCGCACAGCACCTCGACGTCGAGCGCTGCATAATCCAGCCAGCTGTCGGGCAATGGCCGGGTGGACCAGTCGGCCGCTGAGTGCGCCTTGGCCATGCGCTTGCCGAAGTAGTGCTCGACGAGCGTGGCCAGGCCGACGCGCGGCAGGTTCAGAAGGCGTCCGGCGAGCTCGGTGTCGAACAGCGCGTTCGGATGCAGGCCGACCTCGGCGAGGCACATGAGGTCCTGCGTCGCGGCATGCAGGATCCACTCGCTGGCCCCGATGGCGTCGTTGAGCGCGGCGAGTCCGTCGAACGGGATGGGATCGATCAGCCCGATGCCGGCGCCGTCGCGCCGCACCTGGATGAGATACGCGCGCTGCGAATACTTGTAGCCAGAGGCTCGTTCGGCGTCGATTGCCACCGGGCCGGACCCCGCTGCGATGGCGCGGGAGTAGGCCTCGAGCTCCTCGGAAGTCTCGATGACGGGCGGACGGGGTTCACGCAGTTCCAGCAGTGGAGCCGGCTCCGGCGCTGCTGGCGTCGTATGGTCCGAGTCGCTCAAAGCCCGTGGGACCGCCGACGGGGGAGTTGGATGACGCCCGGGGCCAGCGGAGGGAGGCCGGCCAGGGCACAGAGGAGGTCGGACCACGCTGTGACGTGCGGGCCGATGTCGCCGTGTGGGGTCCAGGAGGCGCGCAGCTCGATCTGCGCGTTGGAGCCGTCGGCCGCCATCTCGCCGAAGCTCTCGGTGTGGACGACGGTCACCGATCCGCTGAACGCGTGGTGCTCGGCGTCGTGATTGGTGAGCGCGTCGGTCAGCCAGGTCCAGCCAACCGTCGGCAATGCGGGGTCGGCCGCCATCTCGGACTCGATCTCGGCACGCGCGAACGTCACGCAGCGGAAGGTCCCGTCCCACGCGTCGTTGCCGGCCGGATCGTGCAGCAGGATGAACCGGCCAGTGCCGATCTCGTCGTCGGGTCCGGCGAGCACGTCGCCGCTGATGGCGTGCGCGAAAGGGGCGATGCGTTGGGGCGCCGGGATCTCGTCGACCACGACCTCCGGCCGCAGCGGGGCATTGCCGAGCTGCTCGACCGCGTCGGCGAACGCGGCGCCCTCGACCTGGTTCCGGACTCCCACAGGGTCGATCGTAGGCCGGAACCCCTTGCCGGGGCCGTCCGACGTGCGGAACCTCTGAGACAATCCTCCGGTGACTGCCTTCCTCCAAGCGTGCCGCGGCGAGCCGGTGGAGCACGTCCCGGTGTGGTTCATGCGGCAGGCCGGACGGTCGCTGCCGGAGTACCGCGCGCTGCGCGAGGGCATTCCGATGCTCGAGTCGTGCTTTCGCCCCGACCTCGTCGTCGAGATCACGATGCAGCCGGTGCGGCGCTACGGCGTCGACGCCGCGATCTTCTTCTCCGACATCGTCGTGCCGCTGAAAGCGATCGGCGTCGACCTCGACATCGTGGCCGGGACCGGGCCGGTGGTCGCCGACCCCATCCGCCGCCGCGAACAGCTCGAGCAGTTGCGTGACCTCGAGCCGGACGACGTCACCACGGTCATCGAGGCCGCCAAGGCACTCGTCGGCGAGCTCGGCGGGACGCCGCTCATCGGCTTCTGTGGTGCGCCGTTCACGCTCGCGTCCTACCTCGTCGAGGGCGGGCCGTCGCGCGAGCACCGCCAGACCAAGGCGCTGATGGCGTCCGATCCCGAACTCTGGCATGCGCTGGCAGGGCGACTCGCGGCGATCGCCGGGGCATTCCTGAAGCTGCAGGTCGAAGCCGGTGCCTCCGCGGTCCAGGTCTTCGACTCGTGGGCGGGCGCGCTGTCCGCGGCCGACTACCGCGAGTTCGTCGCGCCGCACTCGCGCACGGTTTTCGACGCCGTCGCGGATTTGGGCGTCCCACGCATCCACTTCGGCGTGGGCACGGGCGAGCTGCTGCATGACATGGGTGCCGTGGGAGCCGAGGTCGTCGGCGTCGACTGGCGGGTGCCGCTGGACGAGGCGGCACGGCGCATCGGGCCGGACAAGTCGGTGCAGGGCAATCTCGATCCGGCGCTGCTGTTCGCGCCGACCGAGGTGATCCACACCCGCGCCGCGGAGATCATCGAGGCTGGCAAGTCGGCCCGCGGTCACGTCTTCAACCTCGGTCACGGTGTCCTTCCCGACACCGATCCGGACGCGCTGGCCCGGCTGGTCGACTTCGTCCACGCATGCGCGTAGCGATCGTCGGCGGGGGCATCGCAGGACTCGCCGCCGCGCACTTCCTGGCCGCGACCGGTCGCGAGGTCGTGGTGCTCGAGAGCTCCGACCGGGTCGGCGGGAAACTGCGCCGGGAGAGGGTTGGCGACGTCACGCTCGACGTCGGCGCCGAAGCGATCCTGGCCCGCCGGCCGGAGGGCAGGGAGCTGATCAGTCAGGTCCGTGCGCTCAGCGGTTCGCAGGTGGACGCCGCTACCACGAAGGCATCGGTGTGGACCGGGGGCGCGCTGCGGCCGCTTCCGCGCACGGTCATGGGAATACCGGCCGAGCCGACCGACCTCGTGCACGTCGAGCCGCACGAGCTCCCGATTCCCGGCGGAGACATCTCCGTCGCCCAGTACGTCATCGAGCGCGCCGGCCGGGACGTCCTTGATCGCCTGGTCGAGCCATTGCTCGGGGGCGTCTATGCGGGGCGCGCGGAGGAGCTGTCGCTTGCGGCGGCGGCGCCACAGCTGCTCGCGCTGGGGTCCGACCCGGTCAGTGCGGCGTCGGCTGTCGCGCCGTCCGACGAGACCCTTTTCATCGGGCTCGACGGCGGCGTCGGCCGATTGCCCGAGGAGATCGTGGCCGACGGCATCGACGTTGAGACCTCCACGACCGTGCGAGGTGTGGAGCGCGAGAACAGCCGATGGCTGGTGCGAACCACCCACGGCGACAGGTTCTTCGACGGCGTCATCGTCGCGACCCCCGCACCGGCCGCGTCCCGGCTGCTCGCAGAGGTTGCTCCGGCGGCCTCATTCGCGCTGGCCGACATCCAGTACGCGAGCGTGGCGATCGCGACGTTCATCTTCGACCGCGACCTGGACCTCGAGGGGTCGGGCTTCCTGGTGCCACCTGTCGAGGGAACCTCGATCAAGGGGGCGACGTTCTCGTCCAACAAGTGGGGCTGGCTGGCCGAGCCGGGACGCACGGTCCTGCGAGCGTCGTTGGGCCGATACGGCGACGCCGCCACGCTCCAGTACGACGACGCGACGCTCGCCCAGCTTGCGCTGGCGGACTTGCGCGAGATCCTGGGACCGCTTCCCGACCCCGCCGCGTGGCATGTCCAGCGGTGGGGCGGGGGCCTCCCGCAGTACACCGTCGGGCACCTCGACCGGGTCGCCACCATTACCGCCGCGATCGGCCTGCTGGCCGGCATGGAGGTGTGCGGCGCCGCGTACAGCGGCATCGGGATCCCGGCCGTGATCGCCTCGGCGCAGGGTGCGGTCGAGGGCCTGCTCAAGGACTTGGGAAACTAGGCGCGTGGAGAATAAGGGAAAGCTCGCCAAGGAGATCAACGAGACCATTCGCTACACGATGTGGTCGGTGTTCCGCCTGGACGTCCCGTTCGGCGACGACCCGCGCGGCGGCGAGGCGGCTGAGGTCCACGACGTCTTCCTCAAGCTCGCCGCCGAGGACGTGGTCGTCCGCGCGACGTACGACGTCAGCGGGCTGCGCGCCGACGCCGACCTGCTGATCTGGTGGCACGCCCCGACGGCTGATGCCCTGCAGTCCGCGTACAACCAATTCCGCCGCACGACCGTGGGACGGCGCATGTCGCCGGTGTGGTCGCAGATGGCGCTCCACCGCCCGGCCGAGTTCAACAAGTCCCACATCCCGGCCTTCATGGCCGAGGAGACGGCGAAGAACTACGTCTGTGTCTACCCGTTCGTCCGGTCGTACGAGTGGTACCTCCTGCCGGACGAGGAGCGGCGGGACATGCTGCGTGAGCACGGCATGCAGGCCCGCGACTACCCGGACGTGCGCGCCAACACCGTCGCGTCGTTCGCGCTCGGTGACTACGAGTGGATCCTCGCCTTCGAGGCCGACGAGCTGCACCGCATCGTCGACCTGATGCGTGAGCTGCGTGCGTCGCGCGCGCGTCGGCACGTCCGTGAGGAGATCCCGTTCTACACCGGCCGCGCCCACCCGTTCCGCGAGCTGATCTCGCTGTGGCCGTAGGACGATCGCGCCATGTCCGTCCTTGAGCGCCTCGGCATCGAGAAGCCGATCATCCAAGCCGGCATGGGGCCCGCCATCAGCCGCCATCGGCTGGCCGCCGCCGTGTCGGAGGCTGGCGGCTTGGGAACGATCGCGGTCCAAGGCGCAGCAGCCATCGAACGTGAGATCAGGGCGGCGCGGTCACTCACGAGCCGTCCGATCGCCGTGAATGTGATCCTGCACTATGCGCGGCCGAGCTGGTTTCGCGCAGCTGAGCAGGCTGATGTGGTGGTCACCTTCTGGGGGGTCCCGCGGCGGCGAACGTCTGGGGTCTGGATTCACCAGGCGGGATCCGTCGGCGAAGCCCAAGCGGCCAAGGCTGCGGGGGCGGATGCCGTGATGGTCCAAGGGGTGGAAGCCGGCGGGCATGTGCGCGGGACCATTCCGGCCATGGAGCTGCTTGATCGGGTCAAGTCAGCCGTCGGGCGTGACTATCCGCTTTTCGTTGCCGGCGGCATTGCCGAGCTCGTTGACGTCGAGCGGGCACTGGATGCCGGAGCGACGGCGGCAGTCGCCGGGACCCGCTTCCTGCTGTCCGACGAGGCCGACGCGCACCCGGAGTACAAGGCGCGAGCGTTGGCTGCCGATCGCACCATTCTCACCGAGCTGTTCGGGTTTTCGTGGCCCGCACCTCACCGGGTGCTGCCGAATGCGGCCACCGAGCGGCAGCTGAGTCCCGAGGGCGTCGTGCCCTTGGTCAACCGGTTCCTTAACCACGCGTCGGGTTTGGGCGCCAGGTATGCGCCAAGCTCGGTGACGCGTTCGCTGGTGTCGCGTCAGGAGCCCGCGAGCCGAGCTCTCACGCCGTACACGCCCGATGATCGGTCGCCTGCGAGCCTCGTCGATGCCGGACCGCTGTACGCGGGCGAGACGGTCAAGCGCATCCACAGCCTGATGCCCGCCGCTGAGATCGTCGCGGCGCTGACGCCCTGAGCGTCAGTCCGGCCGCTGGCGCAGGGCGACGCCGTTGATGCAGAAGCGCTGGTCCGTGGGGGTGGCGAACCCCTCACCCTCGAACACGTGGCCGAGGTGCGAGCCGCAGTTGCCACACCGCACCTCGGTGCGGACGCTGCCGAAGGAGCGGTCCTCGATGTACTCGACGCGGTCCTCGGCCAGTGGCGCGTAGAACGCCGGCCAGCCGCAGTGCGCGTCGAACTTCGTGTCGCTGCGGAACAGCTCGGAGCCGCAGGCGCGGCACTCGTAGACCGCCTTGGTCTCGTCGGTCTCGTAGGAGTGGCTGAACGGCCGCTCGGTGCCGGCTTCGCGCAGGACGCGGTACTCCTCGGCGCTCAGGGTTGCGCGCCACTCATCGTCGGTCTTCTGGACGTCATAGGTCACGTTGTCGAGATTACTGGGGCGGCGGCGAGAACCGAACGGCCAAGATCTGACGGAGCGCTTACGGCGCATCGGGACGAACCCAGCGGGTGAACAGGACATCGCCGACCGGCACGGCGTGTGCGAGCCGCATGTTCATGGTCACCGGCAGGCGGCTGTGCGCGATGCGCGGCGCGTCGCCGGCGGCCATGACGGGGGCAATGGTCAGGCAGAGGTCGTCCACGAATCCTTGCGAGACGAGCTCGCCGTGCAGGCTCGGCCCACCCTCACAGTTGATCCGGAGCCAGCCGCGGTTCGCGAACTCGTTGAAGACGCCGAGCCAGTCGACGGTGATCTCGCCGAAGGCGAGGACGTTGACGCCCGCGTCACGTAGGGCGGCCATGCGGTCGGCCGGGGCATCGGCCGTCGTGACGACGGTGACGCCGGTGGACTGCAGGCGCTCGGGGATGTCGAGCCGCCGGCTGGCGACGACGATCGGCGTCGCCGAACCCGCCCGGTAGCGCTCGATCCGGGTCGTGCCGGCGCCGACCAGGATCACGTCGGCGATGGACCGCAGGTGCGCGAACAGGGCCGTGTCCGTCTCCCCACCGAGTGACGCCGTCACGCCGTTGTCGTCGTGTGCGGCGCCGTCGAGGGTGGTGACGAAATTCGTCCGCAGCCACGGGCGGTCTACGTCCGGAAACGCATACAGCGACGGGTCGAGCGCGGGATCCATGGCCATGTCCCGACATTACCCACGGCATACTTTCGGCCATGCGCCTCAGTGAGAAACTGCGTTCCACGTCGGCCCTGGCCAACCTCGACGCGCTGGCTACGCCCGGACTCGAGGACGGGGCGGACGCGAAGGCTGCCCTCAAGGAGATCCGGGGAGAGCTGGCCGAGCTGCAGGAGAAGCTCTACGCCAACGGCCTTGCCGGCGACCACCGGTCTGTGCTCCTGCTCCTGCAGGGCATGGACACCTCGGGCAAGGGCGGCGTCATCGAGAAGGTGGTTGGGTCGGTCAACCCGCAAGGGGTGAGCATCACCTCGTTCAAGAGGCCGACCGAGGAGGAACAGGGTCATGACTTCCTGTGGCGCATCAACAAGGCCCTCCCACAGGCAGGCAAGATCGGCGTCTTCGACCGCTCGCACTACGAGGACGTGCTGATCGTTCGCGTCCACAAGCTTGAACCCGAAAGCGAGATCGAGCGGCGGTACGAGGCCATCAACCAGTTCGAGAAGGAGTATGTCGAGGGCGGCGGCACACTCATCAAGTGCTTCCTGCACGTCGACCGGGCCACGCAGAAGGAGCGCCTGGCTGCGCGCCTGGAGGACCCGGAGAAGTACTACAAATACCGGCCGGGCGATCTCGACGAACGCGCGTTGTGGGATGAGTACACCGAGGCGTACCAACTCGTCCTCGACCGCTGCTCGACCGACCTGGCGCCGTGGCACGTCATCCCCTCGGGGAAAAAGCCGTACCGCAACTGGGCCGTCGCGACCCTGATGCTGGAGGCCCTGCGCGACCTCAAGCTGGACTGGCCGCAGCCCAACTTCGAGGTCGAGGCTGAGAAGAAGCGGGTCGAGGCCAGCTGACGGTCACACGTCGGCGAAGAGCGCATCCAGATCGACGAGGTCGACCGCGCCCACCGCGTAGCGCGCCAGGATGATCTCGGCGATCTCCTGGTCGGCTCCCAGGGGCTTCGCGACGGCAACCGCGCCGGCTTCCAGCGCCAGCTCCGTCACCCGGTCGGTGAGGTAGCCGGGCGCGAGGAACAGCAGTCCTACGGCGACGTGGCGACGGCCGTCGGCACGCAGGGCGCGGACCGCCTCGCCCGCGGCCGGCGGCGCCTGCGACGCGAAGGCCGCCACGGTCTGCAGGTGATGGCGCAGACCCCACTGGCGGGCCGCTCGGGCGATGGCCGCGTTGACGACCGGATCGGACGAGCCGGCGCCGGCGAGGACCAGGCCATCGAGCTCGCGCACCCGGTTCTCGGTCAGCGTCTCGCGCAGGCGACGGTCGAGGACGCGGAATACGGACGGCTCGAGTCCGAGCACGTCCGTCAGCTCGATGCGGATGCCGTCGTGGCGGGTCTGAGCTGCCTGGACGACGGCCGGGACGTCGAAGTTCGCGTGGTACGCCTCGGACAACAGCAGCGGTACGACGACGATCTCGTCGTGTCCCTCGCGCACGAGACGGTCGACGGCGTGGTCGAGCGACGGCTCGGCGAGGTCGAGGAAGGCGGCCTCAACGCGGAGGTCGGGACGCATGCAGGCGACCTGCTCCGTCAGGGCTTTGATGGTGGCGGCGCTCCGCGGGTCGCGGGAACCGTGCGCAAGTGCAATGAGTGCAGGTGCGGTCATGCTGCATCCCTCCCTTCAAGAGGTCGTACGGTGACGTGATTCATTAACGGAGAAGCTCTTCGTCGGCGCGGGCGGCCCAGTCGGCGAAGGTCTCGCCGTCGGTCCGCTCCTTCAGGTAGTTCCGGGTGACGGTCTCGATGTACTCAGGCACATCGGTGGCAGTGACCTTGTGGGCGCGCAGCTTGCGGCCGTACGCGGGGTCCTCGCCGAGGAGACCGCCGAGATGGACCTGGAAGCCCTCGACCTGGTTCCCGGCGTCGTCCATCACGAGCTGTCCCTTGAGGCCGATGTCGGCAACCTGGACCCGGGCGCAAGAGTTCGGGCACCCGTTCACGTTGACGGTGACGGGGACGTCGAGCTCGGGCACGCGTTCCTCCAGCTCGTCGATGGTCGACGTGGCGCGGTCCTTGGTCTCGACGATGGCCAGCTTGCAGTACTCGATTCCCGTGCAGGCCATCGTGTGCTGACGCCAGAGTGACGGCCGCGCCTCAAGGCCGATGGCTCGCAGGTCCTCGACCGCCGCTTCGACATCGGCTTCGGCGATGTCCAGCAGCAGGACCTTCTGGTGGGCGGTCGTGCGGATGCGGTCGGACCCGTACTTCTCGGCGACGTCGGCCAGCTGGCTCAGCACCGTGCCCGAGACACGCCCGACGAAGGGGGCGGCGCCGATGTAGAACTTGCCGTCCTTCTGCGGGTGCACGCCGACGTGGTCGCCGGGCTCGGTGCGCAGTTCCGGCGCGGGGCCGTCGGTCAGCTTGCGGTGCAGGTACTCGTCCTCGAGCACCTGTCGGAACTTCTCCGCGCCCCAATCGGCCATCAGGAACTTGATGCGGGCCTTGGCCCGCAGCCGGCGGTATCCGTAGTCGCGGAAGACCTCCACGACGCCCTTCCAGACCTCGGGTGCTTCCTCAGTCGATACCCACACGCCAAGGTCCTGGGCGATGAACGGGTTCGTGGACAGGCCGCCGCCGACCCAGACCGCCCAGCCGGGGCCAAGTTCTGGATGCACGACCCCAACCAGTGCGATGTCGTTGATCTGCGGGACCACATCGAGGCTTGGATGTCCGCTGATCGCGGTCTTGAACTTGCGCGGCAGATTGGCGAGCTCCTTGAGCCCGATGTAGTCGCGTTCGATGGTCTTGACCAGCTCGGTGCCGTCGATGATCTCGTCCTCGGCGACGCCGGCGACGGGGGAGCCGAGGATGACGCGCGGGCAGTCGCCGCAGGCTTCCTGGGTGTGCAGGCCAACCGATTCGAGCCGGTTCCAGATCTCCGGCATGTCGACGATGTCGACCCAGTGCAACTGAACGTTCTGGCGGTCGGTCAGGTCGGCCGTGTCGCGACCGAACTCGGTGGAGATGCCGGCGATGGTGCGCAGCTGTTCACGAGTGAGCTGGCCGCCGTCGATGCGCACCCGTAGCATGAAGTAGCGGTCGTCCAGCTCTTCGGGTTCGAGGGTGGCGGTCTTTCCGCCGTCGATCCCGGGCTTGCGCTGCGTGTACAGGCCCCACCAGCGAAGGCGTCCGCGCAGGTCAGCGCCGTCAATGGAGTCGAACCCCCGGTGCGCGTAGATGTTCTCGACGCGCGCGCGGACGTTGAGCGGGTGATCGTCCTTCTTGGACTGCTCGTTCGGGTTGAGCGGCTCGCGGTAGCCCAGCGCCCACTGGCCCTCGCCGCGCTTGCGGCGCGGTCGCGCTGGGGTGGTGGGTGTGTCGATGCTCATGGGTTCCTTCACGGTGGGGAGGGCGGACGCGGATCCTCAGTCGGGGCTGGGCGCGGGACCTCAACAACACACACGAAGCATGCGGTCAGTCTCGCGGCCCTGCCCACGCGTTACCAAGTCCGGATCTCAAATTACGAGACGAAGTATCAGGATTCGGACGGTTCTTCGGCGGGCGTGACGATGCCGATGGCGTAGGCGCCCACGTAGGCGGCGACAAGTCCCGCTGCGGCCGCGATGCCAGCGGCCGTCCACGTGACAATTCCGGCTGTGGCCAGGCCGACGGCGGTTGCTGGGTTGAGGATCGCGGCCAGTCCGAGGCCCAGTACGGAGGCGCTGGCGATCGGCCCCAGCGCAATCCAGGCCGTCGTCTCGCCGCCGTCGACGGCGAGGACGACCCAGGACAGCACGATGCCCAAGACGCCGACGACGACGCCCACGGCAATCGGGGACGGGTTGGGCCACGTGAGTGAGCCGCCCAACCGGGTGTCGAGGGCGAGCGCCCCGAACCCGCCGGCGACGGAGCCGACCACCTGGGCCGCGATGAGCGGCAGCAGCATCGACCCCGGGGTGCGCCGCACGGCGACGAGCGTCATCGCGGCGGCCGGGCTGGTGAGCGCGAGCCCTGAGGACTGGCCCGTCGAGTGGAGTGCGCCGAGCCACGCGACGAACGCCGTGATCACGGCGGTGGCCGCCACTGCGACCGTCGGGTCGGGTGCGCGCAGCGCGAGAGCCGAGAAGAACGTGGTGACGACGCCGAAGATGGCTGCCGCCGACAGGGTTCGCATGTGGCTACGGTAGTCGCCATGTCGTGGGACGAGCTGAGCACCACGCTGCGTCGGCTCGCAGCGCGAACGACCGCGACCTGCTTCACCTACCGGGTGACCGGCCTGGCGGCGGAGGCCGCCTTTTTCGCGATCCTGTCGCTGCCGCCGCTGGTGTTCGGACTGGCCGGAACCATCGGCTACATCGCCCAGAGCTACGACGTCGCCCAGGTCGACCTCTTCAAGGAACGCGTCCTCTACATGGCGTCGCAGGTGATCACGCCGACGACGGTCGACCAGCTCATCGCGCCGACGCTTGATCAAGTGCTCGGCGGGGGCCGCTTCGACGTGGTCTCGCTCGGCTTCGTGCTCGCGCTGTGGTCCGGGTCGCGGGCGCTGCACGTGTTCATCGACACCATCACGATCATGTACGGCCTCGGCGGGCGCCGTGGCATCGTCAAGACGCGTGCGCTGTCCTTCGCGCTCTACGTCGTGGCGTTGATCGTCGGCATCGTCGTCGTGCCGCTCGTGCTCGCGGGCCCGCAGCTGGTCGCCGACACGCTGCCGCCAGGGGCGTTCTTCCTACGGCGCGCCTACTGGCCGCTCGTACTCGTGCTCTCGGTGGGCTTCATGACGACGCTGTACCACCTGTCGGTCCCCGAGCGGAAGTCGTGGGCCGCGGGCGTCCCGGGTGCGGCCTTCACGCTGACGATGTGGCTCCTGGGTAGCTATTTCGTGCGCTGGGCGCTGGGGATCGGCAACGTCGGGACGTCCATCTACGGGCCGCTGGCGGCGCCGATCGCGATGCTGCTGCTGCTTTACGTCCTGTCGATCTCGGTCCTCATCGGTGCAGCCCTGAATGCGGCGATCGACGTCGATCGCCGTCCACACCAAGCGTCCGACCAGGCCACAGAGCCGGTGGAAGAGCAGGCCCACGAGGATTGACAGCGTCGTCGCGCCGAGCGGGTGGTGATCCTCCAGATGCGGATAGACCTGCCAGTGCGTGAGGTAGATCGCCAGTGAGGCCGCGGCGACGGAGCTGCACGCCGTCGCCGCCCATCGCGGCAGCCGAACCGGGCGCGCCCACAGCAATACAGCGATCGCGGCGAGGATGACGAGCTCGCGCGCCGGGTCGCCGAAGAATCCAGCCAGCAGCAGGGCAGCCGCGGCGAGCACGGTGATCCGCTGCGGGGGCCGCTCGGCGCGGGCGGCCGCCCAGCCGAGGACGAAGCACCAGGCGACCACTGGAACGGAGTAGCGCTCGAGCGGCCCGGCGTGCACGCCGACGAGGGCGAACCGCAGGGCAGCAGTCGCGCCGAGCAGGAGCAGAGCCGAGCCGAAGGGATGTATGGCGTCGAGCCGCCGCAGCGGCGGCACCGACAGCATCACGGCGAGGCCGACGAGCGTCCAGATGGCGGCCTCGAGGAACCAGAACTGCCACTCGATCGTCCAGTGGTTCGCTCCGAGCAGGCCATTGAGAAACAGGGCAGTGGCCGGCGCGTACAGGCCGAACAGCGAGAGCGTGCCGATCCACAGCGCGCTCGGCAGGGCGACGCGTCCGGCGGCCCGCAGGAGGGCGCCCGCGGGGGGCCGGCCCGCCGGGAGGAATCGGGCAGCGTTGAAGCCGCACACGGCCAAGAGGGCGTGGGCACCGCCCATGATCGTGAGCAGGTTCGCGTGAGTGCCGACGATCAGCGTGATGGCGGCTGCTCGGAGCACGACCGTCGGGTCGACGCTCACCCAGCGCCGACCGGGCTCGCGTCTCGTGGCCAGCTCCTCGAGGTCGGCGACGGTGCAGCGGTGCCAGTCGCGGGGCAGCGGATCGATCAGCTCGCCGAGCCGGACGGACAGCTCCACATAGGACAGGGAATCGGCTCCGAGGGACACGAATGAGTCGGCCTCGGTGACCGCCTGGCCGAGGAGCCGCTCGTACAGGGCGGAGACCCCGGGCGGCTCCGGTGCCTCCGGTTGCCTGCCGTCGGCGAGGATCGCGCGGACAGCCCGACGGTCCGGCTTGCCTGACGCCGTGAGGGGGACGTCGGCGAGGACTTCGCGCACGGCCCAGCACGGAATGTCGCACAGCTCGGCGACCGCGTCCGCGGCGCGCGGGAACGGCGAGACGACGCCGACGACGCCGTCGATCTCCACGCAGGCGGCGGTGCAGGGCAGCTTGCGCTCGATCTCGTCGAGGTCCAGCCGGAGGCCGAAGACCTTGGCAAACCGGCTGCGCCGTCCGACCACTTCGAAGACGCCGGACGCGAGCTCGCGGGCGAGGTCGCCGGTGTGGAGGACGCCACGCTCGGGGCCCTTGCCGAGGTCGACCGGAGCGCCGGCGTAACCCATCATGACGTTCGGCCCCGCGTAGACGAGCTCGCCGACGCCTTGGTCGTCCGCGGCATCGACCCGCAGGCTTCCGCCGGGGATGGCGACACCGGCAGCCTGCGGGAACTGCTCGGCCAGGTGCGGCGGCAGGTAGGCCATGCGCGCGGTGGCCTCAGTCTGGCCGTACATGACGTAGAACGCCCAGCCGCGTCGGCTGCCCACGTCGAGGTACCCGGTGACTCGCTCGGGAGCGAGCTTGCCGCCGGCGACCGTCACGTAGCGAAGACTCGCCAGCTCGGGGAAGCCCAGCTGGTCGAGCTGGTCGAAGGTGTGCGGGACGCCGGCCAAGCCGGTGACGCCGTGCTGGGCCGCGAGCTCCCACAGGCAGGCGTCGAGGACCGACCATTCGGTGACAACGCATGCGGCGCCGGCGTACAGGTGACTCGTGAGGACGGACAGCCCGTAGCAGTAGTGCAGCGGCAGCGTAAGCAGCCCGCGGTCGTCCGATGTGAGGTTCAGGTAGGTGGCGATGGCCGCGGCGTTCGACTTGATCCCGGCCCGGCTGAGGCGTACCAGCTTCGGGGAGCCAGTGGAGCCCGACGTCGAGAGCATGAGCGCCAGCTCGGGGTGCAGCTCGTGAGCTGACGTCTTGCGGCGGATGTCCAGCACGCCCTTGTCGGTGTCGATCACGACGTCCGGGTCATAGGTCGAGAGCAGCTCGTCGTCCTGACCCGGCCGCAGCGGGGGCGCGACGATGACGGGATGGCCGCCGGTCAGGGCCGCCGTCAGGGCAACGACGAAGTCGACCGACGTGCCGCCGCGCAGCATGATCAGCCGGCGGCCCGGACCGATGCTGGTGAGCAGCGCGTCGGCGCGATCGGCCAGCTCCGCAAAGGAGAGCGACGCATCGGCAGTCAGCAGCGCAGGCCTGGTGCCGTGCGCCCGGAGGTCGAACGTCACGCGGTGCGGCCTTCGAAGGCCAGCGCCGAGCCACGCAGCTGCACCGCCATGTGGGTGCCGATCGGTGGCATCAGCGGGGCGTCGACACGGGCCGACAGGATCTCGCCGGTCCGCTCGTTGACCAGCCGGACCATCGCGTCGTGGCCGTGGAACGCGACAGACGACACCACGGCCTCGCCCCGCGGGTCGGGCCGGACGATGACCTGCTCCGGCCGGATGAAGACGACGGCGGTGTCGCCCTCGACCGAGTTCGCGAGCGGCACGTCGCCGAACGTGCACGTGGCCACCGCCACGCCGGCGTCGCGGCGGATCTGCGCGGTCAACAGCGAGCCGTCGCCGACGAACGACGCGACGAAGGGGCTGGCGGGAGCGGCGTAGACCGCGTTGGGGCTGTCGGCCTGCAGGAGCTGGCCACGGTCCATCACGCCGACCTTGTCGGCGAGCGACAGGGCCTCGTCCTGGTCGTGCGTCACCAGGACGGCCGTCGCCTTGCTGGCCCGGATGGCGTTGACCACGGCGCGTCCGGTGGTGCTGCGCAGGGCGGCATCGAGCGAGGAGAACGGCTCGTCCAGCAATAGGACGCGCGGGTTGGGAGCCAGCGCACGCGCCACGGCGACCCGCTGCTGCTGGCCGCCGGAGAGCTCGGCCGGGCGTCGGTGCGCCAGGTCGCGCGGCAGCTCGAGCAGGTCCATCAGCTCGGTGGCCCTGGGGCCAGACCGCTCGTGTCTCGACAGGCCGAAGGTGATGTTCGCGGCGACGTCGAGATGCGGGAACAGGGCGCCTTCCTGCGGGACGAGCCCGATGTCGCGACGACGGGTGGGGACGCTGCAGTTCTTGTCGGCGACGACGGCACCGTCGATGGAGACCGTTCCCGCGTCGGGCGTAAGGAACCCGGCGATGAGGCGCAGCAGTGTCGTCTTGCCGCAGCCGGACGGGCCGAGGACGGCGAGGATCCCGCCGTCCTCGACGTCCAGGTCGACGCCGTCGAGCGCGGTGACGGAGCCATAGCGCTTGACCAGGCCGCGAGTAGTGAGGCGGGCGGTCATGACGCAACTCCTCGGGAGATCATGCGGCCGAGCATCACGGTCGCGGGCACGGACAGAAGCACGAGCAGCAGGGCGTAGGGGGCGGCGGCACCGTAGGCCATCGACGACGATTCGGACCAGAACTGGGTTGCGAGGGTGCGGGTGCCGATCGGGGCGAGCAGGAGCGTCGCGGTCAGCTCCGTCGCGATCGCGATGAAGACGAGTGCGGCGGCGGCCGCGAAGCCGGGGGTGATGAGCGGCAGTGTGACGCGGCGGAACGTCGCCCACGGGGTCAGGCCGAGCGAGCCGGCAACGTCCTCAAGGACGGGCGGCGCGTGGTCGAGGGCTGCGCGGACTCCGACGACCGCGCGCGAGGCGAACATCATCACGTAGGCGCCGACGAGCACCGCTGCCGTCTGGTACGCGAAGGGTGCGATCTTCAGGACGAGTCCGACGAGGGACAGGGCGATGACGATGCCGGGCAGCGCGCTGGCCACGAACGTGCTGCGCTCGATGACGGTGGCCAAACCCGACGGCTTGCGCACGGCGACGATCGCCACCGGGATGGCTGCGATCGTCGCGATGACGGCACCGGCGGCGGCGAGGGCCAGAGTGGTCAGGGTCGTCCGGACGAGGTCCGCGACCGGGAAGGTGGTCGACGAGCCCACAACCATCCAGTGGATGAGGCTGGCCACCGGCACGCCGATCGCGAGAACAGCGACGAGTCCCAGGCTGCCGACCACGATGCCGTGGGATGCGCCCAGCGAGAGCCGCGTGGCGGGCCGGGCGACACCGCCGCCGACGCGCACGATGCTCCCGCGGCCGCGCAGGGTGAGCTCGGCCATCAGCACGATCAGGCACAGCCACACCAGGACGCTGGCCGTCAGGTTCGCGGACGGACCGTTGAACGTGGTGCCGAACTGCTCGTAGATGGCGACCGTGAACGTCGGGAAGCGCAGCATCTGGAGCGCGCCGAACTCCGCCAGCAGGTGCAGGGCGACGAGCAGGGAGCCACCAAGGAGTGCCGGCCGCAGCTGCGGGAGGACGACGCGGACGAACGTCGCCCAGCCGCCGAGTCCGAGGGTGTGCGCGGTGTCCTCGAACTCCGGGTCGACCTGCATCAGCGAGGCCGTCACCGGCAGGTAGATGAAGGGGAAGTACGACAGGGACACGATCAGCACGGCGCCCCAGTACCCCTCGACGGCGTGCGTCATCGACACCCATGCGTACCCGTTGACGAACGCGGGGACCGCCAGCGGGGCGACGAGGAGAGCGCGCCACACCCGTGGCGCCGGGATGGCCGTGCGCTCGACGACCCACGCGCATGCGGTGGCGAGGGTGGCGCTCAACGCGACGCCAACGACGACGAGCGCGACGGTGTGCCACAGCAGCCAGGCCATCCGCGGCCGGAACAGCTCCGCGCGTGCGACGTCCCAGCCGACGCCGCCGGCGTAGATGACCACGTGCAGCAGCGGAAGCAGCGTGAACGCCCCGACCAGCGCGGCGGCAGCCAGCAGCCCGTACGACGGGCGCCCGGGGCGATTGCGGCGTACGACGTCGACGAGCTCGAGGACGGTCAGAGAAGTCCGGCTTTCTGCAGCAGCTCGATGACCTTCGGGCCGTTGAGCTTCGTCACGTCGACGTTCGGCGGGTCGAGCTCGGAGAGCGGCTTGACCCCGGCCTTGAGCGAGACGGCCGGGTTGAGCGGATACTCCAGCGCATAGCTGTTGGCCAGCGCCTGCTGGCCCTTGACGCTGACCAGGAAGTCGACGAACTTCTGGGCGTCGGCCTTGTGCTTGCTCGCCTTGAGCACCCCGGCTCCCGAGACACTCACGAAGGCGCCCGGGTCCTTCTTGGCGAAGAAGTGCAGCTTGGAGTGGTCGCTGTTCTGGCCGGACTCGGCCTGATCGCGGTACCAGTAGTAGTGGTAGATGATGCCGGTGTCGACCTGGCCGTCGTTCACGGCGTTCATGACGACGTTGTTGCCCTGGTAGACCGTCCCGTTCGCCTTGAGGCCCTTGAGCCAGGCGGCTGTCGCCTTCTCGCCCTTGAGCTGCAGGACGGCGCTGACGATGGCCTGGAAGTCGGCCCCGGACGGCGAGAACGACGTGCGTCCCTTCCAGGCGGGATCGGCCAGGTCCATGATCGATGCGGGCAGGTCGTGCTTGTGCATCTTCTTGGTGTTGTAGACGAGGACGCTGGAGCGTCCGGCCCATCCGGTCCAGGTGCCGCTGGTGGGGCGGAAGTTCGCCGGGATCTTGTCGAGCGTCTTCGCCGGCAGCGGGGCGAACAGTCCCTTGCTCTCGACGAGCGACATCGCGGGGGAGTTCTCGGTCAGGAACACGTCGGCCGGCGTCTTGTCGCCCTCGGCGACGAGCTGATTGCCGAGCTCGAAATCCTTGCCGTTGCGCAGCCGGACCCTGATGCCGGTCTGCTTCTCGAAGATCGGCGCCAACGCGGTGAGGAGCTCTTCGTGCTGGGCGTTGTAGACGGTGATCGAGCGCCCGGTCGAGCCGCACGCAGACAGGCTCGCGGCCACGATGCAGGTGAGAGCAGCCAGGATGCGCAGGCGCATGGAAGGACCTCGTCGTCGGTGATTGGTAAGGCTAACCTTACCGCCCGGTTTCAGCCGTGCGAAAGCGAGGGGAGGGCGCCGGATAACCTGCGGTCTATGCGCACTCCGGTTTACGTCCTTGCGCTGGCAGCGGCCGTCCTGGCCGGCTGTGGCAACTCCGCGCCGCCAGTCGATTGGGGCGGCAAGTACTCGACGACGGTCCAGGTGCGGCTCGACAAGCTCATCGACGCCAAGGACTGCGCGTCCCTGCGAGCCGAGCTGGCCACCGCGAAGTCCATTGACGCCGCTGAGCGCCGGTCCTACGGCTCCGGCAGTCAGGACCTGGTGGCCTACATCAAGTGGGGCATGGACAACGCCGGCTGCAAGGACGTCGACTAGCGCTCAGGCGAACGCCGCGCCGATGACCTTGGCCCACCCTTGCGTCGGATGGGCGCTCGAGACGCGTCCCAGTTCGCCGAGCCAGGTCGTGACCGGTACCGCGAAGCCGACCTTCGGACGCTGCGCGATGAGCGGCGGGAGATCGGCGGCTTCGGCGAGCAGCAGCTTTGCCGGACGGGACCCGAGTTGCTCCAGGTAGGGCGCGAGGGTGTGCAGCAGGTCGATGTCGCAGAGCGGCGTGCGCAATTCGACGCCATGAGCCATCGACGTCCAATCGGCATCGCGCAGGAGCTGGTTCCGCAGGTATCCCGTGGTTTCCAAATAGGAGAGCGCCCGGGCGGGACCGATGTTGGACAGAGCCAGCTCGTCCGGCGTTTCCTGCGCTCGGACCACCGCCAGGCGTGCGCGCTCGGGGCCCATGAGCTCGGGCAGGAGATCGGGAGCAAACAGACCGCGGCGCAGGCGAAGTGCGCCGGCAAGGCTGCGAAGCTCCCGCGGAGCGCTGCGCCACTTGGCGTTGCCGGTGCGGCGTGCCTGTGCTTTCGCCACGGCTTCGAGGACGGCGTCGCCGCCCGGAAGAGCCGAGCCGCGTCGCGCCCAGCGCACCAGCGGCGGGATGGTGCGGAAGTGCCCATAGCCCTGGAACAGCTCGTCGCCGCCCACCCCGCTGAGCGCGACCTTCAAGCCCAGTTCCGCCACGCCCTTGGCCGCGAACCACGTGTTGACGCCGTCGATGCTCGCGCAGGCCGCACCAAGCCGTGGAACGGGCGACAGCGGCGTCAGATTCGCGGATCGGCCTCTTCGACCTTGCGGGCGTGCCGCATGCCCAGCGCGCCGCCGAGCGGAGTGGCGATCACCGCGACCAAGCGGGTGAGATTCATCGCGGCGTCATCGTCAATCTCGACGCCACGGTTACGCAGCACGACGATGATCGTCGGAACCGCAATCGCTGCGACGAGATAGAAGACGGCGGCGCCGAACGCCATCCACGCCAGTCGCATGCCCATGCCGAGCAGGGTAGTGATCTACATCTGGTGGGCGATACTGGGTTTGAACCAGTGACCTCTTCCGTGTCAGGGAAGCGCGCTACCGCTGCGCCAATCGCCCCAGGTAATGCGTACTGCGTATTGAGTTGTGGTGGTCTCGAGGTGGGTACGGGATTTGAACCCGTGTAGACGGATTTGCAGTCCGTTGCCTCGCCTCTCGGCCAACCCACCGCGGGATGGGTCGAGACCCGATCTCCGAGCGGATGACGGGATTCGAACC
The DNA here is from genome assembly GCA_045806885.1 of Aeromicrobium sp. Taxonomy (GTDB): domain Bacteria; phylum Actinomycetota; class Actinomycetes; order Propionibacteriales; family Nocardioidaceae; genus Aeromicrobium. The sequence continues at coordinate 49,185 of JBJMIJ010000032.1, forward strand.
CGCGACCCTCACCTTGGCAAGGTGATGCGCTACCACTGCGCTACATCCGCACTGCCCCCAAATGACCAAACGCTGCGGGGCGACTCGCAACCTTAGCCGATGCCATCCGGCCCGCTCAAACGGGGTTGAGGGGCGAGACTCACCTCCATTCGGGGAGTTGCTGCAGCCTCCACTGGTTGCCATCCGGGTCCGCGAAGGTGACGAATCGGCCCCAGGCTTGCTCGTCCACACCTTGGGCATCCACGCCTGCTTCTCGCAGCTGCGCGAGGGCGGCGTCGGCGTCCGGAATGACTGCCTGAATGACGTCGAGCTTGCCCGGCTCGATGGTGCCGCCGAGGCCGTCGCCGAAGGCGATGGAGCACGCCGAGCCCGGTGGCGTGATCTGCACGAAGCGCATGTCCTCGCTCACCCGATGGTCGTGGTCGGCGTTGAAGCCGCACTGGTCGACGTAGAACGCCTTGGCACGGTCGACATCAGTCACGGGCACGTGGATGAGCTCGATCTTCACGTCCATCTCGAGTGGCATGAGTGCTCCTGATTCGTTGTGGTTTTCGTCTTGACCTACTGACATCCGATCACAGGGCACTGACACTTCTGTCGCGACGGAAGCCCCACACCAGCAGGACAGCGAGCAGGGTTCCGGCCGAGCCCAGCACGAGGTCACCCAGGGTGTCCTCGTAGGCCGTGGCGAGCTCCGGCGAGTGCCGGATGAAGGTGATGTACTCGGCGATCTCCCACAGCACGGCCGTCGGGACGCCGAACGCAAGCCCGCGTTCGAGGGCCCGTGAGAACGGCAGGCCCCGGGGGAGTGCAATGACAAGGAAGCCGGCCGTCAGGAAGGCCCAGTTCATGAAGTGCATCCAGTCGTCGAACCAGCTGATCGAGTCGTAGAGGTTGAGCCGGTTGCCGAGCGTGTCGGCGAACCATGGCAGGCACAGCAACAGGTCGCCTAGCCACGGGAACGGCTTGGCGCGATAGCCGACCCACCAGACGAACGGCACGATGAGCATGGCGAGCGGATAGACGACAGCTCGTGAGCCTCCCGCCTTTGCCTTGACGCCACCGAGGTCGGGATGCGTCGCGGCGAGGACGATCAGGACGACGAGCCCCACCTTGACGGCGATGTCGGCAACCTTCACCGCGGCCGAGGAGGCCGCCGCGGACTCAGCCAGAGTCGGTGCGGTCACGCGCGATACGTTAGTCTCTGCTGTCGCACAGCACGGGCGTATGGCGCAGTGGTAGCGCGCTTCGTTCACACCGAAGAGGTCCTTGGTTCGAACCCAAGTACGCCCACTTGAGGAGAGCGAATGAAAGAGCTCGATCTTTCATTCGCTCCGACGAAAGTGGGCGTTGAGCAAATGCGCAGCATTTGCGATCACGCCCACCCGACGAGCGATCACGCCCGCCAATCACGAAGCGTTTGCGATCACGCCCACGAACGCGAGTTTGCAGGGATGCTGTCCCGGTGAACCTGCTCCGACGTGCCGCCGCACTGGGATTCCCAGCCTGGCTCGGCATCATTCTCGGCTTCTGTGCGGCGTTCGCCTGGATGATGGTCGGCGGCATACCACGCGGCATTGACCACTACGGCGTCGTGCCCATTCCCGGGCGACAGGTGGTCAACCTTCCGGCCGGACGGGTACTCCTCGATCACTTCGATGACGTCAACCACTGCTTCGACGGCAAGAATCACGCCAAGAACGCTTCCATTCCGCGCGTTCCGGCAGGTACGACGGTTACGGTCACAGCCCAGTCGCCTGACTCGGCATCGATACCGGTAACCCGCCGGTCAGATGTGAGGTACGTCGGCATCACGGGGTGTCGAGGTCACGATCCGTTCGGACGCATCGACGTGCCCCGCGCGGGCCCCTTCGACGTCACCGTCAAGGATGCTGAACACAAGGCGGGCAATGAGCCGCTGACGACCACGGCATCGACGTCGGGGCCTGGCATCTCGTTCGGGAAACCGCCATGGACCCCGCTCGGCGTTCCGTTGATCGGCGCTGTGCTCGCCGCCGTCGTCGTCGGCGTGGTCGGCTGGCGTTTGGCCGAACTGCTGTGGGGCGACTAGCTCAGCTTGCGAGCCAGCGCCAGCCGCTCGGCGCCTACGGGGTCTGCGCCGGCTCCGGCTGCGACTCGGTGAACCCGCATTGGCGTCGCTCGCTCGCGAGCTCCTTGGTGATGCGCGTGGCGTTCTCCGAGTAGGCCTCCGTCACCGATCCGCTGTTGACCGTTTTCCCGGACAGCCGGCTGACGTCGTTGCACAGGTGAAACACGTGCTCCGTGCGTGCCCGCTTGGCTCCGTCCTCGGGCGCGATCCAGTAGACCTCGTCCTGGCCGTTCGGGTGCGCGGCGTCCGTCGTCGCTTCGGTGACGGTGGCGGTGTCCTTGGCGATCTCCTTGGCCTGTGCCGCCACCTCGGGCGAGCACGCGGTCGTCTTCTCGCCAGACCGGATTTGGTCTGCGCAGGTGTTCATGTCCTTGGTGTACTGCTCCACCGAGGGCGGGTGGTAGCTGACGCCGATCAGGGTGGCGATGACGGCAAGGACCGCGCCGACGCCGCCGGCGATCTTCTTGTTCTTCGGGTCCATGTCCTTGTCGAGGAAGATCAGGACGACCAGCGGGACGAACGCGATCAGCGTGATGATCGCGCCGAGCTGGTTCTGGAAGAAGAACCGGAATCCGTCCGACTCACGGGCCGGGTCGTGCTTGTTGGCGGCCTTCCAGAGCAGGCTGCCCGCGATCGCGAAGACGGCGATCCCGACCAGGAGCCCGATCAGCAGCGGGAGGTTTCCGTGGTCGAAGGTGTGCCGGTAGAGCAGGACGATGCCGGCCACCTCTCCGCCGATGGCCACGAGCCAGGCGAGGGCGGCGAAGATGCGAAGCCGCGCGGCCGCTGACTTCTGGCCCTGAGTGGCGCGCCACTCCTTCGTGATGTCGTCCGTGGACTTGTCGTCCGTCATGCGTTCTCCCCTGATCGGTGTGGCCAAGAGCCTAGTGAGTTCTCAAACGTCGTAGGTGAACCGACAGTTACGGTGTGGCTGTGAACCTGCCCCCTGTGCACGAGGTGACTGGCTTCGCAGCGCTGCGGCAGCTTCGTGCCAGCCAAGTCGGCTTCTTCGCCTCGACCTACCAGCCGGGGCGGGACGTCGTCCGGGTCCGGATCGGCCCGCCGGGCCTTGCGGTCGAGGCTTATCTGACCCACTCGCCGGAGGCTGCGCAGAAGCTGCTGAGCGCGAAGTCGTACACCGATTTCCCGAAGGAGAACCGGGTGTACCGGCAGATCCGGCTGATCATGGGCGACGGCCTGCTGACGTCCTGGGGCGAGGACTGGCGTCGCCAGAAGGCCCTCATCCAGCCGATCTTCACCCGTGCCCGTGTGGAGGGATATCTCGACCCGATTCTCGACGAGCTCGATGGCGCGATCGGCCACATGCGCGCCGAAGGGTCGACCGTCGATCTCGGCGCCCTGATGATGCGTTACACGCTCAAGGTCGTGTGCCGTGTGCTGTTCGGCGCCGGCCTGACCACCGAGCAGGAAGACCGCGTGATGCTCCGATTCGCGGCACTCAACGCGTCAGTCATCCAGCGGGCCAACACGCCGATGCCATTCGGTCTCCCACTGCCCATGCGTGGAGCGGTTCGCACCAACCAGGCCGAATTGTTCGAACTGTGCGACGACGTCATCGCGCAGCGACGTGGCTCCAATTCCGACGGCGATGACCTCGTGGGCCTGCTCATCGCCGCCCGTGACGGTGAAGACCAGTTGAGCGACCAGGAGATTCGCGAACAGATCCTGGTCTTCATGCTGGCCGGCCACGAGACGACCTCGGCTTCGCTCACCTTCGCCCTGCACCTGCTCGGCCGTCACCCGGACATTCAGCAGCGCGTCCGCGACGAGGTCAAGCGGGTGATGGGCGACGACCCACCGACAGCAATGCGGTTGATGGCCGACCTTCCGTACACGACGGCGGTGCTCAAGGAGGCCATGCGACTCTACCCGGCGGCGCCGATCACCGCGCGCCGTTCGTTGGAGGACACGACCATTGGCGGGCACGACATACCGGCCGGCTCGGACATCGTCCTGTGCGTGTGGAGCATCCACCATCGGGCTGATCTGTGGCCCGAGCCGGAGCAGTTCAAGCCGGAACGGTTCCTCCACAGCACCGAGATCGGCCGGTACGACTGGATGCCGTTTGGTGCCGGGCCGCGCGCCTGCATCGGCCAGCACTTCTCGATGCTTGAGTCGCTGGCGACCCTCGCCGTCCTGGTGCGGGACTTCGAGTTCAGCGCGCCGGAGGCTTCGTCCGACACGGTTTCCGTTGGCTCGGGCATCACGCTGTTCCCGATTGAGCCGGTGCTCTCGCACGTCACCGTGCGGGGCTGAAGTAGGGCGCCCTTAGGCTTGGCCCCAAGAGCGCGACCCAGCCGTAGGGGTCGCCAGAGTGGAGGAATGGCCGTGGCCAAGGCGTGGGAAAAGTATGCAGACGACCAGGCGGTCATCGCCGCTCGCGTGAACGGCGAGCTGAAGGACCTGTCCTACGAGCTCGCCGACGGCGACGTCGTCGAGCCGGTCAGCATCGACAGCGCGGATGGCTTGGACATCCTGCGGCACTCCACGGCGCATGTCATGGCGCAGGCTGTGCAGGACCTCTACCCACAGGCCAAGCTCGGCATCGGCCCACCCATCCGCGATGGCTTCTACTACGACTTCGACGTCCCTGAGCCGTTCACTCCGGACGATCTCGACGCCATCGAGACGCGCATGCGCAAGATCATCAAGGAAGGCCAGAAGTTCGCACGGCGCGAGGTCCTCGACGACGACGCGCGCACTGAGCTGGCCGATGAGCCGTACAAGCTGGAGCTGATTGGCCTGAAGTCGAACGCGGCCGATGCCGCCGAGGGCGCCAGCGCCGAGGTCGGCGAGGGCGGGCTGTCGATCTACGACAACCTGCGGCGCGACGGCGAGCTGGCATGGAAAGACCTCTGCCGGGGTCCGCACGTGCCGACGACAAAGCGCGTGCCGGCGTTCAAGCTCATGCGCAGCGCCGCGGCCTACTGGCGCGGCGATGAGAAGAACAAGCAGCTCCAGCGCATCTATGGCACGGCATGGCCCTCGAAGGAAGAACTCGACGACTACCTGCACCGGCTCGCCGAGGCCCAGCGCCGCGACCACCGCCGGCTGGGCTCGGAGCTCGACCTGTTCAGCTTCCCGGACGAGATTGGGTCCGGGCTCGCCGTCTTCCACCCGAAGGGCGGCGTGATCAAGCGGGAGATGGAGGACTACGTCCGGCGCCGGCACATCGAGGAGGGGTTCGAGTACGTCGGCACCCCGCACATCAGCAAGGAAGGCCTGTTCCACACCTCCGGCCACCTGCCGTACTACGCCGACACGATGTTCCCGCCGATGGAGTTCGAGGGCGCGAACTATTACCTCAAGGCCATGAACTGCCCGATGCACAACTTGATCTTCAAGTCGCGGCAGCGCTCTTATCGCGAGCTGCCGCTGCGGATGTTCGAGTTCGGGTCGGTGTACCGGTACGAGAAGTCCGGCGTGGTGCAGGGATTGACGCGGGTTCGCGGCCTGACCCAGGACGACTCGCACAGCTACGTCACGCCGGAGCAGGCGCCCGGTGAGATCCGGCACCTGCTGAACTTCGTCC
>JBJMIJ010000033.1:0-74619 GCA_045806885.1 Aeromicrobium sp.
AACTGCCTTGCGCCGATGGCCAAGGTGCTCAACGACGCCATCGGCATCGATAGCGGCCAGATGACGACCATCCACGCGTACACGCAGGACCAGAACCTGCAGGACGCGCCGCACAGCGACCCGCGTCGCGCCCGGGCCGCCGCCCTGAACATCGTGCCGACGTCGACCGGTGCGGCCAAGGCCATCGGCCTGGTCCTTCCGGAGCTCAAGGGCAAGCTGGACGGCTATGCGCTGCGGGTCCCGGTCCCGACCGGATCCATCACCGACCTGACCTTCAAGGCCAGCCGGGAGACGACGATCGAAGAAGTCAACGGTGCGATCAAGGCCGCCGCCGAGGGCCCGCTCAAGGGCATCCTCGTGTACTCCGAGGCGCCGCTGGTGTCCACCGACATCGTCAGTGACCCGGCGTCGTCGATCTTCGACGCGCCGCTGACCAAGGTCATCGGCGACCAGGTCAAGGTGTCGAGTTGGTACGACAACGAGTGGGGCTACTCCAACCGCCTGCTCGACCTGGTGGCGTACGTCGGCAAGACCCTCTGACGCACGATGGTGCGCACAATCGAAGATCTCGGAAACCTGCGCGGCCGGCGGGTGCTCGTTCGGAGCGACCTGAACGTGCCGCTGGATAACGACTTCGCCATCACGGACGACGGACGCATCCGCGCCAGCCTGCCCACCATCCAGCGCCTCGCCGATGTCGGTGCGCGGGTCGTCGTGGTGGCCCATCTGGGCCGGCCCGACGGCGAGCCCAACCCGGCTTACTCGCTGGCTCCAGTCGCGGCGCGGCTCGGTGAGCTTCTGGGCGGCGGCGTCGCCTTCGCCACCGACACTGTCGGTGAGGACGCCAAGCGGGTCGTCGCGCGGCTGCAGGACGGCGACGTCGCACTCTTGGAGAACGTCCGGTTCAATCCTGGCGAGACCAGCAAGGACGACGCGATCCGCCGGGCGTTCGCCGAGCAGCTCGCCGACCTCGCGGACGTGTTCGTCTCGGACGGCTTCGGCGTCGTGCACCGCAAGCAGGCCAGCGTCTACGACATCGCCACGCTTCTGCCGTCCGCCGTCGGCGGGCTCGTGCAGGCCGAGGTGGAGGTACTCCAGCGCCTGACCGAGACGCCGGAGCGCCCCTACGTCGTCGTCCTCGGTGGATCGAAGGTGTCGGACAAGCTCGGCGTCATCGACAACCTGATCGACAAGGCCGATGCGCTCCTGATCGGCGGCGGGATGGTCTTCACCTTCCTCGCCGCGCAGGGGCATCCGGTCGGCACCTCGCTGCTGGAGTCCGACCAGATCGACGTGGCCAAGCGGTACATCGAGGAGGCGGCCGCCAAGGGCGTCGATCTGGTGTTGCCGACCGACATCGTGGTCGCGCCGGCCTTCACGGCCGACGCGGAGCCGACGGTCGTGAGTGCCGATGCCATGCCTGACGGGGAGATGGGCCTCGACATCGGTCCGGCCTCGGGCAAGGACTTCGCCGACCGCGTCCGGACGGCGAAGACCGTCTTCTGGAACGGCCCGATGGGTGTCTTCGAGTTTCCCGCGTTCGCGGCCGGGACGCGTGCCGTGGCCGAGGCCCTCACCGAGATGAATGGGCTGTCCGTCGTGGGTGGCGGCGACTCCGCTGCTGCCGTGCGCGCGCTCGGCTTCGCCGACGACCAGTTCGGTCACATCTCCACTGGCGGCGGCGCCAGCCTGGAGTACCTGGAGGGCAAGACCCTGCCCGGACTGGAGGTCCTCGCATGACTCGCACGCCCCTGATGGCCGGCAACTGGAAGAGCAATCTCAACCACCAGGAAGCCGTGGTGCTCGTACAGAAGCTGGCCTGGACGCTCCAGGACAAGAAGTGGGACCCGGAGAAGTCCGAGGTCGTCGTGATTCCGCCCTTCACCGACATCCGCAGCGTCCAGACGCTCATCGACGGCGACAAGCTGACCCTCGGCTACGGCGCACAGGACGTCTCGGAGCACGACGGCGGCGCCTACACCGGCGAGATCTCGGCGGCGATGCTGGCGAAGCTCGGCTGCTCGTACGTCGTCGTCGGGCACTCCGAGCGCCGCGAGTACCACGCCGAGACCGACGCCGTCGTCAACACGAAGGCCGGCAAGGCGCTGGCCGCTGGCATCACACCCATCGTGTGCGTCGGGGAGGGGCTCGACATCCGTCAGGCCGGCACTCACGTCGACTACACGGTGGCTCAGATCGACGGCTCGCTCGCCGGACTGACGGCGAAGCAGGTCGCCGGCCTGGTCATCGCCTACGAGCCCGTCTGGGCGATCGGCACCGGCGAGGTGGCCACTCCGGAGGACGCCCAGGAGGTCTGCGGCGCCATCCGAGCGCGTGTCGCGGAGACCTGGTCGGCAGAAGCCGCCGATGCGGTGCGTATCCTTTACGGCGGATCGGTCAAGGCGGCGAACATCGCTGCGATCATGGCTCAGCCCGATGTGGATGGGACCCTGGTCGGCGGTGCAAGCCTCCAGGCGGACGAGTTCGCCGCCATCGCCCGGTTCTACGACATGCCCGCCCACCTGAACTAGCACTGACTGAGAGAAGAAGAGGCCGCTGTGATCCTGCTGTTCTCGATCGCGCTGACGATCAGCAGCACGCTGATGATCGTCCTGATCCTGATGCACAAGGGTCGCGGCGGCGGCTTGTCCGACATGTTCGGCGGCGGCATCTCCAGTTCCCTGGGTGGATCTTCGGTTGCCGAGCGAAATCTCGACCGCATCACCGTCGGCGTCGCCGCCGTGTGGGTGGTCAGCATCATCGCGCTCGGCCTGTTGTTGAAGGTGAGCAACTGACATGGCAGCAGGAGCGATTCGCGGAAGCCGTATCGGCGCCGGCCCCATGGGCGAGGCCGAGCGTGGCGAAGCCGCGCCCCGGCAGCAGGTGACGTACTTCTGCAGCCGCGATCACGAGACGGTGCTGCAGTTCTCGATCGAGGCGGATATCCCCGACTCGTGGGACTGCCCGCGCTGCGGCATGCCGGCCAGCGTCGACCAGGAGAACCGTCCGACGGCGCCGAAGACCGAGCCGTACAAGACGCACCTCGCCTACGTGAAGGAGCGCCGCACGGACGCCGAGGCGGCCGAGATCCTCGCCGAGGCGCTCGACCTGCTGCGCAGCCGGCGCAAGTCCGGCGAGGTCATCTTCTAGGGGATTCCCGTCTTCGGCCGGACGAATCTTTATACATACATGCGGTACGGCCGTCGAAGTATCGACGTTTAGGCCGTAATGGCCGCCTAAACGTCAGTTCATCGCGTCAGTGACGCATCTATGTCTAAACATGCGTTCAGAGCGCGCTGGCGGCAGCTTCGTCAACGAGCCAGACGGTCTCGTTGAGCCCGGCGACGCCGCGGGCGGGGGTCTCGTCGAGGGACCCGTCGGGTGCCAGCGCTCGTCGCACTGCGTTGGCCTTGTCGGCGCCGGAGACGATGAACCAGACGGCGTCGCTGCGATTGAGGGCCGGGTAGGTGAGGCTGACCCGGATCGGCGGCGGCTTGGGGGAGTCGAAGACCGGCACGACGAGCAGCTCGTCCTCGCGCAGCTGTGGGAATCCGGGGAACAGCGACGCGACGTGGCCGTCCGGACCGACGCCGAGCAGGGTGATGTCGAAGGCCTCGGACGGCAGCGTCGCCGCATACGCTCGCGCCGCATCGGCAGCACTGAGTGAGCAGTCGTTGTCGGCGACGGCATGCACGCGCGTCGCGCCGACCCGCTCGAGGAAGGCTGTCCGCGCCTGGCCGTCGTTGCGATCCGGCAGGTTGATCGGGACGAATCGCTCGTCGCCGAACCAGAACTCGACGTTCGCCCAGTCCACGGCATCGGCGCGCAGCTCGCGGTAGGCCGCCGCCGCGATCGTGCCGCCGGTGAGGACGACCCGCGGCGTGCGGCCGTCAGCCTGCAGGGCGGCCAGGCGCGACTCGAATCGGCGCGCGAACGTCTCAGCCACACCGGCGGCGTCCGGCAGGACGTCCACCCGGGATTTCGTCACGCGAGCAATTCCCGCAGCGCGGGCAAGGCGCTGTCGGCGTCGTTGAGATGCAGTCGCAGCACTGGCCGGCCGTGGCTCTGCAGGACCTGCGCGTCGCCAGCCGCCTGTGCGTTGATGAACGACTCGAAGGTGAAGTCGCGACCCGGCACCTGCAGGTCGCGGCTCGGGTCGTCCGTCAGCTGCAGGTAGACGCCGGTCGCCGGTCCGCCCTTGTGCAACTGGCCGGTCGAGTGCAGGAAGCGGGGGCCCCACCCGAAGGTCACCGGTCGACCTGTCCGGTTCGCGAGCAGCTCACGGAGCGAGGCGTAGTCGGGGAGTGCCAGTCGATCGAGGTACGCCTGGATGGCGACGTACCCATGGTCCGGGTCGAGCTGGGTGAGGAGGTCGTCGACGGCCGCCTCGAGCGAGGTCGCTGCGGTCTCATACGCGGAGATCCCGCCCGACCTGACAGCCGGGGGTACGACCTCCGTGCCGGCGGACGTTAGGAACTGCCGGGCCGCCTGCTTCGCGCTCTCGACGTCCGGCTGGTCGAACGGATTGATCCCGATGACGGCGCCGGCGACGGCCACTGCGGCCTCCCACAGCAGGAACTGCGCCCCCAGGTCAGCCGTGACGGCCGCTGAGAAGCCCGATGTGGACGCCGGTGCTTCGCCGCTGCCGGTGACGACGAGGAACGAGTCAGAAGCATTTGGATCGAAGTTCGGCGCCGTCGTGGACGGCACGACAACCGGCAGGATGCCGCGACCCTGCTTGCCGGTCGATTCGGCCACCAGCTGCTCGATCCAGTCGCCGAGGCCGTGGCCGCCGGCGTCGAACAGCACCAGCTTGTCGACGCCGGCCGCATGCGCGCTGCCGAGGGCCTGTCCCAGCTGCACCGCGGGATTGTCGCGGGAGTCCGTGGCGAGGGCTGACCGGGCCGCGTTGGCGCCGGCCAAGAGCGCACCGATGTCGGCACCCGCGAGTCCACTGGGCACGAGGCCGAAGGCGGACAGCGCCGAGTACCGCCCGCCGACGTCCGGGTCGGCGCGGACCACGCGATAGCCCGCGGCCGTGGCGTCACGGTCGAACGGCGAGTCGGGGTCGGTGACGATGACCAAGTGGTCCGCCGGGTTCAGGTCGGCAGCCTCGAAGGCGGCCACGTAGGCGCGCAGCAGGCTGTCGGTCTCGACGGTGCCGCCGGACTTGCTCGACACGACGACGACCGACTCGGCCAGCCGATCGGCGAGGGCGGTCCGCACCATGTCGGGGTGTGAGGAGTCGAGCACGGTCAGCGGCGCGTCGGCGGCCGCGCAGATGACCTCTGGCGCGAGTGACGAGCCGCCCATGCCGCACAGCACGGTGTGCGTCAGGCCGCGCGCGCGGAAGTCGTCCCGCAGTGCCGCGATCGCGTCAACGAGGGGGACGGACGACGCCGGCAGGTTGGTCCATGCCAGGCGGATGGTGGCTTCGGGCTCGGCGTCCTCTCCCCACAGCGTCGCGTCCTGATTGAACAGTCGCGACGCGAAGTCGCCCGGAAGAGTCCCGGCACCCGGCTCCGGCGTCGTCAGCTCAACCCGCACGACTCAGCCCTTCAGCGCCGACTCGACGGTGGCGAGCAACTCGCGCCACGACACATCGAACTTCTCGACGCCCTCCTTCTCGAGCAGATCGACGACCTCGTCATAGCCGATGCCCTGCGCCTCGAGGTCCGCGAAGACCGCGCGCGACTCGTCGTACGTCCCATGGACGGTGTCCCCGGGGACGACGCCGTGGTCGGCGAACGCCAGCAGCGTCTTCTCCGGCATCGTGTTGACGGTGCCGTCGACGATGAGCTCGGCGACGTACATCGTGTCGGGGTAAGCCGGATCCTTCACGCCCGTTGACGCCCACAGCGGGCGCTGGACGTTCGCGCCATCGAGCGCCGCGAAGCGCTCCGCCCCGAACGCCTCCTCGTACGCCTCGTAGGCGAGGCGGGCATTGGCCACGGCAGCCTTGCCGCGCAACGGGCTCTCCGCCGGAAGGCGCTTGTCGATCTCGGTGTCGACGCGGCTGACGAAGAAGGACGCCACCGACTGGACCTGACTGAGGTCTCGCCCGGCGGCGGCGGCCCGTTCGAGGCCGGTCAGGTAGGCATCCATGACTGCCTTGTAGCGATCGAGGGAGAAGATCAGCGTCACGTTGACGCTGATGCCCGCGCCGGTGGCTGCCGTGATCGCCGGCAGGCCTTCCTCGGTCGCCGGGATCTTGATGAACAGGTTCGGCCGGTTGACGTGATCCCACAGCCGCTGCGCCATGGCGATCGTCGCGTCAGTGTCGCGGGCGAGGCCCGGATCGACTTCGATCGAGACTCGGCCGTCGAGTCCCCGGGTGATGTCGTAGACCGGCAGCAGGACGTCGCAGGCGTCGCGGACGTCGGTCGTGGTGAGCTCGAAGACGGCTTCGTCGACAGACGCGCCGGCGGCCCGCAATTGGGCGACCTGGTCCGCATACGACTCGCCATCGGCGAGTGCGCCGGCGAAGATCGTGGGATTCGTCGTCACGCCGACCACGCCGTAGTCCTTGACCAGATCGGCGAGATTACCGCTTTCGATGCGCTCGCGGGACAGGTCGTCCAGCCAGACGGCAACGCCGGCTTCCGCGAGTGCTGCCAGTGGTTCAGTCACGATTTCGGCTCCTGACGAGGGTCGGTGCAGCGAGTCGCTGACGTTCAGTTTCGAGCCTACCCGCCACGGTGGGCGGCACTCCCGGGCGCAGCCCGTAGAATGCTCCGGTGATCCAAGGCGTGCGCACCCAGGAGACCGGCCAGGCCTCCGATGTGGCTGCATCGCCTCTGCGGGACCGGATCGGCGCGTACATCGCCCTGACCAAGCCGCGCATCATCGAGCTCTTGCTGCTCACCACGGTGCCGGTGATGTTCCTCGCGGCGCGCGACGTCCCGCCGCTGTCACTGGTGCTGGCCACCGTCGTCGGGGGCGCACTGTCCGCGGGCAGCGCCAATGCACTGAACTGCGTGTTCGACGCTGACATCGACACCAAGATGCGCCGCACATCGCGACGTCCTCTGCCGCGCCACAAGGTGCCCACGCGCAACGCGCTCATCTTCGGGCTCGTGCTCGGCGTCGTCTCCACGGTGTTCCTGTGGATGTTGGTCAACCCGCTCTCCGCTCTGCTGGCGCTCGCGGCGAACGCCTTCTACGTCGTGGGCTACACGATGCTGCTGAAGCGGCGCACGTCCCAGAACATCGTCTGGGGAGGCGCCGCCGGCTGCTTCCCCGCGCTGATCGGCTGGACCGCCGTCACCGACGAGCTGGCATGGGCGCCTGTCGTGCTTTTCCTTGTGGTGTTCTTCTGGACGCCGCCGCACTTCTGGGCCCTCGCCATGAGGTACCGCGACGACTACGCGGCGGCCGGCGTGCCGATGCTGCCGTCGCTCGTCTCGTCACGCGAAGTGGCCCACCAGATCGTCCGTTACTCGTGGGTGATGGTGGTGACATCGCTGGCGCTGTGGCCGGTTGCGAACACCGGGTCGTTCTACCCGAGTGCTGCCATCGCGCTCGGCATCGGCTTCCTGGTGGAGGCCTACGACCTGCGGTCACGGGCGCGTGACACCGAGGACCTCTCGGTCATCAAGCCGATGCGCCTGTTCCACCTGTCGAACCTCTACCTGGCGCTGCTGTTCATTGCGGCGGCGGCCGATCCGTTCATCGGCTGACGAAGCTCCGGACAGCCAGCGTCGCCGTGGCGGCGACGAGCAGCGCTGCGCCGACGAGGTGTGCGGCTACCAGGGCGATGGGCAGTCCGAGGTTGTACTGGAGTACGCCGATCGTGGCTTGGGCGGCCTCGACCCCGAGCAGCATCCACGCGGCCGAGCGGGCGGTGCCCCGCAGCAGGGCGACGGCCGCGAGGGTGATGGCGACCAGCGTGTAGGCGGTGGCGGCGTGGACGTGGCTGAGCGTCAGTGGGTCGAGCCCGTTGCGGCGCGCGGCCGCATCGCCGGCGTGGGGCCCGCTGCCGGTGACGACGGTTCCGAGGTACACGACGATCGCGACGAGGGCGGTGAGTCCGGCCACCAGTGCGCGCCCCGCCGACGGCACCCGCACGCGCGGCTCGGCACGGATCTGATCGATCAGGACTGCGGAACCCGCAATCAGGAACATCGACAGCACCAGGTGGAGGGACACGAGCCAGGGGTTGAGGTGCGTCAGGACCGTGATCCCGCCGATGATGCCTTGCAGCGGGATACCGGCGGCCAGGGCGACCGCCAGTGCGCGCGTACGGGGATTCGTGCCCGTCCAGCGCCACACACTGACGAGCGTGCCGATCGCGACCGCCACCAGCACGTAGGTCAGCAGGCGGTTTCCGAACTCGATCACGCCGTGGATGCCGAGCGCGGGGTGCGTCGTCCAGCGCTCGGCGTCGCACTTCGGCCAGCGCGGGCAGCCGAGCCCGGAGTCGGTGAGGCGTACCAGTCCGCCGGTCAGGACGATGACGATGTTGGCGATCAGCGAGGCGCGTGCCCACGCCGAAGCCGTGCCGGGAACCGTCACTCCCACTTGAACGCCCTTGCCGCCGCGACCCCGCCGCCGACCGCCCACGTCGTGAGGACCACCAGAGCCAGAGTGCCCGGGGCGTGGCCTGCGAACGCGTCGCGGAGCCCTTCGCCGAGGGCACCCGAGGGGAGCAGTTCGAGGAATCGGTGGGTTGAGCCGGGATATCGGGCGAGCGGAACGAGCAGCCCGCCGCCCACGAGAAGCACGACATACACGAGGTTCGCGACGGCGAGCGTCGCCTCGGCGCGCAGCGTTCCCGCGATGAGCAGGCCCAAAGCCCCGAATGCCGCCGTGCCGAGCAGCACCAGGATCGCCATCCAGCCGAACGCAGCGATGCCGCCCAGCGGTCGCCATCCGACCAGTCGGGCGACCGAGGTGAGAACCACGAGCTGGACGGCTTCGACGACGAGGACTGCGCCCACCTTGCCGGCGAGCAGGCCCCAGCGCGGCAGCGGCGAAGCGCCGAGGCGCTTGAGGACGTTGTAGCGGCGTTCGAACCCGGTGGCGATCGCCAGTGACGTGAAGGACGTGGACAGCACGGCCAGCGCGAGGACGCCCGGCGTGAGGATGTCGATGGACCGGCCGGGGCCGAGGTCGACGATCGCGTCGGCACGGGTGCCCATGATGAGCAGCAGCAGCGGGATGACCAGCGTCAGCAGCAGCTGCTCGCCGTTACGGGAGAGCAGGCGCAGCTCCATGAGCGCCTGTGAGCGCACCATCGTCGTGGCGGAGGCCGCGCCCGGACTCGGTCTGAAGTCAAGGCTCATCGCAGCGCCCTCCCGGTCAGCTCGAGGAACCGGTCTTCCAAGGTTTGCCGCTGCACGACGATCGACTCGGCGAGGATGCCGTTCGCTGCACACCACGCCGCCACCGCAGCCAGGAGCTCAGGGTCGACGGCGCCGGCGATGGCGTAATGACCCGGCTGTGCCTCTTCGACGCTCGTCCCGTTCCCGAGGGCCGTGGCGAGCTTCTCCACGTCGAGACCCGGCTCGGCGACCAGTCGAACGGTGTTGTCGGCACGGACGAGCTCATCCGGCGTTCCGGAGGCGATGACCCGTCCTGAGTCGACGATATGCACTTGGTCGGAGAGGGTCTCGGCTTCGTCCATGAAGTGGGTGGTGAGGACGGTCGTCACCCCGTCGGCGCGCAGCTCATTCACGAGCTCCCACGTCGCGCGCCTGGCCTGCGGGTCGAGGCCGGCGGTCGGCTCATCGAGAAAGACGAGCTCCGGCCGGCCAACCAGCGCCATCGCCAAGCTCAGCCGCTGCTGCTGACCGCCGGACAACCGGCGGTAGGTGGTCGAGCCGCAGGACTGCAGGCCCAGCCGATCGATGAGGTCCGTGACGTCCAGCGGATGGGCATACAGCGACGCCATGTGGTGGAGCATCTCGTGCGCGCGAACGCCGACCCACGCGCCGCCCGACTGGAGCATGACGCCCACCCGCGGGCGCAGCTCGCGGGCGTCGGAGATCGGATCGCGGCCTAGGACGCGGACCCGTCCGACTTGGGGACGCCGAAAGCCCTCGCAGGTCTCGATCGTCGTCGTCTTGCCGGCACCGTTCGGCCCGAGAATCGCCGTCACGGTGCCGGGCTCAACCAGGAGGGAGAGGCCGTCGACCGCCGTGACGGATCCGTACCGCATCGCGAGGCCATTGACCTCGACAGCGGGGGAGGAGATCACCCGGTCAGTCTAGGGAGCGGACTCCCCAGGCCTGACCGGGTGGGCTCGTCACCAGTAGTGGGGTCGGCCTCCCACAGCGTTGCCCATGGCTCCGGCGATCCAGAGCACGAGCCCGATGACAAGCAGGATTCCACCGATCGTGTACAGGATGCTGATGCCGAGGAAATAACCCAGCAGCAACAGAATCACTCCTGTGATCATCATGGGGATCACTCCTTCCGACGCTGTCCGGCGTCGCTGGGCTGGATACCCAGATCGCGCCGAAAACATGAGAACCTGCTGCGGTGGATCTTCCGGTGATGCCGCCCGTCCAGCCGATGCTCGCCAAGTCCGTGCGCGGCGTGCCTGCTGCCGACTCGGTCGAAGGCGGCTTGGTTTACGAGCCGAAGTGGGACGGATTCCGCGCGATCGTCTTCCGGGACGGCGACGAGGTGGAGATCGGCTCGCGTTCGACCAAGCCGCTGACGCGCTACTTCCCGGAGGTGGTCGAAGCAGTGCTCGAACAGCTCCCGTCGCGGTGCGTGGTGGACGGCGAGATCGTGGTGCCGGTCGACGGCCACCTCGAGTTCGACCTGCTGACGCAACGCATCCACCCGGCCGAGTCGCGGGTCCGCAAGTTGGCCGAGGAGACGCCTGCGCACCTCGTCGTCTTCGACCTGCTGGCGCTCGGCCACGAGTCATTCGTCGAACGGCCGCTGGCTGAGCGCCGCGCCGCCCTGGCGGACGCGCTCGCCGGCGTCAGCTCGCCCGTGCATCTGACCCGCGTCACCACCGATGCCGCGGAGGCATCGGAGTGGTTCAACGAGTTCGAGGGAGCCGGGCTGGACGGCATCGTCGCCAAGTCTCTGGCGGCGCCGTACGTCATGAACGGCCGCTCGATGCTCAAGGTAAAGCACGCGCGGACGGCCGACGTCGTCGTTGCCGGCTACCGGCTGCACAAGAACTCGACGGCCGAACGTCCGCTGCTCGGCTCAATGTTGCTCGGCCTGTACGCCGCGGACGGGCGCCTGCAGCACGTCGGAGTGTGCGCGTCGTTCCCCGAAGCGCGCCGCGCCGCGCTGATCGAGGAGTTGGCTCGGCTGGTGACCGACTTCGCCGACCACCCGTGGGGGGAGTGGCAGGACGAGGCGGCCCAGGCATCCGGCCGGCTACCCGGCGGGCAGAGCCGGTGGACGGGCACGAAGGACCTCTCGTTCGTCCCGCTGCGGCCGGAGCGGGTGGCGGAGGTCGGCTACGAGCACATGGAGGGCCGTGGCGACGGTGCGCGCTTCCGGCACACGGCCCAGTTCAAGCGCTGGCGCGACGACCGCGAGCCCACGTCGTGCGGCTACGAGCAACTGGAGGAGGTGGTCAGCTATGACCTCGCCGACGTGCTCGCCTGACGTGACGCACGCAGTCCGCCTCACCGACCCTCGCATCGACGAATCATCGGGCCTCGCCTGCTCGGTGGCCCATCCGAATGTCGTATACACGCTGAACGACGAGGACGGTCCCGTCTTCGTGATCGACGCCTCGTCGGGCGAGACGGCGGGCACGTTTCGCATCGAAGGCGCCAAGCTGGGCGATCCCGAGGCACTCAGCCTCGGGCCGGACGGGATGCTCTGGATCGCCGACATCGGCGCGAACCGGGGCAAGAAGAAGGCCTTTGCGCTGTATGCCTTGGCCGAGCCGGGCCCCGGCGACCACGGAGTCCTGGCCGCCGTGAAGTACCGGATCGCGTACCCGACCGGGGGCCGACCGGATGCCGAGGCGTTCCTCGTCCATCCGATCACCGGCGACGGCTACGTCATGACGCGTCAGTCGTCCGGCCGCCTGTACCGATTCGCCGCGGGCCAGGTGGAAGCAGGCCGCAAGAACACGCTGGAGCTGGTTGCGTCGGATTTGCCCGCTCGAATCACCGACGGGTGCTTCACCGTCGACGGTCGGTTTGCGCTGGTGCGGCAGCAGGGGCGGCGCAAGACGGTCACGGTGCTCGACCCGACGACCTGGCAGGTGGTCGACGAGTTCAGCGTGCCGAGGCTGAAGCAGCCGGAGTCGATCGCGGCCGACCCGGACGGCAGGCACGTGTGGATCGGGTCCGAAGGCGTGAGCTCGCCGCTGATCCGCGTCGCGCTTCCAGCCCCGTTCGTGATCGGCTCCTAGCCGTTGCGCTGACACGCTCAGGACGACGTCTTGTTCTTACTGGAATACCGCGTGTCTTTCGAGCGCTGGACGCGTTTGGGCTCGCCCGGCATCTTCGGATACTCCGGGGGATAGGGCTCCTCACGCGGGTCCTCGCGCCACCACTCCAGCAGCGGCTCCAGCGAGTGCTGGACGTCGTCGATCTCGGCGTGGGCGTCGCCGCGCTCGGCGAGGATCGCGGGCACCGTCCGCACGGTGAACTCCGCCGGATCGTCGACGGCGTCAAGCTCGTCCCAGCTCACCGGCATCGACACGGGCGCGTGCGCCGCCGGCCGGATGCTGTACGCCGAGGCGATGGTGCGGTCGCGGCAATTCTGGTTGAAGTCGACGAAGATGTTGTCGCCGCGATCTTCCTTCCACCAGGCCGTCGTGACGCCGGACGTCGCTGCGGCCAGTTTGCGGGCCATCGCGATCGCCGCGTGGCGTACGTCCGTGAACGTCCACCGCGGCTCGATATGGATGTAGAGGTGGACACCGCGCTTGCCGGACGTCTTCGGAAAGCCACGGATCCCGACCGAATCCAGCAGGTCGCGGCCCACCAGGGCAGCGCGCACGGCGTCACGAAAGTCGGTCTTGCCGAACGGGTCGAGATCGATCCGCAGCTCGTCCGGTCGGTCGTTGTCGGACGAGCGCGTCGGCCACGGGTGGAAGGTGATCGTGCCCATCTGCGCCGCCCACGCGATCGCGGCGACGCGGTCGGGACAGAGCTCGTCGGCGGCTCGGCCCGATGGGAAAAGCACGCGCGAGGAAACCGCCCATTCGGGTGCCCCGCGCATCATCCGCTTCTGATAGAACGCGTCGCCCTGCGGTCCACGACCATGCGTGGCTTCGCGCGCGGTCAGCTTCATGCCGGGCAGCACGCCCTTCGGCCATCGCTCGAGAGCGGTCGGCCGGTCGCGCAGCGCACGCAGGATGCCGTCGCCGACCGAGACGTAGTACTGGACGACATCCAGCTTGGTGATCGGGTGGTCGTCGTCGGGGAAGATGACGCGATCGGGGCTGGTGACGCGGACGACGCGCCCATCGACTTCGAGTTCGGCCGCGTCCACGCTCTCAATCTACGGCGCCCATCTCTAAGATGACCTCCGTGTCGCCACACATCGAGCTGCCTGCGGGATCGCATTACGCGTCGATGTGGGGAATCCCCGACCAGTACGCGGGCATGACGGCCTCGATGCTCCAGCGGTCACGGGCCTTCGTGAAGTTCGCGGGCGTCGACGTCACCGTGCTGACCTACGAGCATCGCAACAACTACGACGAGGTGCGGGACCGGCTGCGCGGCAGCGGGGCCATGGTCGACGGCATGCGCTTGGCCAACCTGTGGGAGGACCTGCGCACCTGGGGCGACGATCAGCTCAAGGCAGCCGTGCCCACCTTCCAGGGACCGGTCCACGATGCATGGGAGCCGCTCGGATTGCGTGGTGAAGCCACCGGGCCGTTGATTCGCGAGCTTCGTGACGAAAGCGGCCGGCACATCCAGATCGACTACTTCCGCGCCGACGGGACGATGCTGGCCTCCGACCAGCGCCACGGGCTCGACTTCAAGGATCGGTCCGTGATCCTCTGCGACCTGCACGGCGAGCCCCTCGGCTCGTGGCGCTGGGTCAGCCGGCTGTACTGGCAATGGCTCGACTCGCTGCCCCGCGACCCGATCGCGTGGATCATCGCCGATTCCAAGACGAGCGCGAACCCGCTGATCCAGTACGACCGTCCCGACGTCGCCAAGCTGCACGTCGTGCGCGGCTCGCATCGCAAGCGGGCCAACGGGCAGCCGACGAACAAGCTGGTGGGGTCGCGCCGGAACGTGATGAAGAACCTCGAGGCCTGGGACGCCGTTGTGTTCCTGACCAAGACGCAGCGTGACGACGTCGTCGCGATGCTCGGCCCGCGGGAGAACCTGAAGGTCATCCCGAACAGCCGCAACGTCCCCGACCAGCTCACCAACCCGAAGCGGCCAGCCGGCCGGGGCGTCATGTTGTCCAGCCTGGTCGAACGCAAGCGCATCCAGCACGCAATTCGCGCGATGGCCGACGCCCGTGGGCGCCGGCTGTGGTGGAAGGGCAAGCTCGACGTCTGGGGTCGTGGACCGCTCAAGCGCAAGCTGACTCTTCTCATCCGCAAGCGCAACGCCCCAGTGCGGCTTCGCGGGTATGCGTCGTCGGCGGCAGACCAGTTCTCCACGGCGTCCTTCTCGCTGCTGACCAGCAGCGCCGAGGCGTTCGCGAACGTGCTCATCGAGAGCATGGGCCGCGGCTGCATCCCGATCAGCTACGACATCCCATACGGCCCGTCCGACATCATCACCCACGGCGTCGACGGCTTCCTCGTGCCCAACGGCGACATTGCGGCGCTGGCTGCGCAGATCAAGAGCGTCGTGGCCGCGTCGCCAGAGGCGCTCGCGCCCATGCGGGAGGCCGGCCACGCGCGAGCCATGCAGTTCAACGACGAGCACGTGATGCAGTTGTGGTCAGAGCTCATGGCTGACATCGCGGC
Organism: Aeromicrobium sp.; assembly: GCA_045806885.1. Lineage (GTDB taxonomy): Bacteria > Actinomycetota > Actinomycetes > Propionibacteriales > Nocardioidaceae > Aeromicrobium. The sequence goes on from JBJMIJ010000033.1 coordinate 14,873, forward strand.
CAAGCGAGCCCGCGCGATCGAGGCGCAGTGAGTGTGCGGCACATCGAGCTGCCGGCCGGAACGCATTACGCGCTGCTCGACGCCATTCCGGCACGGTTCAACGGGATGACCACGTCGACCCTCCAGCGGTCGCGGGCGCTCGTGGAACACGCTGGCGTCGACGTCACGATCCTGACGTGGGAAGACCGGCCCGATCACGCGGAGGTGTGCGAGAAGCTCCGGGCGAACGGCACGCTGCTCGACGGCATGCGCATCGTCAACATGTGGGAAGCCGCGCGGGAATGGGATGACACGTATCTCGCCAGCGCGGCGTTCGACCGGCCGGCACCCGGGGCAATCGATGGTTCCCAGCGAACGGTTCTCCGTGCCGACGGCACGGTGCTCGCCGCGTATGTGGCGACGGAGGCGCGTGCCGAGGAAGCGCTCGTCCTCTGCGACCGCCGAGGGCGGCCGCTCGGCGCGTGGAACTCTGTCGTCGGGCTGCAGACGCACTGGCTCGACAGCCTGCCGCGCAACCCGGTGGCCTGGATGATCTTCGACTCCAAGGTCAGCGCCGCGATGTTGGCTGGCTACCTGCGCCCGGACGTCGTCAAGATCCACGTCGTGCGGGGGTCGCACCTCAAGCGGGGCGAGGGCCCGATGCGGGAGCTGGTCGCCAGCCGCAGGCCAGTGATGGAAAACCTCGACGCCTGGGACTCAGTGACGTTCTTGACCAAGAGCCAGCGCGACGACGTCGCGGCCCGGTTCGGCGACCACCCGAACCTGCACGTCATCCCGAACAGTCGGAACGCCCCCGCCGGCCGTGTCAGGCTCAGCCGTCCGTCCGGCCGCGGCGTCATGATCGCGAGCCTCGAGGCGCGCAAGCGGATCTCGCACGCCGTTCGTGCCATGGCACGCGTCCAGCGCAGAGCGCCGCGTCGCCGACCGCACCTCGACGTGTACGGCGCTGGTCCCATGGAGGCGGAGCTGCGCGAGCTCATCCGCGTCAAGCGGTCCCCGGTGACGCTGCACGGATACTCGGCCGACGCCAGGAACGACTTCGCCAACGCGTCGTTCTCGCTGCTGACCAGCCGATCCGAGGGCTTACCCGGCGTCGTGATCGAGAGCATGGGCCGAGGCTGCATCCCCATCAGCTACGACATGCCCTACGGGCCGTCCGACATCATCACGCACGGCGTGGACGGCTTCCTCGTGCCGGACGGCGACTCGCTGGCACTCGCCGACCAGATCACCTGGATCGTTCGCGCCAAGCGCTCGCAGCTCGCGCCCATGCGCAGGGCGGCGCGGGCCCGTGCGCTGGAGTTCAACGACGAGCACGTCGTCGGGCAGTGGTCCACACTCATGGCTGAGATCGCCGAGCGCAGGGGGTTCTGAGCCGTCATGTCCCACAGCACGCTGCCGGCTGGCACGCACTACGCGCTCACCGTCAACATCCCGGAGAACTTCGGCGGGATGACCGCATCGATGCTGCAGCGGTCACGAGCGCTCGTGCGCCACGCGGGCGTCGAGGTCACGATCCTCACGTACGACCACGACACCGACTACGACGCGACCCGGGAGCGCCTGCGCGAGCGCGGAGCCTTCATCGACGGCATGCAGGTGCTCAACATGTGGGAGCAGCTGCGGACGTGGGACGACGCCATGCTCCACCGGATGAAGTCGACGCTCACGCATGAGGTCCCCGAGGACTTCGAGCCGCTGGGCGAGCGCGGCCAGGCCGTCAGCGCCCTGAAACGGGAGCTGCTCGGTGCCGATGGTGAGCCGATCCAGATCGACTACTTCCGTCAGGATGGCTCGCTGCTGCTCGTCGACCGGCGCGCCGAGGACGTGGCCGACCGACGCGTCACGCTCTGCGACACGTCCGGCAGCCCGCTGGCCGCCTCGACCGAGATGTACCCGCACTACGCGTTCTGGTTCGACCAGCTCCCGCGCAACCCGGTGGCCTGGATGATCATCGAATCCAAGTCAAGCGCCAACATGATGCTGCAGTACGAGCGGCCGGATGTGGCCCTGCTGCACGTGGTGCGTGGTTCGCATCTCACCAGCGGGGAGGGCAGCCCGGTCGAACGTGACCTGGTCGGCTCGCGAGCGCCCGTCATGGTCAACCTCGACACCTTCGACTCCGTCGTCTTCCTGACCAACCGGCAGCGGTCCGATGTGGAGGCCAGGTTCGGCGTGCGCGAGAACATCGCGGTGATCCCCAACAGTCGCAACCTGCCGGGCGAGCTCCGCGAGCTCAAGCGCCCCCGCGGGCGCGGTGTGATGCTGGCGAGCCTCGACGGACGCAAGCGTATCGGCCACGCCGTGCGCGCGATGGCCAAGGCGAAGCAGATGATGCCCCGTCGCCGACTGTCGCTGGAGGTGTGGGGACAAGGTCCGCTTGAGGCCGACCTTCGCGACCTCGTCGACCGTCTGCGGGCGCCGGTGACGCTTCATGGTCATTCGCCGACCGCGGCGGAGGCCTTCTCGAAATCGTCCTTCTCGCTGCTGACCAGCCGTGGAGAGGCTCTGCCCGGCGTCGTCATCGAGAGCATGGGCCGCGGCTGCATCCCGATCTGTTACGACATGCCCTACGGGCCATCCGACATCATCACGCACGGCGTCGACGGCTTCCTGGTCCCGAACAGCGACATCGACGCGCTGGCCGAACAGATCTGCCAGGTCGTCCGCATGCCGCAGCGCGAGCTCACCGCCATGCGCAAGGCTGCCCACCAGCGCGCGCTGGAGTTCAACGACGAGCGCGCGGTCGAGCGGTGGGCGGCGCTGCTGACCTCGATCGCGGAAAGGCGGGGGTTCTGATGTTCATTCGATCCGACCTCATCCTGCTGGGCATCTCCACCGTTGTGGTCGTCCTGTCCGGGCTCGCGCACTACGGGCAGTGGAACGGGGGAGTCGCGTTCGCCCTCGCCGCGATAGCGATCGCCGCGCTGGCCAGCCTCGTCGGGCGATCCGTCGACCAGCTCGGGGACAGCCTCGGCCCGGGCGCCACCGGCGTCCTGCAGAGCGCCCTCGGCAACCTGCCGGAGCTCTTCATCTGCCTCTTCGCCCTGAAGAACGGGCTCGTTGAGGTCGTGCAGGCCGCCCTGATCGGATCGATCCTCGGCAACCTGCTGCTGGTCATGGGCCTGGCGTTCGTGGTCGGCGGCCTGCGGCATGGGACGCAGAAGATCGACTCGGTGCGGGCGCGCACGATCTCCGTCCTGCTCATGGTGTCGGTCGTCGCGATGGTGCTGCCGTCGTTCACGAGGGTCGTCCACACTCCCGCCATGCGGCACGAGCATGAGCTCTCCGTGCTGGCGTCCATCGTGCTGCTGGCCCTCTTTGCGCTCACGTTGCCGGCGTCCATCCGACGCCAGCACTCGACCGGCCTCGCCGAGGGACCCAAGCAGGAGCCGCCGCGCTGGCCGCTGGCTCTTGCGGTCGGGATGCTGGCCGTGGCCGGAGTGCTCGCCGCTTTCGTCTCGGACTGGTTCGTGGTGGCGCTGGAGCCGGCCATGAACGCGTGGGGCGTGTCGGATGCGTTCGCCGGCCTGGTCATCGTCGCGTTGGCCGGCAATGCCATCGAGAACGTCGTCGGCATCCAGCTGGCGGCACGCAACCAGTCGGACTACGCGTTCCAGGTGATCATCAACTCGCCGCTGCAGATCGCACTGGTCTTGGCCCCGGCCCTGGTGATTCTCTCCACCCTCCTGGGATTCACTGCGCTGACGCTGGTGTTCTCGCCCATCCTGATCATCGCCGTATTCCTGGCGGTGCTGATCGCCGCGATCATCACGATCGACGGCGCCTCCGACTGGATCGAGGGCGCGGCGCTGATCGGCGTCTACATCGTCATCGCCGCTGCTTTCTGGTGGGGCTGAGGGGTCAGCGAGTCTCGTCGACGTCGGGGTCGAGCCGGTTCGCCTTCTGGATGCGGTCGGCCATCTCGTCGCGATGCCCGGCGGCCTCCGACTCCAGCGACTCGGCCCGGATGCGGGCCTCCTCGGCATCGGCCCGGGCCTTCATCGCCTCGGCCTCGGTCCGTTCAGCGGTGATGCTGTGCTCACGAACCTCCTGCCGCAGCGACTCAGCCTCCCGGCGGCGCCTCGTGTTCGTGCCGCCGCGTGCTGCGAAGATGAGGCCCGCGATCACGGCGACGACGACGACCGCGATGACGAGCCAAACCCACCAGTCCAGTGTGCGCAAAGTGTCCATACTGAGCCTGTACCCCCGACCGACGGGCCGGAATCGCCGGTAAGGGTGACCTTCGTTGTTTCCGGTTGGGTAATTACGGCACACTGGTGTTGTGAAAATTGCTCGTCCGGTGACTTCGCCGGAGGTTTCGCCGTCGGCCCCGGTCGACGACGCCCCCACGCGCGAACGCGTGGCCAGCGCGATCATGACGAACGGCCCGTCAACGGCCGTGGCTCTGGCCGAGCAGCTCGACCTGACGCCGGCCGCCGTGCGCCGGCACCTCGATCAGCTGCTGGGCGACGGCGTCGTCGAGGCACGGGACCAGCGCGTTCACGGACAACGCGGTCGCGGACGCCCGGCCAAGGTGTTTGTCATCACCGACCCGGGCCGCGACCACTTCGGCCACACCTACGACGCCTTGGCCTCCGATGCCCTCCGCTACCTGCGGAACAGCGGCGGCGAGACGGCAGTGCGCGACTTCGCCCGGGCGCGCCTGGCCGAGCTCGAGCAGCGGTGCACGGCCGCCGCCCGGGACGCCAAGGACCCGGTCAGCGCGGTGGCCCAGGCCCTCACGTCCGACGGCTACGCGGCCTCCGTTGAGAGCAACCCGTCCGGCGAGCAGATCTGCCAGCACCACTGCCCGGTCTCGCACGTCGCGCACGAGTTTCCCGAGCTCTGCGACGCCGAAACAGAAATGCTCGCGCGCGTGTTGGGAACCCATGTCCAGCGTCTCGCCACGATCGCCCACGGCGACGGCATCTGCACCACCCACATACCCATCCAGCAAGTCAAGAAGGTGACCCAGCGATGACCAGCTCCATCGAGGAACTGAACCCAGGTCTCAAGGACGTCGGCCGCTACGAGTTCGGCTGGCACGACGAGGACATCGCCGGCGCCGCTGCCCAGCGTGGCCTCAGCGAAGAGGTCGTGCGGGGCATCTCTGCGCTCAAGAGCGAGCCGGAATGGATGCTCGACCTACGGCTGAAGGGCCTGCGGTTGTTCGACAAGAAGCCCATGCCCAACTGGGGTGCTGACCTTAGCGGCATCCACTTCGACAACATCAAGTACTTCGTCCGGACGTCCGAGAAGCAGGCCACCAGCTGGGACGACCTGCCCGAGGACATCAAAAACACCTACGACAAGCTCGGCATCCCGGAGGCGGAGAAGCAGCGCCTGGTGTCTGGCGTCGCAGCGCAGTACGAGTCCGAGGTCGTCTACCACTCCATCCGCGAAGACCTGGCGGAGCAGGGCGTGCTGTTCCTCGACACCGACACTGCGCTCAAGGAGCACCCGGAGATCTTCAAGGAGTACTTCGGCACCGTCATCCCGGTGGGCGACAACAAGTTCGCCGCGCTGAACACGTCGGTGTGGTCCGGTGGCTCGTTCATCTACGTGCCCAAGGGTGTCCATGTCGACATCCCGTTGCAGGCCTACTTCCGCATCAACACCGAGAACATGGGCCAGTTCGAGCGGACGCTGATCATCGCCGACGAGGGCTCGTACGTGCATTACGTCGAGGGCTGTACTGCTCCGATCTACTCGTCGGACTCCCTGCACTCGGCCGTCGTCGAGATCATCGTCAAGAAGAACGCGCGGGTTCGTTACACGACCATCCAGAACTGGTCGAACAACGTCTACAACCTGGTCACCAAGCGGGCCATCTGTGAAGCCGGTGCCACCATGGAGTGGATCGACGGCAACATCGGCTCGAAGGTGACGATGAAGTACCCCGCCGTCTACCTGATGGGCGAAGGTGCCCGCGGTGAGACGCTCTCGATCGCGTTCGCGGGGGAGGGCCAGCACCAGGACGCCGGTGCCAAGATGGTCCACGCCGCGCCCAACACGTCGAGCTCGATCCTGAGCAAGTCGGTGGCCCGCGGCGGCGGACGCACGTCGTACCGCGGCCTGCTGCAGGTCAACGAGGGTGCCCACGGTTCGGCCAGCACCGTCAAGTGCGATGCGCTGCTCGTCGACCAGATCAGCCGCTCCGACACCTACCCGTACGTCGATGTGCGCGAGGACGACGTCACGCTGGGGCACGAGGCCACCGTCTCCAAGCTCAGCGACGACCAGCTCTTCTACTTCATGTCCCGCGGCATGGAGGAGGACGAAGCCATGGCCATGATCGTCCGCGGCTTCGTCGAGCCGATCGCGCGCGAGCTGCCGATGGAGTACGCACTCGAGCTCAACCGACTGATCGAACTGCAGATGGAGGGCGCTGTCGGATGACCGCCACTGACTTGGCCAGCGCGCTGGAACTGGATCACGTCGAATCACACCTCCATCCGGAGGGCTCGTTCGACGTGGCCGACCACCCCGTGCCCACCGGCCGCGAGGAGATCTGGCGGTTCACGCCGCTGAAGCGACTGCGCGGGCTGCACCAGGACGCCGACCTCGCCGGCAGCGCATTCAAGATCGAGGCCGAGCTGGGCGAGGGCGTCGTCGCCCGCAGCGTCCCGGCGTCCGAATCCTCGCGCGGTGCGTCGGGCTACATCCCGACCGACCGGGTGTCGGCGCGCGCCTGGCAGGCCGCTTCGTCCGTGTACGAGGTGACGATCCCGGCCGACGCGGTCGTCGCGCAGCCGAGCGTCATCCGGCTCACCGGACACGACGCGGAGCCGGCGGCGGCCGGGCACCTGCTCATCCGGGCCGGCCGGTTCAGCAAGTCGGTCGTGGTGGTCGAGTACTCCGGCTCGGCCACCTGGGCCGAGAACATCGAGGTGGTCCTCGAAGACGGCGCAAACCTGACGTTCGTGACTGTGCAGGACTGGGCTGACGACTCGGTCCACGTCGTCAGCCAACACGCCAACGTCGGACGCGACGCCTCGCTCACCCACGTGACGGTGACGCTCGGTGGTGACGTGGTGCGCGCCAGCACATCGGCCGACTACCGCGGCACTGGGGGATCGGTCGACCTTTACGGCGTCTACTTCGCCGATGCCGGCCAGCACCTCGAGCACCGCCTGTTCGTCGACCACACGGCGCCCAAGACTCGCAGCAACGTCGAGTACAAGGGCGCGCTGCAGGGCCTGGACGCCCACACGGTCTGGATCGGCAACGTCCTCATCCGCAAGGTTGCCGAGGGCATCGAGACGTTCGAGCGGAACGACAACCTCGTCCTCACCGACGGCGCCCACGCGGACTCGGTGCCGAACCTGGAGATCGAGACCGGCGAGATCGAGGGGGCCGGCCACGCGTCGACCACCGGCCGGTTCGACGACAATCACCTGTTCTACCTGCAGAGCCGCGGCATCGACGAGGACGAAGCGCGTCGCCTGGTCGTCCACGGCTTCTTCAACGACGTGATTCGCCGTATCGGCGTGCCGGACCTGCAGGCACGCCTGGTCGAGGCGATCGAGGCCGAGCTGGCGGGGGTCCTATGACGTTCAGCAAGGCCGCCAACCTGTCCGACCTGCCCGAGAACGCCGCCATCGCCGTCGAGGTCGATGGCGTCGAAGTGGCTCTCGTCCGCACCGCGGAGAACGTCTTCGCCATCCGGGACGAGTGCTCGCACGCCTCGGTTGCGCTGTCCGAGGGCGAGGTCACCTTCGACGACAAGGGCACGCCAGAGCTCGAGTGCTGGCTGCACGGCTCGACGTTCAACCTGCGCGACGGCCGTCCCGTCATCCTCCCGGCCACCGAGCCGGTCCCCGTTTACCCCGTCTCCGTCGATGGCGATGCAGTCCTCGTCGACGTCCAGAACCCCATCAAGGAAGAAGCATGAGCACCCTCGAGATCAAGAACCTGCACGTTTCGGTCACCACCGAGGAAGGCGAGAAGCCGATCCTCAAGGGCGTCGACCTCACCGTCAACTCCGGTGAAGTGCACGCGATCATGGGCCCCAACGGCTCGGGCAAGAGCACGCTCGCGTACTCCATCGCCGGTCACCCGAAGTACAACATCACCGACGGCACCGTGACGCTGGACGGTCAGAACATCCTCGACATGAAGGTCGATGAGCGCGCCAGGGCGGGCCTGTTCCTCGCCATGCAGTACCCGGTCGAGGTGCCCGGTGTGTCGGTCGCCAACTTCCTCCGCTCGGCCAAGACCGCTCTCGACGGCGAGGCGCCCAAGCTGCGCACGTGGGTCAAGGACGTCAACGCGGCGCTCGAACGCCTGAACCTCGACCCGACGTTCGGCCAGCGCAGCGTGAACGAAGGCTTCTCCGGTGGCGAGAAGAAGCGCCACGAGATTGCGCAACTCGAGCTGCTCAACCCGAAGTTCGCGGTCCTCGATGAGACCGACTCCGGTCTCGACATCGACGCGCTCAAGGTCGTCGCCGACGGCGTGAACCGCTACACGGCCCAGGGCGACCGGGGCCTGCTGTTGATCACGCACTACACGCGCATCCTGCGCTACATCAAGCCCGACTTCGTGCACGTGTTCGTCGCCGGCAAGGTCGCCGAATCCGGCGGCCAGGAGCTCGCTGAAGAGCTCGAGGCCAGCGGTTACGACAAATACGTCAAGGCTGCAGTCTGACCATGACGTACGACGTCGACCTGATCCGCAAGGACTTTCCGATTCTGGAACGTCCGGGTTTGGTCTACCTCGACAGCGCCAACACGTCGCAGAAGCCGCAGGCGGTCATCGAGGCGATCGACGAGCACTACCGATGGCACAACGCCAACGTGGCCCGCGCGATGCACGCTCTCGGCTCGGAGGCGACCGAGGCCTTCGAGCTCGGGCGCACGAAGGTGGCCCAGTTCATCGGCGCCCCATCGCGCGACGAGGTGATCTTCACCAAGAACGCCTCCGAGGCGCTCAATCTGGTGGCGCGCGTGCTGGGCGACGCGGGTCGCGTCAATGCGGACACGGACATCGTCATCACCGAGATGGAGCACCACTCCAACATCGTTCCGTGGCAGCTCCTCGCGGAGCGCACGGGCGCGACGCTGCGCTGGTTCGGCATCACCGACGAGGGCAGGCTCGATCTTGCCAATCTCGATGGGCTGATCACCGAGCGCACGGCGGTCGTGTCGCTGACGTGGGTGTCCAACATGCTCGGCACCATCAACCCACTGGATGTCGTCATCAAGCGGGCCAGGGAGGTCGGCGCGCTCGTCGTCATCGACGCGTCGCAGGCTGTCCCGCAGCTGCCGGTCGACGTGGCAGCACTCGGCGCCGACTTCGTCGCCTTCACCGGCCACAAGATGGTCGGTCCGACGGGCATCGGCGTGCTCTGGGGCCGTTACGACCTGCTGGCCGAGCTCCCGCCCTTCCTCGGTGGCGGCGAGATGATCGAGACCGTCACGATGGAGCGGTCGACGTTCGCCAAGCCCCCCCACCGGTTCGAGGCCGGCACGCCGCCGATCGCTCAAGCTGTCGGCCTGGGGGCCGCGGTCGACTACCTGACCGCCCTCGGCATGGACAACGTCGCCGCCCACGAGCAGGAGATCACCGCCTACGCGCTGGACGCGCTGCAGGACATCGACGGCCTGACGATCGTCGGGCCGCGCGAGGCGAAGGACCGCGGGGGTGCGATCAGCTTCACCCTCGAGGGCGTCCATCCGCACGACGTCGCCCAGCTCGTCGACTCACGCGGCGTCGCCGTGCGCGCCGGCCATCACTGCGCCAAGCCCGCGCACCAGCGCTTCGGCGTGCAGTCCACGACGCGTGCGTCGTTCTACCTCTACACGACGACCGACGAAATCGATGCGCTCGTCGAGGCGTTGCACTTCACGAAGAACTACTTCGGAGCCCGATGACGACACCTACCCCGAACCTGGACTCGCTGTACCAGGACATCATTCTCGACCACTACAAGCACCCGCACGGTCGAGGCCTACGCGACCCGTTCGAGTCGGAGGTCCACCACGTCAACCCGACGTGCGGCGACGAAATCACACTGCGCGTGCACGTTGCCGGTGATCTGGTCGAGGACGTGTCCTACGATGCTGTTGGCTGCTCCATCAGCCAGGCATCGGCGTCGGTGCTGAACGATCTCGTCGTCGGCAAGTCCGTCCAGGACGGCTTGGCCGTACTCGATCAGTTCCACGCGATGATGCAGGGCAAGGGGCAGGTCGTCCCCGACGAGGACGTTCTGGAAGACGGCATCGCCTTTGCCGGCGTCGCCCAGTTTCCGGCCCGCGTGAAGTGCGCGTTGCTGTCGTGGATGGCGTTCAAGGACGCCGTCCTGCAAGCCGAGGAGGCCTCATGACGGACCATTCAGATTTTCCCGACGTCACACCGGAAGGTGCCGTGTCCACTGCCACCAGCGATGACGACGTCATCGAGGCGATGAAGGACGTCGTCGACCCCGAACTTGGCATCAACGTCGTCGACCTCGGACTCGTCTACGGCGTCGAGGTCGACGAGCACAGCAACGCTGTCCTGAGCATGACGCTCACGTCGGCTGCCTGCCCGCTGACCGACGTCATCGAGGACCAGACGCGCGCCGCGCTCGACGGCCTCGTCAATGACTTCCGCATCGATTGGGTGTGGATGCCGCCGTGGGGCCCCGACAAGATCACCGACGACGGCCGCGAGATGCTTCGCGCCCTGGGATTCAATCTTGGCTAGAACACGGGCGCGTCGCCCCCGCGGCGCTGGCGCAAACAGCCGCTCGAACGACGGGATCCTGCCGGTCCTGGCCCGCGTCGTGCGCGAGGTCGAGACCGACGTGCGTCGCGGTCGCATCGGCCAGACCACGCGGGCGAAGTTCCAGGCTGTCGCCATGCTGACCCGCGAGGAGCGCACCAAGGTCAAGGCCGACACCGAGGTCACGGAGGCCTACCGCACCGAGCAGCTGCGCCGGCTCGACGGAATCGCCACGATTCTCGCCACGTCGGCTGCCACCGAGCCCAGCCTGTTCACGCTGCTCGGCGATGACGCCGTCACCGCTCCGGAGGCCAAGGCCATCCGGGCTGAGCTCGAGGAAGCCGCTGGGTTCGAGGTCGCCGAGCCCGAACCGGAACCTGTCGAGACCGCGACGACGGCGAAGAAGGTCGTGCCGCGCGCCGTCATCTCTCGGCAGCTCGCCAACCCGTTCATGGCGCCGACCTTCACCGAAGGCGTCCCCATGCCGCAGCAGCGGCGCCTGGACGGCTGGGAGCTCATCGGTCCGCTGCTGTCCTCCTTCGAGCGCGCAGCGCCCGGCGCGCCCGCCTGCATGGCGCTGCCGGAGCCGACCAGCCTGTTCCTCAAGGACGGGCGGCAGCTGATGAAGCACCAGGGCGAGGTCATCGAGGCCGCCCGCGAAGGACACCGCACCTTCCTTCTCGCCGACGAGCCCGGCCTCGGCAAGACCGCCCAAGCGCTGCTGGCCGCCGAGGCCGCCGACGCGTTCCCGCTGCTCGCCGTCGTGCCCAACGTCGTCAAGATCAACTGGGCACGCGAGGCCGCGCTGTGGACGCCACGGCGTCGCGCGACGGTCATCCACGGCGACGGCCACGACATTGACGCCTTCGCCGACATCATCGTCATCAACTACGAGGTGCTCGACCGGCACGTCGGCTGGCTGGGCGAGATCGGCTTCCGCGGCGTCGTCCTCGACGAGGCGCACTTCATCAAGAACAAGACGTCGCTGCGGTCGCAGAACGTGCTCAAGCTGTCGGCTAAGGTGCGCTCGCGGGTGTCGCAGCCGCTGCTCATGGCCCTCACCGGAACGCCGCTGATCAACGACATCGACGACTTCCGTGCCATCTGGGAGTTCCTCGGCTGGATCGACGACAAGAAGCCCCTGCGCGACCTCATGGCGCGCCTGGAGAACAACGAGAAGACCCCGCTGGAGCCCGGCTTCTTCCCGGCTGCGCGCAAGAGCGTCATCGACATGGGCATCGTGCGGCGCCGCAAGCAGGACGTCGCGGCGGACATCCCGGCCCGTCGCATCGCCGACCTGCCGGTCGAGCTGTCAGACGAGGACGGGCGGTCCATCCGCGCCGCCGAAGCCGAGCTGGCGCGCCGCTTGATGCGCCGCTACGACGCGGGTATCGAAGCGCGCGGCGGTGATGCTCCGACGGGCATCGACATCGACCTGGTCCGTCGCGTCGCGCGCATGGAGCGCGAGGACGCCAAGGACGCGTCCGTGGGCGACAACGTCTTCGGCATGATGCGCAAGATCGGTCTCGCCAAGGCCGGGCTCGCCGCCGACTACACCGCCCAGCTGGCGCGAAGCGTCGGCAAGGTGGTGTTCTTCGCCAAGCACATCGACGTCATGGACACTGCGGAACAGATCTTCAAGGATCGCGACATCCCGTTCATCTCGATCCGCGGCGACCAGTCCCGCACGGCTCGCCAGAACGCCGTCGACGCGTTCGTCAACGACCCGGAGGTCATGGTCGCTGTCTGCTCGCTGACCGCGGCCGGCGTCGGCCTCAACCTGCAGGTCGCGTCCAACGTGGTGCTTGCCGAGCTGTCCTGGACCGACGCCGAGCAGCAGCAGGCGATCGACCGTGTCCACCGCATTGGCCAGGACGCCCCGGTCACCGCCTGGCGCATCATCGCGGCCCAGACCCTCGACCCGCGCATCGTCGAGCTCGTCGACAGCAAGGCCAACCTCGCGGCCCGAGCCCTCGACGGCGCGGACGTCAGCGACGAGGGCTCGGTCGACGTCCAGCTGGAGGCGCTCGTCGGCCTGCTCACCGATGAGCTGACGGCGCGCGCCGAGCGCACGTCGGCCAGCTAAGGACCTTCATGCTCAACGTCTCCGGAGTGGAGCTGCGCTTCGGTGCGCGCGTGTTGATGTCCGACGTCTCGTTCCGCGTCGCCGACGGCGACAAGATCGGGCTGGTCGGGCGCAACGGCGCCGGCAAGACGACCTTGACGAAGATCCTGTCCGGCGATGGCCAGCCCGCCGCCGGTTCGATCAGCCGCTCGGGCACCATCGGCTACCTGCCGCAGGATCCCCGTGTCGGCGACACGACCATCAGCGCGCGCGACCGCATCCTGTCGGTGCGCGGCCTGGACGATGCGCTGCGCCGGCTGCGCGACGCCGAAGGCAGGATGCAGTCCGACGATTCTGAGGTCGTCGACAAGGCGATGCGCAGCTACACGAACGCCGAGGCCGCGTTCCTGGCCGCCGGCGGTTACGCGGCCGAGTCGGAGGCCGCGACGATCGCGGCCAGCCTCGGCCTGGACGACCGAGTTCTGGGCCAGGAGCTGGGAACGCTCTCCGGCGGCCAGCGCCGCCGCATCGAGCTCGCCCGCATCCTGTTCTCTGACGCCGACACACTGCTGCTGGACGAGCCGACGAACCACCTGGACGCCGACTCCGTCACCTGGCTGCGTGGATTCCTCGCCGACTTCTCCGGCGGCCTCGTCGTGATCAGTCACGACGTCGAACTGCTCGAGCAGGTCGTCAACAAGGTGCTGCACCTCGACGCCAACCGCGGCGAAATCGACGTCTACAACATGGGCTGGAAGCGCTACCTCGAGCAGCGCGAGACGGACGAGCGCCGGCGCAAGCGCGAACGGGCCAACGCGATGAAGAAGGCCGAGCAGCTGACCGAGCAGGCCAACAAGATGCGGGCCAAGGCCACGAAGGCCACGGCCGCGCAGGGGATGCTGAAGCGCGCCGAAAAGCTGATGGCGGGTCTCGAGGCCGAACGCGCGGCCGACCGGGTCGCGAAGATCGCCTTCCCGTCACCGGCACCGTGCGGCAAGACACCGTTGTTCGCAAAAGAGCTCTCCAAGTCGTACGGCTCGCAGGAGGTCTTCACCGACGTCGACCTGGCCATCGACCGGGGGAGTCGCGTCGTCGTCCTGGGCCTGAACGGTGCTGGCAAGACAACCCTGCTGCGCATTTTGGCAGGCGTCGAGCAGCCCGACACTGGGCAGATCGAGCCTGGCCACGGCCTGCGCATCGGCTACTACGCGCAGGAGCACGAGACGCTCGACACCTCAAAGTCGGTGTTGGACAACATGCGTGCCGCTGCGCCCTCACTAACGGACACGGAGGCGCGTAGCGTCCTCGGCGCCTTCCTGTTCACCGGTGACGACGCGTCCAAGCCGGCCGGGGTGCTGTCCGGCGGCGAGAAGACGCGGCTGGCGCTGGCCGGCCTGATCGTGTCGCGGGCGAATGTGCTGCTTCTGGACGAGCCGACGAACAACCTCGATCCCGCGTCCCGCGAAGAGGTTCTGGCAGCCATCCGCGACTACGAAGGCGCGATCGTCCTCGTGACTCACGACGAAGGCGCCGTCGTTGCGCTGGAGCCTGACCGTGTCCTGCTGCTGCCCGACGGCGACGAGGACCTCTGGAACGACAGCTACGCGGATCTCATCGCCTTGGCGTGATCGCGGCCGAACCAGAACGGGCCGATCGCCGCCAGCACCGAGAAGAACCACCACTGCCAGGCGTAGAAGAAGTTCAGCCAGTGGCTCACGTGCGGACGGGGTTCAGGCGCCAATCCCGCGGTCGCCGGCTTCTGCAGGTTGACGAAACCGGGCAGGAGCTCCCGCCCGACGAATGGCCGTAGGCCGTGGCTGGCGATGGCGCGCACCTGACCGTCGGTCGGTACGACCGCGTTGTCGGCGGCCCGGTTGTCCGGACGTAGCCATCCTTCGATCGTCACGCGACCAGCCGGGGGAGCAGGGATGTTCGACGGCCGGGCATTCGTGTTCTCCGTCGCCATCCAGCCGCGGTCGACGAGGACGGCCGACCCGTCGGCGAGCACGAGCGGCGTCACGACGTCGGCGCCGGGCTTGCCGTCGCGGGTCGTGAACTTCACCGTCACTTCCTTGGACCGGTCGAACCGCCCGGTGGCCGTGACAGGCGTCCACTCCGCGTCCTCGCTCACGCCGACGCCCGGTCGCAGCACCGATTCGAGCGGGACGGGCTGCGCGTGCGCATGTCGTTCGATCACGGCCTGCAGGTGCTTCTTGTGCTCCATCCGGTGCCATTGCCAGAAGCCAAGGCGGACGCACAGCGCCGCCAGCGCGAACGCGCCCAGCGTCATGACGATCGTGCGGCGGTTGAACACGGGCCGAGGCTACCCGCCGTGCTCGATAGCCTCAGGCAGTGCGCTCCGGTCTGGCCTTCGCTCTCGCGTCGGGATTCTGCTTCGGGCTGGCCGGCGCGACGGCCGCCGGGATGTTCGACGCGGGATGGTCTGCCGGGGCCGCGGTCTCGGCGCGCGTCACCGTCGGGGCGATCGTCCTCACCGGACCTGCACTCGTCGCCTTGCGCGGGCGTTGGGCAGTCGCGCGATCACACGTGCGGCTGCTCCTGACCTATGGCGTCCTCGCCATCGCCGGCGCGCAGCTCTGCTACTTCTACGCGGTCTCCTATCTACCCGTCGGGGTCGCCCTGCTCGTCGAATACACGTCGCCGGTGGGCGTCATCGTCTGGATGTGGGGCCGGCACGGTCAGCGCCCCAGTCGGTTGACTTTGCTTGGCGGCGCGATCGCCCTGGTGGGGCTCGCCCTGCTCATTGACGTCTTCGGAACGCACGGGACGCTCGATCCTCGGGGCGTCGCCTGGGCCCTGACCGCCATGATCGGCGCGGTCTCGTACTTCGTCATCTCGAGCCAGGGCGATTCAGGCGTTCCGCCGGTCGCGCTCGCAGGATTGGGCCTGTTGATCGCCGCCGTCACCATCTGGACGGCCGGACTCGTGGGCGCGTTGCCCCTCGAGGCGCACGTGGCCGACGTCCACTACCGGCAACTCACCGTGCCGTGGTGGCTGCCGGTTCTGGCGCTGGGTGTCGTCACCGCCGCGCTCGCATACCTGGCGGGGATCGCGGGGGTGCGGCGCCTCGGAGCCCGGTTGGCATCGTTCGTCGGCCTCAGCGAGGTTCTCGCGGCGGTGCTCTTCGCGTGGCTCCTGCTCGCGGAGGTGCCGACGCGGCTCCAGGCGATGGGCGGAACGCTCGTGCTCGTCGGCGTGATCGTCGTGAAGACGGGCGAACCCACTGTGACGCAGGAGGCAGCGCTTCCGACGGTCTAGTAGCTGGCGTCCGAACTAGACTTGCCGAATGCAGTTGGCCGACCGCTATGGGCGGGTCGCGACGGACCTCCGGGTGTCGCTGACCGACCGTTGCAACCTGCGCTGTCAATACTGCATGCCGGCCGAGGGCCTCGAATGGATCCCTGACGACGAGACGCTCTCGGACGATGAGGTCGTTCGACTCATCGGCGTCGCCGTCACACGGCTGGGCGTCAAGGACGTTCGGTTCACCGGGGGAGAGCCGCTGCTGCGGCGCGGGCTGCCGGCCATCGTGGCGGCGACCAAGGCGCTCGGCGCCCGGACCGCGTTGACGACGAACGGACTCGGGCTGCGACACCTCGCAGGACCGCTGGCCGAGGCCGGGCTCGATCGGGTCAACGTCAGCCTCGACACCGTCAACGCCGCCACCTACGCCGAGATCACCCGCCGCGACCGGCTCCCGGACGTGCTCGCCGGCCTGGCGGCCGCCGCTGCCGCGGGCCTCAGCCCCGTCAAGGTCAATGCCGTCTTGTTGCGCGGCATCAACGACAACCAGGCGCCCGAGCTGATGGCGTGGTGCCTCGACCGGGGCTATGAGCTGCGCTTCATCGAGCAGATGCCCCTGGACGCCCAGCACGGGTGGCAACGCGATGCGATGGTCACCGCGGACGAGACCCTCGAGCTGCTCAGCGAATCACATCGATTGACCGCTCTCGACGGGCGCGGGTCGGCGCCGGCCGAACGGTTCCTGGTCGATGACGGGCCACACGTCATCGGCATCATCGGCTCTGTGACGCGGCCGTTCTGCGGCGATTGCAACCGCGTGCGGCTCACTTCCGACGGGCAGCTTCGCAACTGCCTGTTCGCGCGCGAGGAGTCCGACCTCCGATCCGCCCTGCGCGCCGGCGCGTCCGACATCGAGCTCGCCGAGCGGTGGGTCATCGCGATGGCGTCCAAGCGTCCGGGCCACGGGATCGACGACCCGACGTTCCTGCAGCCAAGCCGGCCGATGTCGGCGATCGGCGGCTGAGTCCGCTTACAGGGGCTTCTCGATGGTTCCGGGCGGGTTCTTGAGCAGATCGACGCCGGGTCCCTGGCTACGCGTTCCGGCGTTCGCCAGGATCACCGAGGTGTACGGCAGGACGAGCGCGCCGACAAAGAGAATGGCGCCGAGCCAAGCGCCGACGGTCTGCCACGCGATCACGGCGCCGACGAAACACGCCGTCCGGATCGCCATCGAGATGACGTAGCGACGCTCCCGGCCGCCGATGTCGTCCCGCTGACCGGACCGCGCCGAGGTGACTGAGTACACCGGCTCGCGCTCCATAGCTTCACACTACGCTGGGCTGCATGAGCAACCGCACCTACCGAGTCACCGAGATCGTCGGAACGTCGCCGGACGGCGTCACCGAGGCCATCGAGAACGGCATTGCCCGCGCGGGTCAGACGCTTCGCCATCTTGACTGGTTCGAGGTGGAGGGCGTCCGCGGCCAGATTCAGGGCACCGACGTCTCGCACTACCAGGTCACGATGAAGCTCGGGTTCCGCCTCGAAGACGAGGAATGATCAGTCCGCCGCGTCTGCAGCTTCGACCTCTTCACGGGTGATTCCGAGGAGGTAGACGATCGAGTCGAGGTACGGGACGTTCACCGATGTCTGCGCCTGGTCGCGCACGAGCGGCTTGGCGTTGAACGCGACGCCAAGGCCGGCGGCAGCAAGCATGTCGAGGTCGTTCGCCCCGTCGCCGATGGCCACGGTGTTCTTCAGCGCGACGCCGGCTTCGGCGGCGAAGGCCCGCAGTGCCGCGGCCTTGCCGGCCCGGTCGACGATCGGACCGACGAGTCCGCCGGTGAGCTTGCCGTCGATGATCTCGAGCTCGTTGGCTGCGACGTAGTCGACGCCGAGCTCGTCGGCGAGCGGCTGGATGATCGGCCGGAACCCGCCGCTGACCAGCGCGAACCGGTAACCCAGTCGCTTGAGCGTGCGGATCATCGTCCGCGCGCCCGGCGTGAAGAGGATCTCCTCGCGGACCGTGTCGAGCAGGGACGCGTCCAAGCCGGCAAGCATGCCGACCCGCTGCCGCAGCGACGTCTCGAAGTCGAGCTCACCGCGCATCGCGGACTCGGTCGCGGCGGCCATGTCGGTCTCCAAGCCGGCGTGCGCGGCCAGCATGTCGATGACCTCGCCCTGGATGAGCGTCGAGTCGACGTCCATGACGATGAGCCGCTGCGCGTGCCGCAGGATGCCGCGTTCCTCGACCGCGACGTCCACGCCGTGGTCGATGGCAGCCTCCAGCAGTAGCGCCTGCAGGTCGTCCGGTTCGGCTCCGGAGATCTCCATCCGCAGCGCCGTCACCGGATAGCGTGCGAGACGCAGGATGCGGTCGATGTTGCCGCCGGCGCTGGCGATCCGGTGGGTGAGCGCCGCCATGGCCGCCGGCTCGAGCGGGTGGCCGAGGACAGTGACGTTCGCGCGCCCGACGCGGCGCGGCCGGTTGTCGCCGACGCCATGCTCGATCTCGACGTCCAAGGCGAGGTCGGCGCCGAGGTCGCGGACGGTGTCGGCCAGTTGCTGGGCGTTCTCCGGTCGCGTCACCAGCACGCTCAGGACGAGGCGGCCGCGCACGACGAGCTGCTCCACGTCCACGACTTCGAGGTCGAATCCGGTCAGGCGCTCGAACAGCGCCGTCGAGACACCCGGACGGTCGGGGCCCGTCAGGGTCAGCAGGATCGTCGGATCGGTGAGGTGCGGGGTGGGCACGTGTTCGGTCATCGCGTCCGAGGCTATCGTTGGCGCCACCTTGTAGGTGAGTCAGCCAAGTGGCCGAGGGAGAGTGGATGTCAGCGGCGTTCGATCTCGCTCACGTCACCGTCGTCCGCTCGGGCAAGGCCCTGCTCAACGATGTGTCCTGGCGTGCTGAAGCCGGCGACCGTTGGGTGGTCATCGGTGCGAACGGCGCCGGCAAGAGCACGCTGATGCAGATCATCGGCGCGACGATGTTTCCCACGTCCGGAACGGCCGAGGTGTTGGGCGAGCGGCTCGGCGAAGTCGAGCTGTTCGACCTCCGCACGCGCATTGGCTTCACCGGCACCACCGTCGCCGATCGCATCCCGGCCGGCGAGTCCGTCCACGATGCCGTCATGTCGGCCGCCCACGCGGTGACGGGTCGGTGGAACGAGGAGTACGAGTCCGAAGACATGGGCCGCGCTGACCAGATTCTCGGCGAGCTCGGCATTCGGGCGCTGGCCAACCGGACCTTCGGCACGCTGTCGGAGGGGGAGCGCAAGCGCACGCTTGTGGCCCGGGCCCTGATGACGGACCCGGAGCTGCTGGTGCTCGACGAGCCCGGCGCGGGGCTCGATCTCGGTGCCCGCGAGGACCTTCTCGCCAGCCTGGAGCTGCTCGCTGCCGTCCCGGAGTCACCGGTGCTCGTCCTGGTCACGCACCACGTCGAGGAGATCCCGCGCGGCTTCACCCACGTGCTCATGCTGCGCGATGGCGCGGTCGTGGCCAGCGGCCCACTCGCCGCAACCCTGACGGCCGAGAACCTCAGCCGTACGTTCGGGATGCGGTTGCAGCTCGACGACGTCGGGGGACGTTTTTCCGCACGCCGCCTGGCGTTTGGGCATCGTGCCTCATAGTTGGCTCATGACGCATTGGATTGCTGAGCACGCGGCGCTGACGTGGCTGGCGATCGCCGTGCTGCTGGCCGTCGTCGAGCTGCTCAGCCTCGACTTCGTCCTGCTGATGTTCGGCCTCGGCGCCCTCGCGGCATCGGTCGCCACCGTCTTCGGTGCGCCGTTGTGGCTCGCCGTGGCCATCTTCGCGATCGCCTCGATTGCCCTGCTGTTTGTCCTTAGGCCGGCGTTGCTGCACCGGCTGCACTCGGGCCCGACGCTGGCCACCGGCTTCTCCAACCTGGTCGGCCGTGACGCACTCGTGCTGCAGACGGTCGGCCCGCGGGCCGGTCGGGTGCAGATCGGCGGAGAGGAGTGGTCCGCCCGCACGAACGACCATGAATCGATCGACCCGGGTATCGAAACCCGCGTCGTCGCGATCGACGGCGCGACCGCCGTCATCACCGCAGATCTCACGGAGAGGGAGTCCTGATGGGTTTCACGATTGGCGTGCTGCTGCTGGCGATCCTGGCGATCGCCTTCATCTCGATGACGGTGAAAATCGTTCCGCAGGCGCGCGCCGGCATCGTCGAGCGCTTCGGCAAATATCGAGCGACGCTGTCAGCGGGGCTCAACATCGTCGTCCCGTTCGTCGACAAGATGCGCTACCTGATCGACCTGCGCGAGCAGGTCGTGTCCTTCCCGCCGCAGCCGGTGATCACCGAGGACAACCTCACGGTCTCGATCGACACGGTCATCTACTTCCAGGTCACCGACGCCGTCGCCGCGACCTACGAGATCGCCGATTACATCCAGGCCATCGAGCAGCTCACGATGACGACGCTCCGCAACATCATCGGTGGCATGACGCTGGAGCATGCGCTGACCAGCCGCGACCAGATTAACTCCCACCTGCGCGGTGAGCTGGACGGCGCCACTGGCAAGTGGGGCATCCGGGTCAACCGGGTCGAGCTCAAGGGCATCGACCCGCCGCCGTCGATCATCGACGCGATGGAGCAGCAGATGCGCGCCGAGCGCAACAAGCGGGCCGCCATCCTGACCGCCGAGGGCCAGCGGCAGTCGGCGATCCTCACCGCTGAGGGTGAGAAGCAGGCGCAAATCCTGACCGCCGAGGGCAGCAAGCAGGCGCTGATCCTCAACGCCCAAGCCGATCGGCAGGCCGCCATCCTGCGCGCGCAGGGTGAGGCGCAGGCCATCGGCGCGGTCTTCCAGGCCATCCACGACGGCAACCCTGACCAGAAACTGCTGTCGTACCAGTACCTGCAGACGCTGCCGAAGATCGCCAACAGCCCGAATGCGAGCACCTGGATCATCCCGGCCGAGCTGACGAAAGCGCTCGGCACGCTCGGCGGGACCCTCGGCAAGATTCCGGTCGACGGTGGCGGCAGCACGACACGGATCGACCTCGACGCCCCCGTTGACGACAGCCAGATCGACGACGAAGGCATCACTGATGCCGAGACTCAGGCAGCCGTCGACCAGGCGCTGCAGGCCGCCAAGCAGGCCGAGGGCCCGGGCGCTTCCGACGAACCGGGCGAGCAGGCCCCAAGCTGACCTACCATGGGGATCCTGCTCCCCATCTCTCCTGATTCCCTGCCATGACGATCGACACCCAGATTCGGCCCGCCCCCGCGGCCATTCCTCCCCGTCGCAGGCCGCGCCGCCGGCGCGGCCGGTTGGCGGCTGTCGTCGCCGTCCCGTTGATCCTCGCGATCCTCGGCGCGTTCGGGGTCATCTACCGCACGATCTACGTCGAGCAACATGCTCTGCGGGTCGACGCTCCGCCGTTGGCGCTCACGCCGATGGCCACTGCGGCGGTGCCGGTCAACGGTGGCAGCACGACGGGCGTCAGCGGTGGCCCGATGGTCGATCCAGGCTGGATCCAGCGCACCTCCAGCGCCACCGGCATCTCGCCGCGCGCGCTCGAGGGCTACGGCAAGGCGCAACTCACCATCTCCTCGGTCAGGCCGAGTTGCCGGCTCGGTTGGAACACGCTGGCAGGCATCGGCTGGATCGAGACCGGCCACGGCACCACGCGTGGTTCGATGCTCATGCCGGACGGCCGCACGTCACAGCTCATCCTCGGCCCGGCGCTCGACGGAACCAAGGGCACCCGCGCCATCAACGCGACGGTCGCCGACCACGCCGCGACCGGTGACCCGGAGTGGGACCACGCGGCCGGCCCGATGCAATTCATCGGCGGCACGTGGGCGCGCTGGGGCGTCGACGGCAACCAGGACGGCATCGTCGACCGCAACAACATCGACGACGCGGCGCTGGCCGCCGCGATGTATCTCTGCAACGGCGGGCGCGACCTCAGCACCGACCAGGGGTGGTCGGACGCCATCCGCTCCTACAACCACAGCAACAAGTACGTCCTGGCCGTCAGCAAGCGCGCCAACAAGTACGCCATGGCGGCGATGGGCTGACGCCCGTCGCGTGATCACAGGTAAGTGCTCTACGAGCGATCCGGCTTTGCCGGTCGCGTGGGTGCGAACGAGCTTGCTTGGGCGTCGGCGATCGCCGTCAGGTGACCGTCGCCGACAAATTGGCTCAGTGCTGGTACGTCCCCGTGATCATCGCGCGGGCGAGCGTGTTGAAGGCGAGCTTGAAGCCGACGACCGCGGGCGTCGCGCCCTGGGCGTCAAGGCTCGGCACACCGACTGCGTGCACGACGAAGTGGTAGTTGTGCACCTGGTCACCCTCCGGCGGGGCTGCGCCACCGAAGTCGGGTGTGCCGAAGTCGTTGCGGACGTGGTAGCCGCCCGGCAGCGTCGCGTCGCTCGCGCCGGCACCCGTGTCCAACGAGGTCACTGACGCCGGAAGGTCGACGACGACCCAGTGCCAGAAGCCCGAGACGATGGGAGCGTTCGGGTCGAAGCAGGTCACGACGTACGACTGGGTGCCTTCGGGAGCGCCGCTCCAGGACAGCTGCGGCGACGTGTTGCCCTTCGCGTACACCTGTTCGTCCTTGAGCGGGGCGTCCTCGGTGATGTCTGCGCTGGTCACCTCGAAGGACGGGACTAGCGGCAGCAGGAGGTACGGGTTGGGCGTGACTGGTCGGTCGAGGCTCATGGGCGCCTAGGCTAGCGGCGTGGCAGAGGTTGCTTCCAGTGTCTGAGCGCCCTGATCTTCGTCTTTTTCAAGATTTACGCGACGTTCAACTGCGGACGCAGATGGAGTCCGAACACGGCGTCTACATCGCCGAGGGCGAGAAGGTCATTCGTCGGGCGGCAGCTGCCGGTCATGCGCCCCAATCGTTCCTGCTGGCGCCGCGTTGGGTCGAGGCGCTGGCGGATGTGCTCGTTCGCTACGACGTGCCGATCCACGTGCTCGACGAGCGCGAGATCGAGGCCGTCACCGGCTTCCACGTGCATCGTGGTGCGCTCGCCGCGTTCGAGCGTCCGGAGCCGATGCCGTTGGCGGCGCTCCTGGCTGCATCCGAGCGTCTCGTCGTGGTTGAAGACCTCGTCGATCACATGAACGTCGGCTCGATCTTCCGCAACGCTGCGGCTCTCGGATTCGACGGCGTCGTCCTGTCGCCAAGGTGCGCCGATCCGTTCTACCGCCGCTCCATCAAGGTCGCGATGGGTGCCGTGTTCGCGCTGCCGCACACCCGTCTCGACGACTGGTACGCGGCACCGGCCGCACTCCGGGAAGCCGGATTCACCTCATACGCGATGACGCTGGGGCCCGACGCCGTCCCGCTCGACGCGGTCATCCCGGACGACCGTGCCGCACTGATCGTCGGCAGCGAGGGGCCCGGCCTGACCGAGCACTGGCGGCGGTCTGCGGACGTACGCATCACCATTCCGATGGCGGCAGGCATCGACTCGCTCAACGTCGCCGCATCCGTGGCGATCGCCTGCTGGCACTTCCGCCCCCGGCCCAGATTTGCGCCCGATTCCACCTGAATCCGCGTTTCTCAGGTGCATTCCGGCGCAAATCTCGTCCGGGGCTAATCCTCGTCGTCGATGACGGGGGAGACGGGCCAGTCGTCGGGGTAGCGGTCGGCCAGCTCTTGGTGGCGCTTGTAGAGCTTCTTGCGGGCGCGGTCCGGGATGCGGTCGCCGAAGACGGTGCCGAAGAGATGATCGGTCTCGTGCTGGAGGCAGCGGGCGAGGAGGCCGGTGCCGACGTACTCGACCGGCCGGCCGTTCTCATCGAAGCCACTGACGTGCGCGGTGTCGGGACGCGTGCACTCGATGAATGCGCCGGGCAATGACAGGCAGCCCTCGTTTTCCTCGTCGAGCTGGCGCTCGCGTCCCTCCGGAAGCGTGAGCACCGGGTTACAGACCACGCCGGTAACCCGGTTGTCGTCGATGTCCGGGCAGTCGAAGACGAAGACCTTCAGGTCGACGCCGATCTGGTTCGCGGCCAATCCGACGCCGCTCGCGGCGTACATCGTCGCCACCATGTCGGCGACGAGCGAGCGGAGGTTGTCGTCGAACGCCGTCACGTCCTGCAGCGCCTGGTGCATCACCGGGGTTCCCCAGCGCGTGATGGGACGGATGGATCCACCCGAGGGGAGCGGGCGCGACACGGGCTCAGGCACCGGGCTACGCTACCGAACAATTCGGATACCGCCGGTACGCGGAATCCCGATTGGGGGTAGCCTGACGGCTGTCCGTTCATCCCCCGGTGGGGATCGCCAGCATGAGGAGATTTCGTGGCAAGTCGCAGAGATCCCATGGGCATGGGGCTTGCGGTCCTGAACCGCATCGCCAGCTCACCCACGATCGACCGGCTCGGCCTGCGCCGGGCCGCGGAGCGCGCGGTCTACCAAGGTGCCAAGAGCGGCTTCCAGGCCGTGGGTGCCGCCGGACGCACGTTCAAGCGCGTCACCGGTTCCGGCAAGCCGTCCCGCCAGAGCGCCCCGTCGGGCGCCGGCGTCTACGACCTGAATCCCACCGAGGACCAGGAGATGATCGTCGCGGTCGTCAAGGAGTTCGCCGGAGAGGTCCTGCGACCGGGTGCGGCTGCAGCCGACCATGACAGCACCACTCCGGCGTCGGTCCTTGGCCAGACCGGCGAGTTCGGCCTGACACTGCTGAACGTTCCCGAGTCACTCGGCGGCCTCTCCGAGGAGCGCTCAGCCGTGACCGGCGTCCTCGTTGCCGAAGCGCTTGCCGAGGGCGACATGGGACAGGCCGTCGCGTGTCTGGCCCCCGCCGCGGTCGCCACGGCGATCGCACTCTGGGGCAGCGATGAGCAGCAGAAGACGTATCTCCCCGAGTTCACCGGCGACAACGCGCCGACCGCCGCATTGGCCATCGCCGAGCCGACGGTCCTGTTCGACCCGCTCGACCTGAAGACATCAGCGGTCAAGACGACCGACGGTTACCGCTTGAACGGCTTGAAGTCCGGCGTCGTGCGCGGTGCTGACTGCGAATTGTTCGTCATCGCCGCCGAGCTCGAGGGCGAGCCGCGGCTCTTCATCGTCGAGGCGAAGACCAAGGGCGTCGCCGTCGCCGCCGACCCGAGCATGGGCCTGCGGGCGGCCGGCCTGAGCCGACTCAGCCTGGACGGCGTGACCGTGCCCGAGTCGGCACTCCTCGGCACTGCTGATGAGTATCGCGACTGCATCCGCCTCTCACGTGTCGCGTGGTCAGCCCTGGCGGTCGGGACGTGCAAGGCCGTCCTCGACTACACCAGCGAATACGTCAAGACGCGTGAAGCGTTCGGAGAGCCCATCGCGCACCGGCAGGCGGTGGCGTTCAAGGTGGCCGACATGGCCATCGAGCTCGAAGGCATGCGGCTGGTGACGCTGCGCGCGGCGTCCCGCGCCGAACAGGGCAAGGACTTCGCCCGCGAGGCGGCTCTCGCCCGCAAGCTCACGGCTGAATACGGCATGAGGATCGGCAACGACGGTGTCCAGCTGCTCGGCGGCCACGGCTACACCAAGGAACACCCGGTGGAGCGCTGGTACCGCGACCTGCGGGCCATCGCCGTCATGGAAGGAGCGGTCCTCGTATGACCATCAACCTGGAGACGCCGAAGAAGTTCCGCGCGTTCATCGAACAGGCCAATCAGGTCGCCGACAACTTCCTCCGCGCGAACTCGCGCAAGTACGACCTCGCTGAGCACGAGTACCCCAAGGAACTCGACCTGCTCGCATCCCTCATCGACGGCATGTCCGACTCCGGCCAGGGGCAGGGTGCCGGCGCTGCCGGCGTCCGCCGCGACGAGGAGGACAGCGTCAAGGCTGGCAAGGTCAAGAACGGCAGCAACATGTCGTCGGTCCTGTCAATCATCGAGATGTGCTGGGGTGACGTCGGCCTGCTGCTGACGATGCCGCGCCAGGGCCTCGGCAACTCGGCCATCGCCTCTGTTGCGACCGACGAGCAGCTCGAGCGGTTCAAGGGCACCTGGGCCGCCATGGCGATCACTGAGCCGGCGTTCGGGTCGGACTCCTCGCAGGTCTCGACCACGGCGGTCAAGGACGGTGACGAGTACATCCTCAACGGCGAGAAGATCTTCGTCACTTCGGGTGAGCGAGCCGATTCCGTCGTCGTGTGGGCCACCTTGGACAAGAGCCTCGGCCGCGCGGCGATCAAGTCGTTCGTCGTTCCGAAGTCCTTGCCGGGTATCCGGGTCGAGCGGCTCGAGCACAAGCTGGGCATCAAGGCGTCCGACACGGCCGTGATCGTGCTCGACAACTGCCGCGTCCCGGCCGACAACATGCTCGGCACGCCGGACATCGACCCCAAGGGTGGCTTCGCCGGCGCGATGGCGACGTTCGACAACACCCGTCCGCTGGTCGCCGGCATGGCGGTCGGCTGCGCACGCGCTTCGCTCGAGCTCATTCGTGAGCTGCTCGAGGAGGCTGGCGTCGTCATCGACTACGACCGTCCGGCCCAGTCGCAGTCTGCGGCAGCCGCGCAGTTCCTGCAGATGGAAGCCGACTGGGAGGCCGCGCTGCAGTTGACCGTTGCGTCGACCTGGATGGCCGACAACCGCCAGCCGAACTCGATGGAAGCGTCGATGGCCAAGGCCAAGGCCGGCCGCGTTGGCGTCGACATCACGCTGCGGTGCGTCGAACTGGCCAGCACGCTCGGCTACAGCGAGACCGAGCTGCTTGAGAAGTGGGCGCGCGACTCGAAGATCCTGGACATCTTCGAGGGCACCCAGCAGATTCAGCAGCTCATTGTGGCGCGCCGGGTGCTGAACCTGACGTCGAGCGAACTGAAATAGTGGCGTCATGACCAAGCCTGAAGTCGACTTCATTCCCGGCCCGCCCCCCAGCGAGCTGCAGATCACCGACATCGTCGTGGGCGACGGCGACGAAGCGGTGCCCGGCGGCGTCGTGGACGTGCACTACGTCGGCGTCGAGTTCGACTCGGGGGAGGAGTTCGACTCCTCGTGGAACCGTGGCCAGTCGGCCCGCTTCCCGCTCCCGCAGCTCATCGGCGCGTGGCAGCAGGGCATTCCGGGCATGAAGGTCGGCGGTCGGCGTCAGCTGGTCTGCCCGCCGGAGCTGGCCTACGGCCCGGCCGGCGGCGGACACCGGCTCTCCGGCCAGACGCTCATCTTCGTCATCGACCTGCTCGGCGTCGGCTGACCGAAATTGGGGCAAATGCCCCACGACGGTCCGCGTCCGTGGACGCGATGGTTGGGGCATGGCTCTTTTCCTTGACACCCACGAACACCTCCCCGAAGGCGCGACCGCCGCTGATGTGGCTGGCGCCCATGCGGAGGACCTCAAGATCCAGGACAAATACGGCGTGCAGTACCTGAAGTACTGGGTCGACGAGGCCGCCGGCAAGGCCTGGTGCCTTGTTGAGGCGCCGGACGCCGAAACTGCCGCGCTGGTCCACAAGGAGGCACACGGCCTCCTCGCGGATCACATCGCGCCAGTCGTCGAAGGCTCCTGACGCGGCCGCTGCCTAGCGGAAGCCCAGCTGGTCGCCGACGGCCAGGTATCCGACGAAGGCGACGATGTCGAGCAGCGCGTGTGCCGCGATGAGCGGCAGCAGGCGCCGGGTGCGCATGAACCACCAGGCATACAGCAAGCCCATCACGGCGTTGCCGAGCGCCGGCCCGAAGCCCTGGTACAGGTGGTACGTCCCGCGGAGCGCGGCCGACGCGGCGACCGCGGCCCACGGGCCCCAGCTGAGGTCACGCAGCCGGCTCAGCAGGTAGCCGACCGCGATCACCTCCTCGACAATCGCGTTCTCCAAGGCGCTCAGGATGAGGATCGGAATCGTCCAGGCGTAGACGTGCTCGGGAACGGGAACAACCTCGGCCGTGATGCCCAGGGCGCGCCCCCCGGCGTATAGGCCGAGGCCGGGAACGCCGATGGCGACGGCGATCGCAGCGCCCTGCAGCAGATCGCGCACCGGACGGCCCCGATCCAGGCCCAGCCGTTGGAACGGCCGGCCGTCGATCGCCAACAGGTAGATCGCCAGCGCCACCGGCACCAGCGCGAACCCGATGAACAGCAGCTGGAGCGTGATGTCCAGCCACGGGAGGTCACTGCGGTTGGCGTTGAGGCTGGCGATGGCGTCGCGCAGAGGACCGTTGCTGAGCGCGACGACCAGGCTGACGATCGCGTAGACCGCGGCTTGCCCCAGGGAAAGCCCGAGGACGATCCAGACTTCGGCGGACAGCCGCCGACGGGTCATAGGTCGTCGGTGTTGAACGTGTCGCAGGCGTCGGCGTGGCCGCTCTTGTACCCCGCGATGAACCACTTCTCGCGGGATGCGGATGAGCCGTGCGTCCAGGCGTCGGGGTTGACCTGGCCCTGCATCGATTCCTGGATATGGTCGTCGCCGACGGCCGCAGCGGCCGACAGGGCCGATTTGATGTCGTCGTCGGTGAGCGGCTTCAGGAACGGCGTGCCGGTCGCATCCTTGGTCTGCGATGCGTTGTGGGCCCACACGCCGGCCAGGCAGTCGGCCATCAGCTCGGTGCGCACGCCCCCGCTCTTCGGGCCGGTCTTGCCGTCCTGTGCTTGGCTGAGAATGCCGAGGATGTTCTGGATGTGGTGGCCGTACTCGTGCGCCACGACGTACTCCTGAGCGAGCGCGCCGTCATCGGCGCCGAAGCGGCTGGTCAGCTCGTCGAAGAAGCTGGCGTCGATGTACACCCGCTCATCGGACGGGCAGTAGAACGGGCCGGTCGCGTTGGAGGCGGTGCCGCACGCCGACTGGGTGGAGCCGGAGTAGATGACGGCCTTGGCATTGCGGTACTGCCGGCGCTGTTCGGCGGGAAGGGCTTCGTTCCAGTACGCCTGGACGCTGTTGACGGTGCCGATGATCCGGCAGGTGGCGTCGCGGTTGGCGTCGGCGCCGGTCTTGCACTGGTTGAAGGACTCGGACGATTCCTGCCCGCCAGTCGTGACGTTCCCCGGATCGAGCGGGTTGCTTCCGGACGGGACGATCCCGCTGAGATCGACGCCGAAGAACGCGCCCAGCAAGATGATGATGAGGGTTCCGATGCCGCCTCCGATGACGACGCCACCGCGCCCGCTGCCGCCCCCGGTGACCTGACTGGTGTCGAGTCCAGCGCCTTCTTCAAAACTCATGCCGGGAGTCTACGCAATAGGCTCGCCCTCGTGAGTGCGCTGCATCTGCCCGTTTCGGAGGCCGACGAGGAGCGTCGGCGGGGCCTGCGACGGATGCGGACGCTGGCCACCAGCCTGCTCGTGTTCGCGGGGGTCGTCTATGTCTCGACCCGCGGCGCAGGGGGCTTCTGGGGATACGTCAACGCCGGGGCCGAGGCGTCCATGGTCGGTGCGATCGCGGACTGGTTCGCGGTGACCGCGCTGTTCAGGCATCCACTCGGGTTGCCCGTCCCGCACACTGCGATCATCCCCAAGCGCAAGGAGTCGCTCGGCGCGAGCCTGCAGGACTTCGTCGCGGAGAACTTCCTCAACGAGGAGGTCGTGCGTGAGCGCGTGACCTCATCGAAGGTGTCGGCACAGGTGGGTACCTGGCTCGGCCAGCCGGGGCATGCGGAGAAGGTCATCGACGTCGGCGCCAAGGCGCTGGCCGACGGCCTCAGCCGGGTCAGGCGCGACGACGTCGCGGCGGTCATCCGCGAGGCGATCATCCCCAAACTGCTCGACGAACCGCTCAGCCCGGCCGCCGGGCAGCTGCTCGCCGAGATCGTGCGGGATCGGGCCCACGTCGGTGCCGTCGACCTCACGCTCAGCGAGCTGCATCGCTGGCTGGACCGCAACGCCGACGAGGTCCAGGCGCTGGTGGGCCAGCGGGCACCGTGGTGGACGCCGGTCTGGCTCGACGAAAAGGTCGCCCTTTGGGTCCACGGTGAGGTCGTGCGCTGGGTCGCCGAGATCCGCGATTCACCGCGGCACATGGCCCGGCGCGCCTTGGATGACTGGCTTGCCGAGCTGGCCGAGAATCTCCAGCACGATCCGTCGACGCAGGAGCGTGCCGAGCATCTCAAGCAGCGGGTCCTCGCACAGGAGAAGATCGTCGACACCTCGATCGCCCTGTGGGACGCCCTGCGCCGGGCCCTGGTCGCATCGCTCGAGGACCACGACGGGCTCCTGCGCGCTCGCGCGATTGAGGAAGTGCATGCAGCCGGCCGGCGACTGGTCGAGGACGCGGAACTGTCCGCTCGTATGGACGCGCTCCTGGCCGACGGCGCCGCCTACGTCGTCAACACGTACGGCTCGGAGATCGCCACCGTCATCTCGGCGACGGTTAACCGCTGGGACGGCAAGGAGACTGCGGAACGCATCGAGCTCCACGTCGGCCGCGACCTTCAGTTCATCCGGATCAACGGGACCGTGGTCGGGGGACTGGCCGGCGTCGTGATTCACGCGCTGTCGCAGCTGGTTTAGCGCGTACGCTGACTCGCATCGGGGAGTCAGGAGTGAGTCCCATGGTCAAGCGCGGCTTCTTCGAAGCCCTCAGGTTCGGTGCTCCCGGCGGTGCAGCGCTCGGCTTCATTCTCGGGCTCAGCCTCCTTCTCGACCGGGGCGGTGGCACGATCGGCGCGGGCATCCTCACGTGCATTTCGCTCACGCTGTTCGGGGCACTTGTCGGCCTGGTGGTTTCGTTCCCGGCGTTGCTGGCCGCGAGTGCGGTGGCGCGTCGGTTGAGCGGTGGACGCGTCAGCCGGGCGCGACTCCTCGGCTGCTTGACGACGCT
Organism: Aeromicrobium sp.; assembly: GCA_045806885.1. Classification (GTDB taxonomy): domain Bacteria; phylum Actinomycetota; class Actinomycetes; order Propionibacteriales; family Nocardioidaceae; genus Aeromicrobium. Next base: position 45,664 of record JBJMIJ010000033.1, read on the forward strand.
CGCCGCCACTGCTGCCGTGACGGCTTTGGTCTTCACCGGCGCCATCTACAACGCCTCGACGGTCGGCATCATGGCCGGCATCGCGGTTTACGGGGCGGTCGTCGCGTGGTTGCGCGTACCGAAGATCCTCGGCCTCTGAGACCCACAAATGTGGAAAACCTGTGCATGAGCGGGCCCGTCCTGTGGGCGACCACAGGTCTTCTGTGGACGGCCGAAGAAATACCTTCGAATTGCCCAAGAAAGTTCGGAAAAGCCCTTGTGCGGGATGCTCTCCGGGACATAGAACTTACTCACGCACTCCTTCGGGAGAGCGGGAACGGATCCAGATTCGAGTCCACGTCAGAGCTTCGGTTCTGACACAGCCGGTGAAGCGGCTGGCGGACAAAGAAGAAGGATTCGGGATCGAGGAAGATCTTCACACTTTCTCAAAGCGAGGCCCCGGGAACTCATACTTCCCGGGGCCTCAACCTTTGCGCCCAAGCGTATGGGCGCAAGCCGGCGCAACGGAACTGTTTGCTACAGTTCATGGCTGCACGAAATCCACTCGTCCGGGTGGCGGAATAGGTAGACGCGCTAGCTTGAGGTGCTAGTTCCTCGTAAGGGGAATGGGGGTTCAAGTCCCCCCTCGGACACAGAGGAACCTGCTGGAATGGCGGGAAAAATGTAAGCGATGGCCCTATTGCAGACTCCGGCCGCCGTCTCTATTCCCATTTCCCTGGTTCAGTCGACCGGGACCGCGCTACGCGCAAGGCTTATCGTCCGTCTTCCGACCGGCAGCCGGACGGCAGCCTCGCCGTGCTTGGTGCCGTTCACCTGCGAGCCATCATGTGTGTCAATGAGCTCGGCATCGGGGTCGATGGACATGACGAGTTCGTGGACGGTCAGCGCGGCGACGTCGCCCGCGGTCTCGATCAGGACAAAGTGCTCCCGACCGCGTCGTTCGGTTTGAACGACCAAGCGGCCCAAGGATTGAAGCTCGGCCGCGAGCCGATTTTGGGTTTCCGCGTCGGTCGTGGAGTAGATGAGGATGAACCAAGCATCGCTGTTCACGAAGGTCTCTTTCTTGAAGTGCTGAGACGTCCCGCTGCTTGAAACCGCCTACCTCCCAATATTTACACCCGAGGTCGCTTGGTGTCACTACGCGACGTTCCTGCAGATGGCCGTTCATGGGCTCCCCGGCTCCGGCAAACCCAAGTGCGCGGACTGGGCAGTGACGTGGCGATCCTGGGTAAGGGGTGAGGTGAGCGTGACAGGCCGCGATGCCCGCGACGGGTCACGCAGAATTGACGCTTATGTCGGGTCCGGGCAGTTGGGCGAGTTCGTCCAGAGCCTTGCGCGCGGCGTCAAGCAGCGGCCAGGCGTCGTCGAGCTGTGTGCGGTCGGCGACGATGCCGAATCCGAGTTGGTCGCGGTAGCTGAACACGGTGATGTTCAGCCCGACACCGTGTAGCACTCCGGAGATCGGGAATTGTGAGCGTTGCGCTGCGCCTCCGCAGTAAAGGGTCTCCGGCGGGCCCGGCACGTTGGAGATGGCGACGTTGACTGCCGAGTTGATCGCGGGCACGGCTGCCAGTCGGGCGGTTACTCCCGCGGCACGGGCAAAAAGCGCGGGCGGGATGAAGTGGTTCGCGTCGGTGAGCAGCGAGGCGGGCATGGCCTTGTGCCGTGCCTTCGCCGCATTCATCGCCGTTGCCACCCGATGCAGCCGGGCCGCCGGGTCGGGCTCGTCCGTCGGGAGCTCCGCAAGCATCACCGAGACCCGGTTGCCGTAGGTGCCACGCTGTTCGGGCGTGCGCACCGAGATAGGGATGAACGCGGCCAACGGCTGGTCCGGCAACTCACCTTGTTCGGCGAGCCACGAGCGCAGCGCGGCGGCGCAGACCGTCACGACGACGTCGTTGACCGTACAGCCGAACCGGTCCTTCACCGTCTTCACGTCGCTCAGCGGCAACGAGCCGAAGGCGACGCTGCGGTGTGCTGAGATCGGGCCCTGGAATCGGGTGCGAGGTGCGACCAGATCCTGTCCTTCGAGCACGCCACCATCCCTGTTCACCGGCAGCGCGCGCTTGACCCGACGGCTGGCTGAAGCGATCGCCTTGACTCCAGGCAACGCCCGCAGCGTCGGTACGTCGTCGAGGTGCGGCAGGGTACGCGGGCCGGCGCGCAGCGCGCGCACTGGTTGTCGCCACATGCCGGTCACGCCGAGGGCGAGCATCTCCCATTCGGAGGGAAACGCCTCATCGCGCACCGGCACGAGGGCGCTTGCAGGCCGCCCGTCCGGGGTGGGGTCCAGCAGGGTGCCCATCACCTCGGCACCGGATACTCCGTCGACTGCGGCATGGTGCAGCTTCGTGAGAAGCGCCACCGATCCGTCAGCCAGCCGGTGAATGACATACAGCTCCCACAGCGGCCGTGAGCGGTCCAGCGGACGCGCGATGATTCGCGCGACCTGTTCTGCGAGCTGTCGGTCATCGCCCGGGTCGGGCAGAGCCAGCTCGCGAATGTGGTAGTCGAGATCGAACGAACTGTGGTCGACCCAGTACGGGTGATCAAGCCCGAACGGAACCGAGGCCAGCCGCCAGCGCAAGGGCGGCAGCAACGGCAGCCTTTGCTCGACGAGCTCACGAATCAGCGTCGCGTCCACGCGACGACCGTCGGCCGTGACCGGGTCGTACGTGGCGAGCACACTGACGTGTCCGTGGGTGCGACCGTCCTCGAGGGCGAGGAACTGTGCGTCCAGATTGGAGAGTTGTCTCATGCTGCGACGTCCGATCAGAACGGCCGGGTCGGGAGCGGCTTGATCAACGGATCGAGCAACTTGGCGGACATCTCGATGGTGAGCACGTCGGTCGGGTCCAGCGGGATGATCTGACGCTTGGATTCGTCAATCTCCCACACGTCCTCGCCGATCAGCCTGCCCTCGTCGTCGTACGGCCAGATCATGTGCTCGACGTTGGCGACCAGGTAGTGGGCCGCCGGGTCCACCGGAGCGCCGGCTTCGACCAGGATCGAGCCCGGGGTCTGCTGGTAGATGGTCGCGGTGGAGACGATCATGTTGTCGCCCACGGCGAGCTTCTCGTCATCGGTGTAGAAGACGCACTGAGCTGTACGCGACCACTCGTCGTAAACGGCCTGAACGGCTGCCGCGCCGTCAAGAACAGTGTTGATGCCGAAGACGTTGAAGTGGTAGACGGGGTGCGGCACGGTCATGTCTGGGGCGAAGATCTCCTGCCAGCGCCCGGCCATCTCCAGATAGCGATGCCGGTTGTAGGCCTGCAGCAACCAGCGGTGCCGTGGGTTATCGGTGGTCTCGATCAAACGCTCGACGACGATGTTCGTCTTCGTGATGTCGAATGGGTTCATGGTGAGGTCCTAACAGTGGGTGACTAGAAACAGATTGCCCGGGCTCGCTACCGCAGCCTTGACTTGCGGTGACAACTTCTTGACTCTGGGCGACATGTCCCTGATTCGCGGCACCTCGCTGCAAGGATTCATCGAGCTAGTCAACGAGCTCGGCCACGACGCCGGTCCGTTGCTTCGACACGTGCACCTTCCAGCGAAGGCTGTCGGGGACCACGAGAGCTTCGTCAGCTACCGGAGCGTGATCGCCGTACTTGAGGATGCCGCGCGGGTCACTGGTGCCGGCGACTTCGGCCGTCGCCTGGCGACTCGCCAAGGTCTGGAGATTCTTGGCCCGCTTGGGGTTGCCGCCCGGACCGCGCCCACGGTGGGTGCCGCGCTGGCTTCGATCGAGCAGTACATGTCGTTCTACAGCCCAGCCCTCGCAGTCGACATCGGACGAGAGGCCGAGTCATCGCTGGCGTCCTTTGAGTGGCGCTTGGTGGTTGACCGGCCACCTGTGCATCGTCAGGCAGCCGAGCTCGCTCTCGGGGCGACGTGCCGGGTTTTCAAACTCCTGGCCGGCGAGGAATTCCTGCCCACGACGGTCCAGCTCCGTCACGCCGCGCTCACCCAACCGGACGACTACGTCCGCTACTTCGGATGCCCGGTGGAGTTCTCGGCAGACCGTTATGGCTTCCGGTTCCCCGGCGCGATCCTGTCGCGATCCCTCGAGGCGGACAGCGCTGTGCACCGGGTGGTCCAGGAGTACCTCGGCACGATCGTGGTACCGAGCACGTCGACTACCGTCGACTCGGTAACCACGCTGATCCGCGCCATGCTGCCGACTGGTGGGTTGGATCTCGACCTGATCGCCGGTCAACTTGCTCATCATCGACGCACGCTGCAGCGACAGCTCGCCGCCCAGGGGACCTCATTCGCCGACCTCGTCGACCACGTTCGGCGCGAGGAAGCCGAGCGATATCTGCGCGACACTGACATGCCGGTCGGGCAACTCTCCGGCGTACTGGGCTTTAGCGAGCAAAGTGCCCTGTCCCGGGCCTGCCGGCGCTGGTTCGGTGCGTCGCCGAGCCAGGTTCGCCGCCAACTCCAATAACCGACCGACCATGCGGCCGGCGAGGTCGACATCGTTTTCCCGGGCGAACAGATAGATGGATAGATGCACGTCCAGGCGGTGCCCTATATCGGGCAGGGCTGGCACCCTATGGCTGAACTGCCAGTTCGTCGGACGGCCTGGCGCTGAACCGCCGTGTCGGCGAATACCCTCAGGCCATGCCGAACTTCGCCGATCTCAACCTGAACATCTACCTCAACGGCCTGGGTGGGGAGAAGCCCGCGCTGCCGCTGACGTATGACGAGCTGGAGCAGCAGGCCAGGGAGCGGCTGGACGACGTGCTCTATGACTACGTCGCCGGCGGAGCGGGCAACGAGCAGACGCAGCGCGAGAACGTCTCGGCGCTGGCGCAGTGGGGCATCGTCCCCCGCATGCTGACCGGCGTCGCCGTCAGGGACCTGTCCATCGAGCTCTTCGGCCGGCGCTACCCATCGCCCGTGATGATGGCGCCGATCGGCGTCGTCGGCATCATGCACGAGAGCGGCCACGGCGACATCGAGGTGGCCAGGGCGGCGGCCGCAACCGGCGTCCCGATGATCGGGTCGACCTTGATGCAGGACCCGATGGAAGACGTGTTCGCCGAGGCCGGCGAGACCCCCTCCTTCTACCAGCTCTACACGCCGAACGACCGCGAGCTGGCGGAGAGCTTCGTGGCGCGAGCCGAGGCAGCCGGCGTCGCCGGGATCGTGGTCACCCTCGACACGTGGACGCTCGGCTGGCGACCCCGCGATCTTCGGCACGCGAGCATGCCGCAGCTGCAGGGGCTGTGCCTCGCCAACTACTTCAGCGATCCGGTGTTTCGAGCCAAGCTGGAGAAGACGCCCGAAGAAGACCCGGGCGCGGCGACGCTCGCCTGGGCCGGCACATTCGGCAGCCCGGAACTGTGCTGGAACGACGTCCCGTGGCTGCGCAGTCTCACCACGCTGCCGATCCTGCTCAAGGGCATCTGCCACCCTGACGACGTCCGGCGTGCGCGCGACCTCGGCGTCGACGGCATCTATTGCTCGACCCACGGCGGACGCCAGGCCGTCAGCGCGCCAGCCGTCGGCTTCCTTCCCGGCGTCGTCGAGGCTGCCGACGGCATGCCCGTCATCTTCGACTCGGGCATCCGCACGGGTGTCGACATCGTGCGCGCACTGGCCCTTGGCGCGACGGCCGTCGCCGTGGGCCGTCCCTACGGCTGGGGCATCACGCTTGACGGCGCCGCCGGAGCGGCGTTCGTCCTACGTTCGTTGCTGGCCGAGGCCGACCTGACGATGGGCCTCAATGGCTATCGCACCGTCGCCGACCTGCGCGGGGACGCCCTCGTCAGTCGATAGCGGGGCGGATGCGCTCCGCGGTCATGTCCTTCGCGCCGGCCAGCGTGGCCAGGAAGGCGAGCAGTGATGCAGCAGCGGTGCGCAGGGGCATGGTGGTGGTCTCCCTCGGGGTGCGTTCGACTGCTCAACGACGCACGAGCGGACCGGGCTACGGCCTGACTCACTCTTCTGACCGGTGCGGCGGCGCGCCCGTGAAGTAGCGGTGCATCAGCGAGTCCGGACGGGCCGGTGGCTTGGGCTCGCGATGCGGGATCAGCCGGCCCTCGGCCTCGTCCCAGAACTGGTCGGCGATCCGCCAGACCCGATGAGCAAGCCGCCCCATCCAGCCCGTGTGCGGCGTGTACGGATGCGGACGCGTGGGCGCGCGCTCCTCGGCAGCGGCCAGCTCGGACGCGAGCTGCCGTGCTCCTTCGGGGTCCAGCTCTTCGCACAGCCCGTGCACCAGGGACATCTCGTGCCGCGTGTGCTCGTTCAGCTGTTCGACGATGTCGTCCCAGAGCAGGTCCCAGGTCGCGCGGTCATTCGTCGCGTCGCCGTACAGCTTCGCCTTGAGCTGGTGCAGGTCGGATTCGAGTGAGCGCGCATGGTGGACATAGGCGTGCACCTTCTCCTGACCGTCAGTCAGCGTGCGACGGGCGCGGGGGAGGAGGACGTCCTCGACCGCGGCCAGGTGACGACTGAGGACGCTCGAGAACGTGTCCGTGAGCCGATAGCGAATGCGCGGCTCGTCCTGCGTCGGGACCACTGATCGGGCCTGCTCGGCTAGCTGGGCGACTGCGTCGTGCTCGGCGCTCAACGCCACTTCCAAGGGTGAGGCCATGACCATCACCTCCAACGCTTTCAGGGTCTCTCCGTCAGGGTGCAGACGCAAGGGCGCGCTCCCCGCCAAGCAGCGCATGCGCCGCCGCCGAACTGCCTGCGTCCCACGATGCGGGAGCGTTGTGCCACGACGGCGTCCGGCTGCCGCGCCAGGAGCCCCGGATTTTCTGCTTGCGGAGGATGTCGGCGAAGAAGTCGGACACCTCGAGCTCCTTGGCCTTCAGCGCGAGTGCGGTCGAGTCGGAAAGGGCGGGCCCGCCCACGTCGACGGCATCGGCGTGCGCGTCGTGGCTCGCCTGGTTGAGCCGCTGACCGATGCGCGCCGCATAGCCCTCGTAGAACGCGAGCCGGCGGGTGATGGTCGGGATGTGCCGTGTCTGGTCGTCGTGTCGCAGGTACGTCTGGCAGTCGGAGACCATCTGCACGAGCACCGATTGATAGATCGCCTTCGTGATGTCGATGTCGGACTGGAAGCCGTAGAGATAGACCTGCGTCGAGTCGGAGCGGATCAGGGCCTTGAGGTCGTTGGCCGCCGCGATGTTGAGGAGCAGCCGCACGTAACGCGCCAGGCCCCTCGTCCGGCTCGCGCCGATGACCACAGTCTCCTCGACGGGCTGCTCGCTCCGTTCGGTGGCATGGAGGTGTGCCCGCGCCACGGCAAACGCGATTGCATGACGGGTGGCGAGCGACTGCGCCTTGGCCAGGTAGGCCGCCCGTTCATGCTCGTTGCTGGCGCGCTCGGCTTGCCGCAGCACTTTGGCGACCTTGGCGATGGTGTCGTCTGCGACATGGTGCTCGACGGCGCCCAAGCCCTCAGACGCGAACGCGAGGTGGAGGAGCTCGGCCCACACCGGTCGCCCGATGTCTTCGAGCAGCCGGATGAAGGTGGCCCGGAAGCCGGCTCCGTGCCCGCCGGATCCGTCGAGGTGGTGGGCAATCTCGTGCAGGACGACGAGCTCGCGCAACGCCCATGACCCGCCCACCTCGAAGGGCGGGATGGCGATGACCCCGAACGAGTACACGGCGCGGGTGTGGCCATGCCGTGCGCGGACGCGGACGTCCTCCCGCTCCGCCCCGCCGTAGTCCTTGCCGGCGTCGCGAAGGTGCTCCAACACGCGATCGACGTAACGCTGCACGTCGGCCGGGCCGACGAATCGCCCTTCGACCTCGGGTTCGTACGTGACGAGGTCGACGGTGATGCCCGGGTTCGCCGAAGCCAGCCAGCGGTTGAGCCGGTTCTCGGCTTGGTACGTCGCCCGCTTCTCGGGATCCACGCTTGCCATGGCAACGACCGTAACCGGGCGCTCCGACAAGTCGGTGGACATCCACGCATAGGCTGCCAACATGCAGCTGCCTCGTCCCCCTCGTCTCAGTTCCTGGGAACGCGACCCCGCGTGGGCGCATTTCTACGACTGGACCGTCGAGCACCCGCGGGTCGGGGGAGCCATCTGGAAGCTGGGCATGGGCAGTGACCTCGGCGAGCTCCATCGAGCCACCGCCGAGATCGGTATTCAGCCGGCGGGCGCGGCCATCCTGGACATTCCCTGCGGAGGGGGAGTGGCGTTGCGCGGTCTCAAGCCGGGCCAATGCGTGCGCTACGTGGCCGCCGACATCTCCCCGGCCATGCTGGAGCGGACGGCGCACGCGGCGCAAGAGCGCGGCGTCGAGGACCAGGTCGAGCTGACCGAGGCCGACGTCCACAACCTCCAGTTCGGCGACGGCGAATTCGACCTCGTCCTGAGCTTCACTGGGCTGCACTGCTTCCCGCGACCGCACGACGCGGTGCTCGAGCTCGCGCGCGTGACGAAGCCGGGCGGCACACTCCTCGGCAGCACACTGGTGCGTCAGCGGTCGCTCCGCACCGTGCCGATCATGGCCGTCGGCCGGATGCTGGAGCTCCTTGGTCCGGGGGTGACATCCGCCGAACTTCCGCAGTGGCTGGCCGAGGCTGGCTTCACAGACGTCGACATCCTGGCGTCCGGACCGATGTCCTACTTCCGGGCGACGCGGGCCTGACCTTTACCCACGGGCCCCACCCGTCCCGGATTCCAAGATGAACAGTAAGTGACATCACTTACACCGCGACACGGAGACCGTGTCTGATTGGTGTCGGGGGAATTCGCAGACTAGAATCTGGGAGTCTTGGCCATCCTGCGCCGTGGCACCCGTACCCCCGGAGGACCCCTATGAACATCACCGTCGTCGGCAGTGGTTTCGTCGGCCAGGCATCTGGCAAGGGTCTTGCCAAGCACGGCAACAAGGTCACCTTCCTCGACGTCGACCGCGACCGCCTCGCTGGTCTCCGGCAGGACGGCTTCCGGGCCCTCCACCCGACCGAGGCCACCACGCTCGACACTGACGTGACGATGTTCTGCGTCCCGACGCCGACGGTAGGCGGACAGTTCCAGTCCGAGATCCTGCGTCAGGCCGTCGAGGAGTTCGCCTGGCGCCTGCGGGGTCACAGCAAGTACCACGTGGCCGTCATCCGCTCGACGGTTCCGCCCAAGACCACCCGTGAGTTCGTCATCCCGCTGATCGAAGAGGTCTCCGGCAAGAAGGCTGGCCGCGACTTCGGCGTTGTCATGCAGCCCGAGTACCTGCGCGAGGTCACCGCCGAGCAGGACTTCGCCCGGCCGTGGTTCATCCTCATCGGCGAGCTCGACGAGAAGGCCGGCGACGTCGTCGAGAAGATCTACCGCGACTTCGACGCGCCCATCCAGCGCGTTTCGCTGGAAGAGGCCGAGTTCCAGAAGTACGTCCACAATGTCTACAACGCCTTCAAGATCGCCTTCTTCAACGAGATGCGCGTGGTGGCCAACGCCGAGGGCTGGAACGCCCAGGCCATCTTCGAGGCCACCGCCGAGAGCTGCGAGGGCATCTGGAACCCGATGTACGGCCTGCGCGACTTCGGCCCGTTCGACGGCTCCTGCCTGCCCAAGGACACCTCCGCGCTGCTGGAGTGGGGCGACATGAACGGCCACCAGATGGAGATCCTGCGCTCCGTCATCTCCGAGAACCTGCGCCACGCCAGCGTGCTGGGACGCAATACGAAGGTTCGTAACAACGTCTTGGAAACTGTGCATGCCTGGGTCTGACCTTCTCCATTTTCTTGTTCTCTACGTACCCCTAGGTTTCATCGGCCTGTGGCGCTGGTCGTTCTGGCTGGTGCGTCGCATCGGCGCCGCTGCGTACCGACCTGATGTCCGGCCGTGGCCGGAGGGCGAGAAGTTCCTCAAGGTCTCCGTCGTCACGCCGGTCTACAACGAAGACCCCGAGCTGTTCGACCAAGCGGTTCGGTCGTGGCAGCGCAATGGCGTGCACGAGATCGTCGCGGTCATCGACAAGTCGAACGTCAAGCACATCATGCGCTGCCAGCGGCAGTACGTGGACGACCCGACGTCAACCACCAAGTTCCGCTTGATCGTCACCCCGAAGCCGGGCAAGCGCGCCGCCCTGTGTGACGGCATCGAGTTGGCCACCGGCGACCTCATCGCACTCGTCGACTCCGACACGGTCTGGGACGACGACGTCGTCTTGAAGACCATTCCGCACTTCCAGAACCCTCGCATCGGGGCCGCCACGCTGGCGCAGCGCATCAGCAACCCCGACACCGTGGCCAACGTGCTCTTCGACATGCTGCTGTGGAGCCGGTACCGGGAGGAAGTGCCGTTCCTGCTCGGCATGGGCCGCGTGTTCAACACGCTGTCCGGTCGCACGGCGTTCTACCGGCGCGAGGCGCTGCTCGACCCGATGACCGACAACATGCACGACCTGCGGCACGAGTTCTTCTTCGGCGCCCGCGCCATCTCCGGTGACGACAAGCGCCTGTCCCACCTGGTCATCCGCCAGGGCTGGGAGACCGCCTACGTCCGCGGCCCGCTCGTCTACACGCAGGGCCTCGGCTCGATGAAGGACTTCATCAAGCAGCGCCTGCGCTGGACGCGCAACTCCTGGCGCGCCGACCTCCGTGCGGTGGCACAGGGATGGGTGTGGGCACACCCGGCGCTCGCGCTGTTCATGATCGACCGTTTCGCGCTGCCGTTCCTGATGCTCATCGGCCCGGTCGTGTTCACGATCTCGGTGCTGCGCCACGAGTACTTCTTCGCCGGCACCCTGATCGTGTGGTGGTTGATCAGCCGTTTCGTCCGTGCCTTCGGCTACTTCCGGCTGCACCCGAACCGGGTCATCTACCTGCCGGCCTACATCATCTACGGCTACGTCAACGCCGCTCTCAAGATCTACGCCTTGGGCACGCTGCGCGAGAACAGCTGGGCCACCCGCTGGAGCCAGAAGCGCGCTGCCCGAAAGACCCGCGGCCGCAAGAACCTCACGCTCGTCGAGGGGCTCATCACGCTGGGCGTCGCCGGCTTCGTGCTGACCCACATCGCGCTGTCCTTCAGCAGCCAGGTGGGCGCCGACGTCGACCCACAGCCGACGTACAGTCGTGTGGCGCTGCAGTCGGACATCAACAAGTACAAGGGCGACCAGTCCGCGCCGCCCAGGCCGGTCGACGTGGTGTCGCAGAGCGAGATCGGCACCTATGTGGTCAAGGTGGGCGACACGCCGGAGAGCGTCGTCCAGAAGCTCGGTACCGACCGCAACACGCTCAAGCGCATCAACAACATCCGCGACCTCGACCGGATCTCGGTCGGTCAGGAGCTCCACTACTTCAAGAAGGCTGGGTCCTGATCGGTGGTACGCCAAAAATATCGCAGGCGCCGGCACTTCTGGGCGAATCTGCGGCCCACGACTCTGCTGCTGCTCATCCCCATCCTGATCAGCTTCGTCACGTTCTCGTACGTCGGCTCAGGCCTGTACCACTACCAGCTCGCTCGCGAGGCAGCCAAGCGCCTGCAGACGCATGACTGGCAGGCCGCCGACCAGATGATGACGGCGGCCCAGCCGAACTATCGGCGCAAGTGGGGCTACTACCAAATCAAGCCGGGTCAGACGCTGGCCGAGGTTGCCGAGCTCCTCGGCATCACCGTCGGTGACATCGAGAAGGACAACAAGGGCGCGCTCATTCCCGGAGCGACGATCAAGATTCGGCCCATCGAGCGGCCACTGACGCCGTTCAGCCAGAGCCGCGGAATCGGGCTCGTGCAGGTCGTCGAACAACCCGGTCGCGATGCGCTGTTCGTCAAGCAGTCCTACGGCCAGAACTCGCCCGTGCGCGTGACCATCCCCGAGCTGGCTCGGCGGCTCCACGCGTACGACGCGCTCGAGAACCGGGGCGACGGCACGTGGCGACTGAACCGGACCATCGCGATCGAGGGCGACATCCGTCTCGACGTCACGGACAAGGATCTAAAGCGGCTCGAGCTGCGCAGCGACCCCAACGACATCGCCGCCCTGACGTTCGACGGCGGATCGGTCCTGTTCAAGGGCGTCACCGTCACCAGTGTCGACAGCAAGACCGGTCGGCCCGACGGCGTCTGGGAGGACGGCCGGGCCTTCGTCCGCATGAAGAACGGCCGGATGGACGCGATCGACAGCACCTTCACCTGGCTCGGCAACGGCCTGCCGAAGGTCATGAACAAGCAGGCGCTCGAGAAGAACGGGGTCCTGAAGGAAGGCGCCACGTACGGCTTCTCGTATCGCGTCTCCCCGCGCAACCTCGGCCAGGAATACACCACCGGCTGGGTGGAGAACTCGACGTTCGAGAACAACCACTTCGGCGCGTACACGTACGGCGCCAACGGCATGCTGTGGAAGGACAACCTGTTCACCCACAACGACGTGTACGGTCTCGACCCGCACGACGACAGCAACAACGCGCTCGTGGTGGGCAACCGGTTCCTCTACAACCACAAGCACGGCTTCATCGTGTCGAAGCGATGCAACTTCAACATCATTCGCAACAACACATCGGTCGGCAACGACCTGCACGGCTTCATGCTGCACCAGGACTCGGCGTACAACGTCCTCGAGAACAACGTCGCGTACGGCAACCACGACAACTACGCGATCTTCCACTCGAACTGGAACATCATTCGCAACAACAAGAGCTACGTCCCGCGGTCGACACACATCCGCGTCAACGACTTCGCTTACAGCAACTACATCCGGGACAACGAGCTCTACGGATCCCGTCGTGGCATCTACCTGTACGGCGGCACCGGCTCCACCTACATCGCCGGCAACCACTTCAGCGGCGTGCGGTTGCCCATCCAGACCAAGGGCGCGACGTACACGTTCTTCGGTGACAACTCCGCGCCGTCGTTCAACTACGACATCGCACCGGGCGACAAGTTCATCTTCGGCGAGAACGGCATCGACCGCGGAGTCGACGACATTCCGACGGCCGCTGACGTCGAGTCTGGTGACTACGCCACCGGGAACTGATAGATCGTGCGATCGCGACTGATCGTCTCGGCGGTGCTGTTCGTCGCGTTCTGCGGCTCGATGGCGGTGCTCGTCCTCGACATCCAGAACCGCGACGACATCAAGCTCGTGCCCACCGTGGAAATGCCCATGTGGACCGAGACAGCGGCACCAGCTGCCCCGGTGATCGTGCCAAACCTGCCGACTGCGCCGGTCATTCCGAGTTCGCCGAGCGGCGTGTTCGACCTGACCAACTGGAAGCTGACGCTGCCGTCCGGCAAGCACGACCCCGATGAGGTCGACCAGCCCAAGCTCGCCACGTTCCAGGATCCGCGGTACTTCCACGTCGATCCGGTCAACGGCGGGGTGGTGTTTCGCGCCCCGACGAGCGGCGCGACGACATCGAACTCCAACTACCCGCGCTCCGAGCTCCGTGAGATGTCCAATGGCGGCAAGGACGAAGCCAGCTGGTCGGGCAAGAAGGGCACGCACGTGATGACCATCACCGAGGCCATTACGTCCGTGCCGAAGAAGAAGTCCGAAGTGGTTGCGGGCCAGATCCACGACGATGAGGACGACGTCGTGATGTTGCGCCTCAATGGGACGAAGCTCTTCGTCGAGTCCGACAGCAACACCGTCGGCGTGCTCGACCCGGCCTACCAGTTGGGCACGCGGTTCACGGTGCAGTTCGCGGTGACGCCAGGTCTGATCCGGGTCACCTACAACGGCATCAAGACGCTCGGCCTCAAACGCAAGGGCAACGGCTACTACTTCAAGGCCGGCTGCTACACCCAGTCGCACGAGGACTCCGACGGCGGTGACGACTTCGGCGAAGTCGTGGTCTACGGTCTGGCCGTCCAGCACTCCTAGGTCTTCGTCCGTTCAAGCGGCCCGATATGGGCCGCTTTTTCCATTTTTCTGCGCCGACACGCCGGCGGTGTTACGGTGCGCAAGTGATTGATGTGACTAGAGTTGCCAGATTTGCGACTGTCAGCGCCTTTGCGCTGATCGGTGCCCTCGCCGTTCCGGCGACGGCCGCAACGGCGCCCGTGCCATCGATCTCGAAGCTGAGCGCCAGCAGCAAGAAGGCGAGTGTCGGTGACCGCATCGTGTTCACCGTGACGCTGAAGAACAGCAAGTCGCAGCCGTCGGCCCCGACGCCAATGGGCCTGTACCTCTCGCGGACCAGCAAGCCCAGCGACGGCCGCGCGATCGTCAGCGCGGTCCTTCCGGCCATGCCCGGCAAGTCGCGCCAGACGCGTCCGGTTGAATTCATCGTTCCTGCGGATCTGGCGCCGGCCAAGTATCGGGTGCTGGCCTGCCGGACCGTCTCCGGAAAGCAGTCCTGTCCGAAGCGCACGGACCTCAGGATCTCCGGTTCGTCCGCGGTCCTGGCTGTTGAGCCTGCCGCGGTCGACTTCGGCTCGGTCGCTGACGGCGCCTCGTCGAAACCTGTTCGGCTGATCGTCCACAACGTCGGGCAGGCGTCGTCGGGCGAGGTCGACCTCGGGGTCGATGGCGACGATGACGATCACTTCAAGATCGTGCGGACCGACTGCACGAAGCTGGCCCCCGGCCAGACGTGCTCGGCTGACGCGATCTTCCGGCCGAAGGACGACGGCGAGCTGAACGCCATCCTGACGGCCGAGCCCGACACCGGCAAGGCTGGAACGGCCCGCTTGACAGGCATCGGTCGCGGCGAGGACGAGAACGACGGCACCGACGAGACCGGAGGCGCCAGCGCGCCGCCGCCCTGTGGGGCCACGCCCGGAACCGGCCCCGCACCGGCGACTGTGCTCAACCTGACGAACTGGAAGCTGACGCTGCCGACGGACGGTTGCGACAGCGACGTGTGGGCCGATGAGGTAACGCAGCCCACCCTCAACTCGTTCCGGGACGCGCGCGCGTTCTTCGTCAGCGGCGGAGTGGTGTTCCGGGCCCAGGCCAACGGTGCCCGGACTTCGGCGAACACGAAGTACCCCCGCTCCGAGCTGCGTGAGATGACGAACCAGGGCAAGGACCGGGCCAGCTGGTCGAACGCATCTGGCAAGGGCACGCACACAATGACCATGGACGCGGCGATCACGCGGACGCCCGCCAACAAGGCCGAGGTCGTGGCTGCCCAGATCCACGATGCCGCGGACGACGTCATGATGATCCGCCTGTACGGCAAGCGCCTTGTCCTGGATGCCGAGGACAGCAAGGTCCAGCTGCCGCTCGACGACAACTACGTGCTCGGTCGGCGGTTCAACGTGTCGATCGCAGCGGCCAACGGCAACATCCACGTCGTCTACAACAGCACGCGCGCGGTCGACTACAAGCGATCCGGCTCAGGGATGTACTTCAAGGCCGGCTGCTACTCGCTGTCAAACACGTCCTTTGACGCGCCGGGGGAGTACGGCGAAGTCGTCATCTTTGCGCTGGCAGTGAGCCACTCGTAGGTTTCAGGGCGTCCGGTACCGTGGACCGTCGCACCAGGCGATCAGGTGTTCGCATACGGAGGTAACGGGTGTCCAACAGGCGTCTTGGCTCGGCCTTCAGCCGTCGCCTGACCTTGATCCTCGCGTGCGCCGCCGGCCTCCTGGTCTTCCTTGCTCTTGGCATTGCACTGTGGGGCAAGGCGCATCCGGTGATCGAGCCGCCCTCGCCCGTCAAGGATGCCTATCCGGCACAGGTCCTCGATCTGACGAACTGGAAGATCACGCTCCCCATCGATGCCGACGCCGACGGGCGCGCTGACGAGATCCGGCAGCCCTGCCTTGCCGTTGCCTGCTACGACGCCAAGCGCGCGGGTTACCAGAACCCCGACTTCAAGAAGCCCTTCACTGATGGGTGGTTCTACATCAACAAGCAGAAAACGGGCGTCGTGTTCCGCGCCCCGGTCAAGGCCCCGTCGACGGTCAACTCCGAGAACGCACGCTCGGAGCTGCGCGAGCTCGCGCCCGCGAACAAGAAGGGCGAGGAGGTCGAGGCGCGCTGGTCGAACAAGGGGCCGGCCGTGCACGCGATGGAGCTCGAAGAGGCGATCATGTCGACGCCGCGCAACTACCCGAGCGTCGTCTGCGCGCAGATCCACAACGATGACGACGATGTCATCCTGATCAAGCTGCGCGGCGAGCGCCTGTTCGCGAATGCCGACCGTGGCGACTTCGACGAGACGCTCGACTCGCACTACAAGCTGGGCACCCGGTTCAAACTGCGCATCGAGGCGACCCAGGGCGTCATCAACGTCATCTACAACGACAAGAAGACGGTGACGTACAAGAAGTCCAGCGACACGATGTACTTCAAGGCCGGCGTCTACAACCAGTCCAACCTGCAGAAGAACCCGGACGAAGACCCCAAGTCGTACGGCGAGGTCGTCATCTACAAGCTCAAGGTCACCCACGACGGCGCTCCGCCCGCGCCCGAGGACAGCAGCGACAGCTCGAGCGACAGCAGCGACAGTGACACCTCGAGCGACAGCAGTGACAACTGAGGTGGAACTGACCGAGGTCAGCGACGGCGTCATCGCCGTACGCGGACGAGATGTGAACTGGACGATCCTGCGCGACGGTAAGCGCTTCACGCTGGTCGACGCCGGCTACCCGCGCTACGCCGCCACGGTGCGTGACTCGATCCGGCGAGCCGGGCTGAAGCTCTCCGGTCTCGAGGCCATCGTGGTGACGCACGCGCACATCGATCACATCGGCGGCGTTCCGCCGTTGCTGCAGCGAGCGCCCGTGCCGGTCTACGTCGGGGAGCCGGAGGTGCCGATGGCGGTCGGTGCCTGGGTCGAATCGGCCGGCCCGATCGACGTCGCACTGAATCTCTGGAAGCCGCGCTACATCCCGTGGAGCGTGCGCATCACACTGGCGGGCGGCGCGGGCCACGTGAAGGTCCCTGACGCGGTCGGTGTACCCGATGGCGCCGTCCTGGACATCCCCGGGCAGCCGCGCGTCGTGATCACGCCGGGCCACACCAGCGGGCATGTCTGCCTGCAGGTCGGGAGCGCGCTGCTGACCGGCGACGCGTTGATCACCGGCCACGCCGTGTCGGGGGTGACCGGACCGCAGATGACGGCGCGCTTCTTCCATACGGATGCCGACCAGGCCTTGGCAGCGCTGGACAAGCTTGCCGCTCTGAAAGCGTCGGTCATCGTGCCGGGTCACGGGCCCGTCTGGCACGAATCGATTCAGGCCGCGGTCGCAGCCGTTCGCGCATGACACCGTGGCTCCGGCCGACGCCCGCGGGCCGGCCCTATCAGCAGCTGGCGCGCACCGACGTCCATCGCTGGTGGCGACCCCTTGTGGGCTTGCTGCTGATGACCGTCCTGCTGGTCGTCGGCGGCCTGGCATTCATCCTCGGCCTGGAGCTGATCAGCTTCGCGACCGCGCACACCTGGCTTGAGTTCGGCACCGGTGAGCACATCTTCGCCAATGACCTGGCCGACTTGATGGCAACGTTGGGCACGATCGTCGTCCTGCTGCCCGCCGTCTGGATCGTCGTCCTCGTGGTCGACCGGCGCGGCATCGGCACCCTCGCGTCGGTGGCCAGGCGCATCCGCTGGCGATGGCTGGCATGGTGCTTCCTTCCGGCCATCGCGTACATGGCGGCCGTATATGGCGCATCCTTCGGCGCCGACGCGCTCGGGATCGGGTCCAATGAGGCGGACACCGGTTCCTGGGTCGGCTGGCACGCCTTCTGGCCGCCGTTACTGGTCATCGCTCTGCTGGTTCCCTTCCAAGCGGCTGCCGAGGAGTACGTGTTCCGGGGCTGGATCCTGCAAGCCGTCGGTTCGTTCACCTTCGAGGGCCGACAGAGTCGGGTCGGGCGCTTGCTCGGCCGAGTGTTCGGCAGCGCGTGGCCGGCGATCATCCTGTCGGCCATTCCGTTCGTCCTCGGCCACGGCTACACCGACTGGGGACCGGCAGACATCGGCGCCTTCGCAGTGGCGACCGGCTGGGTCGTGGTCCTGACCGGCGGCCTGGAAGCCGGTATCGCGCTGCACATCGTCAACAACGTGACGAGCATGTCGTTGGATGCTGCCGAGGGCGACGTGTCACTGGTACAGGGAGCGGTGCCGTGGACGGACGTCGTCGTCGACGTCGTTCCGTTGGCGCTGTGGATCGCCCTGGTCGTCTGGCTCTTCCGTCACACCGGCAGCAAGCGGCCGATGAAGCGGCTCAGCTGATCGATGTTTCGACATTCGTACATGTCAACGACCTGGGCGTAGACGGGCGCGATCGAATCGCCGAGGCCCCAGCGCAGGTGGTACTCCGGATTGAGCCAGAACACGCGCTTCGCCTTCTGAGCGACCTGGTGCAGCGCGACCAGATTGGGGTCCTGATTGTTGTTGCGGGCGTCGCCGAGGATGAGGACGGACGTCCGCGGGCCGATGGCGTCGAGGTGCAGGTCGACGAAATCGGCGAAGGCCTCGCCGTAGTCGCTGCTGGTGTGCCACTTGGTGATGCGGGCCTCGTTGCTGATCCGGGCGCTCAGGTCGTCCGGGTTCGCCTTGACCAGGTCGGTGACCTCGGCCATCGCGTTGACGAACGCGAAGACCCTGATCTTGCTGAATTGGTCGGACAGCGCCTGGACCAGCAGCATCGTGAAGTTCGAGAATCCGGCGACCGAGCCGGACACGTCGCACAGCAGGACCAGCTCCGGCCGGGACGGGTGTGGCTTCGCGTACGCCGGCCGAATGGGGACGCCGCCGGTGCCCATCGAGCGCCGCAGCGTGCGCCGGATGTCGATGCGTCCGCGGCGGGCGCGGTGCCGGCGCGCGGCAAGCCGTGTCGCCAGCTTGCGCGAGAGCGGACGGACGGCCGAGCGGAGCTCCTCCAGCTGCTGCCGGTTCGCGCTCAGGAACTCGATGCGGTCACCGCCCGGCTGGACGGCGTGCTGCGTGACGATGTCGCGGCCGCGCTCCTCGGCCGTCCGCCGCCGAGCCTCAGAGCCGACGAGGTCGCGGAAGATCTGGATGTTGCGCCGGATCTCGGCGGGCGCGAGCCGGTCGGTCAGGTCGTCCCCTTCGGATCCGCCACTGCCGCCCTGACTGGATCCGCTGGATCCACTGCCCGAGCCGCCGGATCCCGACCCGCGGGCGGCCAGCGCCGCCACCAGCGTCGTCTGCGGCTGCATGCGGTCGAGGGTCTGGTACGCGGAATAGCCACCCTGTCCCGTCGTGCCCTCGCCGACGCGGCCCAGGGCGTCGACGGCGAGCTCGGCAACCTGCTCGAGCGTCCGAAGGTCGTTCTCGGCCAACGCCATGATGAGGAGGTCGCGCAAGTCTTCGATGGTGAGCTCGCCCGCCTGGTCGCGCACCACCTGCGTGGCGCCGGTCGCCATGGGGAAGAACAAGTCGAAGGTCTTGTCGAAGATGTCGCGCTGCCCACCGCGGCGCACGAGGGCAGCGGCAAGGCCTTCACGGAGCAGGTCGCGGTTCTCGAGGCCGAGGACGCGCATGACCTCGGCGGCGTCCACCGATTCGCTCGGGCCCGTCGGGATCCCCTTCGACCGCAAGGCCTCGACGAACTCGACCAGGCGGCCGGCGAGATCCTCGGTCGTGGTCGTCACGTGATCTCCAGCTGCGTACGCGCCTTCGTCGCGTCGTCGGCGTGCTTGAGGACGACGCCCAAGGTGTCGTTCACGATGTCCTCGGACAGCGTCGAGGCGCCAAGGGCGAGCAGGGTGCGGGCCCAGTCGATGGTCTCGGAGATGGAGGGCGACTTGCGCAGCGGCAGGGCGCGCATGGCGTTGATGAGGCGGACCACGGACTCGGCCAGCGCCTCGTCGAGGTCTGGCACCTTGAGGCGGACGATTTCCTCCTCAAGCGCCGCGTCGGGGAAGTCGATGTACAGGAAGAGGCAGCGCCGGCGCAGTGCTTCGGAGAGCTCGCGGGTCGCGTTGGACGTCAGGACGACGAACGGCCGCTGCGTGGCTTTGACCGTGCCCAGCTCCGGGACGGTGATCTGGAAGTCGCCCAGCACCTCGAGCAGCAGGCCCTCGATCTCGATGTCGGCCTTGTCGGTCTCGTCGATGAGCAGGACGGTCCGGCCGTCGTTGCGGATGGCGGTCAGCAGCGGGCGGGGGAGCAGGAACTCCTCGCTGAAGATGTCGGTCTTGGCAGCGTCCCACGACTCGTCCTGGCCGGCGGTGATCCGCAGGAGTTGCTTCGCGTGGTTCCACTCGTAGAGGGCGCGCGCCTCGTCGACGCCCTCGTAGCACTGCAGGCGGACGAGCTTCGCGTCCTGCGACTGTGCAACGGCCTCGGCGAGAGCCGTCTTGCCCACGCCGGCCGGGCCCTCGATCAGCAGTGGCTTGCCGAGCTCGCTGGCGAGGTAGACCGTCGTGGCGATGGCGTCGGATGCCAGGTAGCCGGCCGAGGCCAGCTGGGCCTTGACGTCATCAATGGAGGTGAATGAGGTGGTTGCCACGTCTGAAGCCTATTGCCGTGGGCCGCATCTAGGCTGGCGGTGTGACGTACGTCCCCGATGCCGAGGTCGTCGAGATCTGCCGCGATCTCGTCCGGATCGACACGTCCAACTATGGCGACGGTTCCGGTCCGGGGGAGCGGGCGGCCGCCGAGTACGTCGTCGGGCAGCTGGCCGAGGTGGGCATCGCATCGGAGCTCATCGAGTCCGAGCCCGGCCGTGCCAGTGTCGTCGCGCGCTGGGGAACGGACAACGGACGGCCAGGACTGCTGCTGCACGGCCACCTGGATGTCGTCCCCGCCTTCGCCGACCAGTGGCAGGTGGATCCCTTCGCGGCCGAGATCGTCGACGGATACCTCTACGGCCGCGGGACGGTCGACATGAAGGACTTCGACGCGATCCTGCTGTCCGTCATTCGCGCTCGGCAGCGGGCCGGTGTCATCCCGGACCGGCCGATCACGCTGTGCTTCACCGCTGACGAGGAGGCCGGCAGCCTGCTGGGCGCGCACTGGCTCGTGGAGCACCGGCCGGAGCTTTTTGAGGGAGTCACCGAGGCCGTCGGCGAGGTCGGCGGGTTCTCCGTCCCCGTCGCGGGCCGGCGGTTGTACCTGATCCAGACCGGCGAGAAGGGCATCGCCTGGCTGCGACTGCGCGCGTCCGGGACACAAGGCCATGGATCCCTCGCGAACCCTGACAATGCGATCAACCACCTCGCCGAGGCCCTCGTCTCCCTGCGCGACCACGAGTGGCCCGTGCAGATCAGCCCCTCGATGGACCAGCTGCTCGACACCGTCCGGCAGCTGACCGGCGCCGAGGGGGACGCGGAAGAGCTCATCCGGCAGTTCGGCCCGGCGGCGCGTGCCTTCGCCACCGGGATTCGCAACTCGACGAACGCGACGATCGTGCAGGCTGGTTTCAAGCACAATGTCGTGCCGGCGGAGGCGACGGCGTACGTGGACGGTCGATTCCTCCCCGGGCAGCAGGAGGCGTTCCAGGCGAAGGTCCAGGATCTGGTCGGGAATCGCGTCAAGGTCGAGCCGCACATCGTGCAACCGGCCTTGGAGTACGGCTTCACCGGTGACCTCATCGATGCGATGACCGTCGCCCTGCACGAGCACGACGATGGCGCCGTCGTCGCCCCGTACCTGATGTTCGGCGGGACGGATGCCAAGGCCTGGGACCGGCTCGGCATCACCTGCTACGGCTTCGTGCCTCTGCGCCTGCCGGACGACCTCGACTTCGCCGCGCTGTTCCACGGAATTGACGAGCGGGTGCCGGTCGACGCGCTGCAGTTCGGCGCGCGTGTCTTCGACCGATTCCTCGATCTGGCGTGACCAAGCCCTAGTCTCGAACCATGAGCCCGATCACCATCGTCGCGATCGTCACTGCTGTCCTGTTCGCCGGGGCGGGCCTTGCCAAGCTGGTGAGCGCCACCATGTCCATCGAGCAGCGGGACGCGCTGGGTGTCCAGCCGGGTTTGTGGCGCACCATCGGGGCGCTCGAGGTGGCGGGGGCGCTGGCCGTCGGCGCGACGCTTCTGGGATGGGTGCCGGCCTGGCTCGGCTTCGCCGCAGCCGTCGGCTTCGTGCTGCTGATCGTCGGCGCGATCATGACCCGCGCACGGGCGAAGTCGCCGTTCGGCATGGTCCTGGCCGACGTGGTCACGCTGATCATGGCCATCCTGACGTTGGGCGCGATGCGCGCCCTCGCGATGGGCTGATCAGCGGTTCAGAACGCCTGCAGCGTCGACCGCATGCGGATGACCTTGCGCCGCAGGGTCACCGTCCGATTGCCCTTCGGATCCTTCCGGAGGCGGTCGAGCTCCCAACCGTGGTACTCGGCGGCCTCGGTGAGAAGGCGACAGACGGCAGAGCGCGAATCAGTTCGGTGAAAGCTCAGGTTCCAGAACTCGTATTCGATCACGCTCAGTCCTCCCAGTCGGCTCCTGATGAAACATCGTCGAGGGCCCGAATGATCTCGTCGGGGACCTCGACGTCCTCGGTTGCGAGGCTCTCGCTCAGTTGAGCGGGCGTGCGGGCGCCGATGAGCGCCGACGCGACGGACGGCTGCCGCAGCAGCCACGACAGGGCGACGTGGGACATCGTGACCTCGAGCCCGTCGGCGGCCTTGGCGACCGCCTCGACGACGTGCGCGCGGCCGGAGCTGAGGTACGGGCGGACGTAGCCCTCCCAGCGCGAGTCGGCGGCCCGCGAGTCGCCGGGGATACCCACGCGGTACTTGCCGGTGAGCACTCCACGGCCGAGGGGAGCCCAAGCAAGGATGCCGAGCCCATGGTGCTCGGCGGCCGGGATGACCTCGTCCTCGATGTCACGGCGCAGCAGCGAGTACTCGACCTGGTTGCTGACCAGACGTGGCGTGCTGTGCGCCGCGGCGGTGGCGAGCTGCCAGCCGTAGAAGTTCGAGACCCCGACGTAGCGCGCGCGACCGGTGGTCAGGGCGTGGTCGAGAGTCGCGAGCGTCTCCTCCAGCGGCGTGTTCTCGTCCCAGCGGTGGATCTGCCAGAGGTCGAGGTGGTCGGTGCCTAGGTCACGCAGCGACTGGTCAAGCTGGTCGAGCAGGGTCCGGCGCGACGCATCGCGCACGACGGTGTCGCCTTGGTAGGCGAGCCCGGCCTTGCCGGAGAGGACGATCTCGCTGCGCACGCCCAGCTTGCCCAGCAGGGTGCCGAGCATGGGCTCGGTGTGACCGTCACCGTAGATGGGCGCCGTGTCGATGAGCGTGCCGCCGGCGTCTAGGAAGATGCGCAGCTGTTCTTCGGCCTCGATCTCGTCGACCGAGCTGCCGAATCCCATCGTGCCTAGCCCAAGCTGGGAGACCCTCAGCCCGGACGTTCCGACACGGCGGTACTGCATGCCGTCAGGCTAGTTGGAAATGCCACAGGCGCTCGTAAGGCGCGCACCACGAAACCGTGTCGCGTCAGGTGGCGCTCATCACGCCGGCCGCGAGCAACGTTGCCAGCGTTCCGCCCAGCAGGACGCGATAGGGGACGAACGCCACGATCGAGTGATGCGCGACGAACCTAAGCAGCCACGCGACGGCCGCGTACGCGACGACGAAGCTCACCAAGGTGCCAACTGCGGTCTCGGTCATGCTGATCGCACTGCCGTCGATGTCCTTCAGTTCGTAGAGCCCGGCGGCGGTCAGAGCGGGAATGGAGAGGAAGAAGCTCAGCCGAGTGGCGGCAACCCGGTCGAGGCCGGTGAGCAGGCCGACCGAGATGGTCGCGCCGGAGCGGGACACGCCGGGAATGAGCGCGATGCACTGGCTGAAGCCGATGAGGACCGCGTCACGCATGCGCAGCGCCTCGAGGTCCCGACGCTGGCTCGCGGCCCGTTCGGCCAGCACCATCGCCGCACTCCAGACCACGAGCGCACCGGCGACCCACCACAGCGAACGCAGCGGCCCGGAGATCATGTCCTTGGCAAGGAAGCCCACGAGCCCGATGGGAATGGAGCCGACGATCACGTACCAGCCGAGGCGATAGTCGGCGGACTGCCGCTCGCTGACGTTCACCAGCCCACGCATCCAGGACCAGGCAATGTCCCGGATGTCGCGGAAGAAGTAGACGAGCACCGCGGCGATCGCGCCCATCTGGATCACCGCGGTGTACGCCGTGACCGCCGGGTCGTCGATCGGGAGG
The DNA here is from genome assembly GCA_045806885.1 of Aeromicrobium sp. Lineage (GTDB taxonomy): Bacteria > Actinomycetota > Actinomycetes > Propionibacteriales > Nocardioidaceae > Aeromicrobium. Next base: position 69,676 of record JBJMIJ010000033.1, read on the forward strand.
CCGAGGAGCTTCTCGGCAATGGTCAGGTGGCCGGTGCTCGACACCGGCAGGAACTCGGTGAGTCCCTCCACGATGCCGAGCAGGATCGAGTCGAACAGGGACACTCAGAGCCACCCACTCTTTCGGAATCGGCGGAAGACCAGCCAGCAGATGACGACCGTGGCCGCCACGACCACGGGATAGCCGAACGTCCAGGTCAGCTCGGGCATGTGCTCGAAGTTCATGCCGTAGATGCCGGCGATGGCCGTCGGGATGCCGAACAGGGTGGCGCCGGCGGCGAGGCGTCGCATGTCGTCGTTCTGCTGGAGCGTCAGCTGGGCCAGGTGCGCGTTCAACGCGTTGTCGAGGAGCTTGTCCGTGCCGTCGATGCTCTCCGCGACGCGGGACAGGTGGTCGCCGATGTCGCGGAAGTACGGCTGCGCGTCGGCCGGCATCGCGGCGGTGGCGAACCTGGCGATCGGGTCGCGCAGCGGGAAGACCGCGCGCCGGAACTCGAGCGTCTCCCGCTTGAGTCGGTAGATGCGGTGCGAATCGCTGGTGCGCGCCGCGGAGAACACCGACGCCTCGAGCTCGGCGATGTCCTGGTCAAGCTCGGCGGCGGCGAGCTCGTAGTCGTCCACCACCGAGTCGACGACGGCGTACAGCGCCGCGATCGGGCCGTGTTCGAGCTCTTCGGCGTTCGCCTCGGCCCGCTTCCGCACGCTGCGCAGGTCGTGACCCTTGCCCTTGCGGACGGTCAGCAGGAAGTTCTCGCCGAGGAACATGTTGATCTCGCTCGTCTCGATGTCGTCGTCGGCGTATTCGACCGTCCGGATGGACATGAAGATGTGGTTCGCGTACTTCTCCGCCTTCGGACGCTGGTGCGCTTCCAGCGCGTCCTCGACTGCCAAGGGGTGCAGCCCGAGCGGGCCGGCGAAGGACTCGAGCTCGGCGGCAGACGGGTCGTGCAGGCCGATCCAGAGAAAAGAGCGCGGATCGTCGTCGTTGCCCAGGGTCGTCATGACGTCGGCCAGCGCCTGCGGATCGTGCGGCACCTCTTCACGAATCCCGTGGCAATACGTCGCGCAGTCGATCAAGGACACAACGGACATTGTGCCTCGATACGCTCGGCGCATGCGGAGTTGGCCGGCGGTGGACGTTCCGCGCGTCGCCGGAGCCCCCGAGCGGCTGCGCGTGTACGACTCCAGCCGCCGCGAAGTGGTGCCGCTCGATGTCGACGGCGAGGCCCGGTTGTACGTCTGCGGGATCACGCCGTACGACGCCACGCACCTCGGCCATGCGGCCACCTACCTGGCGTATGACCTGCTGCACCGTCAATGGCTCGATCGCGGCATCCGGGTGTCGTACGCGCAGAACGTCACCGACGTCGACGACCCGCTGCTGGACCGCGCGCGGGCGACCGGCGAGCCGTGGGCCGATCTCGCCGAACGCGAGACCGAGCTCTTTCGGGAGGACATGCACGTGCTGCGCATCCTGCCGCCGCAGCACTTCGTGGGCGTCGTCGAATCGCTGCCCGAGGTGGCCGAGGTGGTGAAGCAGCTGGGGCCAGCTGCGTACGCGGTCGACGACGACATCTATCTCGATGTGCACGCCGACAAGGACTTCGGGTCCGTGGCGCACCTTGATCAGTCGACGATGGTCGAGCTGTTTGCCGAGCGCGGCGGAGACCCGAAGCGGCCGGGCAAGCGCGACCCGCTCGACTGCCTGGTCTGGCGAGCTCCTCGGCCGGATGAGCCGTCATGGGAGACGGCCATTGGCCCAGGTCGTCCCGGCTGGCACGTGGAGTGCGCGGCGATCGGGCTGCAGTATCTCGGTGCCGCGTTCGACGTCCAGGGCGGCGGATCGGATCTGCTGTTCCCGCATCACGACATGTGCGCCTCGCACGTCCGACTGGCGACGGGCCAACCCGCGGCCAAGGTGTACATGCACGCCGGGATGGTGGGCTACCGCGGCGAAAAGATGTCGAAGTCGCTGGGCAACCTGGTGCTCGTGTCGGCCTTGCGTGGACACGACCCGGCCGCAGTTCGCCTGGCGCTTCTCGCTCACCACTACCGGTCCGATTGGGAGTGGACCGATGCCGACCTGGCGTACGCCGAGGCGCGGCTGACGCGCTGGCGGGTGGCGCTGGATCGCCCGACCGGTCCGCCATCCGCGCCGCTGATCACCCGACTGAGGGACGAGCTGTCCAACGACCTCAACGCCCCGGCCGCGCTTGCAGCCGTCGACGAATGGTGCGCGTCGCCGGGCCAAGAGTCGGATGCGAGGCTGATCCGGCAGGCGCTGGATGCCCTGCTCGGCGTCCTGATTTAGTCAGTGGTTGTCGGTGCCGCGGCGCCGGAGGTACCGCTCGAACTCGCGAGCGATGGCGTCGCCCGAGGCCTCGGGAAGCTCTGCGGTCGAGCGCTCGCTCTCCAGCTCCGAGACGTACTCCGCGATCTCCGGGTCACTCTCGGTGAGCTCGTCCGCGCCGCGGTGCCAAGCATCGGCCAGCTCCTCGAGATCGCCTTGGGGGAGCGGGACGCGCACGACGTCCTCGAGCGCGCCCAGCAGGGCCAGCGACGCCTTGGGGCACGGTGGTTCGGCGACGTAGTGCGGCACCGCGGCCCACAGCGACACCGCAGAGATCCCTTCCAGCGCCGCCGTGTGGCTGAGGATCGCGGTGATGCCGACTGGGCCGTTGTAGTTCGACGACTGCAGGCCGAGTCGTTCGGCGACCTCCGGGTCGGACGCCGAGCCGCTGATCGGCACCGGACGTGTGTGCGGCGTGTCGGCCAGGAGCGCGCCCAGCGTGACGAGGTCGCTCACTCCGGCCAGGCTGGCGAGCTTCACGATCAGTCCGCAGAACGACTTCCAGCGGATGTTCGGCTCAGGTGCGCGCAGCAGGAGGACATCCCGTTGCGCGCCGGGCGGCGTCGCCACCCAGATCGTCGGCGTCGGCCAGACGATGTCGCGCACCCCGTCGTCGTTGGCGTGCGCGTGCGGCCGGTTGACCTGGAAGTCGTAGAAGTCCTCAGGGTCCAGCTCGGTCAGGATCTGCGCGTCCCACGCTTCGATCAGGTGGTCCACCACCGACGAGGCGGCGTCGGCCGCGTCGTTCCAGCCCTCGAACGCCGCGACCATCCACGGGTCATTCAACGGAGGCAGGAGGAATTCGGACGTCACGCGCCCAGCCTATTGCGCGATCACTCGTCGTCGGTGCGGTAGGCGAGGTTGGGCGCGAGCCAGCGCTCGGCCTCGGCAATCGTCCAGCCCTTGCGCTCGGCATAGTCGGCGACCTGGTCGCGCCCGAGCCGGCCCACGACGAAGTACTGCGACTGCGGGTGGGAGAAGTACCATCCGCTCACCGCCGCGCCGGGCCACATCGCCATCGACTCGGTGAGCTCGATGCCGGTCTTCGCCTGGACGTCGAGCAGGTCCCAGAGCACTTGCTTCTCGGTGTGCTCCGGGCATGACGGGTAGCCCGGCGCCGGGCGGACGCCGCTGTACTTCTCGGCGATCAGGGCGTCGTTGTCGAGGCTCTCGTCGGCGGCATAGCCCCAGAACTCGGTGCGGACGCGCTGGTGGAGCCGTTCGGCGAACGCCTCCGCAAGGCGATCCGCCAGCGCCTCGAGCATGATCGCGCTGTAGTCGTCGAGCGCCGCCTTGAACTCCATGATCTTGTCGGTCGCGCCGAGTCCGGCGGTGACGGCGAAGGCACCCACGTAGTCCGCCGCGTCCGGAGCGATGAAGTCGGCGTTCGACTTGTGCGGCACGCCAGCCCGGTGCTCGGTCTGCTGACGCAGGTGATGCAGGCGGGTGAGCTCGGTCGACCGGGACTCGTCGGCCCAGACGATGGTGTCGTCGCCAGCTGCGTTGGCCGGGAAGATGCCGATGACGCCGCGTGCGGTCAGCCACTTCTCAGCGATGACTTGGTCGAGCATCGCCTGCGCGTCCTCGTAGAGCTTGCGCGCGGCTTCACCGGTTGACGGGTTGTTGAGGATGTCGGGGAACTTGCCCTTCATCTCCCAGGCGTTGAAGAACGGCTGCCAGTCGATGTATTCCCGCAGCTCATCGAGCGGGTACTCGTCGAACACCATCGGCTCGCCGGGTTCGATGGTCGGCACCGGCGGCGTGTAGCCGGCCCAGTCGATGGGGGTTGCATCGGCCCGCGCAGCCTCGATGCTCAGGATCTTGCGGGTGTCCTGACGCGCGGCGTGACGTTCGCGCAGCGAGTCGTAATCGGTCTTCAGGTCGGCCAGCAGCTTCTTGCGCCCTTCCTCGGACAACAGCTGCGACACCACCGGAACGGACCGACTCGCATCCTTGACCCAGACGACGGGACCAGCGTATTTCTCATCGACCTTCACAGCTGTGTGAGCACGCGAGGTCGTTGCACCGCCGATGAGCAGCGGCACCTCGAATCCCTGGCGCTGCATCTCGGCAGCGACGTTGACCATCTCGTCCAGCGACGGCGTGATGAGGCCGGACAGGCCGATGATGTCGGCGTCGTGCTCCTTGGCGGCGTCGAGGATCTTCTGCGCGGGGACCATGACGCCGAGGTCGATGACGTCGTAGTTGTTGCACTGCAGCACCACGCCGACGATGTTCTTGCCGATGTCGTGCACGTCGCCCTTGACGGTGGCCATCACGACCGTGCCGTTCTTCCGTTCAGCGTCGCCCGGTCGCTTCTCGGCTTCGATGAAGGGGATCAGGTACGCCACGGCCTTCTTCATGACCCGCGCGGACTTGACCACCTGCGGGAGGAACATCTTGCCGGCGCCGAACAGGTCGCCGACGACGTTCATGCCGTCCATCAGCGGGCCTTCGATGACCTCGATGGGCCGGCCGCCGCGGGCTGCGATCTCTTGGCGCAGCTCCTCGGTGTCGGACTCGGCGAAGGCGTCGATGCCCTTGACCAGTGCGTGCGTGATGCGCTCGCCGACCGGCAGGCTGCGCCACTCGTCG
>JBJMIJ010000034.1:0-8669 GCA_045806885.1 Aeromicrobium sp.
CGAGGTCAAGACCCTCGAGGACGTGCTGGAGGAGGGCGACATCTTCGTCACCACCACCGGCAACAAGGACATCATCATGGCCTCGGACATGGCCAAGATGAAGCACCAGGCGATCGTCGGCAACATCGGCCACTTCGACAACGAGATCGACATGGCCGGCCTCGCCAGGATCCCGGGCATCGTCAAGGACGAGATCAAGCCGCAGGTCCACCAGTGGATCTTCCCCGACGGCAAGAAGATCATCGTGCTGTCGGAGGGCCGCCTGCTCAACCTCGGCAACGCGACCGGCCACCCGTCGTTCGTCATGTCGAACTCGTTCACCAACCAGGTCCTGGCGCAGATCGAGCTCTACACCAAGGCCGACCAGTACGAGATCGGCGTCTTCGTCCTGCCGAAGCACCTGGACGAGGAGGTTGCGCGGTTGCACCTCGACGCACTGGGGGTCGAGCTCACCGAGCTGACCAAGGAGCAGGCCGAGTACATCGGCGTCGACGTCTCCGGCCCGTACAAGCCCGAGCACTACCGGTACTGAGCGCCGGAATGGACCGCGCATGACATATCGCAGCAAGTACGACAAGGTCCTCGTCGTCGATGACGACCGCGCGCTCGGTGAGATGCTCTCGCTGGTCCTCGACGCGGAGGGCCTGACCACTCGCGTGGTCCGAACGGGCGATCAGGTGCTCGACGCATTCCTGGAGTTCAAGCCGGACGTGGTGTTGTTGGACTGGATGCTCCCCGGCCTCGACGGCGTCAGCGTGTGCCGCCAGATCCGGGCGACCTCTGGCGTCCCGATCATCATGCTGACCGCGCGATCAGACACCCGGGACGTCGTGAACGGCCTGGAGGCCGGCGCGGACGACTACATCACCAAGCCGTTCAAGAACGCCGAGCTGGTGGCCCGCATCCGGGCTCGCCTGCGCCGGACGGACCAGATCGAGGAGTCGCTCGTCTTCGGCGACATCGTGCTCGACCCCGTCGGCCACACGGTGACCCGCGATGGGCACCTGCTCGAGCTGACGCCGCTGGAGTTCGACCTGCTCGCGTGCCTCCTGCGCAGCCCGCACGAGGCGTTCACGCGGGAGAAGCTGCTCGAGCGGGTGTGGGGCTATCACCACCACGGCGATACGCGCCTGGTCAACGTCCACATGGCTCGGCTGCGGTCGAAGATCGAGGACGACGCCGACAACCCGCAGGTCATCCGGACCGTCCGCGGCATCGGGTACCAAGCCATCATCCCGGACTGACCTGTCCTGATGCGTCGCCTTGCCCGCTTGTGGCGTCGTTCGATTCAGACCCGGGTGGTGGCGAGCACCGTGGCGCTGAGCACGCTGTTCATCGGCGCGACCGGCTGGGCGCTCATCGCCGACGTCGCCGACTCGCTGGCGGCGGCCCGCCGTGACGCTGCCGCAAGCGAGGTGCGCCTGGCGGTCGCGTCGGCGCAGTCCGAGCTCGACGCGACGGTGGACGCGGCGCCGGCTGCGCAGGCGCAGGTGCTGAACTCGCTGGTCGACTCCGTGACGGACCTGGGCGGCACGGCGCGCGAGTACGACCTCGTCCTCGAAGGGCCGCTGGGTGCCGAGGACGTGCCGATCCGGTCGTCGGTGGCGCTGGCGCCGGGCTCCGTCCCGGCGAGCCTGCGGCGGACGGTCGTCACCAGTGATGGGACGTTCGCGACCTACTCCTCCATGGGCGCGCTCGGCTCGGACGAGCATCATCCTGCTGTCGTCGTGGGCAGCCGGCTGCACGCCCCGCGCACCGGCGACGCCTATGCCCTCTTCTACCTGTTCTCCATGGAGGACCAGGAGCGGACGCTCGCCCTCGTCCGGCAGGCGCTGCTGTTCGGTGGCGTGTCGGCGGTCCTCATGATCGGTGGCATCGCGTTCTTGGTCTCGCGTCAGGTGCTCAATCCGGTGCGCCTCGCCCGGCGCATCGCCGAGCAGTACTCCCGCGGAGAGCTCGAGGTCCGCATGGCCGTGCATGGAGAGGACGACATCGCCCGCCTGAGCACCTCTTTCAACGCGATGGCGGCGAGCCTGCAGAGCCAGATCACGCGGCTGGAGCAGCTGTCGGTTCTCCAGCAGCGGTTCGTCTCCGACGTCTCACACGAGCTGCGGACACCGCTCACCACGGTGCAGATGGCTGGCAGCCTGCTGTTCGAGGCGCGGGACCAGTTCGATCCGTTGACGGCGCGCTCGGCCGAGCTGCTCAAGACCGAGCTCGACCGGTTCGAGGACCTGCTCGTGAACCTGCTCGACCTGAGCCGGTTCGACGCGGGCGCGGCGCAGCTCGAGGCCGAGCCGGTCGACCTCGCCGAGGTCGCTCTCGAGTTCGCGTCCAGCCGGCTGGTGGAGGGCCTGGAGGTCAGCGTGGTCAGCGGCGAAGAGCCCGCGGTCGTGCAGGCCGATCGCCGCCGGGTGGAGCGCATCATGCGGAACCTCTTGACCAATGCGCGCAAGTACAGCCATTCCCGTCGGCTGGAGCTCGAGATCGACCAGCTCGACGACCGCGTGTCGTTGATCGTCCGCGACTTCGGCGTCGGGCTGCCGGCCAACGACGCGGCGCACGTCTTCGACCGGTTCTGGCGAGCCGACCCGGCCCGTACCGAAGGCGGAACGGGTCTGGGCCTGGCCATCGCGCGCGAGGATGCCCTCCTGCACGGCGGGTCACTGCTGGTGTTCAGCCGGGTGGGCGACGGGACGGAATTCGTGTTGACGCTGCCGCGGGTCCCGTTTGCCGAGAGCGACGACGGTGAGCTGCGGCCTGTGATGAAGCCGGTGTTCGCATGAGGCGCGCAGTCCTGGCCGCGTTGGCGCTGGTGCTCACCGGCTGCGCGGGCCTGCCCGAATCCGGCCCCGTCGAACGGGTGGCCGCGGCGGGGTCCCGTACGCACAGCACCGTCAGGTACGAGCCGGCGCGGCCGCGCCCGGGGGCCACGCCCCAGCAGATCGTCGACGGGTACCTCGACGCCATGCTGGCCTACCCCGAGGCAACCGGCATCGTGCAGTCCTACCTGACGCCGCGAGCTGTCGAGGACTGGAAGTCGACGGCCGGCCTGACCGTCTACTCGCGCATCCTTCCTACGCTCGGTGACGTCAAGCGCAACACGGCCGACGTGCGGATTCGGGCGGCCAGCATCTTGAACATCGACCCCGCCGGTCGGGCGGCCGTCGAGGCGCCGGAGGTCGACCGGACGCTCAAGCTGGACCGGGTCGCCGGCCAGTGGCGGGTGTCCAACCCGTTCCCGGGTTACCTGGTGAGCAGTCGGTTCGCCGACGACTACGTACGGTCGTACCCGCTGTGGTTCTTCGACGAGTCAGGTGAGCGCCTGGTTCCCGAGCTCGCGCACGCCGTGGTCAGCGAGCAGCTGCCGCTCACGCTGACCCGCCGCCTCGCCGGCGGGCCGCGTGAGAGCACCCTGCGCACGTACCTGCCGACCGCGGCGAACCTCCGCGTCAATGTCGCCGGCAAGATCGTGGAGATCGACTTCCGCCAGGCCATCGACGGTGCCGCGGACAAGGTTGCGGCCCAGCTGCTGTCCACCTTGCGCGGGGTCGCAGGCCTCGACGGCGTGCGGATCCTGGTCAACGGCGTGCCGCAGGGCGAGGTCCATCCGCTGGATGCGGTCGTCGGGTTCGGCCCCGGGCCGCTCGCTTCGCACGTGTACGCGATCCAGTCGGGTCGAGTCGTCGACGTCACCAACCACCGGCGGCCGATCAAGGGACCGTGGGGCAAGTCCGCAGCAGACGTCGGTGGTCTGGCTGTCGACACGAAGGAGATCGCCGTCGTGATGCGCGGCCGAACGTCCGTGGCGGTCGGCCCGCGGAACGGCGGCAAGCCCGCCAGGATCGCAGGCAGGGACTTCGCCGACCCGGTGTGGGACGACGTCCATGGGTTGTGGCTGGTGGACAACCCACAGGGTGTCCGCGTGCGCTTGCTTCGCGCCGGCCAGGTACAGCCTGTCGGGACGGATGCGCTCGGGGTGGTCCAGTCGTTCGCGGTGTCCCCGGACGGCAGCCGGTATGCCGCCGTCACGGGGTCCGGCCAGGATGCCGCGGTGGTCGTCGGCGCGATCGAGCACGACGCGACCGGATCTCCGAGGCGGCTGCTGCGCCCGACGGTGGTGAGCGCCGCGGGGGCCGGCGAGCGCTCAGTCGGCTGGGCCTCGCCGACGAGGGTCGAGTTCGTCGCGTCGGGGCGCGCCGGCGAGCAGCTGTACTCGGTCGGGCTGGACGGCGCCGACCTGGCCACCGGACAGCCGCTGGCGGGCGGGGTCGCGTCGTGGGCCGGGCCGGCGGCCGACCGGGCGGACCGCTGGGCGATCGATGATCATGGACGCCTGTGGGTCCGCGAGCCGGGCGGTGGCTGGGCTCACGGCGCCAAGGGTGTGTACCGGGCGCTGTCGTCCGGCCGCTGATACCGGGACACTGCCAGCCATGAACTGGCTGGCCGACCTCGCCGACCTGGCCGTCGGTACGCGATGTGCCGCCTGCGAGGCCCCAGCCCTCGGACTGTGCGGTGCGTGCCTCAGCGCCATCCGGCCGCAGCCGCTGATCGTCCGCGAGCGTCCGTGTCCGGTCGCGGCGGCGGGGGAGTACGACGGCACGCTGCGGTCTGCCCTGCTCGCCTGGAAGGAGCGCGGCCGGTTCACCGTGGAGCGACCGTTGGCGCTCCTGCTGGCTGCGTCCGTCGTCACGCTCGACGTCGAACCACCCATCTCGTTGGTGCCCGTTCCGAGCCGTCCCGACCGACGGCGTGCCCGGGGGAGCGACGTCGTGCAGGACCTCGCGCGGGCCTCCGCGAAGGTCCTGCGGAAGGTCGGCGTCGACGTGCGCGTCACGTCGTCGCTGCGACTCGTCCGACGCGTGCGCGACCAGGCGGGCCTCTCTGCCGCGGCGCGGGCCGACAACCTGCGCGGCGCGTTCATCCTGCGCCCGCCCGCTCAGCCAGCGAGATCGATCGTGCTCGTCGACGACATCGTCACCACCGGTGCGACGCTGCACGCCGCGGTGGGCGCCTGTCGCGCGCGAGGCGTCAACGTCGGCGGCGCCGCGGTCGTCGCCCACCGAACTTGAGCCGATTCTGTGGTGCGCGACCTTCGCCGGGTCTACGGTCGCAGGTAGAGACACCGCGCATCTCTCTCCAACTGCGGGAGGTCACATGGAAATTGTCGTCAAGGGTCGGAACAGTGAAATCTCCGATCGCTTCCGGGAGCACGTGATCGAGAAGCTCCAGCGGATTGACAAGTACGACCAACGCAAGCAGATCCACCGCGTCGAGGTTGAAGTGACGCACGAGCGAAACCCGCGGCAGCATGACCGTGCGGCCCGCGTGGAGATGACGCTCCGATCTCGCGGCCCCGCCGTGCGGGCCGAAGCTGCCGCGATTGACCAGGCCTCGGCGCTCGATGCGGCACTGGACAAGCTGGTGGCCCGATTGCGCCGCATGCGCGACCGGCACCGCATCCATCACGGACAGCACAACCCCCGCTCCCTGTCGAAGGCAGCCGCGTACGTGCTTGACGACGTCGTGTCAGCCGGCCTTTCAGACGCTGAGCTGGCCGTTCGCACCGTCGCCGGCGTCAAGGTCGAGGGTGACGACTGTCCCCTCGTCGTCCGGGAGAAGACCCATGAGGCGATCCCCATGACGCTCGAGCAGGCTCTGCACGAGATGGAGCTCGTGGGCCACGATTTCTACCTTTTCGTCGAGAAGGACTCGATGCGGCCCAGCGTCGTATACGTCCGCCGCGCGTATGACTACGGGGTCATTCATCTCGACGTCGCTGACTAGACCCAAGCGGTGTGGGTAATCTCGGGCCTGTGACTGATCCGGAGTCCTCCATTCGGGTGCTGCTGGTCGACGACCAGGAACTGTTCCGGCGCGGCGTCAAGATGGTGCTCGAAGCCGAGGGCGGCTTGGACGTCGATGAGGCCGACGACGGCGACAAGGCCATCGCATCGGTCGAGGCCTACCCGCCGGACGTCGTCCTGCTCGACGTCCGCCTTCCCGGACGCAGCGGCGTGGAGATCTGCGCGGCGATCAAGGCCGTGTCGCCGTCCACCGCGATCATCATGCTCACTGCGAGCGACGAGGAGCAGGACCTCTACCAGTCGATCAAGAGTGGTGCCTCGGGCTACCTGCTCAAGGATGGCTCGACCTACGACCAGGTCGCCGAAGCCGTCCGCCTCGGCGCCAGCGGACAGTCGCTGATCACCCCGAGCATGGCCACGAAGCTGCTCGACGAGTTCGTCACGATGACGAAGTCACCCGGGGCCGGCGCACAGCTCACCGCGCGCGAGCTGCAGGTCCTGCGGCACGTCGCGAAGGGCCAGAGCAACCGCGAGATCGCCGAAGAGCTCTTCATCAGCGAGAACACCGTCAAGAACCACATCCGCAACCTGCTGGAGAAGCTGCAGATGAAGTCGCGGATGGAAGCCGCCATGTACGCGGTGCGCAGCAACCTGCTGGAGTAGCGGTACTCGGCAGGGACGTTGGTGACAGGGGGCTCGGCTGCCACCTCTCGCAACCACCGAGCGGTGGGTTTGGAACCCCAGAACCGGGATTTCGCGTGTCAAACCCACCGCCGAACAGTGCAACGTAGCGCGATCCGGATGGGTATTCGCTGTCGCCAACGTCCTTGCCGAATGCGCCTAGCTCACGAACTTGATGGTGAGTGGCGACCAGTGCGCCTCGCCGTTGTACGCCTTCACCGCTCCGATGACGTGCAGGATCGTCGCGACGATCGGCACGACGAACAGGATGGCGAACCCGATCAGAACGAGCGCCAGAACGAACCCGATGGCGGCCCACAGCAGCGCGTTGAGCTGGATGTTCACGGCGTCCGCCGCATGCTGGCGCACGAACGGGCCGCGGTCCTTGTAGACGAGGTAGATGACCAGCGCGGCGACGAAACCGAGGGTTCCGGCGCTCAGGATCATGGCAGCGCCGGCGATGACATGGGTCGTCATCGCCCACGTGCGTTCCTGCTCGGGGGTGAGCTCCGTGGAGCCGGAGCGGGCGTACGGGTTTTCCGTCATGGCCCCATTGTGACGGGCCGAAAAGCCCCGAGGGTCAGCCACCTAGACTGATCCAGTGTTCCTCGCTTCGCTCGTCAACGCGACTTCGCCCACTCGGCCACGAGCGAGCGAGCTCGCTCGCGGCGCTCGGTAGGCTCGTCGCGTGGTCAAAGTCATCGACAAGATCCTCCGCGCCGGCGAAGGCAAGATCCTCCGCCAGCTGACGGCCATCGCCGAGCAGGTCAACGCCCTGGAGGACGAGTTCCGCGCGATGACCGACGACGAGCTCCGCGGCATGACGGCGGAATTCCGGGCGCGCCTGGACAACGGCCAGACGCTCGACGACCTCATGCCGGAGGCGTTCGCGACGGTGCGTGAAGCCGCCCGCCGCGTGCTCGGCCAGCGCCACTTCGACGTCCAGCTGATGGGCGGAGCGGCGCTCCACCTGGGCAACATCGCCGAGATGAAGACCGGTGAGGGCAAGACGCTCGTCGCCACCTTGCCGGTGTACCTCAACGCGCTGGCCGGTGAAGGCGTGCACATCGTCACGGTCAACGACTACCTGGCCAAATATCACGCTGACTGGATGGGCCGCGTCTACCACTTCCTGGGCATGACCGTCGGCACCATCCTGCCCTCCATGCGACCGGCGGAGCGGCGCGAGGCGTACGCGGCTGACATCACCTACGCGACCAACAACGAGCTCGGCTTCGACTACCTGCGCGACAACATGGCCGACGACATCGCCAGCTGCGTCCAGCGCGGCCATGTCTACGCCATCGTCGACGAGGTCGACTCCATCCTCATAGATGAGGCGCGGACGCCGCTCATCATCTCCGGCCCGACCGAGGACGAGGTCGAGTGGTACGGCCGGTTCTCGGTCATCGTCGACCGCATGGGGCGCGACGAGCACTACGAGGTCGACGAGAAGAAGCGCACGATCGCCGTCACCGAGGAGGGCATCGACCGGGTCGAGAAGGAACTCGGCATCGGCAACCTCTACGACGCCGTCAACACCCCGTTGATCAGCTTCCTCAACAACGCCATCAAGGCCAAGGAGCTGTTCCGTCGCGACAAGGACTACGTCGTCATCGAGGGCAACGTCCTCATCGTCGACGAGCACACCGGGCGCATCCTGGAAGGCCGGCGCTACAACGAGGGCCTGCACCAGGCCATCGAGGCGAAGGAGGGCGTCCGGATCCGCGAGGAGTACCAGACGCTGGCCACCATCACGCTGCAGAACTACTTCCGGCTCTACGACAAGCTCGCCGGCATGACTGGTACGGCCATGACCGAGGCCTCCGAGTTCGACAAGATCTACCGACTGGGCGTCGTCTCGATCCCGACCAACCGGGATGTCGCCCGCGTCGACGAGCCCGACCTCGTCTACCGGACCGAGGACGCCAAGTTCGCCGCTGTGGTCGACGACATCGCCGAGCGCCACGCGAACGGCCAGCCCATTCTCGTCGGCACCACCAGCGTCGAGAAGAGCGAGCGGCTGTCCAAGCTGTTGCGCCAGCGTGGCGTTCCACATCGGGGAGTTCTTCTACAACGAGAACATCGCCCCGGCCTGGGGCCTCGACCCCGAGCCCGTCTTCTTCGAGATGACGGCGTGGCAGTGGATGCACTGCTGGGGCGAGCGGCCGATCCAGGAGA
>JBJMIJ010000035.1:0-7817 GCA_045806885.1 Aeromicrobium sp.
CGTCTCGCGCCCGCGCCTCATCGACGACCGCGAGAAGGAGCGGATGCAGGGCAACCTCGCTGAGATTCAGGACCGCAGCTTCGCAGCGCGCTTCATCGCCGACCAGGACGCCGGTGCGCCGGAGTTCCTCGCGCTGCGCGAGAAGGAGGCGGGCCACCCGATCGAGAAGACCGGCCGCGAGCTGCGCGCCCACTTCTCGTGGAAGCAGCAGGACGCCGACTACGTCGAGGGCCAGGCCGCTCGCTAACGCTCCGAGCGTCTCGGACGTATCTTTAGACATAGATGCGGTCGAGGCTCGAATGTATCGACGTTGTGGCGGCTGTTGCGGCCTAAACGTCGGTACTTCGGTCCGCGAAACCCAAGAACGTCGATAGATGCGTCACAAGTTCGGCATGTCTGTATGCGGGGAGGCGCGTCTCAGCCGATGTGCTCGCGCAGGTAGAGCCGGGTGGCTTCCACCCGGTTCGTGACCCCGAGCTTGCGCAGGATCTGGCCGACGTGCGACTTCACCGTCGCCTCGGAGATGAACAGGCGCTCGGCGATGCGGGGATTGGTCCAACCGTCCGCGGCGAGCTCGAGCACCTCGATCTCGCGGCGGCTCAGCAGCTGCTGGATCGCGGACGTGGCGTTGCCGAGCAGCGCCGCCGCGGCACCCGTGGCTGACGAGACGAGCTGCTCGTCCTGTCGGACGAGCTCGACATTGCTCTGGAGCAGGTCGCTGACGACGGTTCGCACCTGCGCCATGAGCCGGTCGGCCTCCTCGAGCTTCCCGCGGATCTTCTCGCGAACGTGGGCCCGCTCGATCGCGCTCCCGAGGCCCTCGACGAAGGCCCACAAGGCGTCGCGATCGAACGCGTCGACACCGGCCGGGTCGCCGGGAGCCTGGAACGCCTTGTCGGCGTTGAGGAATCCGATGACGCGACCGTCGGGCATGATCGGCGCCGTCACATAGCTGTGGGTTTGGTAGTGCTCGATCATCGGCTTGTGGGTGTCGGGGTGGTTCAAGGCATCCAGCACGAGCAGCGGGATCCGGCGCCGCACCATCTCTGACTCGAGGATCCGGTCCTGGAGCGGCCCCGGGTTGTCCTGGCTCCACTCCACGAACTCCCGCGCCGTCTCGGGATCGTCGCGCACATAGGCGGCCTCGGCGTACATGTCGTTGCCGCGGACGCGATAGATGATCGCGCGGTCTAGCCCACACGCGTCGCAGGCTGCCTGCGGTGCGCGCGACACGATTGCCTCGACCGACTCGGCTTGGCGCAGCGCGGCCAGCTCGCGATGGATGCGGGTGAACACCTCGAGCCGGCGGGTGACTTCCTCGGCCGAATCCATGTCCGCGACTCTAGCGGCGCCGAAACCAACCGAAAGTCGTATGACTACTCCACCTTTGGGCGATGCCGGACGCAGGTGTCGCCTCGTACGGTCAGCGCATGGGAGAAACACTCACGGTGGTGGGAAACAGGCTCACCGCCGCGAATGCGAGCGTTGACGAGCTCGAGACGGACTATCTCGTGGTGGGGGCCGGCGCCATGGCCATGGCCTTCATCGACGTCGTCCTCAAGAAGGACCGGAAGGCCACCTTCGTCGTCGTCGATCGACACGCGTCGCCGGGGGGCCACTGGAACGATGCGTATTCGTTCGTCACGCTGCACCAGCCGGCCGAGTTCTACGGCCTGGTGTCGACGCACCTGGGTGACGGCGGCGCCGACCTCTGCTCGCTCCCGGCGATCGTCGCCTACTACGTCGCCGCCATGAAGCGCTTCGTCGCGACCGGGCGGGTCACCTTCCTGTCCATGAGCAAGTACGAGGGCAACGGAATGGTGTCCTCGATCCTGAACCCCGACCGCCAGACGCACGTCACCGTCCGCCGCCGCCTGATCGATGCGACGTATCTCGAGGCGAAGGTGCCGTCCGTCGTGAAGCCTCGATACGAGGTGGCTGACGATGTCGAGCTCATCCCGCCGAACGCGCTGTCGCGCCTGCGGAAGGAGTACGGACACCACGTCGTCGTCGGCGCCGGGAAGACGGCCATCGACGCGATCCTGTTCCTGCTCGACGGCGGCGTCGCGTCCGACGCCATCACGTGGATCGTGCCCCACGACGCCTGGCTCTGGGCGCGCGAGCCCGTGCAGCCGGGCATAGCGATGCGCTGTGTCCTGAAGATGGTGGAGGCCGCGGCCAGCCACGACACCCCGGACGAGGTCTTCGCCGACCTGGAGGAGCGCGGGGTCGTGTTGCGGCTTGACCCCACCGGCACACCGACGAAGTGGCGGTGCGCCTCGGTTTCGCGGGGTGAGTTCGCGAAGCTCCGCGGGCTGGCGAACGTCGTCCGCAAGGGCCGCGTGCGGCGGTTGGAGCGCGGCCGCATCACGCTGGACGCCGGCGCACACGAGGTGCCGCAGGACGCGCTGTTCATCGACTGCACGGCCAACGGGCTCGCCTCGGCGCCGACCAAGCCGATCTTCTCGGACGACGCGATCACGCTGCAGTCGGTGTTCATGTGCCAACAGACGTTCAGCGCGTCGCTGATCGGACGACTCGCGGTGGCCGACATGACCGACGCCGAGCGCAACGAGATTCTCTCGCCGGTTCCGCACCCGGAGCTGACGGAGCATCTCGCGTCGAGCCTGCTCGCGAGCACGCAGAACATGATCCGGTTCAGCGGGCGGTTCCCGTGGTGGCTCCGACGCAACCGGCTGTTCCTGTCGCACCATGAGGCACCGCACCATTACCTGGTCGGCTGCGTGAACATGATCCGATTCCACCGACGAGCCATTGCGGCCGGGCGGTGGGAAGCGTGACCGACAACCTCCTACGGACGGGACCGAGCATGAAAACGCAGCAACGGAGGATGGTCGCGCACGGCGCCATCGTCATCCTGATTGCCCTCTTCGCCGGCTTCGGCCTCGTGATCAGCCTGATCGGTGGCTTCGAGGTGTTCCCGGGAACGATCATCCACTTCAGGTTCCCGGGGGACCCGCGTGCCTGGGCGCGCACGCACGCCGGCGGCATCATGAACGGGCTGCTGATCTTTGCCGGCGCTCTGCTCACCCACGCCATGGACCTGCCGCAGAAGACGGCGTCGCGCCTGTTCTGGATGCTCGTGGGCACCGGCTACGCGAACACGCTGTTCTACTGGGGCGCCCTGTTCGCGCCCAGCCACGCCGTCACCTTCGGTGACAACAGGCTCGGCCCCAGCAACCTCGCCGGCGTCCTGGGCTTCGCTCCCGCGCTGGTCTTCGCCTTCATCACCATGCTCGCGATGGTCACGCTGATCCGGCACGGCCTACGGGAGCAAGAGGGCTGAATCGCCGAACTCGTGCCAGCGGTACCCGGCGCGGACGGCCGCGTCGTATGCCGCCTGGGTGAGGTCGGCGCCGGCCACGGCCTCGACCAGCAGCAGATGGGACGCGTGCGGGTCGTGCCAACCGGTGATCAGGCCGCCGACGAGCTGCGGCGGCTCGTCGGGCGTGACCACCCGGTTCGTCCAGCCGCTGGCGGGTACGGCGGTGCCGCGCCATGCCGCCGATTCGAGCGCCCGGGTGGCGGTCGTTCCGACGGCGACGACGCGACCACCTTCGGCCAAAGTGGAGTTGACGACGGCCGCCGTGGCGGCCGGGACGTCGAACCACTCGGGCTGCGGTCCTTCGCCGGCCTCCTGGGATGAGACGCCCGTGTGCAAGGTGATGGGGGCCATGCGAATCCCGCGGGTGACGAGCCGGGTCACGACGGCCTTGGTGAACGGCCGGCCCGCGGACGGCATCTCCGCGCTCCCGGGGCGGACCGAGAAGACGCTCTGATAAACCGACAGCGGGTACGTGCGGTCGAGATATCCGTAGGCGATGGGTCGTCCCCGCCTCCGCAGCTGACGCCGCAGGTCGCCGGTCGCGGTGGCGCGCCACAGCCGGTTGCCGCTTCCCGTCGGAGATGAGCCCTCCACGGGGTATGGCGCCACCAGACGGAGCGTGACGGGGCCGACCTTCACCACATCGGCAGGCCGCGCATCCAGCACGGCGCGTTTCGCGTCCGGCGCCGTGCGCAGTTCGATGACGTGGTCACCGCTGTCCAGCGTCGAGGCGACATGGACGACGACCGGGCCGCGCCCGATCAGGACTCCGTCGGCGGCCGCGTTGACGGTGGCCGAGTCGTTGAACACCACCAGGTCGCCCGGGTTGAGGTGCTCGGGCAGGTCCCGGAACGTGGCGTGGGTGAGTTGTTCCGGCTGGGCGACGAGCATGCGGACCTCATCCCGCGCCAGGCCACGAGCGGCCGGCGCCGGCGCCGGAGCCGTCGCGTCCCGGGGTGCCGGGAAGTTCGTCCGGGTCCGGATGAGCGTGCTCATCGGACCAGCTCGCGAACGGGGAGGGCGGCCGCGCGGTAGCGCCCGGACGGCAGGCCCGAATCGATCAGCTGCAGGATCGCCGGGACGACCGTCTCTGGCAGCGGGCGGTCGGAGATGTCTTCACCCGGGAACGCCGCCTGGTGCATGTCGGTCCGCATGTCACCCGGATCGACTGCGTAGGCCCGTATCCCGGGGTTCTCCGCGCCGTACTGCAGCGTGATGTGGTCGAGCGCTGCCTTGGATGCGCCGTACAGGCCCCATCCGGGATAGTGCTCGACCGCGGCATCCGACGAGATGGACAGCAGCACGCCGCCGCTCGCCACCAGCTGCGGCAGCAGCTCGGCGGTCAGGACGAGCGGCGCACCGATGTTGGGCCGCCACACCGACTGCAGGTCGTCGACGGACACCTCGTCCAGGCGGGGGAGCGGGGTCGGCCCGAGCGTGCTGGCGTTGTGCACCAGGAGGTCCAGCCGGCCCCGCTGGGCGACGTATACGGCGATGGCTGCGCGATGGTCGGCGTCGGTGATGTCACCGGCGATGGCGGTGACGCCCGGCGGCAAGTCCCGCAGGCGCGACTCACGGCGCGCGTCGGTGATCACGTCCCAGCCGGCTTCGGCAAGCGCCGTGACCAGCGCCCGGCCCAGGCCGGCGGAGCCACCGGTGACGAGTGCGACGGGTTCTTTCGAGTGGGCGAATGTCTTCATGTCCATCAGTGTTCAAGTTAAAGTGAACTTGAAGGCAAGAGAATTTTTCGGAGGACTTGTGAACACCCACGACCTGATCTCCATCGGTGACGTCGCGCGCCGGAGTGGCTTCGCTGCGTCGGCCATCCGCTACTACGAGGGCCAGGGACTGATCACGGCGCAACGCGCCTCCGGTGGACAACGCATGTTCGAACGGGGCGTCCTGCGTCGCCTCGCGTTCATCCGTGCGGCCAGCAACGTCGGGCTGTCGCTGGACGAGATCCGTGCCGAGCTGGCCGACCTGCCAGCTGGACGCACGCCGACAAAATCTGACTGGGTCCGGACGTCGCGGCATTGGCGCGGCCGCCTCGACGAGCAGATCGCTGCGCTCGAGCGACTGCGCGACGGCCTCGACTCGTGCATCGGCTGCGGATGCCTCTCCCTGAAGCACTGTGGCATCGCCAATCCCGCTGACATGGCAGCGCCCGGGGGGCCGGGGGCGGCTTACCTGCCGCGCGCCCTGCGGCGACCGGTGCCCAAGTGAGCGCCCTCAGGCGATGAGGTCGAGCGTCGCCTGGTCGCGCTGCCCAGAATCTGCCGTGTCGAGGGCCGCATAGGCATCCGCGAGACGGCCGACTGCATCGGTGAGCACGTCCGGAGCCTGGGTGTACGGCAGCCGCAGGTTCCGCTCGCCGCCGCCCTGGACGAAGAAGCGCGATCCGGGCGTGAGGAGCAGCCCGCGCTGCGAGGCGGACGCGACCAGCCGCGTCGAGACGGGCGTCGGGAAGGTGGCCCAGAGGTTCAGGCCGCCGGCCGGTCGCGTGGTCCGGACCTCGGGCACCAATCGCGACAGCTCGGCGATGAGGTGGTCACGGGACTGCCTCGCCTCGAGGAGCCGGGTGGCTGCGATGTCCGCGCCGTTTCGCACGAGATCGGTGGCGACCAGTTGGTCGAACGCACTGGCGCCGAGGTCGATGTACATCCGGGACTGCAACATGGCCATCAGCCGGGGCTGCGGGACGCGCGCCCACCCGATGCGCAGGCCGCCCCAGAATGCCTTGGACAGTGACCCCAGCGTGATCGTCCGCGCGTCGTAGCTGGCGAACGGCGGCGGAAGCTCGACATCGTCCAGATTCACGTGGCGCAGGGTCTCGTCGACGACCGGGAGGACATCGTGCCGGCGCAGGAGGGACGCCCACGCCTGCCGATCAGCGTCGGTCATGACAGCGCCGGTCGGATTGTGGAAGTCGGGGATGACGTACGCCGCGGCATGCTGTGAGCGTCCGAGCAGCGTCTTCAAGGCCGACGGATCCCAGGGGTCGTCGGCCAGCGGCAGCGGAGAGAGCCGCCCGCCGGCAGCCACCAATGCATCGTGCGCGTGCGGGAAGCTCACGCCCTCGACCACCACGCGGGAGCCGGGGGAGAGGAACGTCTGGGCGGTGAGGTTGATCGCGCCCATCGCCCCGCACGTGACGATGATCTGGTCGGGCGTCGTCGGCAACCCGTCCGCGGTGTGATGGTCCGCGATGGCCTCGCGCAGCTCCCGGAGCCCGTCGGGCAGGTAGCCCGTCGTGGAGAGGATCCCCGGAAGACGCTCGGCGGCCGCGCTGAACACGCTGGCCAGCCCGCAGGGAGCGCTCGGCGCCGAGTAGGTCATGGCGATGTCGTTCGGTGAATCGGGGTCGAGAATGAGGCTGCTCACTGCCGACCTCGCGTAGGGCACCTGGACGACGCTGCCCGAGCCCTGCCGTGACGCGACGAGTCCCGCATCGCGCAGCTCGGCGTAGACGCGGGTTGTCGTCGTCCGGCTGACGCCGACCGCGGCCGCGAGCTCGCGCTCGCTCGGCAGCCGAGTCCCGTCCGGCAGCCGGCCGTCGATGACGAGGACGCGCAGCCGGTCGGCGAGGTCGCGATAGGCGGGGGAGCGCAGGGGCTCGTTGCCCACCAGGGCGGCCAGTCGTGACGCGGAAATGATCATGAAGCCAGTATTGCGCAATTGGCTATGGATCGAATAGCCAATTGAGGAAAGAGTGGCTTCATGTTTGCGCGCCTGTCCCGACTCGTCATCGGCCTCATGCTGTATGGCTTCACGATGGCGCTGATGGTGCAGGCCGGCCTGGGCCTGGATCCGTGGGATGTCTTCCACCAGGGCCTGACGCACCTCGTGCCGCTGACGTTCGGCCAAGTCGTCATCGCGGTTGGCGCGCTCGTCCTGCTCCTCTGGATTCCGCTGCGCCAGCGGCCGGGCATCGGCACTGTCCTCAATGTCGTCCTGATCGGCCTGGCCGCGGACGCCGGTATCGCACTCGTCCCGGCACCCGACGCGCTGTGGGCCCGCATTGCTCTGCTGCTGGCTGCGATCATCGGCAACGGTCTGGCCGGTGCGCTCTACATCGGCGCCCGCCTCGGCCCGGGCCCGCGGGACGGCCTGTGGGTGGCCATCGTCGACCGAACCGACCTGAGCGTCCGCATGGTGCGCACCGGTATCGAGGTCTCGGTGCTCGTCGCCGGATTCCTGCTCGGCGGCACCGTCGGCATCGGCACCGTTCTCTACGCCTTGGCCATCGGGCCGCTCGTGCAGCTCTTTCTCGAGCTGCTGCCCACGCGCTCGTCGGCTCGCGTTGAGCGAGCCAGGACGCCGAAGGCACACGTCCGCAGCGGTGTCTTCGGACGGCCCGATCCATTCGATCACCGGCAGCCGGCCCGCCTTCGCTCGCGGAGCGCTCGCGCTACCGCAGGACGAACGCGAGGGTGGTGGGAAGCAGGCCGGCGAGGAGCCATGGCGAAACCAG